>CAWBMQ010000006.1:0-743727 GCA_963789925.1 uncultured Gemmatimonadales bacterium
TCATTCGTGGCTCGGCCATCAACCAGGATGGGCGCAGCGGTGGCCTCACGGCGCCGAACGGTCCCGCCCAGCAGGCGGTCATCGCCGCCGCCCTCGCCGATGCGGGGCTCGTCGCCGCCGACATCGACTACGTCGAGGCGCACGGCACTGGCACATCCCTCGGCGATCCGATCGAGTTGCAGGCTCTCGGTGCGGCGCTCGGAACTGGCCGGGACGCGTCACGGCCGCTGCTTGTCGGTTCCGCAAAGACCAACTTCGGGCACCTCGAGGCGGCGTCGGGCGTAGCCGGGCTGCTCAAGGTGGTAGTGGCGCTGCAGCAGCGGCATGTTCCGCCGCACCTTCACTTAACCACGCCCAATCCGCTCGTGGATTGGGCCTCGCTTCCGATCCGCGTGCCTACAACGCTCACGGCGTGGCCAACATCAGCCGACCGGCGCGCGCAGGAGTGAGTTCGTTCGGGTTCAGCGGGACCAACGCGCATGTCGTGCTCGAGGCAGCGCCCGCGGTTGTGCACCGGGAGTCAGGCATCGAGCGGCCCCGGCACCTCCTGACGATCTCGGCGCGTGACGAGCGGTCGCTGAGCATGCTCAGCGAACGGTATGCAGAACGCCTGGCCGCAGATCGCGACGCCCGTAGCGGATTTCTGCTTCACCGCCAATGCGGCCGCTCACATCACGCACACCGGCTCGCCGTGAGCGGGGGCGGTGCAGCCGAGATCCTCGATGGGCTGCAGGCATTTCGCACGGGGCGGCTCGCGCCCCAGCTTGCCGTGGGCATCGCTGACGGGATGGCCTGTCCCGTTGTCGGATGGCTCTTCACGGGTCAGGGCGCACAGTACGCCGGGATGGGCCGGGCCCTCTTCGACGCCTCGCCCACCTTCCGTGCCGCGCTGGACGAGTGCGCGGCGGCCCTCGACCCGCTGCTGCCGGTGCCATTGCTCGAGGCCATGTACGGACAGGCGAGCTCGTCGATGCTCGAGCAGACATCCTACGCACAGCCCGCGCTGTTTGCGATCCAGTACGCGCTGGCTGCGCTGTGGCGGAGTCTGGGGCATCCAACCGGCGGTGGTGCTCGGGCACAGCGTCGGGGAAGTCGCCGCCGCGTGCGTGGCCGGAGTGCTGTCGCTGCCGGATGCCGCGCGCCTGATCGTGGCACGCGGCAGGCTCATGCAGTCGGCCCCTTCGGGGGGCGCGATGGTGTCAGTCTTCGCCACCTGCGCGCAGGTGCAGTCGATGCTCGCCGAAACGGGGTCGCCGGTGGAGATCGCGGCGCTGAACGGGCCGGAGCACGTCGTGCTCACCGGCGCGCGAGACGCGGTGGAGGCCGCCTGCACCGCGCTAGCGCGATCGGGCGTGGAGAGCCGTCCACTCGCCGTTTCCAATGCGTTTCACTCCCGGGCCATGGACGACATCCTTGAACCGTTCGAGCGGGAGATGCTCGGGTTGCAGTTCGGCGAGCCGCGCATTGCGCTCGTCTCGAACGTCACCGGGCGCATCGCCGGCCCGTCGGACTGCACTACGCCCGCCTACTGGCGTGAGCATCTCCGCCGTCCGGTACTGTTCGAGGCGTCGCTGCGCACCGCCATGGCGCAGGGTGTGACGCACTTCATCGAGCTTGGCCCGAAGCCCGTGCTGCTCGGCATGGGTGCGCGCTTTGCACCGGCCGAAGTGGCGTGGCTGCCGTCGCTGCGGGACCAGGCAGACGACTGGACCGTGTTGCTCGAGAGCCTGCAGGCACTCTATGTCGCCGGCGCGGATGTGCGCTGGGAAGCATTCGATCAGGACTACGCCCGGCTCCGGGTGGGCCTGCCCACCTATCCGTTCCAGCGCCGGCGCCACTGGCTCGAACCCGGCCGCATGCGCGCGACCGCCATCGCCGACGATCCGTCGCATCACTGGCGCTCGGTGGCCGTTACGCTCGACCGGCAGGCCGGGCTCGCCCCGACGGACGTCGCCGTCGGCGAGTTCGGCGCCAGGTGGGCATCACTGGATCGACTCGCCTCCGCCTGCACGAGGATGGTGCTGCGAGACGCGGGCATCTTCACCGTGCCGGGTGAGCGTGCCAGCGCCGACGAGGTGCGGGAGCGCCTCAGCGCCTCACCGATGTATCGGCACCTGCTGGAACGATGGCTCGAGCGGCTCGGCGACGCCGGTCACCTGCGTCGCGACGGCGACACGTGGGTCAGCGATCGACCACTCGGCGAGCCCGACCTGGCCGAGTGCTGGTCCGACGCGGAGCAGCGGCTGGCCGACGATCAACCGTTGCTGGCCTACGTGCGGCGCTGTGGCGCGCTGCTCGGAGCCGTGATCGGCGGGCGCGAAAGCCCGCTGGAGACGCTCTTCCCCGAGGGAACCTTCGATCTCGCTGAGGGGATCTATGAGCGCTCCGGTTCCGCGCGCTACGTCAATGGGCTCGCCGCGGCGGCCATCGAGGCGCTGGTCGCTGCGCGCGGGGGCCACGCGACGTTCAGGGTGCTCGAGGTCGGCGCGGGCACCGGCGGGACCACGTCGGCCGTGCTGCCGGCTCTGCCGCCGGACCGCACGACGTACTGGTTCACCGACGTCTCGGGCCTGTTCCTCGATCGTGCACGGGAGAAGTTCCCGGACTTCCCCGGCCTGCGAGTCGGCGAACTGGATCTCGAGCGTGACCCGCTGACCCAGGGATTCGCGGCCGGCGGGTTCGACCTCATTGTGAGCGCGAATGCCGTGCACGCCACCCGGGACCTGCCGCTCTCGCTTGAGCGGCTGCGTTCGCTGCTCGCGCCTGGCGGCCTGCTGTTACTCATCGAGAGCACGGAACACTTTGCGTGGTTCGACGTCACGACGGGGCTCATCGAAGGCTGGCAGCGGTTCGAGGACGACCTGCGGCACGAGGTGCCGTTGCTCCCGGCGCTGAAGTGGCTCGAGGCGCTCCGAGCGGTGGGCTTCGTGGACGCGCGTGCCTGGCCGGGCGAGGCCTCCCCGGCAGCGGCCGTCGGACAGCACGTGATCGTGGCGGTCGCGCCTGGTGCCCGCGCGGCGCATGTGAACGCCACGCCGCTCGAAGACGTGCCGGACCGTCCGGTGTCGTCGTCGAGGGATGCGTTGCCTGCCACCGGTGCCGATGCCTTCCGCGCGCGGTTGACATCGGCACTGCCGGACGAGCGACTCGCGCTGCTCCGGGATTTCGTGCGTGAGCGGGTGATGGCAGTGCTGCGCCTCGACCTGAGCCAGGCGCCGGGGCCCGGCCAGCGACTCATGGATCTGGGCTTCGACTCCCTCATGGCGGTGCAGCTAAGAAACCAGGTTGGCACCGGCCTCGGGCTCGGCAAGATGCTGCCGGTGACGCTGCTGTTCGACTATCCCACCATCGACGCCATAGCGCACCACATCCTCGCGCGGCTCGCGCTCACCGCGCCGAGTCTGGATGGCGCGCCGCCCGCCCCGGAGCGCGACAAGCGCGTCGATGCCGTCGCGGCAATGACCGAGGCGGAGGTCGAGGCCATGCTGCTCGATCGCCTGGGCAAGCCATGAACCAGGAACTCTCACCGCTCAAGCGCGCCTTTCTGGCGCTGGAGGACGCGCAGGCGCGGCTCGCCGCGGCCGAGGGCGCCGCCACGCGAGCCGATTGCAATCATCGGTCTCGGCTGCCGCGTGCCCGGTGCCGACGACCCCGCCGCGTTCTGGCGCCTGCTGCGCGACGGCGTCGATGCGGTCGGTCCGGTGCCTGGCGGCCGATTCGATCTTGATGCCGTGCATGACGCCGCTGGCGAGGCGTCCGGTCGCAGCGTAACGCGCGAGGCGGCGTTCCTGCGGCAGGTGGACGAGTTCGATCCCGGATTCTTCGGCATTGCGCGCCGCGAGGCGCAGGGCATGGATCCACAGCAGCGCCTGCTGCTGGAGGTGAGCTGGGAGGCGCTGGAGCACGCGGGTCAGGCTCCGGACCGCCTTGGCCTCAGCGCGACGGGCGTGTACTTCGGTATCTGCACCAGCGATTACGCGAACCTGCAGTTGCAGGCTGGCGATGCCGCGCTCATCGATGCGCACTACACCTCGGGCGTGGCCCACAGCGTCGCCTCGGGGCGGCTGTCGTACGTCCTCGGCCTGCAGGGACCGAGTATCTCCATTGACACGGCGTGCTCGTCGTCGCTCGTGGCGGTGCACCTGGCGTGTCAGGCGCTACGGGCGGGGGACTGCCGCATGGCGCTTGCCGGTGGCGTGAACATCATGCTGTCACCTGACCTGTTCGTCGCGTTCTCGCACTCCCGCATGCTGGCTCCCGACGGGCGCTGCAAGACATTCGATGCGGCGGCCGACGGCTTCGGCCGGGGCGAGGGCTGCGGCGTCATCGTGCTCAAGCGCCTTTCCGACGCACGCGCCGACGGCGACCGGATCTTGGCCCTGATACGCGGCAGCGCCGTGAATCAGGACGGTCCCAGCAGTGGTCTCACGGCGCCGAACGGGCCGGCGCAGGAGGCAGTGATCCGCGAGGCGCTCGGCCGCGGCGGTATCGTGCCGAACGACGTTGGCTATGTCGAGGCGCACGGCACGGGCACTCAACTCGGCGACCCACTCGAGATGGGCGCACTCGGCGCCGTCTTCGGGCCCGGCCGTGAAGCCTTTCCGCCACTGCTCATTGGTTCGGTGAAGACCAACCTGGGTCACCTCGAGGCAGCCGCCGGCATCGCCGGGCTCATCAAGCTGGTGCTTGCCCTGCGGCACCGGGCCATCCCGCCTCATCTGCACTTCCGTACGCCGAGTCCGCACATCCCCTGGAGTGAGCTGGCGGTCCGGGTGCCGGACCGTCTGGTGCCGTGGAAGCCGATCGGCGGGCGGCGTATCGGAGGTGTCAGCTCGTTCGGTTACAGCGGTACCAACGCGCACGTTGTGGTGGAGGAGGCGCCGGAAGAAAGACGTCCCGCCTTGCCGTTGCCGCGGGCGCAACTATTCCTGCTCTCCGCTCGCGACGAGACGTCCCTGCGCGTCCTGGCCGGCCGGTACGCCGATGCGCTCGCGGCCGCGACCGACGACGACGTGGCGGATGCCTGCTTCACCGCGGCCACGGGCCGGGCCCAGCATGCGCATCGCGCGGCACTCCTGGTACGGTCGATGGCGGAACTGCGCGAGGGCCTCGGGGCCTTGGCCGCCGGCCGTGAGGCCGACGGCGTGCGCATCGCGCGCGTCACGCGGCGGGATCCCGCGCGGCTCGCGTTCCTGTTCCCTGGCCAGGGAGCGCAATACACCGGTATGGCGCAGGCGTTGTATGAGACCGAGGCGGTCTTCCGCGACGCCCTCGACCGCTGTGCTGCGGTGCTGGATCCGCTCCTCGCCCGTCCGCTGCTCACCGTGATCCACCCGGCACCCGGTACCGAATCGCCGCTCGATGAGACTGCGTTCACCCAGCCCGCGCTTTTTGCCGTTGAGTACGCGCTCGCGCAGCTGTGGCGCGCCTGGGGTCTACGGCCGGATGCGGTGATCGGCCACTCGGTGGGCGAGTACGTGGCCGCGTGCCTCGCAGGGGTGCTCCCGCTCGACGACGCGCTGCGCCTGATCGCCGAGCGCGGCAGGCTCATGCAGACGCTGCCAGCAGGGGGCGCGATGGCCGCGATCTTTGCGGGAGTGGACGACGTGAGAGCGGCTATTGCGCCCTGGGCCGATCGTCTGGCCGTGGCGGCGCTCAATGGTGCGGCACAGACCGTAATCTCGGGGGATCAGTACGCGGTTGACGAAGTCTGCTGCCGCGCTCGTGGCCCGCGGTGTCCGCTGCCAGCGGCTGGCGGTGTCGCACGCATTCCACTCGCAACTGGTCGAGCCCGTGCTCGAGGCCTTCGAGCGTGCTGCCGGCACCGCGCGCCTCGAGCAACCCTCGATGCGGCTCGTGTCGAACGTCACCGGGTCGGTCGCTGGCAGTGAGGTGGCCACGCCGGAATACTGGCGGCGTCACATGCGCGATACCGTCCGCTTTGCCGATGGCCTGAAGACACTCGCCGCATCAGTAGCGGACGTCTGGGTGGAGGTGGGCCCGCATGCGACTCTGCTGCCCCTTGCCGAGGAGGCGACCGCCCAGGGAAGTACCGTGCTCGTTCCCACGCTGCGTCGGGGCCGGGACGACCTCCAACAGCTCGCCGAGGCACTCGGCACCCTGTTCCTCGCTGGCGTCCCGGTGGACTGGCGTGCCGTCTGGTCATCGCAACCCGCGGTGCTCCTCGACCTGCCGCCGTATCCCTTCCAGCGCGAGCGCTGCTGGTTCCCTCAGCGCGCGTCGGGTGCAGCATCCGCCGGGCGGGCGACGGGCCATCCCCTGCTCGGCACCCGCCTGCGGTCGGCGCAGCGTGACGTGGTGCAGTACGAGGTAGCACTCGATGCGGAGACCCTGCCGTTCTTTCGCGATCATCAGGTGGGAGGCCGGGCCATCCTGCCAGCCACCGGATTCATCGAGATGGCATTGGCGGCTGGCCGCGCGCTGGGTGACTCGCTGACCGAGATCCACGACCTGGTGCTGCTGGCCCCGCTCGTCGCTGCCGACGATGTCGTCCCTATCGTGCAGGTCGTGGTACGGCGCACCGCGGATGGGGCCACCTTCGAGATCCTGTCACAGAATCAGCGACGATGCGGACGCGTGGCAGATGCACGCTCAGGGTGTGCTCGCCCCAGTCGCAGACGGTGCGAGCTTCGAGGCGCTCGATGAGGTGCGCGCCCGCTGCCTGGAGTCGCTGGATGCCGCGGCGCACCAGGCCGCGCTGCGCGAAAGGGACCTGACGTTCGGTCCCAGCCTCCATGGCGTGCGGAACATCCGTCGGCGAGATGGCGAGGCGATTGGCGAGATCGTGCTTCCCGAGGTGGGCGTGGCCGGCGCGGGGAACTACGTACTGCACCCCGCCATGCTCGATGCATGCCTTCAGGTAATGAGTGCGGCGCTGCCGACTGATGGTGCAAGGGGGGCCTTCTTGCCGTTCACCATCGATCGGGTGCGGGTGCATCGCGCCTCGGCTGCGGCGTGGAGCCACGTGGTGCAGAGAAGCCCGGCCCCGGGACGGAAGGACACGCTCGGCGCCGATGTCCGGGTGTTCGATGCGGAGGGGATCGTCGCCGAAATTACGGGCATTACGCTGCGCGCCGCTGTGACAGACGCTGCAGTGCCGGTTACCGCTGGCTGCAGATACGAGATCCAATGGATGCCCGAGTACGATGCAGCGTGGATGCCGCAGGCGGAAACTCTCGCGTCACAGGCCGGCTCCCTGCTCGCGGATCTCGTCCGCCGGCACGGGATTTTGGAAGGTGCCACCAGCTACATGGAGATCGAGGCGTTCAGTACGGAATGGGTCCGCAACGCCTTTGCGCGACTCGGATGGGCGCCCAGGCTGGGTGAGCATGTCATGGCTGCCGAGGTTGGCGCGCGCCTCGGCGTGGCACCGCGATACCATCGGTTGCTGGCCCGCCTGCTCGGTATTCTGGCCGAAGACGGGCTCCTGCAGCAAGCAGACGGCGGATGGTGCGTCGTTGCTCCGGTCGGCGGCCACGATCCGGCGGCGCGGCGCGCCCCGTTGCTGGCGGCGCATCCCGAGCGCAGTGCCATGATCACTCTGGTCGCGAACTGCGGCGCCATGCTCGCCGACATCCTGCGTGGTGATGCCGATCCACTGCAGGCGCTCTTCCCGGGTGGATCGACAGAACTCGCCGGGTCGCTGTATCGGGATGCGCCTGAGGCCAGGGTCTGCAACGAGCTGGCCCGGGAAACGCTCATGGCCGCCGTCACCGCCCTGCCGCGCGGCCGGCGGCTGCGGGTACTCGAAGTGGGTGGCGGCACGGGCGGCACCACGGCATGGCTCGCGCCCGCCCTGCCGGCCGATGCCACCGAGTACCTCTTCACGGATGTGGGGCCGTTGCTCGTTGCCCAGGCCCGGGAACGATTCGCCGGTCATCCGTTCATGGAATTCCAGACGCTGGACCTCGAGCAGGAGCCGTCTGCCCAGGGACTTGAGGGACGGCGCTTCGACGTCATCGTGGCCGCGAATGTGGTCCACGCCACGGCCGATCTGCGCCGCACGCTGCGATCCCTGCGGGATCTGCTCGCCCCGGGTGGCATGCTCCTCATGCTGGAGGTCGCGGCCCCCGAGCGGTGGGTCGACGTCACGTTCGGGCTCACCGACGGCTGGTGGCGCTTCACCGATACCGAGCTGCGCCCGAGCTATCCGTTGCTCTCGCGGACGCAGTGGCTGGACCTGCTGTCCACCTGCGGCTTCCAGGCCGCCGCGGTGGGCGACGAACGGACCTATGCGCGCGCGGCCCTGCTCGTGGCGCGCAGGACGAGCGAGCCCGCCGCGGCGCGTGTGCCGGAACGATGGCTGCTCCTCGCCGACGAAGGCGGTGTGGGCGCCGCGCTCGCCGCAGGAATGCGCCAACTGGGGCACCAGGTGACGCTGTTGCGGAGCGATTTGTGCCCGGCATCGCCCGGAGAGGGCCTGCCGGTGGATACGGAAGACGTGGACGAGGTCCGAGGCGCGGTGGCTGCACATCTCGCCGGTGCGACCGGGGTGGTGCACCTCTGGAGCCTCGACCTGGCGCCGCCACCAGACGCAGATGCCGGGACGCCCGTCGATGCGCAGCGACGTAGCCTGGGGTCGCTGCTCGGCGTGGTGCAGGCGCTCGGCGGCGCGTCGTTCGACTCGACCGCGATGCCCCGCCTGTGGGTGGCCACGTGCGGCGCACAGGCAGTTACCCCGGCTGCCGACGTGAACGTCGCGCAGGCGCCCGTCTGGGGCATGGGGCGCGTCATCGAGCTGGAGCATCAGGAGCTGCGTGCCACGCGCGTGGATCTCGACGAGAATGCAAGTGCAGGCGACCGGGCGGCCGATCTGCTCGGCATCCTGTTATCGCACTCGATGGAGACGCAGGTGGCGGTGCGATCCGGCACGCGCTACGTCGCCCGGCTCGTCCGGCTGCACGAGCCGGCCGAGTCGGTACCGATGCAGGCGATCACGGGTGCGAGCGGCGTGCTTGACGATCTGACCCTGATTCCGGCCACTCGTCGCCACCCGGCGCCGGGCGAGGTCGAGATACGGGTGCGAGCCTCCGGTCTCAACTTCCGCGATGTGCTGAACGCGGTCGCCATGCGAGCCGATCCCGAGCCGCTCGGCGGAGAGTGCGTGGGCCGCATCGTGGCGGTGGGCGAGGGCGTCTCAAGCGTAGCCGTTGGCGACGATGTCCTGGCGATTGCCGAAGGCTGCTTCGCCACCTACGTCACTGCAGACGCGCGGTTTGTCGCACCACTGCCGAGCGGAGTGGGCCATGCCGAAGCCGCCACGGTGCCGCTCGCTTTCATGACGGCACACCATGCCCTCCGTACCCGGGGCGGAATTCTCGAGGGTGAAACGGTGCTCATCCACGCCGGCGCGGGCGGTGTGGGTATGGCCGCCATCCAGGTTGCCCAACGCGCCGGAGCTGTAGTCCTCGCCACCGCCGGGAGCGACCGAAAGCGCGCAGTCTTGCGTGCCCTTGGCGTGGCCCACGTGTTCGATTCCCGCTCCACTGCCTTCGCCGACCAGGTGCTCGCCGCCACGGGAGGCCGCGGTGTGGACGTGCTGCTCAATTCGCTTGCGGGCGACTTCATCGCGGCAGGGGTGCGCTGCCTCGCCCCCGAGGGGCGGTTTCTCGAGATCGGCAAGCGTGACCTCTGGACCGCGGAGGAGTTCCGGCGGGCGCGTCCGCGCGCGGCCTATCACATCGTGGACCTGAACACGCTGCGCCGGGAGGACCCGCCGGCATTCGCCGAGCTCTTCAACGCCGTAGTGCGCTTGCTCGCCTCGGGCGACGTGTCGCCGCTGCCGCTGCAGGTGTTCCCCCTCGAGCGCATCGCCGACGCCTTTCGCGCCATGGCGCAGGCAAGGCATGTCGGCAAGGTCGTACTCGTGCAGGACGATCCGGTGCGTGCTTCGCTGGAAGGGCTCGTGCCTGGGGCGTCGTACCTCGTCACCGGTGGCCTCTCGGGGCTTGGCCTGCTCACGGCGGAGCGGCTCGTGTCCCGCGGAGCTCGGTGCCTTGCACTGGTGGGCCGGCGCCCGCCCTCGGACGCCGCCGCCGCGGCCATCGGCGCCATGCGCGCGCGGGGTGCACAGGTACTCGTGGTGCAGGCGGACGTCTCGCACAGCGACGAGGTCGCGCGCGTGATCGCAGAGATCGAGGAGCACCTGCCGCCGTTGCGCGGCATCGTGCACGCAGCCGGCGTGCTCGAAGACGGTGCGCTGCAGCAGCAGTCCTGGGCCCGCTTCGCGGTGCCGCTCGGCCCGAAGGTGGAGGGCAGCTGGGCCCTGCACACGCTGACGCGCGGGCATCCGCTCGACTTCTTCGTGATGTACTCCTCGGCTGCCGCGGTCCTCGGCTCGCAGGGCCAGGCGAACCATGCCGCGGCCAACGCGTTCATGGACGCGCTCGCCGTCCATCGGCGGGCGCGTGGATTGCCGGCGCTGAGCATCGGGTGGGGGGTGTGGGGAGGGATCGGCGCAGCCGCGGACCGGGGCATCGATCGCCGGGCCGCCGCCCGCGGCGTTGCGCCCTTCACGCCGGAGGAAGGGCTCGCGCTGCTGGAGTCCTGCATGCCCCTGCCGTTGCCCCACGTGGGGGTGTTCCGTGTCCGGTGGGATGACACCGTTCAAGCTGTCTCCACGTCGCCATTCCTTTCGCAGTTGCGGAGGAGCGGTGCACCGGTGGGCGGCGGGGAAGCGACTCCGGCAACAGGCACGGCCGCCACGCTCATGGATCGGCTGGACGACGCCTCGCCCACTCGGCGCCGCGAGATGCTGCTCGCTTTCGTCGCCGAACAGGTCGCACGGGTACTCGCGGCTCCGAGCGCGGCGGCAATCGATTCGCGCCAGCCCCTCAATGAACTCGGCCTCGATTCGCTCATGGCGGTCGAGCTCCGCAACCGTCTCGGTCGGGGGCTGGGCCTCGCGCGGAGCCTGCCGGCGACCCTGGTGTTCGACCATCCCACGCTCGAGGCGCTTTCGAGCTTCCTCGAGGGCACGCTCGATCCGGAATCCAAGGCGTCGGTTACGGTCCCATCCCCGGCCGACGCCGTGGTGGCAATCGATGACATGTCGGACGCGCAGATCGAACACCTGTTCGCCCGACGCATGCAGGGGCACTAGATGCAGGATTTCCTGAGCCGGATCAGCCACTTCTCACCGAAGCGCCTCGCGCTGCTCGCCGACGAGCTCCATGGCAGGCTGGAGGCGCTCGAGGCGTCGCGACATGCGCCGATCGCGCTCGTCGGGATCGGCTGTCGCTTCCCCGGCGGCGCGGACTCGCCGGAGCGATACTGGACGCTGCTTTGCGAGGGGCGGGATGCCATCGTCGAGGTCCCGGCGGAGCGCTGGCCGGTGGACGAACTATACGACCCCGATCCCGACGCGCCCGGCAGGATGAACACGCGCTGGGGCGGGTTCCTCACCTCGGGCGTGGACGGCTTCGATCCGCACTTCTTCGGTATATCGCCGCGCGAGGCGCAGGGCATGGACCCGCAGCAGCGCCTGCTCCTCGAGGTCGCGTGGGAGGCCCTCGAGCATGCCGGCATCGCGGCCGACCGACTGGCCGGCAGCCGCACGGCAGTGTTCCTCGGCGTCTCGACGTCGGACTACTTCCAGCTGCTTCGGGCTGGCGGACCGCAGGCCCTGGACGCCTACACCGCGTCGGGCACGGCGCACAGCGTCGCGTCGGGCCGCCTCTCCTACGCGCTAGGCGCCCAGGGGCCGAGCCTCTCGATCGACACCGCGTGCTCTTCGTCACTGGTGGCGGTCCACGAGGCTGTGCACAGCCTGCGGCGCGGCGAGTGCTCGCTCGCCCTGGCCGGCGGCGTCAACCTCATGCTTGTTCCGGATGTGACGATCGCCCTCTCGAAGGCGCACATGATGGCGCCCGATGGCCGATGCAAGGCGTTCGACGCGCGGGCCGACGGCTTCGTGCGTGGCGAGGGCTGCGGCATGCTCGTGCTCAAGCGGCTGGTGGACGCGCGCGCCGATGGCGATCGCATCATCGCCGTGATCCGTGGCTCGGCCGCGAATCAGGACGGCCGCAGCAACGGGCTGACAGCGCCCAACGGCCCCGCCCAGGAAGCGGTGATCCGCGAGGCACTGGCCGATGCAGGAGTGGCGCCGCACGAGATCGGTTTTGTGGAGGCGCACGGCACCGGCACGTCGCTCGGCGATCCCATCGAGGTCCAGGCGCTGGCGCGCGTGCTCGGCGAGGCGCGGCCCGCCGATGTGCCACTCATGATCGGGTCGGTGAAGGCGAACATCGGCCATCTCGAGGCGGCCTCCGGGGTGGCCGGCCTCATCAAGCTGGCCCTCGCGCTGCAGCATCGGGAGATACCCGGGCAATTGCATTTCGAGCGGCCGAACCCGGCGATCCCGTGGGGCGACCTGCCGGTGCGCGTGGCAGCCGGACGCCAGTCGTGGCCCGCGGCCGGTACACCGCGCCGGGGAGGGGTCAGTTCATTCGGCTTCAGCGGGACGAACGTGCACGTGGTGCTCGAGGAGCCGCCGGCGGACGTGCCCTCGCTTCTCGTTCACCGGCCCATGCATGTGCTCACCGTTTCGGCCCGGCAGCCGGCCGCACTGCTGCAAGTGGCCGCCGACAGGGCTGACTGGCTTCGGACGGCTGCCGATCCCCTGGCGGACGTGGCGCATACCGCGAAACGCGGGGCGCTCGCATTTCGCGCACCGGATCGCGGTCGTTGCGGCAACGGCCGAGGCGGCGAGAGCGCAGCTCGAGGACCACCTGGCCGGTGCGAATCCCGCTGGGGTTCACGCGGGAGTAGCCGCCGGACGGCCGCCGCGCATCGCGTTTCTGTTCACGGGACAGGGCTCGCAGTATCCCGGAATGGCACGCGAGCTCTACGCGACGCAGCCGGTGTTCCGGGCCGCGATCGACCGCTGCGACGACCTGCTCGCGACACGCCTCCCCACTCGCCTGCGTGACATACTGATGCCGGCCCCGGGGTGCGCTTCACCCATCGACCGGACGGAATACACCCAGCCCGCGCTCTTCGCGATGGAATACGCGCTCGCGTCCATGTGGATGTCGTGGGGCGTGATGCCGACGGCGGCACTGGGGCACAGTGTCGGGGAGTACGTGGCCGCGTGCATCGCGGGCGTGTTTTCCCTGGAGGATGGCCTCGCACTGGTCGCCGAACGGGGACGCCTCATGGGCGCGCTCCCGCCCGGGGGCGCGATGGCCGCGATACGGGCCGACGAGGCGTTCGTCGACGCCGCTCTCGCGCCCTGGCGCGCGGAACTTGCCATCGCCGCACTCAACGGGCCCGGGAGCGTGGTGGTCTCCGGCGACGGCCGTGCGCTTTCCGCGTTGCGGTCGAAGTTGGAGCAGGAAGGCGTGAAGGTCACGCCGCTCGTCGTATCGCACGCCTTCCACTCGCCGCTCGTGGAGCCGATGCTCGATGCATTCGCCACGGCCGCGGGCACCGTGGAGTATGCTGCGCCACTTTTCGACCTCGTCTCCAACGTTACTGGCGAAATTGCCGGTGCCCGGATGGCGAGCGCGGCCTACTGGCGCGAGCACGTTCGCGCTCCGGTGCGGTTCGCGGACGGAATGCGGGCGCTCGCGGGCGCTGGTTGCGACGCCTTCCTGGAGATCGGCCCGCACCCCGTGCTGCTCGGCATGGGGCGCGAATGCCTGCCCGACCACCCCGGCGCCTGGCTCCCGTCGCTGCGGCGCGGACGCGGCGATTGGGAGCAGTTGCTCGAGAGCCTCGCGGCGCTCTACGTACGCGGCACCGGGGTGGACTGGAAGGGCTTCGATGCGGGGTCAGCCTGCCGCAGGGTAGTGTTGCCGACCTATCCGTTCCAGCGCGAGCGGTGCTGGGTGGACACTGTGGCGCCGCAGGCGTTCCCCGCGGTGTCCGACCGCTTGCCGGCACGCGTGCGCGACCTGCTGTACGAAGTAGTCTGGCGTGACGCGCCAGCAGCCGGATCAGGCCTGCCGCGTCCGGGCCAACTCGAGATGGAGCTGGCTGCGCGGGTCGCCGCACTCGGGTCGACGGAGGGCCTCGAGGCGTACACCGACTTTCTGCCGACCCTCGACGCGCTCACGACGCAGTACGTGGTGCGGGCCCTGCGGGATCTTGGGTGGGAGTTCCGTGTGGGCGCTCAGGTGAGTGCCGAGTCGCTCGCTGACCAGCTCGGCGTGGTGGCAAGGCACCGGCGGCTCTTCCGGCGGTTGCTGGAGATCCTCGCAGAGGACGGGCTGCTCGTTGCGAGCGGCGATGCGTGGCACGTGGCGAGGGTGCCCGACGCCACGGATCCCGACGCGGCCTGCGCGGCGCTGCTGCTGCGCTTTCCGGCGTGCGACGCCGAATTGGATCTGACGCGCCAGTGCGCCACCGAGCTTGCGTCGGTGCTGCGGGGCGTGACCGACCCCGTCGGGCTTCTCTTCCCGGGCGGATCGCTCGATCGCACGGAACGCCTCTATGGCAGCTCTCCGCCCGCGCAGGCCTACAACGGCCTTATTGCAGACGTGGTTGGCACGGCGACCGCCGCCCTGCCTGCCGACCGTCCGCTGCGCGTGCTCGAGATCGGTGCCGGCACTGGCAGCACGACCTCCTTCGTCCTTCCCCGGCTCCCGGACCGGGTGGAGTACACGTTCACTGACGTCTCCCCGCTCTTCCTCAATCGCGCCCGCGAGCGGTTCGGCGAGCGGCCGTCCATGAAGTATCGCCTGCTGGACATTGCGAGCGACCCGACCGCTCAGGGATTCGGCGCCGGGTCGTACGACCTGGTCATCGCGGGCAACGTGCTGCACGCCACACCCGACCTCGGGGTGACGCTCGGACACGTGCGCCGGCTGCTGTCGCCCGGCGGGTTGCTCGTCCTGCTGGAGGCCACGGCGCCGCAGCGCTTCGGCGATCTCACGGTTGGTCTGCTCGAGGGCTGGTGGGCGTTCAGCGACCTCGAGCGGCGCCGCTACGCGCTCATGCCGCGGCCCTCGTGGCTGTCGCTGCTCGATGAATCCGGGTTCGAGGACGCGGTGGCCCTGCCCGGCGAGACCGCGCACCCGGTGCTCGCGCAGCAGGCGGTCTTCTTCGCCCGCGCCGCGATGGCGCCGCGAGTGCCGGGGCGCTGGCTGGTACTTCCCGATGCGGGCGGCATCGCCGAGGCCGTGGCGGAGGAGCTCCGCAAGGCTGGCGACCTGGTCGAGTACCTCCCGTGCGAACCGGAGCGCCGGGCGTCCTCGCTGTGCGCGGCGCTGATCGATGGCCCTCCCTGCCGGGGAGTGCTGCACATGGGCGCCCTGGATGTGACGCTCGACGATGCCACCACCGCGGAACAGCTTGCGCATGACGAGCAATGGCTTGTGCGCTCCGTGCTGGACCTGCTGCCGGCGCTCGTATCCGGGGCCCGCGAAGCATTGCCGACGCTCGTCATGGTGACGCGCGGGGCCCAGGCCACACGGGCCCTCGAGAGCGCCGATCCTGCTCAGGCCGTGCTGTGGGGGCTGTCGCATGTCATCGCGCTGGAGCACCCCGAGTTGCGGTGCGCTCGAGTCGATCTCGATCCTGCCGCGGACGCGCTGGTCGCCGCCCAGGCCCTCGTCGCGGAACTCGGGCATTCGTCGGGGGAGGATCAAATCGCTTTCCGGGCGGATCGGCGCCTGGTGCGACGGCTGAGGCGCCGTACAACCATCGAGGAGCCGCGCGGCCTGGCAGCGGCGGCACCGCGGGCCGATCGCACCTATCTCGTGACTGGAGGCCTCCGCGGCCTTGGACTACGCACGGCGGAGTGGCTGGTCGACCGCGGCGCGCGCCACATTGTTCTCATGGGGCGGCGTCCGCCCGACTCGGCGACGCGAGTGGCCATTGCGCGGATGGAGTCGGCCGGTGCGCGGGTCGTGGTGGAGCAAGCCGACGTCTCGTCGCGTGCGGACGTGGAACGCGTGTTCGGCGCGATAGCGCGCGACCTGCCGCCGCTCGCCGGCGTGATGCATGCCGCTGGCGTGCTCGATGATGGCGCGCTCGCATCCCAGCGCTGGGACCGTTTCGCAACCGTCATGGCTCCGAAGGTATTCGGCACCTGGCACCTGCACACGCTGGTGCGCAACCTCGATTTCTTCGTTCTCTTCTCTTCGGGGGCGTCGCTGGCGGGCTCGGCGGGCCAGGCGAACCACGCGGCCGCGAACGCGTTCGAGGACGCCCTCGCATGGTACCGGCAAGCGAGGGGCCTGCCCACAGTGAGCATCAACTGGGGCCCGTGGGCGGAAGTCGGCGCCGCGGTGGAGCGCGGTGTGGCCACCGATGGCTTCCTGAAAGGGATGGCTCCCGATGATGGACTCGCGGCCCTCGGGCATGCCTTGAGCCGGATGCCGAACGGGCGCCTCTGCGCCACGGCACAACTTGTTGCGCTGGCCGCGGACTGGTCGCGGCTGGTCCCGGAGTCGCCTGACGGCGTGGTCGCGTCCCTGTTCAGCGAGCTTGCCCCGTACGGGTCGAACGGCGGGGCCAGGCGCGCCTCGCGCGCCGAGCCGGTGGCACCGGTGCTGACGCTCCGGGAGCGTCTGCGGGCCACCGCTCCCAACCGACGGCGGCGCGGTGCTGCTCGAACAGGTGCGCGAGCTCACCGTCAAGGTGCTTGGCCTGCCACGCGCAGAGGCGCTTGACGTGAACGAGCCGCTTCAGCAGCTGGGCCTCGACTCGCTCATGGCGGTCGAGCTCCGAAACCTGCTCGGCAAGGCCGTCGGCAGCACGCTGCCTGCCACGGTCACTTTCGATCATCCGTCCGTCATGGCGATCGTGGACTACGTCGCTGTCGAGGCATTCTCGGAGGAGCTCGCCACGGCAGTGGTGCCGGCGGCAACCAGTGCGGTGCGGGCCGAGCACGAAGAACTCTCCGAGGGCGAGCTCATCTCGCGACTTGAATACCGCCTCGACCAACGCCAGTCCCGGGAGTCTCAGTGAACGAGGTACCGCGCACCGACTATGCCCTGCTGCTTCGGCGTTCGCTCCGGGCCATCGAGGAACTGGAGGAGGAGCTCGCCGCGACCAGGCGCTCGAGTGAAGAGCCGGTCGCGATTGTCGGCATCGGCTGCCGCTTCCCGGGAGGGGTCGACGATGCCCGGTCGTTCTGGGAACTCCTCCGGGAGGGAAGGGACGCCATCACCGAGGTGCCGAAGAGCCGCTGGGACGTTGACGAGGTCTTTGATCCCGACCCCGATGCCCAGGGGAAGATCTACACGCGCTGGGGCGGCTTCCTCGGTGACGTCGAGCATTTCGATGCCGCGTTCTTCGGCGTGAGCCCTCGTGAGGCGGTCGCGCTTGATCCCCAGCAACGACTGCTGCTCGAGGTGACCTGGCAATCGCTCGAGGACGCAGGCATCTCGCCGGCGTCGCTCACGGACAGCCAGACGGCGATCTATGTCGGCATCTCCGGAATGGACTATTCGGTGCGGAGAATGGAGGCCATCGGCGCACGGACCGGTGACTTCTACGCAGGATCGGGAACTGCGCACAGCATGGCGGCGGGTCGCCTTTCCTACGTGCTCGGGCTGCATGGTCCGAACCTCCCCATCGACACGGCCTGCTCGTCATCGCTCGTTGCGATGCACCTGGCGCTGGGCGCACTGCGCAACCGCGAGGCGGATGTGGCCATCGCCGGAGGCGTCAACGTCATCCTTTCCCCGGTCGGGACCATCCTGACGTGTCGCGGGCGGATGATGTCGTACGAGGGGCGCTGCAAGGCGTTCGACGAGTCCGCGGACGGCTATGTCCGGAGCGAGGGATGCGCAATGGTGGTGCTCAAGCGCCTCGCCGATGCCGAGCGCGATGGTGACCGCATCCTCGCACTTCTGCGAGGATCAGCAGTCAATCACGACGGGCGCAGTGCCGGCCTCACGGTTCCGAGCGGTCCGGCACAGGAGGCCGTGATCCGGGCGGCACTGGCCGACGCCCGCCTGGCACCGGGCAGCATCGGTTATCTCGAGGCCCATGGTACGGGTACCGCTTTGGGTGACCCGATCGAAGTGAAGGCGATCGACCAGGTCTTTGCGTGGTCGCCCTGCCGACCGTCCGCTACTCCTCGGGTCGGTCAAGACCAACATCGGCCACACGGAGGCGACGGCAGGGGTGGCCGGGTTCATCAAGGCCGTGCTCGCGCTGCAGCATCGTGCCATTCCACCGCACCTCCACCTGCGTACACCCAATCCCCACATTCCGTGGGATCGCGTATGTGTCGCGGTGCCGACCTCCCTTGTGCCATGGGAGTCTGCAGCGGGCGCGCCGCGCCGCGCCGGCGTCAGCGCCTTCGGCTTCAGCGGGACCAACGCGCACGTCGTGCTGGAGGAAGCGCCAGTGCGGGGCACGGAGGAGCCGCTCGCTGGGCCACAACTCCTGGTGCTCTCGGCCCAGACGCCCCTCGCCCTGGGCGAAGTGGTACAGGGGTACGCAGCCATGTTGGAGGCGCCGGAGGCGCCTCCACTGTCGCACGTCGCCGCGACCGCCGCACTCGGCCGCACCCACTTTGCCGAACGACTCACCCTGGTGGCGGACGACGCGTCGAGGGCCCGGGCCACGCTGGCGGCCGTCACCGCGGGCGACTTCGTTCCCGGCGTCGCCCGCGGGCGGGCGAGCGGAGTGGTTCCGGAGGTGGTCTTCCTGTTCACGGGGCAGGGCTCACAACGACCCGGCATGACGCAGCGCCTGATCGAGACGGAGCCCGTCTTTCGCGAGGCGATGGAGCTTTGTGATGCGCTGCTGCAGCCGAAGCTGGGCCACTCACTGCTCGAGGTATTGCGGGCCGGCGGCGATGGGGCGGAACGGATCGATGACACGGCCTGGACCCAGCCCGCGCTGTTCGCCGTAGAGTACGCGCTCACACGGCTGTGGGCCTCGTGGGGTGTCGAGCCGATCGCCGTGATGGGTCATAGCGTCGGCGAGTACGTCGCGGCGTGCGTCGCCGGCGTGTTCAGCCTCGAGGACGGGCTGCGCGTCATTGCCGCCCGCGGCCGATTGATGAGCCTCCTGCCGCGCGAAGGCAGCATGGTTGCCGTATTCGCCGACGAGGCAACGGTGCGTCGGGCCATCGCACCCCACGAGCGCTGGGTGTCGATCGCGGCGACAAACGGTCCCCGGAGCACCGTCGTCTCCGGGCGCACCGACGTCGTGCAGGAGGTCATGGCAGGTCTCGCCGCCGCCGGCGTGGAGTCGCAGCGCCTGAAGGTGTCGCACGCGTTTCACTCGCCGCTCATGGAGCCGATGCTCGACGCTTTCGAGGCCGAGCTCCGGTCGGTGCGCTTTTCGCCACCACGCATCGGGCTCGTCTCCAACGTCACCGGACGGCTCGCCGGCGAGGAAGTCTGTACCGCCGCCTACTGGCGACGCCACGTGATGGCCCCGGTGCGCTTCATGGAGTCCATCGACACGCTGCAGCACGAAGGCTACCGGCTGCACGTTGAAATCGGACCGACGCCGATTCTGCTCGGCATGGCCCAGCGGTGCGAGGTCGCGGGGGACTCGAGTTGGGTACCCTCCCTGCGAAAAGCCTGCGATGAGCAGGTCTCGATGCTGCAGAGCGCGGGCGAGCTGCACGTGCGCGGGGTGCCGCTGCGCTGGACCGGGATCATGGGAGAGCGCGCGCGGCGCCGTCGCGCCAGCCTTCCGGCCTATCCGTTCCAGAAGCAGCGCTACTGGGAGGACTTCGTGCCTGTCGCACGGCGGGCGGAGGTCGCGTCCACCGGCACGGGCCATCCCCTGCTTGGTGAAGCGCTCGAGAGTCCCCTGCACATCTTCCAGGGCCGGATCGGCGTAGCCGTCCAGCCGTGGCTTGCCGATCATCGCATCCTCGATCTCACTCTCCTTCCCGCCGCAGGATTCCTGGAGCTCGCCCTGGCGGGGGCACGCCATGCCGTCGGGCCGCGCGTCCGGCTGCGGGACATGGTCATTCGCGAGGGCCTGCCGCTGCCGGACGAAGCGTCCGTCGTGACCCAGGTGATCGCCACACCGACGGAGGGTGCGGCCTGGAAAATCGAGGTGTTCAGTCGCGAGGCCTCGGAAGATCCGGCAGAACCCTGGCGCCTCCACGCCAGTGCCGTTGCAGAGCACGAGAATGAGGCTCCTCCGGCAGGGGTGCACGTGGCTGGCTTCCCGACAGCAGGTGATCCAGTGGACGTGGCCGGCTATTTCGAGCGGCTCAAGGAGGGGGGCGCGGAGTACGGCCCGGCCTTTCGCGGGATCCGGCAGATGGTGCGCGCCGGTAACGAGGTGTTTGGCGAGGTGCGGTTGCCGGACACGCTGGCAGGAGACGCAGGCCGGATGCACGTGCACCCCGCGCTTCTCGACGGATGCCTCCAGCTGGTTGGCATCGGCATCCCCCAGGATGATGACCAGTCCGGTGAAGACGATCTCTGGGTGCCGGTCGGCGTGCAACAGTACCGCGTCTTCATGGACGGGGAGATCACGACCTGGTGCCACACTCGCGTGACCCGGACCGGGGGAGACACGCCGGAACTCAGGAGCGACCTGACGCTGTACGATGAGCACGGTACTGCCATCGCCGAGATCACGGGACTGCTGATGCGACGGCCCTCGAGCGCCGCGCTGACGCGCTCGCCTGCGCACTGGCTGTATGCCATCGAGTGGCCGGAGCATCCGGCGGAGACGGCGGACACTCCCCTGACCGGGCTGTGGCTTGTATGCGCGGATGCCGCCGGGGCCGGGCGGGCGCTCGCGGCCCGGCTCGAGGCGCGGGGCGCCAGTGTGGTGCTCGCGTGGCAGAGGCGACGCCTTCGCATCCAGTGATGATGGCTGGCGTCTCGATCCGGCCGATGCGGGACAGGTTCGCCGCCTCTTGTCAGAGGTCGGCCGGGACGATGCCCGTCCCTTGCAGGGCGTGGTTACTCTCTGGGCCCTCGACGCCGTTGGACGCGGGCTGACGCTCGAGGCACTCGAGCGGGCACAGGCCGAGGTGCTCGGGAGCACGCTGCACCTCGTCCAGGCACTGGCAGATGCCGGCGCACCCCTGTGGGTGGTAACGCGTGGCGCCCAGGCCGTCGCCGGCGTCGAGCCGGATCTTGCGCAGGCACCAGTGTGGGGACTGGCCGGCGTCATCGCGTCGGAATACCCGGCGCTCCGCGCCGTGCGGGTCGACCTCGATCCCGAAGCACGGCCGGACGACGCCGATCTGCTGCTTACGGAACTCCAGGCGACGGGCGGAGAGGATCGCGTCGCACTGCGGACCGGGCGCCGCCACGTCGCGCGCCTGGCGCCGGCCGAGCACGTGGCGCACCCATCAAGCGAGCCACACCGCCTCGAGATCACCGAGCGCGGCACGCTCGAGAAGCTGGCGCTGCAGCCCATGCAGCGGCAAACGCCCCGGGCGCACGAGGTGGAGATACGTGTTGTCGCGACCGGCCTCAACTTCCGGGACGTGCTCAACGCCCTCGGCATGTATCCCGGGGATCCGGGGGCGCTCGGCAACGAGTGCGCCGGCGTCATCACCGCCATAGGCGCGGACGTGCACGACCTGCGGGTGGGTGACGAGGTGATATCCATGGTCGATCACAGCTTCGCCACCTTCGTGATCGCATCGGCGGACCTGACGGTGCGCAAGCCGGCGAACCTTACCTTCGCCGAAGCGGCGACAATTGCGGTGACCTTCCTGACGGCCGACTACGCCCTTCGCGACCTCGCAGGGATCAAGAAGGGGGAGCGCGTGCTCGTGCATGCCGCCACCGGCGGTGTCGGGATGGCGGCGCTGCAGCTCGCCCGCCGTGCGGGTGCCGAAGTGTATGGGACGGCGGGCACGGCCGCGAAGCGCACGCTCGCACTTTCGCTCGGCGCCACCCATGTGGGAGACTCGCGATCGCTCGCGTTTGTCGAGGATCTGCGGGGGGCTACCGGGGGCGAGGGGGTGGATGTGGTTCTGAACTCGCTCGCGGGCGACTTCATTCCGGCCAGCCTGAGCACGCTCCGCGACGGCGGCAGGTTCGTCGAGATAGGCAGTACGGCAGTCTGGGACGCGGCCCGGGTGGAGCGGGAATTTCCCGGTGTTGTCTATCGTGTCCTCTATCTCGGTGACCTGGCGGCGTCACAACCCCGTGTCCTGCGCCAGCGTCTGCAGGAACTGCTCGCGGATTTCGAGACGGGCGCTCTGACGCCGTTGCCGCACCGCACCTGGCCCATCGAGGAGGCGGAGCAGGCCTTTCGCTTCATGGGCCAGGGACACCACACGGGCAAGATCGTAATTACGCAACGCCCGGACAGGACGATGCGACCTGATGCGACCTACCTGATCACCGGTGGGTTGGGTGGACTCGGGCTGGCGTGTGCCAGCTGGCTTGCGAGCGAGGGGGCGCGTCATCTCGTGCTGATGGGGCGGCGAGCACCCTCTGCCGTTGCGAGTGCGGCGATCGCCCGGCTGGAGGCTTCGGGAGTGGAAGTCGTGGTGGCAGAGGCGGACGTTGCCGATGCCGGGCAGTTGGCGGCGGTATTGGAACGGTGCGCCAGGAGCCTGCCGCCGTTGCGGGGCGTCCTCCATGCAGCCGGCGTGCTCGACGACGGCACCCTGCCCAACCAGGAGCTGCGCCGGTTCACGCGAGTGATGGCGCCCAAGGTGAGGGGCACGTGGCACCTCCATGCCCTGACGGCCGACCTGCCGCTCGACTTCTTCGTCCTTTTCTCTTCGGTAGCTGCCATCGCTGGTCCTCCCGGGCAGGGAAACTACGCGGCGGCGAACGCCTTCATGGACGCGTTCGCGCACGTGGCGCACGCAGGCGGCCTGCCGGTGCTCAGCATCAACTGGGGCGCCTGGTCGGACGTCGGCATGGCGGCTGGCCTTGGCGAGCAGCACCGCCGCCGCTCGGCCGCGATGGGCCTTCAATTGATCTCGCCGGAAGAGGGTGTCCGAATGCTGCAGGCGGCGCTCCGGTTGTGTGACATGCCGCAAGTGGCCTTGGTGCCGATCGTGCGCTCGCGCCTGCCGGCCGGGTCAGGTCCCTTCTTCAGCCGGCTGCGCGAACTTGGACGGTCCGCGCGCACGGCCGGGTCGGCCATGACACCGCTGCGCCCACGGCTCGCGAGCGCGACGGAGGAAGAACGCCGACAGCTCGTGATGGCCTTCCTGAGCGAGCAGGTCGCCAAGGTGCTTGCTCTCGGGCCTACACAGGCGGTGCCCGCGGATCGCTCGTTGCTCGACATGGGCATGGATTCCCTCATGGCCATGGAGTTGCGCAACCGGATCGCCGGCGCGGTCGAGGTGCGGATCGCGGTCGCGGACCTGTTGGAGGGCCCGACCACGAGCCAGCTCGCTGCGACGATCCTCCAGGCCCTGCCTGACGCCTCACGGACGGCACCACCGGCCGAACGTGAGGAAGTGGAGCTCTAGCGTGACACACCCCGACGCCGCGACTGCGGCCGATACCGCCGAGTTCCTGGAGCGCCTGGCCGCTCTGGACGTCCGGCTCACGCTGGAGAACGGTCAGCTCCGTTGTTCCGCGCCCGTGGGTGTGCTGGTAGACGAGCTGCGCGAGGAGTTGCGGAGCCGGCGAGACGAGTTGCGCCGCGCGCTCGTCGCCAGGACCGGGGCGTCGACGGTTCCCGGCGAAAATGTGCCGGTGCCGCAGCGGTACGCACCGCTTTCCATTGCCCAACAGCGGCTCTGGTTCTTCCAGCAGCTCGAACCCTCGAGCGCTGCCTACAACATCAGCACCGAACTGGATCTAACGGGCTCGCTTGATATCCGCGCGCTGGAGCAGGCCCTTGCCCAGGTCATAGCGCGTCACGACGCTCTCCGCACCACTTTCGTGACGGTTGATGGGGAACCGGTGCAGGTGGTGCGGCCGGCGGGAACGTGGTGCCTGCCGGTGCACGATCTCGCGGACTTGCCGCCCGAGCTCCGGTCGGCCAAGGCTGGGGAGGCACGATCCCGGCTCGCCGAGAAGGCGTTCGACCTCGAGACGGATTTGCCGATCCGCGTCGAGCTGCTGCGGATCGGGACCGATCGATTTCAGGTTCTCATCACTTTTCACCACATCGTGGCCGATGGAATGTCGGTCATGCTGTTCATCCGTGAGGTCGGCGAGCGTTACCGGGCAGTGTGTCAGGGCCAGAGCACCGCGCCGCGCCCCCTGGCGCTGCAGTACGGCGAGTATGCGCGTCGGCAGCGCGCATGGATCGAGTCGTCCGAGTGTGCATCCGCACTCGCCTGGTGGAAGGAATCGCTGGCGGGCGATCTGGCGCCACTGGATTTCGCAACCGACTTCCCGCGCCCACCCATGCAGTCTTACCGGGGCAGGGGCGCCCATGCGCTGGTGGATACGGCGACGCTCGCTCAGTTGCGAGCGCTGGGCCGGCAGCACGGCAGCACCCTGTATATGACCCTCCTCGCTGCATTCAAGGCACTGCTATACCGGTACACGGGGACCCACGACCTCATCGTGGGCTCGCCTGTGTCGAACCGGGACCAGGCCGAGCTTCAGGACATGATCGGCATGTTCGTGAACACGGTGGCGCTGCGGTCCGATCTGTCGGGCAACCCGGGGTTCACGGAACTGCTGCAACGGGTGCGGGACACGTGTCTGGGGGCGTTCAGGCACCAGGATGTACCGTTCGGCCTGCTGTTGGAGGAGCTGCGTCCGCCGCGGGACCTGACCCGTACCCCCGTCTTTCAGGTGCTGTTCAACCTGCTGCCGCTGCCGGTGGACCGGTCCCAGCCAACGGCGGGACTTGTGGTAGAGACGCCATCCATCGACCGCCTGCTCGCGGCACTCGACAGCCAATCCAAGTATGACATGACGCTGTACGCGCAGGAGCAATCGGACGGGCTCCTTCTAATGCTGGTCTACAACGCCGACCTCTTCGAGGCCGAGCGCATGACGGCGTTCCTGAGGCACTACATGCGACTCATCCATGTGATCGCACGGGAGCCAGGGGCCCGGATAGGCAACATCCAGCTGGAGGAGCCGCGGGCAGCGCGCCCTGACGTGGCACACGTGCTCCGCCAGACACCATTCGCGCCGGTCACGCCGGAGTTCGTGGAGGGGTCGATCCCGCAGCGATTCACCGAGGTGGCTTCTCGCTTTACGTCTCGACCAGCGGTGTTGTGGGGCAGGTCGTGCTGGACCTACGGCGAGCTACAGCTGGCGGCGGGGCGAATCGCGCAGGCGGTTGGTGCCGCCACGGGCGGGACCGCCACCCGGGTGGCACTGCTCTGCGACCACGGGGCACCGCTCGTCGCAGCGGTGCTCGGAGTGCTGGAGCAGGGATCGGCCTACGTGCCACTCGACCCGTCATTCCCTCCCGAGCGGCTTGCCCTCATGCTCGCCGACGCCCAGGCGACGGTGCTGCTGGCAGACCCGCAGCACCAGGCGCTGGCCGAGGGGGTAGCCGGTAGCGGCATCGTCGTGCTCCTCACCGATGCCCCGGCGACGACCGCTCGCGTGATGAGCGTTCCGCCTACCGCGGACAGCCTTGCCTACATCCTCTACACGTCGGGCTCGTCGGGCCGTCCGAAGGGCGTGATGCAAAGCCACGGCAGCGCACTGCATCACGTGCGTACCTACATCAACGCCGTCGAGATCACCCCGGCGGACCGCGTGCTGCTCCTCGCATCCTACACGTTCGACGCATCGCTGATGGATATCTTCGGTGCCTTGCTGTCCGGGGCCGTGCTGTGCCCGGTGGACGTGCGCGAGGAGGGACTGCACCGTGTGACCGAGGTGATGCACGAGCCCGGCATTACGGTCTATCACTCGACGCCGACTGTGTTCAGGGCGCTTGGTCAGATCCTGCGCCGGGATCGGTGTACCGCCGTTCGCTGTGTGGTGCTGGGAGGCGAGGGAGTCCACAAGCGAGATGCCGAGGTGTTCGGCGAGCTCTTCCGGCCCGGGACGGTGCTCATCAACCTGATGGGTGCGACCGAGTGCTCGATCTCGCTGCTCAACTTTCAAGCGACCGGCCTGCCGTCGAGCGCGGCCATGGCGGTGGGCTATCCGGTGGAGCACATCAACGTCGAGTTGGTCGACGACGCGGGCGCGCCGGCCCCCGTGCTGGGCGAGCTCATGATCGAGAGCACACACGTTGCCCAGGGTTATTGGGGCCAGCCTGATCTCACCGCGAAGGTCTTCGAAAACGTCCCGGGGAGTGGTGGGCGCCGCCGCTATCGCACGGGTGACATCGGTCGGCGGCGGCCCGATGGCTCACTGGAACTGCTCGGCCGGAGGGACAATCAGGTCAAGTTGCGCGGGTTGCGCATCGAGCTGGGCGAGATCGAGTCGACGGCCCTGCGGCATACTGGTGTGGCGCAATGCGCCGTCGTCGTGCGGCAGCCGCCCGGGAGTGATCCCGTGCTGAGCGCCTTCGTGGTTCCCGGTCCCGAGGCAGAGGTGGGACGTGAGACGCTACGAGAGTTCCTCGCGCAGAGCCTCCCAGCGTACATGGTTCCCGACGTCATTTCGGTGGTACCCGCGCTCCCGCTTACGCGGACCAACAAGGTGGATCGGCGGGCGCTGGCGTCGCTCGAAATCAACGGGACCTCTTCCCAGCTCGTGCGGTTCGGGCCACGCGACGCGGTGGAGGAAATGCTCGTCGCGATCTGGGTGGAGGTCCTTCGATGCCCGGGGCTCGGGGTACACGACGACTTCTTCGCGCTCGGTGGCAATTCGCTGAACGCGACCCAGGTGATTGCACGCCTGCGTGCCATCGCTGGCGTCGAGGTCCCGCTCCGCGCGCTCTTCACCACTCCGACCATCGCAGGTCTGGCGCAGGTCATCAGGGAGCGCTGGCGCCCCGACGCGGAGGGCGAGGCGCCGCTGCACGCCCATGCTGACCGGGCCGACGCCCCACTCTCATTCTCGCAGGAGCGCATGTGGTACCTGCAGCAGCTGATCCCGGATGGCACCGCGTACAACATGGCCGCGGCGGCAGTGCTCGATGGTCACCTCGATCGCGACGCGATGGTAGCCGCGCTGCACGATCTGATGGACCGCCACGCGAGCCTGCGGACGACTTTCGTCACGGTCGAGGGTGAGCCTCGTCAGCGCGTGCATCCCAGGGGCAGTATCTCGCTGATTGAACGGGACCTGCGACATCTTCCTCCCGATGAGCGGTTGCCGGCGGCACGGGAACTGGCCGCGGGGCTCGCGACGCATCCCTTCAATCTGGAGCGCGGGCCGCTTTGGTGGGTGCTGCTCGCGCAACTGGACGAGAAGCAGCATGTACTGGCGGTGGGACTCCATCACACCGTGGGCGACCTCTGGTCCTTCGGAGTGATCGGGCGCGAGCTATCGAAGTTGTACGCCGCACGGGTTAGCCACGCCGACGCCGGGTTGCCCCGGCATGCCCTGCAGTACACGGACTTCTCGCGCTGGCAGCGTGAGTCGTTCGATGGTCACCGCCTTGACCGGCAGCTCGCCTACTGGAAGGCGCAGCTCGCCGGGGTGCTGCCACTCGATCTCGCCACCGATCGTCCACGCCCGCCGATCCAGACATCCCGGCGGCGCGCGGTGCCGGGTCTCGCTGTCGCCCGAGCTCGTCGAGCGGCTCCGCCAATTCAGTGCCCGCGAGGGCGTCACGCCCTTCATGACGCTGTTCGCCGCGTTCACTGCGTTGCTGTATCGCTATACCGGCCAGCACGACGTCGCCGTCGGTGTGCCCATCGCGAACCGGACCCGGGCGGAAGTCGAGGAAATGGTTGGCACATTCGTGAACACGCAGGTGCACCGGAATGATCTGTCGGGCCGGCCGACCCTGCGTGAACTGCTCGCCCGGGTACGGCGGACGGCGCTGGATGCCTTCGAACACCAGGACCTTCCCTTCGAGCGACTCGTGCGCGAGATAGCCCCCAACCGCGACGCGAGCCGCGCACCGCTGTTCCAGGTGCTGTTCAACCTCGCGAACGCGCCCGTCCGGGAACTCGAGACCCCGGGCCTGCGGTGGAGGCCGTTGGACATCGACCGGCGCGTAGCACAGTTCGATCTGGCGTTCGGAATCACACTGGAGCACGACCCGGACATCGCCGCCACCTACAACAGCGACCTCTTCGATGGCGCGACGATCGCTCGCCTGCTTTCCCATTACACGACGCTGCTGGAATCGGCCATTCGCGAGCCGGATCTGTTCATCGGTGCCCTGGAACTCCTGCCGGCCCAGGAGCGTGCCGCCGTGCTCGAGGTGCCGAACGCAACGGCGATCGATTTCCCTGAGACGCCGCTGCCATCGCTGGTAACGACGCAGGCGGCGCGGACTCCCGAGGCGGTAGCACTGGAGTTCGGCGAGACGATGCTGACCTACGCCGAACTGGAGGCGCGTGCCAACCGGCTCGCCCACCATCTTCGCGGCCGCGGCGTTCGTCCGGGCACGCACGTGGGGGTGTGCCTGAGCCGCACGCACGAGCTCGCCATAACCCTGCTGGGCGTGCTGAAGGCCGGCGGGGCCTACGTGCCCATCGATCCTGCCTTGCCGCCGCAGCGCATGCACTTCATGCTGAATGACTGCGCTGCTGGCCTCGTGATCTCGGAAGAGGGCCTCGCAGCCATACTGCCCAAATCGGACACGCCGGTACTGTTTGTCGATCGTGATGCGGCGCAGATCGCGCGGCAACCGTCTACTCCGCTCGATGATGCGGCGGATCTCGACGCGATCGCCTACGTGATGTACACCTCCGGCTCCACCGGCCAGCCCAAGGGCGTGCAGGTCACGCACCGCGGCTTGGTGAACTTCCTGTGGTCCATGCGTCGCGTTCCGGGCCTGGGCGAAGGCGATGTGCTCCTGGCCGTCACCACGATTTCCTTCGACATTGCCGGGCTCGAGCTGTACCTGCCATGGATCGTGGGTGGCCGCGTGCTCTTGGCGCGCCGCGACGTCACCGCGGACGGACGGCGCCTGCTCGACCTGCTCGTCCAGCGGCAGCCGGCCGTCATGCAGGCGACACCGGCCACGTGGCGTGCCCTGCTCGACGCGGGCTGGGCGGTGGGCGACACACCAGGCCTTCGCGCCTTCTGCGGCGGTGAGGCGCTGCCGCGCGACCTCGCCGAGGCGATGCTCGTCCGGACCTCGGAGGTCTGGAATCTTTACGGGCCTACCGAAACGACCATCTGGTCCCTGGTGCATCGCGTGACGAGCGGAACGGGTGCGGTACCGATCGGTCGCCCGATAGCCAATACGCAGGCATACGTGCTCGACACCGATGGCCGGCCGGCACCATTGGGTGTGCCCGGCGAGCTGTACATCGGCGGTGTCGGCGTCGCCCGCGGCTATCTCGGCAGGCCGGAGCTGACCGGATCGCGCTTCCTGCCCGATCCATTCGCCGGTGGCGGGTCCCGCATGTACCGCACCGGTGACCGGGTACGCCTGCGCCGGATGGCACGTTCGAGCACCTCGGCCGGCTCGATTTCCAGGTGAAGCTGCGTGGGTATCGCATCGAGCTCGGCGAGATCGAGGCTGCGCTGGACCGCGTCACCGGCGATCGCACAGTGCGTCGTCGACGTGCGCGACGATCGGCTGATCGCCTGGCTCGTGTTCGCGGAACAGGAGGAGCTGACGGCTTCCGAGGTACGCGCTTTCCTGCGCGAATCCCTCCCTGACTACATGGTACCGTCCCTCGTCATGCCGCTGGATCGGCTGCCGCTGACACCGAACGGAAAGGTCGACCGCAAGGCGCTGCCTGACCCGTTGCGCGCGACCCGGCAACCGCAGGTCAGGACCGCGCCGTCCACCGCGGCCGAAGTCATCGTTGCCGAAGTCTGGTGCGAGCTGCTCCGGCTCGACCAGGTCGGAACGGGCGACAACTTCTTCGAATTGGGCGGACACTCGCTGCTGTCGATGCGCGCAGTCCACGAGATTCAGCAGCGCGCGGGCTGGCGTCCGGACCCCAGGCTGCTCTTCTTCCAGTCCCTGGGCCAGATCGCCGCCGCGATGCCGGAGCCGCCGCCGCGACTGTGAATGCCTTCTACTTCGGCGCCTCTGCGCGCCAGCTCTTCGGATGCTATCACCCGGCGACGGGTCGTTCGCGCGGCGGGGTCGTGATCTGCGCCCCGCTGGGTCGCGAGTATCTCCTGTCGTACGCTACGCTGAGATACCTGGCCCGGTTGCTGGCTGATGCCGGCTATGATGTGCTGCGCTTTGACTACTTCGGCACGGGTGATTCCGCCGGCGAGTTCCAGGAGGCGAGCCAGCAGCAGTGGCTCTCCGATATCGCGGTCGCGATCGCCGAATTGAAGGATCTGGCCCGTGTCGACCGCGTGAGCCTCGTGGGCATGCGCTATGGCGCAACGCTTGCGGGCATCGTCGCGCGGACGCAGGATACCATCGATGGACTCGTGTTGTGGGACGCCATCCTGGGAGGGCGAGACTATCTGCAGGAATTCGGGGTGATGAGCGACGATCGGGCTGGTCCCGCCGAGGGGCACGGCATCGCGCTGACAACCGGGATGATTCGCGACATGGAGACTGTGACGCCGGACATCCTGTCGCCCGAACTTCCGCGGACGCTCCTGCTGGCCCAGGATGACGACCTGGCCGGACTGGAGGAGCATCGTTCGCGGCTCGCCAGCGCTGGGGCAGAGTGCGCACTCCTCGCCGTCCCGGACATTCCCACATGGCGTGATGAGCGCATCGGCGCATCGGGCATGCCGGTCGCCACGCTCCGTGCCATCGTCTCGTGGTTCGCCTGATGCCGCCGTTCCGTGAGAAGGTTGTTGCCTTCGGTTGCGACGGCCGCCTGGTAGGAGTCCTCTCGGTGCCCACGGCACCCAGGCTGCGCGGACTGCACGTCGTGCTGCTCAATTCAGGGCTCATTCACCGGGTGGGCCCGAGCCGCATGCACGTGTTGCTCGCGAGGGACCTGGCGGCAGCGGGGATTCCAACCCTGCGGTTCGACCTCTCCGGCGTCGGCGATTCGGAGCGCCAGCCTGAAGCCATGGCGCTGCAGGAGTCGGTGGAGCAGGACATATCGGCCGCGCTCGCCTACTTGAGTGCGGAGCACGGCGCTGAACGCTTCGTGTTCGCCGGTCTCTGCTCCGGCGCGTACGATGCCTTCCACGCTGCGCAGCAGGACTCGCGAATCGCGTCCGTGGTGCTGTTCGACATCCCCGGGCCATTCCTCAGCTGGCGACATGTCGTTTATCACCTGAAGGCGCGCATGCTGCGCCCGGCAAGCTGGGGACGCCCGTTCGAGAAGATGCTGCGCTACGCTCGCGTCCTGCGACATGTCAGCGGGCCGGACACGGGTTCGACCGAGGTCGAGTATCGTCCCGGGGTGCGAAAGCCGATTTCGCGTCAACGCATGCAGTCCGATCTCGAGGACCTCCTGGGCAGGAACGTGCGGCTCTATTTCATTTTCACTGCCGGCGTCCCGGGGAACTACAACCACCATTCACAGTTCCGTCGCGCCTTTCCGAAGGCGGCGAAACATCCGGCGCTCAGGCACGATTTCCTGCCGGAGTGCGACCATCTCTTCTCGACCACCGCTGCCCGATCCCGCGTGGTGTCCCTCGTGCGCCATTGGGTCGTGAGCCAGGCGGTGCGGCTCGGGATTCTGGTGCTCGCTTCGTCGGATTTCGTCGGGCAGTTTTCCTGACGCGGACGTGGACGTGGCGGGGAGGAGACGGTGGGTCGGGAGTGCTCTGCAACGGGCTGATGGCCAACATCGGCATGGCCCGGGTGCGCGTGATCGACGCGCTGCTGGCCCCGGCCCAGGTTTCGTAGCGCTACCCGATGTGCTCGAACCGGTACACGAGCTCGGGACCGCCTTCGCCCTCATAGGCGAGCAGGGCCACGAGCATCGTGAACGGCTCGAGGTAGCGGGCCGCCGTGAGGGCGCCGGCATCCACCGGGTCGAACCCGAGGTCGCGGATCAAAGCCGCCGCCACCTGCTTCGCGCGCGCGTCGTCGCCGCAATAGAGCAGGCTGGGCGGGGTGCCGCTGCCGCGGGCGGCGAAGACGCCGAACAGCACCTCGCTCGGGATGGTCCCGAAGGCCGAGACGACAGCCGCCCCGGGCACCCTGCGCGCAAGTTCCTCGGCCCCCGACGAGGTATGGGCCACCACCAGCGCGGTGTCGTCGTCGTTCATCGGCAGCGAGCAGGTGAGAATGGTTTTTCCCGAGAGGTCGCCCGCCTGCCGCAGGACGTCGCCCACCCGGTTCCAGTGCACTGCCAGCAACAGCGCGTCCGCCCCCGCCGCCGCTTCCGCGGGCGTACCGAACCGTGCGTTGCCCCCGGCTTCGCGCACCAGCCGCGCCAGCTTGTCGGTGCTGCGTGCGTAGCTGAAGGTCACGTCGTGACCGGCGCGCGCGCAGAGTGTCCCTATCTTCGCGCCCATCAATCCGGATCCAAGTATGCCGACTCGCATGTGCTGAGGCTCCTGCGATGTGAGGCTTTGCGTTCACTGAACGACCTGGGCCCAGTCGAGCTCCGCCCAGTCGAGGGCCTCCTGGACCTGCTGGAACGCGGCATCGCCGATCGTGCCATCCGCCCGCAATGCCGCCAGGCGCTGGCGCTGCGCATCGGTCGCAGCACGCACCACCGCTACATCGGCGTCGCGATCCTCCGCCTGCGGCGCTCCCGCTGCGACCGCGCCGTGGGAGGCGCCGCTGTCATTTGCAGCAAAATCCTCCTCCGCCCTGCGCAGTTGCAGTTCGTAGCGATGGCGAACGAGTTCCGCCGTGCCGGCGCCAGGGCAGCATGCGGCGGCCGTCACGGCTGCACGCAGCGTCTCGACGCGGGCCAGCCGTACCTCGCGCTCCACCATCCCGTCGTCCGCGAGGCGCAGGCGCAGCAGCAGCGGCCGGAGCGTGAGCCCCTGCAGCACCAGTGTGCCAAGCACCACGGCAAACGCGGTGACGACGATCAGGTCCGCGGAAGGGCATCGCGGCCGGCAGGGCGAGGGCGGCGGCGAGCGTGACCGTGCCGCGCATGCCGCACCAGCCAACGACCGCCGCGCCGCCCGGGGTGAGGGCCACCGCGTCCGCCGGGCCAGGGGTGCCGTCGGCGCGCGGCCGGCAGCGCCAGCGGCTGAATGCCGCCGCGCCGATCACCCACACGATGCGCGCGAGGATCACCACGGCGCACACCGCGATGGCGACGGTCGCATAGCGGGCACCGGTTTCCGGCGTCAGGTTGGCCGCGATCGACTTGAGTTGGAATCCCACGAGGATGAACGCGAGCACGTTGAGCACGAAGACCGCCACCTCCCATACTGCCCACGCGGGGATGCGCACGCGCGCCGGCAGGATCTCGGGCGCGCGGCGCGATGCCGCCATCGCGAACACCACGAGGGTAATGATGGGCGAAAGGCGGAGCCGCTCGGCGAGAATCCACACGCCGAACGCGGTGCAGAACTGCACCACAACGGCGGTGGACACGTCCTGGATGCGGGCATTGACGGCGAGCGAGATCCGCACGAGGACGAGGGCGAGGGCGATGCTGCCGAACACGACGTAGAACAGCGTCGGCAGCACGCCGCCGGTCGGGAGGAAGCCAATCGTCGCGACGCCAACCGCGAGGCGGTAGATGAGCAGCGCGCTCGCATCGTTGAAGAGGCTTTCGCCCTCGAGGATCACGAGCAGCCGGTGCGGCGGCTGGAGCTGGCGCAACACCGCGCCTGCCGCCGCGGCATCGGGCGGTGCCACGATGGCGCCGAGCGCCACTGCGGCCGCCCATGGCAGGTCCGGTACGAGCCACCGCACGACGACGGCGACCATGATGATGGTCAGTACGACCGCACCGAGGGCAAGGCTCGCGATGGGGCGCCAGTTGGCCCGCAGGTCGCGCGGCGACGCATCGAAGGCCGCATCGACGAGGACCGGCGCCACGAAGAGCGTGAGAGCCAACTCGGGATCGAGGACCAGGGTGGGCGTGCCGGGAACGAGCGCGAGTCCGGCGCCCGCGAGCGCCACGAGCGCCGGGTACGGCGCACCGATGCGCCGGGAAAAGGCGGCCAGCGCCGCGCCACCAAGGAGCAACGCGATGACGACCTCGAAGACCTCCATCATCCTCCTCCGGAGCGGGTGGTCGGAGCCCGAACAACACAATCAAGCAGGTCCTCCCGACGACACCCAGCCCGCTTGATGGCGGCCGCTCAATTGGCAGGCAGGTCCGTGAATTGCATCCTCGCGCCGGAAGCAGTAACGGGCTAGGATTCACCGTGAGGGAAATCCCGATACCGGAGTGTAGATGCGTACCGCTTTTTATCTCGACGTCACCGCGGTGGTGGGGGGCCTCCTGCTGATGTGGACCGGCCTGACCCACCTGCCGCCGACGAGCTGGCTTTTCGCGGGCGACCGTGCGATCAGCTGGCAGCTGGGCTTCGTCGCGCTTTCCGTGCTGGGAGCCATGGTCGCCTGGTGGCGCTACCGGCAGGCGGTCGCCGCTCCGCTTCCGCTCCCATCCATTCCAGGCGTTGCCGCCAGGACGTCGGGTGTCGGCAGCCTGCTGCTGGGTGCCGCCGCGAGTCTCATGGTGTACTGGTGGCTCGCCAGTGGCCGCCACAAGCTTCCGTTCGGTCCGGTAGGCTGGTTTTTCGGCCTGGCCGCCCTCGTCGTCCTGACGTGGTGCGCCATCGCCGCCGGTTCCCTCTGGCTGGGACGCGCCACCGAGCGCGAGCGCGAGGCTGACCAGACGGTCGGTTCACCCATCGGCCTCTCGGCGGACTGAGTTCCATGACGGCACCTCAGGGCGACCCCACGCGCGATCGGCACTTGGCGGAAGCGAATGCCGAGCTGGATGCGATGCTCGGGGAGGTGGGAGAGCTCGATTCCAGCCTTCCGCCCAAGCCGGTTCCCGGACGGAGCTGGATGCGGCTGGTGGTGCTCGCGGTCATCGCCGTGGTGGTTTTTGCGGTGGGTGTCCTGCTGCTGCGCAGCCTCAAGCCCCGGCGGATGGCCATGCACCTGACGCGCTGAGAAGCGCCTCGTTTGCGATTTCTGGGCGGACCGGCTGGTCCGCCCATTTGCTTTGCCGGGAGCCACTGTCACAGACTGAAACATTGCTTTGGCTCAGGGCGTAGGGGCAGCGTTCCCAAGAGTCCAGGAGGCTCCCCATGCGATCGATCTGGGTCCGCGCCGGTCTCGGCGCGCTTGCGGTCTTTGCTGTCGGCATGATGTTCGTCAGTGCCGTGCGCGCCACGAAGGCGAAGGCGAAGGAAGCCCTGCTCCAGTTGAAGACGGAACTCGACTCGGGGGCGGCGGTGGCGTTCGACCACTTCGATCGTGCGGTTCCGTTCATCCTCGATGGGCGGAAACTGGGGCACCTCACGAGCCTCAACTTCGAGCCGGCGCCGGTGCCGTGGCGCCATCGCTCAGCGCGCTGGTAGCGCTCGACCGGGAACACCTGGACGCCGCGATGCTGTCTTCCTGCGACCTGGTCCCTGTGAGCCCGGAACGGTTCGAGGTGAGCCAGGGGTTCCGCTGCGCCACGCCGTCCGACCGCGGACTCCGTTCCGTGGGTGAGGTCCGGTTCGAGCCGGTGGGCGTGGTGCGGCCGGTGCGCGCCGACAAGGCCGCCCTGGCCCAGCTCCGGCAGCGCGGCACGATCACCATCGACTCCTCCCGTCGCGGGGTCGTACACGCCAAAGTGAACGGCGACAGCGGCGAGATCGTGAACATCCAGGCGGACAGCAATGGCGCCTATATTCACGTCAACGACGGCAAGGGCAAGGTCGTCCTCGTGCGGGCTGACAAGAGCGGGCTGGTGGTAAAGGTGGACTCGAACGCCACCCGCTAGGTCGTCGGCCGGGCGTCAACGAGGGCGGACCAGGGTGGTCCGCCCTTTGTCATTCCGTAACGGCCCGAGACGAACAGGGTACAATCCCTCTCATGGCTTCCCCTCGCCGAGAACCAGCGCTTCATCCTGACGGTGGTCCTCGCGCTGATTCTGTCGGCGGGCCTCATTGCTTTCGTCATCGATCGCCGGAGCCGGGTAATCGAGACGCTGCTGCGCGACTGGGCATCCCGCCAGGTTGCCGCCGCCACCGACAGCACCTACCAGCTCTCGGTCTCGGGCGTGGACCTGAGCGTCCTGGGTGGGCGCATCACCATCGACTCGATCCACCTCGTCACGGACACGTCGCGGAATGACTTCCGGTCGGAGCCGCTGCCCGTCCTCACGGCCACCGCCACCGGATGCGGCGTCCGGGGCGTGAACGTGTGGGTCCTTTTGCTGGGCGGGGGCGTGAATGCCCGGCTCTTCCGCTGCGAGGCGATCCATGGCGACGTACTCGAGGTGGTGCGACGACGCGACGCGGTGAAGTCCGCCATCGAGACGCCGAGGACGGCGATTTCCGTGGTGAGCGACAGCATCCACCTGCCGTCACTGCTTCCGGTCATCGTGATACACGGCACCGAGCTGCCGAACATCTCGCTCGACTACAGGCGGCGGGCCAGTGACAGTTCCGAGATGCACGTCACCCTGCAGCAGCTGACGCTCGTGCTGCGCGGGACGCGGATCGACCCCGGCGTGCCGCCAAAGGCGCGGCGATCGCTCTTCAGCGATCAGGCGATCGTGAGCGCGACCGCACTCGAGGTGGGCAGCGAGGCGCGATCGATCAAGTTCGGGCAGATGCGGGCGAACCTCACCGACTCCACGCTCGCACTGGACAGTGTCGTGATAGGACCCACCCTGACCGACGCGGAATGGGTGAAGCAGCAGAAGCAGCGCAAGGACCTGATCCGCATTCACCTCGACAGCGCAAGGATCCGCGGGCTCAACTACCGCCGCCTGGGCAGCGTCGAGGGCGGCGTCGTGGCCCAGCGCGTGGAGGCATTCGACTTCAGGGTGCATGTAACCAGCTACAAAAGGCTGCCGCCGGGCCCAAAAAAGCGGCGGCGGAGTCCACAGCAGTACATGGCCGCGCTCGACCGACCGGTCCTCATCGACACGGTGGTCATCAAAGGCGGCCGCATTGCCTACACGGAGCACCCTGCAGGGAAGCCGACGGCGGGGACGATGAGCTGGGAACAGGTCCAGGCCGAGATCGTCGACCTGAAATCCGGCGCGGCGGCAGGGAGTGCCGCTCCGCCGGTGGTGATCAAGGCGTCCGCGCTCCTGCTGGGCAAGGGCAAGCTGGAGACGACCATCGAGATACCGCTCATGGCGTCACAGTTCGACATGAAGTACTCCGGCTCGCTCGGCCCCATGGACCTGACCGCGATCAGCGCCCTGTCGGAACCGGTGGCCTCGATGAAGCTCACAGACGGGTCTCTGCAGTCTCTGCGTTTTTCGGTGCTTGTACGCAACGGACGCTCGGTAGGACAGGTCACGCCGCTTTATCGGGACTTCAAGGTTCAACTCACGGACAAGAACGCGAACGCCGTGAAGAAGGCGGGACTGGCGATCGTGTCGCTGTTCGCAAATCGCGTTCAAGGTCCGCGGCAACAACCCGGACAAGCCGGGCAAGGCGCCAGTGGTCGGGCAGGTCAATCTTCCGTACCAGTCGACGGCCACCCTGCCACAGGTTTCTGGTACGCCCTGAGGGAAGGGCTCGGCAAGGTATTCTTGAAATAGTGGTCACCCTCGCTCTTGCCGCCGTGGTCGCGGCCCACCCATCCGCCACCCAGGTACCTGCCGAAGTAGCGACGGCCTGCACCTCCCCTCTTTGGCCGGCGCTGGCACGATTTGTCCTCCAGGACGGCACCGCCGTTGCGCCCCGGAATGGGGAAGTATTTTTCTACGGCGCCATCTACAGTCACGACCGCACCCTGAACCTGTTGCTCCAGAAGGGCTACCCCTATCCGCGCTGACGCCGTGTTCACGGGCCTCGCCACCGCTTTCCTCCTTGTCATCGTGCCGGTCACACAGGCCCGGGGTGCCCCAGCGCCGCCGGTGGCGGCCGGCGCGGGCGATTCGGGCGTGTCTGCGAGCCTGAGGGAGCGGGCTGCAGCCAGGCGCTTCGAGGCGATGCGCTGGCCGGACGTGAGCGACGCGCGAGCGTCGCTCCGGGGGGCTGTACGAGGCCAACGGGTGGCAGCCGCTCTTCCTGGATTCACTGGGCCGGCCCACTGCCGCCACCCGGGCGCTGGTACAGCGGCTCCTGGCACTCGAGACGCACGGGCTCAACCCGGCCGACTTCAATGCGGCAGTGCACGACAGCCTGCTCGCGATGCTCGAGCGGGGCGACACCGGATGGTCCGACGCGGAGCGCGCGTCATTCGACGCCCGGCTCACGGTAGATGCCATTCGCTACGTCGCGGCGATGCAGTACGGCCGTGCCCGGCTTCGCTGGATCGACGACACAGTCAATGTGGGGAAGGGCATCCTCACGGTGCGACGCGCACCGATGAATGTGGGCGAGGTGATCACCACGATGCGCATGTCGCCCGAACCGGCCACCGTGCTGTTCCAGCTGGAGGACCGGAGCCCCGCCTACCGACGGCTGCAGGCGGCGCTTGCGCGCTATCGCATGCTCGCCACCGACAGTTCGCTCACGAGGCTTCCCCCGCTGCCCACACGACTCGCGCCGGGACAGCGGTATGCCGGCGCGTCGTCCCTGCGGCGGCTGCTGACTGCGCTGGGCGACCTGCCCGATACACTGCAGGTGCCACCCGTCGAGGGCGACACGCTGTATGACGCGACCCTGGTGCGCGGCGTGAAGCGGCTGCAGCAACGGGAGAACCTCACGCCGCCCGACGGCATCATCGCGAAGAACACCACCGCGCGGCTCGCGAATCCCTTCGCGACTCCAGTGCGGGCCATCGCAATGACGATGGAACGGATGCGGGCACTGCCGCCGCCGCCGGTGGACAGTCTCTGGATCAGGGTGAACATCCCCGAGTTCCGCATGCGCGTGATGGTGCCCGCCGCCGACAGTTCACCGCCGGTGGCGATGAAGGTGGTCGTGGGTGGTCGGGGCCGGAACGAGACGCCTGAGCTCGCCGGCACGCTCGGCATGATCGTGTTCAGTCCAACCTGGCGGGTACCACCGCGGATCATTCGCGACGAGATCGTACCCAAGGCGCTCGAGGACTCGATGTACCTCACCCGCCAGGGCATGGAACTGGTGCGGAAGGGTGTGGTGGTTCCCGCGACCCCGGAGAACCTGGCGTTGGTCGGAGACTCGATCGGGGTGCGTCAGCGCCCGGGCGACGTGAACGCGCTCGGCAACGTGAAGTTCATCTTCGCCAATCCGTATGGCGTCTACCTGCACGACACGCCGACCAAGTCCACGTTCCAGCGGGCGAACCGCGCCGAGAGCCACGGCTGCGTGCGGCTGGCCGATGCGCCGTCGCTCGCGACGTGGTTGCTGCGGGGCGACTCGGCCTGGACCGAGGAACGGATGAAGGAGGCAATGGCGTCCCCCGAGCCGATCGACGTGACCCTGGGGCAGGGCGTCCCGATCCGACTGGTGTATGAAACAGCAGTGCCGCGTGAAGACGGGGGGGTGGATTTCATCGCCGATGTCTACGGCCGTGACCGCAACATGGAACTGGCGCTGCAGCAGGGATATCCGTATCCGTCGCAGCAGGTTCCACTGGTGAAGAAGAAGTAGACACCAGGATTTGCGGGTTCCGTGTGCTCCCGGGGCGACTATCTTCCTTGCGGACGGGCCCGCGTCTTGTCATTGGTGAGGGCCATCACAGGATGGAAGGGTGTTGATGATGCAGTTGATCCGAGTGCGTACCGCGCGACGAGCTGTATCGGCGACCGGAACGGTTGTCGTTGCCCTTACGCTACTTACGACCACCCTCGGCATGAGTGCCCCACGGCGGATCGTCAGTACCGATTCCGTGCCGCTGAAGGACAGTGCAAATGTTGTCCTGTCGCAATACCTCGGATTCAGCGGCAAGCTGCGGGCGCTGCAGGTAACCCCGGAAAAGATCGGCGAAAACCCGGAACTGGCTGCCATCATGGACCAGTACGGCATCGCGCGGGTGGGCATTCACCGGGTTGGCCTGGTCTCGTCCGCGGGAGATTCCGTAGCGGTCATCGCCCTGATCCCGTTTGCCGCCAAGAGCGGCGGCACCTTCGAGGGCTATCGCATCGGCTACTGGCCGCGCGAGCGGAAGTCGGTAACACTGTACGGCCTGCCCGAAGGTTTCATCCAGGTGGAGGAAACCGACCAGGACGTGATGCTCTCGTCGCGCTTCCGCGTGCGCGATTTCCTCACGAAGGACCAGGAGTAACGTGTGGCCGAAGTACCTCGTGGTTCAGCCGACCCTCCTCGACAAGCTCGAACTGATGGCCGACGAGCTCGAGCGACTGGGGAAGCCCTCCACGATCAAGGTGCTTTCCGGGTTCCGCACGCCGCAGTACAACGCGAAGGGTGTGTGCCGCCGGTGTGGCCGTGCGAAGGACAGCCGGCACATGTACGGCGATGCCTCCGACATCTACGTCGATGGCAATGACGACGGCCGCATGGACGACCTGAATGGCGACGGCAAGGTGACGGTGGCCGACGCGAAGTACCTCGCGGCCGTCGCCGACCAGGTCGAGAGCCAGTACCCCGAGCTGACGGGCGGCATCGGCGTCTACCGCGCAACCGGGGTGCATGGCCCATTCGTGCATGTCGATACGAGGGGGTTCGTCGCGCGCTGGTAGCGGCGACCAGCCGCAGAGGGTCGGGCAAGAAAGTGAGAAGGGGAGGCAGCGCATCATGCGCCGCCTCCCCTTCACGCTTTCCTGCTTCGTGCTTCTACTGCTTGCAGGGTGCCGTCGGATCGGGCTTCGGCTTGTCCACGACGAGACGATGATCGTCGTTGGCGACGACCAGAGCGACATTCGCAACGAAGGTGGCGATCTTCGCCATCTTCGTGTAGTTGATGAACTGGGGCTCGTCGGTGATCTGGTGATAGTCCTGGTGCACGCCGGTGGTGAAGAACACGACCGGGATGCCATACCGGGCGTAGTTCGCGTGGTCGCTGCGGCAGTAGATGTTGGCCGGATGACCATCCTGGTCGAATGTGTAGTCGAACGCGAAGCCGTAGCTCCCGTCCACGTTGACCTTCTCAACCAGGTCGCCAAGCTCGGTCGAGAGCCGGCGGGAGCCGACGAGCTGCATGTAGCCGGGGCCACCCTTCGCGGAGCCGTCGCCCAGGACGTCGTCCGTCTCCATGCCACGACCGACCATGTCCATGTTCAGCTGCGCCACGATCGAATCGCGGGAAACGGTGGGATGATCGGTGTAGTAGGCCGAGCCCCAGAGACCCTTCTCCTCGCCGGTGTGCCAGACGAAGAGGATCGACCGCTTCGGCTTGACCTTGCTGCTCGCGAGCGCGCCGGCGATGCCAAGCACCGACACGGATCCGGAGCCGTCATCATCGGCGCCGTTGTTGATCGAGTCGAGGCGTGGCTTGTTCACCTTCCGCAGGCTGTCGAGCGTGGTCTTGACTGAAGCCAGTTGCTCCGGCGTCGGCTTGGGGTTGCCGCTCTCGGCGCCCGCGGGCCGCACGATGTGGTTGTATGCCCAGACCGAGTCGAAGTCGGCAGGCGGGCCTTCCTCCAGGCCGATGTGGTCGTTGTGCGCGCCGATCGCGACGTACTGACCCTTCAGCTTGGGATCGCTGCCCGGCAGGATCGCCACGACGTTACGGGCGGGTGTGGTCACCTCGGTCGTGAGCACGCTGATGTTCGCGCTGACCGGCTTTCCAGCAGCACCGACCGTCGGGTTCGCACCAACGATCGCCTCGCCAGCCGATGGCGAGATGAGCATCGCGAAGGGACTCTTCGCGGCCGGGCCGGCTTCGGCCTCGCTCTTGAGCGATTCCTGCGTCTTCGAGAGGAACTCGAGTACCTGCGGCGGCGTGATGTCGAGGGCGATGACCGCGATACCGGCAGCACTCGCAAACTTCTTCCGGTCGAGCCCCTGCCAGAACTGCCAGGCCGGCTGCCCGTTCCGGAGCGGGGCTGAGAACACTACCAGCTTGCCGGCGATCTGCGCCTCGGTGAGGCCGGCGGCGGCACTGTCGCCGATCCGACCAGCGTAGACCGAGCCGATCTCGTTGGCAGTAAGCGTCGGCGCAAAGCCGAGCTGCGAGATGGCGCCGAAGCTCACATAGTCCTTGCCCATGGTGAGCGGCGTGCCGCCGACCTTCAGCGTCGAGTTGGGATTCACGCCCTTGCTGACCAGCGGGACGGTCTGGAAATAGGTGCCGTTCTCACCGGCCGGCTGGAGGCCGAGCTTCTTGACCTGGGCGGCGATGAAATTGGTGCCCTTCACGTTGCCGATGGTGCCGGCCTCGCGGCCCTGCATCGAGTCGTCGGCAAAGGCGTACAGGTCAGTCTTCAGGGTGGCGGGCGATACCGCCGGGAGTGCGGAACCCGGGGACGGCTGGGTGGCGGGGGTCTTCTGGCCGCTGCTGCACGCAGCCAAGGCAGCCAGGGCAATCGGCCCCGGATAAAGGCGCATTCTCAAGACGGTCTCCCAGAGGGGGTAAAAGGCACGGTCCAAGGTAATGGCGGGCCGTACGGTCGGACCAGTAAAAAGTTGCGAGCGAGCCCGTTTCGGCCGCGCTCCGGCGCCCTGATAGTGCAGGAATTTGCACTCAGGGCAACCCCGTGGCTGGTCGCACCCTCGGGCACGTCGGTCCGCTGACGTCGAGGCAGCGGACGGCGAACCTGCAACCAGCGTCAGTTTTCAGGCTAAGGGGGCCAGGTGAGCCGGGCGTCTGTCCCCGAACGCATGCCGAAATTGTGGCGTTGCCCTGCTGTCCACGCACATGCACATTTACCGCCGCCATGATGCCCCTGTCTCTTCTGCGGTCGGTCGCCCGGCAGTGCATAGCCGCCGTCGCCATGTTCGGGTTCTCCCTGAACGTGGCGACGCCGACGATCGCACACGGATGCGCCCATCCCGCCGGGGCGGCAGCTACGGCACACCAGGGGCATCATCCCGACCCGGCCCCGGCAGAGTCATCGCACGGGAAGAAGTGCCAGTGTGTGGGCCATTCCTGCGGCACCGCGCTCGCCGTCCCGGCCCCGGTCGCGACTGGCCCGCGCGTGGTGCCCGCGGTTTCGGAATCCGTTCATCTCTACCGCGCCGATCGCCGGCCCGCGGTTTCGCAGCATCTCCTCCCCTTCGCCGTCGGTCCCCCCAGCAGCATCCCCGCCTGACCCGTTAGTGACCGTCGTGCGCGCCCCAGGTGATGGGCGTCCGCACGCATTGCAGAATCGTTGCCCCAGGTGAAGTCACATGACGTGCAGTCGGCTGGTCATCGTTGCGGCGATGATTGGCGCATTCGCGAGTGCCACTTCGTTGTCGGCTCAGGTGCCGGCCGACAGCGCCAAGGTGCATACGCTCGATTCCCTCGTCGTCTCGGCGGCTCCGGTCCGCCAGGCGGCGCCCCCGGTGTCGACCATCAACGTCGACCCGGCGACGCTGCGCCGTACCCAGGCCACCGATCCCTGGGACATGATGCGTCGCGCGACGGGCATCGAAGTGCATGAACAGGGTCAGGGCCCTGGTTTCGCCTCGAACGTCGTCCTGCGCGGGTTCTCGTCCGATCACTCGTCGGATGCGCTGCTCGTGCTCGACGGGGTGCCGATCAACCTGCCGATTCACGGGCATGTCGAGGGCTACAATGACTGGAGCCCGATGGCGGCGCCGGCGGTCGGATCGATGCGGGTCGTGCACGGGCCGGCGAGCGCGTTCTACGGTGATTTCAACTTCGGCGGTGTCATCGAAGTCTCGTCGCCCAGCGATGTCACAGCCACCACCGGACAGGTCGGCGTGTCGAGTTTCGGGGACGTGACGGGCTGGGTGCGCGGCGGGGCGCGCGGCCAGAAGTCGGGTTTCTTCACCAGCGCGTTCGGTGAGCGCGAGCAGGGTTGGCGGGACAACTCCAGCTACTGGCTGGGCAGCGGGTCGCTGCGCGGCTGGAAGCAGGCGGGCAAGGGCCGACTGGAAGGTGGCGTGCTGCTCTACGGCAGCGACTGGAAGTCGCCGGGCTACCTGTCGGTGGAGCAGTACAACGAGGACGACCTGACGGTTGCGATCGACACCAGCGATGGTGGTGACGCCCAGCGCATCATCGCCAGCGGGCGCTACACGACGTTCACCAGTTCGGGCACGGGTGTCGAGGTCTCGGGCTGGGTACAAGGCGTTCGCACGCACCTGTTCCTCACGGTGCCGGACGAGGGTGTGCAGCAGCAGGAGGAGGAGCTCGATCGCCGCGTTGCCTTCGGTGCCCAGGCGCGCATGGGATGGAACGGCTCGCCCGGCGAGTTTACGGCGGGGATTGCGACCCGTCTCGACCTCAGCAAGTACGACCTGTACGAAACCGAGGATCGGGTGGTCGAGTCGACCACGACGCTCAACAACGGCCAGTACCTCTCTGGGTCGGCCTTCGGCCGCTGGCAGAAGTTCGCCTGGCAGAAGGTGGCGCTCGATGTGGGAGCACGGCTGGACGTGATCCAGTACGGCAGCCAGAACCTGCAGGTGACGAACGCCCCGATGGTGCATGCCACGACGGTGCAGGTAAGTCCCAAGTTCGGGGCCCGCTACATCCTCAGCAGCAAGGCGGCGCTCCTCGCGTCGGTGGCCCGGGGGTTCCGCGGGGCACCGGGTGTCGTGACGGACCCGTCACTCCCGCCGCTCACCATGTGGGGCATCGAGGTGGGCACCCAGCTCGTGTTCGGCGGATTCACTGCCGATCTCTCGCTGTTCCGCATGGACGTGGCCAACGAGCGGATCCAGGACCCGGTGACGCTGCTGATCCTGGACACCGGAGCGAGCTACCGACAGGGCGCGTCGGCACGACTGGGCTGGCAGGCCACCAGCCGACTCAGCTTTCAGGGCAACGTCACCTGGAACAATGCACGCATCAAGGACACCGATGCGGCGACGGTCACGCCGATGGCTGCCCTCACTGGCGGGACGGTGCAAGTCGACCCGACGATCCTGTTTCACCTCGTGCCGCCGGAGCCAGGCGACCCGGTGCCCGCGGTAATGGACTACAACGCGAGCCTCGGCGGTGAGTACCGTCTGGGGAGCCGCGCGCTGGTAGGGGCGCGGGTGCGCTTCGGCGGGCCATTCACGCCGATCGGCGAGGTCGACGTGCAGACACAGCCGTACGCCGTGCTCGACCTCGGTGCCCAGTTTCCGCTCAGTCACCGGGGGCCGATCATCGACGTCGCCGTGCAGAACGTCACCAGCACCAAGTATCCGGAAATCCGATCCAGCGGCTTCATCAACCCCGGTGCTCCCGTCGTCGTTCGTGTGGCGGTGAGCTTCGACACGCCGTGAAGTAGCGACCTCAATACACCAAGGAGAGAAATGTCATGAAGGCTCGTGTCCTGAAACTCATCCTCGCCACCACCGCGTTCGCATTCACGTTGTCCGCGTGCTCGGACACGGAAGCGCCCGCCAGTCATAGCACGCCGGAATCGGTGAAGCTGTTCGATGCGGCCACCCACACCGAGCTGCCGCAGCCCTACGCACTGGTGAGTGGCGCCACGACCCGGGTGGAAGTGCATTACTATGACGCCGACGGCGATGACATCAGCGATGAACTCATCGCGGAACACTTCACGTCCCTGACCTTTGATCCGGGTTCGTTCGCGACGGTGTCCTCCGTTACCGATGCGAAGTTCCAGCGCGATATCCTCGTCAACGTGGCCATCGGCGGCACGGCCGCACTCACGGTCGGCTACGGGCATGACGAGGCGGCGGACTCGAAGAGCTTCGGACCCTACACGGTTACGGCAACAGGTGCGCCGGCCGTGCGTACCGCAGCGCGCTGACGCTATGATTCGGAGCGTCCATGAAAGCAGCATTTCTCGTCGCCTCGCTCGTCGCCCTGTCGGCAGCCGCGTCTCCTTCGGGGGCGCGGCACAACCGGCTGGTGAAGGCGGAACCGGGCGTCGACTCGACGGTGGCCAAGTCTCCATCGCAGGTCCGGCTCTGGTTCAAGGAGCCGCCTGAAATTGCCGTGAGCTCGATCAAGGTGGCCGACGCTGCCGCCAAGCCGGTTCCCACCGGCGAGGTCAAGGCGACGGAAGACAAGCTGTCGATTGCCGTTTCGGTGACGTCGCCGCTGCCGGCAGGGAAGTACACGGTGACCTGGAAGACGGCTGGAGCGGACGGCCACGTGATCCGGGGAAGCTTCGGGTTTACTGTAGGGATGTGACGCTTACCGCGAACTGGCTCACATTCCTCGCAGCATTTGCCCTGATCGGTGCCGGCGGGGCGCGTATGCTTTTCGCGCGGCTCGACGCGTCCGATGCGGGCAGCGGTGCCTGGACGGACTCGGACAGGTTGGCCCGGCAGGTCGGCTCCAGCGCCGCGGTGATCCTCTTGATCGCCGCGGCGTTTCGCTTGCTGGCCCAGGCCGAAAGTTTCCTCGACCAGGGCGAGTTCCTGAGCCCGGCGGTGGTGAAGGCGGTTCTTTCGACGGGTTGGGGGCGGGGCTGGTGGACCCAGGTCGGGTGCGCGGCCGTGGCCTTCCTCGCCTCGCTGGGTCCAGCGTCATTCGCGCTGGCGGGCGCGCTGCTCGTGTCGATGACGCTGCCGCTCACGGGTCATGCCATGGAAGCGCCGAACGGGCCGATCGTCGGCGTGACGCTGCACGGGCTGCATGCGTTTGCGGGTGGGCTCTGGCTTGGCACGCTCGCCGTGGCGCTCTTCGCCTGGCAGCGGTCGGACCCGCCGGAGCGCTCCGGACGCCGGCACGCCCGCCTCGAACGGCTCATTGGGAAGTTCTCACCCCTGGCGCTGATATCGGCGTTCGTCCTCGTCGCCACCGGCAGCGCCGAGGCGCTGTGGCTGGTCGGCAGCTTTCGCGCGCTCCGCGAGACGGTGTACGGCCAGCGGCTCCTGCTGAAGCTGGGGCTCCTCGTGGTGCTGCTCGGGATCGGGATCTACAACTGGCGGGTCCTGCGCCCGCTGCTGGGCGGCAGGGGGGCAAGCCGCCGGCTGCTGCGAGCGTCACTCATCGAACTCACGGTGGCCGTCCTCATTCTCGGTGTCACGGCTAGCCTCGTGGCGCTGCCGGCGGGGGAATGACTACAGCATGAGGTGCGCGAGCACCTGACCCTGCGGCGGACCGGAACTGTCGCCCACCGGCTCCACCGTCAGTGCGGCACCAAGCACGTTGCCTCCCTCCTTCGGCATACCCATCGTCAGCACCGCAGAATGATCAGGATTGGTGTTCACATCGGCGCCGCGCACCATTCCGTCGTCGGTGATGAACCAGAATTGATAGTGCTCGCCCGGCGGAAGCTGGGGGAGGTCGTGAACCACGACGTTCCAGCGATGCGACACCGGGTCGGCAAGGATCGTGATGCCGCCTTCCTTCCCGTTCATCTCCACCGACGCGTGCATGACCTTCCGCGTGTTGCGGAGCACGGATAGCGTGTCGCGCGCGGCATCGAGCGCCTGCGACGCCGCGGCGAGCCTGGCGCCGGCATCGCGCGCGTCAGAGCGCGCCCGAAGGGCCACTGCTCCGGCAATGAGGGCCACCGAGGCGGCGAGCGCCAAGGGCATGACCCGGCGCCAGCCTGGCGCCCGCTCGCCCAGGACCCCGCGGCTCAGCTTGCGCACCAGGCCCGGGCGGAGCGTCACCGGCTTGACGCCCATCGGGAGCCAGGCCAGTTCGCGCTCCACCTGGTCCAGTTCCCTCCGGCATTCGGCGCAGCGCTCGAGATGATCCCGGAAGCTGCGTTCCTCGTCGGGCTCGAGGTGCCGCAGCACGAATGACTCCACATGTTCAGCGAACCACGCGTGCGGCTGCGTCATACCCAGTCCTTGAGCGGAGCAAGTGCCTGCCGCAGCCGGCCGTAGGCCAGTCGCAGCCGCGTCTTCACGGTGCCTATCGGGATCGCGAGCTGCGCCGCGATCTCGGAATGCGTCAGCCCGGAGAAGTAGGCCAGCTGGACGGCAACGCGCTGGTCCTCCGGGAGGTCGCGCAGGGCGGCATGCACCGACTCGTGCACATGCCAGCCGGGATGTGCCGCTTCGTTTGGCGTGACCGGCTCATCGTACTCGTCTCCCAGAACTCCACTGCGCTGCGCCCGCTCGACGCGCAGGCCGTGCCGGCGCCGGGCGCGGAGCCGGTCGATGGCGCGGTTGCGTACGATGCGGAGCAGCCACGCCATCAACCCCGGCTGGTCCTCCGACAACGTGTCGACCCGGTCCCAGAGAATGCGGAAGGCGTCGAGGACAACGTCCTCCGCCTCGTCGGGATCACTCAACATGCGCTGCGCGACGCCGAGGAGCCACGGCGTGGCAAGCACGATGAGTTCCTCCAGTGCGCGTTCGTCGCGAGCCACCAGGCGCTCCCGCAGCGCGGAGGCCCGTTCGAGGGTCAGGGGGCCTCGCGGCGCGGGAGACTCGCTTGCCACCACCATCAGGGCGTCTTCCTCATCCCGGAATCCTCGCGATTGTTCGCGAACATCGCCTGCGACTGACCCGCCTTGAAGCTATCGCTGAATTCGATGGTCCGGGCCAGCAGGGCGCCAAATGCTCTGTATTGGGCTAACGGCTCGAGCCCGGTGATGGATCCGTCCGCCCCCGGTCAAGCCCGATTGCGCGAGGATTGCTCCCGGTTAAGCCTTCAGGCATGAAGACCGCAGCAGCGGGGCTCGCCCTGCTCTTCGCCCTCGTGCCCACCATCGCCGTACCCCCGATGCCGCCGCCGCGGGGCGCGGTGGTGCGCGATTCCGCCCTGGCCGTGGCACGCGAGGCGATCGCCGAGGGTCGTCCGTGGCGCGCGACGCGGGTGCTTGCGCCGATGCTGCGCGACTCCACCCTCCGTACGCCGGAAGTGGAACTGGTGGCCGCGAAGGCCGCAGCCGGGTGGCATGGCTGGCGGGAGACCGAACAGCTGCTCCGGAATGCCACATGGCTCGACTCCTCCTTCGGTGGCGAGGGCCGGGAGCTGCTCGCGCGTGCGGCGCTTGGCCTGGGACGCGACAGCAGCGGGGTGATTCAGTCGCGCGCTGCCGTTCGCCTGGCTGCGAACCCGGTGACGCGAGGCGAGCGCCTGGTGCTGCTGGGCCAGGCACTCGAGGGCATCGGCAGCTACGACAGCGCAAGCGCCGGGTATCGCGCGGCGGCAGACCTGCTTCCCCTCGTGCGGGAGTGGCTGACCCTTCGTGCGGTGGGCACGGCGACCGACCTGGCGAACCGCACAGCGCTCGCCGGATCGATCACCGACACGGTGGTACGGAACAGGTTGCCGCTGGCGTACGCGCTCGCCTTCGCGCGCGCTGGCGATACGACGGCCGCCATCGAGGCCTACACCGCCGCCGGCAGCGTGCTGGCCGCCTTCCGGCTCCGCGTGGCACGGGCCGACAGCGCGCAGCGCCGCGCACTCGGTAACGAGCTGGTGGCGTTCATCTCGGAGCGCAGCGGCTCGTCGCCGGCGCGCGGCGCGGTGCTCCTCCTCGACAGCCTGAAGCTTCCGCTCTCGGCGAGTCAGCAACTGACGATTGCCCGCAGCACCGGGAAGTCGGGTCCGCTGGGCCGCGCATCGGATGCGTACGAGGCGGTGTTTGCGGCGGGGGCCGGAAATACCGAGGATCGCTATGAGTGGGCGGACATCCTGTTCCGCCTGGGCCGCTACAAGGACGCGATCGTGCAGTACAAGAAGGTGACGCGGCCGAAGGCAATGGCTGCGGCCGCCGGGTACCGCATCGCCCGCTCCATGGTACGCGATGGCCGCACGCCGGAAGGGGAGGCGCAACTGCGCCTCGTCGCCAGGCGCTGGCCCGCCGATTCGAGCGCGGCACAGGCACTCTACCTGCTGGCCGACCTTTCCACCGACGACAACGACGACCGCGCGGCACGCCGCACGCTGCTGCAGCTCGCGCGACAGCATCCCGGCAGCCGCCAGGCGGCAGGGGCGTCGTTCCGCGCCGCCATCATCGCGTATGCGGAAGGCATGTACGAAGTGGCCGCGCAGGAGCTGGACGCACTCGACGAACGCCTGCGGACGAACCCGGAGGCGCTGGCCTCGCTGTACTGGGCGGGGCGCTCCTATTCGGCCATGGGCGATACCGCCCGCGCGGCTGCCCGGTGGAGCGAGGTCATCGCGCGCGACTCGATGTCCTACTATGCGGATGCCGCGGCCAGGCGGCTGGGCCTTCCGGCATGGGGGCCGCCCGCGTCGCCCGACACGTTTGCGGTCGTCCCCGATCTGGATTCACTGGCGCGGCGCGCCGATTTCCTCGACCAGCTGATGCTCGACGAGGAGGCGGCCCTGGAGCGGGCACGCCTCGGTCGCTCGGCGGCCACATCGTCGGAGCGGCTCATGGCCGCCGCCGACCTCATGCGACGCAACGGGCTGCCGAACCAGGCGATCTCGCTGGCACGAAGGGCCCAGAATGCGGGGGCACCACGCGATGCGCGCCTGTATCGATTGCTGTACCCGCTGGGATTCCCGGCGGCGCTCCGGGGCGAAGCCAATCGCGCCGGCGTGGATGCACCCCTCGTCGCCGCGCTCACGCGGCAGGAATCATTGTTCGATCCCGAGGCGACATCGTCAGCGGGTGCGCGAGGCCTCATGCAGGTGATGCCGGAGGTGGGGAAGCAAGTGGCCAAGGGGCTGGGCTATCCCGAATGGGATGCGGTGCTGCTCTACCAGCCGGATGCGAATCTCGAGATCGGCTCAGTGCACCTGCGCGCGCTTCTGGAGAGCCAGGGGAGTGTGGTCGAGGTCCTCGCGGCATACAATGCTGGTGCCCATCGTGTTGTGCGCTGGCGTACCCGGGGCGGGGCCGAGGATCCCGAGCTGCTGACGGAGCGGATTCCCTACGTGGAGACACGGGACTACGTGCGGATCGTGCAGCGGAACCAGAGCCTGTACCAGGTCCTCTATGAGTGGCCGCGGCAGATGACGGCGGTGCCGTAGCTAGGCGCGGGCGGTAAAATCCTCGGGGCGGGCCGGCCGGAAGCTCAGGTCGAACGCCAGGAAGAGGAGCTTGGCGAAGGGATAGAAAACCACCGGCGCGGTGATCATGAAGAGCCCGCCGGCCCACCAGAGCACCTCCCACGGCGGGGTGGGCCAGGTCACCAGCAGGGCCAGCACAAACATCGACATGAACACCAGTTCGGATCCCACCAGGTTGAACATGTAGCTCCCGACGACATAGCCCTCCTCGCCGCGCTCCAGCCGCAGGCCGCAGGTCGGGCAATTCGGCCGCGCCTTGAACCAGCCGTCATAGAGATCGCCACCGCCGCAGTATGGACAGCGCTTGCGCAGCGCGCGGGAGCTCATGAGCAGGGGATTGGGCCGATTCAGCATGGCGCGTAATCTAGCCAAGCGGCTATCGTTCAGCGTGATACCTGTCGCGCCGACCATCGAGCGGCCCCTGCCTGCATCGCCGGGCATTTCCGGTGCGGATACGCGTTCTCTTCCGCGCCAGCGGGCCCTCCTTTCGTGGCTTTTCGCCGCCCGGACTCTGCTGGCGGTGGGCACGCTGCTCGCGGCGGCGCTTGTCTGGACCCGCACACCCGACATCTCGTTCATCTTCAGCATCGCCGTGCTGGTCACGCTCGTGGCCACCGCGTATGGCTGGTGGCGCGTCCGGATCCGCGGTGGCGAGATCGGCAGCCTCTTCCTGGTGGGACAGGCGCTGGCCGATCTTGGGCTGGTCACCACGCTGGTGCACTATGCCAGCGCCCCGGCGATCTTCGCCTCGCTCTACGTTCTGGTCATCGCCGGCTACGCAGTGCTGCTGCCGCCGCAGCTCGGGGTGCTGGTCACGGTGTGCGCCACCATCCTGTACGTCTCCGATACATTGCTGGGTGGCTCGTCAGGACCGGATGCGGCATTCTGGGTACAGGTAGTGCTGTTCAACGTGGTGTTCGCGATCGTCGCGGTCCTGGGCCACCGGCTGCGCGCGTCGGACGTGCAGCAGCACACGCTGGAGCACGAACTCCGGCGCGTACGCCTCGAGGCGGACGAGATCCTGCAGAACATCCGGTCCGGGGTGATCACGGTTGACGCCGAGGGACGGCTCGCGTTCATCAACCCGACGGCGGAACGGCTTCTCGGCATCAACGGCGATCGATTGCTCGGGCGGCCGATCCTCGACAAGCTTCACACCCAGTCGAAGGATCTGGGCGCGGCCATCGTCGCGGGCATCAGGCATGGACGCAAGGTGAGCCGCGGGGAGGGGATGGTGCGGGCCGACGGGCGGCTGTTCCCGATCGGCCTCTCCACCACCACCTTCCAGCCTGAGGATCGCGAGATGCCGTCGGTGACGGCGATCTTCACCGACATCTCCGAGCTCAAGCAATTGCAGGAGCTCCATCGTCGCGCCGAGCGGCTGGAGGCGGTGGCCGCCCTCTCGGCGTCGCTGGCGCACGAGATCAGGAACCCGCTCGCGTCCATTCGCAGCGCCTGCGAGCAGCTCGCGCGGGGGAAGCACGCAAGTGAGGACGACCAGATACTTTCCGGCCTCATCGTCCGGGAGAGCGACCGGCTGACCCGGCTGCTGAGCGAGTTCCTCGATTTCGCGCGGGTCCGGGCCACCAAGTCGGAAACAGTCGACCTTCTCGCGGTGGCGAAGGACGCTGCCCGGGTGGTCCAGGTGCATCCCGACTGCGGCCCACAGGCTGCGGTAGTGGTTGAGGGGGAAGAGACGGTGCTTCAGGGCGACGCCGACCTGCTGCACCGGGTGGTCGCCAACCTGCTGCTCAACGCCGTGCAGGCCGCGCGCGGCCAGCCGGTGCGTGTCACGGTACGAGTCGGCATGCTGCCGATCAATGAATTGCCCCATGGTGCCGATTTCGAGACGGCGGCGCGGTTGCAGGTCGCCGATGACGGCCCGGGCATCCCGGACGAGATCAAGGAGCGCCTCTTTCAGCCGTTCGTGTCAGGGCGGCCGGGCGGCAGTGGCCTGGGTCTCGCCATCGTCCAACGCGCGGTCGAAGCGCATCGCGGGCTCGTCTACGTCGAGTCGAGGATTCGCGCCGGTACCACGTTCACCATCCTGCTTCCCGCCCACGCCATGGCGGAGGGAGTCGCATGAGCCAGAAGCCAACCGTCCTCGTCATCGATGATGAATCGGGCATCCTCGATACGCTGCGGATCCTTCTCCGCAATGAGGGCTTCGAGGTCACGACCGCCCAGGGCGGCAAGGCCGGCCTGGAACAGATCCGCAACGGGGCGCACGACATCGTGCTCACCGACGTGCGGATGCCGCAGGTCTCGGGCATCGATATCCTGACCGCCGCGCGCGATCAGGACGCGATGACGCCGGTGATCCTGATGACGGCGCAGGCCTCCCTGCAGAGCGCCATCCAGGCGGTGAACAGCGGCGCCTTCTACTACATCCAGAAGCCGTTCTCCAACGACGAGCTGGTCGCGATCCTGCGGCGGGCCTGCGAGTTCCGCGCGATCCGCGTCGAGAACAAGCAGCTGCGCCAGGAGATCCGCCGCCGGGAACGCGGCGGGGTGTCGCGCCCCATCGGCAAGTCCAAGCGCTTCCTGGAAATGCTCAAGCTCGCCGAGCACGTGGCACCTACCGACTCGACGGTGCTCATCCAGGGCGAGAGCGGCACCGGCAAGGAAGTGGTGGCACACTACATCCACGAGCTGTCCACCCGGAACGAGGGCCCGTTCCTCTCGATCAACTGCGGGGCGCTCCCGGAGAGCCTGCTGGAGAGCGAGCTGTTCGGCCACGTGAAGGGCAGCTTCACCGGTGCGGTGCGCGACAAGCAGGGACTCTTCGCCGCGGCGCGGGGCGGCACCTTCTTCCTCGACGAAGTGGGCGAGATGCCTGCCTCGCTCCAGGTGAAGCTGCTGCGTGTGCTGCAGGAGCGGGAAGTGATCCCGGTCGGCGCCACCGAGGCGATCCCGGTTGACGTTCGCATCATCGCCGCCACCAACCGCGACCTCGAGGAGGAGATGCGGCGGGGCAACTTCCGCTCCGACCTCTTCTACCGCCTCAACGTGATCGCCCTGCACCTGCCGCCGCTGCGCGAGCGGCGGGACGACCTGCTGCTGCTCATCGAGCAGTTTCTGCAGGTACTGGCGCAGGAGAGCGGCGGTGAGGTGAAGGCACTGCGCCAGGAGTCGCTCGACGCGGTGATGGTGTACGAGTGGCCCGGCAACGTGCGCGAGCTCGAGAATGCGCTGGAGCATGCCGGTGTCCTCTGCCGGGCCAACCTCATCGAGCCGGCCTTCCTGCCGGAGCGGATCACGCGCCGGCGCAAGGAACCGCTGGTAAGCGAGCGGTCCTACAAGAACCCGACGCTCGAGGTGATCGAGCGGGCCTACATCATGTGGGTGCTGCAGGCCGAGGGCGGGAACAAGACGCGGGCGGCGGAGGTGCTCGGGATCGACCCGTCGACACTCTACCGCAAGCTGGCGCGGTACGAAGAGCAGGTGGTGGAGGCGAGGGCGTGACCGAAGTGCGCCCGGGGGACGTGTCGGGCGCCGAAACGCTGGAGATCATGTCGGCTGCCCCCCGGTACAATGCGTGGCAATTCGAGCAGATCGCCCCGTACGTTGGGCGGCGGGTGCTCGAGGTGGGGTCGGGCCTCGGCAACATGTCCGCGCACATCGCGGCGGGCGGGAGGGAGTTGCTGGTGCTGACCGACACCGATGCCTGGTACCAGGCGCAGTTGCGCAACCGCTTCGCCGATCGCCCCGAGGTCCGGGTCGATTCGCTGACCCTGCCGGACGCGACGGCGGCCGCGCGCTTCCGCCCGCTCCGCCTCGATACGGTCATCGCGCTCAACGTCGTGGAGCACATCAAGGATGATGTCGGCACGCTGCGAAGCATGGCGGAATTGCTTTCCCCCGCCGGCCGGGTGCTGATCCTCGTGCCGTCACTTCCATCCATCTACGGCTCGCTGGACGAGGAGCTCGGCCACTTCCGTCGCTACACACGCGACTCCCTGGCGGCGGCATTCCGGGGCGCCGGCCTCACGCTCGAGCGGATGTTCTGGTTCAACCGCGTGGGAACGCTGGGCTGGTGGTTCAACGCCTGCGTGCGCCGGGCCCGGCTCATTCCCCTGTCCCAGCTGCGTTCCTTCGACCGCATGGTGCCGCTGCTGCGCCTCGAGCGATTCCTGCCGCTCCCATTCGGTCAGTCACTGATCGCCATAGGCCGCCGCGATGGTTGAATTACCGAGGCTGTCCGTCATCGTGCCGGTGTACAACGAGGTCAAGACGCTGCGGATCATCATCGACCGGCTTCACTCGGTGCCGCTACCGATGGAGATCATCTGCGTCAACGACTGCTCGAAGGATGGCAGCGCCGAGTTGCTCGATCGCTTGAAGGCCGAGGGTCTGGTGGAGGTCGTCTTCCACCAGCCTGTGAACCGCGGGAAGGGCGCGGCACTGAGGAAGGGCATCGAGATCGCCAGCGGTGACGTGATCGTGGTGCAGGACGCCGACCTTGAGTACGACCCACACGAGTTCGCCCGCCTGATCAGCCCGATCGTCGAGGGCAAGGCCGATGCTGTGTTCGGGTCCCGGTTCACCGGCGGCGAGCGGAGGGTGCTGTACTTCTGGCACTCCGTCGGCAACCAGCTCCTCACCCTGCTGTCGAACATGTTCACCAATCTGAACCTGACCGACATGGAAACCTGCTACAAGATGGTGCGCGCCCCGATCATGAAGAGCCTCATGCTACCAGTGACCGCTTCGGTTTCGAGCCCGAGGTCACCGCGCGGCTTGCGCAGGCCGGGGCGCGGATCTGGGAGATCCCGATCTCCTATTCCGGCCGCACCTACGAAGAAGGCAAGAAGATCGGATGGAAGGACGGCGTGGCCGCGTTCTGGCACATCATCCGTTTCAATCTCCTTCCGCCCCGGGTGCGGCCAGGTAAATGACCGGTCCGCCATCCGGCGATTCACACGCGCCGTGGCCCGCCCGGGTCGCGGCATTTGTCGTCCTGGTATTCGGGTTTCTGCCGCTGGCAAACTGGATTCCGGGGGGGTTCACCGTTCCCTGGTACGGCGTCGCTGCCTCCGACCTGCTCAATGGCTGCTTCATTGCGCTGGGCGCAGGGCTGGTCCTGGCCATCCTGCTGCGGAACCGGAGCGAGAGGTGGCTCGAAGCCATTTCATATCAGCTGCCGATCGACGCACGGTCGCCGCACAAGGTCAGCGTCGCCGTGCTCGCCGTCCTGGGACTGACCCTCTATACCGTCATCGCGGTGCAGGTCTTTAGCGCTCGCCCGCTCATCATCGACGAGATCGTGCAGGGCTTTCAGGCCCGTATCTTTTCCGCTGGCCGCCTCTACCTCTCCACGCCGGCCCACCCGGAATTCAGCACGGTCCTGAACCTGGTGCACGATGGCCCGAGGACGTACGGCCACTTCCCGCCAGGTGGCCCGGCAGCGCTTGCTTTAGGCGAGCTGGTCGGGGCCCAGTGGATCGTCGGCCCTGTCTTCGGCGCCATCTCCATCGTGCTCATGAGTTGGCTTCTCCGCGCGGCGGAGCCGCGTCCCTTCGTCCGCAACTTTGCGCTGGCGATCTTCGCTTTTGCGCCGTTCACGGCGTTCATGGCCGGTTCCCGCATGAACCATGTGACGAACCTCACCTTCGTCATTCTCGGCACCGCAGGGACATTGCACGTCCTTACCGCGCCTCGCCCGCGAGTGGCCGTTGCCTTCTGGAGTGGCATCGGCTTCGGCGTGGCGGCGACTATCCGCCCCCTCGATGCACTGGTGTTCGCCCTGCCCGCCGGGGTGTGGTACCTGGCGCGGGCGTGGCGTGACCGATCCCGCATCGCTGACCTGGTGGGCGCCGGGCTCGGGGTGGCGCTGCCGCTCGGCGTGCTGTTCTACGTGCAGCACTTCACCACCGGCTCCGCCTTTCGCTTCGGCTACGAAGTGCTGTGGGGATCGAATGTAGGACTCGGGTTCCGTGGCGCGCCCTGGGGTGAGACGCACACACCGCTCCAGGGTCTGGAGCTCATCAACCTCTACTTCCTGCGGCTACAGTCGTTTTTCCTGGAGACTCCGGGTCCGGCACTTCTCCCTGCACTCGTCTCACTCCTGGTGGTCCGGCGGCTCTCCGCTGCGGACCGGTTCCTGTTCGCTTCTGCCGCAATCCTGGTTGCGGTCTACTTCGCCTACTGGCACGATGGCTTTTTTCTCGGGCCCCGGTTCTTTTATCCGCTACTGCCGATCATGGCGTTGTGGACGGCTCGGCTTCCGAGCCTGCTGCAGGAACGCTTTGGACGGCGCACCGCCTACTGGACCGCGGTGTATGGGCTGGCCATCTCTTTCGTCGTTGCGATGTTGGTAAACGTGCCGATCCGCACCACGTTCTATCGCAACGCGTTCACCACCATGCGCTGGAATGCCGACAGCACGGCGGCCGCCAACGGGGTCAGCAATGCGCTGGTGCTGGTGCGGGAAAGCTGGGGTGCCCAGCTCATTGCGCGATTATGGGCCTTTGGGACGCCACGGGGAGAGGTGGAGCGGCTCTACCTGCACACGGACGCGTGCCGGCTGGAGGGTGCGATCTCGGAACTCGAAGCGCTCCCCGCCGAGCTCCGGCCGGCCGGCCCCAGGGTGGCTGAACTTCTTCGCCCGCTGCTGGCCGATTCCGCGCATCTGGTGCCGTCGCCGGTCTCGCCCGATACGACCGAACTGGTGCTTCCGGGCTCGACCTATTCGCCCACCTGCCTTCTGCGCATCCAGGATGACCGGGAGGGATTCACGCTGCTGCCGCCGCTCATCCTGGCGCGGGGTGGCGGCAACGTCTACATGCGCGACCTGCATGATCGGAACTACCTGATCCTGCAGGAATATCCCGATCGAGCCGTCTACCTGCTGCGCCCACCGTCCGGAGAGCTGGGACTGGCGCCGGTGTTCCAGCCCGTGTCGCGCGACTCGATCATGCGGCTGCGGAGGCAATAGGCACAAGCTCCGAAAGCATCAGTGGTAACCGTTTCGGAGCGCTGTCTTCATCGTATCGAGTGTCACGTACACCGAGTGGGCAGGGGCTCCCGCAGCGGCGGCGCTATCCGCGGTCTTCAGGAAGTCATCGAACAGCGATCCCAGCTCCGAGGCTTGTCGTCCCTCCACCGAGACTGTCCTTGCCCTGGCGTAGTCGCCCTCGTAGAGCAGGCACGCAGCGAGAGACACCCGGGCTGCCGACAACTTGGGATGGCCAGTCAGAACCGTGTCATAGAGTGGCAGCGCCTCGGGGCACTTGTTCTCGATTCGATACTTGTCTGCGAGCAGGAGGCGGGCCTGGAAGCCCTGGGGGTAGAGGTCGACCGCCGTCTTGAAGAAGAATCGGGCCGGTTCGGGCTTTGCCCTGTCATAGATCAGGTCCCCAATGGCCATATTGGCGCGGTAGCTCCGCGGCGCGTCGTGCATGGTCATGTACCAGAAACCGAGTTGGGTACGGAATCCTTCATAGCGAACGGCAGAGCGCACTGCTCCAGCCATGAGCAAGATGCCGAGCGTTGTGTAGATGGCCCAGCGTACGAAACGCGAGGTAGGCTGCCGCTCGCGATCCTCGAGCAGAAGCGCCAGGCCCGCCGCGATTGCCAGCATCGCGCCGACGCTCGGCAGAAACAGGGTCCGCTCCGCCAGCGTGATCCCCGTGGGCACCAGGACGTTGTGCACCGGGCCAAGTGCAATGGCGGTCCAGACCAAGCCGAAGCACAGGGTGCGCGAACGCTGCCAGCCCCATCCTACGAGAAGGCCGAAAATGATGAGGGCCGCTGCGCCGAACGTCTGCGCCTGCGACCAGGACTGCGCCGCCACGATTTCACCCGGAGAATAGTCTGCCTGCAAGTGGGCCGGCCAGAGCAGCAGTCGGGCCCATTCCGGCACGACGCCGAGCATGGTGAGGGCCCGGCCACCCAGCGACGCCTTGTAGAGCGCCTCCGCCGTGAATGTTCCTACAACATCTCCCTTCAACACCCAGGTTCTTACCGCGGTGAACAGCCCTGCGAACACTCCCATCCCGGCCCACAGGCTCCAGAGCGACCCCAACCGGGTCCGGAGACTGCGCGCGTCGTTCACCACGATAACTTCGGCCGCCAGGATCAGCGGGGGGAGTGCGATCGCGGTCTCCTTGTAGAGAAGGGCAACCGCGAATAGTGCCACTAGGGACGCGATGCGCCCAAGCGAAAGTGGTCCCAGGCGTCGCCATCGGATGAAGCAGGACAGGGCGAGGGTCGTGAGAAGCGTGGCTCCCATCTCGGACTGGTTGATGGCGATGCCAACGACCTCGGTGTGCACCGGATGCACCGCGAACAGTGCCGCCGCGAGCCAGGCAAATCCCGGCGTGAGGAGCTGCCGTGTCAAACCGAAGACGACGGCGGTGGTGGCCAGATACATCAGGATGCTGACGAGCCGGAAAACCCCGACGATTCCACCCCCCGCAGCCCACTCGAGTGCGAAGCCGAGCGAGGCCAGCGGCCTGTACAGCGCCGGATACCATGGTGGCGGCCAGTATGGCTGGACGAAGACTCCGAGCGCCGTCTTGAGCGAGTGCAGCATTACGTTACTCTGGATGACCGGAAGATCGTCCTGGACCAGTCCGTTCCGGATGCTTGCGGCGCTCGCCGCCAGGGCCAGGAGGGCTAGCGCCATCCATAGAAGTGGCAGGCTGATTGATCTTGGCTTCTCGGTATCCATGAGGTCCGAAATAAGGAGTCGGGCGCGACCGTTGCAATATTAGCGCCCGGGATGCAGACATATGCACGATCTCGGTGCCGTGTCCTCCCGAACGGGGTACGCCAAAGTGGTGCGGACTTCGCAATCGAGGGGGTCAGGACGAGGTTGCGGACGATGAGGTGGATGGGGCCAGGGGACGCAGAAGGAATGCAGACCCGCTAGCGCACTCTTGCAATTCTCCCCGAGTACACCGGTCAAGTGCTCGGTAGAAAGTCGGTCGAAATCGCGTAACTCCATAGTCTGCAATGAGGTGCCGCAGAGAACCCCTCGGTGGCATAGCTGTTGCTGATTTCCTTGCTCGGCGTTGCCGACATACCTGCGCATGCTGCGCAATCTTACATCCTTGGGAGGCAGTCATGTTCAACCGTAAGGGCTTCACCCTCATCGAGCTGCTGATCGTAGTCGTGATCATCGGCATCCTGGCGGCCATCGCCATTCCGAAGTTTGCCACCACGAAGGACAAGGCGAAGCTGGCGTCGGTGAAGACCGACCTGCGCAATCTCATGACCGCGCAGGAAGCCTACTTCAGCGACCGGTCGACGTACGCCGACCTGGCTAACATCACCGGTACGCCCGTACAACTTCACGCTGTCAGCCGGTAACACGGGCAGCCATTGCGCCGGCCGGCAATGGATGGACGGCGACCTTCAACAACACGACCATCTCGACCGGCGTCACCGCCTGCACGGTCCAGGTTGGCGCGGGTGCAACGTCAACGCGTCGACGGAGTCATCATCTGCCCGTGATTTGATCCACATTCGAACGACACCGGGCGGCAGCGAGCCAATCGCTGCCGCCCGGTTCGCTTTTTCCGCGTCACGTCGCTCCAGCCGCGCAACACGCTGACGGGGGCACTAAGGCTCGCAATATTCGACGGAGCGCTCCAGACGTCCGCGACGGCAATTGCACGATTCACTTCAACCCATTTACGGCAAGAGGATAGAGCGGCTTCCACTGCGTGGCATCACCGTTGCTATCAGCGTTGGTCGGAAGGTACATTGGCGAGGGCCGCTGCAAACGCGAGCCAATACTCAATCTGTCGAGAGTCAACGTGTCGCGTTTCGCGCAGGGGTTTTACCCTGATCGAGCTGCTGATCGTGGTCGTGATCATCGGCATTCTTGCCGTGATCGCCATCCCGAAGTTCGCGACGACGAAGGGCAGCGCGGCGATGGCCAAGCATGAAGGGTGACCTGCGCAACCTCGCGACGGCGCAGGAAGGCTATTACGGCGACAACAACAGTTACTACAGCGGTGCCGCTGCCGTCGGCGGCGCTGCATTTACAACCCCTCGCAGGGCGTCACGGTCATCGATCACGACGCTGACGATCGACTGGCTGGGCTGCCACAGCCGCCTATCCCAGCCTCACGACGCGGACCTGTGCCCTGTTCCAGGGCGCCGTTGCGGTGCCGGCGCCGGCGACTGTCGAGGGCAGTCGTGGCCTGCACACTGATGGTGCGGTGACCGGCGCGCTGGTCCCGGGTCGCATTCAGGTCTTGGGGAGACGAGACAGCGATGGCGGCACGCAGGCCCCAGTCGCTCCGGATGGAGCTGCTGTTCCAACTGGGCTTCCTGGCGTCGAGCGCGGTCCTCCTCACGGGACTCGCGACGGCGCTCATTGCGCGTTTCGGCATCGAGGAGTCGATCGGTGCGCTCGTGGTGCTGTGGGTGGGCAGCTCGGTCGTGTTCGTGCTTTTCGCGCACCACCTGGTGCGGCGCATGCTGCTGGGGCCGCTGGAGACGCTCGCGGCGGAGGCAACGGCGCTGGAGGGTGGCGCGCTGCCCGCCGGGACACCGGCCTACGAGAGCGAGGAGTTCGCCCAGCTCGCCGAGCGGTACCGCCGCATGGCGACGAGCCTGCTCGACGTGAACAGCCAGATCGTGCGGGTCGAGAAGCTGGCCGGGGTGGGCCAGCTCGCGGCTGGTGTCGCCCATGAAATTCGCAACCCGCTTGGCGCCCTGCACACCTACGTGGAGGTCCTGCGCCGGCGGGGAACCGACGCCGAGATCACCGAAGCGATGGTGACCGAGGTCGAGCGGATCGAGAAGATCGTCCGCGGGCTCCTGGACTACTCCCGGCCGGGTCCCCCGACGGGTTCCGGCGACGTGAACGAGGTTCTGGCAGCCACTATCGGGTTTTTGTCGGCCCAGGGCGCGCTTCGCGGCGTGACGCTTGCGTTGGAACTGGCTGAAACTCCGCAGGTCGTGCGGGGAGACCGACATGCACTTGAACAGGTGGTCGTCAATCTGCTGCTAAATGCGCGAGATGCCACGCCGAATGGGCATGTGACCGCCGGAACCCTGTTCTGGCGCTACGAGGCCCACCCACCCGCCCAACGGCGGACGGGGGAGCCGGTTCCGGCCGTACCAGGGGTTCGCCTGCCGCGGCCCCGCCGGATGGACCTGGCCCCGGGCACGCCTGGCGTCCTGCTCTTCGTGGCCGATGACGGTCCCGGAGTTCCAGCAACCGATCGGGAACGCGTGTTCGATCCTTTCTATACGACCAAGGCACCAGGGGCCGGCACCGGTCTCGGGCTCGCCATCGTCGCCCGCACCGTGCACGACCTCGGCGGCATCGTCTGGGTCGATCGTGCGCGCGAAGGTGGCGCGGTCTTCAAGATCTTCCTGCCGCTGGCGGGGGAGGCCTGATGCGCCTGCTCATCGTCGACGACGACGCCGGGCTCCGGCAGTCCCTGGGCCTGCTCCTGACGGAGTCGGGCTACGAGGTCGCGGCCGAGGGCGACCCGGAGGAGGGACTCGCGCGGGCGCTGGACGAGAAGTTCGACCTCGTGCTGTGTGACGTGCGCATGCCGAAGATGGACGGGCTCACCTTCCTCCGGCGCTATCGGGCGGAGCGGGGCCCGGCCCTCATGGTGATGATGAGCGCATACGGCGGCGAGGACGTCGCCATCGCCGCCATGCGCGAGGGCGCCTACGACTATCTCCACAAGCCGTTCCGGCCTGACGAGGTGACGCTCACCCTGCGCAAGGCCGAGGAGCGCGAGCGCCTCCGCCGCGAGGTGGAACAGCTCCGTGCGACCCTGGGTGCGGACGCGGTGCGCGACATACTGGTGGCCGAGAGCCCGACCCTGCGCGCGCTGCTCGAGCTGGCCGAGCGGGTGGCGGCCCACGACACGACGGTACTGCTGACGGGTGAGAGCGGCACCGGCAAGGAAGTGATGGCGCGAGCCATTCATCGCATGAGCCCGCGCAGCGCGGGGCCTTTCACCGCGATCAACTGCGCCGCGATTCCCGAGCACCTGCTCGAATCAGAGCTGTTCGGCCACATGCGCGGCGCCTTTACCGGTGCGGTTTCCGACCGGTCGGGCATCTTCGAGTCGACCAATGGCGGCACGCTGATGCTGGACGAGATCGGCGACCTGCCGATCGGCCTGCAGGCGAAGCTGTTGCGTGTGCTGGAGGAGGGCGAGATCCGCCGTCTCGGTGGCCGCGACAATCGCGCGGTGGATGTGCGCGTCATCGCGGCGACGGCGAAGGACCTGGAGCGCGCGGTGGAGAGCGGCCAGTTCCGCGACGACCTCTACTATCGCATCAATGTGGTGCGCCTGCACGTACCTCCGCTTCGTGAGCGCCCGGCGGACGTACCTGCCCTGGTCGCCCATTTTGCGCAGGCCGCCGCGGAAAAGCTTGGCCGCGCGGTGAGCCTCACGCCCCGCGCCCTCGCGGCACTGGCGGCGCACCAGTGGCCTGGCAACGTGCGCGAACTGCGGAACGCCATTGAGCGCGCCGCGGTGCTCAGCTCGACCGGCCGGCTGGACATAGAGGACTTCCCGCTCGCCGCGCAGACAGCCACCAATGGCCGCTCGGCAAACGGCGGCTACGTGCCGTTGACCGGCGGGTACGAGCTCAAGCCGCAGATCGAGCAGCTCGAGCGCGCCACGATCGTGCGCGCGCTCGAGGCATCGAAGGGCAGCCGGCGGGAAGCGGCGCACCTCCTCGGCGTCAGCCTTCGCACCCTGTTCTACAAGCTGCGTCGCTACCGGCTCGAATAGCGCCGGGCGACGAACTGCAGTCGAAGGCGCCGGTGTGCGCCGCCACGATGGCGGCTTGCGCCGGCGCCTTCGCCATGGTGGGTGCTCCATTCTCCCTGGAGCATCGATGCCATCACACCAAGGCTTCACCATCATCGACACCCTCATTGCCATCGTGCTGCTCGAGGTGGCGCTGCTGGGGCTTGCCGGCGTACTCGGCTCAGGCGAGCGGCTCCTTGCGCGGGGGCGCCTGGCCACGCGCGCCGCGGTGCAGGGGCGCGAGCTGCTCGCCCGGGTGGCCCGGAGCGACAGCGTCTGCAGTACGCCATCGGGTTCACGCGCGTTCCCCGGCGCGAGCGTGGGCTGGACGCTCGATGTCTCACCCTCGTTGCGCCGGGTCACCGCGCTCATCGAGCGCGCGGGTCCGACGAGCGTCGAATCACTGGCAACTGTGGTTCGCTGCCCATGAGGGCCGTGCCGAGCCGGGGGTTCACGCTGGTCGAACTTCTGGTGAGCATGGTACTCCTCGGCCTGGTCACCGGCAGTATCACGGCGGCCACCATCTCGGCGGTGCGCAGCGCCGACCGGAGCCGCGAGCGGGCGCGTCAGGAAGGAATGCTGCGCGAGGTGGCCGCGGTGGTGGAGCGGGAGCTCGGTGACGTCGCGCCCGGGCGCGACATCGCCGGCTTCGCAGCGGAAAGCGTGACGTACCGGGCGGGGCGTGGCAGCGGATACTCCTGCGGCATCGAAGGCACGATGGTGGTGGTCCGCGATGCCGACTACCGGGCATGGCGCCTTCCCGATCCGGCACGCGACAGCCTGCTGGTCCTGCTGCCAGAGGATTCCGTGAGCCCATCGAACTGGGTTGTGACGCCCTTGCGCGGGCCGCCCACTCGTGGCCACTGCCGCGATGGGGCGCCGGGCCTCCGGCTTGCCATGGATCCGGCGCTCGTGACGCTGGCGTCGGCCCGGGACCTTCCGGTGCGGGTCGTGGAATGGATGCGCATGCGCCTCTACCAGAGCGCGGGCCTGTGGTGGGTCGGGGCGGGTTCCCTCCGGGCAAGCGACGTGATCCAGCCGATCGCCGGGCCACTGGCAGTGCGCGGTCTCTCGTTCGGATGGCTTGATGGCAGCGGCAATGCCGGCGTGCCGTTTGGTGCGCGGCTGCTGGAACTTCGGCTCCTCGCAGCACCCGCGGCCGCTGGACCGGGGCGTGTCGTGGCAGGCGATACCCTCCGCATCGTGATCGCACTCCGGAACGGAGGCACGCCGTGAGCGCCGCGACACGGGTCGTCGCAGCGCGTCGGGGCAGCGCGATCCTGCTCGCGCTGTTCATGCTGCTGCTGCTCGAGGTCCTCGTGGCTGGCCTCTTCTGGACGCTCCGTGTGGAAACGCGTGCGGGGCTCGAGTCGCTCGCGGGCGCGCGGGCGGCGGCCGCGAGTGAGGCGGCACTGGTCGCTGCGCGCGACCTCGTGGAGCGGACGCCGCCGGAGAGCGTAGAAGTCGTGCTCGCGCGAATGCCGCCACCCGTGCGACTGCCTGGCCGCGCCGTCGGGTATGCAGAGCTGACTCGGATCGACACTGCGCTGGTGGAGGTGCTGGCGCAGGGGCTTGCCGGGTCCGAGGGCGTGTCGGCGCGGCGCCAGGCGTGCATGCTGTTCCATCTCGTCCGGGTGGCGGATTCAACCGGGGCTGGTTCGGTGCGACTGGTTCCGGTGCCGGAGCGGTCGGTGACCAACTGCTGATCGGTCGGGGGGTCCGGGCTGCAGTGTCACCTTGCAGTGCAGGAAGTGGCGCGCCGCTTTCGTGGCTTGGCAAGGTGAGAAAGGCCATGCAATTGGGAGTGAGATGTGATGACGGGCACCGTTTTCTCCACCAGTACAAGTGTGCTCAAGTCATTGTCAATATGAGAGATACATCTTCAATGCAACCCATGGCATATGGGTTGCTCCTCGGACACCTGCCTACAGAGCGATTTCGCTGACCGCGAATGTGATTGGTGGCTGAACGGGCCAGGCTGAATGGAATGTGGACGCTGCATTCCCTTCGCGGGTCTGGAATGATGGGTCGGCGGCAGTTACGGTCCATGCGCTCGACTGGCATAAGTGCATGAAAAGGCAGAGCTTGTTAGATCAGAGCTCGTAACAGATAAGTTTGACAAGTGGCGCAGGGATCACTTAGCGTGACCTTGCATAACCCCCCAACAACCGGGCACCTATGGCAATGTTCGGCCGGAAGCGGACTACCGTCGGTCTCGACATCGGCAGCGGCCTGATCAAGCTCGTCGTCATCCAACATGGCGGTGGCGAGCCGGTGCTGACGAAGGTCGCGTTCACCTCCGTGGTGGACGATGCGATCGTCGAGGGCGAGGTCATGGACCCGGGCATCGTCGCCGAGGCGATCAAGGGTCTGATGTCGTCCGCGGGCATCAAGCCCAAGCAGGTCGTGACGGCCGTTGGGGGCCGCGACGTGATCATCAAGAAGATCACGATGGATCGCATGAAGGCTGCCGAGGCGCGTGAGGTGATCCGCTGGGAAGCGGAGCAGCACGTGCCGTTCGACATGGAGAACGTCGAGCTCGACTTCCAGATCCTGGATCCGGATGGCGACGGGCTGCAAATGACGGTGCTCCTGGTAGCGGCCAAGCGGGAGCTCATCGAGACCAAGCTTTCCCTGCTCGCCGATGTGGGGCTCGAGCCCAGCATCATCGATGTCGATGCCTTCGCTCTGCACAACGCCTTCGAGCTCAACTATCCCGACGCGATGCGCGGGGTGGTGGGCCTGGTCAACATCGGCCACGAGCTGACCAACGTGAACATCCTGGACGACGGCGTACCGGTGCTGACGCGCGACATCCAGGTCGGCACCCGCCGGTTCCGCGAGGACATGCAGCGCGAACGCGGCATCTCCGCAGAAGAGGCGGACCGCATGCTGCAGGGTTCGGAGACGACGGCGGAACTGGAGCCGTTCCTGGAGACTCGTGGCGAGGAGCTGGCGGTGGGCATCGAGCGCGCCGCGGCATTCCTCCAGTCGGCCTCGCGGTCCTCCACCGGGCTCAGCCGCCTGTACACCACGGGAGGCGGGGCGCGGATTCCCGGCCTCAACCGCGTGCTGGCCGACCGGCTCCGTCTGCCGGTGCAGCTGGCCAACCCGATCGAGCGGCTGCGGGTCGCCGACGGCGTGCTGGACATGATGGTGGTCGATGAGGTGGCACCGCTGTTGATGCTGCCGATCGGCCTCGCGCTCCGTTCGGCCGCCTGACCCCGGGAGTCACGACACCATGATGATTTCTGTCAATCTCAAGCCAGGCCTCAAGCGCAAGGGAGGCGGCAACCGTCTCCAGGGCGTGGGTGAGCGCTTCAAGGCCGTGGTATCCAAGGTCAAGGATCCGCTGCTTGTCGGCGTGGTCGCCTCGTGGCTGGCGGTCTCCGTCTGGCTGTTCGGGGTCTGGAAGAAGCAGAGCTCGGAACTCGCGGACTTGACGCCGCGCCTCGAGCAGGCCCGCACCGAGAACACGCGGTTCAAGGCGTTCATCCAGCAGAAGAAGAAGCAGGAGCTGATCCGCGACTCGCTGCTGGCCCAGATCGGGGTGATCCGGGACGTGGATCGCGACCGCTATGTGTGGCCGCACGTGCTCGACGAAGTGGCGCAGGCGCTGCCGGCCTACACCTGGCTTACCGAGCTGGTGGCTCAGGCCCCCGCGGTCCCGCAGGTGTCCGATTCGGCCGCCAGCGACAGCGTGCGCCAGCTGCCGCCGGCGTTCCGGATCCAGGGTCGCACCGTCGACATCCAGGCGTACACGAAGTTCCTGCGGCAGCTCGAGGCGTCGCCGTGGGTGGTCGATGTGGTGCCGGTCTCGGTGTCCACGGTGGTGGAGCATGAACGGCCGGTCACCGCGTTCACCATCCGCGCCAATTTCAAGACGGCGGACTCGGCATACATCCGCACCGTCCCGCTCAGTCAGTCGGTGAGGTAAGCGATGGCACTCTCACTTTCGGGAGACAAGGGAACCAGCGTCCTGCTGATCCTGCTGGCCGGCCTCGTGGGCTATGTCGCCTACACCGGCACGCTGCTGGACAATGTCGGGATGAAGGGTCTCAAGCAGCAGAAGGAACAGATCGCCGCGATCCAGGATACGGTGAAGAACCTGGAGGCCCAGACCGACAGCGCGAAGCGCGAGCTGGCGCGCGGTACGGTCGAGGACCTGCGGCACAAGCTGGAGAGCTACCGCGCGAGCCTGTCGCTGCTGCGGCGGCTGGTCCCGGAGCGGAACGAAGTGCCGAACCTGCTGGACGACATCAGCACCCGGGCCAAGATCCGCGGCGTGAACCTCGCCGAGGTGGCGCCGCTGCCCGAGGAGCGCGGTCCGGCGCCGTTCACGACCTACAAGTACAACATGAAGGTCATGGGACACTACGACCAGATCGGCGAGTTCCTGGGTGACATCGCATCGTTGCAGCGCATCATCGTGCCGGTGGACCTGACCATTGCGCCGGCCAACGCAGCCTCGGCGAAGGCCCTGGGCGATTCGTCCGGCGCCATGCTCGAGGCGAAGTTCCAGATCCGCACCTATGTGAAGTCCGCTACCGCGGCGGAGGGAGAGGCCAGTGGCACCTGATCGCCGGTGGGCCGTTCTCGTCCTGGCCGCGATGCTCGCGGCGTGCGGCGGCTCCAAGAAGGAAGCAGAAGCCGAGAAGGCAGCGGAAGCGCGCCTGGCGCAGCTCCGCGCACGAACGGACAGCATTCGCAAGGCACGTACGCTCGATTCGCTCGCGACGGTCGCCTACGCGACCTGCAGCGACTCGGTGACGACGGTGCTCCAGAAGAGCGGTGCCGGGCGGCGGAAGCTCTCGAAGCTCACCGCCGGCCAGGCGGCCCCCGAGGTCACTGCAGCCTGCGGCGTCCCGAAGGCCACAACGGCCACGGCGCTGGCGGCCGCGGGTGACTCCGCCGCCCACGCAGCCGCGGCCGTGCCCACCCCGGCTCCGGCGGCCTCGCCGACCGGAGCGAGCGCGGCCCAGCAGCAGCTCGCACTGGCCGACTCGGCCCGCAAGGCGAGCCAGGCGGCGGTGCCGGTAGCCGATGGCATGGCGCCGGCGGCGACGCACGTGGCGAACACCCCGCGCGATAGTGGCGCGGCGCCGCAGGGCGAGATGACGGAGGCGGAGGTGCTGCGCGAGACGTTCGCCTACGGCGGCGGCGCCCGCGATCCCTTCGGCTCCCTGATCAACACGAAGTCCGCGGGTCCGGAACTCATCGACCTGCAGCTCGTCGGCATCTACCAGGACATGCGGTCGTCGGCCAACAGCGTCGCCGTGCTGCGTGAGAAGCAATCCGGGAAGCGGCACAAGCTGCGCACCGGCGACCAGATTGGGCGCCTGCGGGTGGCGCAGATTCGCAATAAGGACGTTGTGTTCACCGTGGAAGATTTCGGATTCGAGCGCCAGGAAACTCTCTCGCTCCGCAAGCAGGAGGATTTGACCCAATGACGCGCCTGTACCGTGCACTCATGGCTGCTGCCCTCGTAGTGGGCGCGGCTCCCGCTGCCCGGGCGGCGGCGCCCCCGGCCGGTGAGCTGACAGCCGTAAGTATCGTTGCGGCGCCAGGCCGGGTCGACTTCGTCCTGCAGGTGACCGGCAATGTGCAGGTCAACGACTTCTTCCTGTCGGACCCCGACCGCCTGGTCCTCGATCTCGTCGGTGCCAAGCTCGGCACCAGCCAGGTCAAGCTCTATGACGGCGTCAACCGCGGCGGCATCACCAACGTCCGGTACGCCCAGTACAAGCCGGGCACCGTCCGTATCGTGCTCGACCTCGAGTCGGCGAAGCCCTACAAGGTGGAGCAGAACGGGGGCGAGATCCGGGTGTCCTTCGGCAGCTCGGCGAATTTCGCCGGCTGGTCGTCGAACGGCCCGGCCGTTACGCGGGTGGTGAAGGCCGCCGCCGTCCAGAAGGAAGCGGACGACGAGGCTGACGCGGACGCCGACGAGGCGCCGACGGCGCAGTATGCGTCGCAGGCCGGCCCGGAAGTGAACTCGATCCCGATGAACCGCATGGCGGCGATGCGCAATAACGCCGAGCCACGGATCACGGTGACCTGGGACCGCGCGAGCATCGCCGACGTGGTGGCCGGTTTCGCGGCCTTCAGCGGTCGGACGATCATCCTGGGCAAGTCGATCACCGGCGAAGTGACCGCCGAAATCAAGAACCAGCCGTGGCCGCAGGCCTTCCAGGCCGTGCTCGCCACCCAAGGCCTCACCGCGCAGGAAATGCCGGGCGGCATCATCCGCGTCGACGCGCCGCAGGTGCTGGCCGCGCTCGATTCGCTCGAGCCGCTGGAGACCAACGTGGTCCGGGTCAACTATGCCCAGGCCGCCGCACTCAGCAAGACGGTCGAGTCGATCCTGACGAAGGGCCGTGGGCGGGTCGTCGCCGACACCGCGACCAACTCGCTGGTCATCACCGACACGCGCAGCCGCATCGGCCAGATCGCCGAGTTCACTCGCGGCCTCGACATCAAGACGCCGCAGCTCAGCATCCAGGCGAAGATCATCTTCGTCGAGCGCAGCGACATCGAGCAGCTCGGCCTGAAGTACGACCTCGGCACGAGCAGCCAGTTCTACAACAAGGTCGTGACGCGGACCGACCCGAGCACGGGTGAGGCATACAACCCGAACACGACGGTCGTCGACCTCGGCGGCAACCAGGTGGCCGCGATCGCGAACGCGAACAGCAACATCATCGGCTCGGCGCTGGACATGGTGTTCTCCACGGCGCTGGGCGGCTTCAACCTGACGACGTTCCTCCAGGCGGTCGAGACGATCGACCTGTCGGACATCCAGGCGGAGCCGGTCATCTCGACGCTCGACAACCGGCCGGCGGACATCCTCGTCGGTGAGGAAGTGCCACTGCGCGTCGTCGACTACAGCTCGGTCGGCGTGGCCGGCCAGGCGCCGCGTGCGACGGTGTCCTTCCGCGAAACCGGTATCCGGCTTACTGTCACGCCTCACGTGACGGCCAACCGGCAGATCCTCATGAACCTGCGCACGGAACGCTCGGCGATCGTGCCACTGGCGGCGGCCGACCTCGGCTACATCTTCACCAAGCAGCTGGCCACCAACCAGCTCCTGGTCAACGATGGCGAGACGGCGGTGATCGGTGGCCTGACGGTGACGGAAGTGAAGAAGAGCCGCTCGGGTATTCCGCTCCTGAGCGCCCTGCCGCTCGTCGGCAAGCTCTTCGCCTACTCGAGTGACGAGGAGCGTCGCCGCGACCTTATTATCTTGGTCACGCCGCGCATCATCGACGACGGTCAGCAGACGAACTAGAGTCTTGGCAGGCGTTAGCTGCGAGCCCGGCTGCCCGCCGGGCTCGTTTGCTTGCAAGAGGAGGGTGAAACACCAGGATGCGATTGCGGTTCACCACGGCAGGAGAGTCCCACGGCAAGGCCCTCGTCGCGATCGTCGAGGGGCTTCCCGCGGGACTGCCGGTTTCAGCGGACTGGATCGACCGCGACCTTGCGCGGCGCATGCAGGGCTATGGCCGTGGCGCCCGGATGAAGATCGAACGCGACCGGGTGGAGTGGCTCTCCGGGATCCGCGCCGGGGAGACCCTCGGCAGCCCGGTGGCCATGCTCATCCCGAATCGTGACTGGAGCAACTGGGAAGACGTCATGTCGCCGGACGGCGAAGGCGAGATCCGGCGCCGCCGGGTGACCCGCCCGCGGCCGGGCCACGCCGACCTGGTGGGCGTGCTCAAGTACGACCGCCTCGACGCGCGGGACATCCTCGAGCGCGCCAGCGCCCGGGAGACCACGGCCCGGGTGGCGGCCGGCGCCCTTGCCCGCCGGCTGCTCGACGAATTCGGCGTAGAAATAGGAAGCCACGTGGTGTCGCTGGGCGGGATCCGCGCGATGGCGCCCGAACCGTTGCCCACGCCGCTCAACGAGGCAGCTGACCGGAGCGAGGTGCGGGTGCTCGATCCCGCGGTGGAGCGGGAGATCATCGCGCACATCGACCAGGCGAAGAAGGCGGGTGACACTCTGGGCGGCGAGATCGAGGTGGTGGCGCGCGGCCTGGTGCTCGGGCTCGGCAGTCACGTGAGCTGGGACCGGAAGCTCGACGGGCGGCTCGCCGGGATGCTGATGTCGATTCCCGCGGTGAAAGGCGTCGAGGTCGGCCTCGGGTTCGAGGCGGCCCGCCGTCCAGGTTCGGCAGTACACGACCCGATCGACGCCGATGGGGACGTATCGCCGCACGGTGGTGACCCCCGCGGCGGGTTTCGGCGCCGCACGAACAACGCCGGCGGGCTCGAAGGCGGCATGACGACCGGCGAGCCGCTGGTCGTGCGCGTCGCGATGAAGCCGATCTCCACCCTCATGTCGCCGCTTCCCACCGTGGACCTCACCGATGGCTCGACCGCCGGCGCGCAGAGCGAGCGCTCCGACGTGACCGCGGTGCCGGCCATGGGCGTGATCGCGGAAGCCCTGGTGGCGCTGGTGCTGGCCGACGCCATGATGGAGAAGTTCGGCGGTGATTCCCTGGCCGAAATGCGGCGCAACGTGGTGGGTTACACCGAGGCGCTGGGGGCGCGGTGGCGCGCCATCGACGCGCCCGCGCAGGTAACGCCGGCATGAAGCAGCAGATCGTCCTCATCGGGTTGCCCGGCGCGGGCAAGACCACCGTCGGGGGGCTGGTGGCGGAAACGCTTGGGTGCCCTTTTGTGGACATCGATGCCGTCATCGTGCGCCGCATGCAGATGCCGGTGTCGCGTATCTTTGCCGAACTCGGGGAGGCCCGGTTCCGACAGGTCGAGCGCGAGACGGTGAACGACGCGCTGGCCGCCGCGCCGTCGGTGATCGTCCCGGGTGGCGGCTGGGCCGCGCAGGAAGGCAACCTCGCGCCGGTGCGGGCGACCGCCTTCGTGGTCTACCTCAAGTGCATGGTCACCACGGCGGCGAAGCGCATCGAGGGTGACTCGCGGCCGCTGATGCTGGACGAAAACCCGCTCGACGCAATGCGGAAACTCCTGCTGGAGCGGGAGCCCTGGTATCGCCAGGCTGACGTCGAGGTGAAGAACGACATGCGCACCGCCCAGCAGACGGCCGCTGACATCGTCGTGCTGGCGCGGCAGCAAGCAGGGTGGTAGCCTGATGCGCGCGATCATGCTCCCCCAGTCCTGAGGTCTATGGCAACACGGACACCGCCGGGCAAGAAGAAGGCGCCCGCGAAAAAGGCGACGAAGGCCAAGGCGACGAAGGCCGCCAAGGCCCCGAAGGCGACCAAGGCCGCCGCGGCTGCGGTGGGGCGCGCCCCGGCGGTGAAGCAAGTGAAGGGATCGGCCCCGGCTCGCGCGTTCAAGGGCGGCGGCCGCACGCTGGTCATCGTCGAGTCGCCCACCAAGGCGCGCACCATCCGCGCGTTCCTCCCCGCAGGGTACCGGGTGGAGGCGTCGATGGGCCACGTGCGCGACCTGCCGGGCGACGCGAAGGAGATTCCCGCGAAGTACAAGGCGTTCGACTGGTCGCGTCTCGGCGTCAACGTCGACAACGACTTCGAGCCGCTCTACATCGTACCGTCCGACAAGAAGGCGATCGTGCGGGAGTTGAGGGATGCACTCGCCGACTCCGACCAGCTGATCCTCGCGACCGACGAAGACCGCGAGGGTGAGAGCATCTCCTGGCACCTGCACGAGCTGCTGCAGCCGAAGGTGCCGGTGAGGCGCATGGTATTCCACGAGATCACCAAGGAGGCGATCCAGGAAGCGCTGGAGCATACGCGCGACGTGGACGACCGCCTGGTGCGGGCGCAGGAAACCCGGCGCATTCTCGATCGCCTCGTGGGCTATACCCTGTCGCCGCTCCTCTGGAAGAAGATTGCCTGGGGGCTTTCGGCGGGCCGGGTGCAGTCGGTCGCCATGCGACTGCTCGTGGTCCGCGAGCGCGAGCGCCGCGCCTTCCGCGCCGGCACCTACTGGGACCTGGTGGCGCAGCTCCGGCACGCCGGGCAGGGCTTCAAGGCGGAGCTCAGCCTGGTGGGCGGGAAGAAGGTCGCCACCGGCCGCGACTTCGACGAGTCCACCGGCAAGCTCGTTCCCGGCCGCGACGTGGTGCTGCTCGGAGAGAAGGAAGCGGGCGCGCTCCGTACCCGCCTGCTCAAGTCGAAGTGGACGGTCACCGGCACCGAGGAGAAGCCGAGCATCCGCCGGCCCTGGGCGCCGTTCACCACGTCCACGCTGCAGCAGGAAGCCAACCGCAAGCTACGGCTGTCGGCGCGTGACACGATGCGCACGGCCCAGAGCCTGTACGAGCGCGGCTTCATCACCTACATGCGTACCGACTCGGTGCACCTCTCCGACCAGGCCATCTCGGCGGCACGGAATGCGGTGCATGGACTGTACGGCAAGGAGTACCTGCCGGCGGAGCCAAGGCGCTACTCGAACAAGAGCGCCAACGCGCAGGAAGCGCACGAGGCGATCCGTCCTGCCGGCGCGTTCTTCAAGCTGCCGAGCGAGGCCGGCCTCGACGGGCGCGAGCTCGCCCTCTACGACCTCATCTGGAAGCGCACGGTGGCGAGCCAGATGGCCGATGCGCGGCAGACCGGCATCGCGGCCACCATCGAGGCTGCTGACGCCGTCTTCCGCGCCACCGGCAAGCGCATCGACTTCCCCGGATTCCTGCGCGCATACGTGGAGGGATCGGACGATCCCGAGGCGGCGCTCGAGGACCAGGAGATCATCCTGCCCGCCGCTCAAGGAAGGCGACACGCCGACCTGCGAGGAGCTCGAGGCGCTGTCCCACGAGACGCAGCCGCCGGCGCGCTATACCGAAGCGACCCTGGTGAAGGCACTGGAGGCCGACGGCGTGGGCCGGCCGAGCACGTACGCCAGCGTCATCGGCACCATCCTCGAGCGTGGCTATGCCCAGCGGCAGGGCCAGGCGCTGGTGCCGACGTTCACCGCCTTTGCGGTAACGGCACTTCTCGAGGAGCACTTCCCGCACCTCGTGGACGAGAAGTTCACCGCGCGCATGGAAGAGACGCTCGACGAGATCTCCGAGGGTCACGCCGAATGGCTGCCGTACCTGCGCGAGTTCTACCTCGGCGACGAGGGGCTCAGGCAGCAGGTGCAGCTGCACGAAAAGCAGATCGACCCGACCGCCGCGCGCACGGTGGACCTGGGCGGCCTCGACGCGATCGTGAAGATCGGGAAGTTCGGGCCCTACGTGGAGGTCGAGCGCGACGGCGAGAGCGTGAAGGCGTCGATTCCCAAGGATGCGGCGCCGGCCGACCTCTCTTCCGAGCAGGTCGAGAACATCCTGCGGCAGAAGATTGCCGGCCCCGACGAGCTCGGGCGTCACCCGGAAACGGGCGAGCCGATCTTCGTGCTCACGGGCCAGTACGGTCCATACCTGCAGCTTGGCGAAGTGGTGGAGGGCGCGGCCAAGCCGAAGCGGGCGTCGCTTCCCAAGGGCGTGAAGCCGGAGGACGCGACGCTGGCGATGGCGGTGGGACTCCTGAGCCTGCCGCGCACGCTCGGCGTGCATCCTGCCGATGGCAACAAGGTGCAGGCCGGCCTCGGCCGATTCGGGCCCTACATCGTCCATGACAAGGGCAAGGAGGGGAAGGAATACCGTTCCCTCAAGGGTGAGGATGACGTGCTCACGGTGCAGCTGCCGCGCGCGCTCGAGCTGCTCGCGCAGCCGAAGCAGAGCCGTGGCCGCCGCACCGCCACGCCGATTCGCGTGCTCGGCAACCATCCGGACGACAAGCAACCGATCGGCCTGTATGAAGGACAGTACGGCCCCTACGTGAAGCATGGGGACGTGAGCGCTTCGCTTCCGCGCGGCAGCGACCCGGCCGCGTTCACCGCGCCCGAGGCGATCGAGCTGCTCGCGGCCAAGCGGGCATCATCGCCACGCGGACGCCGCGGTGCGGGGCGCTCGAGAAAGAAGAAGGCCGCCGCGACGTGAAGAAGGCGTCCGTCATCGGGGGTGGCCTGGCCGGCTGTGAGGCGGCCTGGGCGCTCGCCGAGCGGGGCGTCCAGGTGACCCTGCACGAGATGCGGCCGGACGTGAAGACCGCCGCGCACCAGTCCGACCGCCTCGCCGAGCTGGTCTGCTCCAACTCCTTCAAGTCAGTCGAACTCGAGAATGCGCACGGATTGCTCAAGTCCGAGTTGCGCGCGCTCGGAAGCCTCCTGCTCACCTGTGCCGACGAGGCGCGGGTGCCGGGCGGGTCGGCGCTGGCGGTCGACCGGGAGGCCTTTTCGCGCGCCGCGCACGCGAAGGTCACCGCCCACCCGAACATCAGCCTGGTGCGCGGCGAAGTGACGGAGCTGCCGAGCCCCGGCGTCGTCGCCACCGGGCCGCTCACTTCGCCGGCCCTGGCCCAGGCCATCTCGGCGCGGCTCGGTGCCGCGGCGCTCGCGTTCTATGATGCCATCGCGCCGATCGTGAGTTCGGAATCGCTCGATCACAACGTGCTCTACGCGCTTTCGCGCTATGGCAAGGGCGACGGCGATGACTACCTCAACGCGCCGATGGACGAGGCAGGGTATGAGGCGTTCATCGACGCACTGATCGCGGGCGACCAGTTCACGGCCCACGAGTTCGACAAGGTGCCGTTCTTCGAGGGGTGCCTGCCGGTGGAGGAGATGGCGCGCCGGGGCAGGGAAACGCCGCGCTTCGGCCCCATGAAGCCGGTGGGATTGCCCGATCCCCGGACGGGCCGGGAACCGCATGCGGTGGTGCAGCTCCGGCGTGAGGATCGCGCCGGGCAGATGTGGAACCTCGTCGGCTTCCAGACGCGACTGCGGATACCGGAGCAGCAGAAGGTATTCCGGGCGATCCCTGGCCTGGAGAACGCCGAGTTCCTGCGCTACGGGAGTATCCACCGCAATTCGTACCTCAATAGTCCGGCCGGGCTGGGGGTCGCACTGACGGTGCCCGGTGATGACAGGCTCTTCTTCGCGGGCCAGCTCACCGGCGTGGAGGGATACACTGAATCGCTGGGGACGGGGCTGATGGCGGGGATCAATCTTGCCCGGCGGCTTGAAGGTCTTTCGCTCGCGGTGCCGCCACCGACGACAATGCTCGGCGGCCTGTATCGCTACCTTCGAGAGGCGGACCCGGCGCACTTCCAGCCTATGAACGCGAACTTCGGGCTGCTGGACCCGCTGCCGGGCAAGGTGAAGAAGGATGCGAGGAAGGCGGCGCTCGTGACCCGAGCGGTGGAGGATTTCACGGCATGGCGAAGCACGCTGTAGCCCATCCCGACATCACGGAATTCCTCCGTCATCTCGCTGATGAGCGGCAGCAGTCTGCTCACACGGTAAAGGCCTACTCGCGCGACCTCGACTCGTTCGTCGAGTTCCTTGGCCGCCACTGCGGGGGCGAGTGGACCTGGGACACGGTAGACCGCCTGGCCATCCGGGGATTCCTGGGGGAGATGCAGCGAAGGGGGCTGGCCAAGCGGAGCGCGGCGCGGGCGCTGTCCGCGGTGCGCAGCTTCTTCCGCTTCCGGCAGGTGCACCACGGCCTCGAGTCGGGAGTGGCCCGGGCGGCCAAGGTGCCCCGCATCGAGAAGCGGCTGCCGACCTATCTCGATCGCGGCCGAACGGACGACCTGTTCGCCGCCGCCGAGGCCCGCGCGGCGGGCGACGATTTCGCGGCTGTGCGGGACCTGGCGATGCTCGAGCTGTTCTACTCGACGGGCATGCGCCTGTCGGAGCTTGCCGGGCTCAACATGGGTGACATGGACCTCCTGTCCGACCAGGTGAAGGTACGGGGGAAGGGACGGAAGGAGCGCATCATTCCGGTCGGGTCCCGGGCGGTACAGGCGCTCCGGCGCTGGCTCGACTCACGCGCCGGCGTAATGCAGCCGGGACGGGGGGACCACCGCGCGATTTTCGTGAGCCGCCGAGGCGGCAGGCTCACCGGCCGGAGTGTCCAGCGCGCAATGCACACGCTGTTCGACTCGATCGGCGGCGACGAGTTGCGCGTCCATAGCCTGCGGCACACTTTCGCCACGCACCTCCTCGACGCGGGCGCCGACCTCAGGGCGGTGCAGGAACTGCTGGGCCATGCGAGCCTGAGCACCACGCAGGTGTACACCCATACCAGCGTGGAACGATTGAAGCAGGTATACAAGAATGCTCACCCACGGGCCTAGCTGAAGACGGGTGAGGGATGAGGGGTAAAGGGGAACCATGAGTTACCACGGAACTACGATTGTCTGTGTCCGCCGGGACGGCCGGGTCGCGCTGGGTGGGGACGGCCAGGTGAGCATTGGCGACTCGATCATGAAGTCGAATGCGACCAAGGTGCGAACACTCAAGGGCGGCCGCGTGCTCGCGGGTTTCGCGGGCTCGGTCGCCGACGCCCTCACGCTTTTCGAGAAGTTCGAGGAGAAGCTGGAGCGCCACCCGGGCAACCTGCCGCGGGCGGCGGTGGAGCTCGCGAAGGACTGGCGGAGCGACCGGATCCTCCGCCGACTCGAGGCACTGCTGTGCGTGGCCGACCTGGAGCACAGCTACCTGCTGAGCGGCTCCGGGGAACTGATCGAGCCCGACGACGGCGTGCTGGCCATAGGCTCGGGCGGCAACTATGCGCTCGCTGCGGCGCGGGCGCTGGTGGCCGAAACGAAGCTCCCGGCCCGCGACGTGGTGCAAAAGTCCCTGGAGATCGCGTCCGACATCTGCGTCTATACCAACCGGAACATTACGATCGTCGAACTCGGCGCCTGAGCCGCCCCCGCTATCTTGCCCCCATGACGAGCGTGCCCGAACTCCCCATCGACGTGACCCGGCCCGGCGACCAGCCGGTGCCGCCGTGGCTCGAGGAGCTGCCGCCCCGCCAGATCGTGGTGGAGCTGGATCGATATATCGTGGGGCAGGATGCGGCCAAGAAGGCGGTGGCGATCGCGGTGCGGAACCGGTGGCGCCGGGCGCAGGCGCCCGACAACATCCGGGACGAGATCACGCCGTACAACATCATCATGATCGGCCCCACCGGCGTCGGAAAGACGGAGGTCGCACGGCGGCTGGCGCGGCTTGCCGGCGCGCCGTTCCTCAAGGTCGAGGCCTCCAAGTTCACCGAAGTGGGCTACGTGGGCCGCGACGTCGAGTCGATGGTGCGCGACCTGGTGGATGCGGCGATCAACATGGTGCGCACCGAGCGGGAGGATGAGGTCTTTCCCCAGGCGGAGGCGCGCGCGGACCAGCGGCTCCTGGACCTTCTGCTGCCGCCGCTCCCTGCCGGTACAGCCGGCAAGGGCGGGGAAGGCGGGGAAGGCGGGCGCACCGGCAAGGCGAGCCATGTGTTCGTCGTGGGCTCGACCGGCCAGGCGTCGGTCGAGGCTGATCCCGAGCGCCGGCAGCGCTCGCGCGAGAAGCTCAAGCAGATGCTCGCCGACGGCAAGCTCGACGACCGCGAGGTGGAAATCGAGGTGGTGCCGCAGAACTTCCCCGGCATGGAGATGATGCAGCCGCCGCAGGGAATGGAGGGCACCGACTTCAACTTCACCGAGTGGCTGCAGGAGATGATGCCGAAGCGGAAGAAGCGGCGCACCGTGCGGGTGCCCGAGGCCCGCCGCATCCTGATCGACGAGGAATTGAAGAAGCTGGTCGACATGGACGACACGGTGAACGAGGCCCTCGACCGGGTCGAGAACCACGGCATCCTGTTCATCGATGAGCTCGACAAGATCGCGGGTGAGCGGGCGACCTCGGGCCCCGATGTGTCCCGTGAGGGTGTTCAGCGTGACCTGCTGCCGATCGTCGAGGGCTCGACGGTCCAGACCCGCTATGGCTACGTGCGCACCGACCACATCCTGTTCATCGCGGCCGGCGCCTTCCATGTGTCCAAGCCGAGCGACCTGATCCCCGAACTGCAGGGCCGCTTCCCGATCCGGGTGGAGCTCAAGCCGCTCACCGAGGCGGACTTCATCCGGATCCTGACCGAGCCGGAGGGCGCGATCACCAAGCAGTACCAGGCGCTGGTGGCCGCCGAGGGTCGCGAACTGGTGTTCGAGGAGGACGCGATCGCGGAACTGGCCCGCATGGCGCGTGACGCGAACGAGCGGCTGGAAAACATCGGGGCGCGCCGGCTGCACACCGTCATGGCCACGGTGATGGAAGACATCCTGTTCGACCTGCCCGAGCTGGGCGGTCAGCGAATTGTGATTTCCGGAGACGTCGTGAAGACCCGCCTTTCCGCGATCCTTGGCGACGACGACCTCCGGCGCTACATCCTCTGATAGCGCGAGGCGGCGGCGCAACGCGCAGCCGCCCGGTTTCCGCATGCGTCTGGTGGCCCTAGTGCGCGGGCCGCATACTAGGTGTCCAGCCTTCCGGAGCCTGCAGTGTCCATCCCCGTTCGGAGCCGCGTGCAGGCGGGTGTCCTGCTCCGCCCGGGTCTCGCGACGTGTTGCCTGCTCGCCATTCTGGTGCTGTCGAGCCGCCGCCCCCTGTTGCCCCACAGCAGCCCTCTGCAAGCCCAGCCCCCGAAGTCGGCGCTCACGGCGGTCATAGTCACTCCATCACAGGTGACCCTGGCCCCTGGCGAGCAAGCGGAATTCACTGCCGTGGGCCGGTATTCCGATGGCTCCACGCGCAGTGTCACTGTTACCTGGTCGGCGACGGGCGGGACGATCGGCGCAACCGGACCAACCGGGAGGTACACGGCCGGCACAGTCACTGGGAAGTTCCGCGTCATCGCCATGGCCCAGGGTGCGGCGCTTGCCGACACGAGCAGCGTTACGATCGAAGCGCGAGGCGCACCTGGCGCGATCGTATTGTCGCCTGGTGCCGCTGCGCTGGAGCCGGGGCACACCCAGCAGTTCACCGCCCGCGGAATGGCGGGCCATCTGGCCAGCGTGACTTATACCGCGACCGGTGGGACGATCAGTTCGGGCGGCCTTTACACAGCTGGCAGTACTCTCGGCAGCTATCGCGTCATCGCGACGGAGCTTGGTGGTGCTTTGACCGACACTGCACTCGTCGTCATCCAGCCCACAACCGGAATTGACCGGATCCAGATCAGCGGTGATGTGGCGGTGTCGTCAAGTGGTCCGACGTGGCCGACCGTGGTGCTGATCGACGCCCTGGTGCTTCCGGTGGGATCAGCGCCCGGCGATCTCGGCCAGTGCCAGAATGACCTGCTCCGGGGGACTGATCTCACGTTTGCGAACCTGAAGAAATCGACGTGCGGGTATCGCGATGAGATCGCGGTGTTCTCGGTCGACAATGCGGCGCTACTGGACAGTACGGCGGCACTAGTCCCAGGCCTGTGGAAGGACGACCTGGGCGAGATCCACACGGAAGCGCTCGGCGCGCCACTTACCCTCCCGTTGAAAATCTGGGTTGCCGTTGGTCCCACCGTCGTCACGGATGGCATTCAGGCCGACGGCACGATTGGCAAGGTCGTGCAGGATGCACTTGACGTAGTCGATGACGATATCGCGACGCTGGCGACGCTGTACAACCTCAACCGGGTCGGTGTCGTTCCGGCGGCCACGAAGGTGCCGGTCTGGAACAACTCGGCGGCGGTGGCGGCCATCGGAAAAAGCTGCCCGAGTGCCGCAGCGAAGGCGTCCTGGTATACACCTGGCGCGCTCAATGTCTACTACGTCGCCGCCGTGGAAAAGCCTGCGGGTGGAGCCTATGCCGGATGGTATTGCGGCAGTCTCGAGACGCTGCCCGCCGTGCAGGATCCCCACGTGATCTACATCTCGTTCCCGCAGCGGAATTTCACTATGCTGAGCCACGAAGTTGGCCACGCATTCGGGTTGCTCCATACGGGGGCGGGAACAACCGCCCAGATTTTCGATCCCGCGTCAGCGACACCGAAGCCCTTCACCAACGCGAACCTCATGTGGGACATGTTCGCGGCGCCGCGATCGACGTTTGCACTGGGTCAGGTTTTCCGCATGGATTTCGACGTGCGCTCGGGGCTGTTCTCCCTGGCATTGCGCACCCCGCCGGGGCGCCAGTGCGAGTGCACGCTCATGATGGGAGCGTGTACCTATGTGGAGTTCTATCGCAAGTCGGACCTGGCAGGGCAGGCGTGCCCGCGCATTTCGCTGAGCGCGCCATGACGCGGGGGTCATTGGTCCCGATGCTCGCGCTCGCCGCCGGGGCGTGCTGTGGTCCACTCGACCCGGGACAGGAGGCCGCGGTGCAGACCTGGCTCGAGTGCCAGGATTGCGAAGGGGCACCGCTGGACTCTGTCGTGGCAATCGGCCGCTGCGCCGTACCGAGCCTCGCCGAGGCCCTGCATGCGGGCCCGCCGCCGGCGCAGGTCGCAACCTACCGGGACTACCTGTTCATGCTATACGCAAAGGTGCACAACGATACAGTCCCCGTGGGCACTTCTCCGTCGGCTCCGGCGCGACGCGCTGTGGCAGCGGTGCTGGGCAACTATCGCCAGCAGTACCGTTCACGCGCTGCCTACGCGCTGGGCCGCATCAAGGGTAGCGCGGCGGTGAGTGCTCTCGATTCGGCGCTGGCCGACTCGTCGAACATGGGGAGCCTGCGTACCGATATCCAGGACGCGAGAGCACTCGCGGCCGGTCCGTGACACCGCACGAGACGCTCTCGACCGACGAGCGCATTCGCCTCGCGCTCGCCGACCGGTTTACGCTGCTTCGCGAGATCGGGCGCGGCGCGGCGGCGACGGTGTACCTGGCGCGCGACCTGCGCCACGATCGTGACGTCGCCCTGAAGGTCCTGCGGAGCGACATCGCTCACGCCGTCGGCAGGGAGCGATTCGAGCAGGAGATCCGGATCGAGGCGAACCTGCACCACCCCGGAGTCCTGCCGCTCTACGAATCAGGCTCGGCCGACGGAATCCTCTACTACGTCATGCCATACATGGCCGACGAGACACTTCGACGCCGGCTGGAACACGAGCGTCAGTTGCCGGTCTCGGAGGCGGTACGCCTCGCGCGGGGGGTGCTCGAAGCCCTCGCCTATGCGCACAGCCAGGCCATCGTTCATCGCGACATCAAGCCCGAAAACATCCTGCTCGATGGCGGGCGGCCGATCATCGCCGACTTCGGCATCGCGCGGGTACTCAACGCCGCCGGCAGCGCCCGGCAGACGTCGACCGGGCTGATGGTCGGGACGCCAACGTACATGGCCCCTGAGCAGGCGGCCGGCACGCGCACGATCGACGGCCGCACCGACCTCTATGCGGTCGCATGCGTGCTGTACGAGATGCTGACGGGAGAACCACCGTTCTCCGGTGCCACTCCCCAGGCCGTGATCGCGCGCCATCTCGCCGAACCGCCGCGCGCGATACGCATCGTTCGCCCGGCGATTCCGAGGGCCCTCGAGCGGGCCGTGATGCGCGGGCTCAACAAGGTTCCCGCCGACCGCTTCGCAGGCGCCACCGAATTCATCGAGGCGATTGATCATGCGATGGCCGGCGGTAGGGAGCAGGAGTTGCCGCGACTGGCACCGCGCACGGCGCGCCGCCTGGCAGCGGGCGCCGCGCTGCTGGCCCTGGCCGGTGCCGCGCTATGGTGGCAAGCGTGGCGGGACAACAGTGGCGTCGACCGGAACCGAATCGCGGTCTTCCCCCTGCATGACAGCGATGAAGAGGCATCGTCTCGCGGTTCGGGAGAGGACGCGTCCACCTACATCGGTCACGTCCTCGAGGGCACCGTGCCGCTGCGATGGGAGGAGGCACGCGACTGGCCGGGGGGCCTGACCACGGAGAATGCGTCGGATCGCCGGCAGTTGAGTCGTCGTCACAGTGCCGGCTACTACATCGACGGCTCGATCCTGCGACGCACCGATTCGGTCACAGTGGTGCTTCGACTTTTCGACGTAGTCAATGACTCACTCGTCGGCCGTTCGGGTGTGGCTGGCCCCGCGGATGCGTCGGTGCCGTTGCTCGGTGCCAGGGCCGCTGCCGCTCTGCTCCCGTCGCTGCTCGCGCCCGGCAGCATAGTCGATGCCGGCGAATTGCTTTCCCGGCCGCCCGCGGCCATTGCGCAGTTCCTGCAGGGCGAGCGTGCCTACCGGGTCATGGACTTTGGTGCGGCGTTCGACGCCTATACTGGCGCGGTGCGCGTTGATTCCAGCTTCGCGCTCGCCGCGCTGAAGGCCGCCCGAGCGGCGGAATGGCAGGGTGACCTCACGGCGGCAGCTCAGATGGTGGCTCTCGCACGGGCCCGCAGGGGCCAACTGGTGCCGCGCGCCGCCGCGCTGGCCGATGGGCTGGCCCTCTACTACGTGGGCGAAGCGGACAGTGCCCTGACCGCCTTCAAGGAAGCGGCCGCCATTGATCCAGCCTGGACCGAAGCCACGATGGCGATGGGTGAGGTGTACTTCCACCAGCTGCCCAACGCGCGCCACTCGACTCACTCGCTAACGCAGCCTTCGTCAAGGTCCTGCAGCGTGACTCGCTGTTTCTGCCTGCGCTTTTTCACCTTGCGGAACTCTCGCTGCGGCAGGGCGATACGGTCTCGAGTCGCAGACTGGTGTCCCGAATCGCGAGCGGCTCGATCGACACCGCGGCAGCGCGACAACTGGACCTCATGTGGCGCTGTGCTGGCGGAGTGCTCTCCTCGGCCGATTGGCGTTCCCTGAGCGGGGGGTCCCCCGAGGTCATGCTGTCAGCGGCCAAGGCGCTCGCGGCCTCTCCGCAGTATTCCCAATGCGCTGCGGACGGCTTCACGGCTGTGGTCCATGACAGCGCCGCCGCGGTGGCCTATCGCTATTTCGCGCTCCTTGGTCTCCAGGGGCTCGCGGTGCTGCGTGGTGATGACGCGGAGGTCCAGTCACTGCTCGAGTCACCCGAGGGCCGCGAACTGCATGGTGACTACTTCTATCTGCATGATGCACTCGTTCGACCGGGCCTGACTGCGAGGGCTCAAGCAAAGGCCGACGAGCTGGGGCAGCATCTACGCGACCGGCCGGCGCGGCAGCTGCTCCTGCTTGGCGTCTGGCGGAGTCACCGTGGTGACACCACCGGTGCGAAGGAAGTAGCGGTCGTTCTGAATCGGCAGGCCGACTCCGCGCAGGATCGCAGCACCCACCAGGCGGCCGCGATCCTTCAGGCGCATCTTGCACTCGCGCTGGGGGATACGGCGCGCGCGATGGCGTTGCTCGCCGCACTCCACATGCGTGCGGATCAGCAACAGCTCGTGTATTCCCCCTGGCAACCACTGGGGTTCGAGCGGCTCCTCCTGGCCCAGTTGCTTGCCGCCCGGGGTGACGACAAGGGCGTCAACCGAACCTGTGCGGCGTTCGAGTCCTCGCAGCCGATTGTTTTCCTGCTCTATCGGTTTGACTGCGACACATTGCGCGCGGTGGCGGCGGAGCATGTCGGTGACAACGAGCTCGCCCGCCGCCTTCGGTCGCGACTCGCCGCGTTTCGTCCGCCGCGCTCCTAGCGCGGATCGTGTTCCACCTCTCCACACCCACAGGAGGGTTCGATGGCGAACGGAAAGAAGAAGGCGAAGAAAGCCAAGAAGAAGACGAAGTCGGCAAAGGACGAGGCAGCGACGTGCAGGCTGCCACTGGTTTGCGCGTACCTCGAGAAGGTGGCGCCGCCGTCGGGGGGGAGCATGCCGACGCCCCCGCCTTGGTTCGTGGATGTGCAGTCGTGCCTTGGCGATCTGGTGCTGGCGGTCACGCGTCTCGAGGGCAACATCCACTTCTCTGACACGACAGAGACCGGGCCAGCGTACAGCGTGTTCTACAGTCCGGGTGGGGGGGGAAGACCCCGCCGCCGCCGCCGCCCACCTATCCATAGGTAGCGGCCGACTCCTGCTGCGCCCGTGACCTCACGGGCGCACGGGAGGCGCAGTCCGAGCCTTCCCCGTCGCAAGGCATACCACTAGACTCCCTGCCACTCTGACAGCCCCTGCCAGCGGCAGATCATGACACCGAAGCGCGACTTTCTCGCCGTCACCGACCTGGGCCGGGACGACCTGCTCGGACTGATCGACCTCGCCGGCCGCATGAAGTCGGGACAGTACCGCGAGCGCCCGCTTGCGGGCAAGACGCTCGCGATGATCTTCACCAAGTCGTCGACCCGCACCCGGGTGTCGTTCGAGGTCGGGATCGACACAGCTGGGCGGGCACGCGCTCTTCCTGTCGTCGCGCGACATCCAGCTCGGGCGGGGCGAGCCGATCCGCGACACCGCGCGGGTGCTGTCGCGCTACGTCGACGGGATCATGATCCGCACCTTCGCACATGCCGATGTCGAGGAACTCGCACGTTTCGCGACGGTGCCGGTGATCAACGGGCTCACCGACTACAACCATCCCTGCCAGATCCTCGCCGACCTGCTCACGGTGCACGAGAACCTGGGGGACCTGCCGAAGCGCGTCGTCGCATGGATCGGCGACGGCAACAACATGGCGCACAGCTGGATCGAGGCCGCGGCGGTACTCGGCTTCGAGCTGAGGCTCGCCTGTCCCGAGGGCTACGATCCCGATCCCGCCCTGGTCGCCGCGGCGGGGAAGCGCACGCGAATCATGCTGACCCGCTCGCCCGACGAGGCGGTGCGCGGCGCCGACGTGGTCAACACCGACGTGTGGGCCTCGATGGGCCAGGAAGCGGAGCAGGAACTGCGGGCGACGGCGTTCGCCGGGTTCCTGGTCGACGAGCGGCTCATGTCGCTCGCAAACAAATCGGCGATCTTCCTGCACTGCCTCCCGGCGCACCGGGGCGAGGAAGTAAGCGAAGCGGTGCTGGAGGGACCGCAGTCCCGCGTGTGGGACGAGGCCGAGAACCGGCTGCACGCGCAGAAGGCGCTGATGGCGATGCTCATGGGAGGGGCGTGAACGGGGAACAGTGAACCGCTAACAGGTTCCTGACGCCCGTTCACCGTTCACCGTTCACCGTTTACCGAAATCGCAAACCATGACTGAGCTCCTGCGGACCCCGCTGCACGACATTCACCGCCGCCTGGGCGGAAAGATGGTCCCGTACGCGGGATGGGAAATGCCGGTGCAGTACACCGCCGGCATCATGGCGGAACATCAGGCGGTGCGCGCGAAGGTCGGGATCTTCGACGTGTCCCACATGGGCGAGTTCGAGGTGACGGGCCCCGACCGGAACGCCTTCGTCAACCGGATCACCTGCAACGACGTGGGCGCGCTGGCACCGGGCCAGGTGCAGTACTCCGGCATCCTGACCCGCGAGGGCACCTTCGTCGACGACTGCACGGTGTACCGGTTCGACGACAAGCTGATGATCGTCGTGAACGCGGCCAATGTCGCCGCGGCGTGGGAGCACATCGTCGACCTGAAGGGCGGCGCCAACGTCCGCCTGAAGGACATCTCGAGCGATGTCGGCCTGATCGCGATCCAGGGGCCCAGCGCGGAAAAGACGCTGCAGCCGCTCGCCGACCTCCCGCTGTCCGATATCGCCTACTATCACCACGACAACGGCAAGATCGCCGGGTGCCAGTGCTTCATCTCACGCACCGGCTATACCGGCGAGGACGGCTTCGAGCTCTACTGCCGCTGGAAGGACACGCCGACGATCTGGGAAGCGCTGCTCAAGGCCGGCGCGCTGCCGATCGGCCTGGGCGCACGCGACTCGCTGCGGCTGGAGATGGGCTACGCCCTCTATGGCCATGAGATCGACCGCAACATCACGCCGCTGGAAGCCGGCCTCGCCTGGATCGTGAAGCTCAACAAGGGCGCGCCGTTCACCGGGGCCGATGCGCTCGGCGCGCAGAAGACCCGCGGTGTCACCCGGAAGCTGGTGGGCTTCAAGCTCCTCGGCCGCGGTATCGCGCGGCAGGGGTATCCGGTGTGGTACCAGGACAAGCAGGTGGACCAGGTGCGCAGCGGCACCCAGAGCCCGTCGCTCAGCGCCGCCATCGGCACCACGTTCCTGCCGGCGGATGCGGCGAAGACCGGCACCCAGTTCGAGATCGAGTGCCGCGGCGAGAGGATCCCGGCCGAAGTGGTGGGCCGGCCGTTCTGGAAGAATGGCTCCGTGAGGAAGGCGGGGTGAGCCTGGCCGCCGGCGGCAGGAAGTCAGGCGGCAGGTGACCCGGCTCGGAATCCTGACCGTCTCCGATGCCGGCGCCCGGGGTGAACGGACGGACGGCTCGGGTGACGCAATTGCGGCATGGGCCGGCGGGAAAGGCTACACCGTCGTCGAGCGAGCGCTCGTGGCAGACGAAACCGCCGCGATCGCTGCCACCCTGGTGCGCTGGGCCGATGGCGGCGATGTGGACCTCATCCTCACCACCGGTGGCACCGGACTTACCGTTCGTGACGTGACCCCCGAGGCGACGCGTGCCGTGCTCGACAAGGAAGCGCCCGGAATCGCCGAGGCGCTGCGGACACGCGGTGTACCCGCGGTTCCATCGGGCGGCGCTGTCGCGCGGCGTGTCCGGCGTGCGCGGGCGAGCCCTGATCGTGAACCTTCCGGGAAGCACCGGTGGCGTGCGCGACGGACTCGCGGTACTGGACGACCTGGTGGAACATGCGGTGGCACTGATCAAGGGAAGCGGAGTCGATCACTGATGGCCGACAAGGTTCTCATTACGCTGGACGACCTCGAGACGGCGGTGCCACTCAATGCCGCATTCGAGGGCGCCGGCTTTTCCACCAATGCCATCTCGGCGCTCGACGATGCCCGGTCCGCGGTCCGCCGTGAGCATCCGGCGCTGATCATCCTCACCGGCGCCCTCTATGAGCCACCGGCACGGCAGCTGGTGGCATATGCCCACGATCGCGAAGTGTCGACGCTGGCGCTGCTCGAGCCCACCGACACCGAGGACGCCGACAAGGCAGTGCAGCTGGGCGTGACCGGCGTGATGACCAAGCCCGCGCGGCCCGAAGAAGTAGTAGCGGTGGCGCGGCGCCTGATCGAACGCCGGCGCCTGCAGGAACGCACCGGGATCGTGGGTGAGAGTGCGCCGATCCAGGAAGTGCTGGTGCGCATCGAGCAGATGGCGCCGGTTTCGAGCACGGTGCTCATCCAGGGCGAGTCGGGCACGGGCAAGGAGCTGGTGGCGAAGGCCCTGCACGACCTGTCCTCGCGACGCGGCAAGGCGTTCATCGCGGTCAACTGCGGGGCCCTGCCGGAGACGCTGCTCGAGAGCGAGCTCTTCGGCCACGAGAAGGGATCGTTCACCGGGGCGGCAGAGCGCCGGCTGGGGCGGTTCGAACTGGCCGACGGCGGCACGCTGTTCCTGGATGAGATCGGCGAGACCTCGCCCGCCATCCAGGTGAAGCTCCTCCGGGTGCTCGAGACGCGCACCTTCTACAGGGTGGGCGGGACCCAGGCGATCAAGGTGGACGTGCGGGTGCTGGCGGCGACCAACCGGAACATCCGGGACGTCGTCGCCCTCGGTGAGTTCCGGGAGGACCTGTTCTACCGGCTCAACGTCCTCAACGTCTACCTGCCGCCGCTCCGGGAACGGCGGGGGGACATTCCGCTGCTGGTGCGCCGGTTCATCCGGGAGTTCTCCAAGGCTCACGACCGGCATTTCCGTGGCATCACCCCGGAAGCGATGGATGTGCTCGTCAGTGCACCGTGGCCTGGAAACATCAGACAACTCCGTAACCTCATCGAATCGATGGTGGTCCTGGCACCGGGGGCCGAGATCCGGGCCTCGGACATCCCCCAGGATGTGCTTCATGGACCGGGAAGCCTGCTCCCAGCCCGGATCAGCCAGGGGCCCGGGGTCGGGGGGCCGGAGCTCGAGTTCTTCCTGAGAAGCCTGATGGAGCTCAAGCTCCAGGTGGAGGAGCTCCGGAGACGCCTGGACGGGCAGGAGCGAGTGCCTGCTCGCATGATCGAATTGACGCCTCGGCCCGAGATTGGCGAGATTTCAGTCACCCCCATCGATGAACCGGAGCCCGAGGAAATTGTCTACCGCCCCGGCATGACCATGGCCGAGGTGGAGAAGGCGGCTATCGCCGCTGCCCTCAAGGACTTCCGTGGAAATCGGAGGCGCGCCGCAGAGCAATTGGGGATCGGCGAGCGGACACTGTATCGTAAAATAAGAGCCTACAATCTTGACTCCTGACTAGCCTCTCAGAATGCGGCTAATCGAGCGAGTGTCAAAAATTTGCACTCCGCCGAGTCTTGACACTAGCGAACCCGCCTGCCGATATTCCCTGCGCAGTTCCCTCCGTCCCAACACGGGAAAGTCCTTGCTGAGCTTCCTGATCGACGCTGACCTTTGCGTCGCTTGTCTGGCTTGCGTTCGCATATGCCCCTCCGATGCGATCGAAGTCGTTGGGGAGGCACCGCTTTTGCGCGTAGTGGACGAGTCTTGCATCCGCTGCGGCGAGTGCGTTCCAGCCTGCCCCCACAAGGCGGTCAAGGTCACGGGGGAGCTGGGACGGGCGCTCGAGCTGGCTGGTCAGGGAACGGCCGCCCTGATCCTCAGCCCCGAATCGGCGGCGCATTTCTACCCGGCAACGCCGGAACAGGTGATCAACGCCTGCCACGAGGCAGGCTTCCGGGTCGTCACCCGGGGGGTCATCGGCGACGAACTGGTCGCCAGCGAGTACCTGCGGCTCTGGGAAGATGAGCCGTGGGGCACCTTGGTCCGCTCGACGGACCCGGTGGTGGTGGAGGCGGTGCGGACGAAGTATCCCGAACTGGTGCCGTACCTGGCGCCGGTGGCGACGCCCACGGTGGCGGAGACGAGGTACCTGCGGGCGCGATATGGCGCCTCGCTGCCGGTGGTCTACGCAGGGCATGTGGCGCCGCCCTCGTGTCCCGAGGTGGATGCGGCGGTGACGTTCTCGGACCTGGAGCAGCTCCTGCGCATGCGCAGTGTGAGCGCCCTGACGCAGCCGACGTTTTTCCAGCGCATCCCCGAGGAGCGTCGCCGGCACCTGAGTGCGGCGGGCGGGATGCCCCTCGCACTGCTGGAGGAGTCGCGTCACGCGGGCAGCCGGTTCAAGATCGTGCGTGGGCTCGATGCGCTGCCGGCGCTCGCCCGCGCCGTGACGACGGACCGGCTCGAGCTGGGGTTCGTGGACATTCTCTCGAACGAGGGTGCACTCGACCATCCGCTCTCGGGACCGAAGGAGGAGCTGTACTGGCGGCGCGCGCTCGTGGCGAGTGCCGAGCCGCCGAGGAGCCGGAGTCCGGTGGTGGACCGGGCGTTCACGGGCAGCATCGGCGCCACGTTCGAGATCAAGCCGCGCCCGGCCCCGGCCGATGCGGCAGCGGTAGAGGCGGTGCTCGGGTCCATCGGGACGGCGCCGAACGGCAAGCCCTGGAACTGCGGCGCCTGCGGCTACGGCACCTGTCTCCAGTTCGCGCGGTCGGCGGTCGCGGGCCGGGCCAGCCTGAAGCAGTGCCCGCCGCACGAGGAGCGCCGGGCGAACGAAGCGGTGCGAGCCGCCGCGGTCGATGTGCTGACGGGGCTCGCGACGTACCGGGTGCTCCAGGAGCGCCTGCAGTACGAGGTCGAGCGCAGCAAGCGAAGTGACGAAGCCTTCGCGGTCCTGTTCATCGACCTCGACTCGTTCAAGCTGGTGAACGACCGGTACGGCCACGAGGCGGGGAACGACATCCTTCGCGCGGTGGCGGCCGAGATCCGGGCGGCGGTGCGTGCGTCGGACGTGGCGGCGCGGTACGGGGGTGACGAGTTCGTCGTGATCCTCACGCGGACCGACCTGGCGGGAGCGACGCGCGTGGCCGAGGCGCTCAGGGCCGGCATCGAGGGTGTGGGTCGCCGGCTCGGGTACCCGGCGGGAATGGTCACCGTGAGCATCGGCGTGGCGGAATTCGATCCGCACCGGCCGGCGGATGGTGACCTGCTGGTGGCGGCAGACCGCGCGCTGTACCGCGCGAAGATGGCTGGACGCAATCTCATCGCCGAGGCGCATCTACTTCGGCAGCACGAGGTGACACGCACGTGACCGGATCTCCGTTCCGTCAGCCGATGTCGGGTGCGCCCGGCGCCGGTTCGAGCCCAGGCCCGCGGCCAACGCCGTCGCCTGAGGTGCAGGATCCGTGGGGAGTGCGCCGGGCCGAGAACCTCCTCACGAGTCTCGAGGGGATCCTGTCGGCGCGGGTGGTCACCACGCCGCTGGGCGAGGTGAGCGAGGTGCACGTGCTGGCGCAGGCGGGGCTGCAGCCGAAGCAGCTGGTGCGGAACATCGAGTCCGCGCTGCTGGCGCACCTCGGCCTCAAGATCGACCATCGCAAGATCAGCATCGCGCAGACGGCGGACGTGAAGCCGCTGGAGGCGCTCGAGTCGACGGCGGTGCGCGACCGGTCGCTCCAGCGCGCGATGCTCTTCGAGAACGTCACGGTCCTCGCCGGGCGCCGGCCGCACCGGGTGACGGTGCAGGTGTCGCTCTCGATGGACGGGCAGGTGGAGCACGCGGAAGAGGAAGCGATGGACAACATCAAGGGCCGGGTCGAGGCGGCGGCAAAGGCCGCGCTCTCGTCGGTGGATCGCCTCCTGGGCGATCACTCCCTGGCGCTCGAGGGTGTCCGGATGGTGGAGGAGTTCGATCGCGAGTTCGTGTTCATCGTGGCGCAGGGGCTGAGCGGCCGCGAGACGGTGCTGCTGACGGGCACGGCCGAGATCCGTGAGAGCGCCGAGCGGGCGGCGGTGTTCGCCGTCATGGATGCGACGAACCGGTGGGCCAACCTGAGGCGGCCCTCGTAGCGCGATTGCGTTTCCAGCAGTGGCAAAGTTGTGAAGTGTTCGGCGGGACCGGGTCCGCAACCTGGTTTCGCGAGGACGAAGAACTTCAACGGATTTAAGGGGGGCCCCGGTCTACGCGAGCAGGAAATAGCGGAGATTAGCGGGTCAAAAAGCGGAGCGTCACGGAGAGCCATAGCGGGGCTCGCCACTTCATGAAGGTGCAACACGAAGTGGTCTCGGAGGGAGGTGACGCTCAATGACGACGCGCAAGGCCGATTCAGTGAACATCGTGGCCTGGTTGCTCTCGCTGCTCCACGGCGGCGACGAGTGGGAGCTAAGCGCGTAGTCTGGTGGCCCCCAACTTCTTAGAGGCGATCAAATGACTTGTTCGTCAGTGAAGGCGACGTCGACGTAGATGTGTCGCTGTTGTACTAGCGTGACAATCGGCTGTCGCGATGACTTGCGCGTGGCAGGTGCGAGCGCCATTCCCGGGCGCCCTGGCGATGGTGAGCGCTTATGCGCTGTTGCGTTCCTGCTGGATCGCTCTCCCATGAGTACAGGGTCGGTGCACGTGGGTCCACGTGCATTCGTCGTACATCTTGCGGCGGCTGCGCTGTTCGGGGGATTCTGGGGGGGCTTGTACTGGCGTCTCGCACTCACTTGATGACCTGAGCTCAGCGGTGACCGTGCACCCGAGAGGCTGCTGTTCAACACCGCCCAGCGAGTCCTGTCTGTCGTACTCGGAGCACTTTGTCTATCAAGTCGTCCTAGGCGGTTCCTTCCCGCCAGCCTTCCTCTCTTCCGGTCAAGTCGAAGCAGCCGAGTGTGCAGCGGGACCTCTTCCTCTTCTTCGTTCAAGTCGGCATCTACGTTGTCGCTAAACAAGCTCCTGGTGGCCGGCGTCGTATCGCTCAGTGCGGATCGCCCATTCCGTGAGGTCTGGCATCTGAACTCCCGGGGCATTATTGGATATGATCTCGGCGCGGGTGTTCTTTCGGCGATGATGGCGTGGTTCTATGTGAAGGCGGATGCGATCGGCTATGGGCCGATTGGGTTGATCCTGCTGATTCTCCCTTTCGTCGGCGCTTGCGGCACATCTACGCGATGTACCAAGGACGTGCAGGAGAGCGGCCAAGAACTCCTGCAGGTAATGGTTAAGGCAATCGAGGCTCGTGACCCATACACGTCAGGTCACTCGCTCCGGGTACGGGAGCTGTCGCGTGCGATCGCTCTGGAACTCCAGCTGTCGGCCCAGCAAATCGAGGAGGTGGAGACAGCGGCGCTCCTACATGACGTGGGTAAGATTCACGAGGAGTTCGCGCCGCTGCTTCGTAAGGAGTCGCGACTGACCGATGAAGAGACAGCGCTAATGCAGACTCACGCTGCAAAGAGTGCGGAACTCGTCGGTATCATTTCGAAGTTCCGCGGCGCCATTCAGCACGCAGTTCGTCACCACCATGAGCGTTGGGACGGTCAGGGATATCCTGACGGCATCACGGGGTCGACTATTCCGCTCGCTTCGCGCATCATTCTCATCGCCGATACAATCGACGCGATGACTACTGATCGGCCGTACCGAAAGCGCTTGGGTCTGGAGATCGTCATTGCGCGAGCTCCAGAAGTGTCGCGGTACCCAGTTTGATCCTGCGATTGTGGATGTGGCCGTTTCATCGGTGGCGGTAAGGCGTCTCATTGCTGGACCATCGGGTCTTCGGAAGAAGTAGCCCTGGCGCCGCGTTCCCTCAGGGTCAGTCGACCCTCAGGCGCTTTCTGGAAGACCAAGCGCGCTTAAATTTGATCGCAGCATGCGATGGCGGACTACATCAAAGTCCGTATCGACTGAGATAGTTGAAAGATTCGCGGTACGCGCTGCAAGGCGATTGATAGTTCATCCTCGTATCGACGGCTTAGCACTCACGCTCTCGCAGAGTCTTGCTCAGGGCGCTCAGGCGCTCGGCTTCATCCCACCAGCACACGGCCTGGAGCTGTTCAACACCTAACGCAATATCCGCGAATGAATCTGCCCAATCGCCTTGGTCTCGAATCAAGGCTAGCCAGCGTGCCACTGCGCTGACGTATTTCGAAATGGAGACTGTTTCCCGGTGGTAGATAAGATTCCTGCCCTGCCGAGTTCAAGGCCAGCCTTCCTGCGGCCCTCCAGCCACGCCAGATCCGCTCGGCAGAAGAGCAGGGATTGGAGAGCTTGCTCGTTCAGTATTGCGGAGGGACACGCCTCCAGATAGTCGCCCGAACTCTAGCCGCGTTGAAATCGCCCAACAGGTAACAGGCCTCGTACGCGAAAAGACTGAGTTGATCTGAAAGAAATCTTGAGGCAAGCCGTGCGGGACTGCACGGAGTGCATGCCTCTGGCGCTCGGTGTCGCCAAGTCGCTGTAGCAAGATGCCAGTGCCCCATGCGCCGTCGCCAGTGATGTCTCCCTCTCGAGCGACTTAGAATTCCATAGCGCTCTCGTAGGAGGTAATCGCCTGCAGCGTATCGCCCTGCGCGACGGTGGCATAGCCCGATGCCCGTCAGGATCCGTGACGAGCGAGCATTCGCGACGGTATACGCCTTTGCTCGAACGCCAGCTCTCCGAAGGCGCTCGTAAGTGATCTCGCTCTGTTCGAGACGTTCATGAGTGTGATGTGTCAGATAGACGATCTGTGTGTCCCACTCTAGATCGTCATCGTCTAACCAGTTGCAGTACGATCTGACGGCGTTCGCGCCTCCAGCAACGCGCTGGCAAGGACGGGAGTCCGTCACCTGGGACACCAGGGTCCCGCAAGCCTGAGAGCCCGTAGCCGAGTCTGTGGATCCATGGGCGAGTCGAGATACAGCGATAAGCCAAGCGCTACAGAGCGCTGTTCGTCGTGCTTTCGCTTGGCCGTCATCGGAGCAAGCAGCGCCAGACCAGCGAGGCATTCGCCACTTACTGTCAGACCGCTCTTCAGGAAAGGAGAAAGCAAGGCCAACGATTCGTCCCAACGACTCTGTTCTTGAAGCAGCTCCACAAGCAGCAGGCGTGCCTCTTCGAGCCGTGGCCATTTAGCGAGTCAAGTCCCGACCCCAGCCTGCGCTCTCGGCTTCGTGCACCGCACCCCGCGGATCGAGGCGCGGGCGCCTAACAGAAGGTGCTCGGTACCCTCCTCCTTCCTCCCACACCTCATGCAGTGCCACGCGATCTCCAATCCCAGTGAGTCGTCCCCCTCGGCGGCGCGCACCAGCAGGACGTCGGCGATCAGCCGGTGCAACAGCAGTCGCATGGGCGCCGGTACGGCGTAGTACGCGTGGGCCCGCACAAGGTCGTTCGAGAACTCGAGATGGTCGCCGCCATCGCGAAGGATGCGGAACTGCACCAGCGTGGTGAGGCCCGTCATCACCTCACCCACCTTGAGATCGGCCAGCGAGTAGAGCCCTGAGTCGTTCAACCGCGGTCCAAGTACCGCCGCCACATGGAGCGTATTGCGCGTGCCCGGATCGAGCGTCCGCACGAGGCGGTCGAGCAGGAGCTGGTAGGCCTCGCCAGGCTCGCTCTTGCGCCCCGCATCGGCCGTCACCGCATCCAGGCTGAGGGCAAGGCACTGGGCGCCGCTCCTGGCCCAGTCCCGCACGAGGAGTTCGAGGACAAGGGGAAACCCAGCTGCCGCACCCAGCAGCGCCCGACGCACGGTTGCCGATGGAGACAACTGGAGTTCGACCACGAGGAGGTCGAGGAAGGCCTTGCTGTCATCCTCCGCGAGCGGTTGCACCTCGAGCGGATGAATGCCGAGTGATGCGCCGTTGTCCCGAAGCCGGGCCGCCTGCGGCGACTGTTGAAGCTCTCCCGGGCGCGCCACGAAGAGCATGAGGATGCGCTGGGTATCGGCCAGCCGGACGATGCGATGGAGGACCGCGAGGCTCACGTCGTCAGCGTGGTGCACGTCGTCCACCACGAGAATGACCGGGTGCTCATCGGCGACCGCAGCCATCAACGCATGCGCCGCCTCTGTAAACCGGATGCGCGCCGCATCACCCTGACTCTCGAGCGGCGGCGGGAGCACCGGAAAGCGCTGTCGCACTGCCGGAATGGTCTGCGCCAGCTCTGCGAGGGCGTCGGGTGGCGCTCCCGAGGAACCGGGGCGCTCGACCACCTGGGCGATGAGCCCCGAGACCGTCGCATAGGGGATCTCTCGCTCCACCTCGTGACACTGTACCCGCGCCACCGTGGCGCCCTCGAGGCCAGCGGCCGTGGTGAGGCGCTCCACCAGGGTGCTCTTTCCGATGCCGGAGTCGCCCAGGAGCAAGCGGTGTCGCGCCGCACCGCGCTGTGTTCCCTCCCAGGCCTCGTAGAGCTCGCGATATTCGCGTCCCCGGCCGACGAACGGCCGGCCGCGCCACTGATCGGTGCGCACCGCCGGTATATCGGGAGACTCGGGCCGCTCCCACTCGCGCCGACGAAGACGGAGCGCCATGCCCTCGAGCAGCGGGGACGGCACCGCGCCAAGCTGACGCGCCAGCACGGCCTTCCATTCCTTGAACAGGCGAAGCGCCGTGAGCCGGTCGCCGGCGAAGGCGCGCGCCTCCATGCGCGCACGGATGCCCTCCTCGCTGAGCGAGTCAAATCGGAGGAGCCGGAGTGCGAGGGTCTCGATCTGGCGGAAATCTCCGGTGCGGCGGCAGTGATCGATGAGGACCACGAGCGCATCGCGCACGTTCGGCAGGAGCCGGGCGTGCTCGCCGTCTCGCCAGTGCGAGAACGGAACGGCATCCGTCAGTTCGAATGACTGCAGGAACCCGTCGACGTCGAGTGCTTCCTCGAAATCCGTGGCGAGTACCTCGCCCTTGAGGAGTCGGTCGACATCGAGCGCGATGACGCCCGGGCGCAGCCGGAAGCGGTCTCCGACGGACTCGAACAGCTCCTTGCCCAGCTTGCCACGGAGCCCCGAGATCGCCGTCGAGAGGGAATGGCGAGCCTCCTGGTGGGTCACCTTCGGCCAGAGCAGTTCCGCCAGCGCATCACGCGTGTGCGTGCGCTGCTCCATCGCGAGATAGCAGAGCAGGGCGAGCTGCTTGCGAGTACGCAGCTTGACCTGCCGCCCTCCCATGGTGAAGAGGCCAGGTTCCCCGAGGCATCGGAGCTGGAAGTGTGCAGGCATACGGGCCCGGATTGGGGTCAGCACAGAGGATATGCCGCAGGATCAACACAGCGTCAAACGGGACACGGGTCACAACGCCGCCCGCACTGGCATACCGGTTGCCCGTCGAGGCGGATGTATACGTGACAACCCACAGGAGCAATCAAGGCATGTAGTTGTGCCACAATGCCTTGCATGTTCGTGACTGCCCTGCACGCAACCCGTTGCAGGGCGGAGTCGACCCTTCAGGAGGTGCAGATGTCCAGATTCACTCACGTCCCGCTTCGAACCCTCTGGTTTGCCGCCGGCACCGCCCTTGTCCTTGCCGGATGCGGCGATGGCAACGACGGCAGCGGCGCGCCCTTCGACGCTGAAGGCACCAGCAGCGACGTGAATGCGGTGTCGGCCACGTTCAGTTCGCCATCGATGGCGAGCCTGGGATGGGCGGCCGGCGGCATCGACGGCGTGTTCGGGGCACCCTTCGTGAGCAACTCGTTCGGGGCGATCCAGGACGCGGCGTCATCCACCAGCCTGGCCGCATCGGCCCGGCGCGTGGTACGATCGGCGACCGGGTTCAACGCACGCACCACTACCAGCGTGGCGCTGGCGGTGCTTCCCGCCGAGGTGCTGGGCAAGACCTTCGAGTACAACAGCGGTACGGCGCAGTATGAGGCGACCGACACGCACGGGCGCCCCGGCGTCCGGCGTCCGGTTCATCCTGTACGCGATCAACCCGGTCACTGAGGTACCAGTCGAGCCGCTCGCCGAGGCCGGCTATGCCGACATTCTCGACGAAAGCACCGCGACGGCCAACGCACTGCGGCTGCAGCTCGTGTCGGGCGGAACAACTTACCTCAGCTATGGCGTGTCCGGCGCAGCTACCGCTTCCGGCGGACAGGTCGTGGTGGACGGCTTCGCCACCGACGGCACCACGCTGGTCAACTTCGACCTGCACAACAGCTACTCCGACGCGGCGAACGGAACGCTTGGCTTCGACTATCGCCTCGACGTGCCGTCGCGCGACCTGAACCTCGTCTACCTCATTGATGTCACGCAGGTCTCCACCCCGGCGGCCGCGGTGGGCGTGGACGTCACCGTGTCGGGACCGCATGGGGATGTAGGCATCGAGGGCAGCATGGCGGCAGCCGGCGGACAGCTCACCGCCGCCGTCAACGGGGCGGCATTCGCGGTGGTGACCCTGGACGAGAACTCACAGGTCACGAGCATCACCAAGCCGGACGGATCGGCGCTCACGACTCCGGAGTATGCTGCGCTCGCCGCCATCTGGGGCGCTGTGCTCAAGGGGATCGACGCGTTCGAGGACCTGCTCGACCCGATCGACAACCTGCTCTAGGTTTCTTGTTGAACAAACAAGAACGCCCGGGCGGATGCCCGGGCGTTTTCGTTTGGGGCCAGTGACCGCTGCTACGCCACGCTGCTCCAGCGCGAACCCGCCACCAGCTCTGCCACCAGGTCCTCGCTGCTCCGGTTCGCCGCCTCGGCCGCGAAGTTGGTGACCAGCCGATGCCGCAGGACCGATTGCGCCACCGCCTTCACGTCATCGAGATCGGCCATGGGGCGGCCCGCCATCGCGGCCCGCGCCTTGGCCCCAAGCACCAGGTACTGCGACGCACGCGGGCCGGCGCCCCAGTCCACATACTCCTTTACCAGCGCGGGAGCGTCGACATCGGTTGGCCGGGTCATGCGCGCGAGCAGCACGGCGGCACGAATGAGGCCGGCGGACACCGGAATGCGCCGCACCAGGTCCTGGATCCCGAGCAGCTGCTCGGCGTCGAGCACCGGCCGGATCTCGCCGTGCCGGCTGCCGGTGGTCTGCTCGACGATCATCTCTTCCTCGCTCCGGCTCGGATACGCAACGCGCAGCTCGAGCATGAAGCGGTCGAGCTGTGCCTCGGGCAGGGGATAGGTGCCTTCCTGCTCGATCGGGTTCTGGGTCGCGAGCACGAAGAAGGGATCGGGCAGCCGATAGGTCGTGCCGGCCGCCGTAACGTTGTGCTCCTGCATGGCCTGAAGCAGCGCGGCCTGGGTCTTGGGGGGTGTGCGGTTGATCTCGTCGGCCAGCACGACATTGGCGAAGACCGGGCCCGGCACGAAGCGGAAGGCGCGCTTCCCCGTGGTCGGGTCTTCCTCGATGATCTCGGTGCCCGTGATGTCACCGGGCATCAGGTCGGGGGTGAACTGCACCCGGTTGAAGCTGAGCTTGAGCGCCTCGGCGACCGTCTGCACCATGAGGGTCTTGGCGAGCCCGGGGACGCCGATGAGGAGGGCATGTCCGCCGGCAAGAATCGCCGTCAGGATGCCGTCCACGACCGCGTCCTGACCGACGATGCGCTGGGCGACCTGGGTTCGGAGGTGAGGCAACGGCCGAGACCAGGCGCTCGAGGCGCTCGAGATCGGTGGTAGGGTGCGGCCTTGGTGGCGGTCATCGGTTCCCGACGGTGAAGTGAAGCTGGAAGTTACGCTCGCGAGGTCGCGAAAGTGGCATGGCCACGCCGCTTGCGCCTTTTTTCACAAGAAGCTAAAATCGTCCGGCTATGCCACAACCGGGGCGTGAAGCGGAGAACCGGGAGGTGTACCGGTATGCTTCCCTGGGGATGCAGTTCGCCGCCGGGACGCTGTTTTTCGCCGGCATGGGGTTCCTGCTCGACCGCTGGCTCCACATCCTCCCGGCGCTGACGATTACGGGACTCCTGGTCGGTGGCGGACTGAGTTTCTACTCCGTGTACCGCAAGGTGATGGCGGGCCTGGCGAAGGACCATAAGGACAAGGGCGAGTGAGCCTGCTGGCCCCGGGCGCGGCGCTGGTTGCGCTGGTCATGGGGCTTTCGGCGCTGTTGTTCGGCGGAGCGGCCGTGGTTGCAGCGGGAGCGTTCGGACTGCTGGCTCTCGCCATCCAGGTAGCTGCGTACCGGCTGGCGCTCCGGCCGGCGGCGCCGCGCGCCCCGTTCCCCCGGGGCTGGCTCTGGGGCACGGCGCTCAGATTCGGTGGCGTGATCCTGCTGGCCGTTGCCGTGCTGCTCGACCGGAAACTGTTTCCGCCGCTGCCTGCGGCGCTGGGATATCTCGGGGTGCTCATCCCCCTGCTCGTACTGGAGCTGCGCCGTACACGATGATGATAGATCCGTCGCAGGAACCGGGGCCCAACATCGGCGAGATGGTGCTGCATCATACCGCCGATGCGTGGACGATCCCCATCGACTTTCCGTTCTACCACACCACGATTCATCTGCCGCGGTGGCCGGACGTTCACATCGGTTCGCTGACGCTCAACTTTTCCCCGACCAAGCACGTCTATTTCATGCTGCTGGCGGCGATCCTGGTTTTCCTGATGATGTGGATCGCCGGCCGCCAGTTGCAGAAGACCCGGCAGACGGGCCAGCATCCGCGCGGCTTCAGCGGCGCGGTCGAGGCCGCGGTGCTCTGGGTCCGCAACGAAATAGTGCTCGCCGAACATTCCGCATGGCGAGCGGTTCGCGCCGCTCATCGTGGCGCTCTTCTTCTTCGTGCTGTTCTGCAACCTGCTCGGCCTGATCCCGAACGGCTCCTCGCCCACCGGCAACCTCGCCGTCACCGCTGCCCTCGCCATCCTGGTGTTCCTGGTGATCGAGGTGGCGGGCTTCATCAAGCTGGGGCCCAAGGGCTACATGGGGACGATCTTCCCCCATGTCGACGGGATGCCCGGCGCGGGGGCCATGGCCATGTCGATCGCGATGGCGCCGATCGAGCTCATCAGCAAGCTGGTCAAGCCGTTTGCGCTGGCGGTGCGACTTTTCGGCAACATGACCGCGGGCCATTTCGTGATCCTGTCGCTGTTCGGGATCATCTTCATCTTCGGCCGCATCATCGGCCTCAACTGGGCCGTCGGGGTCGTGACGGCGGCGCTGGTGACGGCGATGATGCTGCTGGAGCTGTTCGTGGCCTTCCTGCAGGCGTATGTCTTTGCATTGCTGAGCGCGGTGTTCATCGGGCTCCTGCAGGAGGAACACCACTAGGACGTGAAGACGTGAGGATAGTGAAGTTGTTCCGGTCGTGACGCGGGCGCTGACGCGATCCGACCAGGTAGCCGGGCGAACGTCCCGGTGAATACCGCAAGCCAGAGGCATTTGCGGTTACGGCGAGGCGGCGCGCGGGAGACGCGGCGTTCGGACCGGCAGCGAAACAGACCACTCATCTCCCAGCGACAAAAGGGACGTAACGCACATGCTGAACATGCTTGCACTGCTCCAGGACGCGGCACCCGCCTCCGTGGAAGTCGCCCGGAACACCAACTCGCTGCTCGGCGCCGGCATCGGCATCGGGCTCGCCATCCTCGGCGCAGGCATCGGCCTGGGCCGTATCGGTGGCTCGGTCGCCGATGGCATCGCGCGGCAGCCGGAGGCTGCGGGCGAGATCCGCGGGGCGGCGCTGCTGTTCGCTGTGCTGCTCGAGGGCGCCACGATCATCGCGCTCGTGTTCGCGCTCCTCTTCAAGCTGCTCTAGACCCATGGTACTGCCACTGCTGGCACTGCTGCGGACGGAGCCGCCGGCTGGGGCGCCGGTCAGTCCCTTCGAGGTGAACTTCGGCCTGTTTTTCTGGACCTGGGCTGTCTTCCTGGTCCTGCTGTTCCTGCTGAGGAAGTACGCCTGGCCCCAGATCGTGGGGTCGGTGGAGGCGCGAGAGAAGCGGCTGGCGGACCAGATTGCGGACACCGCGCGCCTGCACGAAGAGGCGAAGCGGCTCGCCGAGCAGAACCAGAAGGCGCTCGCCGATGCCCGCGGACAGGCCACCGCCTTCCTGGCTGAAGCCAAGTCCCAGTCGGAACGGGAACGGGCGGCGGCGGTGGAGCAGACGAAGGCGGAGCAGGATGAACTGCTGGCGCGCGCCCGGCGGGACATCTCGGCCGAGCGCGATCGCGCCATCGGGGAACTGCGGAAGGAAGCGGTGGACCTGTCGCTGGCGGCTGCGTCCAAACTGGTGGGCGAGCGGCTCGACAGCGAAGCGGACCGGAAACTCGTCACGAGCTACCTGGCCACGCTGGGAGAGAAGCATTGAGGAATCCCGCGATCGCCAGGAACTACGCCGAGGCGCTGTTCGCGCTCTCGGAGACGACCGGTCGCGCCGAGGAGTATGCGGGGCTGATCGAGGCGGTGGCCGCGGCCATTACCACCTCGCCTGAGATCGAGGCGGTGCTGACGTCACCGCGCGTGCCGAAGGCCCGGAAGGTGGAGCTGGTGGGCCAGGGGCTCAAGTCGGTGCCGGCGGAGTTCGTCCGGTTCATCCAGGCGGTGGTGCGCCGGGGCAGACAGCTGTACTTCGCGGATATTGCGCGGGAGTATGGTGCGCTGGTGGACATCAAGTTCAACCGGCTTCGCGCTGTCGTGTCCCTGGCGCGGGAACCGAACAAGGAACTGCAGGAGTCAATTCGGGCGGATCTGTCACGTGCGTTCGGCAAGGAAGTGCACCCGACGTTCTTCGTGGACCGCTCACTGCTGGGCGGTGCGCTGGTGAAGGTCGGGGACCAGATCTTCGACGGGTCACTGCGCCGTCGGATGGCGAACCTGCGCCGGCAGCTGCTTACGCGCTAGAGATCGAGCGGACCTACGCTTCGTTCTCCACCAGGCGGCCGTCACCCTTGACGGCCGCTTGTTCTTTCGCGGCCGGCCGGGTGCCGAGCTGGATGAGCAGCACCGACGCGAGAATGATGGCCATCGCCAGCAGGGTGCGTGCGGTGATCGGCTCGTCGAGAAAGAGCCAGCCGAGGAGCACGGCCACGATCGGGTTGATGTAGGCCGCGGTTCCCACCACCGTCGGCGATGCGTTCCGCATGAGGTAGGTGTACGCGGTGAACGTCAGGATCGAGCCGAAGGCGACGAGGTACAGGAACGCCCAGATGGCTTCGGGCGCGATCTGCGCGGGAATCGCTTCCCGGCTCGCGAGCCCGGCACCGAGCATGAACGCGCCGCCGGCGAACATCTGCGCGGCCGATGAGATGTTGACCGGCACCTTGAGCCCGAGCCGCTTGCCGAAGACGGTGCCCAGGGCCCATGACGCACTACCGAGGATGAGCGCGACAGGGCCGGCGAGGTCTGCGCGGAGCAGTTCGTCCGGTGTGACGCCGACCAGCAGCATGCTGCCGAGGAAGCCGAAGACGAGGCCGGTGAGCACGCGTCCGTTGAGCTTCGACTTTCCGCCGGGAATGAGCGCGTCGAACAGCGCCGTCCAGAGTGCCACCGTCACCACGTAGATCGCGGCCAGGCCGGACGGCACGAACTGCTCGGCCCACACGACACCGCCGTTGCCGCCGAGGAAGAAAAGCCCGCCCAGGACGGCAAGCAGTGCCCACACGCGGGGTGACCGCGGCAGGCGCTCTCCGCGCCAGAGGGCGAAGGCGCCAAGCAGCACACCGGCCGTGAGGAAGCGCACCCCGGCGAACAGGAACGGGGGCACGTGGGCCACGCCGACCCGGATGGCGAGATAGGTCGAGCCCCACACGACGCAGACGATGAGATAGGCGGCGAGCACCCGGCCGCGGAGCATGGCCATCAGGTCGCCGCCACGCCTGGACGCACGCCGGGCTTCTCGAACACGGTGGAGAGGACGATGGTGGTGCGGGTGCTCACCGGCTGGCCATCATCGCGCAGCGCGCGCAGTACGTCGCTGAGCTTGTCGAGGGACGGGGCCGCGACCTTGAGGATGTAGCAGTCCTCGCCTGCAACATGATGGCACTCGAGTACGTCAGGATGTCCGGCCAGGGTCTGGATGCCGCCCTCGAGACCACTGCCGTTGGACACGGGATAGCGCACCGCCACGAAGGCGGTGATGGGCCGGCCGATACGCGCGCGATCGATGTGCGCGTGGTATCCGGTGATGTAGCCCGACTCCTCGAGGCGCTTGACGCGCTCCATGACGGCGGGGCGGGACAGGCCGACCTCGTCGGCGATGGCCTGATACGACATGCGGCCGTCTGCGGCGAGCAGGTCGAGAATCTGGAGGGCGATGTTGTCGAGCTCGTCGGCCATATTGCCACCGGAGCGGTAACTGGGAGCATGAAACGGCATTACTCAGACTAATGTTGTGCATTACCGCAATCTTGTCAACTATTAGTAGTCATTGCCGTCATATTACGGACTATACGTAGTGTGGTGAATTCAGGGTGAACGATCAGTCGTAAGTTCGCTGGTGGCTTACATTTCCCTGTTCCCTGTTCCCTGTTCCCCGTTCCCGTCTTCATCAGCCATCCCATGCTCACGCTTCTCACTCTCGCGCTGGCCATCGCCCCGTCCGACACGCTGCCCCGGGGCCCGGCTCCGTACTGGCAGCAGCGGGTGGCCTATGACATCACGGCGCGTCTCGAGGAGCCGCTCGGCGTCTTGCGCGGCACGGAACGCATCCTCTACATCAACAATTCCCCCGATACGCTGCACTCGTTCGCACTGCACCTGCACTTGAACGCGTTCCGGCCCGGGTCACGATGGAGTGATGCCGACTCGGTCGAGGGACGCCGCCGCTTCAACGACCTGAAAGATCCGGACTACGCATCGAACCATGTAAGCAACGTCAGGATCATGGGCCAGCCGGTGACGGCGATCTATCCGCTCGCCCCCGACAGCACGGTTGTGCGCTTCCAGCTCCCCGCGCCGCTCGCGCCGGGCGACTCAATGGTGATCGAGACCGAATGGGATGCGCGACTCTCGACGGTGGCACGGCGGCAGGGCCGGCGGGGACGGCACTACGACTTCGCGCAGTGGTATCCGAAGGTGGTCGTCTATGACCAGTACGGGTGGGAAGAGCATCCGCTGGTGCCGGCGGGTGAGTTCTACGGCGAGTTCGGCAACTTCCGCGTGCAGCTGGACGTGCCGGAAGACCAGGTCCTCGGTGCCACGGGGGTGCCGGTGTGCGGCGATCCCGGCTGGAGCGGCGCCAACCAGGACAAGTCGCGGGCAGTGGAATACGGCATCGAGGCCTATCCGGGGATTGCCCGGCAGGTCACGGGGCCGGGCCCGGGACAGAACGGTGCCTGCGCCTTCGCGGGGATGGGCGCTCCCGAACTCACGCCCGGGTACAAGCGAGTGCTCTGGTACGCCGAGTCGGTGCACCACTTCGCGCTGACGATGGCTCCCGACTATCGCTACGAGGGTGGCCGATTCCAGAAGACGCTGGTGCACGTGCTCTACCAGCCGGGCGACGAGAAGAGCTGGGGCGGCGTGGCGGTGAAGCGCACCGAGATCGCGCTCAACTGGCTCGGCCAGCTGTTCGGGCCGTTCGTGTGGCCGCAGATCACCAACGTGCATCGCATCGACGGCGGCGGCACCGAGTTCCCGATGATGATCATGGACGGTTCGGCGAGCCAGGGCCTCATCGTCCACGAGCTGGGGCACAATTACACCATGGGCATCCTCGCCAACAACGAATGGCGGGAGGGATGGCTGGACGAGGGATTCACCAGCTTCCAGTCGAGCTGGTTCAGCGAGGTGGTGGAGAAGCAGAACGACACCTACGCCGGCAACGAGGCCAACGTCCTGCAGATGGACCTGGCCGGCAGGTCGGAGCCCGTGAGCCTCATCAGCGACGAGTACAGCGACTTCGTCGTGTACAACCAGATGATCTACTCGAAGGGCGAGCTGTTCCTGCAGCAGCTCCGCGTACGTGGTCGGCGACTCGGTGATGCACCAGATCCTGCAGACCTACTACCAGCGCTGGCAGCTCAAGCACGTGGACGGCGCGAGGTTCCAGGCGGTGGCGGAAGAGGTGTCCCGGATGGACCTGGGCACGCTGTTCGGCCAGTGGCTGCATGCCACGCCGATGTTCGACTACTCGGTGGGCAAGGTGCAGCGCCGGCGGCAGGGTGAGAACTGGGTGACGCGGGTGCAGGTGGTGCGGAAGGGCGACGGCATGATGCCGGTCGACGTGGCAGTGATCGCGGAACACGACACCGCGATGGTACGCACCGACGGCGTGGCACCGAAGGCCTGGGTGGAGGTGACGACCCGTTCGGAACCGAAGGAAGTGCTCATCGACCCCACCGTGCACGCGCACGACTGGAACATGCTGAACAACCGGTACCGCTTCACGCTGTTCGGGAAGCGATCGCCGCCGGTGACGAACTACTTCGATACCTGGTTCACCGAACCGGAGAGTCGTGATCGCCTCGAGCGCGGCTTCATGCCGGCCGCCTGGTACAACACCGCCGGCGGCCTCGTGGTTGGCGCGCGGGCGCGGGAGGACTACCTCGGCATGTTCGAGGAGAACCAGCTGCTGCTGTCGTACAACCTGGGCGGTCCGGGCGATGATGCCAGCGTGAAGGAGTTCGACTTCTTCCTGCGACTCAAGAACCCGGTGTGGCTCAGGGCGCCGAGCCAGTCGCAGCGGCTGGAGGTCTTCCGCACCGAGGGACGGTGGGGCGGACTGCTGGGCTGGGAGTGGAGCCGGCGGGATCACCTGACCTTCGGACCGACGCGCAGTGCCGGCGTGAGCCTTCGGATGGTGGATATCGACAACACCGCCTTCCTCGACCCCCAGCAGTACATCGACGTCGGCATTGTGGAACTGATGACCGACTGGGGTCTCCGGAACCGGGTGGGGAAGTGGCAGCTGGGCGGCAAGCTCGCGCTGGGCGGCGGCCTGGTGTTCAATCGAGACGGCCTGGCGGCGGTGCAGCCGGACCTGGACCAGTTCTATTTCCGGGGCGAGATCGAGGGCACGGCGCGCCGGGAGATCGCGAAGCAGCTGACGTTCGCGGGCCGGCTCTACGGCGGTGTCGCCGTGGGTGCGCACACCGCGGCGAAGCAGCGGCAGATCTACCTCAGCAGCTCCGACCCGTTCGCGCAGCTCTACAACCCATTCCTCCGTTCCGAGGGATCCCTGCTGGTGCTCGATGATGTCCCGTACCAGGCGCCCGGCGGTGCCGGGGTGCGCGCGGCGGACTTCCGGATTTCAGGCCCGGCGCTGATCGCGGCGAACGTCGAGCTCGAGCGCGCCATGCTGGTGCGGCAGAAGGCGAAGCTCTTCAGCAGGGTATCACTGGCAGCGTTCGGGGATGCGGCGCAGGGTATCGGCGGGCCCGACCAGCTCGCGACCGGCGAGGCGCTTGGCTTCGTGGCCGACGCGGGGCTGGGAGTCCGGGCGAATCACCGCATCGGGAAGACCTCATTCATCACCCGGTTCGACTTCCCGTTCTACCTGAGCGAGCCGGCGTACTCCCGGAACGACTTTGCGCAGGATGACGCGTTCGCGTTCCGGTGGCTGTTCAGCGTGCAGGCGGCGTTCTAGTGCGTGAAGACGTGACGTAAGCGGAGGCAAGGTGGATTTTCGGGGGGACCGGCGCGACGCGTTCCGGCAGGCGTTCGGGCAGTGGGTGGAACGCCTGGTGGACGCCACCGAAGAGCGGATGTCGCCACAGCGATACCTGCGCCCGCCGGGCGCGCTGCCCGAACTCGGTTTTCTCGCGGCGTGCACCCGTTGCGGCGACTGCATATCCGCGTGCCCGGTGCAGGCGATCGTGCGCGCGCCGACGGAGTCGGGGCTGGCCGCCGGCACGCCGTACCTGAACATCCAGGTGCAGGCGTGCATCGCGTGCACCGACATGCCCTGCGCCCGTGCCTGCCCGACAGAGGCGCTCACGGTGCCGCCGCACGGCTGGGACGGCTACCGGCTCGGGACGGTGGAGTTCGTGCCCGAGCGTTGCGTCACCTACAAGGGCGTGTCGTGCCAGGTGTGCGCGAAAGCGTGTCCCGAGGGAGTGCGGGCGCTGGAGATCGACGACGATGGGCACCCGGTGCTCAAGCTGGAAGGATGCGTGGGCTGCGGGAGCTGCGTGAAGGCCTGCATCACGTCACCCAGCTCGTTCGTGTTCAGGCCCGCGGCAGGGTGATCTTCAGGACTTGAGTACGTGACGGCGTGAGGGCGTGAAGTGGTCCCGGTGGCAGCCATCCAAAAGGATTCGAACGCATGCAAGTGATCATTCCGCTCGCCGGCAAGGGCACGCGACTTCGCCCGCATACTCATCTCGTTCCCAAGCCCATGCTCAAGGTGGCGGGAAGGCCGGTGATGGACTGGGTCATGGACCGCCTGCACGGCCTCAACGTGACGGAGCTCATCTTCATCACCGGCCACCTGAAGGAACAGGTCGAGGCCTACAGCAGCACCCGCTACGGCTATCCGGCGCGCTACATAGAACAGAAGGTGCAGGACGGCACCGCGGGGGCGATCAACCTGGCGCGCCCATATGTCACCGGGCCGGTGCTGATCATCTTCGTCGATACCGTGTTCGAGGCCGACCTGACGCTCATCAACCGCACGGACGCGGATGGCATCATCTGGGCGAAGGAAGTGGAGGACTACCAGCGTTTCGGGGTGGTGGTGACCGATGCGGACGGGTACATGACCCGCATCGTGGAAAAGCCGAAGGAGCCGATCTCCAGGCTGGCCAACATCGGGCTCTACTACATCAGGGCGGTCGACAGCCTGTGGCAGGGGATCGACCACGTGCTCGCCGCCCCGGCCAACAAGGGTGAGTACTACCTCACGGATGCGTTCCAGTTCATGATCGAGCGGGGCAAGCGGATCCTGACCGCGGAGGTGGGCGGCTGGTACGACTGCGGGAAGCTCGACACCCTGCTCGAGACCAACGAGATCCTGCTCCGGAAGGGTGCGGCCCGGCGGCCCGAGTTTCCGGCCGGCGTGGACGTCATCGAACCGGTCTACATCGAGGACGGCGTGAAGATCGAACGGAGCGTGGTGGGGCCGAACGTGAGCATCGAGACCGGCACCGTGATCTCCGACAGCGCGGTTGCCAACATGATCATCGGCCGGGACGCGCGCCTGACCGATGTGCGGATCAATGGCGGCGTGCTGGGGAACCGTGTGATACTCGACCACTTCGAGGGCAGCGCCAGCCTGGGCGATGACGCCGAGCTCTCGGGTCGCTGAGGCCGTGAGCGGAATCGACGAACTCTGCCAATCCTACTTCGACGTCCGCTGGCACTTCGACCCGGCGGCGGCGAGCAAGGCTGGGCGCACGGAGCAGGATGGCCGCCTCGGGCGCTTCGACGCCGACTCGGTGCGTGAGCACCTGGCGGCGGTGCGCTCGCTCGCCGGCGCCGCGGAAGAGCTCGAGATGGAGGACTACCAGGAAGAGATCGACCGCACCGGACTCCTCGACGACATGCGCGTTCTGGGGTTTCGCTTCGAGTACGAGCAACCGCACCGGCGAAATCCTGCCTTCTGGCTCCGTCACGTGCGCGACGCATTCGTGGCGGTCCTGGGCCGTCCGGACGACGGTGCGATGGCCGGGGTCGTGGCCGAGCGGTTGCGCGACATTCCGCCCTTCCTCGACGCAGCCATCAACACGCTCGAGAAACCCCCGGTGATCTTCGTCGAGACGGCGCTCTCGCTGCTCGGTGTCACCGGCGAAGTCCTGGTGGAGGCGACCCGGCGGCACAGCCACCTCGCGCCCGAGCTCAAGGAAAGCCTCGACGTCGCCACCGTTGGAGCGTTGTCGGCGCTCAAGTCATTCGGCCTGGCGCTGGCCGAGCGGGTGACGCCGAGCAGCGACCCGCTCGCGTTCGCGGCGGGTGAGGAGGAGTTCGAGCGCCGCCTCCGCTTCGAGCATGCCCTGCTGGCGAGCGCGCCGGAACTCTGGCGCCATGGCCTGCACCTGCGCGATGAACTCGAGTCGGAGCTCGAGTCGCTGGGGCGCCGCATCGACTCCTCGCGCTCCTGGCGCGATGTCGCCGAGCGGCTGCTGGCCGATGCGGCCGATGCTTCGGCGCTTGGCGCCATGTACGACGACGAGATGACCCGGGCGGTGGCGTTCATAGAGGAGCGCTCGCTGATCACGCTGCCCGAGGAGCCGGGGCGCCTGGTGCTCGGCGGGGACCTCTGGGAGAGTGCGAGGCACCGCGTTCCCGTGGTCGTGGCTCACGAGGTGTGGCCCGGCCGGCACGTGCAAGCCGCGCGGGCGCAACGGCTTGCGTCCGAGGTGCGCCGGCGTCTCACCTCCAGCCTCACGACGAACGGGTGGGCGCTCTACGCGCAGGAGCTCATGGCCGAAGAGGGATACTACACGAGCCTCGAGACCCGGCTGATGCACCTGGTGGGGATGCTCCGGTACGCGGTGCAGGTAGACCTCGACATCGGCCTGCACACCCGGGGCATGAGCCCGCAGGAGGCGATGGGCGAACTGGTCAAACGCGTGCCGGTGACCAGGCACCAGGCCGAGACGGAAGTGCGCCGGTACTGCGAGTTGCCGGCGAGCGGACTTTCGGACGCGGTGGGGCGGCGCGCGCTGCGCGACCTGCGTGACGCGGCCCGCACCCAGCGGGGCGCGGACTACTCGCCCGGCGCATTCCATGACGAGGTCCTGTCGTACGGCGGCATTCCAGTGTCCCTCATCCGCTGGGGAATGGGCATCGATTGAACGCATGACGTTGCCCGCAACCAGTACGCCGCAGCAGTCCGGCGCCATTCCTCCCGCCGTCGTCGGGCTCTCGTTCGTGTCCCTCTGGAATGACGTCGCAAGCGAGATGGTCTATCCACTCCTTCCCAACTTCATCGTGGGGACGCTGGGCGGTGGCGCCGCGATCCTCGGCGTGCTCGACGGTGCCGCGGAGCTCACGGGAGCGGCGCTCAAGTGGATCAGTGGTCGCCTGGCAGACCGCCCCGGCCTGCGCGGGCCGCTCATCCTGGGTGGTTATGCGACGGCGGTATTCGTTCGGCCGCTCAGCGCGATCGCATCGGCGGCGTCGCAGGTCGTGGGGTTCCGGGTCCTCGACCGGATCGGCAAGGGCCTGCGCACGGCCCCGCGCGATGCGATGATCGCCGACGTGACGCCGCCGTACATGCGAGGGCGCGCCTTCGGCTTTCACCGGGCGCTGGATCACCTCGGCGCTGTCGTGGGCTCGGTTCTGGCCTGGGTACTGCTCGCCCGCGGCATGGGGGTGCGCCAGGTGATCGGATGGAGCGTGGTCCCGGGCATCCTCGCACTGTTCACGCTGACCGTAGTACTCCGCACGACCAGGCACACCGCACCATCATCCGCCCTCGTAGCGCCCACGGAGTCCTCCGCAGAGCCACGGCCGCGTACATTCTGGCCCGCCGTCCTTGCGCTCTCGCTGCTGGCGCTCGCCCGGCTGCCGGAGGCGCTGCTGCTGCTGCGGGTACAGGACCTTGGCGTGGCCGCGGCGACCATCCCGTTACTCTGGGGCGGCCTGCACGTGGTGCGCAGCGCCGGTTCGTATCCCGGCGGGTGGCTCTCCGACCGGCTCGGCCCGCGCATCGCCGTGGCGGCGGGGAGCCTGCTCTTCGCGCTGGTGGTGGGCCTGTTATCGCGCAACCTCGGTGCGGTCGTCGCCGGGGCAGTATTCCTGCTGCTTGGCGGAGTCGCGGGCCTTACGGAACCAGCGGAGCGGGCCCTGGTCGCGAAACTGTCGCCGAAGCGCATGGGGAGCGGGTTCGGCGCATTCAACGCGATCACCGGCCTCGCGGCGCTGCCGGCGGCAGCGCTCTTCGGCGTGACGTACCAGTACGTCGGCGGATCGAAGGCATTGCTGGCCTCCGGCCTGCTGACATTGCTTGCAGTGGCGTGGTGGCTGCTGGTCATCGGCAAGGAGGAGGCGCAGACATGAAGTGGCTGGTTCTCTCGGCGGGAATGGCGCTCGCGGCGGTGACGCCCATGTCGGCCCAGGTGCAGATACGGCTGGCCGACTCGGTGCGCGCGACTTACTCCGAACTGCACGACGGACTCAAGACGGGATCGGCATCAGCCGATACCGTCGCGCGGGTCATGGGAACCTCCAATCCGGCGATCCTGTGGAAGAAGTCGGGCCAGGCGCTGGCCGGAACGATTCCCTGGAACGAAGGACTGCTGGCACTGACGCGCCTGGCGGAGCTGCAGAAGCCGGCCTATGCGGACAGTGCCGAGCAGCTGATGCACCGGATCATGGACGGCGAAGTGCAGGGACCGCCGGGCATCGACCCGGGTGACCTCATCGAGCCCCTCCGCGCGATCGTACTGCAGGTGGAACGCGTAAAGGTCGGCGATGCGGCGATGCGAGCCCGCATCCTCGAGGCGGTGCCGAGCGGGAAGTACGGCCTGGCCGACGCATGGACGCTCGGCCGGCTGGGGGGCGGCACCTCCGATACCCTCATGGCGCTTTTCAAGGCGGCCCCCGACGAGAACCTGAAGGTGCGATACCTGACGCTGCTCAGCTTCAGCGACGATCCGGTCGCCACGCCATTCCTGGCCGCCATCTACGAATCACCGGACAGTGCGGGGATTCCCGCGCGCGCGGCGACGCGCGCGTCGGATGCGCTGCTCTGGATCGGGACGAAGCAGAGCCTCGAGGCGCTGATGGCGGCGCGGGACATCGCGAAGACGCGTGGCGTGTACGCCGCCCCCGCGCTCTCCCGCGATGGCTACACGTTCCTCGAAAACGACAGTTCGGCGGTCATCTCACGAACGGGGCGGTGGCTTACCGACTGGACGGCGACGCTCAAGCCTTGGCCGTAACTGCGCAAGCGGTGAGGGGTGAGCGGTGAGCGGGGGCTTCGGCCTCCGTTTCAGTTTCCGTGGGAGATGCCGCCGGAGACGATGAACGCGAGCACATCCGACGGCTTCGCCTCGAGCCTGGTGACGCGATCGGCGGGCACGACGATGGTCTGGCCGGCGAAGTTGTAGGACTGCGGCAGGTACACCGCCACGTGGTCCGGCATGGCAAACTCCCCCAATTCCTTCTGGGTGAGGAACCCCATCACCCGGAGCCCGGTCCCAGGGGCCAGCTCGACCATCACTGGAATGGTGAAGCGCTTCTGATCGCCCACAAAGGCGCCGAAGACATCGCGCAGGGCAGTGTAGAGCAGCCGCACGAACGGGAGTCGCGCGAAGAGCTGGTCCACCACGCCCACGGCGCCGCGCGCCACCACGTTCGACGTGATGAACCCGAGCAGTGTCACCAGGGCCACCGTGACGACGAACCCGACCCCGGGAATCGGGATGTGCAGCCATCCGTCGACAAACGTGAACGCGAGCACGCAAATGTAGATGGTGAGCGCGACCGGCCCCAGTACGATGAGGCCGTTCAGGAAGCTGCGAAGCAGGGTCCGCGAGAGGGGCGATGGCATCAGCAGCACCGGTTGGGGCCATCGGCGTACCGGGCCCGCAGGTATTCGGCAAAGAACTCGCGCTCGCCCAGCGGCGCGTGCTCGGGGTGACAGCGACGCAGGTGCTCGAGATACGCGTCATAGTCGGGCATGCCGGCGATGCCGCGCATCATCCTGGCGAGACGACCCAGCAGTGTCCTGGGACTATCCGGCATAGGCCGTCTCCACGAAGGGCGTCTCCTCCGCCCGGGCCGGTTTCCGGCCCCGGATCACCAGCATCCACTCCCGCACCGACACCACGACGACGATCAGCGTCACCGCCACGAACATCGTCGTGAGCGTCGCATCGAGCCGCGCGTTGAATGCCACCTGGCGCCCCAGCTCCGCCGCCATCTCTCCCGCGTTCACCTTCGCCATGGTACGATCTGCCAGTGACAGGAAGCCGAGCTTCGGGTCGGGGGAGAGAACCTTCTGCCAGCTCGCGGTGAAGGTGACCGTGAGGAGCCACAGGAGCGGGACGACGGTGACCCAGGCAAACCTCGCCTTGCCCGCCTTCACGATCACTGTCGTGCCGACGCAGAGTGCCACCGTCGCCAGCAACTGGTTGCTGATGCCGAAGAGTGGCCAGAGCGAGTTGATGCCGCCATTGGGATCGATCACGCCCTGAATGAGGAAGTAGCCCCAGCCCGACACCACCACCGCCGAGGCGAGGACGCTGCTGGGATACCAGGAGGTGCGACCCAGCGGCGCCCACACATGACCGAACAGCTCCTGCAGCATGAACCGGCCGACGCGGGTGCCGGCGTCCACCGTGGTGAGGATGAAGAGCGCCTCGAACATGATGGCGAAGTGGTACCAGAGACCCATCAGCCCGCCGCCGAACGCCGTACTGAACACCTGCGCGATGCCGACGGCGAGGGTGGCGGCACCACCGGTGCGGGAGAGCAGCGTCTGCTCACCCACCGACGCCGTGAGCGCATGGAAATCGGCCGGCGAGAAGCTGAACCCCCACCCCTGGATGACTGCCGCTGCCGACTCGACCGATCCGCCTAGCGTCGCGAGGGGAGCATTCATGGCGAAGTAGGTGCCGGGATCGAGCGCCGCGGCTGCCGCCATCGCCATGACCGCGACGAAGGATTCCATCAGCATGCCACCATAGCCGATGAGCCTGGCGTCGCCCTCCCGCCGGACCATCTTGGGCGTGGTGCCCGACGCGATGAGGGCGTGGAAGCCGCTGATCGCGCCGCAGGCGATCGTGATGAACACGAAGGGGAAGAGCTTGCCGGCGAAGACCGGTCCGCTGCCGTCGATGAACCGGGTGAGGGCAGGCATCTGCAGTGGCGGATGCACGACGACAAGGCCCGCGGCGAGCAGCGTGACGGTGCCGACCTTCATGAAGGTCGAGAGGTAGTCGCGCGGGCAGAGGAGCATCCACACCGGGAGCACCGACGCGAGGAAGCCGTACACGATGATGCCCCAGGCAATCGTCTTCGCCGGCCAGGTGAAGAGCGGTGCCAGCATCGGTGAGGCGGCGACGTATCGCCCGCCGATGAGGGCGGCGATGAGCAGCACCACCCCGATGGCGGACGCCTCGAGGGTGCGACCAGGGCGCCACCGCTCCATCCAGAAGCCCATCAGGATCGCGATCGGAACGGTGCAGAGAATGGTGAAGACGCCCCACGGACTCTCGGCGAGCGAGCGGGTGACGACGAGCGCCAGGACCGCGAGCAGGATGAGCATGATGGCGAGGATCGCGATCATGGCCAGGATGCCGGTGAACGGTCCGATCTCGTCCCGCGCCATTCGGCCGAGCGACTTGCCGTCGCGCCGCATCGAGGCGAAGAGGATCACGTAATCCTGCACGGCACCGGCGATCACGACGCCGAAGACGATCCACAGGGTGCCGGGGAGGTAACCGAACTGGGCGGCGAGAACGGGGCCGACGAGGGGACCGGCACCGGCGATGGCGGCAAAGTGGTGCCCGAAAAGGACCCACTTTCCGGTCGGTACGTAGTCGCGGCCGTTGGCGAGACGTTCGGCGGGGGTGGCGCGGCGGTCATCCAGGCCGGTGACGCGGGCGGCGAGGAAGCGGGCATAGAAACGATAGGCGATGACATAAGTGCCGACGGCGGCTGCGATGAGCCAGCCGGCGCTCACCGACTCGCCGCGGGCCAGCGCCAGCACCGCCCATCCGCCCGCACCCACCAGCGCGGCCAGCAGCCAGAGCAGGGAGGTCATGGCCCGCAATGTAGCTTGCCGGGTCCCAGTCCGGGCCGTACCTTCGGTGTCCCATGCCAATGACACCGCGCCGTGCCAACCAGGCATGGGAAGCCAGTCCGCGAAGCATCCGTCTCCACCATGGAGCATCCCCTGCCACAACGCATTGCCGAAGGTTTTCCTGGCAAGGTGGCCGTGGTCACCGGTGGTGCCACGGGACTTGGGCGGGCCATCTGCCTCGAGTTCGCGCGGCTCGGCTGCGACGTGGCCTTCTGCTATGTGAACCTTCCTGGGCGGGACGTGAGCGAACAGGCGCTGCTCACCGAGACGACCATCTCCTCGTTCGGAGTGCGGGTCCACGCCACTCGATGCGACGTGCGCGACCCGGTGCAGGTGGACCGGTTCCTGGCCGATACCCGTTCCCGCCTCGGCGGTCTCCATTTCCTCATCAACAACGCCGGCATTGCCCACGACGGGGCACTCTGGCGCATGAGCGACGAGTCGTGGCGCGAGGTCATGGACACCAACGTCACCGGGGCGTTCAACTGCATCCGCGCGGCTTCGCCCCACCTCCGCAGCCAGCACTACGGCAAGATCGTTTCGGTGAGCGACCACCAGGCGCATCGTCCGGGGTTCGGGGTGGCCAACTATGCGGCGAGCAAGGCGGCCCTCGAGGGCCTGACCCGCGCGGCCGCCATGGAGCTGGGCTCGGCGAACATCAACGTGAACTGTGTGGCGCCCGGGTTCATTCGCACCGAGCGGATGGCAATGCTGCCGCAGGAAGTGACCGAGCGGGCGCAGAAGCACTCGGTGCTGGGCCGGCTGGCCGAGCCGGAGGACGTCACCCACGTCATTTCGTTCCTTTGCAGCGATTCCGCGCGGCACGTAACCGGCCAGACCCTGGTGGTGGATGGCGGCCTCTCGCTCGAGTAGCCGCCCGTCCTGACACTCCGTTTCACCCCCGATTAGTTTTCCGCCCTGATTACCGGTGCCGCGCCTACGCGGCGCCGGGTGCTGGATTTGCGCGGAAAGGTGTCCCGTGACACTCCTCAGCAGGTGGCAAGCGGCCCGGCTCGCGTCAGCGGTATTGCTGATGCTTTCCGGTGCGGCGGTCCCGCTGCTCGCCCAGACTTCGAAGCACCAGAAGCAGTACCAGGACCGGGTTCTCGGCATCCAGGCGCTGTCGGGCCAGATCGTGGCCGTGGTCCCCATCACCTTCATCGGGGCGGACTCGAGCCTGAAGGGCGATTCGGCCCTGGCGCTCTACTGGAACCGGGTGGCGGGACTGCGGCATTTCGACTCGCTGTTCGGCGACTACCTCTCCAGCGTGCTGCTGGAAACGAAGTGGGTCCTGCCGCCCGAACTCCGGAAGCTCAACGTGAGAAGTTCAGGCTACTTCCCGGATCCCGACCTCATGGGCCAGGGCGCGATGCGGAACACGAACATCAGGAAGAAGGTGCCGGAACCGCTTGAGTCGAAGCTCCGTGCCATTTCCGGCGTCACCAACGCGCGCGTCGTCATCATCCCAGCCGGGGTCGTGTTTACCCGTGATTCGACGGGCATGCTGGCCGCGGCCATATCGGTGGTGCTGGTGGACCCGCGCCTCGGCGACATCAAGTACCGCACGATCACGACCGGGAAGGGCGTGTCGGCCGACGCGGCCCTGCGCGCCGGGTTCGCCATCATGGTGCCGCCGGAGTCCCTCCCCGAATGACCATGCACCAGGCCACGCTCATCCAGGGGGATGGGATCGGGCCCGAGATTACCGCCGAGACGGTCAAGGTACTGGCGGCTGCCGGCGTCCAGTTTGAATGGGAGGACGAACTGGCTGGTGTCGCGGCTGTCGATGCGACCGGCACGCCGCTTCCCGACGCCACGATCGACAGTATCCGTCGCACCCGCCTCGCGCTGAAAGGCCCGCTCACGACACCGGTCGGCACCGGGTTCCGCTCGGTGAACGTAGGCCTGCGCAAGGCGTTCGAGCTGTACGCCAACATCCGTCCGGCGAAGACGATCATCCCTGGCGGCCGCTACGAGAACGTCGACATCGTGATGGTGCGGGAGAACCTCGAGGGGCTGTACGTCGGGTATGAGCACTTCATCCCGATCGGCGACGACCCGCGCGCCGTGGGCGAGTCGATCGCAGTGGTGACCCGGGTGGGCTGCGAGCGGGTGATCCGGTACGCGTTCGAATACGCGCTGACGCACGGCCGGAAGAAGGTCACGATCGTGCACAAGGCCAACATCCTGAAGATGGTGAGCGGCCTGTTCCTCGAAGTCGGGAAGCAGGTGGCCACCGAGTATGCGGGACGGGTCGCGTCGAATGACATGATCGTGGACAACACCGCCATGCAGCTGGTGATGCGGCCGGAACAGTTCGACGTCATGGTGACGACGAACATGTTCGGCGACATCCTGAGCGACGAGGTGTCGGGCCTGGTGGGCGGGCTCGGCCTGGCACCGGGCGCCAACATCGGGACGCGGGCGGCGATCTTCGAGGCGGTGCATGGCAGCGCGCCGGACATCGCGGGCAAGGGCGTGGCGAACCCGTCGGCCCAGATGCTCGCCGCGGCGATGATGCTCGATCACCTCGGGGAACTGGACGCGGCAAAGCGGCTCCGGCGCGCGATCGAGTCCGTGATCGTGACGGACGGGATCCGCACGCGCGATCTCGGCGGCAATGCCTCAACCAAGGAGTTCGGCGATGCCGTCGCGCGCCGGGTGGCCCACTGAGGCTCCCTGCATTGACTGCGGGAACCGGACGGAAGGACTGTTGCTCGGCGAGCGGTGCCCCATGTGCCAGGTCCGCCGTGAACGCCGGGCCAGCCGGTTGGCGGGGCGGATCGCGCTGGGTGCCGCGGTCCTGATGGCGGGGTATGTCGCCCTGCGGCCGCTGCCAGGCGGCACGTCGGGGCGTGTGTATGCCGGGGTGGCGATACTCATCACCTACCTGCTCGTACGAAAGATCGCGGCAGTCATCGCGATCCAGATGCTTCCCCCAGGCCACACCGGTACCACGGAGTGAACGTGCCCATCAACAGCACCACATCGCGCGCGCTGCTCTTCATCGGCATCGCAGCCATTTCCCGTGTTTCCATGGCATCCGCCCAGTCCGGCATCACCGTCTACAACGACGGGCGGGTGCTGGTGCGACGCACGTTGCCGGTGGCGGTGCCCAAGGGCACCTCCACGCAGCGGGTGGAACTCGGGCCCATCGATCCTTCATCGCTGGTATCGCTCGACCAGGGCGTGGTCATCAACCGCGCGCTGTTCGACGCCGCGGAGGACGAGAATGCGGTGCTCCGGCGGCTGGTGGGCCGGAAGCTCACGGTCGAGCGAGCGAAGCAGGGGGGCGGCACGGAGACCTTCCAGGTGACGCTGCTGGGCGTCGACCCATCCCGTTTCCTCATGCCCGATGGCACGGTCGCCTTCGGGAGTCCCGGCGGCGCGCTGCGCTATCCCGCCGATGCCGTGAGCACGACCCAGGCGGCCACGCTGGCGCTCACGTCGGCATCGGGGCGGAAGGACCTGCCCCTCGGGTGGTTCACCGACGGCGCGCAGTGGAGCGCCAGCTACAACGTCATGCTTGGTGCAAAGGAGGCGCGGATCACCGGTGACGCGGTGATCGTGTCCCAGTCGTTCAGCGCGACCGAGTCCGAAGTCCAGCTCCTCGCCGGGAGTGTGTCGCGTGCGGCACCGGCTTCAGCGCCGATGGCCAAGCGGGCGCGCGAAGGCGTCTCCATGATGGCGGCCAACGCCTCCGATCAAATGGCGGAGGAGGGCGCGGGCGGGTTCCATCTCTACTCACTCCCGGGCAAGTCCTCGATCCAGCCGGGCAGCACCACGACGATCGCGCTGTTCGACCCGGCGACCACGGCCTACGAGAAGCGCCTGGTCGTGCGCGGCCAGTTGCCGTGGTATGGCTTTGTCCCGCAACAACAGGACGAGCAGGCAGTGCCGGTCGAGATGACCTACATCCTGAAGCGCCCCGTCAAGACGCCCTTCGGCGACAAACCGCTGCCCGGTGGCACCGCGCGGATCTACAACCCGGACAGTGACGGCCGGCTGCAACTGGTGGGCGAGGCTTCGTTCGGCCACAGCGCCCCCGGTGAGGACGTGTCGCTCTACGCCGGCAACTCGTTCGACCTCACGGCGAAACGGGTGCAAACGGAGTACACCACTGTCCCGGAGAAGCGGGGCAACGTCACCCGCACCATCGCGACGCTCGGGTTCAAGGTGACGATCAGCAATGGATCGGACAGCACCCAGTCGGTGGACGTGCGCGAGGAGCGGGGCGGGGAGTGGTCGGTGGTGACGAGCTCGGTGCCGGCGGAGAAGGTGTCATCGAGCGTCACGCGCTTCAAGGTGACGGTGCCGGCGAAGGGTGAGGTGGTGCTGACGTACACGATCCGGGCGGTGTGGTGACACCAGTCACGCTGGTGCACCTGTCCGACCTGCATTTCGGGCGCGACTGCGATCTCGCGATGATCGACGCGGTCGAGCGCCTGGTGCCGACGCTCGACGCGAGCGCCGTCGTGGTGTCGGGCGACCTGACGCAGCGTGCCCGGCACGGCGAGTTCCAGGCGGCGCGACGGTTCATCGACCGCATGGCGAAGAGCGCGCCGGTGCTGACCTTGCCGGGGAATCACGATGTCCAGTGGTTCGAGAGCCCGTTCTGGATCCGGGGCCGGCAGCGCATCTACGTGAAGTACCGTCGCTGGTTCGGGCAGGAACTCACGCCGACAATGGTCATTCCTGGTGCCGTGATCGCCACGCTGCTCACGAGTCATGGCGTGTGCTTCCCCTCCATGACCCCGAACCTGAACGACATGGCCGTGAAGGGCCATCTACCACGGTCAGAGGTTTGCCGTGTTTCACAAATATTCGAGAATGCCCCGGCAGATCTCGCGCGGGTGGTGGTGCTGCACCAGAACGTGCTGCGCGGGAAGATCTCCCAACGGATGGGCCTTTCCCGGTGGAAGACCGCCCAGGAGCGCCTCATCGCGCTGGCGCCCGACGTGATCATCAACGGACACGACCACGAAGAGGCGGCGGCGCAGCTCGGCGACCGCATCGTGGTGAGCACCGCCGGCACGCTCACCCACCGCATGCGTGGCAACAAGCCCTCGGTGTTCAATGTCGTCCGCATCGAGCCGGGCACGGTGACGGTCCAGCACTGGCGCTGGCAGGGCGAGACGTTCGCTCCATCCGACCGCTTCGTCTTCGCCCGCCCCGCCCGCGGTACCGCACCTCCGCAGGGAGTGACCGCTGTCGCCTGAAACAGGACTCAGCCTGTCGGCCCCGCCGGAGGAGCTGCTGGCGGCGCGCCTCCGTGCGCTCGGCCTGCACGATGTGTCCCGGATCCGGACGCACCAGAACCACACGGTGATGGTGTCGCTCACGTCGCGGGGAGAGTTGCGGGTGCATCGGGAGTACGCGGTGGCGCCCGATCGTGTGCTGCACGCCATCGTGCGGTTCGTGTCGCCGCACACCCGGCGGGCGCAGCGACTTGCCGCGGAGCGCGTACTGCTCTCGTGGCCGATCTCGAGCGAGGAGCGTCGCCCCGGTCGCCGCGAGCGGCCGACCAGGTGCGACCCGGCGAGGAAGCGACGATGGCGCGGCTGGAACTGCGGTGGCGGGAATTCAACGCCCGGCACTTCGGCGGCACGCTCGCGGCGATCCCGATCGCGCTGTCGAGCCGGATGCGGCGGCGGCTGGGAGAACTCGTCTACGACCGGACACATCCAAGCCGGTGAGCATCGTGATCAGCCGGCGGCTGCTCAAGCGGCATCCGTGGCGGGAAGTGGAGGAGACGCTGCTGCACGAGATGGTGCACCAGTGGCAGGCAGAGACCGGCGCCCGGGTCGATCATGGCACGGAGTTCCGGCGCAAGGCGCGCGAAGTGGGAATCGTGCCGCGTGCGGTCGTGCCGGCGCCCGGGGTGTGCGGGAGCGTCTGGGCGAGGGTGGAGCGGTTGCTGGGCGGGTAGGGCGGAGGGTGAGGGGTGAGGGGTGAGGGGGAAGGGGAGGGGGAAGGTATATTTCGATGTTCGCAAACTTTCGACATTGTCACGGGGAACTGTATGACAACCGCAGCTGCCACGTCCCAGTTTCCGGGCGTCGATTTCTACGACATGGACTCGCTGCTCTCCGAAGAGGAGCGCGCGGTCCGCGATACCGTCCGGGCATGGGTGGACGACAACCTCATGCCGGTGATCGGCGACGCCTATATCAAGGGTGAGTTCCCGAAGCAGCTCATTCCGGGCATGGCCGAACTGGGCTTCTTCGGCGCCAACCTGCCGGAAGAGTATGGCTGCGCCGGGCTCAACAACGTCGCGTACGGACTCATCATGCAGGAGCTGGAACGGGGCGACAGCGGCATCCGTTCCTTCGCGTCGGTCCAGGGTGGCCTCGTCATGTATCCGATCTATGCCTTCGGCTCCGAGGAGCAGAAGAAGCACTGGCTGCCGCGACTCGCGGCGGGGCAGGAGATCGGCTGCTTCGGCCTGACCGAGCCCGACTTCGGTTCGAACCCCGGCGGCATGATCACCACCGCTCGTGAAACGAAGGATGGCTGGGTCCTGAACGGCGCCAAGATGTGGATCACGAACGGGAGCCAGGCCACCGTCTCCATCATCTGGGCCAAGACCGGCGCCATCGACGACTCGAAGTCGATCCGCGGCTTCATCGTGCCGACCGACACCAAGGGCTACACCGCGCGCGACCAGAAGGGAAAGCTCTCGCTTCGCGCGTCGGACACGAGCGAAATTGCGCTCGAAGACTGCCTGGTGCCGAAGGATGCGATCCTGCCCAAGAGTGGCGGACTCCGGAGCCCTCTCATGTGCCTCACCCAGGCACGCTATGGCATCGCGTGGGGTGCGGTCGGTGCGGCGATGGCCTGCTTCGTCGAGGCGGTGAGCTATGCCAAGACCCGGATCATGTTCGACCGGCCGATCGCGCAGACCCAGATCCAGCAGGTGCGCCTTGCCGACATGCTCACCGAGATCACCAAGGGGCAGCTGCTCGCGCTGCAGCTCGGGCGACTCAAGGACGCCGGCACCTTCACGCCGGCCCAGGTGTCACTGGCCAAGCGCAACAACGTGAACATGGCCTGTGAGTGCGCCCGCGAGGCGCGACGGCTCCTCGGCGGCAACGGGATCCTGGTCGAGTATCACTCGATGCGGCACATGGCGAACCTGGAGTCGGTCTACACCTACGAGGGCACCCACGACGTGCACGGCCTGATCCTGGGTCATGAGATCACGGGACTGCCGGCCTACTAGGGCGTGCTGGCTCGTCGCGGCACTGGTGCTGGGTGCGTGCGGCGACGAGTCGGCGCCCCCGGACGCGCGCGTCGTGGCGATCGCGGTCCAGGATAACTTTGCGATCTCGGTCGATGACCGCGTCCTGACGCGTGTACTGGTGTCGAATGACACCCGGACCTCGATCGCGATCCCCCGCTGCAGGACCGGAGCGGGCTATCCAGACGGCAGTTCCACGGCGGTCGCGGCGGGATTCCAGATTTTCCGGCTCTACGACAACGGAGACTGGGGCGCGTACGGCAATGCGCAGATCCCGCAGTGCAGCGCGGCCCCGGAGCCGGACCTCGCAACTGTCGTGCATCCGGGGGAAGTGGTCGAGGTGCAGACCCTGATCGTTCCGCACGAGTCCGGACGGTATAGCTGGATCGTTGGTTACTCGACTGACGCCCAGTCCGGCTGCTGTCAGTCGGTCGGAACGCCGGTCGTGACGGTCGTGGTGCTATAGTCAGCCTGCTGGAAGCCGTCCGGTTTCGTTCGTCCCCTCCTCCGGCTCTGTTCCTGAATCAGGCCTTCCAGGCCATTCATCCCGTTCCCTGTGACGATTGCCGCCCTGCCCCGTATAATAGGCGTCTCACATGAGTGCTCCCCCGCAGAACCCCCTGCAGGACAATGGCTTGGACGCTCCCCGCGTCCAGGCTGAGCCCTGTGCTGCCTGGTACGCCGCCCACGGCAAGGCGGTCTACAACTACTTCCGGTTCCAGCTGGTTCCTCCCGACGACGCGGAGGATTTCACGGCGGAGACGTTCCTGCGGGCGGTGCGGGCGGCCGATCGCTATGACGCGTCGAGGGCAGGGGTGCAGACCTGGCTCCTGACGATCGCGCGGAATGTCCTCATCGACGAGCGCCGGAGCGCGAGGGTGCGGCGGCAGGTGGGCATCGACGAGTTGCGCGACCTCGCAATGGATGAACCCTCGCCCGAGGAGCGGATGCTCCGGCGCGAGGAAGTCGGCGCTGCAATGACCGCGATGGGCGGGCTGAACAGCGAGGATCGTGAACTCCTGAGTCTTCGCTTCGGCGGTGAACTCGAGATCGCCGAACTGGCACAGATGCTCGACGTGCCGCCCGGCACGGTGCGCACGCGTCTGTGGCGTGCGCTGGAGCGGCTGCGGGAGCAGATGACATGACCGGTGGGCATACGGAACGGGACGGCGAGCCTCACTTGGCCGAAACGGAAGGGCTGCTCGTCGGGCTGTCCTTCAACCCAAGGGATTCGCTCGGGCCGGAAATCGCGGGGCGGGTGCGCCGGGGCGAGCAGCCTCGCGGGCGCCCGAGGGCGTCACGTGCCGAAGTACTGCGTTCCGTGGTCGGCATCGCCGCGACGCTGGTGATGATGCTGAGCGCCGGCGTCATCACCTGGAAATCAGTTGGTCCACCGGTCCTCATCGATTCCTGCTGCCGGGACCTCGACGGCGGTGGCAGTGCCGACGATGGATTCGTGCTCGAGGCACGCGGACGACAGGTCAGCCGGTTGCGTCTGTACGAAGACCGAGATGGCAGCCGGACGCTCTCCTCGGCTGACCTGGTTCGCTTCGCGCGCGGGGCAGTGCCCGCGGTAGCGGGCGGGAGTGATGCGCACACCACGCGCATCTGCTGCGCCGACCTCGACGGCGAGGGACGGGCCGACGATGGGGTGCTGGTCATGAGTGAAGCCGACGAATCGGTCGTGCTCGCCGCCGTCTATGAGCAGCACCCCCGGGGCGTAGCCGCGCCGCTCCGGTAGCTCCGCCGTTCCAAGACCAACTCATCCGGAAGACATCAATGGCCCGACGCCTTCGTCCGGTTGTGCCCGCGATCGCCGCTTTCCTCCTGCTTCCGGGCATCGCGCGCGCGCAGGTTCCCGACAGCACGAAGAGGGACAGTGTCTATGAGCTGCCACCCATCGAGGTGGTTGGCTCGATCCTGCCGTTCGCCGGCATCAACATCGGCTCGGGCATCGCCGGCTTGACGACCAAGCTGGACTGGAGCCAGGTGGACGCCACCGAACCGAAGGTGCTTCCAGACGTGCTGCGGCAGCAGTCGGGCATGTCTACCTACGACAACCTCGGGTCACCGTACAAGATCAACGTCAGCACCCGCGGCTTCTACGCGTCCCCGGTGGTCGGCACGCCGCAGGGCGTCTCGATCTTCGTCGATGGCGTGCGCGTCAATGAGCCCGACGCCGCCGAGGTCAACTTCGACCTGCTTCCGCTGGAGCACATCAAGCGGGTGGAAATCCTGTCGGGCAACGGCACGCTGCTGGGGCGCAACTCGCTTGGCGGCTCCATCAACCTGGTCACCCGGCGCGGCGAGGGACCGCCGAATGGTGAGATCGAGCTGATGGCCGGCACGTACAACTCGTACAGTGCCGAGGGATCGGTGGGTGCCACCACGAAGAGCGGCGTGGACTACTACGTGGGCGGCAACTACAACTACGAGAAGGGCTGGCGGCAGTTTACCAGGGCGGACCAGTGGCAGGGTTTCGCCAACCTTGGAAAACTGGGACAGACATCGGGTATCCGCGGGCAGTTCTTCTTCTCGCATTCCTACGCCGAGACGGCCGGGTCGCTCCCGATGTCGGTGTACGAAGTGACGCCCGACTCCAACATGACCGAGGGTGATTTCGAGGACCTGAACGGATTGCAGGGTGCGCTGGCCGGGTACAAGCAGATGGGCAACGGCCGCGGTTCCTTCAACCTCTACTACCGCTACACGGACGCGAGCCGGTTCAATGTCAACCAGCCTGCGGATCCCGACACACAGAACGACGCGACAAACAGCGTCTTCGGCGGGACCATCGACTACCGGTTCGCCGTTCCCGTCGGCCAGAATGCGATCGGCCTTCGCGTCGGCATCGATGGCTCCACGGCGTCGAGCAAGGTCAGGCTGTACGCCGATTCGACCAAGTTCGGCGGCACCAGCGTGCTCACCACCGACGTGCAGAGCCCATTGTCGGACATCGCCGGTTTTGCCCTGGCCGATTATGCCGTGGGGCGGGTGACCCTTTCCGGCGGCCTGCGCTACGACTTCGTGACTATCCCCTTCCACAACCTGATCGACCCGACCCGCGACACAACGTCGAACTACAGTCGCCTCGATCCCCGCGTCGGCGTCGACGTCAACGCCGGCAAGGGATTCTCGATCTTCGCATCCTTGGGTACGTCGTTCCGTGCCCCTTCGCTCATCGAGGTGGCGTGCGCCGACCCGGAAGAGCCCTGTGTGCTTCCCTATGCGCTGGGCGATGACCCGCCAATCGCGCCGGTGACCGTCACCACCTTCGAGGGCGGCGCCCGCTACAACAGCGGAGCGCTGTCGCTCAGCGGCACCGCCTACTACAGCGACGTGAAGAACGACATCTACCTCTTCCCGTCGGACAATGAGATCGAGGGCTCGACCATTGAGGGCTACTTCGGCAACATCCCCAAGACCCGCCGGGTCGGTGTCGAGCTCGCCGGTCGCTATGCCTTCGGCGCGGCGCACTCGGTGTACGCCAACTACGCGTATACCAGGGCCACCTTCCAGTCGGAGGCGCAGATCTTCTCGGTGCTGGATGATATCGGCATCGAGAACGTGACCGAACCGGGCGACCTGATCCCGCTGGTGCCACTGCAACAGTTCAAGGCGGGCGTGAACCTGCGCTTCGGATTCGGGCTGCGGGCCGGCGCCGATGTGCGCTGGATCGGCGAGCAGGTGTACCAGCAGGACGAGGCCAACAACATGCCGAAGCTGCCCTCGTACTTCGTTGCCGACCTGCGCGCTGGCTGGGAGTTCGGCCCGTGGGAGGTCTCGGGCGTGGTGAACAACCTCTTCAGCACCACCTACGCCACGTTCGGTACCTTCAATTTCAACCAGGGTGCACCCGGCTCGCCCCTGGAACCGTTCGTCACCCCTGGCTATGCCACCCAGTTCCGGGTCATCGTGACCCGTGCTTTCGGGGCGGATCGGGACTGATCGCGTAGAAAGGCTTTGACAGAAAGCGCTCCCAATCGACACATTGGATGAGGGAGCAGGTGAGCCCCGTCCCTGGAGCGCATTCTTGTCGAGCGGACTACCCGAAAGCCTGAGCTTGGAGCGCGCCCGCCATCAGGGGCGTGAGGCCTTCTTTTCGGGTCAGTCGGGAGACAGCTGCCCCTACGACGCGGGGACCCCCGAGAGGCATACCTGGCTGAGCGCCTGGGATGCGGCCCGGGACTACCGGGAAATGCTCGACCGTCACTTGCTGCGACAAGCATAGAACGGCACCAGCCAGTGGTCTCGGACGGGGGCGATCCAAGGGATCGCCCCCTTTTGATTACCTATTGTCCTGCAACGACTTAACATGTCAACGCCTGCCGCAGGAAATCTCCCTAGCGCCCCCCACCGGGGGCGAGTAGCTTTGCGCCGCTTACAGGGGTAGCACGCTACACACCAAGGCCGGAGCGCGCAGTGAAGATCGCAGTGTGCCTCAAGCGGGTGCCCGATACGACGGCCAAGATCGTCATCGGTGCCACCCGGACCGCCATCGACGAGACGGGCGTGAAGTTCGTCCCCAATCCCTATGACGAGTTCGCCCTGGAGGCGGCCATTGCCCTCAAGGAGCAGGCTGGCGCCGGGGAGACCACGGTCATCGCCCTTGGGACCGATGCCTCTCAGGAAACGCTCCGGACGGCGCTCGCGATGGGTATCGACCGGGCGGTGCTGCTCCAGTCGACCGGCTCGGCGGACGGACTCGCGGTGTCGCGGGCGCTGGCCGCCGAGCTGAAGGCGGGCGGGTACGACCTGATCCTCTTCGGCAAGCTCGCGGTCGACGACTACAACCACCAGGTCGGGGTGATGGTGGCGGAGCTGCTCGAACTGCCCTGCATCAGCGCGGCGGCGAAGCTGACGCTGACCGGCACTGCGATCGAGGCCGAGCGGGAAATCGAAGGGGGCGTCGAGGTCATGGGCTGTTCGCTGCCCGCCGTTGTCACCTGCGACAAGGGGATCAACAATCCGCGGCTCCCGTCACTCAAGGGCATCATGGCCGCGAAGAAGAAGCCGCTCGAGACGAAGCCGGTGGCGCTCGACGGCGCGTCGTTCGAGATCACCAGCCTGGAGCTCCCTGCCGAACGCCAGGCGGGACGCATCGTCGGTGAAGGTCCCGACGCCGTTCCAGCCCTCATCGCCCTGCTGCGGAACGAGGCCAAGGTCCTATGAAGGTTCTCGCGGTCCTGGAGCAGCGCGATGGCGTGCTCCGCAAGGTGTCGCACGAGGTGCTCGCCGCGGCGCGCAACCTGGCCGACACGTCGGGCGGCACGGTGGACGCGGTGGTGCTCGGTGCCGGTGCGGTGGCCGGCATGGACCAGCTCGGTGGCTTCGGCGCCGACCAGGTTCTGCATGGCACGCATGCCGACTTCGCGCTCTACTCGCCTGACGGTGCGTCGTCGACCATCGCCTCGATCGGCGCGGGTTACGGCGCCATCGTGTTCGCGGCAACCGCAATGGGCAGGGATCTCGCGCCACGTGTCGCGGCCCGGCTCGGCGTTCCCTGCGCTACCGACATCACGGCGCTCGGCGTCGAGGGCGGTGCCGTGACGGTGACCCGGCCGATTTATGCCGGGAAGGTGCTGCAGCGCGGCAAGCTCACCGGCAAGACGGCAGTGGTCTCCGTGCGGCCCAACACCTTCCATCCGGTGTCGAGCAGCAAAGCGGGAGCGATCGTCACGCTCACGGTGCCGGCGTTCACGACGCGCGTCGCCTCCAAGGGTGTCAAGAAGCCCGATGCGGCGGTGCTCGATGTCACCGAGGCAACAGTGGTGATCTCGGGCGGTCGCGGCCTCAAGGAACCGGCGAACTTCAAGCTCCTGGAAGACCTCGCGGCAGCGTTCGGGAATGCGGCAGTGGGTGCGAGCCGCGCGGTGGTGGACGCGGGGTGGCGTGATCACGGTGAGCAGGTGGGGCAGACCGGCAAGACGGTGAGTCCCCCATTGTACATCGCGGTGGGCATCTCGGGAGCGATCCAGCACCTGGCCGGGATGCGCACGGCCGGCACCATCGTCGCCATCAACCGGGACAAGGACGCCCCCATCTTCAAGGTGGCCGACTACGGCATCGTGGGCGACCTGTTCGAGGTCCTTCCCCGGCTTACCGAAGAGGTCAAGAAGCTCCGCAGTTCCTGAGTTCCCGGGGGCGCCCGGCGGAGGGTGCAGGTCTTGCCCTTTCATGCCCCGATGCGCCCCATTTCGGCCCTTCTCCTCCTGTCTTTTGCAACGCTTCCCGCATCGGCCCAGACCACGCGGGAGGCGGTGGCGCACCCGGAACTCAGCTACCAGGTGGCCCTCGAGGCACTGGGACGGGGCAATGGCGAGGTGGCCATTACGATGCTCGACGCCTCGATAGCCGGCCTCCCCGCCACCGCCCACCTCGAGTTGCACGAGCGGCTCCTGCGGCTCGCCGAGGCATACGTCGTCATGGGCCAGCTCGACTCGACGGACGTCATGCTGGACCGGGCCCGGGCCGAGATGCTCATCATGGCCGACAGCGCCGGCTGGGAGGCATCGTTCGATACCGCGTCGGATGAGCGGCTCATGAAGCTCATGGAGCGGGTCGCGACGGCGGGCCGTCCCGTGACCGCCTTCAGGATCCAGCTGCTTCGCGAGGCCCGCGGCGGGGCACGCAACACCGCACTCGATACGCTCTCCGCCTTCAATCCCGCGCGGGTACCGGAGCACACGGCGCTGGTGGCGTACGCGGTGTCGGCCAGCGGCCAGCGCGTGATGCTCCTCGTGGCGACCCGTGCCGGGCTCCGTGCGGTGCCGCTTCACACCAGTGACTCGCTGGCCAGCCAGGTGGCGCACCTGTGGATGGCGCTGGCGGCCGGCTCCGATGCGCCGCGCGACGCGGCCGCGCTCTCGAACCAGCTGATCCGCCCGCTGCTGGAGCGCCTGCCGCGAGACATCACCCAACTCGCCTTCGTGCCGGGCGGCCCACTGCGGGCGCTCCCGTTCGACGTCCTGCCGCTCTCCGGGGACCGTCGGCTGATCGAGACCTTCGAGACGACCGTGCTGCCATCCGTGGGCCAGGCGCTCGCGTGGTGGTCCGAGCCGACGCAGCGGGCCGGCATTCGCATCGTGGCCTACGGCTACGCCGGCGGAGGTAATCGCGCGGTAGGGGCGACGGCCGTGGCGCAGGCGCGCGAGATCAGCCGCTACTCGCGCCGGGGTGAGGCACACCTGGCGTACGACGCTACCGAATCGAGATTCCGTACGGCCGACATGCGAAGCGCCGGTACCCTGCACCTCGCCGTACCGATGCGCACCACGGGCCTCACCGATGGCGGCGACGCACTGGAGATGGTGTCGAGCCCCGGCGAGGATGGCCTGCTCGACGTGAGCGAGATAGGCCAGCTGCACCTCGGGGCCACCTTTGTGTTGCTGGCGGGGTGTCCGTCGCGTCGCGAGCCCGACCTGCAGGGCCCGCCCGCCCCGGCGATGGCGCGGGCGCTCTTCCAGGCTGGCGCGCGCTCCGTGGTGCGATGCGCCTGGGGGGCGCCGTCGACCGCGGCGGACCGCTACGTGCTGGCACTGTACGAGTCGCTGGCGGAAGGCATCCCGATCGCCGGTGCGGTGAGGGCGGCCAAGCTGCGCCTGATGGCGGACGGACTGGGGCCGTCGGCGTGGGGAGCGTTCGAACTCGTGGGTGACGGCCGGCTCCGGCTTCCGCTGCAGCGCCCGGGCGCCTCGCTGCTCTGGTGGCTGGCGGCGGCTGCGGTGGCGGCGTGGCTCATCTGGTGGACGGAGCGTCGGCACCGCCGCCGGCCGCTGGAGGGTACCAGCTGACGCAGGTGTGCCGCCCCGGGGCCGCCTATATTCCAGCCGATGTCCAAGCCTGTTCCCCTCATCGTCGGTGCCGGAGTCGCCGGACTCTGGGCCGCATGGCGCCTCGCCGCCGAAGGCCGTGAGGCGCTGCTGCTTACCAAGGGCACGCTCTCCGACAGTGCGACAGCGTGGGCCCAGGGCGGCATCGCCGTCGCCATCGGACCCGGCGATTCCCCTGCTCAGCATGCGATGGACACCCTCGCCGCCGGCGACGGGCTCTCCGACCCGGAAGCGGTGGAGATCCTCGTCACCGAGGGACCCGAGCGCATCCGCGAGTTGCTGGCGCTCGGTGCCGCCTTCGACCGGGCGACGACGGACGCCTTCGCTTCGGCCTGGAGGCGGCCCATACGCGCCCGCGCATTCTCCACGCCGACGGCGACCGGACCGGTGCGATGCTGGTTCGCTGCCTCACCGCGGTCGTGCGCCACCTTCCCCAGATCCGGCTGTTCGAGCATGCGGAAGTACGACGCCTGGTGCGCGAGGGCGACCGGATCGTGGGCGCGATCGTGCTCGATGGTTCCGGACGTCCGCACGGCATTCCCGCATCGGCGGTGGTGCTCGCAACCGGCGGCGTCGGCCAGCTCTTCGCCGTGACGACCAACCCGCTCGGTGCGACCGGCGATGGCTGGGCCCTCGCGCATGAAGTTGGCGCGGAGCTGCGCGATCTCGAGTTCCTCCAGTTCCATCCCACCGCGCTGAAGCTGCCGGGGGTGAATCCCGCGCCGCTCATCTCCGAGGCGGTGCGCGGTGCCGGCGCGCTGCTGGTGGACTCGGCCGGCCGCCGCTTCACCCTCGACGCCGATGCCCGCGGCGAACTCGGCCCGCGCGATGTGGTGGCTCGCGCCGTCGCCGAGAAGGACGCGGCGGGAGGGGCATTCCTCGACGCCCGAGGTATCGCCGATTTCGCGACGCAGTTTCCCGGCATTCACGCGATGCTGCGCGGCGCGGGACTCGACCCCGCGCGCGACCTCCTGCCGGTGGCGACCGCCCTGCACTACGCGATGGGGGGCGTGAGCACCGACCTCGACGGCCACACCTCGCGCGCGGGACTCTGGGCGGCCGGCGAGGTGGCCTGTACGGGCGTGCACGGCGCCAACCGGCTCGCATCCAACTCGCTGCTGGAGGGACTGGTCTTCTCCGACCGCGTCGCCCGTGAGGTGGCGAGCGAGGAGGGGAGCGCCCACATCCCGGAACGGTCGCCAGCAGCGACACCGATGCCGACACCGGCGCTGATACGTCCTGTGCGAGCGTGCGCGAGGAGATGCGCGAGATCATGACGCGGGGCGTGGGCGTGGTGCGCACGGAGGCGAGCCTGGCCGACGCACAGGCCGGTCTCACGCGGCTCGAGCAGGCGACGCCCGCCGCGGCGTGGCGCACCCACCGCCAGCTGGGCGTGGCACAGCTCATCACGCGATCGGCCCGCGTGCGGCGCGAAAGCCAGGGCAGCCATCGCCGCGCCGACTTCCCGCCGCGCCCCGCAAGGCAAGCACTGTGACCCTGACCCTCCCGGTCATCGAACCCAACCGCCTATCGAAGGAACGGATCGCGGAGCTGCAGGATGAGATCCGCCGGCTGGCCCGCGGAACGCGATGCCGTCGTGATCGCGCACAACTACCAGCGTCCCGAAGTGCAGGACGTCGCCCATTTCGTGGGTGACTCGCTGGGGCTGTCGCGCGAGGCCGCGAAGGCCGATGCCGCGGTCATCGTCTTCTGCGGTGTGCATTTCATGGCCGAGACGGCCGCGATCCTGTCGCCCCGGAAGCGGGTGCTGCTGCCCGACCTCGCCGCCGGCTGTTCACTGGCCGACACGATCACCGCGGCCGACGTACGGAAGTGGAAGGCGCGCTTCCCGGGGTACATCGCGGTGGGGTACGTGAACACCACCGCCGAGGTGAAGGCGGAGCTCGACTACTGCTGCACCAGCGGCAACGTGCTGGACGTGATCGACGCGATCCCGGAGAGCGATGGCATCCTCTTCCTGCCCGACTTCTTCCTGGGCGCACACGTGCGACGCATGCGCCCGCACCGGAACGTCGAGGTGTGGCTGGGCGAGTGCCACGTGCACGCCGGCATCCGTCCCGACCGGCTCGCCGAGGTGCGCGCGGCCCATCCCGACGCCGAGGTGCTGGTGCATCCCGAGTGCGGCTGTGCCGGCCAACTCATTCACGCCATGGGCGAGGGTGAGATCAGCGCGGAGGGACTGCACATCGCGTCCACCGAGCGGATGATCCAGCTGGTGCGGGAGCGTCCGGTGAAGGAGTTCATCATCGCCACCGAGACCGGGATCATGCATCGGATGCAGAAGGACGCCCCTGAAAAGCAGTTCCTGGCGGCCGATCCGGAGGCGGTGTGCGCCTACATGAAGACGATCACGCTGGAGAACACGCGGGACTCCCTCCTGCTCGACCGCTACCACGTCTCGGTGCCACCGGACATCGCGGCGCGGGCACGCGCGGCGGTGGATCGCATGGTGGCCCTCGGACCCGGTGTTGCCAGGAAGCCGGGCGACTGACGCGGACCCGCCGAGGTGCTCGACGATGCCGCGGACCTCGCGCGGCGGGCTCTCGCGGAGGACGGCGCGCGGGACGTCACCACACTGGTCACCACTTCCTCCCCTCTCGAAGCCCAGGGCGTCATCGAGGTTCGTACCGACACGGTGCTGGCCGGCACCCGGTACGCCGACGCAGTGCTCGCGGCGTGCGGCCTGCCGCCGGTCGCGTGGCGTTTCCACGAAGGTGATCGCATGCTGGCGGGCACGGTGGCCGGCACGCTGGGTGGCTCGCTCAGGGGCGTGCTTCTCGCCGAGCGTACGTTCCTCAACTTCCTGCAGCGAGCCTGCGGTATCGCGACGATGACGCGCCGCTATGTCGATGCGGTGGCGCACACCGGCGCGCGCATCCTGCATACCCGCAAGACGGCGCCAGGACTTCGGCAGTTTGACGTGGCGGCGGTGTGCGCGGGTGGTGGCGGGGTGCACCGGGTGGACCTCGCGCGCACCGTGATGGTGAAGGACAACCATTGGCGGGCGCTGGCCCAGGGTGGGCGCACGCTCGCCGACGCGCTGCAGCAGGCCCGGGAACTGGGGGTCCTCGACGCTGTACGTGGAGGTCGAATCACTGGGGCAGGTCGACGAGGCATGCGATGCAGGCGCCACCCGGCTCCTCGTCGACAACCAGTCGCCGGCTACGGTGGCGGCCTGGGGTGCACCACGCCCGCGGCCGGCGGCCGGGCATCGAGATCGAGGCGACGGGAGGAATTACGCTGGAGGACGTGGGGCTACGCGCAGGCGGCCGCGGACTTCATCTCGATCGGCGCGCTGACCCACAGCGTGATTGCAGCGGATATCAGCCTGGAACTGCGCCAGGGCTGACGCCGCGAGGCCCGCTCAGGGCGGAGGCGCCAGCTCCAGGACGAATGCCACACGAACGGTGTCGCCACCCAGAATCTCGACGATCGTACTGTCGGGAAGGGCACCGGGGTACTCGGCGCGCACCTGGTGGCCGCCGGCAGCAACGAAGGGGAACTCCGCGCGGCCATCACCGTCAGTGAGGCGGACCGACTGGTCCAGGGTTACCACGGCGCTCGGAGGGTAGACGGTGTCCGGTGAGCCGGGAGCGGCCGGCACGCCGACCCGGACTTCCATCCGCCCAGTGCCCGGGCGCACCGGCATGAGTTCCCTGACCAGGTCCACCGTGTCTCCCGACACGACGACGATCTGCGAGTCGATCGGTTCGGATCCGTCCCGCTCCACGTGCAGCGCGTTCGTGCCCGTCGCCAGATCCGTCAGGTACGCTATGCCGAGATCATTGGTGAACTCGGTATGGTTGGCCACGTCCACAGCAACGCCGGACAGAGGAACGACGACGTCGCCCCAGGAGGGGGCGCCGTAGATCGTTGCCCGGACCGTCCCTCCGTGACTCGGTGCCGAGCCGGTGTCGGAGGAGCAGGCACAAGCGAGGAGCGTCAGGGCCGTGAGGGAGTGCCGGGGCATGTTTCGGGTGGCCAGTGGAGTCCACATCCATATGGAGTCGACCCAGTCAGCCCGTCAAGAGCGGCTCAATCGACCTATGCGCTCGACCCCGGTGCGGACGGTGTCCTCGTCAGGACCGAAGGAGAACCGGGCGTACTGCCGGAACCGAGATGGTCGCCCGGCGCGGCGCTTCCCCGGGTTCACGTCGAAAAACTCACCCGGCACGCAGATCACCTTCTCCTCCAGCGCCGCCTTGAAGAACTGCATGCCGTCGTTGAGCGGCTCGGGTAGCGCCGAGAGGTCGCCCCAGCAGTAGAAGGTCGCTTCCGGGGCCGCCTCCAGCTTGATCCCCGCCGCGCGCAGCCCCTTCATCATCAGCTTCCGCTTGCGGCGGAACGCTTTCTGGATGGCGGCGGTTTCCTGCAGCACGAGCGCCGGCTCGAGCAGTGGGAGTGCGGCGCGCTGGAGCGGCTTGGAGCCGCCGCCATCGAGGAAACTTCCGGTGCTCGCGACCGCCTCGATGACCTGTTTCGGACCGACCACCCAGGTGCAGCGCCAGCCGGGATAGCGCCAGTTCTTGGTGAGCCCGTCGAAAAGCACAACCGGGTCGCGATTGACGTCCTCCACGTGCTGCGCCGCCGACACCATCGACCATTCGTCCTCGGCGCCGGTCCACACATAGTGGGAGTAGAACTCGTCGAGCAGCAGGGTGCACTGGAGCTCACGCGCGGTGGCCACCCAGCGCTGCAGCTCGTCACCCTGCACGGTGCGGCCGGTGGGATTGTTCGGGTTGGACAGCAGCACCGCCGAAAGCCCCTTGCCCAGTGATCTCGCGGCGGAGGTCGTCGGCCGAGAAGCGGTAGCCTCCCGCCGGGTCGAGCGGGACGGGAATGGACGTGAACAGCTTGAAGATGTCGAGCAGTTCCTCATACGCCGTGTAATCGGGGAGGAAATGCCCGAGGTTGACCTCGCCGAGCGCGGCCACGGCACGGGTCAGCGAACTGCGCCCGCCACCGCAGATGCACACATTCTCCGCCTTGTATTGCGACTTCATGCCGCGGCGATAGAGCGAGTTGTACAGCGACGCCACCGCCTCGCGCAGCTCGGGAATTCCGGGCACCGGCGCGTATTCCTGGTCGTCCACGTCGATCGCGACATGCTCGATGCGCGGCGGTCCGCCCGGCAGCGGACCGGTTTCGGGCTGTCCCTGCCCAAGGTTGCACCAGTCCGGGTGACCGTAGCGGTATCCGCGCCTGGTGGCCTCGGCCATGACGTAGATGACGCCGGTGAACGGGACGCCGCGGAATCCTGGAATCGGTGGTGGAGTCTGCATGGTGCGCGGAATGTAGCGGCGCTTCGCTGAGTGCAGGCGCGGGCGACCGCTTGAAGCCGGGCCGGAGGCTATATTCTCTCGCTCCTGATTCGGCACTTCTCCATCCTTGGGGAGCCCCGTTTGGCCCGCATCCTCCCGGTTCGCTACCAGCCCGCCCTCCCTGTTGACCGCTTGATCTCCTCCGACGCCCCCGGCGCCGAGGCGATCGAGATGGACGTCGTGATCGTTGGTGCCGGACCAGCCGGTCTGGCCTGCGCCATCGAACTTGCCCGACTGGTCAAGAAGGACCAGGAGTCGGGCAGCGGAATGGCCGACCTCAACATCGCCGTGCTGGAGAAGGCCGGGGCACTGGGTGAGCACTGCCTTTCGGGGGCGGTGGTGAACCCGCGCGCGTTCCAGGAGCTCTTCCCGGAAACAAGCCTCGCGGATTTTCCCTTCCGTCAGGCGGTGTCAGGCGAGGCGGTCTACTTCCTGACGGCGCACGGCTCGCACCGGCTGCCCACGCCTCCCACCATGCGTAACCACGGCTATTTCACCGCCTCCCTCTCGGAGATGGTGCGCTGGCTGGGCGAGCAGGCGGAGGGCGCTGGGCATCAACCTGTTCCCCGGCTTTCCGGTCGACTCGCTGCTGGTGGATGGTGCGCGGGTCAAGGGAGTGCGGACCACCCCGTCCGGCCTCGACCGGGAGAGTGAGCCGACCTCGAACTACGCCGAGCCGACCGAACTGACAGGACGAATCACGGTGCTCGCGGAGGGCACGCGGGGTCCCCTGGGACAGGCCTACCGGGCCTGGCAGGGGATCACCTCCTCGAACCCGCAGATCTTCGCCCTCGGGGTGAAGGAGGTCTGGGAGACCAAGCGGCCGCTCGACAGGGTGATCCATACGCTGGGCTGGCCCTTGCCGAACGACGCTTTCGGTGGAACATGGATGTATCCGCTGGGTCCGTCCCAGGTATCGCTCGGCCTGGTAGTCGGTCTCGATTATCACAGCGCATCGCTGGACGTGCACGAGCTGCTGCAGCGGATCAAGCTGCATCCGCTCTTCCGCCCGCTACCTCGAGGGCGGCGAACTCCTCGAGTGGGGGGCCAAGACAATCCCCGAGGGGGGGTACTTTGCGCTGCCCAGTCGCCGGTCCGGTGACGGACTCCTTATGGTCGGTGACACCGTAGGGCTGGTAGACGTCCCCTCACTGAAGGGGATCCACTACGCCATGCAGTCGGGCATCTACGCGGCGCGAGCCGCGTTCGCGGCCCTCAAGGACGACGACACATCGGGCGCCAGGCTCGCCGCCTACGACCGGATGCTCGACGACAGCTACATCATGAGCGACCTCCACCGCACCAGGAACATGCGGCTCGCGTTCAAGGACGGGCTCTATGTCGGGGGCGTGAAGGCGGGCTTGATGACCGTAACCGGGGGCCGGTTCCCCGGGGGGCGGATCAGCATGGCCCAGGACGCCGAGTCGGCGCGTGACACGAAGCCGGCCGAGCCGTTCGTGCCCGACAACACCTTGACGTTCAGCAAGGTCGACGCGGTGTTCAAGTCGGGGAATGCCACCCGGGACACGATCCCGACGCACCTGATCGTGGGCAGTGACATCCCGGGTGATGTCGCCGATTTCTATTCACATCTCTGCCCCGCCGGCGTCTACGAACGGGTCGGTGATACGCTTATGGTGAATGCACCCAATTGCGTGGACTGCAAAGCTACGGACGTTGTGGGCCCCCGCTGGACGCCCCGGGAGGGCGGGAGCGGCCCCAAGTACCGGCTGATGTAGGGCAAGGGGGTAGTCCGGTTCTTGCAACGCGTGCGCGCAATGGCTGAAGTGTCCCCAAGATGGGAAACCGCAATAAGATGAGTGAAGTGGAGTTCTCGGGAGAATTCGGCACGCCGGGGTGGTGGTCGCGAGTGTGGCGCGACCCCGATCCGGCGATGCTGGACGCCGGGTCCATGGGCGAGAAGGTGATCGCCTGGATCCGGATCCTGGTGACGGCGATGCTGCTGACCGTTCCGGTCGGCAGCGCGATCGCGCGCCCCGACTTGTCCGAGAACTGGATCGCCATGGTGGTGACGGCCATCGCACTGCTGCTCGCCATCGTGGTGTACTTCGCGGTGCGGCGCGACCAGCGGCCGACCTGGCTCGGCGCCACCTGCACGATCTTCGACGTCACCCTCATCAGCGCAGCCCTGCTGACCTACGTCCTCACCGGGCAGCCGCTGGTGGCGACCAACTCGCGGGTGGCCTTCGAGTGCTACTTCCTGGCGATGGCGGCTACCTGCCTTCGCTACGATGCGCGGCTCTGCATCCTGGCGGGTGGCCTCGCGATCGCCGAATACCTCGGGCTCGTCTTCCTCGCCCACAGCATGTACGACCTCAACACGCTCACCGACGGAATCCGCCGGTACGGCGAGTTCGACTGGGCCAGCATCTGGTCGCGGGTCATCGTGCTCAGCCTCGCGTCGTTCTTCAGCACGGTCATCGTGATGCGGGCGAAGGACCTGCGAAAGCTGTCGTCCCTGGACCGGATGACGGGGCTGTTCAACCGCGGTCACTTCGACGAGCGACTGGGCGCCGAGCTCAACCGGGCGCAGCGCGTGCAGCAGCCGCTTTCGGTGGTCATGCTCGACGTGGACCGCTTCAAGGAATTCAACGATCGCTTCGGTCACTCGGCCGGCGACGTGGGCCTTCGCACCATCGCGGATCGCTTCCGCCAGATGACGCGGCGCAGCGACGTGGTGGCACGCTACGGCGGCGAGGAGTTCGTGTTCCTGCTGCCCGACACCAGCGCCGACACGGCGTTCGACAAACTGGAGCAGATCCGTGCGGCGGTGGAAGCGCTCAGGATCACGCTGCCCAAGGGACAGGGTGAGGCGTTGCTGACGGTGAGCGCCGGCATCGCAACCTTCCCGGCAGACGGCACCAACGCCGAGGAACTGATCGACGAAGCCGATGCCCGGCTGTTCCGGGCGAAGGCGGGCGGGCGGAATCGTGTCGCCGGCCGGCTGACGCTGGGCGCCACGCGCCCGCCGCAGCCGTCGGGCATGGAGATGACGGGTTAGGCAAGGCGGGCAGGGCGGGTAGGGTGGGTGGGCGGCCGAAAGGTCGCCCTTTTTGTCTTCCGGCCTGTGAATTGCCGGTCATTCCAGGCACCATGCGCCTTCGACTGCAAATGATCGCACTGCTCTTCCTCCCGGTGCCGCTTGCGGCACAGGGAGCACGCGTCTCCTTTCCGCCGCCCCCCAACGCGAACCAGTCGGTGCTGATCTCGCTCCGTTCGCTCGCGCGCGCCGAGGAGCATTACCTCGAGCGCCGCATGCGCTACGCCGGCAGCGTGGATTCGCTGCAGTTCACGCCCGAGTCGGGGGTGACTGTCATCGTGACCTGGGCATCGCAGCGCGGCTGGTCTGCGAAGGGGATGTGGGACAAGAGTCCGGGCCGGAGTTGCGTAGTGTATTTCGGCTATGCCACCGACGTGAAGCCGCCCATCACGGAGTTCGAGGGGCGCCGGCCCAAGCAGGAGGGCGAGCCGGTCTGTGACCCCATGTAGGTGATTTGCCCCGCCCCGGTGCGGGGGATAGCTTCACGCCCGGGAGGAATACCATGACAAGGACCACCGCCGTTCCCCTCGCAGCCGCGCTTTTCGTCCTGTGCGCCCTCACACCAAAGTCGATGCATGCGCAGGCCACCGAGATCGCCGGGGTGACGGTTCCCGCGACGGTCGATGCGGGCGGCCAGTCGCTGGTGCTCAACGGCGCGGCCCTGCGCAAGAAGTCGATCATCAAGGTGTACGTGGCGGGGCTTTACCTGCCGGCGAAGAGCCAGGACGCCAACGCGATCCTCGCTGCCGACGCACCGCGCGAGCTGCGGATGCAGTTCGTGCGCGACGTCGGCAAGGACAAGATGTGCGAGGCCTGGGACGAGAGCCTGAAGAACAACACGCCCGGCGCCGATGCCCAGCTGCAGGGCGAGTTCAAGCAATTGTGCGGCTGGATGCAGGACCTGAAGAAGGGTGACGTGATGACCTTCAGTTACGCGCCTGCCACGGGAACGACGGTGGACATTGCCGGTACGAAGAAGGGCACGATCGCCGGGAAAGCGTTCGCGGACGCGCTGTTCAAGTCCTGGATCGGCCCCAAGCCAGGTCCGGGTGAGGGATTCAAGACCGCGCTTCTCGGGGGCAAGGAGTGATCCGTACGGATAGCGTGGCTCGGTGGCTCGCCCTGGCGTTGTTCACGCTCCATCCTGAAGGTCAATTGCTGTCACAAGCGCCGCCACCGGCACCCATCATCATCCGGGCGGCGCGCATGCTGGACGTGGAGAAGGGGCATGATCGTCAGCCCCGCCGTCGTTGTGGTATACGGCGAGCGGATCAGCGCGGTGAACCCGGCGACGACACCGGACGGTGCCCGCACCATCGACCTGGGCGACGTGACGCTGGCACCCGGGTTCATCGACCTGCATACCCACCTCACCCTCGACATCGAACCGGGCTGGCAGTACCAGCCCGTGGAGTGGACGGCGGCCGACTACGCGCTGCGCGGGGCGCGCAACGCGGTGCCGACACTGCGCGCCGGGTTCACGACGGTGCGCGACGTCGGGGCCAAGGGCTTCAGCGACGTGGCGCTCATGAACGCCATCAACAAGGGCGACCTGGTGGGGCCACGCATCATTCCCTCCGCCTATGCCATCGGTGCGACCGGCGGTCACTGCGACGACACCGGGTTCATTCCCGGCGTGCTCGAGCAGGGACCCGACGAGGGCGTCGCTGACGGCACCGACGAAGTGGTGAAAGCGGTGCGCTACCAGATCAAGCATGGCGCCAGGGTGATCAAGATCTGCGCGACGGCCGGGGTGCTGTCGTTCGAGGGACCGGTGGGCGCGCAGCAGCTCTCGGACGCGGAGATGAAGGCGATCGTGGACGAGGCGAGGATGCACGGTCTCCGGGTGGCGGCGCACGCCCACGGCACCGAGGGAATCATCGCCGCGTCGCGCGCGGGAGTGACGTCGGTGGAGCACGCGTCCTTCCTCACGGACGAGGCGATCGCGGAGCTCAAGCGCAACGGCACCTGGGCGGTATTCACGCTCTACCTGAGCCAGACGATCGACACCGCCAGCCTGCCACTCGCGCTCCGCGCCAAGGCCCGGATTGCCATCACGGCTGCCAACGAGAGCTTCAAGCGGGCAGTAAAGGCCGGCGTGAAGATCGGGTTCGGTACCGACGCCGGCGTGGTACCCCAGGGTCAGAACGCGCACGAGTTCGCGACGCGCGTGCAGCTTGGACAGGCCCCGATCGAGGCCCTCCGGGGTGCAACGTTGTATGCAGCGCAGGTGCTCGGGATGGAGGATCGCGGCATTATTCAGGCAGGTCGGCTGGCCGACCTGGTCGCGGTGCCGGGCAACCCGCTCACCGACATCACCGTGACCGAGCGGGTGTCCTGGGTCATGAAGGGCGGATCAGTGGTGGAGATGAAATGAGACTGACGAGCGTAGTCTTCGCGATACTGATGACTGGAACCATCTCCGCGGCAGGGGCGCAATCACAGGCGCCGCTTCCGTTGCAGGCGACGCCATTCGGGCTGCGTGAGGGGATGAGCAAGAGCGACCTGGACGCTGTCGCGGGTCCGTTGTCCGTCCAGGATGGCACACCACCAACCTTCTACGCGGCGCACGTGCCGAAGCCCCACCCGGACCTGAACGTGTATGCAGTGGTGGTGGGCGACTCGACTGGCCTCTGCCAGGTGGTGGGAGGAAAACTGATCGACTCGACCGGCGTCACTGACATCGAGGCCGACCGGGTATTCAACGAACTGAAGGGGCAGCTGACGGCCAAGTACGGCAAGCCGTCCGCCATCGAGAAGTCACAGGTGCGATGGCTGAAGATCAGTGACGCGGCGATGCCGAAGAACCTCGACGCGATCACGCTGAGCACTGCACCGCAGACGTCGGGAGCGAACCTGGTCTCGCTGCGCTATCGCTTCGCCAACGCGAACCGGTGCGGGGCTGCGGCACCGGCGCCGGACCCGGTGCGGGACGCGCTGTAGCGACGGATCAGCGGAGCAGCTCCTCGATCTTCACCGCCGCATCGGTGCGCTCGTCACGGTACTTCACGATGACCGGGGCGTAGAGATGCACACCGGCAGCAGCACCGGGCCCGGTACGAACGGGACGTGAACCAGGCACTACCACCGCGCCCGCCGGGATCTCCAGCGGGCGTTCGCCTTCCCGGCGATAGATCCGTCCGTGCACCAGGTCGTACACCGGGGTCGAGCCGGTGAGGATGACTCCCGGTGCCAGCACCGCTCGCTCGCGGATCAGCGTTCCCTCGTACACGCCGCAGTTGCCACCGATCATCGCGTCGTCCTCGATGATCACCGGCAGCGCATTGGCCGGCTCGAGCACGCCGCCGATCTGCGCCGCCGCCGAGAGATGCACCCGCCTGCCGATCTGGGCGCACGACCCGACCAGCGCGTGGCTGTCCACCATCGTGCCCTCGTCGACATAGGCACCGACGTTGATGTACATCGGCGGCATGCAGACCACGCCGCGCGCCACGTAGGCGCCGTCGCGGATCGCGGAGCCGCCCGGCACCATCCGGATCCCGTCGGTGATGCGGAGCTTCCGGAGGGGCCACGTGTCCTTGTCGAAGAAGGTGACGGGGCCGCCTTCGGCCACCGGGACCACGGCGCCGAGCCGGAAACCGAGGAGGATGCCGGCTTTCACCCAGCTGTTGGCGTGCCACTCGCCGTCGGCATTGCGCTGGGCGGCACGGACACTGCCGGTGGCGAGCGCATCGCGCAGGGCGTCAACCGACTCGCGTGCGGCGCGCTCCTCGCCCGCCGGCACACCGGTGACGTAGCGCTCGATGCGCGACTTGAGGTCCTGCGGCGTCGTGCCGGTCATTGGGGGAGCCTCACGTTGAGTCCCGCGAGTTCCTGGCGCAACCTCGCCGAGGTGGCGGGCTGTGCCGGCACGAGGGGCAGGCGCAACACGTTCCGGATGCGACCCATCATTGCGAGGGCCGCCTTCACCGGGATGGGATTGGACTCGATGAAGTTGGCATCGAGCAGCGGCATGAGCTTCCACTGCAGTGCGCGGGCTTCGGCGAGCGCCCCGCTGCGCGCCAGGCGCACCAGTTCAGTGAGCTTGCGCGGCAATTCATTGGATGCGACGGAAATGAGGCCGTCGCCGCCGGAAGCGCAGAGGGGCAGCGCCATCCAGTCGTCGCCGGAAAAGACCCGGAATTCGTCGGGCCGAACCCGGAGCAGCTCGAGCGCCTGGTGCATGTCGCCCGCTGCTTCCTTGATGCCGATGATGTTGGGGTGCGCGGCGAGCGTCACGGCGGTGGCAGGAAGGAGGTTCACGCCGGCCCGGCCCGGCACGTTGTAGAGCACCACGGGCCGGGCACTGGCGTCGGCCACCGCCTCGAAATGGCGTCGGAGGCCCTCCTGCGTGGGACGGTTGTAGTAGGGCGAGGCGCTCAGGATGAAATCGGCGCCGGCGTCGCACATGCGGCGCGTCTCCTCGACGGCGCGGCGGGTGTCGTTGCTGGTGGCGCCCGCCATGACCGGCACACGGCCGCCGGCCACCTGCCTCGACGTCGCGACGACCTGCACGCGCTCGTCATCGGTAAGGGTTTGCGCCTCGCCGGTGGTGCCGCACGCCACGATGAAGTCGATCCCCTCCACGACCTGCCACTCCACCAGCGCCTTCAGTGCCGGCCAGTCTACGGCGCCCTCGTCGGTGAACGGGGTGACGATCGCGGTGCCACAGCCGCCCAAGGCCGTCATGCGCGCTTCCCGAAGAGCACGTCCTCGAAGGAAAAGACCCCCGTGCGTCCCACCAGCCATTCCGCCGCGAGCACCGCACCGGTGCCGAAGACGCTCCGGTCGCGGGCGACGTGCTCGAGCGTGAGGCTCTCGAACGGGCCTTCGTAGCGAAGCTCATGCGTGCCGGGTACGGTGCCGGCCCGGATCGACGTGATGGGAACGTCCCCGCCGCCCGCCTCCCGCGCTGCGCGCTGGATGGCGAGCCCGGTACCGGAGGGGGCATCGCGCTTGGCGCGGTGATGGGTCTCGACGATGAAGCCCTCGAACTCGGGGCGGTTCCGCAATGCCGCCGCCATGGTGCGGGCGGCGTGCAGCATGACATGCACGCCGATGGAGAAGTTGGCCGCGATGAGCAGCGCGCCCATGCGGGCGCGGGCCAGCGCCTCGAGGGAGGGGATCTGCTCCTCCCACCCTGTCGTGCCGCACACGACGGGGATGCCGGCGGCGAGCAGTCGCGCCACGTTCGCGGGCGCAGTGCCCGGCGTGGTGAACTCGAGGGCCACATCGACGCCGGTGAGTCGCGCCGGCACCAGGCTGCTCCCCCGGCATTCTCATGGCTCCCGACCATGGCGGCGATGGAATGCCCGCGCGCGTCGAGCGCCGCCTGCACCGAACGGCCCATCCGGCCCGTACCGATCACGACCGCTCGCACTCAGTTGCTCCCGAAGAATTCGCGGTGAAGACGCTGCACGATGGCGGGACCATCGGCCTCGCGCACCACGAAGGTGAGGTTGGTGGCCGAGGCGCCCTGTGAGATGACCTCGATGATGGCCGGCTGCACGGCGGCAAAGACGCGCGCGGCGAGGCCAGGCGACGAGAGCATGCCATGTCCCACCACCGCGACGATGGCTCGTCCCTCGCTCACGGAGACCTCACCCAGCGGGGCGAGGTCGCGCACCAGCGCATCGAGGCGGCTCGCATCCTCCACCGTCAGCGAGACACTGACTTCGCTGCTCGCGAGCACGTCGACCGGCACTTCATGGCGCTCGAAGACCTCGAACAGCTGCCGGAGAAAGCCGTACGCGCCGAGCATGCGGGGCGCGCGCACGTTGACGAGGATGGCACCAGGCTTCCAGGAGATCGACCCGATCGGGCCGTCGGCCCGGAGCGCCGACGCACGGGTGAGCCCGATGATGGTGCCGGGATAATCGGGATGCTTCGCGTTGAGGATGACGATGGGAATGCCCGCGGCCGCGAGCGGCAGCTGTGTCGCGGGGTGCAGCACCTTGGCCCCGAAGGTGGCAAGCTCGGCGGCCTCGTCGTACGTGGCGGACGCCAGCGTGCGCGCCTCGGGGACGATGCGCGGATCCGCCGTCATGAGCCCGTTCACGTCGGTCCAGATCTCGACCCGCAGTGCATCGAGCGCCGCGCCCAGCAGGGACGCGGTGAAGTCGGAGCCGCCCCGTCCCAGGATGGTGGGCCTTCCCGCCGCGGTGGCTCCGATGAAGCCCTGCGTGAGGGGGACGCGGCCGGCCTCGAGCAGCGGCGCCAGCACTTTCTGCGCGGCGGCGCGAATGACCTCGAGCTGAGGCGTGGCGCGGCCGTGCCGGTCATCGGTGATGATGACCTGCCGGGCATCGACCCACGTTGCGGGGATACCGGCTCCCGTGAGCGCCGCGGCGACCAGGTGCGAGCTCCACAGCTCACCCTGCCCGAGCAGGAGGTCACGCTCCGCCGGCGAAAGGACGCGGCCGACGGCGGGGCGCAACACGCGACGGAGGTCCGCGAAGGCGGCATCGAGGGCCGGGAGTGACGCCTCGCCACCCTCGAGTTCGTGTGCGATTGCGCGATGCCGGTCGTGCAGCGTCTCCAGGGTCGCCTCCAGCGCCGCGCCATGGCCCTGTCGCACGCTCTCGGCGAGCGACACCAGGCTGTCGGTGACGCGCGCGAGCGCCGACACCACGACGACCGGCTGTTCATGCTCGCGCGCGGCCACGATCTTCGCGAGGCGGAGCATGGCCTCGGCGTCCTGCACCGAGGTACCGCCGAACTTGCAGACGATCATCGGGCGAGTCTCATCCGAGCCGCCCCTCGGCCTTGAGGAGCTCGGCGATCTGCACTGCGGCACCGGCGGCGCCGCGGATGGTGTTGTGCCCCAGCACCACGAAGCGCAGGTCGAGCAGGGTGCAGGGGCGGATGCGCCCCACGGTCACCGCCATGCCGCCGCCGCGCTCGATGTCGAGCCTGGGCTGCGGCCGGTCGGGCCGCTGCTCGATCTCGATGACCGGGCTGGGCGTGCTCGGCAGCGAGCGCACCACTTCGCTCCCGGCGAAGCGGCTCAGTGCCTGCGTGGCAGCCGCGACCGACGGCTTGTCGCGGAAACCGGCCGATACCACTTCCAGGTGCCCATCAATGACAGGCACGCGATTGCAGTGCGCCGTGAGCGTCACCGCCGCGGGGGTGATGCCGTCACCGGAGAGCGTGCCGAGGATCTTGAGCGTCTCCCGCTCCACCTTCTCCTCTTCGCCGCCGATGAACGGGAGCACGTTGCCCAGGATGTCAAGCGATGCCACACCGGGATAGCCGGCGCCGGAGGCCGCCTGCATCGTGGCGACGAAGACCTTCTCCAGGCCGAACGCCGCATGCAGCGGTGCGAGTGCCACCACCAGCGCGGCGGTGGAGCAGTTGGGGTTGGCGAGGATCGCGCCGCTCCAACCGCGCTCGCGCCGCTGGGCATCGATGAGGTCGATGTGGCGCGCGTTGACCTCGGGCACCACCAGCGGCACGTCGGGATCCATGCGGTGCACGCGGGCGTTGGTGACGACGATCGCGCCGGCGCGGGCAAACGCCTGCTCGATGTCGCTCGCCGCCTCGGCGTCGAGCGCCGAGAACACCACGCGCGCCTCGAGCGGCGGGGCGCAGCGCTGCACCACCATGTCCGCGATGCGCTGCGGCAGCGGCGTGGTCTCCCGCCAGCGGACGACGTCGCCGTAGCTTCGGCCGGCACTCTGCTCCGACGCCGCGACGGCCACGAGCTCGAACCAGGGGTGGTCCGCCAGGAGCCGGATGAACTTCTGTCCCACCGTGCCGGTGGCGCCGAGCACGGCGACGGGAATGCGGCGGCTCATGCCGGGTCCCGGGCCAGGAGATCGCGAGCCAGCTTCTCGTACAGCGTGATGCCGTGCTCGAGGTCGGCCTTGCTGATCCGCTCCTCCTCGGTGTGCGCGACGCGGATCGTGCCGGGCCCGAGCTGGTATCCCTCACCCCAGGCGGCGAGGAAGGGCAGGTCACTGGCAAAACTCACCACGGTAGTCTGCCATCCCCGGGGCGCGGTGGACACCACGCTGGGAATCTCCAGCGGGTAGGCGATGCTGACGCGAGGCTCGAGACACGCCTCGAGCGCGCGCTTGAGGGCATCGTGTGGCTGCACGGTACGGAACAGGAGCTGCGCCTTCGCGTGATCGGGAATGACATTGGGGGCGCGTCCTCCCTGGATGCTCCCGATGTTGAGCGTCATGTCGCCGAGCACCGGGTGCGGCGGCAGGGTGATGCGCTGCACCCGCTGCAGCGTCTCCAGCAGCGGCACGATGGCCGACTCGCCCTCGGCGGGATACGCCGAATGCGCGGCGCGCCCGGCGGCGACCAGGTCGGCGCGCAGGACGCCCTTCTGCCCGATGGTGAGCTGGTTCTCGGTCGGCTCGCCATTGATGAGGAATCGACCACGCGGCGTCAACTTCGCCGCGGCGACAGCGCCCTCCGACCCGTTCTCCTCCCCGACCACGAAGAGGAGCCCGGTCCGGTCCTCGCCCGAGGCGCGGAGACGCTCGGCGGCGGCGATCATGGCGGCGGCCAGGCCCTTCGCGTCACAGGTGCCGCGTCCGTGGAGCCAGGTCTCGTCCTCCCGCAGGTCGATGAAGGGCGGCACGGTGTCTAGGTGGGTGGAGAACACCACCACCGGGCGGCCCAGGTGGGCGTAGACATTGAACCGCCCTTCGAGGACCGGTTGCCGCACCACGGTCCAGCCGAGCTGTTCCAGGAAGGTGGCGAGGTGCTCGGCCGCGGGACCCTCGCGACCGGTGGTCGAGTCGATGCGCACGAGGGCGCGCGTGAGTTCAAGGACGTCCATGCACAAGAATGCCGGGTCGGCGCACATCGTCACAAGGTGCCAACCAGCGCCTCCGCCTCGCGCGCGACGCGCCGGCCCTCGTCCACCTTCACGAAGAGGAGCAGCAACCCGCCCACCACGAAGAAGGCGATGACCGACAGGATGGCATTGCGGCTCGAGCCGGTCATCCGGATGGAGATCGCGAAGAAGAGCGGACCGAAGATGCCGGCAAACTTCTCGAACACGCTGTAGAACCCGAAGAACTCCGCCGACTTGTGGGCGGGGGTCATCGAGGCGAAGAGCGAGCGGGAGAGGGCCTGGGTGCCCCCCTGTACCAGGCCAACCATCGCGGCCAGCACGAAGAATTGACCTGCAGTCCTCATGCTATAGCCCACGATACTGATCAGCGCGTACACCGCGAGCCCGAGGAGGATCGCCGGCTTGGCCCCGATGCGGCCGGCCAGGGCGCCGAAGAGGAAGGCACATGGCACGCCGACGAACTGCACGATGAGGATGGCAAGCATCATGGCGCTGTCGGGGATGCCGATCTCGGCGCCGTACGCCGTGGCCATCTTGATGATGGTCTGGATGCCATCGTTGTAGATGAGGAAGGCGGCCAGGAGCAGGAAGGCCTGGCGGAACTCCCGGAGCGAGCGGAAGGTCTCGCCCAGGCGGCTGAAGGCGGCGCGCACCGGGTTCACGCCGGGGGTTTCTTCCCTTTCGATGAGCCGCGGCAGTTCAGGGACGCGGCGGAAGAGCGGGATGGCGAAGACCAGCCACCACACCGCGGTCGCCACGAAGGTGAGGCGGGTCGCAAGGCCACGGCCTCCTTCACCGAGACCAACCGCCTGGGGAAACTGGATGGCGACGAGGCACACGGCGAGGAGAATGCCGCCGCCGATATAGCCGAGCGCGTATCCGGCACTGGAGACCCGGTCCACCTCGCCGGGAGCGGCGAGCCGTGGCAGGAGCGACTCGTAGAACACGAAGCTGGTCGTCGCCCCGATCATGGCGAGCACGAACAGCACCGAGGCGAGCTGCAGGTCGCCGGGGCCGATCAGGGCAAATCCCGCCGTCGACACCACGCCGAGGAGCATGAAGCAGAAGAGCAGCCGACGCGCGATTCCCAGGTAGTCGGCCACCGCGCCGAGCACGGGGGAGAGCAGCGCCACGACGGCGAGGTACAGGGTGTTGAGGTCGGCGTACCGCGCGGTGGCTTCCGGTGGCGAAAGCAGGGCTGCAGGAACTCGCGCAAAGAAAATCGGGAATACCGCCGTCATGACGATCGTCTGGAAGCCGGAGATGGCCCAGTCGTACATCGCCCAGGCGCGCAGGTCCGGCCGGTCGAGACCGAGGCGCCCGAGAAGTGCGGAGATTGTCATGCGCGGAAGCATAGCCGGCCGGCGCCAGCGCCCGTGGATCAGCCCATCCCGGGCGCGTCGCGCCGGGCCTTGATCAGTGACGCCGCAATGGAGAGCCCCAGCAGCAGGACGATGGCACCGAGCGCCACCGGCGTCGGCACGGCAAAGAATCCGCTCAGCGCCATCTTGAAACCGATGAGCACCAGGATCAGGGCCACGCCCACCTTCAGGTACTGGAACCGGTCCAGCGCCCCCGCCAGCACGAAGAAGAGCGCCCGAAGCCCGAGGATCGCGAAGACGTTCGAGCTGTAGACGATGAACGGATCCTTCGTAACCGCGAAGATCGCCGGGATGCTGTCGATGGCGAACACGAGGTCGCTCCACTCCACCACCAGCACCACCAGAACGAGGGGCGTGAAGACCCGCCGATCCGTAACCGCATGGCAGGTAAAGTGGTCGCGTTCGTACCCGGCGGTGATCGGCAGCAGCCGCCGGGCCAGGCGCACGAGCGGGTTCCTCTCCGGCTCGATCTCGGCGCTGTCCACGCGGAGCATCCGGATGCCGGTGATGACCAGGATGGCCCCAAAGACATAGATGATCCAGTGGAACCGGGCGAGGAGCAGCGCGCCCAGGCCGATCATGATCGCGCGCATGACGATGGCGCCCAGGATGCCCCACTTGAGCACCTTGGGCTGGGCCATGGCCGGGACGCCGAAGTACTGAAAAATCAGGATGAAGACGAAGAGGTTGTCGACCGAAAGCGACAGCTCGATGAGGTAGCCGGTGAAGTACTCCAGCGCATGCTGGGAGCCCTCGCGCCACCAGAGAAAGCCGCCGAACAGCATTGCGAGCCCGACCAGCCCCGCGCTCCACGTCGCTGCCTCCCTGACGCTGAGGACATGGGCGCGCCGGTTGAGCACGAACAGGTCGACGACCAGGAGACCGACGACCATGATAGTGAAGCCGATCCATACAAACAGCGAGTGTGCCGTCACACGGGGATCCCGGCCACCGCCTCGAGCTCGGCGAAGAGCACGAATGTCCGGCAGGTCTTCATGCTTTGGACTCCTGCGGCAGCGATGCCGCAAAAAAACAGAGCGAGACTTCGTCCGCCCGCCCTGCAGCGTGGACGAAGGTCTCGCTCTGAAGCCACCAGGGCCTCCTGCCGGTCCGTGCCCGCTCGCGCGGACAGTCTTGACGATACCGGCATCCGCTTTTGCGCGGACGGGCTACTCCCCTTCTTGAGCTACAAATGTAGCGCCTCCCGACGGGCACGCGCCAGCAGCGCCTCGCGCTTCGCGATCCCGCTCGGCCCCTCGTGCAGTACCACGTCGGCCAGCGCCTTGCACGGTTCCACGAACTCGCTGTGCATCGGCCGCACCGTGTTCTCGTATTGCGACCGCACGCTCTCGGCGGTGCGACCGCGTTCCGTGCAATCGCGCGTGAGCCGACGGGCGTAGCGGACCTCGTCGGGCACATCGACGAACACCCTGAGATCGATCAGCTCGCGAAGTTCGGGTGACGCCAGCGCCAGTATGCCCTCGACGACGATGACTTCGCGCGGCTCCACGTGTTCGGTGCGAGTCGCGCGCGTATGCCTTGTAAAGTCATACACCGGCTTCTCGATCGAGTGACCCGCCTGCAGCCGGCGCAGCTGTGTCACCAGCAGCGGAAAATCGATCCTGTCGGGATGGTCGAAGTTGACCCGGTCGCGATCGGCGGGCGCCATGCCGTCGAGCGGCAGATAGTAGGAATCGACGTCGATGAGCACGCCGTGGCCATCGACTGCGTCGATGATGGCGCGCGCGATCGTACTCTTGCCTGATCCGGTGCCGCCGGCGATGCCAATCACGAACGGGCGATGCAGGTTGGTGTTCCTGGCTGGGTTACTGGAAGGTACCTGCGCGCGTCGGGGGCCGGGGTGTTGACCCGGTCGCTGTTGGCGATGGAGAGCCGCGCCACATCGCCGTCAGAACGGGGGTTCAGCCTGGTTGCGCGGGTCGTCGAGCAGGATGGCGGTGACGGTGCTGCCGGCCGGAGTCTCGAACTGACCCTCGGGAATGACCAGCAGCGCGTTCGCCTTGACCATCGAGGTCAGGATTCCCGACCCCTGTGGGCCGGTGAGGCACGCCTCCAGGCCGGTCGAACCGTCGGTGAGCACGGCGCGAAGAAAGTGCTGCAGCTTCGGCTTGAGGGTGACGGGTTCCATCATCGTCGCCTGGACGCTGCTGCGGAACGGGCGGGCGTGACCGCACATCTTCCGGATGGCGGGACGGACGAAGAGCTCGAACGTGACCATGGTGCTCACGGGATTCCCCGGGAGACCGATCCACGGGATCTCGCCAAGGAGCCCGAAGCCCACCGGCGCGCCCGGCCGCATCCGCAACTTCCAGAACTTCTGGGTCGCGCCCATTTCTTCCAGCACCGGACGCACGTAGTCGTGCTCGCCCACGCTGATGCCGGCGGTCGTGACCAGCAAGTCGGCCTCCCGCGCCGCGGCCAGGTGCTCGCGAAAGCTCTCCCGGGTATCGCGAGCCACACCGAGGTTCACCGGTTCGCCCCCGGCGAGGCGCACCAGGGCGATGAGCGTGTGGGTATTGCTGCTGGCGATCTTCCGGCCGCTCAGGATCTCCTCGGGCTGGTCCACGTCGACGATCTCGTCGCCGCTGCCCATGATGGCGACGCGCGGGCGCCGGTGCACCAGCGGGTGGGCCACGGCGAGCGAGGCCAGGACACCGAGTTCCGCGGCGCCGAGCAGCGCGCCCTGCCGGAGCACGATGGCGCCGCGACGAACGTCCTCGCCGACATGACGGAGATTGGCCCCGGCGTCGCGGTCCTTATGGATGGTGACGACGTCCTTCCCCTCATCGGTGTCCTCCTGCCGCACCACGCCGTCGGCGCCCTCGGGAAGCGGAGCCCCGGTAAAGATGCGGGCACATTCTCCCGGCCCGATGGCCCGAATGGGGAAGCGTCCCGCCGGGATCTCCTCGACGACACGGAGTCGCACTGGCGTCGCGTCGGACGCGCCATGCACGTCCGCGGCGCGGGTCGCATACCCGTCCATGGCGGAGTTGGTCCAGGCAGGAATGTCGAGGGGACTGGCGACGTCGTCGGCGAGCACGCTGCCGAGTGCGTCATCGAGCGGCACCCGGAGCGGCGGCTGGGGACGGACGTCCTCGAGGATGCGGAGCGCGGCATCGCGCGCGCCCAGCGGTCCCGTCACCCCTCGAGCTCCAGGCCCTCGTCCCACGCGAGCGTGGCGAGCAGGTGAAGCCACATCGTGTCGCGGAAGTGGATTACGCGGCAGTCGGCGTGGAAGGCCTCGTCGTCGGTGAGGAGTGCTACCCACTGGTCGCGGTCGGGCGCCGTATCGCTGTAGAGCGGAGTGGGGGAAACTTCGCGACGCCACACCTCGATCTTCGGCACGGGTGCGCGCTTGAATCCCTCGACCAGGATGACGTCGGCATCGGAGAGGTACTGCCGGGCGAGGGCCACCGGATCGTAAACGTCGGGCACGCGGTCGAAGAGCACACGACCCTCAGGTCCCGCAAGCAGGACCCGCTCGGCCTTGCCCTCGTGGAAATGACGCCAGCTGTCGGTACCTGCCCGGTCGACGTCCGGGCTGTGATGACCGTGCTTGATCGTCATCACGCGCTTGCTGCGGCGCACGAACTCCGCCGCGAGAGCCACGGTGAGCGTGGTCTTCCCCGCGTTCTTCCGTCCTATGATCGAGATGAGGCGCGGGCCTGCCATGACGCTTCTGCCTCCGCCAGGTCGTTCGCGGTGTTCACGTTGAAGAAGGCGAGTGCAGGGTCAACGAGCCCCGATACCGACTCGATGGGGAGGATACTGACCCTGATGAAGCGATGGAAGCCGATTGCACGGAGGTCGCCCTCGGCGAGGCATCGCTCGATGGCGGCACGGCAGCCGGGGCCATAGGCGGCACAGAGCGGCTCGACGCCCCGGGGTCCGCCGCTGGAAGGAAGGCATGCGTCGGCATCGGCGAGCCCCGCGGCGACCTCCCGGATGAGCGGGGCGGCGAGAAAGGGCATGTCCCAGGCGACCACGACGACCGGCGCCGGGCCCTTCACCACCGCGGTGTAGAGGCCGCCTAAAGCCCCGAAGCCGGTGCGTTCGTCCGCCGCCACCTCGAGGTCGGGCCTCCAGGAGGCGGCCTCGGGGGCATTGGCGACGATGAGCGGGGGGGTACCCAGGGCCTCGAACAGCACGTCGGCGACGCGGTCGAGGATTCGGCGTCCGCCTACCATTTCGAGGCCCTTGGGCCGGCCCTCGAACCGGGTCGCACCACCGCCGGCGAGAATGACGCCGCGCACGGTCAGTAGCGCCGTCCGTGCTTCTTCTCGAGCACGAGGTCGATGCCGATGAGGATGCTGAACTGCGTGAGGTACTGCGTCTCGCTCGGAGGGACGATGCCCTGAAAGTCGGTCGGTCCGGTGACGACCTGGAGGCCGAAGGTCGTCGCGCGGCCCTCGATACGCGCGTGGTATGCCTTGGAGAGCGGGATCGTGACCCCGGCCCCGACGGCGAACTGGGCACTTACCGATGAGGAGCCTTCCGACGGATAGATCGGCACGTAGACCGGCTCGAGGTCGTCGTTGATGTAGTTGCCGGTGACCGAGGTCGTGCTGCGGCTCACCAGCATGATGCCACCTTGCAGCCGGAGGTACGGCGACACCGCCTTCCGGCTCGCGGTGCGCAGGATGGCGCCGACGGAGAACGCCGTGGAAAGCGCAGAGGACTTGAGGCCATTGATGGAGCCGCAGACGGCGGCGTTGTTCACCGAGCCGGAATTGCTGAGCAGGGTGCAGCTGTCCTCGGTCGCGATGTCGATGAACCCGATGTCGAAGGTGAACCCGAGGTTGGGGCCCTTGAAAAAGGTGGCTCCCATCTCGGCGGCCCAGGTTCCCTTCAGGTTGCGATCGAGCTGATAGAGGTCGAGGCCCTCGAGGAAGACCGGCTGGGAGCCGACGCTCCAGAGGTCGCGACCGAACGCGTATCCGGCGCTCAGCGTGAAGACGAGACGCGACTGGTCGCCCTGCTTCTGCGCCACGAGGCGCGCGGGCGCCGCGAGGGGTGCGGTGGCGAGGAGCAGCAGGATGACGGGAAGGCTCTTGCCCATGAACGTCTCAGTCTTGCGGGTCGGTGTTTCCGTGGGGACGACGGCCGGCCGGCCCGGAGACACACCGCCGCTCAGGCGGAGCTGGCCTCGCCCGACAGGGTGGCGTCCTCGGAAATGCGAACGAAATCGAGGCTCAGCTGCGCCGGAAGCCGTGGCAGCAGCCTTCGATACACATAATCGGCGATTGCCTCGCATGTCGGCAGGATGCCGCCGCGGCCGAACTCGGGCACGTCGAGATTGAGGTGGCGACCGGCGAGTGGTGTCCGCACCACCAGGTCGAGCAATCGGTCCAGCTCGGCCAGGTCCATGACCATGCCATGCACCAGCGGTCCGCTGACCTGCACCGTGCACGCGTAGTCGTGCCCGTGCCCCGCCGGGTCGCTGAGTGGTCCGAAGGCCTCGAGGTTCCGTGCGTCGCTCCAGTCCGCGCGCCGGAGATGATGCAGCGCGAAGAACGACACCGACCGCGTGAGGCTGCTCCGGACGTTCATTTGCCCAGCTTGAAGTTGAAGGTCAGTCCCGCGACGAACCAGCCCGACGCGACCCACTCGCCGCCGGTACCGATGATCGGCTCGAAACCCTCGTTGTACTGGTGCGGGTACGAGATCTTGTAGAGTGGCATGCGGGCCTCGAGGCGCACCGCCAGGGCGTTGGCCAGGTATATCCGGGTGCCGCCATACGGCGTGAACACGAAGCGCACGCTGCTCCGGTAAATGGAGTCGGTCGAAACCGTCGAGGAGAAGCCCGCACCAAGCCCGATGCCGGCGTAGGGGGCAAGGCGATGCCAGCTCTTGTTCGCGGTGAAGTTGAACTGGAGCAGCCCCTCGGGTATCCAGACGTGGATCTGCACCGGCCCGGTGATGCGATCGGCGGTGTTCTCCGCGAACGGGTCGATGACGTTGCGCTTGAGGTCGGGGCCGTAGCTCACCCCGAGGCCGAACGCGATGAAGCGGTTGGCCCGGAGCTGGAAGCGGATACCGTACATCCATCCGTCGTGCACGCCGAGGCCAAGCGTGCCACCGTTGCCATCGAAGTAGCTGGCGTACGCCGTGAGGCTCTGGTCGTAGATGATGTCGCGGTACGGCGACTTGCTCGGGTCGTGGCCGACCTGGGCCACGGCGGGTGCCACCGGGATGACGAGAAGGAGCAGAAGTGCCAGGCGCATGCAGCTCACGGAAGACGGAGGTCGCGACCGGTCATGTCGGCCGGGGCCTCGACTCCGAGGAGCCCGAGCACGGTCGGCGCGACATCGCGAAGGGAGCCGCCACTTCGGAGGGGCGCGTCGCCCCCGCGTGACGGCAACGAAAGGAACAGGGTTGGTGGTGTGGGCGGTATGGGGCCCGCCGGTGGCGGGGTCGATCATCATCTCGCAGTTGCCGTGATCGGCCGTGACCAGGACCCTCGCCCCGGTTCTCGCCGCGGTCTGGAGGATGCGATCGAGGCAGGTATCCACCGTTTCGACCGCCTTGATGACGGCCGGCAGGACCCCGGTGTGCCCCACCATGTCGGCGTTGGCGAAATTGCAGAGCAGGAAATCGTGCTCGCTTCTTCTCGAGCGCGCCGCACAGCGCGTCGGTGACGCCGGGTGCGCTCATCTCGGGCGCCAGGTCGTAGGTCGCGACCCGCTGTGACGGCACCAGCACGCGCTCCTCGCCCTTGTAGGGCGGCTCGAACCCGCCGTTGAAGAAATAGGTGACGTGCGGATACTTCTCGGTCTCGGCGGTGCGGAGCTGGGTCCGGCCGCTGTCGGCCAGCACCTCGGCGAGAATGTGCGCGAGGCGTGAACGGCGGGAACGCCTGCGGAATGGGGAAGGTCTGGTCGTACTGCGTCATCGTGGCGCAGCGCACCGCGGGCCGGCGCCCGGTGTCGAAGCCGTTGAACCCCTCCACGCCGAGCGCCGCCACGATCTGGCGCATCCGGTCGCTCCGGTAGTTGAAGAAGAAGATCCCGTCGCCATCCTTGACCGTCGCCACCGGCAGCCCGTTGCGGTGATGCACGAGCGGCCGCACGAACTCGTCGGTCTCTCCGCGCTGATAGGCGGCCTGCACCGCGAGCACCGGGTGCTCGGCGGCGATGCCGATGCCATGGGCGATGGCGTCATACGCCGCGCGGGTGCGATCCCAGCGCTTGTCGCGGTCCATGCCGTAGTAGCGCCCGGTGAGCGACGCGACATCGACGCGGCTGCCCGCGATCCGGCGCATGTCGAGCAACAGCGTGCGCACGACCTCGGCGCCGAGGGTCGGGGCCGAGTCGCGGCCATCGAGGAAGCCATGAATGGCGATGTGCGGCACCTTGAGCCGCACAGCCAGTTCGACACAGGCGAGCAGGTGACGGTCGAGCGCGTGCACGCCGCCGGGACCGAGGAGTCCTACCAGGTGCAACGTGCCGCCGGTCTGACGCAGCCAGGTGCCGAACTCCTGCAGCACGGGCAACTGATAGAACTCGCCCCGTTCGATGCTCTGCGAAATGCGCACGAGGTCCTGCGGCACCACCCGCCCGGCACCGAGGTTGAGATGGCCGACTTCACTGTTGCCCATCTGTCCCGAGGGGAGCCCGACGGCGAGTCCACTGGCATCGAGGAGGGTGCGGGGGTAGCCGTTCCAGAGCCTGGCCCAGGTGGGCGCGTTCGCCATGGCGATCGCATTGCCCTCCTGTTCGGCCCGGTAACCCCAGCCGTCGAGCACCACGAGCACGACTGGTCCGCCATGCCCGGCAACGTTTGACATGCTTCTCCGCGCCGTCTAAGATGGGCCATCGTGTTCGGAGCGCCGCAATCTAGTCCTCCCTTCCGCTGGCATCCAGCCGCGCTGGTGGTGTGCGCGATCCTCGCGACGCCGCTTGCCGCGCAGCAAACCAAGAAGCCAGCCGCGAAGCCTGCATCCCCTCCGTCGTCGCCGGCACCGGCGGCGCCCGCCGCGCCGTCGATGCCGGACGCCATCGAGTTGGCCAACCAGTCCGACCTCTTCGTGCAGCCGGGCAACGGACCACTCGGAAGCCTGGTGAGCGGGGCGAAGGGCCGTGTGCTCGGCCAGAGCGGTGAATGGGTGCGGGTGCAGTTCGAGGGATGGGTGCGTTCCTCCGACCTGCGGCCGGAGAGCGGCAGCGCCGTGCTGGGCGTGTCGGCCGCCGAGGTGCGCGCGGATCCCGCGCGCTATGTCGGCAAGACGCTCGACTGGCGGCTGCAGCTGGTGAGCATCCAGACCGCCGACGAACTCCGGCCCGAGATCCCGGCGGGGCAGCCGTACCTGCTCATGCGGGGCCCGCTCCCGGAACCCGGGTTCGTGTACGTCATGCTGCCACGCTCCGCACTTCCGCGCTTCCGCGCATTGCCTCCCCTCGCCGAGCTGACGCTGCGACTTACCATCCGGGCCGCGAGCACGCGCTACCTGCCCACGCCGGTAGCGGAGCTGGTGGCCGTCGTCGACAGCACCGCTCGCTGAATGCTCCCCAGCCTCGACCCGGGCTCCACCGCCACATCAATTTCGTCCCTGCTCCTGGTGCTGGCGGCAATGCTTGCGCTGGCCAAGCTGCTGGGCGACCTCTTCGAGCGCGTGGGCCAGGCGGCGGTCATCGGGGAACTGCTCGCCGGTGTGCTGCTCGGCCCGTCACTCCTCAAGCTGGTCGACCCGCACCAGCCGGTCATCGAGGCGTTCTCCGAGATCGGCGTGATCATCCTCCTCTTCCAGATCGGGCTCGAAACCGACCTGAAGAAGATGCTCAAGGTGGGATCCGCGGCGTTCGCGGTCGCAATGGTAGGGGTGATCGTCCCCTTCTCGCTGGGCTACGCCGCCAGCAAGGCGCTGGGCCTGCCTCCCCTGGCCGACCTCGTCCTTGGCGCCACGCTGACGGCGACCTCGGTGGGCATCACCGCGCGGGTGCTCTCCGACCTGGGCAGGCTGCAGGATCCCGAGAGCCAGGTCGTGCTTGGCGCCGCAGTGATCGACGACGTGATCGGGCTCATCATCCTCGCCGTGGTAAGCGATGTGGTCGCCGGCGGCGAAGTGACGATGGGCAACGTCACGCGCAACACGCTCACCGCGTTCGGGTTCATCATTGCGGCGGTGCTGATCGGCAGCAAGCTGGTGCCGCCGCTGGTCCGGGTGGTCGCGCGCTACGGGAAGGCTCCGTCGCTTCCGGTCATGGCGCTCACGCTCGCATTCCTCGTGGCGGTGCTGGCCGACCGGGTCGGCTCGGCGCTCATCATCGGTGCCTTCACTGCCGGGCTGCTCTTCGCGCCCACGCCCCAGGTGCACCAGATCGAGGAAGGGGTGGTGCGCATCGGCTACTTCTTCGTGCCGCTCTTCTTCGTGCACGTGGGCGCGCTGGTGGATGCGCGGGCCTTCGCCGATCCGCGGGTGCTGCTGGTGGGCGGCATCCTCACGCTCTGTGCGGTCGTGGGTAAGGTGGTCGCGGGCTGGGCACCGTTCTGGTGGAAGGGGCGCAAGCTCGTCATCGGGGTGGGGATGATCCCGCGGGGCGAAGTGGGGCTCATCTTCGCGACGGCCGGCGTCCTGACCGGCGTGCTGGACGACAAGCTCTTCGCCGCCTGCGCCATGATGGTCATGGTAACGACCTTCCTGGCGCCGATCCTGCTCAAGCAGCTGCTCACGAAGCGCGAAGGCGCGCCGCGGCAGGATGAGCCGGGGAGTGCGGACCTGGTTTCGAGGGCTTGAGGGGAAGTCGCCCTGACGGGCAAGGCGCGGAAGACGGGTTGGCGTCGCGTGTCGTTTCTGGACACTTTTCGGCCGGTGCCGCGTAGTGGCGGCCATCCCTGGAGGACCTGATGAACGACCTTCTGAAGCAACGCATCCTGCGCGCGCTGGATACCCTGCCCGACGACCGGGCGTATCAGGTGCTCGATTTCGTGGAGTTCCTCGAGAGCCGCTACGCCGAGCGCCAGCGCCCGACTGGTTTCCTGGCGAAGATCACGGAGACGGTCGAGGATACCATGCGCGCCGGCAAGCTGCCGATCCAGGCGATTTCCGGCACCATGGGCCTGATGGACAGCGCCAGCAAGGTGATGAAGGGGCTCGCCGCCGCGGGGCAGGCGGTGGTCGACGAGGCGATCAACGTAGCCCAGGCACCGCCGAACCGTCCCGCCACTCCGGCTCCCAAGCCGTCGCCCGAGAAGCTCGAACCACCCCGTGAAAGCGCGAGCTGAGGCTCGCGCCCTGCTCACCCTCCCACCCTCAGCCGCCACCAACCCATGACCAGCCCGAACGACGCGCCTCCCGCGCCGGCCCGCGACCAGTTTGTCCGCGGCATCGGCCCGCTCGCCGCCACCTCGCTGGTTGTGGGGTCGATGATCGGGTCGGGCATCTTCATCGTGTCCGCCGACATCGGGCGGCAGGTGGCATCATGGGGTCCAGGCGGGTTGCTGCTGGTGTGGCTGCTGACCGGCCTGATGACGATGGCGGGCGCGCTGGCATATGCGGAACTCGCGGCCATGCTGCCGAACGTGGGCGGCCAGTACGTCTTCCTGCGTGAGGGTTTCTCCCGCTCGGCGGGATTCCTCTACGGCTGGACCCTCTTCACGGTGATCCAGACCGGTACCATCGCGGCGGTAGCGGTGGCGTTCGCCAAGTTCCTCGCGGTGCTGGTGCCATCGGTGACGCCCGATGTCTTCCTGAAGCTCGGCTCGCTCAACCTGCCGGGGGGCACCATCGAGCTCGGCCTGTCGAACCAGCGGCTGGTCGCGGTCGTAATGATCGCGTTCCTCACCTTCGTGAACATGCGCGGCGTTCGACTCGGCGCCGCGATCCAGACGGTGTTCACGGTGGCGAAGGTGGGCGCCCTCGTGGCGCTCATCGTGCTCGGCCTGTTCATTTTCCGGCAGCCGGCCATCTCGGCGATGAACTTCGACACGTTCTGGGGCGCGCGCCCGTGGGGGCTCGCGATGCTTCCGCTGGTAGGCGCCGCCATGGTGGGGTCGCTCTTTTCCAGCGATGCCTGGAACAACGTGACGTTCGCGGCTGCCGAGGTGCGCGAGCCGCAGAAGAACCTGCCGCGGGCGCTCGCGTACGGCACCGGGCTGGTGAGCCTCCTCTACATCCTGGCGAACGTGGCGTACCTCAACGTGCTCCCGTTCGGGGGCCAGCCGAACGGAGCCGACGCGTTCGAGCGGGGCATCCTGTTCGCGTCGCAGGATCGCGTGGGCACCGCGGCGCTGGAAGCGATCCTCGGGCCGACAGGTGCCATCGTCATGGCCATCGCGATCCTCGTCTCCACCTTCGGCTGCAACAACGGCCTCATCCTCGCCGGGCCGCGGGTGTACTACGCCATGGCGCGTGACCGGCTGTTCTTCGCACGTGCGGGCACGCTGCACCCGACGCACCACACGCCGACGTTCGGCCTGCTGGCCCAGGCGGCCTGGGCCATGGCGCTCTGCCTTACCGGCACCTACGGGCAGCTGCTCGACTACGTGATCTTTGCCGCGCTGATCTTCTACCTGCTCACCACGGTGGCGCTGTTCCGGCTGCGGAAGCTGCAGCCCGACCTGCCACGCCCGGTCAAGGCATTCGGGTACCCGGTGGTTCCGGCGCTCTACATCCTGTCGATCGCGTTCCTGCTGGTGGTGCTGCTGGTCGATCCCGACAAGCGGAAGTTCTCGGCTTTCGGGCTGCTGATCGTGGCGCTGGGGATCCCGGTCTACCTGTTGTGGCGGCGCGCGGATCGGCGCGGGACCGGGGCGTAACGGGTCCCCGCTCCGCTTGATTTAGGGTGGTCCGGGGCGTAGGCTTATGGATGTTGCCTCCCAGTACGCCCGACAACAGAATCGCCAGCCAGTCCCTCGTCCGTCAGCGCCCAGCATGAGTCGAATCCGACCCGGTATCGCGCTCACGTTCGACGACGTGCTGCTCGTGCCCCGGCACTCGAGCGTGCACCCGCGCGATGTCTCGATCGTCAGCCGCTTCACTCGCACCATCCCGCTCAACATCCCGTTCGTCGCCGCCGCCATGGATACCGTCACCGAGGCCGACATGGCCATCGCGATGGCCCGTTCGGGCGGCATCGGTGTGCTGCACAAGAACATGTCCATCGACCGCCAGGCGGCGGAGGTGGACCGGGTGAAGCGCAGCGAGAGCGGGATGATCATGAACCCGATCACGCTGGGCGCCGACCGACCGCTGCGAGAGGCCCACGGCCTCATGCGGCGGTTTCGCATTTCGGGCGTTCCAATCGTGGACGGCGAGGGCCGCCTGATCGGCATCATTACCAACCGCGACCTGCAGTTCGAGCGGAACCTCGACCAGCCGATCCGTGACGCGATGACCAAGGAACGCCTCGTCACCGCGCCGGTGGGCACGACACTCGACGAGGCGGAGCGGATCCTGGCCCGGCACCGCATCGAGAAGCTTCCGGTCGTCGATGGGGAAGGCGTGCTCCGCGGGCTCATCACGGTGAAGGACATCTTCAAGCGGCGCGAGCATCCGGACGCGAACAAGGACCAGCATGGCCGGCTGCGCGTGGCCGCTGCGCTCGGCACGGGACCTGAAGCCCATACCCGCGCATCGGCACTGGTGCAATCGGGCGTGGATGTGCTCGTCATCGACTCGGCGCACGGCCACAGCGATGGCGTGCTGAGCACCGTGGATGCAATCCGGCAGGGTTTCCCGGACGTGCAGCTCGTCGCCGGCAACGTGGCCACCGAGGATGGGGCGCGTGAGCTGGTACGCCGCGGCGTCGATGCCGTGAAGGTGGGCATCGGCCCGGGCAGCATCTGCACCACGCGGGTCGTGACGGGCGTCGGCGTCCCGCAGATCACCGCCGTCATGGACGCGGTCCGCGGCGCGGGCGACGTCCCGATCGTGGCCGATGGCGGCATCAAGTATTCCGGCGACATCGTGAAGGCGCTCGCCTCCGGCGCCTCGTGTGTCATGATGGGCTCGATGCTCGCCGGCACCGAGGAAAGTCCCGGTGAGTCGGTGCTCGCCGAGGGACGCCGCTTCAAGATGATCCGCGGCATGGGCAGCCTCTCGGCGATGCAGGATGGCTCGGCCGATCGCTACTTCCAGGACGGAGAAATGTCACCGTCGAAGCTCGTGCCCGAGGGCATCGAGGGTCGCGTGCCCTATCGCGGTCCCGTGGGCGACGTGCTCTTCCAGATGGTGGGCGGCCTCCGCAGCGGGATGGGTTACTGCGGCGTCGCCGACATCGCGTCGCTGCAGCGCGACGTGGAAATGGTACAGATCACTACCGCCGGCCTCCGCGAGTCACATCCGCACGACGTGACGATCACGCGCGAGGCACCGAACTACTCGAAGTAAGCAGTCCGTCGGCAGCCTCTTTCCCTCGTCGGGAGGCGTGTGCGCATGAGCATCTGGGCCACCAAGTCGATCGCGGCACTGCAGGCAGAAGCCAATGACGTCGGGGAGCACGGGCTGCGACGCACTCTCTCCGCGTCCAACCTGGTCTTCCTCGGCATCGGCGCCATCATCGGCGCCGGCATCTTCGTGCTGACAGGCGTAGCCGCCGCACTGCATGCCGGGCCGGCGGTGCCGATCTCGATGGTGATCGTGGGCATCGCCTGCACACTTGCCGGCCTGTGTTACGCCGAGATGGCGAGCACGGTGCCGGTGGCAGGCAGTGCCTATACCTACTCGTACGCCACCATGGGCGAGCTGGTGGCGTGGATCATCGGGTGGGACCTGGTGCTCGAATACGCGATGGGTGCCGCGACGGTGGCAGTGGGCTGGTCGGGTCACCTCGCGAGCCTGCTGGACATCTTCGGCATCCACATCCCGGCGGTGATGGCCCAGGCACCCTATCAGCTGTGCACGGCGGCCAACGTGCAGGCGGCGGTAGCCGGCTGCGCACACGCGGGATGGAACGCCACCGGCTCGCTCATCAACCTCCCGGCGATCCTGGTGTCGGTGCTGATGACGATCGTGCTGGTGATCGGCATCAAGGAGTCGGCGAACTTCAACAACCTGATCGTGGTGCTCAAGGTCGCCATCATCCTGGCCGTCGTCGCGTGGGGCGTCATGCACCTGACGCCGGCCAACTGGAAGCCGTACATCCCGCCCAACACCGGCGTGTGGGGCGAGTTCGGCTGGTCGGGCGTGCTGCGGGGCGCGGGGCTCGTGTTCTTCGCCTATATCGGCTTCGACGCGGTGAGCACGGCGGCGCAGGAAGCGAAGAATCCGCAGCGCGACATGCCGATCGGCATCCTGGGGTCGCTGGTGGTCTGCACGATCCTCTATGTGGTGGTGTCGGCGGTGCTCACCGGGATGGTGTCGTACACCGAGCTCAACGTGGCGGCGCCGATGGCGCTGGCGATGCAGCGCACCAACGCCCCCGACTGGCTCCGGATTTCCATCGACGTGGGCGCGGTGCTCGGCCTCGCCTCGGTGGTGCTGGTGCAGATGCTCGGCCAGAGCCGCGTCTTCTATGCGATGTCGCGCGACGGCCTGATCGGCGGCTGGTTCAGCAAGGTGCACCCGAAGTTCCGCACCCCGTACCTGTCGACGATGTTCACCGGGTTCGCGGTGTCGCTGGCCTCGGGCCTGCTGCCACTGCAGATCCTCGGGCAGCTGGTGAACATCGGCACGCTGCTGGCGTTTGCGCTGGTGTGCGTCGGCGTCATCATCCTGCGAAAGAAGCGGCCCGACCTGGAGCGCCCCTTCAAGGTGCCGTTCATGCCGCTGGTGCCGATCCTTGGCGTCCTGGCATGCGTGGGCCTCATGGCGACGCTGCCGCTCGACACCTGGCTGCGGCTGGCGGTGTGGCTCGCCATCGGCCTGCTGATCTACTTCACGTACGGCCGTTCCAACAGCACGCTGCAGCGTGAGCGCGATCGCGCCCGCGCAGCCGGAGTTTCCTGACATCACCTGAGCACGATCCTCAACCCAGGGCACTGCATGGATTACTTCCGCACAAAGTCGATGGCCGACCTCCGGGGCGAGGAGGGCGGCCTCAAGCGCGTCCTCACCGCGACCAACCTGGTACTGCTCGGCATCGGCGCCATCATCGGCGCCGGCATCTTCGTCCTCACCGGCACGGCCGCGGCCCAGTATGCCGGCCCGGGGATCGTGCTCTCGTTCTGCCTGGCCGGGCCTCGGCTGCCTCTTCGCCGGGCTCTGCTACGCCGAGTTCTCGTCGATGATCCCGGTGGCCGGCAGCGCGTACACCTACGGGTACGCGACGCTGGGTGAACTGGTCGCGTGGATCATCGGCTGGGACCTCATCCTGGAGTACCTGTTCGCCGCCTCGACTGTGGCCGTGGGCTGGTCGGGCTACTTCACGGCGTTCATGGCGAAGGCGGGTTTCGACCTGCCGCCGGCGCTTACCGGCGCACCGTTCAGCGTGGTGGGCACGCACACGCTGGTGCGTTCCGAGGTCTGTATGGACCCCGCGACCGGCGGCGTGGCGGTCGATGCGGTGAGCCGGACGCTCATCACCGGCCGCCGATTGCGCCGCCAAGGGCTTCTCGCTCGGCAACGGCCTGCTCAACGTGCCGGCGGTGGCACTGGTGCTGCTGTTGACGGCGCTGCTGGTAATCGGCATCAAGGAGTCGGCCCGCTTCAACAACATTGGTGGTCTTCGTCAAGCTGGCCATCGTGCTGCTGGTGATCGGGTTCGGCTTCAAGTACGTCAATACCGGCCAACTGGACGCCGTTCATTCCGCCCAACACCGGCGATGTCGGGCACTTCGGCTGGAGCGGAGTGATCCGCGGCGCGGCGGTGATCTTCTTCGCCTACATCGGGTTCGACGCCGTCATCGACGGCGGCGCAGGAGGCGAAGAACCCGCAGAAGGACCTGCCGATCGGCATGCTCGGGTCGCTGGCCATCTGCACGGTGCTGTACATCCTGATGGCGCTCGTCATGACCGGCCTGGCGCACTACTCCGAGCTCAACGTACCGCATCCGGTGTTCGTGGCCATCGAGAAGGCGGGTCCGGCGCTGGGGTGGCTCGGCATGTTCGTCAACATCGGCGCCATCGCCGGTCTGGCGTCGGTGGTGCTGGTCATGCTCATGGGCCAGCCGCGCATCTTCTTCACGATGGCGCGCGACGGCCTGCTCCCGCCGGTGTTCGGCAAGGTGCACCCGAAGTTCGGCACCCCGTACGTCTCGACGATCGTCACCGGGCTCGTAGCCGCGGTGATCGCGGGGATGTTCCCGATCGGCCTGCTGGGCGAGCTGGTGTCGATCGGCACGCTGCTGGCGTTCGTCATCGTCTGCGGCGGCATCATCGTACTGCGCACGCAAGCAGCCTGAGCTGCCGCGGCCATTCCGCACGCCCCTGGTGCCGCTGGTACCGATCCTCGGGATCCTCACGTGCCTCGGCATGATGGCGCTCCTGCCGGTAGACACGTGGCTCCGGCTCATCATCTGGCTTGCGATCGGCCTCGCGATCTACTTCCTGTACGGGCGCAAACACTCGGTGCTGAACAAGTAGCCCTCTGCAGCAACGGAACACGCGAGAGGACGGAGAGGGATCTCCGTCCTCTCGTCTTTTCCACGATCACCACCTCACTTAGCTTTCAGGCACGATGACCATCTCACTTTCTGCCGAGAAGCGAGCCGCGGCACGAGCGTTCGCCGCAGCGATCAAAGCGGGCCAGCGGGTGTGCATCACCACTCACGTCAACCCCGACGGCGACGGACTCGGCAGTGAAGTGGCGATGGTGCACCTGTTGCGTGCGCTCGGTGCGGACCCGGTCATCACGAACCCGACACCGACTCCGCCGCGATTCGCGTTCCTCCTGCACGACCTGCCCGGCGTCGACCGGACCGCGGAGGCGGTGAAGGAGATCCGCCGTGCCGACCTCATCCTGGTGCTCGACATCGCCGACCTGGGCCGGCTCGGCATGCTGCACGACGCGGTGCGCGATCGCGGCGTGCCCGTGGCGTGCATCGACCATCACGTGAGCGAGGGAACACTGCCGCCGGGCCCGCGCTATGTGGACGCACAGGCGAGTGCCACCGGCGAGCTGGTGGTCGAACTCGCCGAGGCGAATGAATGGGAGATCCCCGTGAGCGCGGCACGCGCGCTCTACGTCGCCGTGCTCACCGACACCGGCGGGTTCCGCTTCAGCAACACGCGGCCCAGGGTACTGCGCGTGGCGGCCGACCTGCTGGAGTCCGGTGTCGACCCGGAGGAGATCTACCTCGAGGTATATGCGAACGTCCCGGAGGGACGGCATCGACTGCTGGCCGAAGCGCTGGAGACACTGGTAGTGGAGCCGGGTACCGGGCTCGCCTGGATCACGGTACCGCCCGGTGCGATGGACCGCTGGGGCGTGTCGGCCGATGACCTGGACGGCGTCGTCGAATTCCCCCGGTCGATCGAGGGCGTCCGGATGGCGCTTCTCTTCCGGGAAATCGCCCAGGGACGGATAAAGGTGTCGCTGCGGTCGGTGGGGGACGTGGACGTGGCGAGGTTTGCGAAGCACTTTGGGGGCGGCGGTCACACGAAGGCCGCGGGACTGTCCGTGGAGGGGAGCCTCCCCGAGGTACAGGCGATCGTACTGGCCGCCGCCCGGGAGTATCTCGGTGCCCGCGTACCAGCGTTGACCTGACCGACACACCGGAACATATTGCCGAATGACTATGTCGGAATTAGGAACTGGCCCTGGATTGACGGTTCTGGAGCGGATCGAGCAGACGCTCGACACGCTGCGGCCGTACATCGCGTCGCACCGCGGGCAGGTGGAGGTGGTGGACTTCGATGACGCCGACGGGACGCTGCTGCTGCGGCTTGGTGGCACCTGTCACGGGTGCTCGGCATCGTCGGTGACCCTGAAGCAGGGCATCGAGGTTCGGCTCAAGCAGGCGGTGCCGGAAGTGCGGGCGGTGGAGTCCGTTTAGGGTTGGCAGGGTGGGTATGGCGCAGGGTGACAAGGAGAAGCGTGGCACAATCGCTCGAGGGGCAGGTCATGGCGGCGCTCAGTCGCCTGCAGAATCCGCGGCTGGAGAACGACCTCGTCTCGGCGGGGATGGTGCGCGACCTGGCGGTCGATTCGACCGGCCGGGTCGCGTTCACGTTCCTGCTTGGGCGTGACGATCCCGCCACGCTGGTGCGCGAGGCGCGGAAGGCGATCCGCGAGCTCGATGGGGTGAGCGATATCAAGATCACGGTGGTCGATCCGGCGGGTGCGCCCAAGGCGACGCATGCGCCGCCGGGCGGGCCGCAGTCGGCGTCCACCGGTGTCCCGGCCCAGCAGCCCATGGCGCAGCCGAACCTCGGCCGGGTCATCGCGATTTCATCCGGCAAGGGCGGCGTGGGGAAGTCCACCGTCGCAGCCAACCTCGCCATCGCGCTGGTGCAGCAGGGCTTCACGGTCGGCATCATGGATGCCGACGTGTACGGCCCCAACATCCCGCGCATGTTCGGCGTGTTCGACAAGCCGCCGGTGTTCGGTGGCCGGATCCAGCCGCTCGAGGCGCACGGGGTCCGGCTCATGTCGCTGGGTCTCCTGGTCGACCGTGATGCGCCGGCGATCTGGCGGGGCCCGATCATCATGAAGATCGTGCAGCAGTTCCTGCGTGACGTGGAGTGGGGCGAGCTGGACTACTTCATCGTGGACCTGCCGCCGGGCACCGGCGACGCGCAGCTCTCGCTGGTGCAGTCGATCCAGGTCGCCGCTGCCGTCATCGTCACGACGCCGCAGGAAGTTGCGGTGGGCGATGCGCTCCGGGGAGCCAGAATGTTCGAAAAGGTGGGCGTGCCGGTGGTGGGCGTGGTGGAGAACATGAGCGCGTTCGTCGACGCGGAGACGGGGAAACGCTTCGAACTGTTCTCGTCGGGCGGCGGCCAGCGCCTTGCCGACGAGATCGGGGTGCCGCTGCTGGGTTCCGTGCCGCTGCAGCCGGGGCTCGCCGAGGCGGCCGATGTGGGGCTGCCGGTCCTGGCGGGCGCGCCGGGAAGTGCTGCAGCCACCGTGCTCCGCGACATCGCCGCGAAGGTGCAGGAGGCTGTGGCAGCGCGCCCGATGGCGTTGCCGATCCTGAACGGTTAAGCAGAGGGAAGAGGGACACTCTCCGGAGGTCCGATGGAAGCGTTTCCGATCGCGCCCGCCAGCAGTCGCTCGCTCTGGTTCTTCATCCCAATAGCCGTCCTGTTGTTCGCCGCCACCGCCGCGCTGGTCACCACCGCACTGGGCTCGCGTCGCGCGCGCTACGAGCTTTCACCGGCGGGGATTTCACTCCGGGGCGACCTCTACGGCCGGCGGCTGATCCCCGCGTCCGACCTTCTTGGCGGCGCCGCCCGCATCGTGGATCTCGATCGCGAGCCGGAACTCTCGCCGCGCTGGCGCACGCTGGGCACCGGGCTTCCGGGATACAAGGCGGGGTGGTTCAAGCTCAATAACGGCGAGAAGGCACTGGTGTCGCTCACCGACACGCACCACGCCGTCTACCTGCCGACCAGCCGCGGGTTCGTCCTCCTCCTGAGCCCGGCCCAGCCCGACCGCTTCCTCGCCGCCGTGCGCCGCGCGGCACCGGCCCGTTGAGCGAGGCCGACTGGCAGGATCTCGGCGCCGTCGCCGACCTGCGGCTTCGTTCGCTGCAGCAGGTCAGCATCGGGCGCACGAAGATCGCATTGAGTCATCAGGATGGGGTTTTCGGTGCGGTGTCCGGCGTGTGCAATCACGTCGGCGGCCCGCTGGGCGAAGGCAGGCTCGAAGGCGACCTCATCGTGTGTCCCTGGCATCACTGGAAATTTCATCGCGTCACCGGCCAGGGCGAGCCGGGCTACGAAACGGACCAGGTACCCCGGTATGAGCTCAAGGTGGAGGGAAGCCGGCTGCTGGTGGACCTGACCAGCGCCACACCCAGGAAGAAGAAGGCGCATGAGCGGCATCCCCTGGAACGGCCGATCGTCCGGCAACCGGGCCGGCTGCGGGTGCTGGGCCTTTCCACGACGGCCATGGACGCCGCTTACCCCCGCTACTCCACGTCGGACAGCCTCCTCGAGGTCGCGCTCGAGGCCGCCGGCGAGGCTGGGGCCGACACCCGGCTGCTTCGCGCCAACACGCTCAAGTTCCGTCACTGCGAGGGTTACTACTCGAAGAGTGCCCAGGCATGCACCTGGCCCTGCTCCATCACGCAGATGGATGCGGAGGACGAGATGGCGCAGGTGTACGAAGCGCTGGTGTTCTGGTGCGACGTGGTGATCCTCTCGTCCCCGATCCGGTGGGGCAGTGCCAGTTCCCTCTACTTCAAGCTGATCGAGCGGATGAACTGCATCCAGAACCAGGTGACGATCCGGGACAACGTGCTGATCCGCAACAAGGTGGCGGCGTTCATCATCACCGGCGGCCAGGACAACGTGCAGGCGGTGGCGGGGCAGATGCTGATGTTCTTCTCCGAGCTCGGCTTCGACTTCCCCCAGTTCCCGTTCATCGCGCACAGCCGCGGGTGGTCAGCGGAGGACATGGAGCAGAACGTCATCTACGTGAAGCGTAATCCCGAGCTGCGAGAGGGCGCGCGGGCGCTGGCGGGGCGAGCAGTGGAGAAGGCGTCGCAGCTGCTTGCGGCCGATGCACCGGTCGAGAAGACGGTGCGCGGGGGCCGTAAGGCGCACCGGATGGAGATGGAGGAGTAGCGGGGGAACAGGGAACAGGGAACAGGGAACAGGGAACAGGGAACAGGGAACAGGGAACAGGGAACAGCTTGCCAATCAGCATCGTTCAACTCGGTGCCCAGCGTGGAAAAGCGGAGGGGCTGCGGATCGGCACGGTGCGACGCCCACCGCGCGGCGTTCCGAAAGCGGACTTTGCCGCGCGCGACTTCTATGACGTCTGGCTGCCTGAACTCTCACCCTCGGAGCCACTGGTCAAGGCCGCCCTCACGGCGGACAGCGAGAGGTCATGGCAGTCGTTCGTCCGGCGCTTTCGTTCGGAGATGAAGCGACCTGCCGCAGCGCGCCTGCTCGACCTGCTGGCCAGCTTGTCACACACCAGCGCTTTTTCCGTGGGATGCTACTGCGTCGACGAGAAGCGCTGCCATCGATCGGTCCTTCGTCAGCTGCTGATCGAGCGGGGAGCCAGGGTGCGGTAGCCCTGAATAGCGGGCTTTATCACTCTCAAGTGGGTGTGACGGGTGGCGCCGCGCCGAGCAAGCGTTCCAGCTGGCGCATGGCGCCAAGGCGCGCGTCCACGTCCTCGCCGAGCTGGATGGCGGCCTCGAGTTGGGCCGTGAGTCCCCCGGTGGGTGCGAGTCCCGCCTCCAATCGCAACAACTCCAAGCGGACTCCGTCGAGGGCCGCCACCGATGCGGCGAGACGCTCGGCGGCACCAGCGCGCTCCGCCCCGTCGGGCAGGCGGCCCACCCGTTCTCTCGCGCGCTCCGCCTCCATCCTCAGCTGCCGGATCACGTCCGGCAGGCCACCGAGTCGTTCGCGTTCCGCCGGGGGCAGGCGATGCAGCATCTGCTCGGCGGCGTCGGCCAAGATCACCGCGGTTTGTCCACCCGCCTCGGCAACGCTCGCGGGCCGAAGGCCAAACGTCGCCTTGGCGAAGATGAGGCGGCCGACGCGACCGGTCCAGAAGCGCTTCCAGAATCCCGGCTTCACCATGGCGAGCTGCTCGGTGGCGGCGCGACCGAGCAGCAGGGCAAAGACCAGCGTGGCCACGCCCGCGATCATCTGCACGCTCGGATGCCGGATGAGGCCCTGCAGGTCGTTGATCCATGCCCAGGCGAGGAGCGCCCACCCACCGGCGAAGCGGAGTGCCAGTCTACGGCTCGGGGACAGCGGCCGGTTTGTCTCCCGGTCGGACTCGCCGAGCTGTGCCGCGCCTTCCACAATCGCCGCGCGGGAGATGCCTTCACGCGCCGCCTCGCGTACGCGCACCATCAGCGCCGATCCACGCGCCCCGAGCAGCACGGCCAGGCCGGCGAGCGCAATCCCGTTGAAGAAGCCGGCACTGTCATCCAGCCCGATCGGCAGGTGGAACACGATGGCCAGCCCCTGCAGCCCGATGATCGCGGCGACGGAGATGGCACCCCCTCCATCGGCAACCAACTGGCGGGCTTCGTCATGTACCCGCCGCACGACGCCGGGCACCAGGGGAAGCGCGCGCACCGCCGGTTCGAGCGCATCGGCCAGCGCTTCCGCCGTCGGGAATCGTGCCTCTGGCGACTTGGCCAGGCAGCGATCCACCACGGCAGCGAGTGGCGGCGGCAATCCGGGGCGGATGCTGGCGACCGGCGGCGGCTCGACATCGCGGTGCTGATGGATGTAGCCGGCAGCGGTGCTCGACTGGAATGGCAGCCGGCCGGTGAGCGCATAGAACGCGGTGCCGCCCAGGGCGTAGATATCGCTGCGCCCGTCGAGCGGACCACCGCCGGCCTGCTCCGGGCTCATGTACTCCGTGGTGCCGAGGATGTCGCCGGCCGGCGTTTCACCATTGGCGTCGAGCGTGTGGGCGATGCCGAAATCGGTGACGAGTGCTCGACCGGTCTCCTCGTCGATGAGGATGTTGTCGGGCTTCACGTCGCGGTGCAGCGTGCCGTGGGCATGCGCGTGCCCCAGTGCCCACGCGGTTTCCTGCAGGAGCCGGATGGCGTCGGCGACCGCGAGTGGCCCGTTCCGGCGCACCCGCGCGCCCAAGGTGTCGCCGCGGATCCAGCTCATGACGAAGAACACGACGTCGCCGTGTTCCTCGACGGCGTGGATGGGGACGATGTTGGGGTGGGCGAGACGCGCGGCTATGCGCGCCTCCCGGAGGAAACGGTCCCGCGGGGCCGGGCGGGTGGCGAGTGCCGAGGGCAGGAGCTTGATCGCGACGGGGCGATCGAGCGCCACGTCGCGCGCAAGATAGACGACGCCCATCCCGCCGCGACCCAGCTCGCGGTCGATGACGTACCGGCCGGCAGTGGCCCGGCGCAGGCGGTCCAGCTCCGGGTCGGTCTCTCCAGGCATGGACACAGTATCCGGCTTCCGGCCCCCTGCGGCAAGTCGTTCCCGAGCCTACAATTCCCCTGTGCCACTCATCACCTTCCTGACTGACTACGGCCTCAACGACTCCTATGTCGCCGAGGTGAAGGGCGTGTTGTTGTCGCGGGTGCCGGATGCCACGATCGTGGACATCACCCATCTCATTCCGCCGGGCGACATCCGGAGCGCGGCCTACGTGCTGGGCCGCGCCTGGCGGTCATTCCCCGAGGGCGCAGTGCACCTGGCCGTGGTGGATCCGGGCGTGGGGACCGGGCGCGGGGCGCTGGCGGTGCGATCGCATGGCCACACCTTCGTCGGTCCGGACAACGGCCTCTTCTCGTATGTGCTCACCGCCGGCCCATTCGAGGCGGTGACACTGGAGACGCCGGAAAAGGCGGCTCCAACGTTCCACGGCCGCGACCTCTTCGCCCCTGCCGCGGCGCGCATCCTCATGGGCTATCCGCTGCACCTCCTCGGTGTCCCGGCCAGTTCCGACCTGGTACGCCTCAGCGCCGGCGCGCCGCACTACGAGGGCAAGGTGGTAGTAGGCGAGGTGATCTATGTGGACCGCTTCGGGACGCTGGTGACGAACCTCACCACCGAGGAAGTGCCACACTACGCAGTGCTGGAGACCAATGACCTCGAGGTGGGCCGGCTGCAGAAGACCTTCGGCGACGTGGCGAGCGGGGGGCTGGTGGGGTATGTCGGCTCGGGCGGCCTGGTGGAGATCGCGGTGCGCGATGGATCCGCTGCGCGCCGGCTGGGCATCGGTGTCGGTCACGAAGTGCGAGCCCGGCTGGGCGGCTAGGGAAGGCATGATCTTTCCCGACCTGCAGTCATTCATCGCGGAACTCGAGCGGCAGGGCGAGCTGGTCCGTGTCGCCGTCGAGGTCGATCCCCGGTACGAAGTGGCGGAGCTGGTGCAGCGGGTCATCCGGCAGGATGGGCCGGCGCTCCTCTTCGAGCGGGTGAAGGGCGCGGACTATCCGCTGGTGATGAACCTCTTCGGTTCCTCACGGCGCCTCGAAATCGCGCTTGGCCGACATCCCGAGGAGATCGGCCGGGAACTCATCGACCTGGTGCAGCAACTCAATCCTCCCTCCCTGTCGAAGCTCTGGGCCATGCGCGGCCGGCTCGCGCGTGCGCGGTTCATGCGGCCGGGGCGCGCGTCGAGCGCGCCGGTGCAGGAGGTGGTGGAAGCCCCGCGGCTCGACCGCCTGCCCAACCTGTGGAGCTGGCCGCGTGACGGCGGGCCATTCATCACCTTCGGCCCGACGCTCACGCAGAATCCCCGCACCCATGCTCGCAACTTCGGTCTCTACCGTCTGCAGGTCTTCGACCCGACGACCACCGGGATGCACTGGCAGAGCATGAAGGGAGGACGCGGGCATCACTTCGAGGCGGAGCGGCTGCACCAGCCGCTCGAGGCGGCGGTGGTGCTGGGCGGCGATCCCGTGACGATGCTGAGCGCGATCCTGCCCCTGCCGGAAGACATGGACGAACTCTCCTGCGCGGGCTACGTGCGTGGTGCCCCGACGCGCTTCGTAAAGGGGAAGTCGATATCCCTCGACGTGCCGGCCAATGCGGAGTTCATCCTCGAGGGCACGGTACCGCCGGAGGTGCGCCGCCTCGAGGGGCCGTTCGGCGACCACTTCGGGCACTACTCCGAGGCGGAGATGTTCCCGGTCTTCAACGTCCGGACGATGACCCGGCGGCGAAACCCGGTGTATCCCGGGGCCGTCGTTGGAAAGCCGCCGCAAGAGGACAAATGGATCGGGATCGCCGCGGGCGAGATCGTGGGTCCCCTGATCCGGGTGATCAACCCGTCCATCCGCGACCTCAGCGCCTCGGCCGACGCCGTGTTCCACAACCTGCTCGTGGTGAGCATGGTGGAGCGACACCCGAAGGAAGCGCTCAAGGTGGCGCTCAACCTGCTCGGCACCGGACAGCTATCGCTCACCAAGGTCACGGTGCTGGTGCGTGAGGACGTGCCGGTGCGGAGCTTCCCGGCGATGCTGCGGGAATTGTGGTACCGGTTCGACCCGACGGAGCGGATGCTCCTGCTGCCGATCGCGCCGCTCGACACGCTGGACTATACGTCGTATGAGCTGCACGTCGGGAGCAAGCTGATCCTCGATGCCACGGGGCCGGCGCGCACCACGGACGTGCCGCCCACGGCGATCAGCGACCCGTCGGCGTTCGATCACCGCATCACGAGGCACAAGGTGCTCGACGGGGGTTTCGCCGTGGTGACGGTGAAGGAGCAGCCGCGGGAGGTGCTCGCGGGACTGGTGAGGTGGGATGGACTCGGTCCGGTACGCTTCCTCGCGGCGGTGAGCGACGATGTCGACCTCGACGACGAGAGCAGTGTGGTGTGGGGTATCTTCACCCGGTTCGACCCGGCGCGCGACATGATCTTCGAGCGCCAGGAGTTCATCGGTGCCAAGCCGGTATACGGCGGACGCATCGGCATCGATGCGACTTGGAAGCCGGGCTATCCGCCGCCGGTGACGATGCCGGATGAGGTGGTGAAACTGGTGGAGCGGCGATGGGGCGAATACTTCGGCGGAAAACTGGAGCGGAAGGTGCGCGGCAGCTGGTAACCTGCGCCATCGGAGAATGCAGATGGAAGGTGTCCTGAAGGTCCTGATCATCGGCGGCACGGTGGCGCTGGCCATGTTTTTCGCCTACCTGAGCCAGCGGTCGAAGGAGCGGGCCGAGATTGCCAGGCACGGCGGCGGCGATGGATCGACTCGGGAGGATCTGGAAGCGCTCCAGCAGCAGGTGGGTGAACTGGCCGAGCGAGTGGACTTCGCGGAGCGGATGCTGGCGCAGCAGCGCGAGGCGCAGCGGCTGGGTGAGCCGAGGGAGCAGGGTCGTCCCTAGAAGCGCCAGGTCAGCCCGCCGTAGACCTGCGTGAGCGTACTGGTCCCCGGGTTTCCCGGGTCCTTCTGCATCAGTCCTGAGAAGGACGCGAACCAGGCGCGAGCGATATTCAGGTCGATGTCGATATCGTACCAGGTGGACCGCTGCAGGTCGGGCGATATCGGGTTGTGCTCCTGCCGAAGCCCGGCGTTCAGGCTGAGCTGAAGCCGCACGATCGGGTCGATGCTCAGGCGGCCGGAGTAGAGCTGCCCCGACGTCTTCAGTTCCAGCGGGTTGCCCCCGGTGTCGAGGTTGTCGTTCTGGTACCAGGTGGCGCGAGCGGACACGCCCATGTTCCAGCTCGTCAGGCGATTGATCCCGAGGGTGCCGGTATACGACTGCGCGGTGCCCGACGTGAGGCCCGTGCTACGGCGCCAGTCGGCGCCTCCGTAGACCCGCTTCCCGGACAGCTGGACGCCCGCCCCGTAGCCCTGGCGGTAACTGTCGTCGAAAATCGTCTCAGGGTTCGTGAAGTCCCGGATCACCGGGACGCTGCGGCGCTTGTCGTAGGTCGCGTTGATCGCCAGCCAGTTGGTCGCGCGCACGGAAAGGTTCGCGAACTGGCTGGTTCCGGAGAACGCACTGCTCTCGGCGTTGGGGCCCTCGAGCTTCCACGGGCGATAATAGTCCAGCTCCTGCAGCAGGTAGAGCGACAGATACCGGTTGCTGATAGTCAGCTGCGCGATGCCCCACTCCCTTCTTGCGGCGGTCGCCTCGTATGACCCGACTGCGCCGATGGTGAACGCGAAGGCGGTGGAGGCACCCGGCCGGTTGTGCGCGGTGAAGTAGGCGCCGAAGTCGCGGACGGTCGTCGTGAACGCGAGGTTCGCCGCGTCGGGCTCGAAGCCGGCGAACGCGCCACCGGAGAGGTGTGACCCGTTCACCTCCGCGAGGGCACCGTCGAAGAGGCCGACCGAGCTCACCGTCGTGAGATATTGCCGCCCCGCCGCGGCGTGGAATCCCGACCCCGACGCATTCCAGAAGAGCACCGCCTGGTACACGCGGGTATGGCCGTCCACCTTGCTGGTGCCGAGGGACGTAGTCGTCGTCTGGCGGGTACGGACGTCGATCGCGACACCGAGCGGCGTTCCCCAGAGCGCGAGGCCGTTGACCCGGGCATCGAGTGACGGCTGGTCGAAGCCATTGCTCCCGACCTGCTGGCCGTCGAAGGTCGTCGTCGTGGTGGCACGCAGGTAGCGGGTGCCGAGCCGGCCGTGAAGACCGGGGCCACTGAGGCGGCGCGGGCGACTGACCAGGGTCGGGGGTGCGGAGGCGAACTGGGTGATGCTGGGGCGCTGCCACCGTATCGAGTCGCCCACGGCGATGCTGCCGGCGCCCAGGGCCGCTTCACAGGATGCGCGATGCGACGCGAGGAACTTCACGCGCAGGGTGCCGACCACCGAGTCGCCGTGGAACACCGGCAGCAGCGCGCCCTCGACCAGGCCGTCGAGCCTGCCGGCGCCGACATAGTACTCGCTGCCGGAAATGAAGGCGACCGTCGTTCGCACGATGGAGTCGACTGGCGCCTCCGCCGTGGTGTCGTTCGGGGCGGCAGCGAGCGCCGGGTCGGCGGCGGGCGGGGGCACGAAGGTGTCGGGTACGCGAACCGTGGCTCCCGGCGGTGGGTCGAGCGCGTCCACCACGCGAGTTGGCGGCGCCGTCGTGGTCGGCACGGTACCGGCCGGCCACGTTGCCGGCATGCGCTGCAGGTCCGGGGGCGCCGGGACAACCCTCGGCGCCCGCGGCGCCTGGACGGTATCCGCGACGCGGACCGGTGCCACGGCCACCGGCAGCAACGGTTCCGCACTGGTGCGCGCGGGGGGATGCCACTGTTCGTCCGCGGCCTTGGCAACGGGAGCGGGCGCGGACGCTGGCCCGGCTTCCTTCGGCTTCGGCGCGGCGTCGCGCACCATGCTGTCAACCTGTGAGGCCGCCACCAGGAAGATGGATCCCGTGCTCAGGCTCCTGATCCTGATCCCCCGGGGACCGTCATCGGCGATGATCGGCCCGCGGATGCTGCCGCCCTCCTTGAGATAGATGGTGGCGACATCGCCGGGCGCCTGCTGCGCAGCGCCTGCCTGCGCAAGGACCAGCAACGGCACGAGGCTGACCAGGTGTCTCCTCATGGCTTCGCCCCGTTCGCGTGGCACCCCGAGCGGACGCAATCGCTGGGCGTGTAGTTCTTGCCCCGGTGCTGGTCGGTCTGCACCTGCGCATGGCAGTTGAGGCACAGCAGCTGGGGCGTGGCCGAATACGGCTGGCCCAGCTTGTGGCACTCGGAGCAGTTGCTCCACCGGTTGAGGTGCTTGCCGCTGTAGATCCGGAACTGGGACACGCTTCCGTCGTGCGCCGTAAACCGGGCCCCGGTCCATCCCGCCACCAGCGCATGGCAATCGGTGCAGGTCACGGCGAATGCGGCCGTCACGTGGTTGGGATCCGTCGGGGTCGTGAAGTCGGCGTGATGGCACCCGTCGCACGCCTGCTTCACGCTGGCGTACGGCATCGTGACATGGCATTGCGCGCACTGGACCGCTGTCGAGCTGTGCACCCCGGTGAGTGCAATCGGCGACGTGGGGTGATTCACGCTCGCGCCGGCCCAGTTGGCCACAAGCGTGTGGCAGGAGGTGCAGTTGGTGCTGTACCCGGCGGCCGTGTGGTTCGGATTGCTGGTCGCGACATAGTCGGCGTGGTGGCAGCCGTCACAGGTCTGCTTCACGGTGGAATACGGCATCGTGGTGTGGCACTGGGTGCACGTGAGCAGGTTTGCACTGTGCACGCCCGTGAGGGCGATGGGCGACGCGGGGTGGTTGAATGTGGCGCCGGCCCAGTTGGCCACGAGCTGGTGGCACTGGGTACAACTGGTGCCGTACCCGGCCGCCGCATGATTCGGGTTGGTGGTGGCGACGTACTCAGCGTGGTGGCAGCCGTCGCAGGTCTGCTTCACGGTGGAATAGGGGGTTGTGGTGTGGCACTGGGCGCACTGCACCAGGTTGGCGCTGTGGACCCCCGTGAGCGCCACGGGCGCGGTCGGGTGATTGAACGTGGCGCCGGCCCAATTGGCCACCACCTGGTGACACGATGCGCAGTCGGTGCCGTACCCAGTGGCGGTGTGGCTCGGGTTGCTGGTTGCCACGTAGTCCGCGTGATGGCAGCCGTCGCAGGTCTGCTTCACGGTGGAGTACGGCATGGTCGTGTGGCACTGGGTGCATTGCACGAGGTTGCTGCTGTGGGCGCCGGTGAGCGCGATCGGCGACGCGGCGTGGTTGAACGTGGCGCCGGCCCAGTTGGCCATGAGTTGATGGCACTGGGTACAGGTTGTGCCGTACCCGGCGGCCGCGTGGTTCGGGTTGGTGGTGGCGACATACTCGGCGTGGTGGCAGCCATCACAGGTCTGCTTCACGGTCGCATACGGCATGCTGGTATGGCATTGCGTGCAGGCGATGAGGTTGGCGCTGTGCACACCCGTCAGGGCAATGGGCGACACGGGATGGTTTCCGCCCATGCCGGCCGCCGTCCAGGTCGCGGTGTTGTGGCATCCCTCGCACGTGGTAGGGAAGCGCGACGTCAGGTGGTTCGGCGCGGTGTTGTAGCCCGCCTGGTGGCACGAGATGCAGGTGGTGGGCGTGCCGACGTACTGCAGCTGGCCCTTCGAGGTTGGCTTGTGGCACGCGGTGCAGTCGACGGCCAGGTGGCTGCCGGTAAGCGGGAAACGGGTCAGCTGGTGTGCCTTGCCCATCGCATCGCGGTCGACGAAGGAGCGCGTGTTGTGGCAGCGTGCACAGTTTGCGCCGAACTCGCCGTTGTGGTTGTCGGTGTGGCAGGAGGCGCAGCTGGCGGGCGCCTGCTTGAAGTCGAGCGAAACGTGACAGGCGCGACAGGTGGTGGCGCCGTGCGCCCCGGTGAGCGGGAAGCCGTACCGGCCGTGGTCGAACTGCCTGCTCACCTGGATCGATGTCCAGCTGTTCGACTGGTGGCAGGCGGTGCAATCCAGCTTCAGGTCACCGTGCGGCGACGTGGTACGCTGCTGCGCCGCGAGGGGGCGGGCGAGCAGCAGTGCCAGGAGCAGTACGAGGCGCTTCATCGTACCTCCTTGCCGTGACAGCTGTCGCAGCGCCCGGACAGCGGCCGGTAGGCCAGCACGCGAGGATCGGAACTCTTCGGGTCTCGCACATGGCACCGGTCGCACGCGACCTTCTCGTGTGCGCCCTTCAGCGGGAACGATGCGTCCAGTTCGTGGTTGAACTTCGGCGCCGGGGAAAAGGTCTCCACCGAATGGCAGGCCGCGCAGCCACCCTTCGGGTTCCACGCGTCGAACTGGGTGCCGTGCGGGTTGGTGTGGCACGCCACGCACTTCTCCTGCGCCTCGAACCGGAGTTCGCCCCAGTGGCCGCCCGCGCGCACCAGCGAGGACTGCTTCGTGACCGGGGTCCGCGTGAGTTCCTTGTGGCAGGCAGAGCAGGGAGTGGCGCGGTGACCGCCATCGAGCGCAAAGCCGAATTGCGCATGGGCGGCCACGGTGGTGGTCGACGGACGGAACGCGCGGGTGCCGTGGCAGGCGAGGCAGCCGGCGGGCGCGGGACGCGACCCGCGCGGGGCGAACCGGCCCAGATGCGGGTCCACATGACAGGCGACGCAGTCGACCTCATTCACCTTGAAGAGGAAATTGCCCTTCCCCAGTGCCACGTTGCCCGGCGAGGGCGGCAGCCCGGCACGCGTGGAGCCGTGGCAGGCGGCGCAGGTGACTTCCTGGTGCCGGCCATCGAGCACGAGGCGGGTCTTCGCGTGCGCCGCGGTGTCGAACGTGCTCGGCGTCCACCCCGCGACCGCGTGGCACGCGGAGCACTCGCCCCGGTTTGCGGATGCGTTGAGCTGGCCGCCGTGGTCATCGGCGTGGCAATCGGTGCAGCGTGCGTAGGCCGGGTGCATGACGACCTTCGAGCTGCCGAACTGCGTGGCCGCCGTCGCGGTCGTGCTTTTCACGTGGCAGGCGGCGCACTTGACGCCGGCATGCTTGCCCTCGAGCGGATACTTCTCCCTCGCGTGGCTCGCGACGGTGTACGTCGAGGGCGTGAAGCCCGAGACCGTGTGGCACGCGGCGCAGTCGGCAGGCTTGCCCGCCACGGTGGCGGTGCCGTTGTGCGCATCGCGATGGCAGGCAGCACAGGTGGCGAAGGCCGGCGACTTGAGGGCGGGCGTGGAGAAGTCCCGGTGGCACGCGGCGCACGCGACCGTCGCATGCTTCCCGTCGAGGGGGTACTTCGTCCGGTCGTGGTCGAACCGGTTCTTGTCGATGACCTTGAAGCCGGCCGTTGTGTGGCAGTCCGCGCATTTCGGCCCGAGCTTGCCGGCGTGGGGATCGGTGTGGCAATCGGCGCAGGTCCCGAATGACACCGGCTTGTACACCGGCACCAGGTGACCCCTGCCATCATTCTTCGGCGACAGTCGGGTGTCGAGGTGGCACTTGTCGCACGTCACCGGTTCGTGCTTCCCGGTCAGTTCGTAGGCGGTCGTGTCGTGGTTGAACCCCGGCGTCACCGTCCAGCTCGCGGCGTCATGACACGCCGTGCAGGTGGTACCCAGCGCCGAACGGTGCGCGTCCTCGTGACAGCTGGTGCAAGTGGTCTCGAGTCCGGTGTATCCCTGGCCGGTCTTCCGTGCCGAGAGCTTCGCGGCTGGCGACGCCTCGTACTTCGCCACGTGGCAGTCGCGGCATCCGGCCTCGGCGTGCTTCTGCCGGAGCGCCCACCCGGCCCGCCGGTGGTCGAACTTCGAGGCGCTGCCGTCGGGCCACTTCACCATGTTGAAGTCGCGGCCGGCGTGATCCGGGTGGCAGGAGGCGCACGGCGTTCCCTCGACCTCGGCGGTTCCGTGGAACCCGCGGCTCTGCTTCGTGAGCCAGTTCACGTCCTTGTGGCACGTGAGGCACTGTGTCCCCATCGGTTCCCGGCGGCCGCCGTGGCACCGGGTGCACTGCGCCGGGCCCTCCAGTGAGGCGTGCCCGGCGGCCAGCGGGCCGGGTGAGATCTGGGCACGAAGCGGCGCGGCCATGATCAGCCCGCACGCGAGGCTGAGGGTGACGGCGCGGAGCAGGCCCGGCATGCCATGGGAGATCCTCCCGGCTACCAGAACCACGTGGCGCCCAGGGACACGACCACCGCGACGTGGATGATCACGGCAGCGAGCGCCGTGATCGCCAGCGGGCGATGTGCCACGTGCCAGAAGCGCAGGATGTTGTGCGTGGCGCCGAGCATGCGCGCCCGCTGCAGGAGGGCCATCTCCCGGCTGGCCAGCCGCACGACTTCCCGGAGCGCGTTCATGTCGCCGCGGCGCTGGAGCGGGCGGCGCCGCTGGATCTCGCGCCGCAGTGCCTTCGCGGCCTGGCGGCGCCTCAGGTCGTCCGCGATCATCCGGCGGAACGTCGGCCAGAGGCCGAGCCCGCTCGTGGTGAGGGATCGGCCGCGAGCGACGCCTCGATGGCGGCGACCTCGAGGCCGGAGCGCGCGGCAATCTCCTCGAGCATCGCCTGCCGCTGCGCCCCGATCTCCTCGATCGTGAGTTCGACGCCGGCCTGGCTCCGGGGAATGCGTGAGTAGAGGTAGCGACCGACGATGCCGCTGGCCCAGACGACCATCATCGCCCAGAAGCCGAGCCCGATCACGCCACCGAAACGCCACGCCGCATGCATGGCCACGAGGAGGGGCAGGCCCAAGGCGGCCAGGGAGTGCACATCGAGCCAGTTCGCGATGGACCCGGTGAACGCGAGCCAGCGGAACCTCTTGCGGAGGGGGTAGAGCCAGAGGAAGAGGAAGATCGTGACCGCGAGCACGCCGGCGCCCTGTCCCAGCCAGCCCGACGGCTTGAGCCACGCATGCAGGGGATCACGCACCTGCTCCGCGCGCGGTTCCAGGTAGTACGGCATCCCGAACAGGTTCAGCGCCGCGAGCAGGATGATGAAGAGTGTTGCGATGGCCTTGGCCACCGGGCGCGCGCGGCGTTGCGCACGATCTGCGGACGATCCGGGACGACGATTCGTCGTCCCGGGCGCCGCCGTGCCTCCGGCCGGACGATGACTCCCCGCAACCGGCGGTGGTGACGCGATGTTCACAGGTGGCATCGGTCGGATCCCGGCACAGCGTATGAAGGCACCATCTTCCCGAGTCCGTTTGGGTAGCGCAGGAGTACAAGGCTGGGCGATCGGTACGGTTGCGGAGGCGGGAATCCGCAAGAACCCGACCCCGGCACCGGCATGAGCCGCGGAATGCAAAGCGATGATCGACAGGGACTTAGCGATGCGCGCCTCGCTCGCGCGCCGATCCAACTGCAACGCGGTGATACAGCTAGATCATTCCGTTCCAGCCGCCCGAGTGCGGAACGCCATACCGCGGCGCCCGTGGCGGAAGACCTTGATGTGTGAGGAACGATGGATTTCCTGATCTATTCCGTCTTCGGACTATCCCTGCTGGGGCCGTTGCTCCTGCACGTGCGGCGCACGCGTCGTCGCGAGGCCGAGGCACTAGCCGCGGCGGAGCGGAGCAAGCTGTTCACCAGCGGGCCGCGCGCCCAACATCCACACATCAACATTTCCTGGTGCATCGGGTGCGGTGCCTGCGTCGATGCCTGCCCGGAGGGCGACGTGCTGGCGGTGATCGCGGGGAAGGCGGCGATCGTGAATGGGCCGAAGTGCATCGGCCACGGCCTGTGCGCCGAGGCGTGCCCTGTGGGCGCCATCGAGATCGTCATGGCGAGCCCGAGCGTGAGCGCGGACATGCCGAGACTCTCGCGCGAGTTCGAGACGAGTGTCCCCGGCGTCTTCATCATCGGAGAACTCGGCGGACTCGCGCTCATCAAGAACGCGGTTAACCAGGGGCGGGAAAGCATCGACACGATCGCGCGCCGGGTCGCGCGGCAGTCACGGGCGCCGGGCATCCTCGACGTGTGCATCGTGGGTGCGGGGCCCGCAGGCCTCAGCGCATCGCTCCGCGCGGTGGAGAAGGGACTCACCTACGTCACGCTGGAGCAGGAGGAGCTGGGTGGCACAGTGGCGAAATACCCCCGGCAGAAGCTGGTGATGACGAGCCCGGTGGACTTCCCGATGCACGGGAAGTTCAACAAGCTCGAGATCTCGAAGGAGAAGCTGATGGAGTTCTGGGCCACCGTCATCCGCAAGGGGAACGTGCAGGTGCGGACCCGGGAGAAGGTCGAGTCCATCGATCGCGAGGCGGATGGCACGCTCACGATCCGGAGCACGAGCGGGGCGTACCGCGCCCGGAGCGTCATCCTGGCGCTCGGGCGCCGGGGCACGCCGCGCAAGCTCGGCATCCCGGGCGAGGAGCTCCCGAAGGTGATGTACGGCCTCCTCGAGGCCGATGCCTACGTCAACTCACACATACTCGTGGTGGGCGGCGGGGACAGCGCCGTCGAGGCAGCGATGGGGCTCGCGTACCAGCAGGGCAACCAGGTGACGCTTTCATACCGGCAGCCGGAGTTCAGCCGGCTCAAGGAGCGGAATGCGCTGCGCATCCGTGATGCAATGAAGGCGAGAAAGTTGCGGGTGCTGTTCAGTTCACAACCGGTCGAGGTGCGCGAGAAGACGGTGCTGATCGACGTGGCCGGCACAATGACCGAGATCCCGAACGACTGGATGTGGGTGTTCGCGGGTGGTGAGTCGCCGAGCGCCTTCCTGCAGGAGGTCGGCGTGGCGATGGGCGAGCGGGACATGACCGGCGAGGCCGGCGCAGAGGCACAGCTGGTGATGGCCGCGCGGGAGTAGGGCGCTAGTAGATCATTCCCGACTCGAGCGCACCGCCCAGCAGGCCTCCCATCAGGACGGCCACGATAGTCCGCCCCACGCAGCCGTTGTCATCGTCACAGAACGCCTGGGTCAGAGTGAGGGCCGTGGCGGCGCCGACCGCGGCACCCCTGCCAAGCCCCCACCACAGCAGCGTCGTGTCTCGCGTGACGGCCAGGTTCGAGCCGGTCGTCGTGAGATGTGCTTCACCGGTCCAGTTGGCAAATGACGCCGGCTTCACGACAATCGATACCGGTGGCGGGCTGGCTGCTTCCTGCGCGGCGATCGCCCCGATGTTCGCGTGACACAGCACGACGACAGCGATCTGGCCGCCGAGCCAGTGCGCCATGGAGTTCATCGCAGGAAGGCCGCGTTCATTTCCGAGTAAGGGACTGCCCCCTCCAGCTTCGTGAAGGTGCCATGCTCGGAAATCTCCCTCGCAGCGTCGAGAAATCCGGTCCAGGCCACACGGGCGAGCGCACCGCCAAGGCTGATGCGCCTGACGCCTGCGCCGGCGAGTCGCGCCACGGTGGTAAAGTCGCCGCCGACCAGCACGTTCACCGGCCTTGGGGCCACCGCGTCTACGACTGAGGCGATCTCCTCCATACTGCGGATGCCCGGGGCAAAGAGGCAGTCCGCGCCGGCCTCCGCAAACGCCACCAGGCGCCGAATCGTTTCGGCGAGATCGGGGCGCCCGACGATGAAGCCCTCGGAGCGCGCGGTCAAAAGCGTGCCGCTGCCGGCGGCATCGATCGCGCTCCGGGCCGCCCGGATTCGCTCGACAGCGAGCATGAAATCGAGCAGCGGTGCGGATGGATCACCGCTCGCGTCCTCGATCGACAACCCGGCGACACCGGTACCGGTTGCCTTCCCGACGTTGATGCCGACCTGCTCCGGCGCAATCGCGAAACCGCCCTCGAAGTCGGCGTTGACCGGCACCGGCACCCCGTGCGCGATGAGGCGCAAGTGAGCCAGTGTGTCTTCCAGCGCCGCCTGGTTGTCGGCCCGTCCGAGCGACCACGCGAGGCCGGAACTGGTGGTTGCAAGGGCCGGGAAGCCGAACTGCACCAGGCGACGGGCGCTCCCGAGATCCCATGGGTTCGGGATCACGAAGCATCCCGCTTCGTGCAACTGGTGGAAGGTCCTGGTGCGAGACGTCACTTCCGCCATCATGGCGCCGGTCCGTAGCCCACGCCGTCGGGTGACGCACCCACCGTGATCGTCTGTACCAGCTTGTGCGTGGTCATGTCCACCAGTCCCACCGACGGATCGTCAGCGAGCGTGACGAACGCCGTGCCTCCGTCGGGTGCGATGCTCACGCCGCGCGGTGACGCAAGTCCGTCGAGCGTCCAGGCCACTGCGCGCGTGGCCACGTCGATGGCGTGAATGGCACCGCCCTCGGGATCGCACACGAGGGCGGTGCGGCCATCGGCGGAGACGGCGAGGCGGTAGGGCAACTTGAATCCCTTCAGCGTGCCGACGATGGTGCCGGTGCCGGTATCGATGATGCTCACGGTGCCGTCCGTGTTGCTCCCGGCAAATACGAGTTTGCCGTCCGGGGTCACGGCGATTCCCTCCACCTTGGGCGCCACCGGGATCGCCCGCACGAATCTTCTCTCGGCGAGGTCGATCTCGGACACGCTGCCCGAGGTCACGTTCGACGTGAAAACCCGCTTCCCATCGGCTGTGATCGCGGCCATGTGCGAGCCCTGCGCCACGGTGGGGATCGCGGCTTCGACCGTACCGCTCTCGATGTTGACGATGACGACGTTGCCGGTGGTCTCCGAGGTAACGACCACGCGCGTCTCTTCGCCGGGAATGAACACGACACCATGTGGCCGGGTGTACTGGCCAAGGGAAATGGTGCGCTCAACGGTGCCAGAGGCGATGTCGATGATCGCCAGTTCGTTGCCGGGCGGCCGCTGCCCGTAGATGGTCACGACGCCAGTGCGACCGCTGGGGGAGATGGCCGCTTCATGAGGGCCGATGCCGACCGGAATGAAGCGCATGCTGTCGCTCTTGAGGTCGATGAGCGACGCGCTCGCATCTTCCTGGTTGGCGACGAGGAGATTGCCCGCCTTCAGGCCCTGCGCCGTCGCAGGGAGCGGCGCTGCCGCGGCCACGACACACAACGCGATCACTGCGACCGGGTCTCGAACATCAAAGCGCATGCTTGCCGGTGCTCCGCGGATGAGGGTCTGCACATGACGGATCGGGCGGAAAAAAGTGTCCGTCATTCTCCGGGAATGAAGCCGAACGAATGCTACGAGGGAGGCGGCGCCGGTTCCGCGAGTGTCGGGTCGGCGCCGACGTTGCCGAAAGCCTTCCTGAAGAAGCGGACCACCCGGCGAATCACCAGCACTGCGAGCACCACCAGGATCACGGCGATGATGCCCGCGACAACAGGGTGTGACATGGCGAGCGTCGTGAGCCCCACCGCGACTGCATCCTCGAGCACGCTCAGGATCCAGTTGCTGAACGGCTCAGGGCTGGTGTTGGCCGCCGTGCGCGTGACTGCCTTGGCACCATGGGAGGTGAGCGCCACCGTGCCGCCCATCAGTGCCGCGAGGACCTTCCAGGCCTCGGGCATACCGGAGAAGATGCCGAAGCTGAGCCCCGCGGCGACGATGGGACGCACCAGCGTATGTATGGAGTCCCACACCGTATCGACATAGGGGACCTTGTCGGCGAAGAACTCGATGAAGAAGAGGATGGCCGACCCGAAGATGACCACGGGGTGGCCGAGGACACCGAGACCGGCCGGCAGCGCAAACAGATGGAAGTACTGCGACGCGCCGAGGATTGCTACCGTGGCGTACACATTGAGCCCCGCGGCAAACGCGGTGCCGAGTGCCAGGCCGAGGAGCTGGAGGGTTTCCATTCCGCCTAGTCTATCGCCAAAATCTTGTTACCGCCAAACCACCCTCGTCCCCTTCCCAAATCGCGTCCAATTGGGCATGGTGTTCAGACACTGACGCTGTTCCCAGGATGGCGAACGGCACCGCAACCCCCACAGATGAGAATGGTATGACGAAGCCTGCCTCACGCCGGCTTTTTGCCGTCACGATCGCCGCCGTCGTGGCCACGACGGCCCTCCTTTACGCCTGCCGCGACCAGTCGGTCGAGCCCGGTGCTCCAGACGCGACCGCCGCCGCTCGTGGCAGGGGCAAGTTCACGCTGACGCTCCAGGGCACAGGGAGCACCGCCAGCGGCTTGCTGGTATCGAGCCGGGCCGGTCTCACCTGCACGGTCAGCTTCAGTTCTGGCCGGCTGACGCTCAGCGGAACCTGCTCGAAGGACATCAAGTCGGACATGGTGCTCACGATCACCGCCACCCCCTCGAGCGGAAGCACCGTTGCGTGGACCGGCTGTGATGCACCAGTGACCGACAATCCGCTGTCCTGCCAGGTCACGATGAATGCGGATCGTTCCGTCAAGGCCGTTTTCACGCCGCCGGCAAGCAACTTCGACCTGACGGTGCAGGGAGGTGCCAATGGGAGCGGGACTGTCACCTCCACACCGACGGGCATTTCCTGCGTGATCACTGACGGCACCGCGGGCGCGAGCTGCACCGGCTCGTTTCCCTCGGGTGCATCGGTGACGCTCAGAGCCACCGCCGGTGCCGGGAGTTACATCAAGGCGTGGTCGGGCGGCAGCTGCGATGCGAGCGGCACTGGTGTGGGCATGGCGACCGGATCGTGTGCCGTGACCATGAGCCAGGCCCAGGGTGTGATCGTCTCATTCCAGACGAGTGCCGACGAAGCCAAGATCGGAAGCTGGGCTGCTCCGATTCCGTGGGGCGCCGTGGCGATTCATGCTCACCTGCTGCCCAATGGCAAGGTGATGACCTACGGACGCATCGGGAACCCGCCGATCGTCTGGGATCCTGCCGTGCCGACTGCCTTCCAGAATTTCGTTGCACCGGGCGACGTATTCTGCAGCGGTCACACCCTCCTGCCAGACGGCCGACTGCTGGTGGCAGGTGGCCATAGCGGTGTCGACAACTTCGGCACCAGGACGACGTTCATCTTCAACGCCTCGGGCGGCTGGACTCGCGTGGCCGACATGCAGAACGGGCGCTGGTACCCAACGAACCTCACGCTGCCAACCGGCGAAGTCCTCACCATCGCGGGCGGCGATACGGCCGGAACGCCCAACCTGATCCCGGAGGTATGGAACGGGTCCTGGCGGCCGCTCTCCACCGCATCCCGGAAGGTATCGAACTACCCGATGATGTTCGCCGCGCCTGATGGCCGGGCGTTCATGGCGGGCCCGGGACAGGGCACCGCCTTCCTGAACACCGACGGCACCGGCCTGTGGAGCACCGGCCCGGCGAGTGGCTACGGGCAGCGGGACTACGGCTCGGCGGTGATGTACGAACCGGGGAAGATCCTGCTGGTGGGGGGCGGCTACACCACGGCAACTGCCGAAGTGATCGACTTGAACGCGGGCGCGATGTGGCGACCCGTCCAGCCCATGTCCGTTGCCCGGCGGCAACACAATGCCACCCTCCTTGCCGACGGCAAGGTGCTCGTAACCGGCGGCAGCAACACCACCGCGTTCAATTCTGCGCCGACCGACAGCAGGGTGCTGCGGGCAGAGCGCTGGGATCCGATAACGGAGACGTGGGATACGCTTGCACGCATGTCGCACCATCGACTCTACCATTCCACGGCGCTCCTGCTCCCGGACGGGCGGGTCCTGTCGGTGGGAAGCGGGCAGCCCGCCGCGGCTGGACTGACGGACGACTTCACCGCTGAAATATTTACGCCGCCGTACCTCTATCGGCTCGACGGAACGCTCGCCACCAGGCCCCAGGTCGTCGCGGCGCCAACCGAGGTGCCGTACGGACAGGCGTTCACCGTGCAGACGCCGGCCGCGGCCAGCATCGTGAAGGCGAGTTGGATCCGGCTTTCATCGGTAACTCACGCGTTCAACCAGAATCAGCGGATGAACTGGCTGACCGTGTCGCCAAGCGGAGCGTCGGACGTGATCGTCAATGCTCCTGCAAGCGCCAGGGAGGCGCCTCCGGGGCATTACATGCTGTTCCTCATCGATTCCAACGGCGTGCCTTCGGTGGCCCGCATCATCAGGATCTTCTAGCGAAACAATCGTCGCGTGCTTGTCACAATCGGGAAGGCGCTGCATGAACGCGGGGTATTCACCTACAGCCACTCAGCAAGGTGGCTGTAGTTGAATCCGCAGCCAATTTCCGCTTAGCGCCATTTTACAAGGAGGTTACAATGGCGACGACAGCACAGGCCGTGCCCAAGGGTTATCACACCGTCACGCCCAGCCTCGTCATCGCGGGCGCGGCGAAAGCGATCGAGTTCTACAAGAAGGCACTCGGTGCAGAGGAGAAGTCGCGGTTTCCGGCACCTGATGGAACGCTCATGCATGCGGAGATCCGCATAGGCGATTCGATCATCATGCTGGGTGACGAGATGCCAGAGCAGGGCGGCCGTGGGCCGAAATCTTACGGCGGCAGTCCAGTAAGCCTCTTCATCTACCTCGACAACGTCGACGCGGCATGGAAGCGGGCCGTCGATGCCGGGGCGAAGGTTGTCATGCCGCTGACTGACCAGTTCTGGGGCGACCGCGGTGGGTGCATCGAGGACCCGTTCGGTCACCACTGGTGGATATGCCAGCATGTGAAGGACATGAACCCCAAGGAACTGCAGCAGGCTGCGGAGGCATTCTTCTCACAGCACGCATAGCTGGATTTTGGCGCTGCTGTAGCATCAAGGGCGGACGTCCCCACGGGGGGCGTCCGCCGGTTCGTTCCCGGCGCCGAACATGGCGCGGCTCGACAGCGCAGGTCACCAGACCTCACCCGCTCGCCAGTCGACGGACAAGGCGGCCTCCAGATCCACTGGCGGGGATCCCGGCAAACGCAGCACCATCAGTTCCTCACCTGGCGCCGGCACGACGCCAGCGGCGGTGCGAACAGAGAGCGCGCCGTGCCACCGCTCCCATCCCAGGCGCTGATACAGCGTGGTTTCGGCGGGCGAGAGCGCGCCGATGTCATATCCCTGTATCTCGAGTGCCAGTCGCTCCATCAGCCTGGTGGCGAACCGGCGTCCCTGGTCACTCTTCCTCGTGGCGACGAGCTCGACATAGGCCGATCGCAATGGTTCCCGCCCTTCCACGTAGAGTGTGCGGTCGACCCACATGAGATGCGATACCAGCGCGGGACCGTGCCATCCGAGAAGGTGCACGCCGGGTCCGATGTCCGCGAAGTACCGGGCGAGGTTCTCTCCATAGGCCGCGTCACAGAGTGCCCGCACCTGTTCGTGCACGCGCGGCACGAGATTGCCGGTCCGGACCCGCTCGATGGATAATGACATGCACGAAGGTCCTGCGACGGAGGTGCTGATTCAGGCATCTGGAGGGAACCGGCCGATCCGGTGTCCCAACATAGCCCTTTCCCACGGAGTCCGAGCCGATGACCAGAAAGCTCGTCTTGCTGCTGACCCTTTGTCACGGCGCCCTTGCCGCACAACAGCAGCCGCTCGCCGGCACCTGGCAAGTCACCTTTCAAGCCGGCATGCGCATCGCCGACGGTGAGGCCACGCCCATCATGGCGACCGGCACGCTCACGGTGAAGCCGGAAGCTGATTCGCTCATCGGGACCCTGGAAACCAACCCCGGTCCCGACATGCCGGCGCGCCCGCCCGTACGCCTTGCCGCGAAGGCGAGTACCGGGGAAGCCACCTTCACGGCGCAGGGGAAGGCCACCATCAACGTCAACGGCGCCGAGCACGAGGCGGCCGTGGTGAGCACGTGGGTGTTGCGGGCAAAGGGTGACAGCCTGGAGGGTACGGTGGCGCGAAAGATCGACAGCCCCGATGCCGGACCCCAGGAGCCGAGGCCGGTGACGGGCGTACGCAAGAAGGGCTGAGTCAGCCCGCCATCATTCGATCCACTCGACGGTGACGCCGCCGAACGCGGTTTCCACCTCGACGACAAGCTGCTGGCCCGCGCCGGCGAATCCGCCGCTCATCCAGGTGCGGCCGTCGGCGCTGCGCACGAGGCCGGCAGGTGCAAAGCTCGCGAGGAACTTGTCCAGTTCCAGCTTGACCCCAGCCTGCCTCGGCACGCGCAGCACGAGCTCACCCATGGCCATGTTGGCATCGAGATGGATGGGCCCCGACCAGCGGCCGCCGAAGTCGAGCGTCACCTTGCCCACCCCTCCGGTGAAGTCCACTTCCCCGCAGCGGGAATAGCCCAGGCCCACCACCAGCAGTTCCGCCGCTCCCGCCGACAGTTCGGCCTCGGAACACCGGATCGGGTTTGCTTCGGAGAAGCGCACCACCGTCTTGCTTGCCCCGGTCTGCAGGCTGAGTCGACTGATGCGGATGCCACCGAGCTCGAGGTTCGCCTCGGCGGCGCCAAGCTCGATGTCGAGATCGAGATCGGCACGCGTACCGAGCCCGATCGTGGCCGCGGGAGGCGTGCCGCGATGACTGACGCGCACGCCACCCGGCTGTCGCCGTGCCTCGGTGCCCAGCGTGAGTCGCGGGGTGCCGGCATCGAACCGCGCCACGGGTGCCACACGATCGGCATCGTAAGTGAGGCGAAGCGCGTAGAGGATGCCCGCCGGTGCCGGCATGAGTTCGAGGGTGCCGCCGGTATACTGGATCGTGGTGGCGAGCCGGGACTCGCCGTGATCCTGCCGGGTGCTGGAGTACTCCCGCAGCGTTTGCGCGCGCACCGCAGTGGCGGTGGAGGCGAGCGCGACAAGGACCGCGATTCCGAGCGGGCGGATCACCGTGGGCCATCCGGCGGGCGCGTGCCCGAGCGGGGTGTGCTGCCGTCGGGCCGCTTGGCGGCGGGTACGCCATAGCGCGGCGTGGCCCAGAGGAATTCGTCGGTGAGCATCTCGGGTGGTATGAACCGTCCCGCGAACTGCTCCTTCAGCCCGCCGCGGCTCAGCAGCGCCGCACCGAACCCGACGCTCGCGAGCAGCCAGCTGATGAGGATCGCCGCGCCAAGCATGAGCTCGCCGGCCACCGGCACCCAGCCGAAGAGGGTCCAAACCACCCAGGGTGCGAAGATGCAGGCCATGCCGACGAGGAGGTAACGGTAGCTGTTGGGCGAGAGCGCGCGTCCCTGCGCCATCTGCCGGCGGGTGATCGACTCGCCCATGGCATGGGCCACGGCGAGCGCACCGCCCACGACACCGGCAATGAGCAGCAGCGCGAAGACGATCACGACGAAGGGGATGAGGAGGATACCGGCGACGGTGAGGATCAGCCCGACAACCAGCATGCCGAAGGTGGGCAGGACGAGGATCTGTCCCAGGAGACCCACGATGAAGGCGCGGCTGAAGGAACTGCGAACGGTGTCGGAAGTGACCTCCAGGGGCGACTTGCCGAAGAGCACCAGCCCGAACCCGGCCAGCATCAAGGTGAGGAACACGCCGGTGGTGCCAGCGAGCGACTGCATGATCTGGCTCAGCGGCGAGCGTGCCACGGCGGGTGGCTGCTCGGCCGCGGGCGACGACAAGGTGCGCACCTCGCCCGTCACCTCTCCTCCCTCGAGGCGCACCTGGCCGTCGAGAGCGAGCACGTCGCCGGCCACCACCGCGCCCGAATGCAGCACGATGTCACCATCCCAGCTCACAAGGTTGCCCTCCAGCCGGCCATAGACATCAGCGGTGCCCTTGAGCACCAGCAGGTCGCCCTTCATCGTCTGGTCGGACCCGATGCTGAAATCGCCGAGCCTGGCCTGGCCGTCGGGAATGGTGAGACGCAGCTGACCCGCCGGCGTAGCCGCCGCAGCGCGGATGCTCTTCTCGAGCGAGATGGGGTGCGAGAGGTCGCGGAGCGCAATCGTCGGCGCATCGGCACCGGACGGGACCGCCTGCGGGCGGGGCTTGTCAGCCTGCGGGTCCTGACCGGGTGCGATCTGCTGGATGCGGGTCCAGACGTCGCGCAGCACGTCGCTCGGCTCGTCCGCCCGCGCGACGGCGGGCAGGACGAGCAGGGCAATCAGCGCAATGACTGGAGCGTGCCGAAGCGTCCTAAATGTGCTCATGTGCCACCGACCCAGCCGGAATGGCAATCAGCCGGCGCATCAGCAGCATTCCCGCTGCCCACGCCGTCGCCAGTACCCCGCTGACGGTCGCGAGGCGCGCGGGCGAATCGACCAGCGCGCGGGCGGATCCGTACCAGGGCTGCTCGACGATGGTCGTTGCCAGTCCATGCACAACGACCCAGCCGAGTTCGGCGATGCTGCGGAAAGCGGTCATTCCAAGGGAGGCGAGCACCTCGCGGTGCCCGAGGGACCAGATGACGCTGGCAGCGAGCGAACCGAGCACGCTGATGACGGCGCCCGCGGCGAGCGCGCGCGACGTGGGTGTGGCGAGTGCGCGGTGACGCAGGGTCGCGAGCGCGGTGCGAGGCGTTACAACCTGCACCCGTGCCATGACACGGTCCTCGAAACCGGCCGCGGGCACGTGCAGCGGGAGCGCCGCCAGCCACTGCACCACGAGCTTCTCACCCTGCAGCAGCGATGTGCAGTCGGGGCAGCCGTTGACGTGCATGCGAAGTGGCTCGGGGTAGGTACCCTCGAGGACGAGATCGATCTCGTCGGGTGTGAGGTGCTGCAGGCTTGAGCGCTCCATAGAATTGACCCCTCCTACGCGGGCTGTGCGGCCGGGGTTTCATTCCCGGCAGAACGAGATCCAAACGAGCCTGACTATTCCTTCAAATGGGCCAACAGGCGCCGCAACTCGTTGCGGGCGCGATGGATGTACGTCTTCACGGTGCCGAGCGGCAGGTCGAGCATTTCAGCGATTTCTTCATATGCGCGGCCATCGACGTGCCGCAGCAGGATGCATGCGCGGTACTCGGGTCGAAGCTGGGCGATGGCCCGCTCGATCTCGCCGCCGAGCTCCTTCGCCTCCACGATGTCGAGCGGATTCTCGGCACGATCCCCGATCTGGAGCGCCGTGGCCTCCATCGCGTCGGGGGTGACAGCATGGGGTGAACCCTCGAGGGAAAGGGTGTCCAGCTCGCGACGGCGAAGATGATCGATGGCAGCGTTGTTCGCGATCTTGAAGAGCCAGGAAGAAAACTTGTATTCGGGCCGGTAGCTCTCGATCGCGTTCAATGCCTTGACGAAGGTTTCCTGTGAGAGGTCCTCGGCGAGCTCGCGATCGCGCACCATGCGGTAGAGCAGCGAGAAGATCGGCCGCTCATAGCGGCGGACCAGTTCGCGATAGGCGCGTTCCTGTCCACCGCGCGCCAGGAGGACGACCTCCTGGTCGGTGAGGGTATTGAGGGCTGGCGACCGCTCAGCCACGTTGGGTCACCGTGCTTGCGGACGCGATTCCGCCCGGGATAGATTGCGCTCGTATGTCCGCATCAAATCAGCATTTACCCGTCTTTGGCGGGCCCGAAAAGCGGGCATACGTGCGGACCATGTTCGCGGCGGTTGCCCCGACCTACGACCGCCTGAACCGGATCATCAGCTTCAACCTCGACCAGCGCTGGCGACAGCGTGCGGTTGGACGGCTGGGCTGGGAACGGCGTCCCGACGGCGTGTATCTCGACCTGTGCGCGGGCACACTCGACTTCAGTGTCGCGCTTGCAGGGCAGCCGGGATTCAACGGCCAAATCGTCGCTGCCGACTTCGTTCCTGCCATGCTCATCACGGGCCGCTCGAAGATCGAGCGGAAGGCGATCCTGCCGGTAACGGCGGACGCGCTCGAACTTCCGTTTCCTGACGCCTATTTCGATGGTGCCGTCGTGGGGTGGGGCATTCGGAACCTGGTGGACCTCGAGGCTGGACTCCGGGAAGCCTCGCGGGTGCTCAAGCCGGGCGCGCGTCTCGCGATCCTCGAGATGTCGCAACCGGACTGGCAGCCGTTTCGGGCGCTCGTCGATTTCTACTTTGATCACGTGCTCCCGCGGATTGGTCGCGCCATTTCGAAACATAGGACTGCGTACTCCTGGCTTCCAGAGTCTACCCGGGTCTTTCCCGGGCCGCCGGAACTGGCCCGGCGGATGGAGGGGAACGGTTTCTCGGACGTGACTTACGAAACGCTGCTCGGCGGGTCGTGCGCGATGCACGTTGGGGCGAAGACGGCGTGAAGGGGAACGGCAACGGCGTGAGGGGGAACCGCAACAGCGTGAACGGTGAACGGTGAACGCGCCCATGATTGGAGATTGCCTTGACTGAAGGGCAATTGCTGGCAGGGGAATCGCTGGTCGTGCGGTTCGCCAACTTCGTCAAGCTCCCGCACACCCTGTTCGCGCTCCCGTTCGCGCTCCTGGGCGTGCTGGCCGCGTCGCGAGTGACACCGCTGCACGTGCGCGAGGTACTACTTGTGATCGCTGCCTTCACCGCCGCCCGCTGGGTGGCGATGGGATTCAACCGGATCGCCGACCGGCAGTTCGACGCGCGGAATCCGCGCACCAGCAACCGCGAGCTCCCGAAGGGGGCGCTGACGGTAGGGCAGGCATGGGTGTCCGTGACGATCGCGGCAGCCGCATTCCTCTTCTTCGCCTGGTCCCTCAATCCGCTCTGTGCCCTGCTTGCTCCTTTCGCGCTTGCCTGGGTCATGATCTACAGCCTTGCCAAGCGCTTCACCTGGTGGCCGCACGTGTGGCTGGGCCTGAGCCTGGCCATTGCGCCGGTCGGGGGGTACCTGGCCATCACCGGGCACTGGAGCACGCCGTGGTGGACGCTGGCGGCGATCACCGTGGCCGTGGCAACCTGGGTGGCGGGGTTCGACATCTTTTACGCCCTGCCCGACGAAGCCTTCGACCGGACCGAGGGACTGCACAGCGCGGTGGTGCGGCTGGGCGTGTCGCGCGCGATCATCCTGGCCAAGCTGCTCCACGGGATCACCATTCCGGCACTGCTGCTGTTCGGCTGGGGGTCGGGGTTCGGGATGTGGTACTACGCGGGCGTCGTGGTGGCGGCGGGCATCCTGGTCCGAGAACACCAGCTGGTGCGCGCCGACGACCTGTCGAAACTGGACGCGGCGTTCTTTATGATGAATGCGGTGATGAGCGTGACGGTGTTTGCCTTCGCCCTCGTTGATCGACTGACGGCGTGAGGGCGGCGACTGCTGAGGGGAACGGCAACTGCGTGAACAGTAAACGGTGAACAGTGAACGGGAACTCGTGAAGCAATTGCCGATCGTGCTCGCAATTACCGGGGCGTCGGGGGCCCCCTACGGCGTGCGCCTGCTTGAGGTGCTGGCCGGTGCCAAGGTACCGGTATGGCTCATCGTGTCGGGGCACGGGTTCCGCCTGCTGCAGGCGGAGTGTGGCATCGGCGACATCGCCGCGCTTCAGGCTGCGACGGGTGGCAACTGGTCCGGCGTGCGCGCATTTCCCGACGATGATCGCGGTGCCCTTCCGGCGTCGGGATCGCAGCGCACCGCGGGCATGGTGATCTGCCCCTGTTCCATGGGCACCGTCTCCGCGGTGGCGACCGGCTCCAGCCGCTCGCTGGTGGAGCGCGCCGCCGACGTGACGCTCAAGGAACGGCGGAAACTCATCCTCGTGCCGCGGGAGACGCCGATGTCGCTGGTGCACCTGCGCAACCTGGTGGCCGTGACGGAGGCGGGCGCGACGGTGCTGCCCGCCGCACCGGGTTTCTATCACCGACCCTCGCAAGTCGCCGAACTGGTGGACTTCATCGTGCAACGCATCCTCGACCAGCTCGGCCTCGACATCACGATGGCTCCGCGCTGGGAGGGGTGAGTGGCGCTCGACATTCCCTTCCGACTGTCGAGCTCGGCGGACGACGCCGATCCCGAGGCGCGGCTGATGGTGAGCTCGCTGTCGCGACGGCTGCATGGGCACGTCGTGCTGGCCGAGGATGCCCTGGTGTTCGAGATCGCGGCGGCCGACGCCGGGGCGACAGACACGGCGCGGGTGAAGTACAGCGCGATCGCGTCGGCGGTGCTCCGTCCGGGCATCCTCACAAGCCGCATCCGGCTCACGGCGCGTGACGCGACCTCTCTCGTCGAGCTTTCACCGCGAAACCCGCGCGAGGTGACGCTGCTGGTGAGCCGGAAGTTCCGGCACGACGCGCGCGCATTCGTGTCTGCGCTGCAGATCCGCCTGGCCGACTCGCAGCAGGCCCGGTTGCGCACGCCGCAGCCTGGCCCGCCGGCCCAGCACAAGGATTGAGGCGGCGAGGCCGTGCGACTCGGCGTCATCTCCGACACGCATGGAATGCTGCGTCCCGAGGTGTTCGACGTCTTCCGTGAAGTGGACCACATCTTTCACGCGGGCGACATCGGCTCCCTCTCGCTGCTCACGGAACTCGAGGCACTGGCGCCGGTCACCGCGGTCTACGGGAATACGGACGACTGGGATGTCCGGGCGAAGCTGCCCAGGGTCGCGAAGCTGCAGCTCGACGGTTTCGAGATCGTTGTCACGCACGGCGACCAGTTCGGCAGCCCCACGCCCGACGCGCTCTACGCCGCCTTTCCTGACGCCGAGATCATCCTGTACGGGCACACGCACAAACCGCTGCTGACGCTGGTCGACCTGGTCGTGACGGTCATGAATCCGGGGGCCGCGGGCCAGCGCCGGTTCGACATCCTGCCCTCGGTGGGCATCCTCGAACTCGAGACGGGGATCCCGCCGAGGGGGCGCCTGGTGCCGCTTACCGATCCCGACGAGGAGTGACCATGGACCTCTGGAAGGACCTGATCACGCTGATAGCGGTGGTGGACCCGATCGGCACGATCCCGATCTACCTCACGGCGACCGTGGGCATGTCGGCGGCGGCGCAGCGCAAGGTGGCGATCCGGGCCACGCTGATCTCCGCCGGCGTGCTCACGGCGTTCATCGTCATAGGGCAGATCGTGCTGGACGCGATGGGCATTTCGCTCTCGGCCTACCAGGTGGCGGGAGGAATCGTCCTCTTCCTGTTCGCGCTGCAGATGGTGTTCGACCCGGGGAGTCATGCGCAGGACGCTGACCAGAGCCGGGGCCAGGACGTGGCGGTGTTCCCGCTGGCGATTCCCTCCATCGCAGGGCCGGCGGCGATGATGGCGGTGGTGATCCTCACCGACAATTCGCGGTTCAACATCATGGAGCAGGCGCAGACCTCGCTCGAACTCTATGCCGTCCTCCTCCTCACGCTTGGGCTGATGCTGGCGGCGAGCCCGATCCAGCGGCTGATCGGTGATGGCGGGGTGAACATCGTGCGGCGGGTGATGGGCCTGATCCTCGCGGCGCTGGCGGTGCAAACGGTGGTCGATGGCATCAAACAACTCGTGAGCCCCGGATGACGACAATGAAGAAGCTCCTGCCCGCCCTCGCCGCGCTGGTCCTGATCGCCGCCCTTTCGGCCAACGCCGCGCCCTCCTACCCGGTGGGCCGGATCGTGACACCGAAGGGCGAGATCCTGTTCTACCTGTATCCCCAGACGCCGAATCACATGGCGAGCTTCATCAAGCTCGCCGGCTCGCACTACTGGGACTCGCTCACGTTCAATCGCGTGATCAAGAACTTCGTGGCGCAGGGCGGCTGTCCCGACACGCCGGCGGGCTTCAAGGATTCGCCCTACAACCTGGCGCCGGAGTTCGTGCCCGGCCTGAAACATGTCTACGGTGCGGTGGGTGCGGGTCGGGACGACAACCCCCAGAAGCTCTCCGCCGGATGCCAGTTCTACATCGTGGTGAACAAGGACGGGCTCAAGCGGCTGGACGGGAACTACGTGGTGTACGGCCAGGTCATCAAGGGCATGGACGTGGTCGAAGCGATCGTGTCGGTTCCCACCGACTCGCTGGATGCGCCGCTGGTGCCGATCCCGCTCAAGGTGGACGTGGTGGAGATGACGGCGGCACAACTCAAGGCGCTGGGTTACACCCCGGCGCAATAGCCGGTCGCCGGTCGCGCCTTCAGGAGTCGCACAGGCCGGCCGGCACCCAATCCATTGCCGGTGTCGACCTCGGCTGGCTCGCGTCCTGGAGGATCAGCACCAGTGAGCGACGCACGGTGCTGCCCGTGCCGACCAGCATCATCGGCACCCCGGCCGGGACTATCATGCCGGGCTCGCCCGCTCGCTGCACGAGCTTGCCGTGCGGTGTCTCGAGGCATTGCGCTCCCGACAGCGTGTACCACGCCTCGGCCCCGGCGTGCCGATGCACCACCGTTTTCATGCCGGGCTCAAAGACTCCCTCCATGTAAACCGCAGCCAGGCTGTCGGCCGCGATCACCGGAACTGGCCCGATGATGGCGACATGATGTCCCGCCGTGGTGTGCCACGCCGAATCAGCCAGCGTGAACAGCCAGGCGGTGCCAAGCGAGGAGACGGCGGTCGCCCGACCGGAGCGCGCGGCCTCTGCAGCAGCAAGCGTAGGGAAGCTGTCGATGTGCCAATAGAGGACGGCGTCGGCTGAAAGCGGGCCGAGTGCCTGCCTCGCGGTGATGTAGCACCCCAGCGTGCGATCGCCGCGTTGAGCGACGGGCACGCAGGTGCCGCCGGTCTGCGCCTGCAGGATCGAGCACGGGAGCGCCAGCGCGACCAGCAGCTCCGCTCCCAGCCGAGCATTCATGTTTGGTCCTCTAGCAGATGCCGATTCTCAGACACGTGAACATGTCACATCACTTTGTTGCCTGTCCCTACCAGCCGATCCTCGTGGCGGTCCCGGTCGCCGTGCCGCCGCCCTCGGCGGGCTGGCCGTGTGTATCGAAGGCCTCATACGTGATGACAGACGTGAACGACTTGCCATCGGCGGCGAGGGTGATGCGTTCGTTGAAGACGCCACGCCCCGAAGGCAGCCAACCCGCGCCGGTCTTGAACGCGTCGGGCGGCGTGGGGGCGGTGACGTAGAACTCGTATTTCGCCTCGAACTCGGTGGCGGAGATGGTGCGCCAGGCTCCATATGCGGGGGGCACGGGCGGAGCGCCGTCGTAGTTGGAAGACTCGGTGAGCGTGCCGCCCTGGTTGAAGACGTACATGAACTCCAGGTCCTTGATGCCGGCAAAGGCGCCCGAACTGAACTGGAGGGAGGAGCGCCACGCGCCGATGATGGGCGACGAGACCTCCTGGCGCGGCGGAGCTCCATTGCAGCCGAGCAGCGAAATGGTGAGCAGGGCAAGCAGCGGCAAGCGTCGCATGCGAAAAGCTCCGGGATTGGTCTGTGGAAAAATACTGTGGTCAGCGGACGTTATTCGTCGTGCTCGCTGCAGCCGGCGAGGAACGCGCCACGTGGGTCGCGCACCGGCAGGCCCATGAACCCACCGGTGAAACCAGGACCGTGCAGGATGCGCTCGTCGTGATAGATGAGGAACCCGGAGGCGTCGTAGTAGTAGCGATCCTCTCGCCGGGTCCCGTTGGTGGCACTGGTCTCAGCGAAGGTGAACCGGAGAGTTCCCAGGCCGTCGTAGTAGTGATGCTCCTGGCCGGCCGATTCATCCGAACCGCCCTCGATGGTGAACAGCCGCACCACGTTGCCGCTGTCGGCGAAAAGTCTGCTGACGAGGACGACGTGGCCCTCATCGCAGGAACTCGAATCAGTCTGCTCGGTGAGGGTGGGCGACAAACCATCCACCCATTTCACCACGGCTCGCACGCTGTCGAGACGGGCTCCCTTATTCCAGTTGCTGGCGGCCACCTTCGACTGGGCGCCGGCCACGGCTGGAAAGGTCGCGCATGCAGCCAGCACACAGGGTAGCAGGATCGTGCGAACCATCGGGTCCTTCCGGCGAGGCGTCTGTCGAGGTGACTCGCCGGAATCTGGAGCGGAGCGACGCCGCTCGCCACTGAGCGATGCGCTACGCGGGGTCAGGCGCCGGTGTCTGGCTGAGCGGGCCCATGCCGATGCCGATGATCTGGGCCTGGGCATTGAACACGAAGCGGAGCACGATCGGCTCGGGGCCGTTCTCGTACTCGGACTCGCGCCAGTACTGGGCGTTACCCTTCCGCTTCGTCATCTTGTCGGAGATCACTTTCGTCTCCGACCCGACACGTGCCAGGAGCTGGTCGCGCGCCTCCAGCAGTCCGTTTGCGCCACCCGAATGTTCCCGCGCATCGGGCGACGAGTGGGCGAGCACGCTGTCAGTCTGCCCGTAAAGAACCATTCCGTGATCTGGCGACCATAGAGGATCCACTGGGTGTCGGTCCAATTGACCGCCGGGGCGGTGGACGCGGCCGGAGCCGCTGGTGAAGCGTTCTGGGCTGCGGCGGGCACGACCGCGAGGGCGAGGGCCAGCGCGGCGGCTGGGAGGGACATGCGCATGGGAAACGATCACTGTTGAGGGTTGCCGCACTGGACGGACGACTTGGGAAATTTGTTTCACATTGTAACTGGGTGATGGGATGCTCGCTCTGCTGTTGACCTTGGCGCTGATGCCGGGAAGTGGGGATACGCTCCGGATCCGTCCGCATACGGGAAGCGCGCCGACGTTCGACGGTGTGGTGACGGAGCGGGAGTACGGGGCACCGAGCGTGGGAATACCGACGGCACAGGGCGGCGTGAGCGTGTGGTCCATCCGCACGGGCGACACGGTGTACATCGCGGCGCGCCTGAACGATTCCACGTTCTACTGGGGCGACGACTTCGTGATCAGCCTCGATCCCCTGGGCGACCGCACTCCAGGTCCGGGACATGACGACACCCAGTGGTACTTCCGCCGGGTGCTCGACAGCAGCGTGGTGAACCGCGGCCGGCACGGACGCTGGATGGCGCCGAGCGACGATCCCGACTGGCGGCTGGGGAAGGAGCGGAGCGGGGAAGGATGGGAAGTGCGGAGCAGCTCTGATGCGACGGGGTGGAGCCTGGAGCTCAGGCTGCCGGTGCTCTGGTTCGCCGATGACTCGGGACGGCAGGCGACGATCGCGTTCCGGAGCTACGACGACTCACCGCATGCGTGGTATGCCTGGCCGGCGCCGCTGCCGGGGGAGCGGCCGACAAAAGTGGAGATGACCCCGGTGCAGTGGGCGACGGTGGTGGTGGAGGAACGATAAGGTGGGTGAGGCGGGTGAGGCGGGTCGGGCGCGGGGCGGGTGTCGGCGGACCTACCGTGTGTTGGCGGAGAGCGTGGTCGGTGGCAGTTCGTTCATCAGCCCACGGAGCTTCTGGCGCTGGATCATGAACGCGACGCGATCATCCTCCGCGATCGGCTTGCCGCCTTCCTTCGGGAGGAAGCGCGGATCGGTAGCGACGCCGTTGACGCGCAGCTCGAAGTGAAGATGCGGACCCGTGGCGAGGCCGGACGATCCCACCGCGCCGATCACGGCACCCTGGGGCACCGACATGCGCGACTGGAGTCCCGCGGTGATGGCGCTCAGGTGACCGTAGCGGGTCACCACGCCGTTCGCATGACGAATCTCCACCATCCGGCCATAGCCACCCGACCAGCCAGCCCGGATCACCACGCCATCGGCGATGGTGCGCACCGGCGTTCCGGTGTCCGCGGCGTAGTCGATACCCTCATGCCTCCGCCAGCGGTGGAGCACGGGGTGATAGCGCGAACGGGAGAAACCGCTGCTGATGCGCTGGAAGTCCACCGGCGCGCTCAGGTAGCTGCGCTCGAGTGAGCGTCCCTCGCCATCGAAGTACACGATGCGCCCGTCGGGCGAATCGAAGGCGTAGATCGATACCGGCCGTCCACTCACCTGCAGCTCGGCCGCGAGCAGGCGGCCGTAGCGCACCTCCCCGTTCTCGCCCAGGAAGCGTTCGAAGACGATCGCGTACCGATCTCCGGCGTCGAGCCCACGCGCAAAGTCGACATCCCATCGCAGCAGGCCCGCCATGTCCCACGCCATGACATGCCGCTCGTGATCGTTGAGCAGGCTGTCGGGCAATGCTTCCTCGAGCGACGCACCGACGGAGGGCTGGAACTCGCCCTGGATGCTGATGCGCTGGAGATACCATCCGCCCTCGCGCACGCGGCTCACCGGATAGACGGTGACGCGGGCAGGCTCGCGCATACCCGGCGTTTCCGCGCGCGCAGGATGCGCCACGAGGAGCAGGCAGGTGACTGCCACGAACGACAGGACGAAGCGAAGGAGGTATCGCATACCCCGATTTCAGGGGCACCAGGGATGCCAGCGGAAATCGTGGTAACGGAGCCTCAGCGTCAGGAAGCGCTACGGTGTCGGGTTTCGGGACAACGCTGGAAAGCTGGTCGGGACAGCGACTTGGGTCAGGCCTCTGAGGGGTGCAGGAGACTGCTTTTCGGTCTGTAGCGTCCGCGCGCCGATCCGGGGCGAACGCTCAATGGCAGTTCGCGTTGAATTCGTCGAGTGGAGTGGTACGGCGGAGCGCGTCGGGGTGCCGCCGGAACCAGGCCGAAACGAGGAGGATCTCGTCGAGGAATTCGAGTGGGAGGGGCCAGGCAGGCCCGGCGAGCTGCTGCCGTTCATGGGCCACAACGCCATCAAACGCCGCGAGCTCGATGGGTGTCCCGGGCCAGGGATAGGTCGCCCGCACCACGCCGCGGCGCACGACGTAGGCGCGATCGTCACCAAAGGTGCCGGGATCGCGATACACGAACGTGAGCAGGTCGATCGCCGTGCGGGCGCGACTGGTGGCGGCGAGGAGCCACTCGAGCTGCTCGAACTTGTCGCGCCAGCGCGCAGCGCGCTCGAAGTCGTTGGTCGCGGCCGCCTCGGTCATGGAGTAGACGGCGCGGTCGAGCGGGGTGAGCGTGCGACCCTCGAGGAACGCGGCGGCGGTCTCGGCACGCGCACGGTAGTCGGCCTCGCTTACGAAGCCGGCGCAGGGTCCGGTACAGGTACCGAACTGGTGACGCATGCAGGCGGCGTGGCGCGGGGCATCGAAGAGGTCGCCCTGCGAGGCGTACACGATGGGCATCGTCGCCGCGCAGTCACGGAGGCCGAGCAGGTCGTTGAGCACCCGCACGGCATCGAGCATCCGCCCCATCGAGTTGAAGGGTCCGTAGGCGAGCCGGTCACCGGTGGTCACTGAGCTGCCGCCGTACACCCGCGGTGCAGCGCCGCCGCTGATCTTGATGAGCAGCTCGCGGCGGGTGCGGTTCATTTGCACGTTGTACGCCGGACGATGCTGGCGGATGAGGCGCAGCTCGCCCAGGAGGGCAGCGAACTCGCTCGGCGCATAGTCCCACTTGATGTCGTGCGCCGCCTGGAGGATCCGCGCGGCCTTCTCGTGATTGTCGGCGCGGAAGTAGGAGAGGAGCCGGGTGCGGATCTTCCGCGCCTTGCCGACGTAGAGAATGCGGCCCGTGGCGGAAAGCATGCGATAGACACCGGGGCGGTTCTCGGCGAGCGCGCGCACCCGGACGCGCAGCCGCTCGAGGTCGGCGGATGCGAGGGCGAGCGTGGGACCGCGCGCTACTGCTGGCATCGATGGCAGAAGACCGTGACGCGGGCGTCGATCTCGTGCGTATGCGCCAGGCGGGTGCCACACACCCTGCACTTCTCGCCCTCGCGCCCGTACACGAAGAGCTCGAACTGGAAATTGCCCTTCTCGCCGGTGCCGGTGCGGTAGTCGCGGAAGGTGGTGCCATGGGAATCGATAGCGGCGGACAGAATCCTCCGCACGTGGGCGAGCAGCTGTGCACCCTGGTGAGGGGTGAGGTGTGAGGCGGGCTTCGACGGGTCGATGCCCGCGGCGAAAAGGGCCTCGTTCGCGTAGATGTTGCCGACGCCGACGATCTTCCGCTGGTCCATCAGCACCTTCTTGATAGCCTGTTTCGACGACGCCATGATGGCGGCAAAGCGCGCTGGCGTGAGCCCGGGGTCGAGTGGCTCCGGGCCAAGTGCTGCATCGTAGGTGGCCCAGGCGTTCTCGTCGAGCAACAGAATTGTGCCCAGACGGCGCACGTCGCGGTAGACCAGCTCCCGGCCGTCGTCGAGGCTGGCGCGCAGGACGGCGTACCTGGCCTGTTCTGGTGTGAGGGACCCGTCATGAATCAGGAGCGATCCGGTCATGCCGGGCTGGACGACCAGTCGACGTGAAGTCCTGCGGATGTGAGGACGTGAGGTCGCCAATTCCAGGACGGCATGCTTGGCCCGGCGGGTCATGCCGGTGATGCGCGCCCCAGCGAGCGACGCGAGAAGCGTCCGCCTGGTGACGCCGCGAAGGACGTCGTCATGGGAGAGCTTCGCGCTCTGGATGGTGCGGCCGACGAGGTGGGGGCGGAGATCGCGAACGATGGTCTCGACCTCGGGGAGTTCGGGCATGCAGGAAAACTAGACGAGTGGACCGCCCGGCTGCTCCCGTGCCAGATCGTGAAGCCCGATCACCTTCGACCTCGCCAAGGGTGATCCGCTCGGCAGTTCAGGTCAGGCGCCGGGAGCGCTGCTCCGCTCCGCTTCCCGCCATCCGATGTCGCTGCGGTAGATCTTGCCCTGGTAGTGAATCGACTCGGCGCCGACACGGCTCCGCGCCTGGGCTTCCTCGAACGTCGCGCCCAGGCCCGTCACGGCGAAGACCCGGCCGCCACTGACGCGAAGCACGCCCTGCTGGTCGCGCGCGGTGCCGGCGTGAAATGCGACGATACCGGGAGGGAAGCTCTCCGGCAGGTCTATCGGTTGCCCCTTGAGCGGCTTCTCGGGATAGCCCTCGGACGCGAGCACGGTGGTCACGGCGAAGCTGTTCCGGGCGATCTCGAGCGGAGGAGGTGTCTCGCCGCGGGCAATGGCCTCGAACGCCCTGAGCAGGCCACCGGTCACCAGGGGCAACACCACCTCGGTCTCGGGATCACCGAGCCGGCAGTTGAACTCGACGACGTTGGGGGTCCCATCAGGAGCCACCATGAGGCCGGCGTAGAGCACGCCGCTGAAGGGGGCGCCGCGCCGGGCGAGTTCCTGCAGGCAGGGCGTGAACACTTCGTTCCGCGCCCGCTCGAGCAGCGCCGGCGTGGCGAGGGAGACCGGTGCGTAGGCGCCCATGCCACCGGTGTTGGGTCCCTTGTCGTCCTCCAGCAGCCGCTTGTGATCCTGTGCCGCGGGGAGCAGCTCGACGGTGTGCCCGTCGGTGATCCCCAGCAGCGATACTTCCTCCCCCACCAGGAACGCCTCGATGACCACCACGCTCCCGGCGTCGCCGAACTGGTGCTCACCGAGCATCGACTGCACGGCGGCCGTTGCCTCCGCGCGCGTGGCGCAGACGATCGCGCCCTTGCCAGCTGCAAGACCGGATGCCTTCACCACGAGCGGCTCGGCATGCTTCGCCACGTAGGCGAGCGCGGCCGGGAGATCGGTGAAGGTCTCGCTCGCCGCCGTCGGAATACCGGCCGCCGCCATGACATCCTTGGAGAACGCCTTCGAGGCCTCGATACGCGCCGCCGCCGCACCGGGACCGGCGACGAGCCGTCCCTCGGCGCGCAGGCGGTCGGCGAGGCCCAGTGCCAGCGGTACTTCGGGCCCGATGATGACGAGATCGATGCCGTACATGTCGGTCGCATCGGCGATGCGATCGATGTCGTCAGCAGCGATGGCGAGGTTGGTGGCGAGCTCGGCGGTGCCAGGGTTCCCCGGCGCGCAGCAGATGGTCGCGTCCGGGTTTTCGCGGTGGAGGGCCCAGCATAGTGCGTGTTCGCGCCCTCCACCGCCTACGACAAGCAGCCTCACGACTTCTGGGCCTGCCGGAACGCGTCTCCCACCCGTTCGGCGACGCCCTTGGCGGCGTCGGCCACCTGCGACGCAACATCGCGCGCTCCGGCGGCGTAGTGACGACCCGCGGCGGCCAAATCATCCTTCAGCGGACGCTCACGTGTCTCGGCGCCCCGGTGGACATACTCGCCCCGCACAATGCGCTCGTAGTCGCCTGACGCGACCCAGGCCTGAAGCTCGCCGGCACGCACGGTGCTCATCGGGTGCGTGAGGCCGAGCGTGGCAAGCAGCTTGTAGACGACGTCGAGCCCCTCGTTGGTGGTGGCGTATTCGTTCGCCTGGGCGATGAACGCGTCGACGTTGAGCTGTCCCACGAAATTCTCACCGCGGCCGCCGCCGGCGAGCTTCATGAAGACGCGCTGGGTGGAGAGGATGTCCTGGCTGCCGAGCAGGCCGGCACGGTCGGCGGAGAGCTCCGACTTGCGGGACCACTCGAGGAACGCGAGCCGCACCGGCAGCAGCGCGAGGCCGGCGAGGGCCGGGAGTGCGCCCAGGCTGACGAGGGCGAGGATCGCAGCGATGGTGCGGTAGAGCGAGTGACCGCTGATGACATGGCCCATCTCGTGGGAGATGAGCACGCGCATCTCGTCGTCATTGAGCAGCTCGATCGCGGCTGAATGGAGGACAATGAACGGTTCATCGATGCCGTACGCGCCGGCATTCACGAACGGGGTCTGCGACACGTAGAGCTCCGGCACCTTCTCCCAGTCGAAGGTGGTGCAGACCTCGGTGTGCAGCGTCCAGAGGCGGGGATACTGCTCGGGCCCAACGCGGACCGCATCGCCCTGGAAGAGCAGGCGGATGCCACGCTCGCCACCGATCAAGGCGAGGACCCTCTTGATCACTTCCTCTGCGCCGGGAACGCTGCGCAGGGTCTGGAGCGCCGCGCGATCGGCGGGGTGCTCCCAGCTGACGGCGCCGATACCAGGGAAGGTGCGGCGCGAGCCGGGCGGCGGGGATGGACGACGACATTGCGATGCCTCGATTCAGGGGTGCTGCATGTACGTTAATCGAGTATCTGATGTTTCAAAATGCTACAGGCGTTGGCTAGGCTTTCAGGGCCTGGTCCAGGTCCTCCAGCAGGTCTTCGACCTCTTCCACCCCGACGCTCAGGCGCAGCAGGCTGTCGGTGAGCCCCATCTCGAGGCGCTGGGCCTGCGGCACTGCCGCATGGGTCATGGACGCCGGGTGCCCGATCAGGCTCTCCACGCCGCCGAGCGATTCCGCCAGCGCGAAAATCTTCACGGCCTCGGCCACGCGACGGGCACGGGCGGGGTCCTTCACGTCGAAGGAAATCATCCCGCCGAAGCCCTTCATCTGCCGTTTCGCCAGCTCGAACTGCGGATTGGACGGCAGGCCGGGATAGTAGACCGCACTGATGTCCTTCCGTTCGGTGAGCCACTGCGCGACCTGGCGGCCGCTGGCATCGTGACGCGCCATGCGCAGTGGCAGCGTCTTCGTGCCGCGGAGGCAGAGCCAGCAATCCATCGGTCCAGGCACCGCGCCCGAGGCGTTCTGGATGAAGCCAAGCCGTTCGGCGAGATCGTCCCGGTTCACCACGAGCATCCCGCCGATCATGTCGCTGTGACCATTGAGGTACTTCGTGGTGGAGTGGAGCACGATGTCGGCGCCATGCGACAGGGGCTGCTGGAAGACCGGAGTCGCGAAGGTGTTGTCCACCGCGAAGAGGAAGCCGTGGGCCTGTGCCAGATCGCCGAGCGCCGAGAGGTCCGACAGGTGCATCATCGGATTGGTGGGCGTCTCGCCGAAGATCAGGCGCGTGGCGGGGGTGACGGCGCGCTCCACGTTCCTGATGTCGCGCATGTCGGCGAAGGAGAACGAGAGGCCGAAATTGGTATAGATGCGCTCCATCAGGCGATGCGAGCCACCGTAGACGTTGGCGCCACAGATGACGTGATCGCCCGCCTTGAGCAGCTTGAGGATCGCATCGAGCGACGCGAGTCCTGAACCGAAGGCAAAGCCGAAGCGCCCGCCCTCGAGGCTCGCGATGTTGCGCTCGAGGGCCTCGCGGGTGGGGTTCTGGGTGCGGGCGTACTCGTAGCCCTTGTGCCGGCCGATCCCTTCCTGGGCGTAGGTCGAGGTCTGGTAAATCGGCGTCATGACCGCGCCCGAGGTCGGGTCCGGGTGCTGTCCGGCATGGACGGCGCGCGTGGCAAGGCCGAGGTGGAGGTCTTCGTCGCGGATCTGGGTCATCGGTGGGGTCGGCTTGAGGTGGCGGAAGGCTAGCAGGAACCGCGGGAAAAGGGAAAAGGGAAGAGGGATCGTCTTCCCTCTTCCCCTCTTCTACGCCCACACCCCCGACACCGTCTAGATTCTTTCCCGACCTAACGCCGAGTGACAATGTCAGCGACGCTCATGATCAGTGTGTCCGGCATGCGTGGACACGTCGGCACCGATCTCACCCCCGAACTCGTGACGCGGCACGCGGCGGCGCTCGGTTCGTGGGCTCGGGGCCAGGGAAAACCGGTGGTGGTGCTGGGACGCGACTCGCGGACCAGCGGGCCGATGTTCGCGCACGCGGCGATGGCGGGGCTCATGTCGGTCGGGGTCGACGTGATTGACCTGGGCATCGTGCCGACGCCGACGGTGCAGATGGCGGTGGAGGAACATCACGCCGGCGCCGGCCTCATTCTCACGGCGAGCCACAACCCGATCGAGTGGAACGCACTCAAGTTCGTCGGCCCCGACGGGATCTTCCTCGACGGCGAGGCAGGTGCGACGGTGCGTGCGCTGGCCGAGAAGGGTCCGGCGCGGAACGGCTGGGAAGGACTTGGCGTGGTGCGTGAGGATCCCGGTGCACTGCAGCGACACTTCGCGCACATCCTTCGCCTGCCGATGATCGACGTCGAGAAGATCCGCGGGCGGCGGTTCCGGGTTGCGCTCGACTGCGTGCGTGGCGCCGGCGGTCGGTCGATCCCCGCACTCCTCGAGCAACTCGGATGCGAGGTGCACGGTATCAACCTCGAGACCGACGGCCGGTTTCCGCGCGCGCCTGAGCCAATCCCGGAAAACCTGGTCGAGCTGGGCCGGCTGGTGCGGGAGACGAAGGCTGATATCGGGATGGCGGTGGACCCCGACGTGGACAGACTGGCCCTGGTGGATGAGACAGGAACGCCCCCGGGGGAGGATTACACGCTCGCCTTTGCGGTCAGGACTGTCCTGGAATGGGCGCAACGGAATCGCAGCGTCGCTCCGGGCGGGGCCGCCCCCACAGTTGTGGTGAACCTGTCCACCAGCCTGGTGGTGGAGGATGCGGCGCGGGATCATGAGGCCCGGTTCATCCGCGCGCCGGTGGGAGAGGCTAACGTTGCTCGTACCATGAAGGAGGAGGGCGCGCTGATCGGCGGGGAGGGAAACGGGGGGGTCATGCTGCCGGCGCTGCACATCGGCCGCGATGCCCCCCTTGGGGTGGCCCTTATCTTGCAACTGCTGGCTGGGTCTGAGGTTCCGGTGTCCCGGCTGGTCAGCCAGCATCCACGGTACGCGATCGTTAAGGCGAAGGGTCCGAGGGGGGCGGAACTGCGTCCCCTGTACGACGCGCTCCGGCGCCGCTTTCCCGATGCGGATGCCGACGAGCGGGATGGACTCCGGCTTTCATGGCGCGATCGCTGGTTGCATGTTCGGCCATCGGGCACCGAGCCGATTATACGTTACATCGCGGAAGCCCCGACGGCGGTCGACGCCGAGTCACTGGTGGATGCTGCGCAGAAGATGGTTCACAAGGAGTGAGCGATGTGTGGCATCGTAGGGTATATCGGCCCCCGCCAGGCGGCGGGCCTGCTCATCGATGGACTGCGCCGCATGGAGTATCGCGGCTACGACTCAGCCGGCCTCGCGATCGTGAATGGTCACGGTGTCGAGGTGGTGAAGGCGGCGGGCAAGCTGGGCATGCTCGAGCAGCGGCTGCAGGGCAACACGCCGACCGGTACGCTGGGCATCGGTCACACGCGCTGGGCGACGCATGGCGCTCCCACCACGACGAATGCGCACCCGCACACCGACCAGTCGGGGCGGATCGCGGTCATCCATAACGGCATCATCGAGAACGCGGGGCACATCCGGAAGGCGCTCGAGGGGCGGGGTCACGTCTTCAAGTCGGAGACCGACACCGAGGTGCTGGCGCACCTCGTGGGCGAACTCTACGCCGGCAACCTCGAAGAGGCCGTGGCCGCGGCGCTCCGCGACGTGGACGGCGCGTACGGCCTTGCGTTCATTTCGGCCGACGAGCCGGGCGTGCTGGTGGCGGCGCGCAAGGGATCGCCGCTGCTGGTGGGCGTGGGCGCGGGCGAATTCTTCGTGGCGTCGGATGCATCGGCGCTGCTGGAGCACACCCGCTCGGTCGTGTACCTGGACGATGGCGAGCTCGCGGTGCTGAGCCGGGATGGCTATCGCATCCGCAACCTCGAGACCGACTTCATCGACAAGCCGGTCAACCAGATCGAGTGGGACCTCGCCACAATCGAGCGGGGAGGCTTCGACCATTTCATGCTGAAGGAAATCTTCGAGCAACCGGAGAGCCTCGAGAACACGCTGCGCGGTCACCTGCTCGACGACGAGGGATCGGCGCGGGTGCACGGGGTCAACATGACGGACGAGGAACTGAAGTCGATCAACCGCATCGTGATCACGGCGTGCGGCACGTCCTGGCACTCGGGGCTGATCGGCGAGTACATGCTGGAGGAGCTGGCGCGGATCCCGGTGGAAGTGGAGTACGCCTCGGAGTTCCGCTACCGCAACCCGGTGGTGGACGAGAAGACGCTGGTCATCGCGATCTCGCAGTCGGGCGAGACAGCCGACACACTGGCGGCGATCCATGAGGCGAAGCTGCGCGGGGCGCGAACGCTGGGCCTGGTGAACGTGGTGGGCTCGACGATCGCGCGGGAAGTCGACGGCGGCCTCTACCTGCGGGCTGGCCCGGAAGTGGGCGTCGCGTCCACGAAGGCCTTCACGAGCCAGGTGGCGGCGCTCACGCTGGTCACGCTGCGGCTGGCGCGCCTCCGCAACCTGGGGATCATGCAGGGCCAGGCCATCATCGAGGCCCTGCGGAAGATTCCCATGCAGATCCGGCAGATCCTGGACCGCGCATCGGAGATCGAAGCGATCGTCAATCACTTCGAGGGATCGAACAATGCCCTGTACCTGGGGCGCGGGGTCAACTTCCCGGTGGCGCTGGAGGGCGCGCTCAAGCTCAAGGAAATCTCCTACATCCACGCCGAGGGGTACCCGGCGGCGGAAATGAAGCACGGCCCGATCGCGCTGATCGATGAGAACATGCCGGTGGTGTTCATCGCGCCGAAGGACATGGTCTACGGCAAGATCGTGTCGAACATCGAGGAGGTGAAGGCGCGTGGCGGCAGGGTGATCGCGATCGTGAACGAGAAGGACGCCGAGATGACCCGGCTGACCGACTTCTGCTTCGTGATCCCGACGACGCTCAATGTCCTGACGCCGCTGCTGACGGTGATACCGCTGCAGCTACTCTCGTACTATGTGGCGGTGCGCCGGGGATGCAACGTGGACCAGCCGCGGAACCTGGCCAAGTCAGTGACGGTGGAGTAGCGGGCGGACTGATAACGCCCCACTCCGCTGACAAGGCGCTCCCGGCTGATGGCCGGGGGCGTCTTTGCTTCCGGGGCATGCCACCGCACCCATGAGCATCCTGTCATGAATATCTCATGGGCCCTTGAAGCGTTCGCGTGAGGTTTGGGACAGGCGGGGAATTTCCGCTGCGCCGCCGCCCACCAGTGAGGCCCCATGTCCGCGCCATCGACTCTTCTCCCCATCCTCGCTGCATGCGGTGCGCTGCTTTTCGCCGCCGGGTGCAGCGACGGAAACAACGCGCCGAACCAGACCACCACGACGCTTACCTTGGTCTCGCCCGCCGGAGGTGCCACGAACGTCCCCCCGACGGCTGCCATCAGCATGACGTTCAGCGGCCCCATGGCCCAGGGCATGGAGAACTACATGGACGTCCACATGGGCACCGCCGCCGACGCCACCGTGCCGATGACCTGTAGCTGGTCGGCGGATCGCACGAACCTGACATGCACCCATGCGGCGCCCTTCGCCAGTGCTTCCATGTACACCATCCATGTCGGCGGGGGGATGACGGATGCCAACGGTCACCCGGTCGACATGGACGGGATGGTGAACACGATGGGCGGCGTGTGGCTGATGCCGGGGATGATGGGTGGAATGCACGCGGGCCAGCCGATGAACATGATGGGGCAGGGCTGGCAGGGGTCCAACGGCAGCTACGGGATGATGTTCACGTTCACGACCGCCCAGGCGACCACGACGCTTACCCTGGTCTCGCCCGCTGGAGGTGCCACCAACGTCCCCCCGACGGCTGCCATCAGCATGACGTTCAGCGGCCCCATGGCCCAGGGCATGGAGAACTACATGGACGTCCACATGGGCACCGCCGCCGACGCCACCGTGCCGATGACCTGTAGCTGGTCGGCGGATCGCACCACGCTGACGTGCACCCATGCGGCGCCCTTTGCCAATGCTTCCATGTACACCATCCACGTCGGCGGCGGGATGACGGATGCCAACGGTCACCACATCGACATGGACGGGATGGTGAACATGATGGGCGGCGTGTGGCTGATGCCGGGGATGATGGGTGGAATGCACGCGGGCCAGCCGATGAACATGATGGGGCAGGGCTGGCAGGGATCCAACGGCAGCTACGGGATGATGTTCACGTTCACGACCGCCTGATCGAGGCGGTCGCGCCACCTCCGGTGCAATTCAGCCCCGGGTCAGATTCTCGCGCGCCGGAGCGACACTGCATTGAGCGCGACGATGATCGACGACAACGACATGAGGAGCGCCGAAACCTCGGGCCGCAGTGACCAGCCCAGCGACCGGTAGAACACGCCGGCCGCCACTGGAATCGCCAGCAGGTTATAGACGCTGGCCCACGCAAGGTTCTGCTTCATCTTGCGCACGGTCGCCTTGCTGAGCCGGATGGCGCGAGCGATGTCGGCCGGGTCGGACCGCATCAGCACCACCTGCGCCGCCTGGATGGCCACATCGGTGCCGGCGCCGATTGCGATCCCGATATCCGCCTGGGCCAGCGCCGGTGCGTCGTTGACGCCATCACCCACCATCGCGACGAACTGCCCCTCCTTCTGCAGTGCGGCAACCTGCGCCGCCTTCTGTTCCGGCCGGACCTCCGCCAGCACTCGATCGATGCCGACGGCGTGAGCGACCTGCTCCGCCGTTTCGCGGCGGTCGCCACTGAGCAGGACGGGCTGGATTCCCATGGTCCTCAGTTCGCGAATGGCGTCAGCCGAGGTGGGCCTGATGGCATCGGTGATGCCGATGACGCCGAGCGCGCGGCCATCACTGGCGACAAACGTGACGGACCGGCCCTGCGCGGCGAGGTCCGCCGCCTCGGCTGAGAGCGCGCCAAGTTTCGACGCCTGCATCCTGCAGCAGGGTGGCGTTGCCGAGCAGGGTACGCTTCCCCGCGACGCGACCCTCGATGCCCTGGCCCGGGCGGTTGGTGATGCCGGTAACCGGACCGGGTATCGCGAGCTTCTTGCCGATGGCGGCCGCAGCGATGGCCTGTGACAGCGGATGGGTGGATTGGCCGGCGAGCGCTGCCGCCTGGGCGAGCACCTCGTCCGGCGTGCGCCGTCCGTCGGCGTGCGGATCTCAGTCACGCTCGGCCTCCCCTCGGTGATCGTCCCGGTCTTGTCCAGCACGACGGTCTGGATTCGACTCAGGCCCTCGAGCGTCGTGGCATCCTTGATGAGGATGTTGTGGCGGGCGCCGAGGCCGGTGCCGACGGCGACGGCGGTGGGCGTGGCGAGGCCGAGCGCATCGGGGCAGGCGATGACTACGGCAGAGATCGCGAAGGTGAGCGCAGTGAGGATAGGGGGCGTCGGCGAACACCTTCCAGCCGACGAACGTGCCGACGCCGGCGCCGACCGCGAGGACGACGAGCGCGGCGGCGGCGCGATCAGCCAGCCGCTGGCGCGGTGCCTTGGAGTTCTGGGCCCTGGCGACCAGGTCCGCGATCTGGGCGAGCACGGTGTCCTTACCGACGCGGGTCGCGCGGATGGTCACGGCGCCGCTCACGTTGATGGCGCCGCCCACCATCGGATCGCCCGGCCGCCGCTTGACCGGGCGGCTCTCACCGGTGACGAGTGCCTCGTCCACGTCGGTCGTCGCCCTCGGTGAGCTCGCCATCGACCGGGATCTTGTCGCCCGGGCGGAGGCGGATGACGTCACCCACCACGACCTCGCTGGTCGGCAACCTCGATTTCCTTGCCATCCCGGAGTACCCGCGCCGTCGGGGGCACGAGGTCGAAGCAGGGCACGAAGCGCGTCGGACGTACCCCGGCGCGACTTCATCTCCATCCAGTGCCCGAACAGCACGAAGGTCACCAGCATGCAGGCGGCCTCGTAGTAGGCCGTCGGGTATCCGATCACGGTCAGGTACAGGCTCGAGATCCAGGCTGCGAGCACACCGGTCGCAATCAGCACCGACATGTCGAGCTTGCGGCTCCGAAGCGCGTGCCAGCTCCCGCTGATGAAGATCCAGCCCGCCCACCAGACCACGGGGATGGAAAGCACCAGCTCCAGCCAGTACGCGAGCGGCGGGTGCACGAGCATCGGCACACCCGGGATGTGGCCGGCCAGCAGCGTCACGGGAATCGTGAAGGCGAGCGCGACCCAGAAACGGCGCCGCATGTCTCTTTCCATGGTCGCCGCCATCGCCGGGTCGGCCATCATGGATGCATGGTCGTGATGCGATTCCCCGGCCGCCTGTGCCGGCGGCGCAGCATGTTCGTGATGGTGACCGTGGTCCTTCATGAAGCCTCCGGCACGGTCTGGGCTTGCACGCGTGCGGAATGCGCGGCTCCCGCGAGTTCCCGCTCCTTCCATAGCGAGTACACCGCGGGGATCACGAGCAGCGTCAGTAGCGTACTACTCACCATGCCTCCCACCATCGGCGCGGCGATCCGCTTCATGACGCTCGCGCCTGCCCCGGTACCCCAGAGAATCGGCAGCAGGCCCGCCATGATTGCCGTCACGGTCATCAACTTGGGGCGCACCCGCTCGACAGCACCTTCCATGACGGCGTCATAGAGATCGTGCAGTGTCGGGGTCCGACCCACGGTTCTCTCCGCCTGCCACGCGTGATCGAGGTAGATCAGCATGATGACGCCGGTTTCGGCCGCCACGCCCGCCAAGGCCACGAACCCGATCGCGACCGCCACCGACCAGTTGTAGTCCAGCAACCAGATGAACCAGAGCCCGCCCACGAGCGCGAACGGCAGCGAGAGCATCACGATCGCCGTCTCGCCCAGGCTGCCGAAGTTGAGGTAGAGCAGGATGAAGATGATGGCCAACGTGGCCGGGACGACAACCGAGAGCCTCTTCGCCGCCCGCTGCATGTACTCATACTGGCCGCTCCACACCACGGTGTAGCCGGGGGGCAGCGTCACGCGGCGCTCGACCTCGCGCCGCGCTTCCGCGACGTAGCTCCCGATGTCGCGACCCGTCACGTCCACGTACACCCAGGCGGTGGGCTGGGCCCCTTCGGTGCGGACGACCATCGGCCCGGCCACCTGCCGGATCGTGGCGACCTGTCCCAGGGGCACGTAGGTCTCCGTGCCGCGGGCCGCAGCGCCCTGCGGCGCGCCGCCCATCGGGCCGCCCACCGCCGATGCCGCGCCCTCACCGACTCCGTGACTCACCGGAATGAGCACCGAGGCGAGGCGTTCCGGGTTGTCGCGGAGTTCCTGCGGGTAGCGGATGCGGACGCCGTAGCGTTCGCGTCCCTCGACGGTCCGTGTCACCGTCATCCCGCCGACGGCGGTGGCGATGACGGTCTGCACGTCACCGACGTTGAGGCCGTGGCGCGCGGCGGCTGCCCGGTCGATGTCGATGTCGAGGTAGTAGCCGGACACCGCCCGCTCAGCGAAGGCACTGCGCGTGCCCGGCACCTGCCGAACAATATCCTCGATCTCCCGCCCCAGCCGCTCGAGTTCGCCGAGGTCGGGCCCGAAGATCTTCACGCCGACCGGCGTACGGATGCCGGTCGCGAGCATGTCGTTGCGTCCCTTGATCGGCATGGTCCACGCATTGGTGGTGCCTGGCAGCCGCACTGCCGAATCCATCGCCGCGATGAGGCGCTCCTGTGTCATCCCGGGGCGCCACGCCGACTCGGGCTTGAGCGTGATCGTGGTCTCGACCATGTCGAGCCCGGCGGGATCGGTGGCGGTGTTCGCGCGGCCGGCCTTGCCCCACACGTGCTCGGCCTCGGGGAAGGCCTTGAGGATGCCGTCCTGGATGCGGAGCATTTCGCGCGCCCGGGCCACGCTGATGCCCGGAAGGGTGGTGGGCATGTACAGGATCGTGCCCTCATCCAGCGGCGGCATGAACTCACTGCCGAGCCGGGTCCACGGGATCCAGCTCAACAGCACCGCCATCGCCGCCACGGTGACGACACCCCATCGATGCCGCAATACGAAGGTGATCGTCGGCCGGTACAGGCGGATGAGGAGCCGGTTGACGGGATTGGCGGTCTCCCGGCAGCAGGCGCCCCCGGACGAAGAGGCCCATGGTGACGGGCACGAGGGAGAGGGCGAGCAGACTGGCCGCCGCCATCGAGAACGTCTTGGTGTAGGCCAGCGGATGAAAGAGCCGTCCCTCCTGGCCTTCGAGGGTGAAGACCGGGATGAACGACACCGTGATGATCAGCAACGAGAAGAAGAGCGCCGGTCCAACCTCCCGTGCGGCGTTCCCCACGATCCGCCACCGCTCCGTTGTCGTCAGCACGCTGGTGGAATAGGACGCGCCCGATACCGATTGTCCCGCCGCGCGAAGCTTCGCGTCGACGGCCCGCTCGAGGTGCTTGTGCATGTTCTCGATCATCACGATCGCCGCGTCGATCATGGCGCCGATGGCGATGGCAATGCCGCCGAGGGACATGATGTCGGCACCGACGCCCACCTGGCGCATGGCGATGAACGCCATCAAGATGCCGATCGGGAGGGTGAGTATCGCGACCAGGGCCGACCGGGCATGCAGCAGGAACACGATGCACACCAGCGCCACGATCGCGCTTTCCTCGAGCAGCTTTCCGCGCAGGGTCGCGATCGCCCGCTCGATCAGGTCGCTGCGGTCGTACACCGGGCGTACGATGACACCGGGAGGGAGTCCAGCCTGCACCTCCGCCAGCCTGGTCTTGATGCGCCGGATCGTCGTGAGGGCGTTCTGCCCGAACCGCATCACGACGATCCCGCCCACCGCGTCGCCCCGGCCGTCGAGCTCGGCAATACCACGGCGCACGGCCGGTCCGACACTCACGCGTCCCAGTTCGGCGACCCGGATGGGGGTGCCGTCCCGTGTGGCACCCACCACGACGTTCTCGATGTCGCCGAGGCTCTTGAGGTAGCCGAGCCCCCGCACCATGTACTCGCGCTCGGTCAGCTCCAACACCATCGCGCCGACGTCAGCGTTCGCGTTCTGGATGGCCGCCATGACCGACGTGATGGGCACCCGGTATGCCAGCAGGCGCGCCGGGTCGAGATCGATCTGGTACTGCTTCTCGAACCCGCCGATGGAGGCCACCTCCGACACGCCGGGGACGGACGTGAGCGCGTAACGCAGGTACCAGTCCTGGATGCTGCGGAGTTCCGCCAAGGTCCTGCGGCCCGTGGTGTCCTCGAGGCTGTACTGGAACACCCAGCCCAAGCCGGTGGCATCAGGGCCCAGGGTGGGTGTCACGTTCGCGGGCAGCTTCTCCTTGATCCCGTTGAGATACTCCAGGACGCGAGACCTGGCCCAGTAGAGGTCGGTGCCGTCATCGAAGATCACGTAGACGAACGAGACCCCGAAGAACGAGTAGCCGCGCACGACCCGCGCGCCGGGTACCTTGAGCATCTCGGCGGCGATGGGGTAGGTAACCTGGTCTTCGATGATGCGCGGCGCCTGCTCGTTGAACTCGGCCTGGACGATGACCTGCACGTCGCTCAGGTCGGGCAGCGCCTCGAGCGGCGTCGCCCGCAAAGCAAAGACGCCACCGATGATCGCGGCTCCCGTGGCAAGCGCAACGAGGAGTCGATTCCGCAGCGACCAGTCAATGATTCGGCTGAGCATTGCCCTCTCCTTCCGGCCCCGTGCGGGGTGCCGTCATGTCCATCCCCGGCATGTCGCCCATGCCACCCAGCGCCGCGCCGAGGTTGGACTCGGCATCGAGCAGGAAGGTTCCGGACGCCACAACCCGTTCTCCGGCGGCAATGCCGCGGGTGATCTCGACCCGGTCATCGGTGCTAGCACCGAGCCGGACCTCGCGGGGCGTGAACCTGCCGCCGGTGTCGTCCACGAAGACGATGTTGCGCTCGCCGGTAGCAAGCACGGCGGACCGGGGCACGCTCAGCACTGTTCGGGTGGGTGCCTTGAAGCGGATGGTTGCGTACATGCCGGGCTTGAGGGCGTGGTCGGCATTGGCTAGTTCCACGCGGATCCGGCCGGTGCGTGTTTCGGGATTGAGCGTCGGGTAGACGTAGGTGATGTGGCCGGTGCGACTCGATCCGGGCATCGCCGCGAATTCGGCCGTGACGGCAAGACCCGTCCGTGCCGCCGGGAGGTCGGGCTCGAAGACCTCGCCTTCCAGCCAGACGCGCCCGAGGTCGGCGATCCTGTACAGTGGTTCACCGGCCATGACGCGCTGGCCAGCGAGGACGGACTTCTCCACCACGACCCCGCTCACCGGAGCGGCAAAGGCCACCGTGCGGCCGACCACTCCGGTCCGCTCCAGGCGCGCCACTTCAGTCGCCGGCACATCCCAGTATCCAAGTCGGCGCCGCGCCGACTCGAGAAGGTCGCCCGCGCCGTCCTGGGCCGAGACGGTGCCCCCGGCGAGGTCGCTGGTGAGCCGGCGCGCGACGAGGAGCTCCTGCTCGGCGCTCACCAGCATCGGGGAGTAGAGCTCGAGCAGTGGTTCTCCCCGGCGAACGGGCTGACCGGTTTCGTTCACCAGCAGCCGCTCCACCCATCCATCGACCTTGAGCGCGACGGTCGCGACCCGCGTTTCGTCGTACGTGACCTGTGCCACGGTGCGGACTTCCCGCTGCAGCGGGCCCATGGTCGCCTCGGCGAAGGTGACGCCGATGCGATTGCGATCCCGGTCCGTGAGCATCACGGGCTGAGCGCTGTCGGCCGACGCGCCCTCATGCACATGACCCGCTGCAGCGGCTCGCTTCTCCGGGCCGCGGCGTGTCGTGAAATACACGAAGACCACGGTGCCAAGGAGCACTGCGGCCAGCAGGCCGACGCGCAGGCCCCGCTGTCCAGACGTGCGCGGGCGGGCGTCGAAGGGTGAGTTACTCATGGGCGCCTCCAGGCGCGGGTGTGCCGGGCGCGGGCGTAGCGTCGACGAGTGGGTGTCCGGTGAGCATCTCGAGTTCGGCGAGGGACTGACCCTGTTCCGCCTCGAGGCGGGGGATCTCGGTGCGATAGCCGTTGGCGGTCATGAGCGCGTCGAGGTAGGTCATGAAGTCGACGTTGCCGGCCTGGTAGCCGGCGCGCGCCGAGGCCACCGTCGCGTCGGTCTGGGGCAGGAGCGTAAAGCGATAGAGGGCGTACAGCTCGCGCGCGCGTTCCAGCCCGGCGACCAGCTCCGCCACGCGGCCCCGCGTTTCGGCGCGCATCGCGTCGAGGTCCGCCTGCGCCATCTGGCGCATTGCCACAGTCTCGTCCCGCATCTTCAGCTGCCGGCTGCCGGCCCAGATGGGGAGGCTGGCGCCGAGCATCAGGCTGAGCATGCGATCGGTGCCGCCACCTGGCATCGGCTGCTGGCCGTAGATCACGCCGACTTCGAGGTCGGGCCACAGCTCCCGGCGCGCGAGCTGCTCGGCGGCGCTGGCGGCGCGCACCTGATCGGCACCGGCCTGGATCATTCCGCGGGACGCGAGGGCCAGCGACGTCAGCGAATCGGTCGAGGGCAGTGAAACGGGAAATGCCGGGAGTTCAGGGACGCCGGTGGGTTCGTGCGCCGACCGGTCGAGCACGGCATTGAGCCGGGCGGCCATCTGGCGTCGCATCGTCGTCATGTCCTCGATTTGCGCGGTCATTCGGCCGATCTCGAGTTGCGCGCGCAAAACGTCCGCCTGCTTCGCCTCGCCCGTCGCGTACATGCCGGTCACGGTGCGCGACACGCCCTCGAGCAGTTGCCGCGATTCCGCCATCACGCCCAGCGTGGCATCGGCGCGGTACAGGTCGTAGAACGCCATCGCCGCGCGGTTCCGCTGCTCCCAGACCGATTCACTCACCCGGGCCTGTTCCGCGTCGGCTCGTGACTGGGCGACCTGACCGGCCAGCCCGAGCTTCCCGGTGCCGGGAATCGGCAGCATCTGGGTCAACTGCACCTGGTTCATGCCCAGCGGTACCTGCAGGGCGAAACCGGGAAGCTGCCGGTTCATGGTCGCGAGCTGGATCCAGGGGTCGGGCAGGCGCTTGGTGCCGGGGACGCGCGCCGCCGCTGCCAGGGCCGATGCCTGCGCCGCCCGGATGGCGGGGCTGGCGCTGTCCACGGCGCGGTAGAGGGCGTCGATGGTGAGAGGGCCGGGAACGCTGGCCAGTCGCGTGGGCACGGCCTGACCAGCCAGCGGTGCCGCCATCGACGCACTGGCCAGAAGGGTCAGGAGCAGGCGACTCCCGGCGGTGGCCTGCCAAGCGACGCGATGCCCCCAGGAAGGCAATCGCTTCATCAAATGATCCTCGTTCGTGTGATGCCGCACGTGCCGAGTGGCACCCGCGACTGTGTCACGGACTACACGAGGATCAGGCTATGGGAGGGGGAGTTTCCGGCGCGGGCAGCACCGATATGAACAGTATGGGCGACAGGGTGGTGCGCTCGCCAATGATCTCGGGGGTGACGAGCCGTGGCGCTGCAAGCGCGGCGATGCCGGCAACTGCGCAACCAGCCATGCTGAAGCACCCGATCGGCGAGTGCGCCGGCGCCGGGTCGTGAACTGGCCCGCAGGGATTGCGGCTGCCGTGCGTTGGGTGCACGACATGTGCGGTAGCTTCCAGGCTGCCGGTATTGTGCGCGTAAGCACCGGCGCAGAGCGGTGTTCCGCCTAGAGCAGCGAATTGCCCTGCCAAGAGCATCAGAACTGCAGCGGTCAACCTGTTTGCACGCATGATTCAACACTATCGGCGCAGGGGGTCGCGCGCAATGAAATCAGCATGAAGATCAGTTTTGTGCGGAGCGTTCCTGTTCACTGCTGGAACTCATACGCGTAACCTGCTTCCCCGAGAAGGTCGAGCACCAGCCGCACCGGCAGCCCCATCACGCCGAAGAAGTCGCCCTCCACCTTCTCTACGAGTGCGGCACCGTAGCCCTGGATGCCGTAGGCCCCTGCCTTGTCCATCGGCTCGCCGGTGGCGACGTAGGCGCGGATGAAGTCATCCGAGACGTGGCGGAAGGTGACCTTCGTGATGTCGGTCTTCTGCCGGACCTGGCGATGATGGGAGAGCGCCACGGCAGTGACCACCTTGTGCGAATGGCCGCGGAGGCGGGAGAGCATATGGAAGGCGTCCGCCTCGTCGGCGGGCTTCTCCAGGATGCTCTGGCCCGAGACGACGATGGTGTCGGCGGCGAGCACGAGATCACCCTCCACGCTCAGGGCCTTGGACTGCGCCAGCCGCTCGGCGTAGGGGATGGCCTTTTCACCGGCGATCCGCACCTCCGGCACGCGCGAGGGAATGACGGTGCAGGAGATGCCGAGCATCTCGAGCAGCTGCCTCCGGCGGGGCGACACCGAGGCGAGCACCAGGGGCGGGATCATGCGGCGGCACTCCGTTCGAGGATCAGCGTGACCGGTCCATCATTCACGAGGGCGACCTTCATGTCGGCGCCGAAGCGGCCGGTGGCGACGGTCAGGCCGAGACCGCGAAGGACGGCCATGAACTGGTCGTGCAGCGGAATGGCGACTTCGGGACGCGCCGCGCCGATGAACGACGGGCGGCGGCCCTTCGAGGCGTCACCGTAGAGGGTGAACTGGGAGATGACGAGCAGTGCGCCGCCCACGTCGCTCAGGCCGAGGTTCATCTTGCCCTCGGCATCGCCGAAGAGGCGGAGGCCGGCCACCTTGTCGGCGAGCCAGGAGACAACTTCGGGTGTGTCGTCGGGAGCGTAGCCGACCAGGAGGCAGAAGCCGGTACCGATTTCGCCGGTCACTTCTCCGTCTATGGTCACAGATGCCGACGACACTCGCTGGAGGACTATGCGCATGCCGAGCGATCCTTCGCTGCGCTCAGGACGACATCACCCGGAAGACGTCCACCTTCTCCTCGCGGCCCCGCAGTTCCATCGGGGCGAGGGCGTCATACTGCCAGCCGCTGGATGTGGCGGCACGGACGCCGTCGGCGACGAGGATTTCCCCGGCACCGGCTTCGGCGCAGAGTCGCGCCGCCACGTTCACCACGTCGCCCAGAACGGTGTATTCCAGCCGTCGATGGCTGCCGATGTTGCCCACGAAAACTTCGCCGTAGTTGATACCGATGCCGACGCCGAGCGCGGGCCGGCCGGCGGCGAGCCAGCGGGCGTTGAGGTGCACCAGGGCCTCCTGCATGGCGAGGGCGGCGCGCACCGCGCGATCGGGGGCGTCGTCCTGTGCCTGCGGCGCCCCCCAGAGTGCCATGATGGCATCGCCGACAAACTTGTCGAGAGTGCCGCCATGCTCGAACACCACCTCGACCATTTCGCTGAAGTAGTCGGAGAGGAGCGTGGCCAGCGCCTCCGGCGTCATGCCTTCGGCCATGCGGGTAAAGCCGCGCACGTCGCTGAAGAGCACGGCGATCTGGCGCCGCTCACCGCCCAGGCGTGTCGCGCCCGCGTTGCGCGCGATCTCGGCGGCGACACCGGGCGCGAAGTAGCGCTCGAAGCTGCCGCGGACGATTGCCTGCTCCTGGAGCTCATCGGCCTGCATGCTGGCACGGATGCCGGCGGCAGCGATCCCGCCGAATGCGATGAGGAACTGGAGATCCTCCTCACTGAAGGAATTGGTCGCAGTGACGCTGTCGACGTAGAGGATGCCCAGCACCTGCTCGGCGTTCGCCATGAGCGGCGTGCACATGGCGCTCCGGACACTCTGGCGCAGGATCGACTGCCCGCTGAAGCGGCTGTCGGCCACGGCGTTGTCGGACAGTACCGCGACGCGCCCCGCCACGACGGTATCGACGATGGAGCGGGGCACCGCCTCGGCGGGAAGGTTCCCGATGCGGCTCCGGCTCAGGCGCGGCACGAAGGTGCCGCTCGGGGCATCGAGGAGGAGGATCGCGACGCGATCGACCGCGAGCACCTCGAACGCGGTGTGCACGATCGTCTCCAGCAACCGCTCGTGATCGAGCTCGCCGGAGAGGCGCTGGGACAGGTCGAGCAGCAGCTCGAGCTTCCGGGCCTCTCTGGCGGCGACGTCGGCCTCCCCGAGCTTGAGGAAGCTCCCCTCGGAGTGCGCGTCGAGGCGGGCGAACGCGTCGCGCCCGGAATTGACCTGGACCTGGCGCACGATGGTGCCGCCGGCAGCCGCCTTCGTGCCCAATGGCTCGACGCGGAAGGTGGCGCGGCCGAAGGTCAGGGTGTCATAGGGCGCGGCGTGCCCGCGCGCAATACGATTGCCGTTCACCTGGGTGCCGTTACTGCTGCCGAGATCGGCGACCTCGAGCGAGTCGCTGGTGGCGCAGAGCTCGGCGTGGCGCCGCGAAATCGTGGGATCGGGCACCGGAAAGTCACTCGATGGGCCGCGGCCGAGGATGTAGCGGTTGCCGACCTCGAGGTCGAACGCCTCGGGGCCATTGGTGCGGACCAGCCGGAATCCGGGTTCGGTCATGCGTCCATCCTTGCCGCGAGTGCCAGCGCTGTGAGGACTGCGCGCGCCTTGGCTTCCGTCTCACGCCACTCGGCCATCGGGTCGGAATCGGCGACGATGCCGGCGCCGGCCTGGACCCACGCCTTGTCACCCTTCATGACACAGGTGCGGATCGCGATCGCGGTGTCGAGGGTCAGCGCGCCCCAGCTCACATACCCGACCGCGCCGGCATAGGGACCGCGGCGGGTCGGTTCCATCTCATCGATGATCTCCATGGCGCGCACCTTGGGGGCGCCGCTCACGGTGCCGGCAGGGAAGCAGGCGCCAAGCGCCGCCAGGGCGTCGACCCCTAGGCGCAGCTGTCCCCGCACTTCGCTCACCAGGTGCATGACGTGAGAGTATCGCTCCACGGCCATGAAGGTGGTAAGGCGTACGGTGCCGTAGGCCGCGACCCTGCCCACGTCGTTCCGTCCCAGGTCCACCAGCATCAGGTGCTCGGCCCGCTCCTTCGGGTCGGCGACCAGCTCGGCCTCCATCGCGGCATCCTGCTCCAAGGTGGCGCCGCGGGGCCGGGTGCCGGCGATCGGTCGCACCACCACCTCGCCGTCCTCCACCCGCACGAGCACCTCCGGCGAGCTGCCGACGATGTACAGATCGTCGAATTGCAGGTAATAGAGGTACGGCGCCGGGTTGAGGGCGCGGAGATACCGATAGGTGAGGAATGGTGGCGGAGCCGGGCGATCGATGCGGCGGGAGAGCACCGCCTGGAAGATGTCGCCGGCCGCGATGTACTCCTTGATCCGTACCACGTCGGCGCGGAAGGTGTCGTCGGCGTAGGACGACACGGAGGCCGGGATAGCCACGGGGTCCATCGCGAGCGGCTGCACCCGGCTGGGTGACTCGAGACGGCTGAGCCACAGGTCGATACGGCCCTCGGCTTCATCGAAGCGGGCCTTCAGCGTCGCGACTCCGGCCCCGGCCGGCACCTCGACCGACGCGATGACGGTGGCGCGATTGTAGATGTTGTCGAGTACCAGCAGGGTGTCCACCACCATGAAGAGCGCGTCGGGAAGGTCGCGGTCGTCGGGCGGCGGATCGGGGAGGTGCTCCAGGGTGCGCGCCACGTCGTAGCCCATGAAGCCAACGGCGCCGCCGGTGAAGCGGGGCAGGCCGGGCACGTGCGCGGGAGGATGCGCGCGCATGAGGGCCGCGAGATGCTCCAGCGGACCGGGTGCGTCCCCGGACGGTGAGGGGTCAGGGGTGAGGGGGTGCCACCCATCCCGTTCAGTCCAGCGGCGTACACTGGTGCCGCGATACTCCAGCACTTCCCGCGGGTCGGTGGCGAGGAAGGTGTACCGGGCCCAGCGCTCACCTCCCTCGAGCGACTCGAGGAGGAAGCCGAACCTGCCGCGGTGGAGTTTCTGGAAGGCCGACACCGGTGTGTCGCCATCGAGGAGCACCTCCCGGGTGACGGGCACGATACCGCCCTGCGCGGCGCGCCGGGAAAAGTCCTCGAAGCGGTTCACTTCGGTCCTGCCACGACATAGCTCCCGTTTCCACGGATCGGCGCACTCAGGTTGTCCTGGTTCGGCCGCCGGGTCGGGAGCAGCAGGATGGTCCCGTCATCGTTGAGCCGCCCGATGGCGAGGTCGTGCTCGAAAGCCGTGGCGGAACCGAACTTCTGCTCTGCCGCGTTGGGCGCCTCGAAGTGACGGGCATACTTGAAGACGAGGCGCGCTCCGACCGTCTCGGCCTTGCAGTCGATGTCCACGCCATAAACGCCTGGCCGCACGCGCACGGTGAGCTCGACCTGCGTGCCCTCCGGGGCCTTGAGTGAGCTGTCGGGAAAGGTGAGCACGGCAAAAGTGGCGAGGTCGGGTGCGCCGTTGCGCAGGACGACCACCCGGCGCTGGCCCGCGATCAGGGTATAAGTGGTGTCGTTCGGAGGGGTGCCGCCAGCCTCGAGGACCCAGACGTCCGACTGCGGTAGGGTCCGCTCAGGTGTCTCCTCGGGCTGGGAGGAGTCGTTCACCTTTTGCCGGCCTCCGCAGCCCAGGGTCAGGGCGACCGCGATGATGGCCGCCCGGCGGGCATTGGAACGCGTCCTGCAAAGATGCCCGCGTAGTCGAGTCATGAAGTGGCTGTAGGGAGGGCGGAAGGTACCGGCGGGCGCGCCCGGGCAGCAAGCCGGAGGCGCATCCCGGACCCCCAATACGCCGCTATTGCCTTGCGACAGGTATAGTTAGCTTCAGTCTGGGTTGCGGGCTTCATAAGCCAGTCAGGAGTCCATGGCGTTCACCGACGAGTGGCTGGTTGCCACGGTTCAGCCTCTTTTGCCTGAGGGTGCGATCGATGTCGTCCGTTCCGAGGTCGGGACGGCGTCTGCGTCGCTCTGGGAGCAGGTCGTCCAGCGCAGGCTGACGACGGACGAGGCGATCCTGACTGCCGTCGCCAAGCGGTTCCGGCTGCCGGTGGCCGAGATCGGCGTGCTCGATCCGCGGGTGCGGGAGAACCTGCCCGAGAACCTGGTGCGGCGCTTCAACGTGCTGCCGCTCAGGATGACCGATTCCTACCTCGAAGTCGCCACCGCCGACCCGTTCGACATCGACGCCGAGAAGATGCTCGCGTTCGCGACCGGGCGGGAAGTGCGCATGCTGCTGGCCCCGCCCTCGAAGATCCGCGAGCGCGCCGAACAGCTGTATGGCGGCGCCGAGGAAGCGGTGCACAAGATCCTGGGCGGCCTCGAGGACGCCGACGTTCAGCAGCGTCGAGGACGAGTCGTCGGATGCTCGTGGCCTCGGCCGAGGAGGCGAGCACCGCGCCGATCGTGCGACTGGTGGACATGATGCTGGCGGACGGCATCTCGAGCCGGGCGAGCGACGTGCACGTCGAGCCGGTCGAGGGTGGCGTCGTGGTGCGCTACCGCATCGACGGTGTGCTGCGCCAGGTGATGAAGATCCCGCGCAGTGCCGGTGTGCCGCTCATCTCCCGCATCAAGATCATGTCAGGGCTCGACATCGCCGACCGGCGCCGGCCGCAGGACGGCCGTGCCCGCGTGTCGGTGAACGGGTCTCCCGTCGACCTCCGCATCTCGACGCTGCCGGCGACGCATGGCGAGAAGGTCGTCATCCGGGTGCTCAATACCAAGGCGACCGTGCTGTCGCTCGACTCGCTGGGCATGTCGGCGGATGAGCGGGCGCAGATCGGCAAGCTGCTCTCGAACAAGGAAGGCATCATCCTCGTCACCGGCCCGACGGGATCGGGCAAGACGACGACGCTCTACTCCGCACTGCGCATGGTGCAGAGCGAGGGCGTCAACATCGTCACGGTGGAGGACCCGGTGGAGTACCGGCTGGGCGAGAACATCGTGCAGGTGCAGGTGAACGAGAAGGCGGGACTGACCTTCGCGTCCGCGCTGCGCTCGATCCTCCGACAGGACCCGGACGTGGTGCTGGTCGGCGAGATCCGGGACCACGAGACGGCGCAGATCGCCGTACAGGCATCGCTCACGGGCCACCTGGTGCTCTCCACGCTCCACACCAACGACGCGCCCAATGCGGTGACGCGCCTCGTGGACATGGGAATGGAGGCGTACAAGATCGCCACTGCGCTGCGCGGCGTCATCGCGCAGCGGCTCATGCGACGGCTCTGCCCAATGTGCCGCCAGGAGCACAGCGACAACGTGCCGACCCGCATCAAGCGGTACATCCCCGAGGGCACGGCGCTGTTCCGTGCCGTCGGATGCCCCGACTGTGCCATGACAGGCTATCGTGGCCGCTTCAGCATCGTCGAGGTGCTGACGATGAATCCCGAGATCGAGCGGCGTATCGGGGCCGGCGCCACCGCGGACCGCATCGCCGAGGCGGCGCGGCACGCGGGGATGCGGTCGCTGTGGGAGAGCGGGCTGGACCACGTGCTGAATGGCGAGACGACGCTGGAAGAGCTGCTCCGTGTCACCGACGTGCCGCACGACGACCGCGCGGGGGGCTTTGGTCGCATCCGACGCCGGCGCCGTTCCGGATCTCGGGCCAGCAGCCGGCGCTGCCCGCGACCGATCACGCCAGCAACGGCACGGCGACGCTGCAGTCGCCCGGCACTCCGTCGCTGGCCCCGGTGCCGGGCGTTGACCTCTCCTTCGACCTGCTCGAAGATGTCATCACTCCGATCTTCGAGGATCCAGCCGGCCGCCCGGGCAAGGGACGTGCGTACTGCTGGTGGAGGACGAGGACCAGCTCCGCCGGGTAATGAAGGACCTCCTGGAGCGCGAGGGCTACAAGGTGGCCGAGGCCCGGGATGGGGCCCAGGCCCTGGATGAAGTGGACCGGAGCGCTCCCGACCTGATCATGCTCGACCTGAACCTTCCGGGCCTCGACGGGTACGGCGTGCTGCAACGGCTGCGCTCGCGTCCGTCCACCAGCCAGATCCCGGTAATCGTGCTCACGGCGAAGGGCGACGAGGACAACGAGGTGCGGGTCTTCCAGATGGGTGCCGACGACTTCCTGACCAAGCCCTTCCGCGCACGCGCTCTGTCGGCGCGGCTCGAGGCGGTGCTGAGCCGCCGCCGGGTCCTGAGCCAGGACCCCGATGCGCTCGACCTGATCAAGGCATCGGTCAGGGCGCAGCCCGGGTACACGCTCGCGGCGCTCGACGCGGGACGCAAACTCAACCAGAACGAAAGCCCGTACGACCTCCCCGACTCGCTCAAGCGCGAGATCGTGGAGCGCGTGGCCCGCGCGCCGTGGCCGCGCTATCCGGAATTCGTGCCGGCCCGGCTGCTCCAGCGGCTGGCCGAGTGGTTTCGCTGGCCGGCGGAGGGATCCTCGTGGGCAACGGTTCCAATGAGCTGATCCAGGCGACCCTTGCCGTCTCGGTCGAGCCGGGGGACGTGGTGGTGGCACCGGCACCGACCTTCTCGCTGTATCGGCGTGCTGACGGCGGTATCGGCGGGCGCTACCTGCCGGTGCCCCTCGATGACGACTTTCCAGTACGACATGGATGCGCTGATCGACGTGGCGGTGCGGGAGCGCGCCAAGGTCGTGGTGCTCAACTCGCCCAACAACCCGACCGGCTCAGTGGTGCCCCCGGGGGCGGTGGAGCGGGTGCTCGCCGAGACGGGCGCGCTGGTATTGTGCGATGAGGCCTATGTGGACTTCGGCGGGCCGGACGCGATGGAGGCCCTCACTGCGTCGAACCGCGTGGTGGTCTCTGCGGACGTTCTCCAAGGCGTTGGGGATGGCGGGACTCCGCTTCGGGGTGGCGCTGGCGCACCCGGCGGTGGCGCGCGAGATCGCCAAGGCCAAGCTGCCGTACAACGTGAACCTGTTCACGCTGGCGGCGGCAGAAGTGGCACTGGAACACATGGACGTGCGTCAGGACCTGGTAGCGCGCATCATCGCGACGCGCGACCGCGCTTTTCCCAGGCTCAGCGCGCTCCCCGGGATCACGGTGTACCCGAGCGCCGGCAACTTCTTCCTCGTGCGGTTCCATTCCGCGACGCCGAGCGAGGTGTTCCAGCGGCTGCTCCGGGAGCACGACATCCTGGTGCGGGATGTCTCGGCGGTGCCGGGGCTGGAGCAATGCCTGCGGATCTCGGTGGGGACGGACGCGGACATGGTGGCGGTGGAAAGCGCGTTGAGGGAGATTCTTTCAACAGCGTGAGGGTGAGGGGTGAGGGGTAAGGAGGGTGCGATGGATCGGATTGGCGAAATTTCGAGGGAGACGAAGGAAACGCAGATCCGCGTGCGCATCGACCTCGATGGGTCGGGCGTGGCGAATGTGAGCACGGGCATCGGTTTTTTCGACCACATGCTCGACGCCTTCGCGCGGCATGCGCCTCTTCGACCTCACCGTGGAGGCGAAGGGCGACCTGCAGGTGGATGGCCACCACACCGTGGAGGACACCGGCATCGCGCTGGGGCAGGCGATCGCCATGGCGCTGGGTGACCGTGCCGGGATCCGGCGGTATGCCGATGCGATGGTGCCGCTCGACGAAGCGCTGGTGCGCGCGGTGGTGGACGTGTCGGGCCGGCCGTACCTGTCCTACCAGGTCGAGATCCCCAAGTGGCAGCTGCTGGGCGACTACGACGTCTTCCTCACGCCGGAGTTCTTCCGCGCGCTGGTGACCAATGCCGACCTGACGGCGCACGTGGACCTGATCCGCGGGGACAACCCCCATCACATCGTCGAGGCGGCAGTGAAGGCGTTCGCGCGCGCGCTGGACGGTGCTACCACCATCGATCCCCGTGTGCACGGGGGTGCCGTCGACCAAGGGCGTGCTGTGATCGTCGTGGTAGACTACGGGGTGAACAACCTGGCGAGCGTCGTGCGCGCGATCCGGGCATCGGGCCACGAGGTCGCGCTCTCCTCCGATCCGGCGGTGGTGCGTCGCGGAGCCCGGGTCGTGATGCCGGGGGTCGGACACTTCGGGCAAGCGGCGGAGAACCTCCAGCGGAGCGGGCTGGGCGAGGCGGTGCAGGAGGTGGCGGCGAGCGGCCGCCCGGTGCTGGGTATCTGCCTCGGGCTCCAGATCTTCTTCGCGAAAAGCGCTGAGGCACCGAGCGTCGACGGCCTGGGGCTGCTGGAGGGCGACGTGGTGAAGTTCCGGCCGGGCCTGCCGGTGCCGCACGTCGGATGGGCGCGGGTGGAGGGGAGTGCAGCGGGGAAGGCGCATGCCGGCGTGGGTGACCTCTTCCGGGGCGAACCTCCCTTCTTCTATCACGTTCACAGCTATCACCCGCATGGCGTTCCGCCAGGTGATGTGCTGGCCACCGCCGACTACGGCGAAATCTTTCCCACGCTGGTGGGGCACGGCAACGTCCTCGGCGCGCAGTTTCACCCGGAGAAATCGCAGCGCGCCGGGCTGGCGCTGCTCGATGCTTTCGCGCGGTGGGAACCATGAGCAGCGCCGATTTCGCTGGTGGATGTGCTTGTGCTGCGGCCAGCGGATGCCGGGCTGGAGTGCCTGGTGCTCCGGCGTTCCGTCGTGGGGCGTTCGCCCGGATCATGGGAAATGGTTCACGGGCACGCCGATCCGGGAGAGTCCCCCAGGGATGCGGCCCTGCGCGAGCTCGAGGAGGAGACCGGGCTCGTGCCGGTGCGCATGTACAACCTGAGCCGGGTGGAGAGCTTCTACCTGCACAAGAGCGATGCCGTGACGCTCGTCGCGATGTTCTCGGCGTTTGTCGAGCGGGCAGAGGTCGTGCTGAGCGAGGAGCACGACGATTTCACGTGGCTGCCGGTGGAGGAGGCGAGGCAGCGGTTCTCGTGGCCCCGGGAGGTGCGCTGCCTCGATGACGCATTGTTCCTCATCGGGAGGGGCGACGCGGGCGCACTCGAGGACGTACTGCGGGTATGCTAGCGCGCCGCATCATCCCCTGCCTCGACGTCGCGAACGGACGGGTGGTGAAGGGGGTGCACTTCGAGTCGTTGCGCGATGCGGGCGACCCGGTGGAGCAGGGTGCGCACTACGACGCCGAGGGTGCCGACGAGCTCGTGTTCCTCGACATCGCCGCGAGCTACGAGTCGCGTTCCACGACGCTCGACATGGTGAGCCGTGTCGCCGACCGGCTGTTCATCCCCTTCACGGTGGGTGGCGGCATTCGCACGGTGGCCGATGCGGGGCAGGCGCTCCGCGCCGGCGCGGACAAGGTCGCGGTGAACACCGCGGCGGTGCGGGACCCCGACCTGGTGCGGCGTCTCGCCGACAGCTTCGGGAGCCAGTGCGTCGTGGTGGCGGTGGACAGCAAGCGGGTCGAGGGGCGTGACGTCGTGATGGTGACGGGTGGCCGGGAGGCCACCGGGCGCACCGCCGTGGAATGGGCACAGGAACTCGAGGCCAGGGGCGCGGGCGAGATCCTGCTGACGTCCATGGATCGCGACGGCACGCAGGCGGGCTATGACCTCGGGCTCACCGCTGCGGTGTCTGGCGCGGTGCGGATCCCGGTGATCGCCTCCGGCGGCGCCGGGAAGCTCGAGGACCTGGCTGATGCACTCGCGGCCGGCGCGCACGGCGTGCTGGCAGCGTCGATCTTTCATTTTCGTGGTTCATCGCTCGCGGAAGCGCGGGCCTTCCTCAGGTCGAAGGGTTATCCGGTTCGTCCATGATCCTGGCCGCACTTTCTCTGCTTTCCGTTCTCCATGCCGCGGCACCCTGCACCCGCGTCTCGCGCGCGGGCACCGAGCTCAGGGGCGATACGAAGATCTGTCCCGGCCGGTACCGCATCGCCGACCCGGCGCAGAAGGGCGTGCTCATTGTCGCGGCGTCGGGGCTGCACATCGACCTGGACGGCGTCATCATCGAGAGCGGTGACTCGGTTCCGAGCCGCTACTCGGGGTACGGCCTGATGCTGCGGAACGTGGACAGCGTGGCGATCACGGGCGGCACCATCCGCGGCTATCGCATCGGGGTGCTGCTGGAGGGCGGGTCCGGCCACACGGTAACGGGGATGACGCTTTCGGGCTCGCGCACACAGGCGCTTCACTCGACGCCCGAGCGATATTCGGAGGCCGACTGGCTCGACATCTTCCATCCCGACACCTTCGAGACCTACGGCGCCGGGCTCTACCTCAAGAACGCCGATGGGATCACGGTGCAGGGGGTGACGGCGAAGGACGCCCAGAACGGGATCATGCTGTCGAGCGTGCGGCGGAGCCAGTTGCTGGACAATGACGTCTCCGACAACAGCGGGTGGGGCATCAGCCTGTGGCGCTCGTCGCGGAACGCGCTGCTGCGGAACCGGGCCGTGCACAACGTCCGCTGCGAGAGCGAGAGCTACAGCCAGGGCTGCGACTCGGCGGCGCTGCTCATTCGCCAGCGGAGCGACTCCAATGTCATCGCCGACAACGACCTCCGCTGGTCGGGTGACGGCTTCTTCCTGAGCGGGCACCAGCCCGGGCTCGAGCCATCGGTGGGCAACCTGGTGATCCGGAACGATGCGAGCCACGCGTATCACAACGCGTTCGAGGCGACGTGGAGCTGGGGAACCACATTCCTGGAGAATCGTGCCGACAGCTCGGCGTATGCGTTCTGGCTGGGATACTCCACCGGTGCCACGGTGCGGGGCAACACGGCAGTGGGGAGCCGCGAGGTGGCGATCGCCATCGAGCACGGCAGCGACAATGAGATCGCCGGGAACGTCCTGATTGGCGGCAAGGACGGAATCAAGCTCTTCACGTCGGCAGCGAGCGGGCCGGCGAGCCGGGGTTACCGGGTGGACGACAACACGATCTCGCGTTTCGGCCGGGGGCTGGTGCTGCAGGGCACCACGCAGGCCAGGGTGCGGGGGAACGTATTCGACAGCGACAATGAGTCCCTGGTGGCCGATGCGGCGGCCAAGGATGCGGTGGTCCAGGGGAATGTGTTCCTGCGGCCGGGACGGTTCTACGTCATCGCACCGGAGCTGAATGCGGGCGGGAACTTCTGGGGCAGCGTGACCGAGGAAGCAACCGGGGAGAAGATTTCGGGGAGCGTTGTGCTGGCGCCGTGGCAGGGCGCGGCAGCGGCGGGGTACTAGGGCGGGTTACCCGCCCTGCCCACCTCAGTCAAACCGCCCCGTATAGGTCAGGAACTTCCATTCTCCACCTCGCTCCACGATCAACCCGAAGAGCCTTTCCTGGACGGTATCACCCGGCGCCTTCAGTCGCCTGACCTCGCAGGGTCCCCACACAATATTCTCGCCCTCCGCGTTCGACTTCGGGTCGCAGCTGTAGCCGATCACGTGCAACGGCTTGCCGGCGCGCTCCTCGAGGAGCCGGCGCAGGCCCTTGCTGCTCTGGCCTTCGGTCATGAACCAGAGCAGGGACGGACTCAGGTCGTACGGTGGCAGGCCCTGTGATGCGGTCGGGTAGTAGAGCCAGGCAAACTCGTCGCGGTTGATGAGCATGCGCTGGAGCGCCGCAGTGTCTGCGGTCTCGATTGCCTTGACCCAACTCTTGACCAGCGCGTCCCGGCTCGATGCGCCCCCCTCGAAGGCGGTGACTTGCCGGGTGCCCTCGCGGAAGCGCTCGATGGCAACCTCGCGCGGCACGACGCTGTCGACGCGCTGGGATGCCGGCGGAGCGGAGTCGGCCGCCGCCGCTGCCGTGGCTGACGGCGCGCGATCACCGCTGCAGGCGAGCAACAGCGAAACACTGCAGATGAGGGTCGTGCGGGTCATGCAAACTCCTCGTGACCATCGGATCGTGGGCGTGAAAACGCCCGACCGGCAATGAATTGTCGATCGGGCGAATTCTAGCGGAACTCAGTTGGTCTCGTACACGGTCCAGCCGGAGTACCAGGGCGTGGCACCCGCCGGGTCAACGGCGCCGAGATACGACGTGTTGACCCACGTGCCACCGAAGTAGTTGGTCGTACGGTTGCTCACCAGCGTCGGTGGCGCCGTCAGGCCGCCTGCGGTGGCGGGCGACCCGGCCTTCGGCTTGAAGTTGAGCGATGGTGGCGTGAGCGTATAGCCGAGGAGCGTGTCCACCTGCACGTTCGCGGCGTAGGCCAACATCGTCGCCAGACGCCCGGCGTTCCAGTTCGTGGTCTGGGAGTAGCCGACGCCTGTGGTGTCGTAGTTATACCCGTTCTGTGCCAGCAGCGTGTTGGAGATCCAGAGCGAGTCCTTGCCGCCATTCCCGGTCCAGAGCGAATCAGTCCACGCATCACGGATGTTGATGGCGATGCCGGTGGCGCGAGAGAGCACGCCGTTGAATACCGTCCCGCCCGTGCCGCGGCGCCACACGCCGCCGTTGCCGTCAGCCGGGAAGCCGGCGACCGTGGTGCCCGCGAGGACAAAAGTGAAGTTCGCCCACACCGGCATCGAGTACGGGGTACTGGCGCTGGTTGCGGTCAGGGTGCAGCCAGGGACACCAGGATCACAGCCGTCGCCCTCGAAGCCGCGGGGATCCGCCGAGAGCACGCCCGAGCCGGGGTGCGGCGCAAGACGGGTGCTCTGGAAGGCGATCAAGAACTGGTTCCGGCCCTGGTAGCCCTCGGTCCAGTCGAAGTGGTCGTCGCCCGACTCGTAGGAGACGAGGTACCGGCCATCGACCGCGCCGCCCCAGTACTCGAAGGAGTCATCGAGACCGGCCATGCTCTGGATGTACTCGTAGGTAGTGCCCCGGCCCACGGCATAGCTGGACAGGGTATTGAGTTCCTGGCCGGCGCCATTGGACACGTCGTAGCCGGCGAACTGGATGCGGACGTAGCGGAGGGTGCCGCTGTTGTCGTTGTTGTCGTTGCCGCCGGCGTAGTTCTCCGACTCACCGGCCGCGCCGCCCTCGGTCTGGATCGGGTTTCCGCTACGGTTGATGATGCCGTTGCCGATGATGATGATGCCGCCCCAGTCGCCCGGCTTGCGGTTGCCCGGGAGCCGGCCCGAGGTAAAGACGATCGGCGCCGCCGCGGTGCCGTTGGCCTCGATCTTCGCGCCGCGAAGAATCCAGAGCGAACTGCCCGCCACTGCCGTGTCACCGATGATCTGGGTGCCGGGCTGGATGGTGAGTGTGGCGCCATTCTGCACCTTCACGTAGCCGGAAAGCGTGTAGAGCGTGTCGGCGTACAGAGTCCTGCTCGCCGTCACGTCGCCGCTCAGCACCCCGGCGGAGAAGCTCACGTTTGCGCTGTAGGCGCTGGTGCCGGCGCTGTTGGTGGCGGCGACGCGGTAGGCGTATTCGGTGACCGGCAGGGTCAGGGTCGCGTCGTCGTACGACGTCCCGGTAATGGCGCCGCCGATGTCCGTGTAGACGGTCGGCGTTGACTTGAGGGCCCGCTGAAGGGCGTAGCTGGTGGCTCCGGATGAGGCGCTCCAGCTGATGTGCGCCGTCGTGGCGCTGACTGGCTGGACGCTGAGCCCGGTGGGCACCGCCGGAACCGACGGCCCGTTGTTGTTGTCACTGCTGCAGGCGGCGAGGGTAACCATCGCCGTGAGGCCGGCGAGGCCTGCGAGCACTGCTTTCCTGGCAAACAGCTTCATCGTTATCCCCTCGAAAGAGTGAACATTCTGTTCGATCACGCCGGCACGAATGAGATCGAATTCGGGGAGCACGAAACTGCGTTCGTGTTCCGGTCCGGTGATTCCTGCGTCACAGTCGTGTCAACCCGTTCAGATCTCCCACCGGAAGCCCACCCCGAAGACCCGACCGGAGAAGTACGTCTGCCGCACCACGCCGCCCTGTTCAAAGAGGTACCGGGCGTTGAGCAGGTTCCGCGCTTCGATCTTCGCCGTGAGGTTGCGTAATACCGGGATCTGGACGGTCGCGTCGAGCATGCTGCGGGGCTTCTCGTAGGCGTCGGGGATCCCGCCGGTGCCGGCCTCGAGGATGCGCTGGCCCTGCACGTTGTAGAGGAGCGATGCGGCCCAGGCCTTCTGGGCCCAGAGGAGACCGGCGTTGACGATGTAGGGCGACTGGCCCACCATCGGCCGCACCGGGTTGGTGGCGGCGGAGATACTGTCGTTGCCGACCGTGATCGAGCTCTTCATGAGCGTCACGTTGGCGAACGCGGTGAAGGCCCGCATGAAGCTGCCGGCAAAGTCGAGGTTCTTCCGCGCCTCGAGCTCGAGGCCGTAGTTGTTGGCCCCGGCGGCGTTCACGTAGCTCAGGATGTTGGAGCCGGCCGACAGGATGTAGACCTTCTCGATCGGCGAATCGAAGTGCTTGTAGAAAACGCCGGCGCTGAGGATCTCGCCGCCACGGGGGAACCACTCCCAGCGCAGGTCCACGTTCTGGATCAGCGCCCGCTGGAGCGCCGGGTTGCCCTGGGTAACCGCGAAACCGACCTGCTCGAAGTAGGCGATCGGCGACAGCTCCCGGTATTCCGGCCGCGACACCGTCTGCGTGGCGGCGAAGCGAAGGTTCTGGTCCTGCGTCAGCGCGTAATTCAGGCCCAGCGAAGGAAGGATGTCGGTCTTCGACGGGTTGGCGTTCACGACGGCACCCGTGGTCGTCACGCTGGCGACATTCACCGTCCATGCCTCGAGCCGGGCCCCGCCTACCAGCTGCAACCGCGTGGTGAGGGGGAATTCCACCTGCACGTAGCCGGCATACACATCCTCACTGGCGTCGTAGCGCCCGCCGTTGGCATTCGCCTGCATGAAGAAGCTGCTGTTGTCGATGTTCGCCTGGGAGAAGATCTGTTCCGGAGTCTGCTGCAGCTGCGACTGGTCCAGCGTCTGGTTGACGATGTCATAGGCACGGATATCAACCTCGCGGCTGGCGGTGCGCCAGGCGGCGCCACCCTTCACGTTCCACGGGCGGTTGAGCGCACCGAAGCTGTGCTGCCAGTTGGCACCGAGGTCCCAGTTGGACTGGTCGAGCGTGCTCCAGGTGCGGGTGGCAAAGCGGGTCTGGCCGAACCACTGGTACGGCACCAGCGCGCTGTCGGCGCCGGTCGCACGGGCCTGGTAACCGATGTCCGAGCGGTCCGGCTCGTCCCGGGTTACGCCGCTGGTGGACACCTGCCAGGTGAGGTAGTTGCGTGGCGAGATGAGGTGATTGCCGACCAGCTGGTTGGTGCGAACACTGCGCTGGATGTACGTGAGCCGCGAGAAGAGGAAGTCCTGGCCGAATTCCTCGTTGAAGCCGCCCAGGTCCTCCACCGAGTTGTCGGCACCGCGGGTGTAGGTGTTGTTGAAGTCGAACTTGGAGTTGGCCCCGATACGGGTCGAGAAGTTCAGCATGCCGCCCCAGAGCACGGTGCCAATCGCGCTGCTGCCGTTGTACTGGTTGAGCGGAAGCGCGGTGTTGACCTCGGCACCCCGCTTGGCGACGCCCTTGGTCTGGTCGGTGCGGATCTCCTGGGCATACGCATACGAGAACGATGCGAGGTACCCGAGCATGTGGCCGAATACCGGGTCCTCGCCGCCAATCGATGCATTGAACCCGCCCGCACCGTTGCCGCTGCCCTGGTTGGGCGCCCAGACATTACGAAACGACCCGATGAGGGTGTTCAGCTGCGCCTGGTTGGTACCGCTGAGGTCGCCGGCCGCCGCCACATCGGGCGGCAGGGCGCGCGGACCGGCGCCGTTGCCGAACCAGTCGCCGCTCACGGTCGGCGCCTGGGCGATGTCCTTCCCCGTCACCGCACTGTTGAAGCCGGCGGTGACACCGATGTTGATCTGGCGACCGGCGGGGAACTCCTTGGTCTTCAGATCGACACGGGCGCCGCTGAAGTCGCCGGGCTGGTCGGGCGTGAAGGTCTTGGAAGTGGTGATGCCCTCGAGCAGGTTGGTCGGGAAGAGGTCGAGCGGCACCACCTTGCGGTCGGTCTCGGCGCTGGGAATCACCGCACCGTTCAGGGCCGTGGTGGTGTAGCGCTCACCCAGGCCGCGGACAATCACGTACTTGCCGTCCTCCACCGACACACCGCTCACCCGCTGCACCGCCGCGCCGGCATCGCTATCCGGTGTCTTTTCGATCTGCTCGGCGCTGATCGAGTTGACCACGCTGATCGAGTTCTTCTGGGTGTCGAGTGCGGAATTGATCGAGCCCTTTTCCGCCTCGGCGGTAACCGCGACTTCCTCCAGCTGCACCACCGAGGTCGCAAGCGAGATGTTCTGCTCGACCACGTCCTTCGATGTAACCACCAGTCCCGTCACCGTCTTGGGCGCGTAACCGAGCATGCGCGCGGTGATCGAGACCTGCCCGACCGGCACGTTCTGCAGGGTGTAGCGGCCATCGATGGCGGAGACCGTGTGGATGTCGGTGCCGGTGATCTGCACCTGGGCGCCGGCGATCGGCGCTCCCTGTCCTGCTTCGACGATACGACCTACGATCCGTCCGGTCTCCTGTGCAGCAAGTGCGGCAGGCACCAGCAACAGCGTGACGAAGAAGGCGAGGCGCGCGTACGATCGAATGCGATGCATGGCTCTCTTGGGCCCGGGTGCACGGGCAGGCGCCGGCGAAGTCCGGCAGTGCCGCCCTGGTCTGGAACGGCCCAAAATTCCCCGATGCGCGTATCGGGCACCGCACCGGTTTGCTACGGATGTGTCACAGAGTCACGGGAAATGGCCGGGAAGCGCGGTTATGTAACTACGGGGTAACGCGAAGCTGCAGGGAAGAGGGAAAAGGGAAGAGGACGAGGGAAGTGGAAACAAGAAAAGCCCGGCCGGTTGGCCGGGCTCCTCAATGACAGCCCTCGGTGCTAGCGGGCCGGGACGGAATCCTTCGCGGTGGCGGTGACGCCCTTCGACGAGCGCAGCAGGGCCGACTGGCGCTCCGTATTGATCTTGGCCACCCGGTTGCTGGTCCACTCGGTGTTGTACTGCTGATAATACTGGAGCGAGAACGGCTCGAGGACCGGGATCTGCTCCTCGAACAGGTAGAAGGCGGTCACCTGCTGTCGAGGCTCGAGGCGGCCGTCATTGAAGTTCTGCGAATAGGGCAGGATAGCGATCGGGCGCAGTAGCCGGCCGCGAAACACGAGGACCAGGGACTGGGCGTCGAAGTTCGCACCGGGCTGCAGGCCATAGAACTGGACATAGGCGATCCCGGGGCGCGACACCGAATTGGCACGAGCCGCCGAGTCGATCCGCGGGCGGTTGTTCTGCACCAGCACCGCCATCGCCTGGTAGGCGTCGGGTGCCAGCAGGTTGATGACCCGTGGATCGAGCGGGGTGAACCGGATCTCGATCGCGCTGGTGGCGAGGGCGATCTGCAGGTCTTCCTGCTTGAGGGTGCCGAACCCGGGGCGAATCACCTGCTCGGAACTGGGCAGGTTCTGGGCGTGCGAATGGCGGGGATGCCAGACCGCGGGAAGCAGAAGCAGGAGCAGGAGCGTAGCAGACCGTCTCATGGAGCCCCCAAAGGTAAGTGCGCCCAACGCCGTCAATGTACCGCTGCCACCGCCGCCATGATGCTCTCGCCCAGTTCCGCGATTCCATTCCCCTCGACGCTGCTCACTGGCTGGAGCGACTCCTCGGTCAGGCCGAGTGACTTCGCGATCGCCTTCACCTGAAGGCGCTGCTGCTGCCGGCCCAGCTTGTCGGACTTGGTCAGTACGACCAGGGCCGGGCGGCCGCTCTCGGCCAGCAGGTCCTGAAAGGCGAGATCATCCTTTGACGGCTCGTGCCGAATGTCGAGCAGCCACACGACGCCCTTCAGCTGTTCCCGCTTCGTGAGGTATCCCTCGACCAGCATGCGGTACCCGGCGCGCATGCCCTTGTTGGCGTGGGCGAAGCCATAGCCCGGCAGGTCGACCATATAGAACGTGGGCAGCCGGAACATGTTCATGTGCTGGGTCTTGCCGGGGGTACCGCTGACCCGCGCCAGGCCCTTCCGGCCCGTGAGCGAGTTGAGCAAGCTGGACTTGCCCACGTTCGACCGCCCGATGAAGGCGATCTCGGGCAGCACCGGATCGAGATTCGTGAGTGGGTCTGGAAAGGAACCGACGAACTCTACCGGCTGATCAAGGAACGGTGCGGGTGTCAGGCTTCCTTCTTCTGCTTGAGCCGCTCCGTAACGATGAGCGGCGTCACGCCGTCGTTCACCGCCTCCTTCGTGATGACCACCTCGCGCACATCCTCGCGCGCCGGCAGGTCAAACATCAGGTCGGTCATCATGGTCTCGAGGATGGAGCGGAGACCACGGGCCCCGGTGCCGCGCTTGAGCGCCTTGGCGGCGACGGCGCGGAGGGCTTCCTGGTCGAACGTGAGGCCCACGCTCTCGAGCTCGAAGAGCTTCTTGTACTGCTTGGTGAGCGCATTCTTCGGCTCGACGAGGATGCGCATGAGCGACTCCTCGTCGAGGGTCTCGAGCGAGACGGTGACGGGAAGGCGTCCCACCAGCTCGGGGATGAGCCCGAAGCGGAGCAGGTCATCGGGCTCGACCTCGGCGAAGGGGTTCCGCGGGTCGGATCCCTTGATGCCGGCGCGCTCCTGGCCGTTGAAGCCGATGAGCTGACGCCCGGTGCGGGTCTCGATGATCTTCTCCAGCCCGTCGAACGCGCCGCCGCAGATGAACAGGATGTCCTTGGTGTTGATCTGGATGTATTCCTGCTGCGGATGCTTCCGGCCGCCCTGGGGCGGCACGGAGGCGACGGTGCCCTCGAGGATCTTGAGGAGCGCCTGCTGCACGCCCTCGCCCGACACGTCGCGGGTGATGCTCGGGTTCTCGGACTTGCGCGCGATCTTGTCGATCTCGTCGATATAGACGATGCCGCGCTCGCACTCGGAGACGTTGAACTCGCCCGCCTGCAGCAGCCGCACCAGGATGTTCTCCACGTCCTCGCCGACGTAGCCGGCTTCGGTGAGGGTGGTGGCGTCGGCGATGGTGAAGGGGACGTCGAGGATCCGGGCGAGCGTCTGGGCCAGCAGCGTCTTGCCGACGCCGGTGGGCCCGATGAGCAGGATGTTGGACTTGTCCAGCTCGACGTCCCCGTCACGGCCCGACTGCGAGTTGATGCGCTTGTAGTGGTTGTAGACGGCAACGGCCAGGGTGCGCTTGGCGCGTTCCTGGCCGATGACGTACTGATCGAGGACGTCCTTGATCTCCTGCGGCAGCGGTACCTGGGTAATGCTGTCGGCAACCTCGCGCTCCTCATCCTCCGCCAGGATCTCGTTGCAGAGGGTGATGCACTCGTTGCAGATATAGACCGACGGGCCGGAAATGAACTTCCGGACCGAGTCTTTTGACTTTCCGCAAAACGAGCAACGCAGGTGCTTGTCGTTCGACATTCAGGCCGTTTCCGGGATGTGGTGTGGGGCGAGTCGAAAGCTTGCCCGCCCCACGGGGGGCGTCAAGGGCTAGCCCGCGACCGCCGCGACGAGGCTTTCCGCGCCCTTGCGGGCGGTAAAGACCTTGTCAATGAGGCCATAAGCCATCGCCTCTTCCGCGCTCATGAACCGGTCCCGGTCCATGTCGCGTTCGATCGTCTCCACCGGCTGGCCGGTATGGAGGCTGTAGAGCGAGTTCAGCTTGGTGCGGAGGTACAGGATCTCCCGCGCCTGGATCTCGATGTCGGCGGCGGTACCCTGCGCGCCACCCGAGGGCTGGTGGATCATGATCCGCGAGTGCGGCAGGGCGCTGCGCTTGCCCTTGGTGCCGGCCGCGAGCAGGAACGACCCCATCGAGGCGGCCATGCCCATGCAGATCGTGTTCACCGGCGCCTTCAGGTGCTGCATCGTGTCGTAGATGGCCAGGCCGGACGACACCACGCCACCGGGCGAGTTGAGGTAGAGGTAGATGTCCTTCTCGGGGTTGTCGGCCTCGAGAAAGAGCAGCTGGGCGATGATGATGTTCGCGACGTCGTCGTTGATCGGCGCGCCGAGAAACACGATGCGGTCCATGAGCAGGCGCGAGAAGATGTCGTAGGTCCGCTCGCCGCGGCTGGAACGCTCGATGATGTAGGGCGGGTACAGGGCCATCGTCAGGACTTCGCCTCCACTACGGTGGACTGCGAGAGCAGCCAGGTGAACGCCTTGTCTTCCGTGATGCTGTGCTCGAGCTCGGTCAGCCGGCCCGACTTCTGGAGCTGGGCGTAGAGGTCGCCCGCCGGGACGTTCCGCGCCGCCGCGAGGGCGGCGATGCGCTCGTCGATCTCGGCTTCCGTCGCCTGCAGCTTCTCCTTCTCCACCACCGCCCCGATGATCAGGTCGCGGCGCACCTGCGCCTCGGCGATGTCGTGGAACTGGGCCTCGAACTTGTCCAGGGCCTCGTGCCCGTGCTCATGGTCGATGCCGAACTGGTGGGCGTAGGCATGGAGCCAGCGGTGCACCAGTGAGTGCGGGGCGGGAACGTTGTTGGCCGTCACCAGCTCGTTGATCAGCGCGGAACGGACCTGGGCGTCGGCCGTCCGCTCGGCGTCCCGGCCCAGGTCGGTGCGGATCGCGTCCTTGAGCGAGTCGAGGGTGTCGAAGTTGCCCACCTCGTTGGCGAAGGCATCGTCGAGCGGCGGCAATTCCTGGCTCTTGATCTCATGCAAGGTGACGCGCACCCGGCGGGTTTGCCCACGCCGGGCCTCGTCGGCATGGTCGTCGGGGAACCGGACGTCGGCGTCCACGGTCTCGCCTGGCGTCAGGCCCATGATCTTCTCTTCGAGGTCGGGAACCGCCTGGTTCTGCCCGAGGACGATGTTGTGGGGGTTGGACTCACCCACCTTGTCGCCGTCAATCGGGGCAACCTCGATGCGCACCATGTGCCCCGGGGCCGGCTTGCCACCCTCGACCGGGTTCCAGTTGGCCTTCCGCTCGCGCATCCGGTCCAGCTGTTCGGTGATCGCGGCGTCGTCGACCTTGGGCACTGTCCGGGTGAAGCTGAACCCGCCGGTCCTGCCCAGGGTGATCTCGGGCCGCACCTCGACCACCAGCTCGAACTCGACCGGCCCGCCCTGTTCGAACTTGAGGTTCCTGACCGAAGGGTCAGAAATGGGCTTGAGCCCCTGGGTGCTCTGGGCTTCTTCCCAGCTTTCGCGGATCACGTCTTCCAGGACGGCCTGCTTGATGGCCTGATCGAACTTCTTCCGGACGATGGCGACAGGGGCCTTGCCGGGGCGAAACCCCGGGAGACGGGCCCGGCTGGCGTACATGGCGACAGCCTTGTCCTCGGCCTGCTTGACCCGCTCGACCCCGACAGTGACCTGAAGGGAGCGGGACGCGGCATCCTCGGACTTCTTCTCGATGGTGATGTTGGACATTTGGCAAAGATAATAGGGGGCGGGGCGGGAGGCCTCGGGGCGGAAAACAGCGTGAGGAGGAACGGCAACGGCGTAAGGGTGAGGGTGAGGGGTGAGGGGGCTTACCGGGTCACGTGGGAGTTCACGGGGGCTGGTACGGTGAGCCATGCCAATTTCCTTTGCGATCCGTGCAGGTATCTGCATCGCGACGCTCACATTGTTTCCGGGCGACGCGAATGCGCAGGGACCGTCGGCCACCCGCTTAGAGTCTTCTCAGCCTCGCAGGGACAGTGGCGCTGGTGTTTGGTATCGACGCAGCAATCGGCGCAGCGATCGGGCTCCTCGTCGGGGCGAGCGAACCGTCGAGGGGCCCGGTGCCGACTGACTAGGCTTCGCGCTTCCGCGATTCGAGCCAGCCATCCACGCTGTACGGACCCGCGCCCCATGCCGCGAAGACCAGCCAGATGAAGCAGAAGAGCATGACCATCTCCCCGCGGTTCTCCCACCAGAAGATCTTGCCCTTGCCACCGGCATGGATCCACCAGTACGCGACCGCCATTTCGCCGGACGCGATGAAGGCGACGAGACGTGTCGCCCAGTCCGAGCACGAGCAGGGCACCGCCCACGAACTCGATGACGCCGGCAACGCCGAACCTGCTCATCAGTTCCACCGTGCCGCCGTCGGGTCCCATGCCACCGAACCAGCCGAAGAGCTTCTGGGCGCCATGGGAGAAGAACGCGGCGCCCGCAAAGATGCGCAGTGCGGCCTGGGTGGCGGGGAGAAAGCGACTGTTCAGCGGTGCGATCATTGGGAGTGGCTCCTTGTGAATCATTTCACATGTCGCGCTGGATTGCGTACAACCGTTTCGGCCGATACGTTGACCCTCGAGTTTAAATAGACGCAGGCGGTGCTGCTGTAAGGAAGCCGGTTCAAGCCGGCGCGGCCCCGCCACTGTATGAGGCCCGCGAGAGGATCCGCGGTCCGGTGTCGCCTGTATCAAGCCACTGGGGACGGTCTGCTCCCTGGGAAGGCTGGCGACGCTGCCTCGAGCCAGGAGACTGGCCCGCCTGCGCCCGCATCATGTCTCTCCAGGGAGGGACGCGGGGGTGGGCTACGTCTCCGCACGGGAGGCGAACGCCGGTGTTGCACCCCTTCGTTCCAGGAGCCGGAACGAGTGGGTGTTTTGTTTTCCATCCTGTTGCTCCTGCTCGCCGCCTGCACGGGCCGTACGGATCGCCCGGCTGCAGGAGCGGCCATCACGCTGACCGATGACGCCGGGCACACGGTGCCGCTTGCCGCCCCTGCCCAGCGCGTCATCTCCCTCGTTCCCAGCGTCACCGAAACCATCATCGCACTCGACGCGGGCGATCGTATCGTCGGCCGCACCGAGTACGACCGCGACAGCTCGCTCGCCGCCGTACCGCTCATCGGACGGGGACTGAGCCCGAGCATCGAGGCGATGATCGCGCTCCATCCCGACCTCGTGGTGGTGTGGGCCAGCGACAAGCGCGGCGACCTCCGCGGCCAGCTGGAAAAGGCGAAGATCCCGGTGCTCGCGCTCGAGGTACAGGACACGACGGATGCGTTCAGGGTGGTCGGGCTGATGGGCACGGCACTCGGCCGGGAAGAGGCAGGCGGCATGCTGCTCGATTCCCTGAGGGCCTCCCTGAAGGCGACGGCGTCCATCGCGAGGCAGCGCTCACGCCGGCGCGTCTTCTACGTGGTCTACAACGATCCGCCGATGACGGCGGGACCCGGCACCTTCATCGACCAGCTGCTGGACATCGCCGGGGCGGACAACGTCTTCAGTGACGCCGCATCCAGGTGGCCCACGGTGTCGCTGGAAGAGGTTGTGAAGCGCGATCCCGACATCGTGGTGCTGCCGGTGGGCGAGATGTCGGCGCAGGTGGGCGAGCGGCTTCGCAACACCGCGGGATGGCGTGACCTCCGCGCAGTGAAGAACGGTTGTCTCGCCCTGGTGGATGCCGACCTGGTGAACCGCCCCGGCACCAACGTCGCCATCGCCGCGCGGCGGCTCGAGGTCCTGCTGCACGACGAGACCTGTCCCGTCCCATGATCACGACCGCGTCGATCGTCCGCCGCTACCTCCTGCTGACGCTGCTGCTCGGCCTCGCGGGCATGCTGGCCGTGCGGGTCGGCGCCGTGGGCCTGTCGCTCACTGACATCGTCGCCGCCGTGCGCGGCACCGCCGACACTGCGACGCACACCATCGTGGTAGGGCTCCGCATTCCGCGAGTGGTGCTCGCGGCGCTCTGCGGCGCCGCACTGGCCATCAGTGGGGCCACCTACCAGGCGCTCCTGCGCAACACCCTCGCCGAGCCCTACATCCTCGGCGTGTCGAGCGGTGCCGCGCTCGGCGCCGTTGCGGCGACGGTGTTCGGTCTCGACCGGCTCAGCCCCTGGATCATCCCGGCCTTCGCCTTCGCCGGCGCGCTTGCCGCGATCGTGCTGGTGCTGCGCGTGGCACTGGTGGCGGGCCGGGTGCTCGACCGCCGGACCCTGTTGCTGGCCGGCGTCGTCGTCGGCGCGTTCTGCAATGCCGCGGTGCTGCTCTTCCTCACCTTCGCCGACGCCGAGTCATTCCGGTCGGCGGTGTTCTGGATGATGGGGAGCCTGGCGGGCGCCACCTGGCAGCACGTGCTGCTGCTCGCGCGTGCCGCTGGTGATCGCCGGCGTGGTGCTCTTCGGGCTGGCGCGCTCGCTCAACCTCCTCGCGGTAGGCGAACCGACGGCGGCCGCGCTGGGCGTGCCGGTGGAGCGGGTGAAGTACCTCTGCTTCGCGCTGGCCTCGGTACTGGCCGCGGCGGCGGTGGCGGTAAGCGGCGTCATCGGATTCGTCGGCCTGATCATTCCGCATGCGGTGCGCCTCCTGTGGGGCAGCAACTACCGCCAGCTCCTGCCTGGCGCCGCCTTCCTGGGCGCGATCTTCCTCGTCGTCGCCGATGCGGCAGCCCGCACCCTCGCCGCCCCAACCGAATTGCCCATCGGTGTGCTGACGGCGCTGGTGGGCGTACCGGTCTTCGTCGTGCTGCTGCGGCGTCGCGATGACTGACATCACGTGGAAGGCGGAGCGGGTGAGCTTCCGGCATCCCGGTGCATCGCGTGATGCGGTGCGCGAGGTGAGCTGTGATCTCGCCGGTGGCGGCGTCATCGCCATCCTCGGTCCCAATGGAGCCGGGAAGTCCACGTTCGTGCGACTCCTCATCGGTCTCGCCGCACCCACCCGCGGCATCGTGCAGTTCCGCGGGCGCAGCCTTGTTTCGTGGCCGCGGGGCGCGATTGCGCGGGAGATCGGGTTCGTCCCGCAGGGCGAGGAGTCGGTGTTTCCGATGACGGTGCGCGACGTGGTGGCCATGGGGCGGTACCCTCACCTCGGCCCGTGGCGCGCGGAGACGGAGGAGGACCGCCGGCTGGTACGCCACGCACTGGAAGACGTCGATGCGTTCGCGTTCGCCGACCGGCCCTTCGCCACGCTCAGCGGCGGCGAGCAGCAGCGGGTGCGCGTCGCCCGGGCGCTGGCGCAGCACGGGTCCGCGATCGTGCTGGACGAGCCGACCGCGGGACTCGACGTCCGGCATGAAATCGAGCTCTTCGCGCTGCTGCGCGGCCTCGCCTCGCAGGGTCGCACGGTGGTGCTGGTGACGCACAATCTTTCGCTCGCCTCGCGGCTGGCCGATCGCGTGCTGCTCTTCTCGGAGGGCGCGCTGGTGGCGCAGGGCGAGTCCCGTGCCGTGCTCACCGGCGAGACACTGACGCGGGTGTACGGCTGGCCGATCGACGTGGTGGAGCACCCTGGCGTCGAACGGCACAGCGGGCGGTCCCCTCGTGGTGCCCCGGCTCACCCCTCCGACGGGACCGGTGCCGTGATCCGCGCGCTTCGAGCTCTCGTCCTGCTGGTGGGCCTGGCTGGCGCGCGCGCCACGCCGGCACGTGCGCAGCATGCGCCCGAACTGCGGGGGCGAGTCGTGGATGCGGCGACGTCGACGCCGCTGCAGGACGCCGAGGTGCTCTCGAGCGACGGGGCCCGCGCGGTGACCGGCGCTGACGGCACGTTCGTGCTGCGTGCGCTCAAGCCGGGCCCGGCGCAGGTGACGGTGCGCCGGGTGGGCTACACGCCGGTCGTGCGCGACGTGGACCTCGTCAACGGCAGCGCCTCGTCGCTCACCGTGCTGCTGATGGCGTCGCCGGTACAGCTCGCCGAGATCACTGCCGCTGCCGCACCAGCGAGCGGTGGCGTCACGTCGATCGATCGCGCCGCCATCGAGCAGAGCGGAGCCAGCGACCTGGGCGATATCCTGCAGCAACAGGGTGGCGTGGTGGTGACGCGGGCAGGCGGACCGGGCTCACCTGCGACGGCATCGATTCGTGGATCGAGCGCCAACCAGGTCCTGGTGCTGGTCGACGGCGTGCCGCAGAACCAGGCGGTGAGCGGCAGTGCCGATCTCTCGCTGGTACGGCTCGACAACGTGGAGAAGATCTCGGTGGTGCGCGGCGCCCAGTCGGCGCGCTACGGCCAGCAGGCGCTGGGGGGGGCGATCGTGGTGGAGACCCGCCGCCCGGTCGGGGTCGAGGCGCAGGCCGAGATGGGAGCCGGCACCTACGGTGCCCGCAGCCTGGCGGGCCGGGCAAGCGTGGGGCGCAATACGGCCGGGGGTGTCGCCGCGTCGGTGAGCGGTGCGTACAACGACTTCGCCGGCGACTTCCCGTACGAGATTCCGCCCGAACGCGGGGGCGGCACCGGTGTCCGCCTCAACTCCGCAGTGCGCGACGTCTCGCTCAACGGCTCGCTGACGTGGACCGGTGCAACCGCCGAGGCGCACGCGCGGGGTGAGTACTTCGACGTGGACCGGGGGATGCCGGGCACGGTGGTGCAGCCGTCGCTCAGCGGCCACCAGACCCAGCAGCGGTACGGCGCGGGCATCGATGGCACGATGAAGTTCGGCCAGGCCTCCGCGTCGGCGAGCGTCTCGCTGCAGCGGCAGGACGCGACCTTCGCCGACAGTTCGCCGCCATTCTCGGCACCGTACGACGACCAGAACCGGGCCGACGTCTTCCTGGCCGATGCCGGCGTGGTGCGCACGCTGGGCCGGTGGGAAGTGAGCGGCGGGGCGCAATTCCAGCGAATGGGCATCAGCGGCACGGCGCTGAGCGTGGATGCGCCGGGCACCACGCTCTATGGCGGAGGACGGATGGCGGCGCGCGCGCCGGTCATTGTCGGCGACTGGGCCCTCGACGCGAATGCGGCGCTGCGGGTGGACGGCAGCTCGGTGACGGACCAGTGGTACGTGTCGCCTGCATTGGGCGTGCTGCTGCGGCACGACTGGTGGAGCGCGGAGCTCCGGTGGGCGCAGGCCTACAACCCGCCGACACTGGGCGACCTGTACTTCCAGGAGGGCGTGCAGGTGCGGCCCAACCCGCTGCTGGCACCGGAGCGGGTGAAGAGCGAGTTCTCCCTCTTCCTCGAGGCGCGGCAGGTCGGGCCGGCAGCGCTCAACGCGAGCGTGGGACTCAACCTCTTCGCGGCCGACGTCAGCGGGATGATCCTCTGGTCACCCGATTTCCAGTACATCTGGAGCCCGAACAATTTCGACGTGAACCGCCGGGGCGGCGAGCTCAACCTGCACCTGGCGCCGCAGGGCACTCACCTCGCCATCGCCGGCGGCGTGGCGCTCGCGAGCGTCACCTATGACAACCCGGTGATCACGGGGCAGGTGGTGTACCGGCCGCTCTGGAGCGCCACGGCGAGCGCCGATGCCAGCGTGCTCGGGTTCGAAGGCGGGCTGGCATACCGCTACGCCGGATCCCGCCGCACCTCGATGGGCACGGACCTCAACTCGCTTCCCCCGGTTCATCTCCTGGACTTCCGCGTGTCACGCACCTTCCCGGTTGGCGGGATGGCCGTCAAGGCACGCTTCGCCATCGACAACGTGATCGGTACCCGCACGGGCATGCTGGTCGACTTCCCCCTGCCGGGGCGCATGCTCCGGTTCGACATCTCCCTCCGCTACGGATCGTGACCAGAATGAATCGACGCCATGCTGCCCTCCTGGCCCTCGCGGCCATGTTCACCCTTGCTGCATGCGGTGATGACACGCCCCCGACGCCGGCCTTCCTCGACGGCACGCCGAGCGACCCGGGGATCCTTCTCGCGGTGAACCTCGACAAGGCGCTGTTCATGCTGCAGACCGGCGCCCCGGACGTGACCGAAAGTATTCCGCTGGGCAGCAGCTCGGCGGTGACACCGGTGGGACTCTCGGTCTTGGGCACCCACGCCGTCGTGCCGCTCGGCAACGCGGCCAGCGTGGCTTACGTGGACCTCGCAACCGAGACGGTGGACCGCTACTTCACCTTCGCGTCGGGGAATGCCACGGGTTCCGCGTTCGTGGATGGCAATACGGTGGTGGTGTGCAACCAGACCACCGACCAGTGCGGCAAGTTCGATCCGGCCCAGGCGGCGAACGAAGTGACCGGCCTGGTGACGGTGACGCAGTTCCCCACCAATGTCGTGGTGACCGGCGGGCGGGTGTTCGTGGTGTCGAGCAACCTGGACGACAGCTACATGGTGGCGGGCCCGGGCGTGGTGACGGAGCTGAATCCAGCGACAATGGAGGTGGTGCGCACCTTCGAGGTGGGAACGAACCCGCAGTACGCCGCGGCCTACAACGGGAAGCTGTATGTGGTGAACAGCGGTGACTTCGCCATGAACAACGGCACGCTGAGCGTGATCAACCTGGGCACCAATGCGGTGCTGCCCCCGATCGAGGGCTTCGGCGACTTCCCGGGGCCGATCAACATCGACAGCCGGGGTCATGCGCTCATCTCGAGTTTCAACTACGGCACCGCCGTGTACAACACGGTGTCGGGGGAGTTCTTGGTGAGTGTGGCGGTTCCGCTCTGCGTGCCGTCGAGCGGTGGTGCGTGCCGGGGTGCGGCCGATGCGACGACGGCGCCGAACGGCGACATCTACCAGGCGTACTTCGGCGACGCCGCCGCGTCGGATCCGGCGTACTACTTCATCTATGATGGGGATACGTTCGCGCTCAAGGACAGCGTTGCAGTGCCGATCGGACCGAGCGGGCTGGTGGGCGCGACGTTCTAGGGTCAGCGCGGGGGCTCGAGCAGCGTCGTCGCCGAGAGCTGCGCGCCGATGCCTTCCATCTGGCGCGCCCGCAGCCGGGCCCACCCTGGCAGGCGCAACGCACCAGCCGCGAAGGCGCCGATGCCGGTGGCGACAAGGATGGTGAACCCGGGGAGCGCCTGGGCGAGGCTTCCGCCGGTCCACCTCGCAAACAGCACCGCGCCTGCCGCAACGAGCGTGGCGATCCCGATGCGCATTAGCGAGCGGGCGTTGCCATTCGTCGTGCGGAGGCGCAGCCGGTCGCCGGTGGGCGTGGGTTCCAGCAGCGCCTGCAGGTTGCCGTTGGTCCATTGTCGGAGTGAGCCCTGAACGGACACCTGGCCGCGGGCGTTGAACGTCTCGCGCAGCGCCACGACGAGCTGGTCCCACTCCCCGTCAGTGAGGCGGCGGCCGAGCTCGATCGTGCGCGCCACGCCTATGGGCAAGCCCAGGAATGTTCGTGTGCTGGGGAGTCCGCTGTGTTCGAGCGAGAGGGCAGCCTGCGCGACCAGCGCCGGTGCGATGCCCACCTCCTGACCGATGCTCTGCAGCTCGCGCAGGGTCATGCCCTGGCCCGCGACCGGCTGCGTGAGGCTGGTCTCATCCTCGGTGGCCTTGCGGAAGATCGCGGCCACCTCGTCTTCGCTGTATCGCCGTTCCGTCATCTGCGCTGCTGATTTCCCGGTGGTGCATGCGAACGGAGGGACTCGAACCCCCACGGATTGCTCCACAGGATCCTAAGTCCTGCGCGTCTACCAATTCCGCCACGCTCGCGGGGCAGGGAAAAGATACCGGGGCGTGCGGCTGTCCGGTAAGAGGCGCGAACCTTGCTATCGCTCGGCGCAGCACTGTGAGGATTTCACGTGTCCCTGCACTGATGCGGGATTATCTTCCCGACGACACCGCAGACATCGGGAGCGACCATGCTGAATCTCCGGAACCTGTTCCTGGCGGCAGGCCTGTGTATGGCTGGCTCCGCCACCGCTGTGCGTCCTGCCGCTGCCCAGACGACCATCACCTGCGAAAGCCAGAAGAACGCGTTCCGCGACTGCCGGATTACCACCGGTGGCAAGGTGCGGCTGGTGCAGAACATCTCCAACACGCGCTGCGAATACGGGCGCACCTGGGGATTCGACTGGAACAGCATCTGGGTGGACCGGGGCTGTCGCGGCAAGTTCATGGTGAACGGCTCGGGCAGCGGGTGGGAATCGGGCAACTATGGCCAGCGCGTCAAGTGCGAAAGCCAGAACGGCTCCTACAAGATCTGCAACGTCGCCACGTTCGGATACGTGCGGCTGGTGCAGCAGATCTCGCAGTCTAGCTGCGTTGCCGGCCGGACCTGGGGTTACCAGGCGAGCCAGATCTGGGTGGCGAATGGCTGTCGCGCGGAGTTCGAGGTGGGCTACGGCGACTCGAACTGGGAGGGCGACAACCGCGTCATGAACTGCGGCAGCACCGACGGCCGGTACACCCGGTGCTTCGCCCGCAACGAGGGAGAGGTGTCATTGCGGAGGCAGCTGTCGAGCCAGCCGTGCGTGTACCAGCGCACCTGGGGCTACGACCCGAACGGCATCTGGGTGGACAACGGGTGCCGCGCGCAGTTCGTCGTGGGTCGTGGCGGACCGGGTTCGGGATGGGGCGAGTATCCGGGCACGTGGCCCGGTCCCGGTGCCGGCACGGTCGATCGCGCCAGGACGGCTTGCAACAACGAAGTGCGTGGCAGCGGCTACCAGGCCGTCAGCGTGCTCGACGCCAGGGCCAGTGGAAGCCTGGTGTACGTCTCCATGCGCGGCTTCCGCGGCGATCGCGAATTCGCAGTGGAGTGCCAGTATGCCTCGATCAACAACCGGGCCCAGATCACGAGGGAAGACCCGGCTGGAAGCGGTGGTGGCGGCAGCGGCCTGGTGCAGCGCGGCAGCGACGCGTGCCGCAGCAAGGCAGGCAGCATCGGTTACCAGAGCGTCAACGTCACGAACGCACAGCAGAGCAGCTCGAACGTCACCGTGCAGATGACGGCGCGCAACCAGAACAGGCAATGGAACCTCACCTGCATTTATCGCCAGTCGCAGGGAGGTACGGCGACAATCGTGGAGCAGAAGTGAAGCGGGTTCCGGCGGCGGGAACAGCAACCTCTACGGCGATGCGAGGGCGGCCTGCGAGAGCAAGGCCAAGTCGCAGGGCTACCAGGTGATAGGTTCCGGCCCCGCGTCAATGCAGTCCTGGGGCGTGAAGCATGACCTTGACCTCAGGAAGGCTGGGCTGCAGTACAGCAACGCATACTGTCAGTACCAGACGAACAACCGTACAGCCACGGTGATTCCGGGGACACCGGACAAGCAGGCGAAGTAGGGAACTGCAGGGAAGAGGGAACAGGGAACAGGGAACGGTATGCGCTGGCATGCACACCAGCGAAAGAGGCGCCAGAATCCTGGCGCCTCTTCCTTTGCTACAAAACTGCGGAGCGACTATTGCGCGTTGGCCAACTGCACCCGCTCGACCCGGTTAAGGCTCGTGCCATTCTGAATAGTGAGGATGCGAAGCGTGACGATAGCGCCCGGCTTCTGCGCGTTGAGCACGTTGCGCAGGTCGGCCATCGACTTGACCGGCGTGCCTTCCACGGACACGAGGATGTCGGCCGCGCCATTGCGGGCGGGGCGGAGCACCTCGTAGGTCGGCCCACCCGGCACCACTTCCGTCACCACCAGGCCGGCCGTGGTGGGCTTAAGGCCAAGCGCCTTGACGTCGGCCGGATCGAGCGGCTCAGCGTTGATGCCGAGACGCTGTGGAACCACCGCATTGAGCGCGTCTTCCTTCGAGGTATTGCCGGCTGCGTCATCGCTGCTGTCGTCCGCGCCGCCATTCGCCGCCAGCACCTGCGCATCGCTGAGCGACTGGAGCTTCACCTTGTAGACCTTCCGGGTACCGCCCTTGCGGGCGACCTCGACGTTGACCACGTCGCCCGGGGCCTTGAAGCCGACTTCCTGCTGCAGCTGGCCCACGCGCTCCACCTTCTTGCCGTCGATCGACACGATGATGTCGCCCACCTCGAGCCCGGCCTTCTCGGCGGGCGAGTTGGGCGGGAAGTCGGCGACCTTCACGCCGTAGGGCTCGTTGAGGCCGACGTACTTCGCGTCTTCCGGTGACGCCTCGGCGATCTGGATGCCGAGTGCCGCGCGCTGCACCTTCCCGGTGGTGATCAGCTGCGTCATGACCTGGCGCGCGAGGTTGATCGGGATCGCGAAACCATAGCCGGAGTAGAAGCCGGTCTCGCTCGCGATGGCGCTGTTGATGCCGATGACCTCGCCCTGCACGTTGACCAGCGGCCCGCCCGAGTTGCCCGGGTTGATCGCCGCATCGGTCTGGATGAAGTCGGAGATGCTGGCAGTGGTGCGGTTGAGGCCGTTGAGGGTACGGCCCTTCGCGCTGATGATGCCGGAGGTGACGGTGAAGGTCAGGCCGTCGCCCAGGGGATTGCCCACCGCGAGGACCCACTCGCCAACCCGCTCACGATCGCTGTCGCCGAGCGTGGCGGGGGTGAGGCCGGTGGCGTCGATCTTGAGCACCGCGACATCGGTATTGGGATCGGTGCCGACAACCTTGGCCGTGAACTCGCTGCGGTTGAGCAGGCGGACGGTGACCTTGTCGGCACCCTCGACCACATGGTTGTTGGTGAGGATGTAGCCATCCTGGGTCACGATGAACCCGGTGCCGCTGCCCTGCTCGAATCTCGGGCCGCCGGCGGGGCTGGAAGAACGGCTCCATGCCCTGCGGGATGCGCGGGTCACGCTGCGCCTGCGGGTTGCTTCTTCTCGGAGTGGGATGCCTTGATGAACACGACGCTGGGCCGGACTGCTTCGGCCACGGCGGCAAAGGCATCGCTGAGGTTCTGCAACGACGCGGTTCCGGGGATGGCCGGGGCCTGCGTCGGGGTATTGATCGCCTTGGTCGCCGTCTGGCCAGTGCTGGGGGCAACCGCCTGCTGGGCAGAGGAGTTACGGGGCAGGTCGAGAAGGCCTGCGAACAGCAGTCCGAGGCCGAAGGCGAGCCCGACCAGGCCGCCGAACTTGAGCCAATTCAATGAGCGTGCGGACATCAGTCTTCCTTGCTGAGTAGCGGGGTGACCCAAGGCCGGCCCGCACCTTCGGACCGGCCTGTTAGCCTAACCCTAGTACGATGCGCCGGGAAAGCGTTCCGTCGCATCGTGGAACATCCGGAATATTACCTACTTCTTGTCGTCCACGATCTCGTAGTCAGCCTCGACCACGTCGTCCTGCTTGGCCCCGGACGGCTGTTCCGCGCCCGCGGTTTCGGGGGCGCCGGCCTCAGCCGACGCCTGCTGGTTCTGGTACATCGCCGCCCCGGCAGCCGTGTAGGCGGTGTTCAGCCCATCGAGCGCCGCCTTGATGGCGTTCGCATCACCAGTGCGGAGCGACTCCTTGCCCGTTTCCAGTGCGGCATCGAGCGCCGACTTGGCCTCGGCCGGGAGCTTGTCGACCCACTCCTTGCTGTCCTTCTCCACGCGGTACACCAGGGCATCGAGCTGGTTCCTGGCCTCGATCTCCTCGCGGCGCGCCTTGTCTTCCGAGGCGTGCGACTCCGCCTGCTTCACCATCTTGTCGATATCGGCATCGGACAGGCCCGACGAGGCCTCGATGCGGATCTTCTGTTCCTTGCCGGTGGCCTTGTCCTTGGCCGACACGTGCAGGATGCCGTTGGCGTCGATGTCGAACGTCACCTCGACCTGCGGCATACCCCGCGGAGCGGGCGGAATTCCGGTGAGCTGGAACTTGCCGATGGTCCGGTTGTCGACGGCCAGCTGGCGCTCACCCTGCAGGACGTGGATCTCAACCGTGGTCTGGTTGTCCTCGGCCGTGGAGAACACCTCCGACTTCTTGGTCGGGATGGTGGTGTTCCGCGGGATCAGCACGGTGGTGACGCTGCCCAGCGTCTCGATGCCGAGCGAGAGCGGGGTGACGTCGAGCAGGAGGACATCCTTCACCTCGCCGCCCAGGACACCGCCCTGGATCGCCGCACCGATGGCCACGACCTCGTCGGGGTTCACCGAGCGGTTGGGCTCCTTGCCGAAGAACTCCTTCACGATCTCCTGGATCTTCGGGATACGGGTCGAGCCGCCGACGAGGATGATCTCGTCGATCTCCGACGGCTTGAGGCCGGCATCCTTCAGCGCCTGCTGCATCGGCGGAATGGTGCGCTTGATCAGGTCGTCCACCAGTTGCTCGAACTTGGCCCGGGTGAGGGTCAGGTTGAGGTGCTTCGGGCCCGACGCATCGGCCGTGATGAACGGCAGGTTGATGTCGGTCTGCGTGGTGCTCGACAGCTCCATCTTGGCCTTCTCGGCGGCTTCCTTGAGCCGCTGGAGCGCCATCGCGTCCTTGGACAGGTCGATGCCCTGATCCTTCTTGAACTCGGCGACCAGCCAGTCGATGAGACGCTGGTCGAAGTCGTCACCGCCCAGGTGCGTGTCGCCGTTGGTGCTCTTCACCTCAAACACGCCCTCGGCCAGCTCGAGCACCGAGATGTCGTAGGTGCCGCCGCCCAGGTCGAACACCGCGATCTTCTCGTCCTTCTTCTTCTCGAGGCCGTAGGCGAGGGCCGCCGCCGTGGGCTCGTTGATGATGCGCACGACGTCGAGGCCGGCGATCTTGCCGGCGTCCTTGGTGGCCTGCCGCTGCGCGTCATTGAAGTACGCGGGCACGGTGATGACCGCCTTCTCGACCGCGTGACCGAGGTAGTCCTCGGCAGTCTGCTTCATCTTCTGCAGGATCATCGCGGAGATCTCGGGCGGCGTGTACTTCTTGCCGGCGATCTCGACCACGGCCAGGCCGTTGTTGCCCGCCTCGACCTTGTAGGGAACGCGCTTTGCCTCTTCGGGAATCTCCTCCAGGCGCCGTCCCATGAAGCGCTTGATGGAGAAAATGGTCTGCTTGGGGTTGGTGACCGCCTGTCGCTTCGCCACCTGGCCAACGAGCCGCTCACCATCCTTGGTAAACGCCACGACGGACGGCGTGGTACGGCCGCCTTCGGCGTTCGGGATAACGACCGGGTCGCCGCCTTCCATGACCGCTACGACCGAGTTGGTGGTACCGAGGTCGATGCCGATGATTTTGCTGGATGCCATGAGTTAATCCTCTTTCGGACCGAATAACGCCCGCGGGGCCGCTCTGGGATTCCCGGGTGGCGCCGGCAGGTTGTTGTGTTGCCGGGGGTTACGAATCCGTGGGCAGCATGAGCAACCGGCGTACCCGGAAAAACCGCCGTTTTGGCAGGATTGACAGGGTCCGATTGTGAGCGGTAAGCAGTGGGCGGGGGCGCGTTTAGTCACTGTCGGGGTGAGGGCGATGTGTCTCGGGCATCCGCACCAGCACCAGCACACCCGAGGCGAAGGTGAGCAGCCCCACGGCCCCGATCGACCACGCCATGCCGAAGCGGTCGGCCAGGGCGCCGGCGAACAGCGCTCCCACCGCATACCCGCTGTCGCGCCAGAGGCGGTAGACGCCGACCGCGGAGGCCCGCCAGCGCGGGTGCGCTACGTCGCCGACGGCGGCCAGCAGGGTGGGGTAGACCATCGCGGTGCCCGCGCCGAGCAATGCAGCTGCACCGATCCAGGGCCAGAAACCGCGGACGAGCGCGATCATTGCCAGGGCCCCGCCCTGGACGAGCATGCCGCCAACGATCAGCCCCTTCCGACCCCAACGATCGGAGAGCGCGCCCGTCCAGAGCTGGAGCAGCCCCCACATGGCCGGATAGGTGAAGCTGAGGATTCCGATCCGGGCCACATCCAGCCCCGCCGCGGCGAAGAAGAGCGGGAACAGCCCCCACGCGATGCCGTCGTTCAGGTTGTTGACCATCCCCGCCTGGCTCGCGCTCGAGAGGGCGGGATCGCGCCAGCTCGCGCGCGCGATGATATCGCCGGGTGGAGAGCTGCGCGCGGTGGCCCGCCGTGTCCGATGGCGACGGGAGGTCCATCGCCTCCAGGGCCACATGGTGGCGCGTCTCGCGGACGAAGAGCAGGGAGAGGGCGAGGCCGCCGACGGCGAAGGCGATCCCCAGGTAGAACGGCGCGGGGCGAAGTCCGTACGCCTGGGCCAGGTATCCGGTGCCGAGTGCCGCCAGCGCCACGGCGAGGTAGCCGGCGAACTCATTGAGCCCCATCGCGAATCCGCGCTGCTCGTGGTCCTACCAGGTCCATCTTCATGATGACCGTCGTGGACCACGCGAGGCCCTGGTTGAGGCCCAGCAGCACGTTCGCGACGATGATCCAGGACCAGTTCGGCGCCCAGATCACCAGGAAGGGAACCGGGAGCCCGAAGAGCCAGGCAGCCACGAGGACGTGCTTGCGGCCGTACGTATCGCTCAAGCCGTCCGGCGAAGAAATTGGTGAGCGCCTTGACCGCGCCAAAGGTGGCAATGAAGGAGAGCACCGCACTCTTGCTGGCCACGCCGAACTCCGCCTGCGCCAGTAGCGGAAGCACGGTTCGCTCCAGGCCCACCATCGCGCCCACGAAAGCGTTGACCAGCACCAGCAGCCAGAACTGGCGCCAGTTGGCCCGCAGACCGAGTGCTACTGAGAGTGGTGATGTGCTCAGTGCCGGGCCTTCCACTCGGCCTCACGCCGGATCGCGGGCAGGAGGAGCCAGCGGATGGTGTAGATCCCCACCCGGGCCCAGCGCCAGTAGGACAGGAATCGCCGACGAGCGGGCTGGTCGGTTGCGGCGACCCGGGTCTCGGAGACCAGCTCGGTGAGGTTGGAACCGAGCGGATGGGCCTCCAGGGTCCACGCGATCCGGACGTAGCCCGGTTCCGCGAAGGTGGCGAATTGATCAGCGGGCACGGACCGGAACACCACATCGGCGAGCCAGGGCTGACACACCGCTCCGCCGATGAAGAGCTCGCCTGGCCGCTCGAGCAGGCATCCCCAGCCCAGCGCCCGGGTCTCCTCGACGATCCCGCGGGGCACCCGTGTTCCAGCACGCGAACCCATGAGACGCTCGCGCAGCCGGAAGATTCCCCTTACGAGCGGCACGGACTGCATGTCGAAGTCGTGCGCCACCCGGTACACCAGCGGTGCCGGTGCGCGCACGGTCAGGGCGTAGCGCTCGCGGGCATCGGCCACCGGGATGAAGGCATCGAGCGGAACCGGTTTCACGATCGATTCCACATCATGGAAGGCCGCCAGCTTCAGAGATGAGCCGCATCGGAGGCGGCTACCGGCTGTTCCCGTTGTCCATGTCGGCTGCGATGAGCCATGGTCCGCCGGGGGCGCGCCGAAGCGCGAGCACGTACTTGCCGCTGTGCTGCGTGACGTCCGGCCCACCGTACGTGCCGACGATGTAGCCGACGGTGTCGTCCACGGCGTAGGCGAGGGCCGCCAGTGTGAGCGGGCCACCGTTGCCGTCGTAGGCCTTCGCGATGCCTGCCGTGCCGCGCGCCGGTGGGTCGTTATTCGGAAGCACAAAGCCATCGGGGGTGAAGAGGGCGGCAAGCCCCGTGGCGTTCTTCGCCCGCCATTGCTGCTCGTAGTCGCGCAGGACGCGATCGAGATCCGGCGGCAGCGGGACGGTGGGCATGCCCGCAGTGACGGGCGGCCGAGATCCCTGCTCGGCGGAAGGCTGGGCGGGACGGCAGGCCGAAAGGACGGCGAGCACGAGGACGGCAATCGAAGTGACGCGATACATGTTACCCTCTCGCTGGGTGCCGAGTGGGTCAGCTTGCCAGGATCAGCGGATCCTCGGTCAGGCCGCCACTGCCGATGCAGCGGCCCCGTCCGGCGCGCTTGGCGGCGAGGAGGCGGACATCGGCATAAGAGAGCAGGTCCTTGGGCGAGATCACCATGAGGTCGGCGGGGGTCCCGGCGACGCCGGCGCTGAAGTTCACGGTGAGCGTCCGGCCCTCGCCGAGATCGATGGGCGACGACGCCACTTCCTGGCGCAGCGCTTCCAGCCTGATGAGGGCGGCATCGCGCGGCGTGCCGGGCATGAGAATCACGAACTCTTCGCCGCCATAGCGGGCAACCATGTCGGTGCGGCGCATGGCGCGAGCGAGGAGGTTGGCGACCTCGATCAGTGCGCGGTCGCCGAGGGCGTGCCCGTACATGTCGTTGATCTGCTTGAAGTGATCGACGTCGAGGATGGCGAGCGAGAGCGGGTGCCGGTCCCGGGTGGTGGCCTCCATCGCGGTGGCGAGGGTGCGGTCGAAATGGCCTCGATTGTAGAGACCGGTGAGCCGGTCGCGGGCCGCGAGATAGAGCAGTCGCTGGGCCCGGCGCACGATCGTCACCGCCAGCAGCGTGGAAATGCCGAGGAGTATGAGCCGGGTGGAGAGGTCGACGGGAGCATAGGGCCCCGCCTCAGTAAAATAGTGCGGGTCGTAGAGGTCATACCGCGTGCCGGCGTAGGCCCAGAGCAGCGCGTACTCGGCCATGCCGATACACCCGACGACGATACAGATGCGGGCATCGTAACGCAGGCTGGTAGCCAGGATCGCCAGGAAATACATCTCGAACGTGGAGTTCGAGTTCAGGGCCTGGAGTGGCGAGCTTACCATCAGGTAGCTGACGAGCGCGAGGCTGACGAGGGAGACGTCCAGCGTGCTCGAGGCGAAGCCGACCCATGGGCGCCAGCCTCCCCGGCGCAGGGCGGACCAGATGGCGGTTGCCACAATCCCGCCCACGAACACAACGGCAAAGCCGGTGACGAACATCGGCTTGCCGGGGTCACGAATGACATTGAATGTCGGTGCGATGAGGAGGAGCGCCATCGCGAGGAGGCGCACCCGGGCAACTACGAACTCGCCTTCGATACCGGCGGCGGCGAGGGCGGGATCAGGTGGTGACCAGATCGGCGGTTCGGCCGCGCCATCGGAATAGCTGTCGGAGACGGCGGAGGAGGGCATGAATCAAGGTAAAGCGGGGAACAGGGAACGGGGAACAGGGACGCCTAGCTGGGAGCCCGGGGTGAGATGCGGAGAATCTCGCCATCGCTCGAGTCGACCAGAAGGTAGATGGCACCGTCGGGGCCCTGTCGGACGTCACGGATGCGGTGCTTGATCGCGTTGTCCTGGAATCGCTCCTCGGTGAAGCTGCCGTCGGGGCCGGGCTGCAGCCGTGAGAGGCCCTGCCACTTGAGCGCCCCGATGAAGAAGCTGCCCTTCCACTGGGGGAAGGCGTCGCCGGTGTAGTAGAGGAGCCCGGACGGCGCTATCGAGGGAACCCAGTAATAGTTGGGCTGCTCCATCCCCGGCTTCGTGGTGCCCTCGCCGATCTTCGCCCCGGAGTAATCGATCCCCCAGGTGATCACCGGCCAGCCGTAGTTCTTCCCTGCCAGGTCGAGGTTGAGCTCATCGCCGCCCTGAGCGCCGTGCTCGATGGTCCACAACTGGCCCGTCTCCGGGTGCAGCGTTGCGCCTTGCATGTTGCGATGGCCGTACGACCAGATCTCCGGGAGCGCGCCCTTCTGCTTCACGAAAGGATTGTCGGACGGGATGGTGCCGTCGCGATTGACCCGTACGACCTTGCCGAGCGTGTTGGTGAGGACCTGGGCACTGTCGCGGTACTGGAAACGCTCGCCAGTGGTGATGAACAGCGTGCCATCGCGCGCAAAGACCAGTCGCGATCCGAAGTGATTTCCGCCGCTCACCTTCGGCACCTGCCGCCAGATGACCTCGACATTTTCCAGCCCGTCATTGGTGAGCTTGCCGCGCGCCACCGCGGTGCCGGCGCCCCCGTTGCCGGCCTCTGAATAGGAGAGGTAGACGAGCTGGTTGGTGACGAACTCCGGGTCGATGGCGACATCGAGAAGGCCGCCCTGGCCGCCGGTCACGACGGCGGGGACACCGAGGATCGGCTGCGACACACCGCCGGTGGGAGATACGAGGCGCAGGCGGCCGGGACGCTCGGTGACGAGGGCACGGCCGTCGGGCAGGAAGGCGAGTCCCCAGGGCGCCTCGAGTCCCTTGGCGTACACGGCAATGTTCGCCGAGTCGAGGGAGCCGGTGGTGAACTGGGTCTTCTGCGCATCGGACCGCTGGCACGCAGCAACGCCGAAACCGAGAGTGAAGGCGACGATGGCGATGCGGTGCAACTGGAGCCCTGACATGCGGTGCGGTTCTCCCCTGAAGACGTGCTGCCTCATACCCGACTCAGTGTCATTCGATGCCGGTCATGATCCAGAAGTTTGCGACTTCAATGAGCTGCATGTTCAGGCGTTCCGTGCGTGTGCCAGCGCGCCCCACGTGACCACGCCGGCCACGACAGCAGTGAGTACCCCGGCCATGAGCCCGGCACTCCAGGGAGCCCCGCCCCACGCGACGGGTGCGACGGTGCCTGTCATCGTCAGCGCGAGGGACCACGCGATCAGTCCCGAACGCAACCAGGCGCGGCCGGTGAAGAGTGCCCCGAGCGACGCCACGGCAAGCGCCCCGTAGAGCACCTGCGATGCTGCGGCCCATCGCTGGAAGGTCGTTTCCGCATCCATGAAACCGTCGATCCCTTCCTTGAGCCCGAACCATACCGCAGCGAGCAGTACGGTGGTGACGAGGAAGAGGCGAATGCGGCGCATCGAGACAATCTGCAGCATGGTGGCGTGCGGGCGACCTCCAGCTCAGTGGGCGTGGCCGAGGGCGCCCACCACGCGTCGATGTGGGGTACCATACGCCGTCCTTGCCCAGCTTCCAGATGACCAGGTACTTGTCGCTCCCGGCGGCGATCTTGCCGCTCTTGCCGGCGCATCGTATGTGGCCAACCCCAGTTCATAGGCATAGTTGCCATTCACGTCGAGCGACGTGGTCTTGAACTTCAGGTTCTTCACTCCTGCGCTCAGCAGCCCCCGAAAACCTTCTCAATGTTGGCGGCACCGGTCAACGGCTCGCTCTCCGGAGGGACGATCATGCGCGTCCGCATCATAGATCCTGGCGATTCCCTTCAGCGTCGCCCTTGGCGGCGTGCCGCTATCCACTCGGCGTTGCGGGCGTCGATCGCCTTGCGGACTGCGGCGGGATCATGCGCGCGGCGGGCGCCTGGGCCGAACCGACGGATGGGAGAGCGAGAAGGGCGAGCAGTAGCATGCGGCGCATCTCAGGCTCCGGAAAAGGAAATGGGAAGAAGGGAACAGGGAACAGGGAACAGGGAACAGGGAACAGGGACTCCGGGAACAGGGAACAGGGAATCGGGAACAGGGAACAGGGAACAGGACGAAGGTGCGGGAGGGTTCGCGTTCGTACAAGCCATCCACAGGAGCAGCTCGCAGATTGGGCGACATGACATTCCTGCATTGACCTCACCCCAACCTCACGAACCATGACTCAATACTCGAGGTACCTCGCGGTCGCACTTTCCCTCGCCTGCGGCTCCGCACCGCTCCTGGCGCTGCCCTCCAATAGCCTGCGCGCAGCGGACGGACTCGCATGGCTCGCCGGGTGCTGGCAGGGAGGAGGCGGCAGCCGGATGATCGAGGAACAGTGGATGCGCCCGCGGAACACGGTCATGCTGGGCAGCGCGAGGACCTCGTCGGGCGACGCCGTGAAGGCGATCGAGTTCGTGGAACTGCGGCTCCGGGGAGACTCGGTGGACTACATCGTGGTGCCGACCGGTCAGCAACGCACGACTTTTCGGGGCAGCATGACGGGTGCGCGCGCGTTCATCGTGAGCAACCCGTCAAATGATTTCCCGACCAGTGTGGGTTACGAACTCCTGACCCGTGATTCTCTCAGCGCCTGGATCGAGGGAAGACAGGGAGCGGAGCTGCGGCGGATTCCATACGTGTATCACCGTGTTTCGTGCGAGGAGCGCTAGCGAGTCGCGCCGTCGAGGAAGACGGTGGTGACGTCGTCGCTGCGGCCGAGCACAACTCCCGGCGCCTCGCCCGCAATGTCCTGACAGTCGCGAACGAAGTGCGCGTGGTCATAGTAGCCGCTGTCATGGGCCACGGCGCTCAGGGTGAGGCTCGGCCTGCGCCGCGCATGGGCCAGGGCACGCTGCAGGCGGGCGATGCGCGCGAGCGACTTGGGAGTGAGGCCCACCTGTTCCGAGAAAATCGCCTCCACCCGACGGGTGGCTGAGACCGATGGCGGCTGCCAGGGACCGCACGGGCGGTGTGTCGGGTCCCCGCATGAGCCGGCCGGTAAGGCTGATGGCCGCACATGCAGGTGCCGCGAGCCCGCGCGCCCGGCGTTCGAGCGCTTCCACGATGAGCCGGAGCCGTTCGTCATGGTCGTCGGCGTTGCTCGCGTCACCAAGGATGCTGTCCGCCACCCACACGCCGTCGGCAGGGAGCATGCGGTCCCGCAGTTCACTCATAGGCATGCCGAGGAAAGCGCCGCCAGCCCACGGGTGAAGGCGCACGCCGATGATATCGAGCCGGCCGGTCGGGGTGATGCAGACCGATCCGGTGAGCTGTCCAGCAACGTGCCTCGCGGACTGGCGCTCATGGCCGGTGGCGGTGTGCCGCAGGACCGGGTCTCCGCTGTTGAGCAGCAGCTCGACCCGGCCGTCGGGCAGGATGGGATCGGCCGCCGCAGACGCCTCGTGCGCCTCCGCGCCCAGGCTCCAGATGCACTGGACGAACTGCGCGGCCGCACCCCCCACCGCCCGCTCGGAGTACCTCACCGCATTCCCTCCCGCTGCGCGATCAGTTCAAGCCCCTCGGCGAAACGAAGCCGATAGCCTGGAGGAAGCTCCACGACGTAGGAACGGAGGCCGTCATTGTCATTGATCGGCAGGATGATGGGCGCGCCCCGTTCCTGATGCTCGGCGTACAGCTCCTCGACTCCACTCAGGAAGACGATCGCGGTGATACCGCGCGCACGCTCGGCCATTTCCGCATCGAGAAAGAAGATCAGCCCGGCGCCGTCACGCCTGACGGCGGCATCGGTTGGCGGCGTGCCCTCGGTCCACTGCCGCCGGAAGCCGAGCCTTTCCTCGCAGAAGGCGAGGGTAGCCTCGATGTCTGGTGAAGCCAGCACCGGCGCCACGTGGGAGAGCCTGATGGTCACCGCAACTTCCTGCCGATAAAGATTTCGGAGAGGCCGGCCTCGACTTCGGAATGCTCGAGCGGGACGGCTGCTGCGTCAACGCCGGCCTCCGCCAGCAACCGCAGCCATGTGTCGCGCGGAAAGAGTCCCTCGACGTGCCGGTCATGCTTCGCGCGCACGGTGCCGTCGGCGTCGCGCAACATGAACGCGTAGTCGACGAAATAACTGGAATCGGAGGGGTCGGGATCCCAGGTCCACTCCAGGTACCTGGCGCTGCGCTGCACACCATCGTGCCCGCCGTGATCAGTCCCGGGACGGAAGGTTTCCCGCACATAGTCGGGAGCCATGAGCACGACGCCACCGGGACGGCAGTGTTCGGCAGCGGTGGCCATTGCGGCCCGCAGGTCGACCTCCGTGGTCATGTAGCACACCGCATCGTGAACGAACACGCAGTCGAAGGTGCGTCCGAGGCGGACGGCACGCATGTCGCCCTGCGAGTGCTCGAGTTCCGGGTTGAGTGCCCGGCTCACCGCGATCATGGGAGCGGACGGCTCGACCAATGTCATCTGGAACCGGGACTTGAGATGGGATGCATTGTTGCCGCCGCCGCTCCCAAGCTCGAGCATGGTCTCACACGGGCCTTCGCAGCGCGCCAGGATGAGACGCGTATAGAAGGCGGCCTCTTCCGCATAATCTTCAGGCGCCGAGATGAGCGGCCACCATGGAGCGAGTTCGTCATAGAGCGAGGGCATGTTGCTTTCAAGATATGGCCCCGAAGTCGGGGGCGCTGCATACTTCGCGTCCCATGAATTTTCGTGCCCTGGCCCTCGCGGCCTCCGCAGCAGCAGTTCCCCTGACAGCAGCAGCACAGCAGCCACTGAACCTCGATTTCGAGCGCGCCGCGGTGAACGGCAGCGGCGGAGCGTGGGGCTGGTCGCTCGGCTGGTCGGCGTTCCAGGGTGGATCGATCGCGACGTTTCTCCGAGACAGTGCAGTTGTTCACGGGGGACGGTACAGCCTCCGGATCACCGTGCCGGATTCTGAGGTGGCGCCGACGATCCAGACCATCCTCCTGCAGGTTCCGTCGGGTTTCGCGATTGGACATCGCCTGCAGCTGTCCGGATGGCTTCGTGCCGGCAGCGGTGTGCCTCCACCACATCTTCTGCTCACCCTCGAGGCATGGAAGAACGGTGAGTTCGCGGCAGCCGACACCGCGCGAGTGGCAGGGCCCGACATCGGGTCGCCGGAACGGTGGCAGCGAGTGGTCCTCGACATCAAGGTGCCGGATGATGCCACGATTCATTCGATCGTGATCGGCGCGTCGCTCGATGGAACCGGCAGCGCCTGGTTCGACGACCTCTCGCTCTCGGTCGATGGCCGCCGGATCACCACGTTGCCGGTGGATCCGCCGCCACCGTCGGGGCGGGACCTCGCCTGGCTGGCGTCACGGTCGGCACCGCTGTTTCCCGACAGCGGACTCGCGGCTTTCGACAGCCTCGTGGGTTCCGCGACCATCGTGGGCCTGGGCGAGTCAACGCATGGCACGCACGAGTTCTTCGAGACGAAAGCGCGCCTGGTCGAGCACCTCGTGCGCACGCAGGGAGTGCGTGTCTTCGTGATCGAGGCCAATCAGCTCGCAGCGGAGCGCATCAATCGCTTCGTGGCCGGTGGTGAGGGCAGCGCCCCGGACGTGATGAAGGTGCTGTTCCGGGTGTGGAACACGGAGGAAGTGCTGCAGCTGGTGGCCCGCGCTCAGGAGGGCAACAGGACACGGCGCCGTCGCCGTGCATACCTTGGTGGCTGGCGGCGGATGGATCGCGATCGGAATGCGCCGGTTCCGGCTGGAATCCTCCAGGACCCTTGTCTCCTGCGCGTCGAGCGATGCCAGCAGGTAGGGTCCTGCCGCCAGCGCGACCAGCGCCAGAAGCGCGGGATAGAATCGCTGGAGCATCGGACGGATGCTCAGCTGCCACGCCTTCCGGGCGCGCCACTTGAGCCGCCGAGCGGCCCGCCCGCTCGGGCGCGAGCATGGAGCTGAACATGCCGTTGTGGCTGCCCTGCTCGGCGATGGCAGGGTGCCGCCACCAGAGCTGCATTTCACCGCTGCGGGCGAGCCGATTCTGGAAGTGATCGAACGGCTCCTCGAGGCGATCGGTATCGGCGCGGTGCAGCAAGCGCCCGGCAGCACCACGCGAAAGCCAGTAGGCGCGGCGGCGCGGCCATGATCGGCGCGCACGAGCGTCTCGCCGGCGGGTGGTGGCGTGAAGGTCTCGAGGCCGGTGTTCTCCAGCGAGATATACCCGATGCCCGGTGTTGCATCGGGACGGTCGCCGTAACTCCGCGATGCTCCGGTTCAGCTGTTCCACGAAGTCGGAGGGCAGCACGACATCATCCTCGAGGACGAGGGCCGTGTCGTGCCCAGCCCGCACGATCCGTTCGCAGGCGGTGAGGTGCTTGAAGGAGCAGGAGGTGTCGGCGGTGGGCGTTGCCATCGGACCGCGGAACCAGCGCGCCATGACTTCAGGGGTGAGCTGGTCACGGTCGCCGTCGAGGACGTACTCGAAGTCGATGCCGAGTCGGCCGAGCTGGCGCTCGATGAAAACGGCGCGGTCCTCCGCGCCGTGCGGCCACATGGATTACATAGACGCGATCGACCTCGAGGACTGCCGCCGGGGAGGCGGCATCAGGCATTGAGGATGGAGGTCCCGGGTTCGGGTATGGCTCGCCCGACCACGACGGTCACGTTGTCGGTGCCGCCGTCGTCGAGGGCTTCCTGCAGCAGCGTCTCACAGGCCTGCTTCGCCGTGGTGATCGTGGTGAGGACCTCGCGAATGCGGTCGTCGGAGACGTGCCGGGTGACCCCGTCGCTGCAGAGCAGGTGCACGTTATTCCACTCGGCGGGAATCCGGCTGACGATCGGCATCGAGCTCTGGCCGCCGATGGCGCTGGAGAGCACGTGCGACAGCCTGGAGTTGGAGGCCTCGGCTGGAGCCATGACCCCCAGGTCCATGAGCTCCTGCGCCATGGTCTGGTCGCGAGTGACCTGGGTGAGCTCCCCTTCGCGCAGCCGGTAGCAGCGGGAATCGCCCACCTGGAGGAGGTAGATCCAGGGCCACGCACCGAGGAAGAGCGTCAGTGTGGTGGCCATGCTGCGGATCGTCTGTTCCTCGGCGTGCCGGCAGACGCTCTCGTGGCACTGGCGGGCGGCCTGTTCCAGCACCTCGGCGAGCGAGATTTCGCTGGTGCCCTGCGCCCCGTAGTAGCAGCGCATCGCCTCACTCACATAGTTGGAGACGGACTCGACCGCGAGACGACTGGCGGCCTCACCATGCTCGGTGCCACCCACGCCATCGGCCACCATCATGATGAAGGCGAGCCGTTCCTCGCCGGAAATGTTGTCGTCGCCCGGGGCCAGGCTGCTGTACTTGACGTCGATGCGCTTATGGAGGGTGGCTACGAGGAAATTGTCCTGATTGGTCTTCCGGACCTTGCCCTGATGGGTAAGGCCGTAGACGTCAATCTCGGTGTCGAGGGGCTTGCGCATCATGCCCCCTGCCGTGGTCGCGGGTTCGTGGTCAATGCTCGTCATGGGCCCATCCTCCCTTTTCCATCTTACCCCGGTTCCGGCCGGAGGGTGAGGGGCGAGCGGGGAAACGGGCGGGAAAACAGAAGAGGGAATAGGGAAAAGGGAAGAGGGAAGGGAGGAAGGAATGATGAAGGAAGGAGGGCGTTGCGGGGGCGCGGCCTTTGCATGTTATTTCACGGTCCAGTAGAGCTACTCCCCAGCTCCCGGAAACATCCTGAAAACCAGCGAACGTTCCTGCCCGGCCTGCAGTACGCCACTGCCGCTCGAAGCGCAGTTCTGCATGCACTGTGGTGTCGCCACGCCCACCGATCCGGGGGTGCCGCAGCGCATGGCCACCACCGGTGCGTTCGAAGTAGCGAAGGTGACCGAAGCGCTCGCGGGGCGATACAAGGTTGAAAAGGTGATCGGTGAGGGCGGGATGGCGACGGTATACCTCGCCACCGACCAGAAGCACAAGCGGAAGGTGGCGGTAAAGGTGATGCGGCCCGAGCTGGCCGCGACGCTGGGCGCGGAGCGGTTCCTGCGGGAGGTGGAGATCGCGGGGCAGCTCAGTCATCCCCACATCCTGCCGATGTACGACTCGGGCGAGTCGGATGGCCTCCTCTACTACGTGATGCCGTACGTGCCGGGCGAGACACTGCGCGAGAAGCTGCAGCGCGAGGGTGCGCTCCCGGCCGATGAGGCGCTGCGCCTGGCGCGCGAAGTCGCCGAGGCGCTGGCATATGCCCATCGACAGGGGATCATCCATCGCGACATCAAGCCGGCCAACATCCTGCTCAGCGAGGGCCATGCGCTCGTGGCCGACTTCGGCATCGCGCGCGCCGTGGGCGAGGGTGGGGGTGAACAACTCACCCGCACCGGCATCGCCGTGGGGACGCCGCAGTACATGGCGCCGGAGCAGGCCACCGGTGACAAGGAAGTGGATGGCCGCGCCGATGTGTACGCCACCGGCGCCGTGCTCTACGAAATGCTGGCGGGGGAGCCGCCGTTCACCGGGCCCAGTGCCCGGGTGATTCTGACGCGGAGCCTCACCGAGGCGCCGCGCGCACTCACGGGTGCCCGGCAGGGATTGTCCCCCGCAGTTGATGGCGTCGTGCAGAAGGCGCTGGCCAAGAACCCGGCCGACCGCTATGCGACGGGCGCGGCGCTGGTAACGGCGCTCGACGGGCTGCGGCAGGCAGGCATGAGTTCGGGCACCACGTCGGCGGTGACGGCACCCGCGACGGAAGTGCTGCCCGCGAGCAGCAAGACGGCATCTGCGATGATTGACTCCCTGCCGAAGCGCTGGTTCTCCGTCCGGAACCTCGTCATGGCGGTGCGGCCGTCCTGGTGGTATGGGCGGTGACGGCGACCGTCATAGCAGGCAGGGCGGGAAGAACGGGAACGGCTGTCGCCACGGGCAAGGGGGGCAACCGGATCGCGGTGCTGCCGTTCCAGAACCAGGGCGCCTCAACCGAGGAGTACTTCGCCGACGGCATCGCCGACGAGGTGCGGGGCAAGCTGTCGCGGGTGAGCGGGCTCAAGGTGATTGCATCGTCGAGCGCCAGCCAGTACAAGGGCAGCACGAAGAGCCCGCAGGTCATCGCCAGCGAGCTCGGCGCAGATTACCTGCTAGCGGGACGGTGCGTTGGGCGACCGGCGCGGATGGCAAGCGGCGGGTGCAGGTCGTGCCGGAACTGATCGACGCGGGCTCCGGCGACGTGAGGTGGCAGCAGAGCTTCGATACCGACATCACCGATGTCTTCGAGGTGCAGTCCCAGATTGCGACGCGCGTCGCGGGAGCGCTGGGCGTCGCGCTGGGCGGGAACGAGCAGCAACAGGTCACGAAGCGTCCCACCGACAATGTCGAGGCATACCAGCTCTACCTGAAGGGACGCGCGGTTCAGGGAGCCGATCCCGCGAGCCTGCGCGAGTCGTCGGCGTATCTGGAACAGGCAGTAGCGCTCGATTCGACCTTCGCTGATGCGTGGGCGGCGCTGTGCATCTCGCTCAGTCGGCTTTATTCCAACGGATTCGCAAGTTCGATCACCGCCCAGCGGGCCAAGGAGGCACTGGAGCGAACGGTGGCACTCGACCCCGATGCCGCGCGGACGCACCTCGCGGCGGCGCGCTATCACACGGCCGTGACCAAGAACCCCGAGCTCGCGCGGGGCGAAATGGACCTTGCATTGCGGGCGGCACCGACGGATGCCGAAGTGCTGTCGAACGCCGCCCTTGGCGACATGGGTGAGGGGGACCTGGGTTCGGCGCTGGCCAAGCTGGAGCGGGCCCGGGAGATCGACCCGCGCTCCTACATCACGCTCTTCAGCCTGTCCCAGGTCTACAACTACCTCGGACGTGCCTCGGACGGCGAGGCGACGGCTGCAGCCGCATTGCTGGTGCGCCCGGGTGACCTCAACGCGATCCAGTGGCTCGCCATCTCGCGCGTTTCACAGGGAAAGATGGACGAGGCCCGGGCGGGTATCCGATCTGCCATCGAGTCGGGCGTTCCCGCGCCGAGCATCGCGGCGCACTTCGCGGGATTCCAGGAGACCTCCTGGATGCTCGACGACCGCGAGCGGCAGCTGGTGTTCCGGCTCACACCGTCGGCCTTCGACGACGACCGGGCCTTCTGGGGCCAGTCGCTGGGCATGGCCTACTGGCAGCATGGCGAGCCCGCCAGGGCACGCGCCTACGCCGACTCGGCGCTGGCGCCGTCGAAATCGCAGGCAGAGGGTGCTCCCCAGGACGCGCAGCTGCAGGTGCTCTATGGGTTGGCGCTGGCGCTGGCCGGGAAGCCGGCGGAGGCGCGGGCATTCCTGGCGAAGGCACTCGCCCTGAATCCCAGCGCGGCGACACAGTTCAACTACATCCTGCTCAATGGCGCGCGCATCGAGACGATCCTGGGCAACAAGGATCGCGCTGCCGAATATCTCGAAGAGATCCGGAAGAAAGGCGGGTTCCTGACGCCCCAGTTCCTGTCTGTGGACCCGACGTTCGCGTCGCTGAAGGGGAATCCCAGGTTCGAGAAGCTGCTGGGCAAAGTAGGCGGGTCGGCAGGCGTCGTATTACATTGCAACGCTTCGTGATTGTGCCACGTTCTTTCCAGGGGGTTCTTCCAATGCTCGAGCGGTCTGGTTCACGGTTCCTTCCGGCGCGCGCGCTGGCGGCGTCGGCCCTGATTCTTCGTTGCCGGGCTCGGCGCCTGCGGGAAGGGCGACGCCGGGAAGGGTGCTGCGGACAGCACTGCTGCAAAGACCGCGGCTGCCAAGCCGAAGACGGTCGCCATCATCCGTGCGGCCGACTGGATCGGGAGTGAATGGAGTGAGGACGCGCTCAAGGTGGGCCTGCAGGAAGCGGGGCTCGAGCCGGACCGCGACTTCGTGTTCACCATCTCCAGCGCCCAGGGTGACCTCGCCACGCTGCCGAGCCTCATCGACGCAGCGCTCGATGCCAAGGCGGATGTCATCGTGGCACTGCAGGACGAGACGCTGAAGGCGGCGGTGGAGCGGGTGAAGAACACCCCGGTGGTGTTCAACGTCCTCTCCGATCCCTTCGCGGCCGGGGCCGGCACCAGCGACTCCTCGCACCTCCCGAACATCACCGGCGTCTATTCGCCGGGCCTGGGCGACCCGGAGCAGCGCGCGCGCGTGGCACTGATCCAGAAGGTGGCCCCGAACGCCAAGCGCATCGGCGTGCTGTTCAGCCCGCTGGAGCCGCTGGCGGTGAGCATGAAGGACAAGATGACGGCGGCGGCGAAGGCGGCAGGGCTTACGGTGGTGGCGGTGCCGATCAGCAGCCCGACCGAGGGCGCGGAGGCGACGACGGCGCTGATCGGCAAGAAGGTCGGCGCGATCGAGATCTACGGCAACTCGGCGCACGCGGCGTTCGAGAGCATCATCAAGGTGGCGAAGGAGAACAAGGTCCCGGTGTTCTCGCCCTCGCCGTTCGAGGTGGTGAAGGGCGCCACGGCAGCGTTCTTCCCCGACTTCCAGCAGGGCGGCGTGGTGGCCGGCGGGATGGTCGCCAAGGCGCTCAAGGGTGAGAGCCTCGCCGCGGTGCCGTTCTACAGGCTGGTAGTGACCAAAACGTCCATCGCGGGTGAAACGCCCGCCGCTGCGGCGCCGGCGCCAACTCAGTAACGGTGCGCGCTGTCCCTTCCTACGACGGCGCCGGTGGCGCCGTCGTTCGTTTGGAGGGCGGCTCGACGCCGAGGGGGCGCTCGAGCTGGAGGAAATCCTTGCGCAGTTCCTGCGTGAAGGGAGTGCGGACCGCCACCATCGACATGAGCCGGGTGTCGTACATGAGCACGCCGGCACTGCACGTACTGGCGCGGGGCGGCCACGAGTTCGCGACAGTGAAGGGCGAGTTCGGGTCGCGGGCCCAGCGAGGCGATCCAGCGGCAGCTCGACGCCGCCGACCTGACGAAGTCGCTGGTGCTGGGGGTGGAGGTGCCGCGGCCCCCGAGCGGCCGGCATTCGTCGGGCGGCCTCAACTCCCTGCGTGAGCACCAGCGAGTGGCGGGTGGCAGGGAAGCTAGCGCAGTTGGTCAGGACTGTATGAGAGCGCGGCACGGAGCCCCGGTGCGAGCCTCACCTGCCGGGTACACGGCGACGCCGGCTGGCTGCAGCGGGGCTACGATCGATCCGGAGCGCGCGAGCACCGTCCGGGTCGGCGAGGATGCGTTCGGCCTCGGCATCGGCGCGATCGGCGGTCAGTTCACCGACGCGGCACCGCGCATGGGCGAACTGATCGCGGCCGCCGGCGTGGTGGCGTACCAGCCCACCGAAGGTGGCAGCGTCCCCGATTATCTCATCGGCACGGCGGAGCAGCCGGCCTCCGCGGTACTGGGTAGCGGGCTCATGTGCGAGGGCGGGTTCGAGACACTGAGCCGCTTCAGCCAAGCGGCCAGCGGGCCGGCCGGTGCCGCTCTCGGAGCTGGCGCGAGTGTGCCTCGACCACTCGTCGTCGCCGACGGCGGGCGTGGTGATGCTGGTGGAGGTGGCGGGGCTGGTGGGTGCGCGGCTCCGGCGCTCGCCGGGGGACCCGGCGCGCCCGGTGCGACTTCACGCATGCCCGAGGTGCGCGACTGCGTTTAGCATCACGCCGGAGCGGGTGCACGAGGGGACGGTGGCGGTGGTGGCGGGCGTCGTGTCGCGCAGCCCGACGCGCGCCTGGCGCCGCTGCTCCGCCCGGTCGGGATTTCGAGCGACCTGGTGGGCCACTTCCATGCCGCGGTGTTCGAGTTCCGCCCGGTGCCGCTCCGCACCGTGGCGCTTCGCCCGCTCATGACGAAGTACTTCTCCCAACAGCCGCTCCGCGCGGTCATGCACCTGCTGCAGGACGATCGCGGTGCCGTGGGTGCGGGCGAGAGTGCGTTCCAGCGGGGCATCTGCTGGGTGTCGCCGATCACGGCGATCGAGGGGGGCGCATGAACCTCCTCGTCGGCGCGCTCTCCATGGGCCTGGTGCTCTCCCTGCTCGGGCTCGGCGTCTACATCTCCTATCGCGTGCTGGACACCTTCGACCTGACGGTCGACGGGTCGTTCGCGTTCGGGGCCGTCGATCGCGGGCGTGCTGCTGACCCGGGGGATGGGCTCGTTCTGGGCATCAGCGGCGGGATTCGTGGCGGGAATGGTGGCCGGCACAGTATCGGGAATGATCCATCGGCGGCTGGGCGTGAGCCGGCTCCTCTCGGGACTGCTGGTGGCGACGGCACTCTACTCGCTCGACCTGCTGATCATGGGCGGCGGCGACATCTCGCTCGCCTCGACGCGGACGCTGCCGACGCAGGCATTCGCATGTGGCAGACGTTCGGCGGGCCGGAATCGGGTGCCACGATCTTCGGCATCGAGGTGAGTGCGCGGACGCTCGCCACCTTCCTGGCGATGCTGCCGGCGGTGGGAACAGCGGTGTTCCTGGTGGACCGCTTCTTCCGCACCAAGCTCGGCCTCGCCATGCGCGCGACCGGCGACAATGCCCAGATGGCGCGCTCGATGGGGGTCGACGACGCGATGGTGTTCATCGCGGGGCTCGCGGTATCGAACGGCCTCGTGGGCCTGAGTGGCGCGCTGTTCGCGCAGTACCAGGGGTTCGTCAGCATCCAGATGAGCATCGGCAACCTGGTGACGGGCCTCGCCGCCGTGGCGATCGACGAGGGTCTGCTGCGGGGACGGTCGATGAGTGCGCGCATCGGCGGGGTGGTGCTGGGCTCGATCCTCCTGCGCCTGGTGGTGGCGGCCGCGATTGCGGCCGGCCTCCCGGCCAACACGCTCAAGCTCGTCACGGCGGTGCTGGTGCTGCTGGTGCTGGTCATTCCCGATCTCGTGCGGCGGCGCCGGCTCGCCCCGGAGGCTCGCAATGGCTGAGTCTGCGCCCGCGCCGGACGACATGCGCCACGGCTTCCAGTACGGGGTGCCGGCCGAGGGAGGCATCCCGGCGCTCGAGGTGCGGCATCTGAGCCAGACCTTCGAACGTGGCTCCGCGAACGAGGTGCACGCGCTGATTGACGTGAGCCTGACGCTGGCGGCGGGCGACTTCGTCACCGTGGTAGGGATGAACGGCTCGGGCAAGTCGACGCTGCTCAACCTCGTGGCGGGCGCGTTCCGACCCGATTCGGGCACGATCAAGCTCGACGGTGTCGACGTGACGAAGCAGGACGAGCACCGGCGCGCGCGTCATGTCGGGCCGCGTGTTCCAGGATCCGCTCAAGGGCACGGCGCCGAACCTCACGGTCGCGGAGAACCTGTCGCTCGCGCTCGACCGGGAGCGGAGCCCGTTCGCCCTGCGCTGGGCGCTCACCTCGGCCCGGCGGGAGGAGCTGCGCGAGCGGGTGCGATCACTGCACCTCGGCATGGAAGACCGCCTCGATGCGAAGATGGGGACACTCTCGGGCGGGGAGCGCCAGGCGCTGACACTGCTCATGGCGACGCTGGTGAAGCCGAGCCTGCTGCTGCTCGACGAGCACACGGCGGCCCTGGATCCGCGAAGCGTGGAGCAGGTGGTGAAGCTGACGGAACGCGTGGTATCGAGCCAGCGCCTCACGACGCTCATGGTGACGCACTCGATGCACCAGGCGGTGCGGCTGGGCGACCGGGTGCTCATGATGCACCGGGGCCGGGTGGTGCGGGAAATCCGTGGCCGGGAAAAGCAGCAGCTCAGGGTGGAGAGCCTGCTGGCGACCTTCGACCAGCTGCGGAGCATGGAGCTCCTCGACGAGTCGGCGGCGGACATGTTGAGGCGACTGTATGTGTGATGAAGCGGGAAGCGGGACTGCAATTTCGTGAGGGGGAACTGCAACGGGGTGAGGGTGGGGGTGAGGGGGTTACCTCGCGAATTGAAGGATCTTGTCGAAGAAGGGGCGGAGGTAGAGCTGGAAGGCCTTGCGGGCCAGCCAGCGGGGGCGGCGCGCGAGACCGGTACGCTTCTGCGACAGCATCGAATCGAATTTCCCGTTGATGCTGCCCTGTTCGGCAATCGCGGGATGACGCCACCAGAGTTCCACTTCGCCCGACTGAAAGAGGATATTGTGAAAGAACGGCGTGGCGACGCTCACCTTCGTCGTCTCCGCCTTCGCCAGGAAGCGCTCCGCCACCACGCGCGAAAGCCAGTACGCCCCGGTTTCCCGCCCGTGCTCGCTGCGATAGAGCGTCCGCCCTGGCTCGACCTTCTCGCGCCTTTCGATCCGGACCAGCCCTGAGTTCTCGAGAGAGATGAACGCCTCGCCGGCCCGGGTGTCGGGGCGCTCACGCAATTCCCGCAGGCTGGCATTCACTGCCTCGACGAAATCATGTGCCAGGAAGATGTCGTCCTCGAGCACGAGGGCGTCGTTCCAGCCGTCCCGGATCATGCGCTGGTAGGCAATGAGGTGCTTGCTGCAGCAGGAGGTGCGCGGCTGCACGCACTTCATCGGCCCGTCGAACCAGCGGTCGAGCCACTCGGGCGTGAGGTCCTTCATGTCTCCCTCGAGCACGTACTCGAAGTCGATGCCGAGGCGGGCGAGCTGTCGCTCGATGGAGGCGGCACGGTCCTCCGCCCCGGTGCTGACATGAATGACGTAGACCCGATCGACCTCGAGCCGGGCCATGCTACACCGCCCGGGCGAAGTGTCCGCGGGTGAAGGCGCCACCGCTGAGCGCGCGGATGGCGCGTGCGTCGGGCCGGCTGCCGGCCGCGACGGCATCGATCGCCTCCCGGTAGGCCGCCGTCACCCCGGCCACGCCGTCGCCGGGGACGTTGAACACCAGGCGGAATGCCCGGAAGCCATGGCGCCAGAGGGCCGGCAGGTACTCCGAGGCATCGACCGGCCGTGAGTGAAGCAGGCGATTACGGCAGGCGGAGTCGGTGGCAACCGGGAAGACGTATCCTGCCGGATCGGTGAGCTCGACGTTGGCGTGCTTCTGCACGCAGAGGTCGCGGCAGGTGGTGACGACGCGATCAAATGCGGCGGACAGGACGCAGTGCTCCAGCGTCATGCCCTCGGGACGCCCGTACACGAACACCTCGAAGCCGGCGCCTTCCCAGGGTGCCGCGACCTGGGCCATCTCCTCGACGGTGAGCTCGATCGACGGGACGATGCGGCGCGCGCCGAGCCGGAAGATCTCGGCGGCGGTGTGCTGGTTGAAGCAGTTCACGGCGTAGTCGGCCACCACGTCGCGACCGGCGCGCGCGAGCTCGGCGACCAGTCCCAGGTGCCCGCTCACGATCGGGGTGCCGAGGGCGAGCCACTTGTCGAGTGTCTTCCGCTCCTCGGGGCGCACGATCGTCGGGGTGCGAAGGCGCAGGGTCTTGCCGGCGGCGGCGAGTTCCTCGATGAGCGCCCTGACCCGCGTCGTGGGAGGGGTGGGATGGCGCAGGAAGACGTCGAGGGAGATCTCGTCGGCATGAGGCGCTGCAGCACGGGCCTGGTCGATGGAGAAAACCTCGGCGACCAGCAGCGCCTGGCGTGCGGACGGGAGGGCGTGAGGACGTGAGGCGAGAGCCGCTTCGATTGATGCCTCGCGCTCCGCCATGCGGGTCGCGCCGGCCGTCGCGCGGAACTCCAGCAACTGCTTCACCGCGAGCTGGCGGAGCTCGTTGAGCTCGCTCACCGGCAGGAACACGTTGCCGTCCAGCCCGGAGATGTCGAGCGCGCCAAGCACGAAGGGCGTCTCGCCCAGCCGACCGAGCTGCTCGCGGAGGCGGGAGGCGTCGAGCGGTCGCTTCTCGGCCACGCCGAGGGGCATGGCACTCTGGAGGGTGACGCTGTCCTCCCCGGCGGTGCACGTGAAGGTGAGCGGCGACCCGGCGCTGCCGCTCACGGTCGCATCGAGCCGGATGCGTGGTGCGTCGGCGTGCTTCTCGACGCCGGCGAACGATGCGCGTGCTTCCGTGAGCAGGGACGCTTGTGATGACCGTACCACGACCCAGCCGGCGGCGACCTTCTCGTCGGCGGGGATGGCCTGGGTGATGTGACCTTTGCGCGTCGAGATGGTGCGCACCCGGGTCACGGCGAACCCGGTATTGCCGCGGGCCGACCCGTCCGGATGCTCGAAGCCGAGGCCGTCACCCACACCAATCGGCTCGGTGACGGAGAGGACGAGCTCACTCCCCTCGGTACCGATGACCGTGCCCAGCACGGCGCCGCGATTGTCGGGCTGGTTGCGGGTGATGTAGTCGCGTCCCGCGCGGCCGCCGTACATCCCGCCGGTGAAGCCCCGTGAGAAGATCTGCACCAGCGGTTGCGTTTCCGCCTGGGTCGGGGGGGCCCAGTGCCCCTCGGCGAGCCGGTCGAGGAAGTTGCGATAGGTATGGGTGACCGTCGCGACATACTCCGGCTTCTTCTTCCGTCCCTCGATCTTGATGCAGCCGATGCCGGCATCGGCGATGCCCTCGAGATGCTCGGCGGCCGAAAGATCCTTCGCCGAGATGAGGTAGCCGCGATCGAGCTCGGCACCGTCGGTCTTGTCGTTCAGGACGTAGTCCTTGCGGCAGGACTGGGCGCAGGCGCCACGGTTGGCGCTCCGCTCCGAGATCATCCCCGACATGTAGCACTGGCCGGAATAGGCGATGCAGAGCGCGCCGTGGATGAAGCTCTCGAGGCCCAGACCCGGCACCGCCTCACGGATGGCCTGGATGTCCTCGAGGGTGTTCTCTCGCGCGAGCACGACGCGATCGATGCCCAGTTCCTGCATCACCCGGGCGCCGGCCTGGTCGTGCACCGTCATCTGGGTGGAGCCGTGAATCTCGAGCGCGGGATAGACCTGCTGGATGAGACGTACCGCCCCGATGTCCTGGACGATGGCCGCGTCGATGCCGCGATCGATGCAGTCACCCAGGTGGAGCAGCGCATCGCGCAGCTCCGCCGGCTTCATGAGGACGTTGAACGTGAGGTAGATGCGGGCACCACGGGCATGCGCGAGAAGGCAGGCCTGTTCCAGCTCGTCCATGGTGAGCTGCGCCCCGTCGTCGCGGGCGTTGAATCGCTCGGCGCCGAGATACACGGCGTTGGCCCCGTTGGCGAGGGCGGCACGGGCCGCGTCGAGGGAGCCCGCGGGGGAAAGCAGCTCTGGAACTGGTCGGCTCATGGCGCTCAAAATAGCGCCGGGCGCCCTGCCGGGCGACCCTCCACCGCCGGCCGCCCTCGGGGGCGACCTAGATGACCATCGGGCGGGACGAGCCGGGAAGATCGATCGGCCAGTGCGTTCTCCAGCTGGGTGGCGGTGAGCGCGGTCGAAAAGTGGTAGCCCTGGCCCATGCTGCAGCCGAGCTCGAGCAGGGCAGCCACCTGGGCGGGTGTCTCGATGCCCTCGGCGATGGTGCGGAGCTTCAGCGTGTCGCCCAGGCCGATGATGGCACGGGCCAGGGCCGACTTGTCGGGCCCGGCACCGAGCTCCTCGATGAACGGCTTCGCGATCTTGAGGATGTCGATCGGGAACCGCTGCAGGTAGCTGAGCGACGAGTAGCCGGTGCCGAAGTCGTCGATGGCGAGCTGCACGCCAAGCGCCTTGAGCTGGCGCAGCCGCTCGAGCACCATCGGCGTCTCCTGCATGAGGACACTCTCGGTGATCTCCAGCACGAGCGCACCGGGATCGATGCGGGTTTCCGCGAGGGCGACGCGCACGTCCTCCACGATGTTGTGCTCGTGGAGCTCGCGGCCGGAGATGTTCACCGCCACCGTGAGCTGGAGGGCCGGATGCTCCCGGCGCCAGCGACCGGCCTGCCGGCAGGCCTCGTGCAGCACCCAGCTGCCGACCTTCGTGATGAGCCCGGTCTCCTCGGCGAGGGGGATGAAGTGCTGCGGGAGAAGGTGGCCGAACTGCGGATGCTCCCAGCGCACCAGCGCCTCGACACCGGTCATGGTGCCGGTTCGGAGGGAGACGATCGGCTGGTAGTGGAGCACCAGCTCACCCTTCTCCAGGGCGCGGCGCAGGGCGCGCTCGAGCTCGAGGCGATGGCGCACATCGGACGACATCTGCGAGGCGTAGGCCTCGAAGCGGCCCTTGCCGGCGCGCTTGGCGGCATACATCGCGGTGTCGGCGTTGCGGAGCACCTCGCTCACGCTCTCGCCCGCCGAGGCGGCGGCGATACCGACACTGGCGGTGACGAACACTTCGTTGCCGCTCAGCATGAAGGGCTGCGCCATGGAGGTGGTGAGCCGCTCGATGAGGGTCTGCTGTTCCTCGGGTCCGGTGGAATCCTCGATCAGGATGGCAAACTCGTCGCCGCCGAGCCGGGCGACGGTATCGGCGGCACGGGCGCAGGAGCGGAACCGCTCGGCGGCCAGCACCAGCAACTTGTCGCCCTCACCGTGACCAAAACTGTCGTTGACCTTCTTGAAGTCATCGAGATCGAGGAAGAGCACGGTGATGGCGTGCCGCTGCCGCTTCGCGAGCTTGAGCGCGTGATCCACCCGGTCGCGGAAGAGGGCGCGGTTGGCCAGCCCGGTGAGCGGGTCATGGAAGGCCTGGTGCAGCAACTGCTGCTCGAAGCGCTTTCGCTCCGAGACGTCGCGAGTGTTGAGTACGATGCCGTTGACGATCGGGTCGCCCAGCAGGTTGGTGGCGATGATCTCGGCATGGAGCGAGGCACCGTCAGCCTGCTGGAAGCCGCCACTCGGAGGGGGCACTCACGCCGTGGGCGAGCGTCGCCTCGCGGAAGCAGGACTCGGCACGGGAGCGGTCGTCGGCGTCGATGAGGTCGAAGAGCGACTGACCGACGAGTGCAGTCGGGTCATAGTGCAGCACGCGCGACGCGGAGGGGCTCACGAAGGTGATCGTGCCGCCCGCGTCGACCAGGAGGATGACGTCGGACGAGTTCTGGACCAGGGACCGGAAGCGTGCCTCGCCCTGGCGGGCGGCGGTTTCCTCCAGCAGCCGCACGTTCTGGCGCACGGCAACCACCTGCCGGATGACCATGAGGAGGGTGATTGCCGTAGCGCCAATCACCAGCCCGCTGATGGGATCACTCCAGGGATGCACGCCATTCGCGACGAGGAGCCAGAAGATGGCGGCGGCCGCGAGATAGGGGAGCGGGCTCAGGACCTGGGCCCGCGGCTCCTGGTCGGCATTGGTCCAGCCCTTCGCTACCGGGCGCTTCCAGTAGAGCTCGGCACTGGCGATGAGAAGGAGGTACGAAAGCAGGTACACGCTATCGGTCCAGCTGGCGCTGCGCTCACCGGTCTCGAGCAGGACAAGGTCGAAGGCGAGATCGCTCACGATGCTGACGAGAATGCCGCCCACCAGGCAGCTGAATGCCTCGCGATTCTTGTCGAGCGGCCCGCGCAACAGCACCGTCGTGATGCCGAGGAGCAGCATCAGGCTGGCGAGCGGGAAGGCATAGGTGAGCAGCGTCAGGGTCGCGCTGTCGCCGTGTGCCTCGGCGCTTGGCCGGATGGCGAAGTACCAGACGAGCACGAAGCCCCCGGCGAGCACCATGGCGGCGTCGAGGACCAGCTTCCAGCGCTCCACGCGAATGCGGCGGCTGAGGGGAAACATCAGCAGCGCGATGAGAAGCAGGACGCTGTCGGACAGGTAGAAGAAATCGGCCGGCGACGCCGTCGGCTTGGACTGCAGCACGAGGAGATACCAGACCGAGATGCAGTTGCCGATGAAGACGCTCATGGCCCCGAAGGCGCAGACCCGCAGCGCCCGGCGGACCCCGGCGTCGAGCACGGTCTGGCGGGAGGCGAGCCAGTTGAGGACCGCGACGGCCAGGTTGAGCGGCATGAAGGCGACGTTGCCGAGAAGGGCGCGCAGGTCCTGGCTGCCGATTCCGGCCCGCTCGTAGACCAGGTACGCGAGGCCGTAGGCCGCGGCGAGAGCCGTTACGATCCCTACCGGGTTCGAACGGATCCGGGCGGCTGTTGGCAGCGCGTCTTCTTGGCGCAACGAGGTCATCGGGCTCCGGGAGTTGCAGACCGCAACAGCGCGACTCATCTGGGCGTATCCGGACTAGCAGAAAGCAAGAACGCGGCCACGCGGCTCGGCAGCGTATCGGGGTTGGTAGCGCTGGCCAAGATTCGGGGGGATAACGGTTTGGGCGACGCGCGCGCGCCGCGCGCGGCAGCCGCTGCCTGAGCGATTTCGTGACCCTCCAACCTGCCCCGACCGGCGTCCCAAGCCTTACCCGACCCACGCCCCGACCCTAGGTTTGCTCACCCTCGATCCGGAGCTTCGGTGAAGTCGCTCTCCCTCTTGTCCACTGTGCTCGTGCTGTGGTTCCCTACCCGCGCCTGGTCGCAGACCTTTCGCTCGGAACAACTCCAGCCAATGGCGGGGTTTGGTGCGTCGGTGGCCGTAGGCAACGGCGAGGTGTTCATGGGTCGACTGGGCGGCGAAATGTTCTCGCCAGCAGCAGTGGAGCGGGGCGCAGTGCATGTGTATCGGCCGGGGGCCGATGGTGTGTGGACGGAGGCAGATGTGCTGGTCGGGAACGACACGAAGATCGGGGACGAGTTCGGATATGCCATCGCGGTTGACGGCGCCTGGCTCGCGATCGGGGCGCCGAAGCACCGTCACGGAACCGTTTACCTGTTTCAGTTGTCCAAGGGAAAGTGGGTGCAGGCGGCCCAGCTCGATTCTCCAGATACCACGCTAACCAACCGATTCGGGCACGCGCTCACGCTCAAGGGCGGAGTCCTGCTGATTGGCTCCCCGGGACAGGACTCGCTCCGGGGAGCGGTGTACACGAGTCGCCGGTCGGGACCGGGATGGTCGGTACCCTCGCCGGTGGGCACGGGGTCGGTGGCAGGCGGACGGTTCGGAACGGCGCTGGCGTTCGACGGCACGCGGGTGGTTGTGGGCGCACCGGGGCTCATCATCGGGCCGCCGAAGGAGCGGCAACGCGGATCGGCCGTGGTGTATCGCGCCTCCGGCGCGAAGTGGCTGGCGGAGGTAGCGCTCGAACCGGTGGGTGACAGCGTGACGTCCTTCGGTGCGGCGGTGCTGCTCGATGGGACGCGTGCGCTGGTAGGGGCGCCGACGACGCGGCGGGGTGGAGGCGACGTTTTCGTCTTCAGCCGTGATGGGGCGGGCAACTGGTCTCCCTCCTCGGTGCTGCGACCGGCCCCGCCGGACTCGCGCGAGCTGTTCGGCTGGGCACTGGCCAAGGCTGGCGAGCAGCTGCTCGTCGGCGCGCCGCTCGCGAGCGGATTCGACGGCAAGGTCTACACCTACCGAAACGCCGGAAGCGGATGGGTGGAGGGCCAGCTGCTCAGCCCGGCCGATTCGGGCATGGGCACATCGCTCGGATTTGCTCTGGCCTCGACCGGCGACCTGCTTGCGGTGGGGGGACCACACGCGGACTCGGACGAGGGGATGGGTTTCCTCTACCGGAGGGATGCCGCCGGCACGTGGATCCCGCTGCAGCAGGTCTTCGATGTGGCGAGCTCGATGACGGCGGTGCTGGGCGAGCACAAGTGTGACAGCACGGCTGGCGGATTCGGCTGCCAGCAGGTCGACCTGCTCTCCTACCTGCCAAGGCAGGACCTTGGCGCCAGCCGTGGCACGATGCTGAACGACATCTGGGGGTGGACCGATCCGCAGACGAAGAAAGAGTACGCGCTCGTGGGGCGCACCAATGGCACGTCATTCGTGGATGTGACCAGCCCCGAACACGCGGTGTATCTCGGTGACCTGCCGATGCATGCGGGCGCGACGCCCGGCGTGTGGCGGGACATCAAGGTGTACCGTGACCACGCCTTCATCGTGGCCGACGGCTCGGGCAACCATGGCGTGCAGGTGTTCGACCTCACGGAGCTGCGGCAGGCGGGAGGCTCGCCGGTGACGTTCAAGGAGACGGCGCACTACGATGGCGTGGCGAGTGCTCACAACATCGCCATCAACGAGGCGAGCGGCTTCGCATACGTGGTGGGCGCCAATGGCGGCGGCGAGACCTGCGGCGGCGCGCTGCACATGCTCGACATCCACGATCCCGATCATCCGGTGTTCGCGGGGTGCCAGGCCGACTCGACGACCGGCATGCAGCACACCGGGTATACACACGACACGCAGTGCGTCACGTATGCGGGTCCGGACACACGGTTCCACGGCCGCGAGATCTGCTTCAACGCATCCGAGACGGCGATCGGCATCGCCGACGTGACGGACAAGGCGCACCCGAAGGCTCTGGCCACGGCGTCCTATCCGAACACGTCGTATGCGCACCAGGGGTGGCTGAGCGAGGACCAGGCCTACTTCTACCTCGACGACGAGGGTGACGAGATAGCGGGACTCGTGCCGAAGACACGGACACTGGTGTGGGACATGAAGAAGCTGGATGAGCCGGTGATGGTGACCGAGTTCCTGGGCACCAACTCGGCGAGCGACCACAACCAGTATGTGCGCGGGCACTACCTCTTCCAGTCGAACTACGCAAGCGGGCTCCGGGTGCTGGATATCGCCGACCCGGCGCATCCCCGCGAAGTGGGTTACTTCGACACGGTGATGGCGGGAGATGACGTTCCCGGGTTCGTGGGGTCGTGGAGCAACTATCCATACTTCCCGAGCGGCACCATCGTGGTATCGAGCATCCGGGAGGGGTTGTTCGTGGTGCGGTTCCGCCCCGAACCGTCCACGCCGTAAGGCGAAACAGTGTCGCGGTCCGGAACGTAGACGTGGTAGTCCATTCCATTCATCAGTTCGCATCACGGGAGCAGCATCCATGACCCTGCGCATCCGACTCCTCGTCGCGTCCCTTTCGGTGGTCGTCGCCGGAAATGCCCCGGCCCAGACCTGGGCACCGGCCTCGGGACCATCCATGACGGCCGCGTCGCCCGAGGCGATGATCGGGTTTGCCTCATCGATCGCGCTGCAGGGCAACGAGCTCTACGTGGGCCGCACCGGCGTGGTGCAGGGCTTTCCCATGCCGGCGACCGGCACCGGTGCGGTGCATGTCTTCACGCGCAACAGCACGGGGACCTGGGTCGAGTCAGGGTCTTTCACCGGCGGCGACGTGAAGCTGAACGACGGCTTCGGCAGCTCGCTCACCGTCGATGGTTCACTGGTGGCGGTCGGCGCGCCGGCGGGCGACGTCGGCGGCCTGGTCTACGTCTTCGAGAAGAAGGGGACCGGCTGGGTACAGGTGGCGAGGCTGTCGGCACCGGACGCGAAGAAGGACGACGATTTCGGCCGCGTGGTGACGCTCAAGGGCGGGATGCTCGCGATCGGGGCACCGAGCCGGGACTCGACGCGGGGCGCCATCTACGTGTCAAACCGGAATGCCAAGGGGGGCTGGTCGGTGCCGGCGATCGTGGCCAGCGGCAGCGAGCCGTGGGACGGCATCGGCACGTCGATCACCTTTGACGGCGCGCGCGCACTGGTCGGTGTTCCGGGACCGCTGTTCACCAACGACAACCCGGATTCGCCGAAGCTGCGCACCGGCTCGGTGTCGGTGTACCGGGTGCCGAAGAGCGGCGCGTGGACGGCAGAGTCTCGGTTCACGGTGAGTGACGACAGCACGGTCGCGGCCTTCGGCCGGACCATCGTGGTGTCGGGCCTCGAAGTGTTCGTGAGCGCGCCGCTGGGCGTCAAGGCGGTGGGCTCGGTATTTGTCTTCTCGCGCAGCGCGAATGGCGAGTACACCCAGACTGCCCGGCTGCTCCCATCGGAGCAGGCGGAGTTCACGATCTTCGGCCGGGGCATCGCGGTCTCGGGCGACCAGCTGATCATCGGGGCGCCGGGGGCGAACCACAGCATCGGTGCGGTCTACGTGTTCAAGCGCTCGGGCGATGGCTGGGTGCAGTCGCAGTTGCTCACGGTGCCGGGTGGCGGCCCCGGGGTTCGCTTCGGACACCTGGTCCGCGCCGAGGGGAACGTGATGGTGGCAGCGGGTCCCAACGCCGAGTTCTTCGAGGGACTGGCGTACAGCTACGCGCGCGATGCGTCGGGTGAGTGGAAGTCCACCGGGACCATCAGCGACAAGGCAACCGGCATGACCGCGGTGACGGGCGGCGAGGTGAAGTGCAACGGCGGCAAGGCGGACGAGTTCTCCTGCTCTTCGGTGGACCTGCTGTCCTTCATTCCCACCGGGTCCCTCGGCGCCAGGCGCGGGATCATGCTCAACGACCTGTGGGGCTGGACCGATGCACAGACCGGCCGGGAGTTCGGGCTGATCGGCCGCATGGACGGAACGGTGTTCGTGGAGGTGACCGACCCACAGCACCCGGTGTACCTGGGCGAGCTGCCGCTGCACGAGGGGGCCAACCCGAACCTCTGGCGCGACATCAAGGTGTACAAGGACCACGCGTTCATCGTGGCCGACGGTGCCGGTCCGCACGGGATGCAGGTGTTCGACCTGACCCAGCTCCGGAACGTGCAGGGTGCGCCGGTGACCTTCAAGGAGACGGCGCACTACGACAAGATCGCGAGCGCGCACAACATCGCGATCAACGAGGCCACCGGCTATGCCTACACCATCGGCAACAGCGGGGGTGGTGAGACCTGCGGCGGTGCGCTGCACATGATCAACATCCAGGACCCGGAGCACCCGGTCTTCGCCGGATGTTTCGCCGACCCGTCCACCGGCAACCAGAAGACGGGTTATACCCACGACACGCAGTGCGTCACCTACCGCGGCCCGGACACGCGGTACACCGGACGCGAGATCTGCTTCAACGCGTCCGAGACGGCGGTCGGCATCGCCGACGTCACCGACAAGAGCGCGCCAAAGGCGATCGCAGTCGCATCCTACCCGAACACGTCGTATGCGCACCAGGGATGGCTGAGCGAGGACCAGGCGTACTTCTTCCTCGACGACGAGGGGGACGAGATCGCGGGGACGGTGCCGAAGACGCGCACCATCGTGTGGGACGTGTCGAAGCTCGACGAGCCCGTGCTGCAGGTGGAGTTCCTCGGCACCACGTCGGCGAGCGACCACAACCTGTACATCAAGGGCAACTACATGTACCAGTCGGATTACGTGGCTGGTCTGCGCGTGATCGACATCAAGGACCCGAAGGCACCCAGGGAAGTCGGGTTCTTCGACACGGTTCCGGTGGGGGAGAACGTGCCGGGATTCGCGGGATCGTGGAGCAACTATCCCTACTTCAAGAGCGGGACGGTCCTGGTCACGAGCATGCGTGAGGGCCTCTTTGTCTTGAAATACAATCCCCAGGAAGCCACGCCGTGATCCGAGCGCGGTCGTACACCCGCCCCTCAACCGCTGCCCTTGTCATGCTGCTGAGCGTCAGCATGGCAGGTCGGCTCTTATCGCAGCAGCAGCCACAGGGGCAGCGGCTCTACCTGACCAACCAGGATGATGCCACGGTCTCGGTGATCGATGTCGATTCACGAACGCTGATCGAGACGGTGGACCTGCAGAAGATGGGGTTCGGGCCCAACGCGAAGCCGCATCACACGCAGGAAGAGGCGGACGGGTCGTACTGGTACGTCACGCTGATCGGGGCGGGCAAAGTGCTCAAGCTCGACCGGTCGAACAAGATCGTGGGCTCGGTGGACATGGAGGTGCCGGGGCTGATGGCCCTCGACCCGAACGCCGATATCCTGATCGTGGCGCGGTCGATGAGTGCCGTGAACCCGCCCAAGCGCATGGCGATCATCCGGCGGTCGGACATGACGCTGCTGGACGAGGTCGACATCTTCTTCCCGCGGCCGCACGCGGTCGCGATCGACCCGCGTGGACACTACGCCTACGTGGGGAGCCTGGGCGTCAACCAGATCGCATCGGTGCGGCTGGCGGATAACGAGGTGAAGCTGGTGGACGTGGACGGTCCGTACCACACGCTCACCCAATTTGCCGTGTCGCCAGACGGCCGGTGGCTCCTGGCCACCGGATCGACGAGCAACCAGCTGCTGGTGTTCGACATTTCCGACGAGGGGAACCCGAAATACAGCCGTTCGGTGGCGCAGGTGGGTGGGCCGTTCGAGTCGGCGTTCACGGGCGATGGTCGGCAGGTGTTCGTGACCAACCTGGACTCGAACGCGGTGGCAGTGGTGGACGTCGGCACCTGGAGCAGCACTGCAGTCATCCGCGGGCAGCAGTTCCAGCAGCCCCATGGTATCGTCCTCAGTCCCGATGGCCAGGACTTCTGGGTCAGCAACCGGTACCAGGGCGGCGGCATGCACGATCATGAAGGTCACCACCCCACCGGAAGCGGCACCGCGGTGTCGATCTGCATCGCGACGCGCACGGTGGACGGCGAGGTACCGGTAGGGCACTACGCGGCGGGCATGAGCGTGGCACATCCCGCATCGGCTCCCCCGGCCCCCAAGCCGTGCAAGTAGGGCGGCCGGCCGCCGCCCTCTTCCTCCTCACCCTGGGCGCGTGCGGCAGCGCGCCCAGGGCGGGTGCGCCGGCCCCAGTCGCGGCCGCGCTCACGTACTCTCCCGTCATCGACCCGTTCCCCGTCATCGACTCCAGCGGCCGCGTGCTCGAGCTCGCCTTCCTTGGCGGGTTCAACCAGCCGAGGCCGCAGCTGCTCGACGTGAACGGGGACGGGAAGCTCGACCTGATGCTGCAGGAGTACACCAGCCGGCTCATCTACCTCGAGCGTGACGGCACCACGGCGGACAGCCTGCCGCGGTTCCGGGTACGGAGCACGCACTACGCCGACCTCAACGTCGGCGAATGGTCGCGCTTCGCCGACATGGACGGTGACGGCAAGATGGACGTGCTGGCCGAGTGGCCATCGAGCTACATCCGGTATTTCCGGAACACGGGAACGGCGGCATCGCCGCGGTACGAGGCGGCCCCCGATACGGTGCGCGATGCGGAGGGAAAGGCGCTGTTTGCCGACCGGCAGAACATTCCGCAGGTGGGCGACATCAACTGCGACAGTATCCCCGACCTGCTGGTGGGGCGGATCACCGGGATCATCCTCGAATACATCTCGCAGAAACCGGCGATCCCGGCCCCGCGGTTCAAGCTGGTCACCGACCGCTTCCAGGATCTCGAGATCATCACGGGACAGGGCAGCCGGCACGGCGCCAACACGATGGCGCTGTACGACTACGACGGGGATGGCGACCTCGACCTGTTCTGGGGTGACTTCTTCGAGGCGGGCCTGCTGTTGTTCGAGAACACCGGCACCTGTGCCGAGCCGAGGATGCCACAGCATGGGGTGCGCTTCCCCCGCAGGATCCGGTGGTCACCAGCGGCTACAACGCACCGGCCTTCGGCGACCTGAACGACGATGGGCGCAGCGACCTGCTCGTCGGCGTGATCGGCGGGGCATACGACCCCAACCGCACTACGATTGCGAACCTGCTGTACCTGACGCGGGACGGAGCGGGTCAGTACCGGGAACGGACACGCCAGCTGCTGCCGATGGTGGATGTGGGCAGCGAGAGCATGCCGGTGCTGGTGGACCTCGACGGCGACGGTGACCTGGACCTGCTGCTGGCCAACAAGATCGACCCGGCCGACCGGAAGACCTCGCGCGTCTACCGGTTCGAGAACGTGGAGACGCGAAGCATCCCTCACTGCGACTGGCCGGGGCGATGGACTTTCGGGGGCTGTACCACTACGCCCCTGCGTTCGGCGACCTTGATGGCGACGGGAAGCTCGACATCGTGATGGGATCGTTCAGCGCGAAGATGGCGTGGTACCGGAGCGATGGAACGAGCGCGGCACCGCACTTCACGGTCGCGGACTCGGTGCTGGTGGAGATCAGCCGCGGCAGCAACACGACGCCGGCCCTGGGTGACGTGGACGGAGACGGAGACATGGACCTCTTCGTGGGGGAGGCATCAGGCACCCTCAACTTCTACCGCAACGACGGGGGCCCGGGCCGGCCGCTGTTCACGCTGGTGAGTGATGTCTACGACTCGATCGACGTGGGCCGGCGCAGTGCGCCGACACTGGCGGACATCGACAGGGATGGTGACCTCGACCTGGTGGTGGGATCGGATGACCGCGGAGTGGTGCTGTTCCGGAATGAGGGCACGAAGACCGAAGCGAGGTTTGTCGAGGATACGTCGTTCAAGGTGGACGTGCCGCCGCTGGCGTCGCCGGTATTCGGGGACCTCGATGGTGATGGGGTACTTGAGATGGTGGTGGGGAATACCGGGGGAGGGGCGGTGCTCCTGAAAAGCGTGAGCGGTAAACAGTAAACGGTGAACGGGCGCTTCCCGGTTCACCGTTCACCCTTCACTAGTTACGCTGTTGCGGCCTATCTCCAGATGGCGGGTACCGCCTCCGGCTTGGTGGCCTCGACCGGCGAACCGAGCCGCCGGCGGATTTCGCGGAGCTCACGGAAGCCGACCAGCTTGCGGTCGTCCTCATCCCAAAGGGTGAGGCGCAGCGTCTTCACGCTCTGCCACAGCGTGAGCCGGGTGACGTCACGCAGTTCGGCGTGATTGTCGTAGCAGCGCTGGAGGTTGTAGTTCGGGATGCGGCTCGACACATGGTGGATGTGGTGCAGGCCGATGTTGGCGGTGAGCCACTGCAGCGGCTTCGGCATGACCAGGTGTGACGCGCCCTCGAGCCCGGCGTTGAAGTAGTTCCAGCTCTCCCGGTAGCGCCAGTAGGTGTCCTCATACTGGTGCTGCACGTAGAAGAGGTAGACGCCGATCGAGCCCGCGATCAGGGTGATCGGCAGCTGCAGCAGGAAGAATTCCTTCACGCCCACCACCATGCACATGGCCACGAGGAGCACCGCGAGCAGGACGTTCGTGACCTGGACGCTGATCGCCTCGCGCTTCCAGTTGCGCGGGATGTCGAGCGGCAGGCGGTGCTTCAGGACGAACTGCCAGGTGGGCCCGATCACGAGCATGACCGCCGGGTGACGGTAGAGGCGGTACATGATCCGCTTCATCTTCGAGCGGCTCAGGTACTCCTTGACGGTGAGCGTGTCGATGTCGCCCAGGCTCCGGAGGTCCAGGTTGCCGGAGGTGGCGTGGTGGATCGCGTGGGTCTTCCGCCAGTAGTCATACGGCACCAGGGTGAAGACGCCGAGCAGGGTGCCGACGACGTTGTTGAGCTTCTGTGACCGGAAGAATGACCCGTGGCCGCAGTCGTGCTGGAGCATGAAGAGGCGGACCACCATGAAGGCGGCCGGCACCGCGAGCAGGAGCGTGAGCCAGTAACCGATTTCCAGGCTCCAGAGCATCGCGAACCAGAAGGCGGCGAGAAGGGCTGCCGTGGTGGCGAGCTGAAACAGGCTCTTCCACATGACGGGGCGGCGGTACGGGGCGAGCATGGCGTTCCAGTCGATGGACTGGGTCGCATTGGTTTCCTGCTCGGCGGTTTCCGGGCTCATCCGTGTTCCTTGGTGGGTTGCGTGGGACGGGTCCTAAAATAGCGGGAACCCGGGAGCGGGGAACAGGGAACCGGGATTTACAGCATCGGAAGGAGCCGGTCGGCTGCCTCGGCGGTGTCCACCGCCCGGACCAGTTCCTTGAGCAGGCCGTTCTCCAGTGAATAGATCAGCCCGTGGAGCGTGGGGCCGTCGGCCGCGCTCCCACGCCTGCCGCACCACCGGCGTGAGCGTGAGGTTGTACACCTGGTGAATGACGCTGAGCTCGCCGAGACGGTTGAGACGGGCCTTGTGGTCGGTCATGACATCGAGCTCGCGGCCGTGGAGACGCTCGATGGTGCGGATCTCGGAGAGCCAGTTGTCCACCAGGCCGTAGTGCACTTCCTTCTGCGCCGCCGCCTTCACGCCACCGCACTCGTAGTGCCCGCACACGATGACGTGCTTCACGTCGAGGACCTCGACCGCGTACTGCAGCACGGACAGCATGTTGATGTCGTTGGGGAACACCTGGTTGGCGATGTTGCGATGCACGAACATCTCGCCCGGGTGCGTGCCGGTGATCTCATTGGCCGGCACGCGGCTGTCGGAGCAGCCGATGAAGAGAAACTCCGGCGTCTGCGACTTCGCGTTCCGCCTGAAGTACTCGGGGTCGGCGTCGAGCCGCTCGCGGACCCACTGACGGTTGTTTTCGAGGAGGCGGTGGAGGTCGTCCATGGTCGCTTCCGATCAGTGTGAGGTGGCGCCGGCTACGGCGAGGTCGGGAACGGCGACGAGGCGGTAGTCGATGCCACGTTCGGCGGCGGTATGCCGGAAATCGTGCAGCAGCTGCAGCACGTCAGGGTCGATGCGGCGGCAATCGCGCGCGTCGATCTCCACCCGGGACCCGGCGGGAGTTCGTTCAGTGTCTTCTCGATGCGCACCTTCGTGAGGAAGGTGGCCTGCTGGCCCAGCGCGTAGCGCGTGAGCACTGCGCCGGGTGGGCTCAGTACCGTGAGTCCCGGCGCGTCGGCTTGCTCCTTCAGGATGAAAAACGCTCCCACGAGCAGTCCGATGATGACGCCGACGAGGAGGTCGGTGAGGAGGATCGCCACGATCGTGACGGTGAACGGGACGAACTGGTCGCGCCCGATGCGCCATGCCTGCAGCAGGTGGATCGGGTGGGCCAGCTTCCAGCCGACGTAGATGAGGATCGCAGCCAGGGCCGCGAGGGGGACGAGGTTGAGCACGCCGGGGATGAGCAGCAGAGCCAGCAGGAGCCACGCCGAGTGGAGGAAGGCGCTGGTGCGGGTCCTTCCACCGGACTCGATGTTGGCCGCGCTCCGGACGATGACGCCGGTCAGGGGCAGCCCGCCGACCATCCCGGCCAGGAGGTTGCCGACGCCCTGTGCGCGCAGTTCGCGGTCGGCGGACGAGTGCCGCCTGAGCGGATCGAGCTTGTCCGTTGCCTCGAGCGACAGGAGCGTCTCGAGGCTCGCCACCAGGGCGATGGTGGCCGCCACCACCCAGACCTGTGGTTGCATCAGCACGTCCCACCGGGGAAGCGTCACCTCACCGAGGAACCCCGTGACGCCACCCACCGGCACCCGGACCAGCTCATCGCCAGCGAGTTGTCCCGCCGGCCAGAGACGGACCATGATCTCGTTGCCGATGGTGCCGAGCAACACGACGACCAGCGCGCCAGGGACACGCTTCAGTGCGGAGAAGCGCGGATGGTCCCAGAGGTACAGGATGATCAGCGACACGACCGAGAGCACCAGCGCGGTGGGATTGATGCGCCCACCGAGATTGAGGATCGTCGTGAAGGTGTTCTCGTTTCCCACCGCCTGGAACTGCTCCAGTCCCATCGCCTCGGCGTCGTATCCCACCGCGTGGGGGATCTGCTTCAGCACGAGGGTGATGCCGATCGCGGCGAGCATCCCCTTGATGACGGAAGAAGGGAAGTACTTGGCGATGAACCCCGCGCGCGCGAGGCCGAAGCCGAACTGCATGGCGCCGCCGAGCACGACCGCAGTGAGGAAGGCGTCGAAGCCGCCGAGCTTGCCGATGGCGCTGAGGACGACGGCAGTGAGGCCGGCGGCGGGGCCGCTGACCATGAGGTTGGAGCCGCTGAGCGGGGCGACAACGAGACCGCCGATGACACCGGCGATGAGGCCCGCCACGAGGGGCGCACCGCTTGCCAGGGCCACACCGAGGCAGAGGGGAAGCGCCACCAGGAAGACGACAAGGGACGCGGGAAGGTCGGCCCGGATGTTGTCGCGCCAGCTGGAGCCTGGTGCCGTCATGCAGGGTCTTGGGGTTGGGGGGCTGTCACAGGTGCTGAATCTACGGAAGGTTGGTAGGGCGGGTAAAGCGGGTGGGGGAGCCTGGTTCGCGCCCCACCCTGCTGGCGCGGAGCTATTGGTGCTTGTCGACGGCCTCGGCGATGAAGCGGTTCTTGGGGAACTTCACGGCCAGGGCCTGGAGCGTGGCGCGCGCGGAGTCGGGCTGGCCGAGCGAGTCGAACGCCTCACTGGTGAGCAGTCCCTTCTGGATGCGGAGCCGGTTGTTGCCGGAGTCGGGATCCTGGGCGGCCAACAGGACGAGCGCGCCGCTGAAATCGCGCCGGTCGCGGATCATCGCCTCGGCCTGCAGGAACGGGATGGAAGGATCGCCGGGGCGCTGCAGCGCGAGCTCGTCGATGAGCCGCGCGGATTCGGCGTGATTCCCGGCCGCACGCGCAGCACGTGCCTGGTGGTAGCAGGCCGGCGACGAGCAGGCGCTGTACGTCGACAGGATCACCGCTCCGCAGGCCGACGCCACCGGCAAAGGAATAGACGAGCTTCCCGCCCGCTTCGCCCTGCCTGGTACAGCGCGACCGCGGCCGCGATGCCGCCAATGCCGGACGCGACGCGGAACCCGCGCTGCCAGTTCCGGCGCTGCTTGAACGCGATGGCGGCGAGCTCGAGGGCGGCCACGAGCAGGAAAAGGTTCCGGGTGCGCTCGCCGAGCTCCTCATGTTCCTGCACAGCCTCGCGGGCGCCGGGGACACGCTCGGCGGGGCCGTGGGCCTCGGTGCCGGACTTCACCGCCAGGATGCTGGTGGCCGCCGCGATGAGGAGGAGAGTGATCGCCGCCGGGTTGGTCCACGCTGCCTTGCCGGTGAGCGAGACCAGGCGGAGGATCACGCCGGCAACGCCGAGTGCGACGACGAAGTGGACGAGCTGGGGATGGAACTGGGCGATGATCGATCACTGGGATCCTCGGTGGGGAGTAGCAGTGCGATGGGGAGCCGCTCTCGGGGAAAGGGGAACGCACGCAGGAGTTCCCCTTCGATTGCATTCGCGGGTGCGTTCCACGATCCCCTCCGAGCGGCTCCCCATCACACTGCTACGTTCAGTTGAACCGTGTCGTCCTCCAGAGCACCGTGCCGGCAGCGGCCAGCAAGGCGACCGTCACGATACACAGGATTACCACCCAGCGCAGGTCCATCGCCAGTGCGGGGGCCTCGGCGAGGCGTGCCACGAAAACGAACACTGCCGTAGAAATTGCCACCAGCGTCCAGTCGATCCAGGTGCGCCGCGGGGGCGAAGAGGCCGTGCCGACAAGGCGCGCGCGGACCCATTCGAGGTCCACGCCATAGCGGCGCGCCTCGAGTTCGGCGGCATCGCGCCAGCGATCGTGCTCGGTGTCTCCCGTCGCGGCGAGGGCGACGGCAGCGGCACCGATCGCCATGACGAGCGAGCCGACGACCACGAGGGGCAGGGAAATGCCGTCGCGCCGGAGTTCACCGAAGACGAGCGTCCCCCAGAGCAGTCCCCAGAGCTGGTTGGTGTTGGACAGGGGAATGCCGCGGCTGATGCCGACGTACTTGGCCGCGTACTGCTGGAACAAGTCACCGATGACCCAGATGAAGCCGCCGAGCATGAGCCAGAAAATGACCCCGCGGGCGGCAGTGAGTTCGTTCACGGTGACGGATGCGCCGTTGATGGTGAGGGCGATGGTGCCCATGCAACCGAGCTCACCCACGGTAAAGAAGGTGACGAAGGCGAGCGGCGACATGCCGGTGAGGTAGGCCTTGCGATAGGGGATGTACATCGTGCCCCACAGCACGCCGGCGCCGAGCGCGGCGATGACACCACGCGCCGCAGAGCCGTGCGCCGCCTCGTGGGTGGAGGCGAGCGCCAGGAGCGTGGCGCCAACACACATGGCGATGGCGCCACCGATGACGCGGACGCGCTGTCCCCCGGTTGCCCCGCGCAGCTCGCCGAAGAAGAGGCCCCCCAGAGGATGCCCAGGAGGCTGTTCGAGTTCCAGAGCGGGAAGGCGATGCTCAGGCCGACGTCGCGGATGGCGTAGACGGTGAGCGTATTGGCGATGGACCAGAGGCTGCCGGCGAGAATGGCCCAGATGACGAGGTGCGGCGCGCGGCGGATGTCGGCGCCAACGGCCGAAGTGCCCTGCAGGAGCGCGGGCACACTCCAGCGTGCGAGAAAAACGCCGCAGACCATCACGAGCGAGACGGTGACGGGGCCCAGCCCGGTCGAGACCAGCTTCGCCGGTGCCTCGGCGGCACCGAGCCAGGCGCCGGCGGCGAGGCCGCTCAGGAGACCCGCGGTCCGGAGCGCCCTTCGGCGCGAGGCGAGATCGGGAGCGAGGGCGCTCACCGGCTGACCCAGTAGAGGATGAGCGCGCCGGCAATCAGGACGGCGACGGGGACCCAGAACTGGATGTCGGAGAAGACGGCAGTGAGGCGGCTTGGCATGCCGGAAGATACGGCGGGCAGGGCGGGTACGGGGTAAGGGGTAAGGGGTGAGGGGTGAGGAGTAAGGAGGTAAGTATGGTAGAATTGGTTTCCATCACCTGACTACGAGGCATCATGCGAGTGCTCGGCTGCCTGGTCCTTCTGGGTTCTGCGCTGGCGTGCAAGGGTGAACCGGTCGCGGCGGCGCCACCGGTGATCGACTACACGCTGGGCGACTATTTCTTCCAGGGTCCCGACACCGTACCGGCAGGCACGGTCACGTTCCGGCTCAAGCGCGTGAGCGAGGCGGCGCACGTGTTCGACCTGTTACGGCTCGAGCAGGGCAAGCGCATCGGCGACCTGATGGCGGCGGGTGAGGGTGCGTACGACTCCTCATGGGTGAAGCCCGTGGGCGGCGGCGTGACGTCGAAGGCGGGCACCGACCCGACCTACACCCTGAAGCTCGAACCCGGTGTGTATGTCCTGTTGTGCTACTTCGGCGCGCCCGATCACCAGCCGCACTTCGCCAAGGGCATGATCAAGGAGCTTGTGGTGCGGGGTGACGCTCCAGCGACCGCCCCGCCCCAACCAGATATGGAGGTGCAACTCGTCAACTTCGGATTCAAAGTCTCGACCCCGATCACCGCAGGTGCCCACGTCATCCGGGCGACCAATACGCAGCGGACAAGGCGCACGAGATGATCATCTCCAGGCTCAAGGATGGCTATACGCTGGAGCAGGCGAAGGCACGGGCCGACAGTGCCGAGCCGAAGGGGCCGTCGCCATGGGAGAACTACGGCGGCGTAGCCGACCTGTCACCGGGCGACACCACGGTCATGACGGCGACATTCACACCCGGTACCTACCGGATGTTCTGTTTATACCAGTCGAAGGGCGAGAAAATGAACCACGCGAAGATGGGGATGGAGCAGATTTTCACGATAGGCGGGTAGCCGGCAGGAAGAGAGAGAAAGTCTCCCAAGGGGTTGCGCTGGCGCGCGACGGGGGCAGTATAGGGCAGGAATGTCGGTACCGACCCGGATTTTACGCCTTACTCATTGCAGGAGTCATAACAGCAACTGATACGGAGGCCCCATGCCAGCCCTCAAGCCCGATCCCACGTTTTATCCCTCGCCGTCGCTGGCGATGGAGGCGCCGCCGGAACAGCTCGCCTACGTCGCCATGATAGATCCCTCACAAGACTCGGCCCGACGCGATGGGCGTGGTCGACGTGAAGCCGGGCTCCGACACGTACGGCCGCCTGTTGCGCCAGGTGGACATGTCCAGCCCGGGCGACGAGCTGCACCACTTCGGCTGGAACGCCTGCAGCGCGCACCTGTGCGGACACCAGCCCAATCCGCACGTGGAGCGACGCTACCTGGTGGTGCCGGGAATTCACTCGTCGCGCATTCACATCCTGGACACGAAGCCCGACCCGGCGCGCCCGAAGATCGTCAAGGTGATCGAGGGCAGCACGCTGGCAGAGCGCACCGGCTACGCCGGGCCGCACACCGTGCACTGCGGCACCGACGCCATCTACATGAATGCGCTGGGCGCGCCCGATGGCGGCGGTCCCGGCGGCATCTTCCGCCTCGACCACGACACGTTCGACGTGCTGGGTCCCTGGGAAGCCGACCGCGGGCAGCAGCAACTGGCGTATGACTTCTGGTGGCACCTGGGGCACGACACGGTGATCACCAGCGAGTGGGGCACTCCGAGCATGGTGTCGGACGGGCTCAACCCGGAATTGCTGCTCGCAGGCAAGTATGGTCACCAGCTGCACGTATTCGACCTGAACACCCGCAAGCATCGCCAGACCATCGACCTGGGCAAGCAGTACCAGATGGTGCTCGAACTCCGGCCGGCACACGACCCGCGCAAGGCGTACGGGTTTGCCGGCGTCGTGATCTCGCTGGAAGACCTCTCGGCATCGATCTGGACCTGGTACCTCGAGGGCGGCAACGGGAAGAAGGGCGGGGAATGGAAGGCGAAGAAGATCATCGACATCCCGGCTGTGCCGGCCGACCCGGCGCTGCTGCCGCCGCTGCTCAAGGGATTCGGGGCAGTGCCGCCGCTGGTGAGCGACATCAACCTGAGCCTGGACGACCGCTACCTCTACGTGTCGTGCTGGGGCACCGGTGACCTGCTGCAGTACGACGTGAGCGATCCGTTCGCGCCGGTGTTCAAGGGAAAGATCTCGATCGGCGGCATCGTGGCCGCACGCCGCACCCGCGGATCGCCGGAGAAGCCGCGCAACGGCGGGCCGCAGATGGTGGAATTGAGCCGCGACGGGCGGCGGGTGTACTTCACCAATTCACTGTATTCACCGTGGGACGCGCAGTTCTATCCCGAGGGAATCAACGGGTGGATGGTGAAGGCGGACGTCACACCGGGCGGAGGTTTCGCGCTCGACCCGGGATTCATGCGTGGAGTTCGACAAGGGGATGCGCCCGCACCAGGTGCGGTTGCAGGGCGGCGACGCATCCTCCGACTCGTTCTGCTTTTCGTGACCGACGCGAGCTGGTACCAGGGCCTTCCCTGGCTCACGCTGCTGCTGCTCGGCGCGCTGCACGGGCTCAACCCGGGAATGGGCTGGCTCTTCGCGGTGGCGCTCGGGTTCCAGGAGCGATGAGGGACGCGCGGTGTGGCGCGCCCTGCCACCACTGGCCGCGGGCCATGCGCTCGCGGTAGTCGCGGCCCTGATACCGCTGGCGGTGATCGGGGCCGTGTATCCCGCTGCCACGGTGCGGGTCGTGCTCGGCGTGTTGCTGATCGGACTCGGCGCATACCGGCTCCGCCGGCACCGGCATCCACGCACGGCAGGGATGCGGGCCAACGCGCGGCAGCTCACCGCCTGGTCCTTCCTGATGGCGTCGGCTCACGGCGCGGGCCTGATGGTGCTGCCACTCATGGCAGGTGCGATGCGGCCGGGATCGCATGCCGGTCACGCGGTGCAGCATGCAGCCCTGCTGCCGGGACAGGCCATCGCCTGGCTGGCCGCCGGGCTGCACACGGCGGGCTACCTGCTGATGACCGGAGTGGTGGCATGGGTGGTCTATGAGAAGCTCGGCCTCCGGCGCCTCACGCAGCTGTGGTTCAACGTCGATTTCGCCTGGGCGCTTGCGCTGGTGGGCACCGGAGTGTTCGTGCTGCTCTAGGACATAAGGGAAGGCCGGTGAGGTCGGCGGCATCGAGGCGAGTGCCCGCAAGCGCGATGTAGCCATCGGGGCGAACGAGGTAGAACGAGGGCTCGGGGATCTCGTGGGTGGCGAGTTCGCGCTCGTTCACCAGGGTCTGATGGAACCGAGATGATGTCGAGCATCCCGGCGAGACCGGGCCACAGGTCCCTCGGTACCGATTGCTCGCCGAACAGGAGCAGCGTGAAGTGCCGGTCGTCGAGCGCCTGAAACAGGTCCTCGGCTCCACCGCTCCTCGCCGAGATCGAGCTGGAGCCAGGGAAACCGGTCACCTGCCTGGGGAGCAGAGCCGGAAAGGCCCGGCAGCGTTTTCGACAGCGGGCTCTCGCGATACTGGATGCCGATCTGTGAAATGGTGCCGAACGCGAACTCCTGTACTCGCTCGCTGGTCATGGCGAGCGCCGCGACCCTGGCCAGCACCTTGGTGCGAAGCAGGCCCGCCAGCGGGTTGTCCGATACAACGAGCGAGAAGGCCCGGTCGGTCGTGTCGAGCAGCCGCCGCGCGACGGGAATGCGCTCCGCCTCGTAGGAATCGAGCAGGGCCGGGGCAGCCCGCCCCGACACGACGAGGGCGAGCTTCCACGCCAGGTTGTAGGCGTCCTGCAGCCCGGTGTTCATGCCCTGGGCACCAACGGGGCTGTGGATGTGTGCCGCATCGCCGAGCAGGAAACAGCGGCGGGCACGGAATTGCGCGGCACGCCGGTGATGGATGCGATAGGTGGAAAACCAGTTGCAGGCCTCGAACACCAGCGCGCCACCGGCTTCGCGCTGCACTGACGGCATGACCTCGGTGAAGGTGAGGTCGGGCTTGTCCCGCAACTCGACCGGCAGGATCCCCACGACGCGCCAGTGATTGGTGCCACGCATGGGGAAGAAGAGGTGAAACCCCTCGCGCCACAGGTAGACGTTGAGCTCGTCGGGCGTCATGCCGCCGGTGGCCACGGTGTCGGCGACGAAGAAGACGTGCTCATACGGCGCGCCCTCGAACGGGATACCCGTCAGTTCGCGCACGGCGCTGCGTGCGCCGTCGCACCCCGCCACCCATGAGGCGGAGACCTCACGCAGCGCCCCGTCAGGCGACTTGAGCATGGCGCTGGCCTGCTCCGCGCCCTGGGTGACACCGACCAGCTCGGTATTCCACTGCACCTCAATACCCAGCTTTTGCAGGTTCGCGCCGAGAAGCCGCTCGTTGTCGTCCTGTCCGAGAATGAGGAGATAGGGGTAGGGACTCGCGCCACGCCCGATGTCTCCCAGCGGGATCCGCGCCGTGTGGTGCCCCTCGGCCCAGAGGTTGGCGGCAGTGGCGCGCTTGCCCAACGCCAGTGCGCCATCGGCGATGCCCAGGTGCTGGTAGATCTCGAGGGTGCGGGCCTGCACGCCGAGCGCGCGCGTCTCACGGGCCGGCCCGGGGTGGCGATCAATGATCATCGGGCGCACGCCGTGGCGAACGAGCTGGTTGGCGAGCATGAGGCCGGTGGGGCCGGCGCCGATGATCAGGACGTCGGTCTGGGGCATTATCAGGCCGGTGGGGTCGTCATGCGATTAAGCTGCACCCGTGGCCCCAGGGCGGCTAGAGGGCCGGCGATGAGGAAGGGAAGCGACGCATGGAACGCTCGATGACCGCCGACGAAGCGTTGAGGCTGATACGATCCCGCACCCGGGTATTCGTGCACGGCGGTGCCGCGACGCCATCGGTGCTCCTGGAGGCGCTGGCGAGACGTTGCGGTGAGCTGGAGGACGTCGAAACGGTGCACCTGCACCTCGAGGGGAATGCGCCGCACGCAGAGCCCGGGATGGCGAAGGCGTTCCGGGCCAATGCGTTCTTCTGTGGCGGCAACCTCCGTCAGGCGGTGGCGGAGGGGCGTGCCGACTACATGCCGGTGTTCCTGTCCGAGATCCCGCTCCTGTTCCGGAACGGCATCCTGCCGCTCGATGCCGCGCTTCTGCATGTATCGCCGCCGGACGCGCATGGCTTCGTGTCACTGGGCACCTCGGTCGACGCCGCGCTCGCTGCGGCGGAGACGGCACCGACGCTGATCGCACAGGTGAACCCGCGCATGCCCCGCTCCCTCGGTGATGGCGCGGTGCACGTCGGCCGGTTCGCGGCGCTGGTGCCGGTGGACGTGCCGCTGCCCGAGCATGCGCCGGGGGTTCCGGGTGCGGTCGAGCGCGCCATCGGCGCCACCATCGCGGGCCTGGTCGAGAACGGCGCGACGCTGCAGATGGGCATCGGGGCGATCCCGGACGCCGTGCTGCTGGCACTGACCGGGCATCGTGGCCTCGGCGTGCATACGGAGATGTTCAGCGACGGCCTCCTGCCGCTGATCGAGTCGGGGGTGGTGACCAACGAGCACAAGCGGCGCCAGCGGGGCAAGACGGTGGCGAGCTTCGTCATCGGCACGCGCCGGGTGTTCAGTTTCATCGACAACAACCCAGCGGTCGAGATGCGTGATTGCAGCTACGTCAACGACACCGAGATCATCCGGCAGCAGCCGAAGATGACCGCCATCAACAGCGCGATCGAGGTGGATCTCACGGGCCAGGTCGTGGCCGATTCCATCGGCGAGCGCATCTACTCCGGCGTCGGCGGCCAGATGGACTTCATCCGTGGCGCCACGCTTTCCACCGGGGGCAAGGCGATCATCGCGCTGCCCTCCATGACCTCGCGTGGCGAGTCCCGCATTGTGGCGCAGCTCAAGCCGGGCGCCGGGGTCGTCACGACCCGGGCGCACGTGCACTACGTGGTGACGGAGCACGGTGTCGCCGAGCTCTATGGCAAGAACCTTCGCCAGCGGGCGAAGGCGCTCACCGCCATTGCGTCGGCCGAGATGCGGGAGGCGCTGGAGCGCGACACGCGGCGGCGGTTCGGGTCCTGAGTGTCATCGATACTGGAAGCGACGCTCTCGGAACCCACGCCGGCGGTGGTCGATGCGCTGTCGACGGCGGCGGGGGATATCGTGGTGCTGGGGGCGGGGGGCAAGATGGGCCCCAGCCTCTGCCGGCTGGCGCACCGGAGCCTGCGGGAAAGCGGCAAGGGAAATCGCGTGATCGGCGTGGCGCGATTCTCGAATGGTGAGCTCCGCTCCGACCTCGAGGCCGACGGGATCGAGACCCGGCAGTGCGACCTGGTCGATGCGGCGCAGCTTGCCGCCCTTCCCGATGCACCTAACATCATCTACATGGTGGGGCAGAAGTTCGGCACCTCGGGCGAGGAAGCGCGCACCTGGGGGCTGAATGCGTGGCTGCCTGGGGCGGTGGCCCTGCGGTACGCGCAGTCCAGGATCGTGGCTTTCTCGACCGGCAACGTCTATCCGCTCACTTCCACCGACTCGGCGGGACCCTCGGAGAACGACCCCACCGGACCGGTGGGCGAGTACGCGATGTCGGCGCTGGCGCGGGAACGGGTGCTCGAGTTCTTCTCGCGACGGAACGGGACACCGATGGCGATCCTGCGGCTCAACTATGCCATCGAGCCGAGGTATGGCGTGCTGCGGGACATTGCCGACCGGGTGCGAGAGGGAGAACCGGTGGACCTGACCATGGGCCGGGTCAACGTGATCTGGCAGCGTGACGCGAACGCCATCGCGCTCCGGGCGCTCGGCGCGTGCAGCTCGCCGCCGCTGGTGCTCAACGTGACAGGCCGGCCCGCGGTGTCGGTGCGTTGGCTGGCGGAAGAGTTCGGGAAGCGCTGGGGTGTCGAGCCGCGATTCGACGAAAGCGAAACCGCGACGGCATTGCTGAGCGATGCGTCGCGCATGGAAGCGATGTTCGGGAAACCCGACGTGGGGATCGACGAGATGATCACCCGCGTCGCCGAGTGGGTCGAGAACGGTGGCCGGTCGCTGAACAAGCCGACGCACTTCACGTCGCGGGAAGGAAGGTTCTGATGCCCGCGACCCGCATGGTGCGCGGCATGGTGATCCCGGCACATCCGCTCGCGCTTACGGCGGCGCGCAAGCTCGACGAGCGCCGGCAGCGAGCCCTGACGCGCTACTACCTCGACGCCGGCGCGGGAGGCGTCGCAGTCGGCGTACACACAACGCAGTTCGCCATCAGGAGCCCGAAGGTGGGACTCCATCGCCCGGTGCTTGCGCTCGCGGCGGAGACGATCGCGGAGTGGGAACACCGCCGGCAGAGGGCGGTGCTGCGCGTGGCCGGGGTGCTGGGCCCGACGCGTCAGGCCGTCAGGGAAGCGCGGGTGGCCCGCGACCTGGGCTATGACGTCGGACTGCTGAGCCTCGGGGCGCTCGCGCGTGCGACGGATGCGCAGTTGGTGGCGCATTGCCGTGCGTGGCGGAGACGATCCCGCTGATGGGGTTCTACCTGCAGCCATCGGTGGGCGGACGGGCACTGTCGTACCGGTTCTGGCGCCGCTTTGTCGAGATCGAGGAGGTGGTGGCGATCAAGATCGCGCCGTTCAACCGGTATGCCACACTGGACGTGGTGCGCGCGGTGGCCGATGCGGGACGGGAGCGCGAGATCGCGCTATTCACTGGCAATGACGACAGCATCGTTTCGGACCTTCTGACGACCTATCGTTTTCCGCGAGGGCACGAAGTGGTGTCGCTGCGGATGGCCGGCGGACTGCTGGGCCACTGGGCGTACTGGACGCGGGCTGCGGTGCGGACGGTCGACCGGGTGGCGCGGGTTCGTGGGCGCACGGTGCCGGCCACGCTCCTCAGCCTTGGCGCCGCGACGACCGATGCGAACGGGGCGGTCTTCGATGCCGCCAATGGATTCCGGGGATGCATACCGGGGATCCATGAAATCCTGCGGCGGCAGGGATTAGCTGCGGGGACGGTGGTGCCTGGACCCGAAGGAAGAGCTGTCGCCGGGGCAGATGCAGGAGATCGACCGCGTCGTGGCGGCGTACCCCGAGTTGTCGGATGATGCGTTCGTGCAAGCCAACCTGGACCGCTGGCTCAGCTGATCGAAGCAGGCTGATCCTTCGCTTCGCTCAGGATGACCGCAAACTTGTCCAGATCGATGTTCCCCCCGGAGACAATCGCGACGATCGGCCCCTGACCGGCCTTGCCGGTGAGGGCGGCGGCAACAGGCAGTGCCCCCGCGCCCTCGGCGATGACCCGGGTCTTCTCGGCCATGAGGCGAATGGCCCGCCTGGTTTCTTCCAGCGTCACGACGATGCTGCCGTCGATGAGGCCGTGCATCCGTTCCCACATGCGGGGGAAGACGCTCTTCCCGCCGGCGCCATCCACGAACGACGCCTGCCATTCCGGAAACTGCTGGGGCGAGCCCGCCTGCAGGGAGAGCGACATCGGCGCGGCGGTCTCGGGCTCGGCGCACAGAATCTTCACGTCAGGCCGGAGCGCCCTGATCGCGCTCCCGGCACCCGTAAGCAGTCCGCCGCCACCCAGGGCGGAGATGACGACCGCGATATCGGGTGCATCCTCGAGGATCTCGAGGCCGACGGTGGCGTTGCCCGCGATGAAATTGTGGTCGTCGAAGGGATGAACGAAGGTGCCCTTGATGCCGGGATAGGTGCGCTCCTCCAGCGCCTTCCAGGCTGCCTGAAACGGAACCAGCACCAGGCTGGCACCAAGTGCCTTCATGCGCTCGATCTTGGCGACGGGCGCAGTCTCGATGACCACGACCGTGCAGGGGACGCCGGCCTTGCGTGCGGCGTAGGCGACACCCTGTCCGGCGTTGCCGGCGCTGATGGTCCAGACGCCGCGCCTGCGCTCCGCGTCGCTCAACATCGCAACGGCGTTGGCAGCACCGCGGAGCTTGAAGGAGTTGATGGGCTGGAGGTTCTCGAGCTTGAGGCGGATGTCGGGGAAGCCATCGCCCAGCTCGAGCCGGACCAGCGGCGTGCGGGTGATGGTACCGGCGATGCGGGTACGCGCGGCGCGGATCTCGTCGAGAGTGATGGGGCGGATCGCGTCAGACATCGGCAGGCCTTTCCCAGCCCAGGTCCTTCAGGATCGCAAGGTATTCAGGGTCGCGGCGGATTGCGGGATACATCGGTCCGTGCAGGCCGGTCGCGGCCAGCATGGGATCGCGAACACGCGCCGCCTCGCGAAGGTGCTGCAGTGCGAGGTCCTTCCGGCCGGCTCCCAGCGCTGCGATGGCGAGGGATACCGGCTGCACATACTCGCCGCGGGAGCGCGCCGCGAGTTCGGCGTAGATCGCCTCGGCCTTGTCATGCTGGCCCGCGGCACCGCAGGCGAAGGCCACTCCCATCATCAGCCAGGGGTGACGGCCGAACTGTGCCAGCATGCGTCGGCCGGCTTCGACCCCAGCGGCCGGGTCGGGACCGAGCATCAGGGCATGCAGCAGTGCCCAGTGGGAATAGAACGCGCCCGGATCGAGCTCGATACCCCGCCGTGCCTGCGCCTCGGCCTCCGCCAGCTTTCCCCCGAACGCGAGCACGATTCCGGCCTGCCCGCGCGCGACCGCGCTCAGCGGATCCGATTCTATGACGCCGAGCAGCTGCGCCGCGGCCCGGTCGTGCTGGCCACGGATGTAGCAGAAGTCAAAGGCCGCCTGGAAGGTCCGTGCATCGATGTCCATCGGGTCGAGCTCGATGGCGCGGGCAAAGGCCGCCATCGTTGCGGCCGGGTCGAACTCCACGATCATGGAGTAGAGAGCCAGGGCGATCTGGGTCGCGACGAGGGCGGGTTCGAGCTCCAGCGCCCGCGAGGTTGCCTCGCGCACCCGGTCACGGATGTCGGCGGGAAAGACGATTCCGTACAGGCTCATGAGCACCAGCGCCTCTGCGAGCTCGGCGTGGGCAAGGGCGAAGCCGGGATCGAGCGCGATGGCCTGCTCGAAGGATTCCGCGGCGCGCAGCAGGGCCAGCCCACGCTGGCGCACGAAGGCGTGACCCCTGAGGTAGAGGTCGTAGGCCTCGACGCTCGCGGTGCGCGGCGCGAACGAGCTGCCGCTCGCTGCCCACACCGAGGGTCACCTTCAGTTTCTCCGCGATGGCCGTGGCGATCTCGTCCTGGATGGCGAAGATGTCGGTGAGCTCGCGATCGTATCGCTCCGACCAGAGGTGATAGCCGTCGGCGACGTTGATGAGCTGTGCGGTGATGCGAATCCGCTCCGCCGGCCCGCCGCACGCTTCCCTCGAGCACCGTGGCGACGTTGAGCTGCTCGCCGACGCTCCGGAGGTCGACGTTCTTCCCCTTGAACGAGAAGGCCGAGGTGCGCGCCGCGACCCGCAGCCGGGGCAGCGGGCCAGCGCGTTGATGATTTCCTCGGAGATGCCATCGGAGAAATACTCATTCTCGGGGTCGCCGCTCATGTTCGCGAACGGGAGCACGGCGATGGAGCGCTCCGCGGTCGGCGCTCGCCGCGGCCTGCTCGACTCGAGCGACGTCGATGAACCGCGCCGACGGTGGCGGAAACGGTCCTCGGGTCGCGCGCCATGGCGCGTGCAGAGCGCCGCCTCGACGCGTGCGCGGCACGCCGGGCCGCTTCTCCGTGACCTTCGGCGGCGGCTGGGTGAAGCGCTGCACCAGGATCGCCTCGACGGTGGCACCGGTGAACGGCGCCTCGCCGGCGAGCATCTCGTACAGCACGCTGGCCAGGGCGTAGAGATCGCTGCGGCCATCCAGGTCGCGCTCGCCGGCCGCCTGCTCCGGGCTCATGTATGCGGGAGTGCCGATGCGCGAGACCGACATCGGTCATCCGTTCCGCGCCTGCGGCCTTCACGGCCCGCGCGATGCCGAAATCGGCGACGACGGCGTGGCCCGATCTGAAGCAGGATGTTCTCCGGCTTGATATCGCGATGGATGACATCGCGCGAATGGGCATAGCCGAGTGCGTCGGCGATCTCCCGGGTGAGGCGAACGGCCTCGTCGAGCGGAAGCGCCTTCTCGCGTCGAGGCGACCGCGGAGCGTCTCGCCCTCGACGAAGGGCATGACATAGTACAGGACACTCGGCCGTCGCCCGAGTCGAACAGCGGCAGGATGTGCGGATGGCTCAGCGCGGCGACGGTGTGGATCTCGGAGAGGAAGCGGTCGGCGCCGATGGTGGCGGCGAGCTCGGGGCGGAGCACCTTGATGGCGACATTGCGATCGTGCTTGAGGTCGTGCGCGAGATAGACCGTGGCCATGCCGCCCTGACCGAGCTCGCGCTCGATCCGGTAGCGGTCGGACAATGCCGCCGTGAGGTGATCCAGCATGGTCACTTCGGCTGGGCCGGGAAAAACCGCTCCGGCTCGAGATTGTAGCGTTTCATCACGGCAAGAAGCCGGGCGTTGCCGCGCAGAGGCTCCATCCGGCCGGCGAAGAAGAGCTGGGGGAACGACGCGGAGAGCAGATCGCCGTCGCCACTTGCCGCGCGCTCCATTGCGGCCAAGGCGCGCGTGGTATCGCCGAGGCCCATCAGGGCATACGCAAGGCCGCTCTCCCGCCCCCAGGTTCCTGGTGCCATGGCCTCGAGTTGCCTAATGCGCGCCTGTGCGTCCGCCGGCTGGCCACCGAGGGCAAATGCGCGTGCGGCGGAGCCGATGCGCGAAGGCGAAGGGCTGAGTGCAATCACCCGCCGTGAAAGCGCGACGGCGCTGTCGGGCCGGCCGGCCGCGTTATAGATAGAGGAGAGAATGCCGAGTTGCGGCAGCCCCTGGGGCTCGAGCGCGAGTGCGCGCCGGCCCTCGGCGACGGCGTCGTCGAAGCGCCCGGTCGCGGCATAGGCCCACCCGAGGTACGAGGACGCCACCGCATAGAGAGGATCACGAGTTCTCACCGCTTCCAGTACCGGCACCGCCTCTTCTGCGCGCCCGGTGACCAGCAGCATGTTGCCCAGTCGGTACAGCGGCTCCACGCTGCCCGGATCGAGCGCGATCGCTTCCCGGTATTCAGCCTCGGCGTGGGGCCAGTCGAACGATTCGGCATACACGAAGCCCATCGCCACATGGGACTCGGCAAGATCCGGGTCGAGAGCGAGTGCCCGTCCGGCGGCCGCGCGCGCCGCCGGCAGCATCTCACCCATGCGAACGGGCAGGAAGTAAGGCGTCGTGAGCAGTGTGGACACAAGGGCGGCGTACGCGCGGCCAAATGTGCTGTCGCGCGCATGGCTTGCTCGAAGTACTCCCGTGCCTGCACCAGACCGGGGCCGCGACGGCGAAAGAGGTAGAGGCCGCGCAGGTAGAGGTCGTACGCTTCGAGGTCGCTGGTGCCACGGGCAGCCGATGTGCCGGAGGCCAGAGCCGCCGGACAGCCGCACGCGCAGTGCACCGGCAATCGCGTTCGCAATGTCATCCTGCACCTTGAACACATCCCTCGCATCGCGCTCGTAGGTGTCGCTCCAGATGACGACGCCGTCGGAGGCGTCGGTCAGCTCGGCGCTCACCCGCACGCGACTATCGGCGCGACGCACCGAGCCCTCGAGCACCGAGGCCACGTTCAGCGCCTCCCGATCTCCTGCTACCGTGCTGGTGCGGCCGCTGAAGCGCGCCGCCGAACGCTTCCCGGCGAGACGCAGCCCGGGGACATGACTGAGCGCGGTGGTGAGCTCATCGGCGATACCCTCGGCGAAGTAGGCGTTGGCGGTGTCGCCGCCCACGGTCTCGAACGGGAGCACGGCGAGGGACTTCGGCGTCGCGGCGGATGCCGGCGCCTGGCGGAAGAGAAGCCAGGCGCCGAGCGCGACGACCGCGACGCCGGTGAGGGTCAAGGCGAGGTGGATGGGGGCGGGTCAGGAGCGGCTACTTGCATCCGAGGTCGCTGTGGATGTACCGGAAGCGCCGGCCTGGCTCAGGGCCCGGGCGAAGTCGCCGCAGGAAGCGAAGCGGTCGGCGGGCGCCTTGGACAAGTGCGCGCCTGACGGCGAGATCCATCGCCGGCGAGACGGCGGGCCGGGTGGCGCGGATGCTCCGCGGCGTCTCGGTCATGAGCCGGACGATGATCGCCTGCGCGGTGGCGCCGGTGTGGGGCGGCTCCCCGGTGAGCATCTCGTAGGTCACGGCACCAGCGAGTACTGATCGGACCGCGCGTCGAGGGCGCGATCGCCGGAGGCCTGCTCGGGACTCATGTAGTGCGGAGTGCCGAGCGAGAGCCCGGTCTCGGTAATGCGGCCGCCGCCGGCCTTGGCCACGGCCAGGGCGATGCCGAAGTCGGCGATCACCGGCTGGCCCGACTGGAGGAGGATGTTCTCGGGCTTGAGGTCGCGATGGATGACGTTGCGGGCGTGGGCGTAGTCGAGTGCGCCGGCAATGAGCGACGCAAGGCGAATGACGTCGTCGACGGGGAGCTGCTTCTCCCGCTCGATCCGGGCCCGGAGGGTCTCGCCCTCGACGAAGGGCATGACGTAGTAGAGGAGTCCGGCCGCTTCGCCGGAGTCGAACAAGGGAAGCAGGTTCGGGTGCTGCAGGTTGGCGGTGACCTTGATCTCGGCGAGGAAGCGCTCGGCGCCGATGACGGCGCCGAGTTCCGGCTTGAGGACCTTGATGGCGACCTTGCGGTCGTGCTTGAGGTCGTGGGCGAGGTAGACGGTGGCCATGCCGCCCTGGCCAAGTTCGCGCTCGATGCGGTAGCGGTCGGCGAGGGCAGCGGTGAGACCCTGTGGCGCAGTCACTTGTTCGCGGCGGCGACCGCGGACTTCATCTGCGCCACCCAGTCGGGCACGACGCGAAGGTAGGAAGCGCTCACCTGGGGCGGGACCCTGGACGTAGATGATGCCGCCGCTCCAGTCGGGGCGGTTGGACCATCCGGCGGTGTCGTTGAATCGCGGATCGCGGCCCCAGAACGTGGCGGGTCCGAGCGGTTCGCCGGTCGCCGGGTTGATGCGCGTGAGATACCAGGAGACGCCGATGCGACAGAGGATCTCCGTGGGCGACAGCCAGAGCGGCTCGACACCGTCGGCCGCAACCTGCCAGCGCCGGCCGGCAACGGGATAGCTGGTGACGAGGACTCCGGATGCACCACCGTCCTGATAGACGATGTGCTTTCCGCCTGGTGCGACGGAGGGGAACCTCGCCGCCGCGAGGACGGTGTCGAATTGCACCGGGGATACCGCAGGGTCGAAGCGGCGGGTGACGTTGGCGCCCCAGTCCTGGACGAGCACGGTGTGCTCATCGGGATAGTCGATCGGATCGACCGCCAGTGGGGCACCCTCGACGGTCAGCAGGGTGACGGGCTTCTGGCCGGACCCGGGCGTGATCATGAGGACCGAGGTGACGCTGGAGTCGCGCCGGCCCACGAGGAGCCGCTCGCCGGTGGGACTCCAGAGGGGGTGGCGAACCAGTTCGGCGTTGAGCACCGTGCTACGCTGCCCGTCGCGCAGGTCGTAGAAGCGCAGCTCCTGGCCCTCCGGCATCTGCACGGCGGCAGCGAGCCAGCGACCGTCGCGGCTGATGTCAATGCGCTGGAAGGCGGCTGCCTCGGCCACCAGTGGCTGGGGCGCCTGCCCCGGGCGAAGCCGGACGACGTGCCCAACCGTCGCGTTCACTCCCGGGGCGAACACGAGCGTGCCGTTCGGCGCCAGGTCGATCTGGGCATCGCCCAGCGCCTCACCGCGAACGCCGCCATCCAGCGTGACCGACCGGCCGACGAGGTGTCGCTTGTGGTCGTAGGGTGCAGCACGGAGGACGCCGTCCACCGACATGTAGAGGACGTACGCGCCACCAACGACCCGGAACCCGAACCCGGCCAGCAGTGCCCCGGGAGAACCATCGGGCCGAGCGACGCGCAGGTTCCACTCCTCGCGGGAGATCGGGTCCACAATCGACGCCGTTCCGTTGTAGGAGCAGATCACCTTGCTGTGCTCCGGAATCCAGTGCCCGATGAGGCAGGCGCGTGTCACATCCACGGTACGCGTCACGCCACCCTCGGGGTCGAGCCAGGTGAAGCGGGTTCCGGTGCGCTGTTGCAGGAAAAGCTCGGTATTGGAAATCCATTCCGGGGTGTCCGGCACCTGGGCGTCCAGCAGCATCCGGGGCGTGCCCCCCGCGACGGGGATGAGCATGACCCGATTGCCGACGGTGTACGCGATGCGCGATCCGTCGGGAGAAATCCTCGGACCGGTGCCGCCCTCGGTACCGCTGATGGGATGCGAGGATGCATTCGTCAGACTTCGGTACCAGAACCGGGTCGAGTCCCCGCTGCGGGATGCGTACACGACGAAGTCGCCCTTGGGCGAGATCGACAGGTTGCGCCGGGCCGCGCCGAAGCTGTTGGTGGACGTCGTCGCGCCGAAGGTGATGGCGGCGCTGTCGGGGAGGGCGGCATCGTAGACGGTGGGGCCTGCGGCGCGGGCCGCCGCGCAGGAACCAGCCCGCGAACCGCGGCGGTGGAGATGAGTGCTGCGGCCACCGAAAAGGCCGAGGCGCGAAGGGCGCGAAAGGCGCCCGAAGGACGTGAGGACGTGAGGGCGGGAGGACGTGCGGGTAGCCACGGTCGGGGCATAGCTACCTGAGCGTCCGCTATCCGCGAGCGCGTCGGCGAATTCCTTCGCGGAGGCGAAGCGATCGGCGGGGAGCTTCTGCAGCGCCGTGAGGACCGCGTGCTCGACGTTCGGCGGCACCGTATCACGGATGCGGCTCGGTGCCGTGGGCCTCTCGGTCATCACCTTGGCGACGATCGACTGCACCGTACTGCCGGAGAAGGGCGGGTCGCCGACCAGCATCTCGTACGTCGTGGCACCGAGCGCGTAGATGTCGCTGCGGGGGCCGATGTCGCGCTCGCCCATCGCCTGCTCGGGCGACATGTAGGCGGGCGTGCCGAGCGACATGCCGGTCTGGGTCATGCGGCTGTCGCCCGCCTTGCTGGCGGCGAGGGCGATGCCGAAGTCGGCGACCAGGGCGCGGCCGTCATGCAGGAGAATGTTCTCCGGCTTGATGTCGCGATGGACGATGCCGCGGCGATGGGCATAGTCGAGGGCACCCGCCACCTCGGTGGCGATGCGCACGGCGTCGGCAATGGAGAGCTGCTTGTCGCGCGTGAGCCGGTCGCGAAGGGATTCGCCCTCGATATAAGGCATGACGTAGTAAAGGAACGACGATCCTTCGCTGCGCTCAGGATGACTGATCGAGCCCGAATCGAACAGCGGGAGGATATGCGGGTGCTGGAGGTTCGCGGTGGTCTTGATCTCGCTCAGGAAGCGCTCGGCACCGATGACGGCGGCGAGCTCCGGGCGGAGGACCTTGATCGCGACGGGGCGATCGTGCTTGAGGTCGTGCGCGAGATAGACCGTGGCCATGCCGCCCGCACCGAGCTCCCGCTCGATGCGGTAACGGTCGGCCAGGGACGCGGTGAGGCGGGCTACCGCGTCAGTCAAGCAGGGCCGCTCTTCCCGCGGGTGGACCAGCCGAAGGGCGCGTAGGCCGGGCACCAGCTCACGAAGCTGGTCACCAGAAATATCACGGCCATTACGCCGAGCACGATCGCCACGGTACCGCTGATGCGGCCGGTGTACCAGAGCACTCCGACCGCCAGCGCCAGCACGGTACGGATGACGCGGTCGGCCGTTCCCATATTCGACTTCATTATGTGCCTCCTCTCGTTCGAGTCACCTGCCAGCGGCGGCAATCTTCGCCCGGAACTCGCTGGCCCAGTCGTGCACTACGATCGCGCGGACCGAATCGGAAACCGGCCGCAGCAACAGGAGATGCTTCCCGTCGGGTGCGACGTCGTAGTTGGCATGCCCCGTGGTGACGGGATAGTCACCCTTGAAGAGAGTCTCGCGCCCCACGATGGCGAGCCCGTTCTTCGTGCCCAGCGTCGCCGCCATGAACTCGTCGTTGTGCCGGTAGTAGAGCCGGGTGCCATCGGGCGACCACACCGGCTCGACACCGCCGTCGACCGATATCTGCTGCCGTGCGCCGCCCTCGACCATGGGACGAACGTAGACCTGAAAGTCACCGGTCTCGTTGGACTCATAGGCGAGCCACCGGCCATCGGGTGACGGCCGGCCGGACCACTCGGTGAACGGCGTGGTAGCGAGCGGATGCCGGATGGTGTCGCCGGTCAACTGCCGGATCCAGATGTCGGCGGTGCCGATGGTGCCGGTGCGGTAGATCATGCTCTTCCCATCGGCGGTCGGGACGCCTTCCCAGATTTCGGCGGCGGGATCGCGCAGCACCAGTTCGGCCTTTCCCGTGCCGTCGGCCGGCTGGGACCAGAGCGCGAGCGGCCCGCCCCGATTGGACCGGAAGATGATGCGCTTGCCGTCGGGACTCCACTCGGCCCGGTCGTTGACGTCGCCTTCCGTGGTGATGCGGCCGAGCGTCTGGGAGCGGAGGTCGTACATCCATATGTCCGCCGTGCCCTGGGTCAGCAGTCCGATGGCGATGCGGTTTCCGTCGGGAGAAAAGCGCGGCGCGGAGTACTTGCCAGGCTCCAGCAGTGCCGAAACGTTCGTCCCCCGCATGTCGGTAATCAGTGCGTGCCGAAGCAGTGCGCCGGTCTGGTAGACCAGTGACCCGCTGCGGGAGATCGCCGCCTGCGCCGCGCCATTGGCACCGACCGCAATGCCTTCCAGCACCGATACGGGCGGGCCCATGACCTTTCGCTTGCCAATGTCGAAAGGAACCGCCATCAGCACGCCGGACTGCGTGTCGTAGACGAGCTGGTCGTCGATCATGCCGAGCACATAGGAGCCGGGCAACTGCAGGTCGGTCGCCTTGCCCTCGCCGATCGTGGCCACCCACAGGCCCGCCGAGACGGTGGACCCGCGCCAGCGCGTCACGATCACCGTCTTGCCGTCGGGAAGGATCTTGGGATTCATGAGCAGGCGATCGGTCGCGGTGTCCGTCGCGGAGAGGAGACTCAGCGCGCCGCCCCCGGCCGGAATGATTGCGAGCGAGTTCCCGCGCGACACGACGACGCGACCATCGGGAGCCCAGGCGCCGCCGTATGCGAGGCCGCCGGGAAGCTCGGCCAGCACCGTCGGCGGCCCGCCGGTCACGGGCACCTTCTTCATCTGGTGGTTCGCGAAGTACGCGATCCACTTGCCGTCGGGGGAGAAAAACGGCTGCTCACCACCTTCGGTGCCGGGGAGCGGATGCACACCGAGTTCGTCCATCTGTCGCACGAAGATCTGGAGCGGCCCATCGCCGCCCCGCCCAGAGAACGCGACCACGTCACCGTCGGGCGAAATCGCGATCGGGTTGGTGATCGGCGTCGCGATCCGGACGTCCGGGGGAAGGCCGAGGACGAAGCGGAGGGTCGGCGCCTTCGGCGGCGCGCGGGCTGCCGCGCAGGACCCAGCCGCGAGCCCGCGGCGGTGAAGATCAGCGCGGCGGCGGCGAGGACGACAGGGCGCGAAGGGCGCGAAGAGCGCGAAGGGCGCGAGGACGTGAGGTAACGACGGTCGCGGCATAGCTGCCCGAGCGTCCGCTGTCCGCGAGGGCGTCGGCGAAATCCTTCGCGGTGGAGAAGCGATCGGCGGGGAGCTTCTGCAGCGCCGTCATGACCGCGTGCTCGACGTTCGGCGGCACCGTATCGCGGATGCGCGAGGGCGGCGTCGGCTTCTCGGTCATCACCTTGGCGACGATCGCCTGCACCGTGCTGCCGGTGAAGGGCGGATCGCCCACCAGCATCTCGTAGGTCATGGCGCCGAGCGCGTAGATGTCGCTGCGGGCGCCGATGTCGCGTTCGCCCATGGCCTGCTCGGGCGACATGTAGCGGGCGTACCGAGCGACATGCCGGTCTGGGTCATGCGGCTGCCGCCGGCCTTGCTGGACGGCGAGGGCGATCCCGAAGTCGGCGACGAGGGCCGAACCGTCCTGCAGCAGGATGTTCTCCGGCTTGATGTCGCGATGGACCACGCCCTGCCGATGGGCGAGTCGAGCGCGGAGGCGACTTCGCGGGCGATGCGCACGGCGTCCTCGACGGGGAGCTGCTTCTCGCGGTGAGGCGGTCGCGAAGGGATTCGCCCGGACACATAAGGCATGACGTAGTAAAGGAAAGACGATCCATCGCTACGCCTCAGGATGACTGATCGAGCCCGAATCGATCAACGGGAGGATATGGGGGTGTTGCAGGTTCGCGGTGACCTTGATCTCGCTGAGGAACCGTTCGGCGCCGATGACGGCGGCGAGCTCCGGGTGGAGGACCTTGATGGCGACGGGGCGGTCGTGCTTGAGGTCGTGCGCGAGGTAGACGGTGGCCATGCCGCCCGCACCGAGCTCCCGCTCGATGCGGTAACGGTCGGCCAGGGACGCGGTGAGGCGGGCTACCGCATCAGTCAAGCAGGTCCGCTCTTCCCGCGGGTGAAGAAGCCGATGAGGCCGTCCGGGATGTCATGGCATACAAGATACGCAGCGGACCCACGCGTGCTTTCTCCTAGGTGAGTGCCTTCAGGAGAGAGAGGATCATTTCCTTGAGCGGCACGCGCAGCGCCACGACCAGAATCATGGGGATGATCGCGGGGACCAGCACCGCAATGAGGCTGGTCTTATCGACCGGCACAGGGCGCATGCGCTCCACGGCATCGTACATGGAAATGGTATCGGCGACCGGGCCGATCTCCTGGGCCTGGAGCAGGGGTTCGTCCTCGACCACCGGCTTGCCGTTGATCCACCGCTCGCGCACCGCACGGCCATGGCGTGCCACCAGGGCGGCATACTCCAGCCGGGCGAACTTGCGCGTCCGCAAGAGGACGGGAAGGTAGACGAAGAGCGGTGACAGGAAGATCACGAGGACCAGCACGAGGAAGGAAGCCGCCGGCACCTTCAGGCTGTTGAGGCTCATCTCGTGGTACTTCACGTCGTGGGCCCAGCCGGCGGAGAGCACCGCCGAGAGCGCCAGGATGACGAGGGCGAAGGCCCCCGGAACCGCAGAAAGGAAGCCGAGCCCGCCGTGACGATCGGGATGGGTAGGCACGAGCGAAAGCGGAAGGCGCGACAGGTAGAACATGAACCGGGTCAGCAGGAACAGCCGCCAGAACCACGCGAGCATCAGTGCCACGTAGACCGCGCGCGCGACGTACAGGTACCACCACCCCCGAAGCCGACGCTGCGGGTCGCCGGCTCATCCACCGCCCAGATGATATCGTGCGCCTGGTGCGTCGCCGGGGCCAGGACGACCCAGGCGATGACCGCGCCGGCGATCAGGATCCAGGGCAGCGTCTGGTCGCGCGCCCGTTCGGCGCGCCTCACGACGGCACGGAATGCCTCGTTGTCCGTCACGATGCCGGCGCGCAGGAACTGGGGCAACAGGCGCATCGTCACGGCGTGGGCCACGCCTTCCGCGATGATGAGCAGGGGGATGGCGACCAGGCAGCGGATCGTCACGCCGAAGTGGTGGAGCAGCGGTTCATCCAGCGCGCCCGCCACGGCGTGACCGCGCCACCAGGCCCAGGCGGCAATGGGCAGCCAGGTGACGAGCGCGAAAAACACGGCCCGCCGGCCGATGCCGAGCCCCTCGGCGGGAATGAGGCCGACGGCGCGCTGCACCCGGTACAACGGATCACCGCGGATCAGCGATACTGCCGGGGGGTGGTCGCCTGAGTCAGTCAATCGACCTCCTGGCTGGATTCGATCTCGGATTGGAATCTCAGATTTAACCCGGAACAGGGCGGCCCGCTATTCACCGTGCGGGCGAGTACGTACCCCGGCGTTACGGCGTCGCAACATGGTTCCTAGGTTGGGCGCTTCACCCCAACCCAGCCGGCCCGAGCAACACTGGTGCGACAGCAGCGGCTCCGGGCGGGTCCGGCTAGAATTTCAGCCGGACCTTGCCCGGAGTTCGTCGTGACACCTGAGCAGCCGGATACCCCGCCCGCGCTGGCGCGCGCCCTTCATCATTCCTCGGAGTGGCTGACGAGCCTGGACACCATACCGGTCGGCGCGACGACCGACCTGGCGACGTTGCGCGCCAGGCTGCACCTGCCGCTGCCGGCGCGGGGGCCGATCCCGCACGGATCATCGATGACCTGGTGGCGCAACCGCAGGCGGCCACAACGCGTCGGCCTGCGGCCGGTTCTATGCCTGGGTGATCGGCGGATCGCTCGACTCGGCGCTCGCCGCCGACTGGCTGACGTCCGCGTGGGACGGGAACTCGGGCCTGTTTGCGGTGGCACCGGCGGCGGCGGTGGTGGAGGAGGTGGCCGGGGCGTGGATCAAGGAGTTGCTCGACCTGCCACGCGAGGCGTCGTTCGCGTTCACGACCGGCTGCCAGATGGCGCACTTCACCTGCCTCGCCGCGGCGCGCCACGCGCAGCTGCAGCGCCGGGGCTGGGACGTGGCGCGTGATGGGCTGAGTGGTGCGCCCGCCATGCGGATCTTCATGAGCGACCAGCGGCACAGCACCATCGATCGCGCCGCGCGCTTCCTCGGGTTCGGGACGCGCAACCTCGAAATCCTGCCCACGAACGATGCCGGCCAGCTCGCGCCGGAGACGCTCGCCAGCGCACTCGCGGCCTGGAAGGGCCCGAGCATCATCGTGCTCAATGCGGCCGACCTCAACATCGCGGCGTTCGATCCGTTCGAGCAGTTGATCCCGATCGCGCGGGCGTCGAACGCGTGGGTGCACATCGACGGGGCCTTCGGCCTGATCGCACGGGCGAGCCGCAGCAAGCACGCGCTCATGGCGGGCGTCGAAGCGGCCGACAGCTGGGCCACGGACGGCCACAAGTGGCTCAACGTGCCGTTCGACTGCGGTATCGCCATCGTTCGTGACCGTGAGGCCCACCGGGCGGCGATGACGATCAGCGCGTCGTACCTCGTGGCCGACGACCGCGCGCGGGACGAGCTCGACTGGACGCCGGAGTTCTCCCGGCGGGGGCGGGGCTACACGGTGTACGCGGCGATCCGCGAGCTGGGGCGCGAGGGGCTCGAGGCGCTGGTAGATCGCTCGTGCGAACACTGCCGTGCGATCGTCACCGGCATCGGCGGGCTGAAGGGCGCGGAGGCGCTGTGGGTGTCGGAACTCAACCAGGGCCTGGTGCGGTTCTGCGATCCGCGCGCCGGCGCGACCGAGGAGGATCACGACCAGTACACCGATCGCGTCATCGCGGGCATCAACGCGACCGGCGAGGCGTTCTTCAGCGGGACGACCTGGCGCGGCCGGCGGGCGATGCGGGTGAGCGTGGTGAACTGGCGGACGAGCGAGCGTGACGTCAGCCGGGCGATTGCGGCGGCGCGGGGAGTGCTCGCCGCCTTCAGGTAATGCCCAGGGACGTCATCCCCTGATCCCGGATTTCAGGTACCTTGGCTGAAATGCCACTCGCGCCGCGCGGCACGCTCGGGCTTACCCTGCTCATCGATGTGGGCGAACGAATCGACCTCGCCGCCGCGGAAGCGCGCGTGCTGTCGGCCGGCCGGAAGGGCCGCCGGATGACACTTACGCGAGGTGAGGCACAGAGCAGCATCCGCATACCCGTTGCCCCCCTGATCATCGACCTGCCCGGTGACCACACCACAAATGTCGCGTCGCCTCCCTCAGGCTGGACCGAGACCCTCCATGTCGCCGTGTACGACATCGGCGTCTTCAGTTGCCGCCGGATCCTCACGTGGCCGCCGGAAATGGCATGGCCGGAGCTGGTGTCGGTGGGCGCCGAATTGATCCATCGCACCGACATGCGAATCTGGGCGGAGCCACTGGCCCTGGCGCTTGAATCACTGCTGGGCCCGGCGATACAGGAGCGGGACCGGAGCCCGATGCGCGAGGAGTACGCCATCCTCCGGCTCGACCGGGAGCCGCCGACCGGCATCAGCGAAGCCGAACTGACGTGCCTCCTGCTCGGAGAAACCCGCGTTCTCTCGGCGGATGCGCGGGAAAGCCTGCTCGGCCGCGAGTTCCGCTACACGGAGCTCGACCGTACCATCGTCGCCTACGACGCGGCGCTGGTGGTGGAACCGGACCCGGCGGATCACGACGTGGAGCTGCTGATCGAGTTCGCCAATGCGCAGCTGCTGGAACTGGAGGTGTACGACGCCATCCTCGAAACCCGCCTGCCGCAGCTGGAGAGCCGTGCGGCGGGCATGGGCGTCGGACCGGGGGCGTTGTTCGCACGGCGCACGCAACGCCTCGTGACCGAGGTGCACCGGCTCACGGCGAAGACCTCGCGACTGATCCAGCAGGCGACCAGCGCCCTTCGCATCACGGATGACATCTACCTGGCGAGGATCTACCGGGCCGTGCTGGACGTGATGAATGAACCGGCGTGGCGGCAGAGCGTGGAACGCAAGCTGACGCTGGCCCGTACGCTCGCCGAGTCGCTGAACGACATGGCGGTGGCCGCCAGAGCGGAGGCCCTGGAGATCATCATCGTGGTGCTGATCCTTGGCGAGCTGCTGCTGTCTCTGGCAAAGAGGGGATAGAGCGGGAAGCGGGAACAGGGAACAGGGAAGAGGGAACAGGGAAGAGGGAACAGGGAACAGGGAAGAGGGAACAGGGAAGAGGGAACAGGGAAGAGGAAAGGGCGCGTTACAATCGGCGGGTCTGGACGGATCTGGTCCCGGGCTGCAGTATCGGCCATGCGCACCAACGACTGGTTCCCTGAGGGCATCGTGCTGAGAGGCACGCGCACTGGGACGACGGAAGAGATCCTCGAGCCCTATTCACCGGAGTCGGCCGAGCGGCTGGCGATGACATACGCCGCGCTGTGGGGCGAGCCGATCGAATGGTGGGGTGTGGGAACCGAGTTCGGCCCGCGTAACCTCGCTATGCCAAAGCAGTTGCATCCATCTCCCCGTCCACGCCGCGAACGCTCAACCCGCTAGTCACTGCCTTGTTGTCGCGACAGTGACAGTAAGCTGTCGCCGGGGAAGTCCTGTGGTATCCGTGAGGGTACGCAGGAAGGCGATGATCGCACGTTGCTCCGCCGTAGTCAGGTCCAGCTTGTCGAAGGGCAGCGTCTGGTTGGGCACATCACTTCCGATCCCCGCACCACCACCACGATTGTAGAAATCCAGCACCTCCTCCAGCGTCCCGTACACACCGTTGTGCATGTATGGCGCGGTCAGCTCGACGTTGCGCAGCGTCGGGGTCTTGAACGCGTGTCTGTGGGAGGTGTTACGGAACAGGGAAGAGGGAAGAGGGACGAGGGAAGAGCTAGGGGCGAACGATGCGGCTCATGAAGGCATCGCCGTGGTAGTCGGCCTCGAGCACCATGGCGCGCTTGAGGTCATCCGACACATTCACGCCGGCGACCGACCGCGGCACCTTGCCGAGCCGCTCCATCTTCTCCGGTGCCGTCACCTTGTAGAAGACGATCGACTCCGGCGTATCCCACGGCTGGAAGAGGATCGAGCCATCGGCGAGGAACCGGGCGCGGCCCGTCTCGGCGAAGGCCCTCGCCCACATGACCGGTGTGCCGCCATCGACCGGCACGACCGCGACACCAAGCGTATCCGGTCGCGCCCCAGCCGACCATCAGAAGCCGCTGGCCGCTCGCATCCACATCGAGGCCATGAAAACCGGGCGAACCAGGACGGCTTCGGGACCTCGATCGTCTTGTCGCCATGGCGAACGACCAGCCGGTCCGAACTGGCTGGGACCCAGGCCCAGCCATCGGGAGGGGCACGACGTCTCGCGCCAGCGAGTCGGGCAGGTCCAGCGTGCGCGTGACGGCACCGGTGCGCACGTCCATCAGGCTGACCTTCGCGCCGCCCTCGACCAGGGTGCCGAACTGCACAGTCACTGAATCGATCCACTTCGATGACCGCGTGCCGGCGGCGGTATTCAGTGGGGCCTCGGGTCCACCCGCGAACGGCTGTACCGGTGTAGCGCCGCTCGGCCTGCCCGGTCGATGACGCCACGTCGCGGGCAATGAGGATCCGGCCGCCATCGGGCGACAGCGCGCTCAGGATGCGACTGGACGATCTCGCGCGGCGATCGGCGTCGGTGAACTTTCCCGCGAGGGCATCCTGGAACCCGAGGGCCCAGAGCGAGAAATCGGAATTGCCGTCATCGACCACAAGGGTCGAACCGTCGGCCGTGACACTGAAATTGTTGAAGTTGCCGGAGAGCAGCGTGTCCTGACGCGAGGCAAGCTTGCCGGTGGCGGGGTCGATGCCGAGACGGATGATGGACTCGAAGCCCTGGCCGGAGCGCGTGAGCCACAGGGCGTCGCTGGTGATGCGACCCGGGCAGGTGCAGGAGTTGAGGACGTGATCAGCCACCTTGCCGCTGCGATCGAACACCTGCCAGAAGCCGCGGCCCGACTGGACGACCAGCGCCACGATCCACTTGCCACCGGGTGAGACGCTCAATCCGTCGAGGCCCAGTCCCGGGGCCGGCGACGCGAATACTGTCGCGCACCGTGCCGTCGATCGAGGTGACCTTGACCTGGAACGACGAGTCGGCACTGGGGCCGGCGGGGCCAACCAGCAGCGAGTCACCGCCGGCGTAGAACATGGCTGCGCCGGGTGTGAGGAATCGTGGTGTTCCGCCGAGGGCCGAGAGCAGGTAGTAGCCATAGCGACCCTGCCAGGTGCCGACGAAGATCAGGTTCCGGCGGTCGGGACTCCACTCGAGCCCGTAGCCGGCGGTAATGTCGTCGAGAATGCGGTGCGTCGCGGTGCCGCCCACATCCTGGATGTCGACGGCGAAGGAACAGCCGTTGGTGCCGCAATTGTGGGTGATGTAGGCGAGCTGCTTGCCGTCAGCGCTGATGGCGGAGACGAAGACATTGCCCGACGTCGTGAGCTGGGTGCGGTCGCGGAGGGCGAAGGACTCGACGCGCGGTGCGGCGGGAGCCTTGCCCTTCATGGCGAAGGCGCCAGCGACGGCTGCAACAAGTGCCGCGGCGGCCAGGCCAATCCAGAGGCCACGCTTCGGCTTCGCTGCGGCTGCCGCGCCAGTCGCGACGGCAACGGGTACTGTGCCGGTGATCGGCTTGAGCTCGAGGGCCCGGGAGAAGTCCCCGGCGCTCGCGAAGCGATCGGCCGGGGTCTTGTCGAGCGCCCGGGCCACGGCGGCGTCGATGTTCTCGGGGACGGCGCCGCGCACGATACGGAGGTGCACCGGCCGCTCGGTCATGAGCTTGGCGATCATGGCCTGCGCGTTGGGCCCGGTAACGGGCGGCTCGCCGGCGAGCATCTCATAGAGCACGGCGGCGAGGGAATAGACGTCGCTGCGGGCATCGAGGAGGCGGTCGCCGGTGGCCTGCTCGGGGCTCATGTACTGTGGCGTGCCGAGGGAGAGGCCGGTTTCGGTGAGGCGATTGCCGCCGGCTTCCTTGACGGCGAGGGCGATGCCGAAGTCGGCCAGCATGGCCTCGCCCTCGAACAACAGGATGTTCTCCGGCTTGATGTCGCGGTGCACGACACCGTGGCGGTGAGCATAGTCGAGGGCGCTGGCCACCTGCTTCGTGATGGCGAGGGCTTCTTCCAGGCCGAGCTGCTGCTCGCGCCTGAGCTTGTCGCGGAGGGATTCGCCGCGGACAAGCGGCAGCACATAGAAGAGGAAACCGCCGGCCTCGCCCGAGTCGATCAAGGTGAGGATGTGGGGGTGGTCGAGCCGGGCGGTGATCTTGATCTCGGCGAGAAAGCGCTCGGCGCCGAGGACGGCGCCGAGTTCGGGGCGGAGGACCTTGAGGGCTACTTCACGATCGTGCTTGAGGTCGGTCGCGAGGTACACCGTGGCCATGCCGCCCGCACCGAGCTGGCGCTCGATGCGGTAGCGTTCTTCAAGGGCGGTGGCGAGACGGGTGGCGTCGTCCAAGATGCAGGAAGATGACACCCGGGACGCCCCGGCACCAGTGAAGCGTGCTCCCGCCCGCCCGAAAACCGGCCTGCGCTACGGCGTGATCACGATCGTCCCGACCATGTTGGGGTGAATGGAGCAGTGATACGCGTAGGTGCCTGCTACCGTAAAGGTGTGAGAGACTGTGCCGTTCGGCGAGATATCGCCGGTGTCGAAGACGCCGCCCGTATCGGATTCGAGGTCGTGCTGTACGCCGTCGTTGTTGACCCAGGTCACCTGGCCGCTGGTCGCCAGGCTCTTGGTGAATGGATTGGGTGAGAAGGCCGTGGTGGTCTTGGTGCTGGCACCGCTGGTAATGGAGACGTCCGCGGCGGGCGTATTGCTGTTGTTGTCGCTGCATGCCGCGGTGCCTGCGATGAAGGCAACACCAGCGAGGAGTGACAGTGTGAGGCGTGGGCGCATAGGGTACCTCATGTTGCGGAATGAGACAGCTAGCGTACACAACGTCGTTTTGTCGTTACCCCGCGATCCGGCTATCGGATCATGAAGGAAATCCGCCGGCCTCGCGGCCCAGCGGCAACCGCAACGTGGCAATACATCCGCCCCGCGGGCGATTCTCGATCGAGATGCGGCCTCCGTGCGCTTCCGCGATGCGGCGGGAGAGGGCGAGGCCGATGCCGGAGCCGCCGGGCTTGGTGGTGTAGAAGGGGACGAACAGGTTCGCCGAGTCGGCGATGCCGGGACCGTCATCGAGCACCGAGAGTTCGAGCACGCGATCGCGCACGGACCAGGTGACGGCGACGGTACCGTCGCTCCCGTCCACGGCGTCAGCGGCATTGCGCACGAGGTTGATGAGCAACTGCTCCAGCTGACCGACATCGGCCAGCAGCACGACGGAAGGCCCCGGCGTCACGACGACATTCCGCCGGGTTTCCAGCGCCACCACCCGCTGCACCCAATCCTCCACCAGCACTGGCTGCGGCACCGGCATCGGCAGGCGAGCGAGACGGGCGTAGGCGGCAATGAAGCGTCCCAATGAGTCGGCGCGCTGGCCGATGATGTCGAGGCCGCGGCGCAGGTCCTCGTCGCCTTCCGGCGTCCGGGGTTGCTGCTCGACGATGTTGCGGAGCGAGCCGGCGAACGAACGGATGGGGGTCAGCGAGTTGTTGATCTCGTGCGAGAGCACGCGGATGAGGCGCTGCCATGCCTCCCGTTCCTCGGCCTGCAGCGTGCGGCTCACATCGGTGAGGAGCACGAGCTGGTGGGGGAGGCCATCCTGCCGGAAGGACGTGCGGCGGAGCTCCCAGCGGGTGGCACCGGGGCGCTCGAGTACGCGGGGCGTGTCTCCCTCGAGGCAGTCGGCGACGCGGAGTTCCCGCGCCGGCCTGCCGATCAGCTGGGCGGCGGGGGCGCCAAGGAGCTCCTCGCCGCCGGGATTCACGAGGACCAGGCGCTCGTCCGCATCGAACGCGAGCACAGCAGCGTCGATTTCCGCCATGACGGCGCGAAGCAGGGTGCCCGACTCGAGCGCGTCCAGCCGATTTCCCCGCAGCATCTCGGCGAGGCCGTTCGCCTCCATATAAAGGAGGCCGAGGTCGTCATCGGGCCCGGTGCTGCGGGCGCGGAGCGAGAAATCACCCTCGCGCATGGCGGCGAGGAGGTTGGAGGCCGTCTGGATGGGACGGATCACGTGGTCGTACAGCACGGAGAGACCGACGGCGAGCACGGCGACAACGAGAAGTGTCCCGGTCCACTGGGCGCGCGCCCCGTAGGGGCCGAACCAGAGGAGGCCGAGTGCCAGGACGAGTGCCGGCAGTGCGGCCCAGAACGCGATGGTGACGGTGCGGCGCGGGAATGTCGCCATGGGCGCTAGAGCCCGAACCGCTCCAGCCGGCGATAGAGGGCGCTCCGGCTCAGGCCCAGCGCCTTCGCGGCGTCAGCGACATTGCCGCCGGCCCTCGCCAGCGCCTTCTGGATGAGCACGCGCTCCACTTCCTCCAAAGTCATCTGGTCGAGCTGTGCGGCACGATCACCGGGGGTGAGCGAGAGGTCGGCCACCTTGATCTCGGCGTCGTCGGCGAGAAGCACGGCGCGCTCGACGGGTGTGATCGAGTTCGCGGACGTTGCCGGGCCACGCGTACGCCAGGATCGCGGCCATCGCCTCGGGCCGGAAGCCGCGCACGGCCTTCCGGTAGTGTGCGGCGTAGCGATCGAGGAACTGGGCCGCGAGCAGGGGGATGTCCTCCCGCCGCTCCCGCAGCGGCGGGATGCGGATCTCGATGGTGTTCAGGCGGTAGAGCAGGTCCTCGCGAAAGCGCCCGGCGGCAACCTCGGCGCCGAGGTCGGCATTGGTGGCGGAGAAGACCCGGGCGTCGACCTGCCGGGTGCGCGAGGATCCCACCCGCTCGAACTCGCCGGTATTGAGGACGCGGAGGAGCTTCGCCTGCTGTCCCGGCGGCATGTTCGCGATCTCGTCGAGGAAGATGGTGCCCTTGTCGGCCAGCTCGAAGCGCCCGATGCGATCGGCCTTCGCATCGGTGAAGGCGCCCTTGACGTGGCCGAAGAGCTCGCTCTCGAATACGCCTTCGGCGAGACCACCGACGTTGACGGTGATCATCGGGCGCGCCGCGCGGGCGCATGGCGGCGTGCAGCCAGCGCGCGGCGATCTCCTTGCCGACGCCGTGCTCGCCGAGGATGAGCGCGTTGGCGTCGGACGGGGCGATGCGGTCCATGAGCCGCAGCGGCGGCGTGCATGGCCGCGCGACTCGGTGACGAGGTCGGGCTGGCCCTCCCGGCGCAGCGACTGGTTCTCGCTCTCGAGGCGCTGGCTCCGGCGGAGGGCCCGTCCCAGTTCCACCTGGGTGCGCAGCAGCGACACGAGCCGGGTGTTGTCCCAGGGCTTCTCGAGGTAGTCACGCGCGCCGCGCCGCATCGCCTCGACGGCGCCCTCGACGCTGCCCTAGGCAGTCATCACCACCAGTGGGAAGTGATGAATCCAGCAGTGAATGCGCGCGAGCACGTCGAGGCCCTCGCGGCCCGAGGTGGTGTCGCGGGTGTAGTTGAGGTCCATGAGGAGGACGTCGAAGTCACGGTCCTCGAGGGCCGCGAGGACCGCGGCGGGGGAGGCGGCCGTCTCGACGACGAAGCCCTCGTTCCGCAGCAGGAGGCGGAGCGCCTGCAGGATGTCCGACTGGTCGTCGGCGACGAGGATACGCGGCGCGGGAAGTCCCATGGGCGCTTGAATCTACCCCGGGGTGAGCCAGCCGTCCTTCAGGTGAATCACCCGGTTGCCGAAGCGGGCATTCTCCTCGGAGTGGGTCACCTGCACGATGGTGACGCCCCCGGCGTTGAGCCGGCGGAACAGCTCCATGATCTCCCGGCCCTGGGTCGAGTGAAGGTTGCCGGTCGGCTCGTCGGCCAGGAGCAGTTTCGGGCCGGCGATCACGGCGCGCGCCACCGCGACCAGCTGCTGCTGGCCGCCGGAGAGCTGGCGGGGGAAGAGGTCCTTCTTGCCGACGAGCTGGAAACGATCAAGGGTATCGCCGACCAGCGCGGCGCGGTCGGCGGCCGGAACGTTCCGGTAGCTGAGGGGCAGGTCGAGATTCTCGGCGACCGTGAGTTCGTCGAGCAGGTGATAGTGCTGGAACACGAAGCCCACCGCGCTGCGGGCCAGGGCATTGCGCTCCCGGGCCGACAGTGCGTGGACACGCCGTCTCGCCGAACCAGTACTCGCCGGCGAAGTCGCCGTCGAGCATGCCGAGTATGGTGAGCAGCGTGGTCTTGCCGGCACCGGACGGGCCCATGACGGTGACGAAGTCGCCCGCCTCCACCTCGAGGCTGATGCGCCGGAGAAGGAAGGTGGGCGAGGGCCGGGTGGGCACCGACTTGTCGATGCCCTCGAGGCGGATCACTCGACTCTCAGCGCCGTCATCGGGTCGACGCGCGCGGCGTGACGTGCGGGGAGCCAGGCCGCCACCAGGGCCGCGCCCAGGAGCGTCACGAGCGCCGTCGCGAGGATGAGCGGATCGGTGGGGCGCACCTCATACAGCTGGGCGCGCACCAGCTTCGAGGCCGCGAGGAAGCCGACGAGTCCTATCGCGCTGCCCGCCACGGTGGCCCGGAGCGCATGCCCCACCACCAGCCGCACCACCGACGGGCCGTTGGCACCAAGCGCCATGCGAATGCCGATCTCGCGATGCCGCCGGGACACGCCCTGCGAGACCACGCCATAGACACCGATGGACGCGAGCAGGAGAGCGGTGACCCCGAAGACACCGAGCAGCAGCGTGAAGAGCCGTGGCTGGGCCACCGTGCCCGCGACCTGCGAGGCGAGCGGACCGAGATCGCTGATCGGCATGTCCGGGTCGAGCTCGTGCACGACATCGCGGATGCGTGCGATGAAGCCGAGCGGAGCGGCGTTGACGCGCACGAAGACGTTGTAGGCGGAGCGCTGCAGGATCGCGATCGGCATGTAGGCCGCCGGTGCCGCGGGCAGGGCGAGACCCTGGTGGCGCACGTCGGCGGCGACACCAACGACGACACCTTCATCGTTGCCGAAAAGGAACCGCTGCCCCACCGCCTCCTGGCCGGGCCAAGCCTGCCTGGCCAGCGACTGGCTCACGATCATGGGTGTGGGATCGGTGGTATCGGCGCCGTTGAACTCGCGGCCGGCCAGCAGCGGAATGGAGAGGGCGCTGAAGTAGCCCGGCGCAATGATCTGGATGCCGCCGGGCGGCTGGATCGTGTCAACCACGCCGCCATCCCGCACCAGCTTGAAGCTGTACGGCTCTCCCCCGCCGGTCAGCGGGGCGCGCTTGCTCGCGCCGGAGACCACGACGCCGGGAACCTCATCGAGTCGCGCGAGCAGATCGGTGCGGAATCGCTGCGCCACGTTCTCGTCTTCATAGCGGCCTCCCTGCAGCAGCAACCGCATGGTGACGACATTCTCGGTGCGAAGGCCGGGATCGACGTGGGTGAGCCGCCAGAGACTGGTGAGCGCCAGCGCCGAGCCGCAGAGGAGCAGCACCGCGAGGCCACTCTCGGCGGCGACCAGGCCATCGGCGAGCCGGCCGGTGCCGCCCGACTGGCCGCGGCCCTCGCGCAGCGACGTACCGGCGGCCGGCTCGGCGGTGCGAATGGCCGGCAGGATGCCGACGACGAGAAAGACGGCGATGCCGGAGAGGAGCGTGAAGCCGGCGATGGCGGGATCGATGGCGATCTCCGCTGCGCGCGGGATCACGTCGGCGGCGAGGGACGCGAGGAGTGGTACGCCGATCCACGCCAGCAGCAGCCCGGCTGCCGCGCTCACGAGCGCGAGGAGCGCGCTTTCCAGCAGCAGCTGGCTGAGGAGCCGGCCGCGGGTGGCGCCCAGCGCGGAACGGATGGCCATCTCGCGGGCACGCCCGAGGCCCCGCGCGAGCATGAGGTGCGCCACGTTGACGCAGGCGATGAGGAGCACCAGTCCCACGGCCGCGAGGAGCGCCAGCAGCGGGAGACGAATGCTGCCGCTGAGGAACTCGGTGAGCGGGACCATGGCGGGGCGGTTGAATCCCTCGTTGCTCTCCGGATAGTCGCGGGAGAGCCGCTCCAGCACCGAACCAACCGCGGCGCGGGCCGACTCGAAGGTGACGCCGGGTGCGAGCCGTGCCACGACGTTGAGCCACCGTACGCCGCGCACATGCGGCACGTCATTGTCGCCGAGCACGGAGCGCGGGAGAAAGACCTGCACTTCCGCGCTGGGGAAGCCGAAAGCGCGGGGCATGACGCCGACGATCTCGAAGGGCTGCCCATCGAGCTGGACGGTGCTGCCGATGACCTTCGGGTCGGCGCCGAGACGCGTGCGCCAGAGCGCATCGCTGACAACGGCGACGCGATTGGAGCCGGGGACGTCGTCGGCGGTACCGAAGGCACGGCCACGCGCGGCGGAAACACCGAGGGTGGTGAAGAACCGGCCGTCAACCATGGCCGCGGAGAGGTTCACCGGCTCGCCCACCCCGGACATGTTGCGGGTGCTGACGCCCGGCATGAAGAAGTAGGACGAGACGTCCGAGAGCTGCGGGGTGTCCGCGCGAAGGTCATCCACATCCTGCGGCGAAAACCCGCCGTAGACGAGGCCGCGACCCAGCCGGTCGTGTCCCACCTGCACGAGCCGGGCGGGATCGGCGAAGGGCCAGTCGCGCAGCAGGACGGCCTGCACGACGCTGAAGATGGCGGTGTTGGCACCGATGCCGAGTGCCAGGGTGGCGAGTGCCACGAGGGTGAAGCCGGGCGTCCGCCACAGGTTGCGCGCGGCGTAGCGGAGATCGGACCAGTGCATGGCGCTACTCGTCGCGCAGCGCGACCACGGGATCGACACTGGTGGCGCGTCGCGCGGGCAACCAGGTGGCGAGCAGGGTTACGCCGAGCAGGAAGAGGGAGATCGACACGAAGGTCGCGGGATCGTTGGCGTTGACGCCGAAGAGCAGGCGCTCGGCCGGCTTCACCGTCGCGGCATTGTCGAACGCCCGGAGCGTGTTGGTGAGCACCAGCGCCGCGACGATACCGAAGCCGACGCCGAACAGGGCGAGGCGCATGCCCTGGCCCATGACGAGACGCTGCACACCGGCGGGCGTGGCCCCGAGCGCCAGGCGAACGCCGAGTTCCTTGGACCGCTGGGTGACGGTATACGACATGACACCGTAGAGGCCGATGGCAGCGAGGGCGGCGGCGAGCGCGGAGAAAACGCCGAGCAGCACCATGGAAAAGCGACGAGGCCCCGTGGTGGTGGCGACGAGTTCATCCATGGGCGTGATGCTGGCGATCGCGACGTCGGGGTCGACCTCCTTGATCGCGGCGCGGATGGCCGGCATGGCGGAGACGGGATCACCGGTGGTGCGAACGGCGTAGACCATGCCGCCGTTCCCATTCTGACGCAGCGGGAAGTACACCTGAATCCGCTTCTCGGCATCCAGCCCCTCGTGCATCGTGTGTCCAACCACGCCCACGACCTGGATCCAGTGGACCACCGAGTCGGTGAAGCCGTTGAAGGTGATGCGCTTCCCGATGGGATCCTGGTCGGGCCAGTAGCGGCGCACCATCTCGTCATCGACGATCACGACCTCGGGGGCGTTGGCGTCGTCCTGGTCGGTGAACTGGCGTCCCTTGAGCAGCGGTGCGCCGATGGCGGAGAGAAACCCGGGGGTAACGAGACGGATGTCGCCCCAGGGCATGTTCGCGCCCTTCTCGACGACGTGCCCCTCGACGTTGAACGACGAGGTGGACCAGTTGTTGGTGAAGGGCATGACGGACGTGGCCCCGGCGGCGGTGACACCCGGTACCGACGCGATGGCCTGCGTGGCGCGATCGAAGAACGCGGTCCTGACCGTGTCGTTGGGATAGCGGGACGACGGCAGGCGCGATGTTGAAGCGTGAGCAGGTGATCGGTGCGGAAGCCGGGATCCTGCGCCACCAGCCGGGTGAAGCTGCGGGTGAGGAGTCCCGCGCCCACGAGCAGCATCAGCGCGATGGCGACGGTCGCGACGACGAGGCCGCGCCGGAGGGCCAGGCCCCCGCGGTCGCCGGCGGCACCGCGCCCGCCTTCCTTGAGGCTTTCCTGCAGCGAGGTGCGGGACACGCGCACGGCGGGGGCGAGCCCGAAGATGAGCCCGGTGAGGAGCGACAGCAGCAGGGTGAAGACGAGCACCTTCGCGTCGAGACCCACGACGGTGGCCGGCGGGAGGTTGCGCGAGTTGAGCGCGAGCAGGGCCGGCACGCCCCACAGCGCGAAGAGCAACCCGAGCGCCCCGCCGGCGAGCGACAGCATGACACTCTCCGTGAGCAGCTGGCGGATGAGGTCGCCGGGCGAGGCGCCGAGCGCCACGCGCACGGCGATTTCACGGGAGCGGGCGGCGGCGCGGGCGAGCTGGAGGTTCGCGACATTGGCGCAGGCGATCAGCAGCACGAGGCCCACGGCGCCCAGCAGCACCAGCATCGCCTTCCGCATTGCGGGATCGACCAGCTGGTCGCGAAGCGGCGTGAGCGTGAGGGTCCAGTCGGGAGCGTAGTCGTCGGGCTTCTCCGCCTTGAGGCGCTTGGCGAGCGCAGTCATCTCCGCCTGCGCCGCCTCGAGGCTCACGCCGTCCTTGAGCCGCGCGCGCAACCCGAGAAACTCGTTGGTGGCGGAACCATTGAGCTGCCTCGGCGTGAAGACCAGTGGCACCCAGAGGTCGGTATTGCGGTTCAGCATCGAGGTGAAGCGCCGGGGCATGACCCCGACCACCTCGTAGCTTTCGCCGTTGAGGAGGATCGTCCGACCGACGATGGTCTTGTCGGCGCCGTAGGTGCCGCGCCAGAACGCCTCGCTGAGCACGACGACCTTGTCGCTGCCCGCGGTGGATTCATCGGCCCGGAGGGCTCGTCCGAGGATCGGCTGAACACCGAAGGTGGCGAAGTAGTCGCCGGCCACGGTGACCGCCTGCAGACGCACCGGGTCGCCGTGACCGGTGAGGGTCGGTGCCCAGCCGGTCTGTACGGCGGCGCTGGCGAACGCCTGCTTCTGCCTGTCGTAGGTGAGGAAACCCGGCACCGAGACGCCAGCCTGCAGGTGCAGGGAGGGATACTCGTGCGTCATGGACACGAGACGATCGGGCTGTGCGAATGGCAGGGGGCGAAGCAGCACCGCGTTGATGACCGAGAAGATGGCGGTGTTCGCGCCGATACCCAGCCCGAGCGTGAGGATCGCGACGGCGGCGAACCCGGGGCTCCGCCGCAGGGTGCGAAGCGCGTACCTGATGTCCTTCGCCAGGTGTGCCATGGGAGGTCCCTTCCGCTCAGGCGGTGGTCAGTTCGAGTGCCTGGTCCTCGACGACGCGGCCATCGAAGAGATGGATCGAGCGGTCGGCGTGACGCTCATACCGCGGATCATGGGTGACCATGCAGATGGTGGCGCCACCGCGGTGCAGTTCCTGGAGGAGCTGCATGACGGACTCGCCGTTGACGGAGTCGAGGTTGCCGGTGGGCTCGTCGGCGAGGAGGATGAGCGGCTCTCCCGCCACGGCGCGGGCGACCGCGACGCGCTGCTGCTGGCCGCCGGAGAGCTGGGCGGGATAGTGCCGGACCCGGTGGCTCATTCCCACCTTCTCCAGTGCCGCCATGACCTTCTGCTTGCGGTCGGCCGGCTGCATGCCGCGGTAGGTGAGCGGCAGCTCGACGTTCTCGTAGACGGTGAGGTCGCCGATCAGGTTGAAGGCCTGGAAGATGAAACCGATCTCGCGATTGCGAATGCGTGCGCGCTCGGCGGGCGACAGCTGGGCCACCGGCTTGTTGTCGAGCCAGTACTCGCCGCCGGTGGGCGTGTCGAGCAGGCCCAGGAGCGAGAGCAGCGTGGTCTTGCCACAGCCGGACGGGCCGGCGATGGCGACGTATTCGCCGCGGCGCACCTCGAGGTGCACCTCGGAGAGGGCGTGGGTCTCAACTTCATCGGTGTAGAAGACCTTCTTGATGCCTTCGAGGCGGATCAGCGCCGGGCCGGCGGATGTCATGTGCTCTCCGTGGAAGTAGCGAAGCTGGTTACTTGACGCGAACGCGATCTACGCCGTCAAAACGGCTCATGTCCGACAGAATCACGACGTCGCCGGGCTCGAGGCCGCGGACGATCTCGATTTCACTGGCCGAGCTGCGGCCCAGCGCCACCTGGACCCGCTCGGCGTTGCCATTGGGCAGGACGCGAAAGAGGCCGACCGTGCTGTTGGACTGCCCGTATGTCGGGCGGCCCACGTGCACGACCTTGCCCAGCCGCTCGATCTCGATGGTGCCGTCGATGCTGAGGTCGGGCCGGGCGCCCCGGGGCAGGGAATCGTCGAGAGCGACATCGACGGTGACGGTGCCACCGGAGGATGACGGATCCGTACGTGAGACGTGCCCGTGCACCAATCCGTTGCGCGTGTCGATGACGGCGGGCTGGCCGATGGTGACATCGCGGGCCTGGTTCTCCTGCACCCGCAATACGGCCTTGAGGCGATCCGGCTGCACCACCTTGGCGATGGTGGTGCCGCTCTGGGCGAACTGGCCTACCTCGAGCGGAAGTTCCTGGAGCACGCCGTCGGCACCGGCCCGGACGATCATGGCACCGGCGAGGGAGTGCTGGAACGCGACGACGGCCTTGAGCCGGTCGACCTGCTCCTGCTGCACCTTGAGCTGGAGCGGGATGTTGTCGGTGAGAAGCATGAGGCGCTGCTGCTCGATGGCGAGGCGCTCGGTCATCTCCTTCACGGCATCCTGCGCCTTGGCCGCGTCGAAGGTGGAGATGAGCTGCTTGTCGACCATCTCTTTCGCGGCGCCGGCCTGGCGTGAGGCCTCGTTGTACTGGGAGCGGGTCTGGGCCACGACGCCGGCCTGCGTGAGGCGCTGGGTCTCGAGGCTGATTTTCAGGGCAACGAGCTGGGCTTCGGCGTCGGTGAGCTGGCGCTGGGCCTGGAGGAGCTGGATCTCGACGTCGGGATTGCTGAGCTCCATGAGGATGGTCTCGGCGGTGACCTTCGTGCCGGGCTGCACCAGCTTCTTCTCGACGCGACCGGGTGCCACGGCGGAGATCCAGCGGATCTGCTCGGGGACGAGCGTGCCGGGGGCACGGACCTCGCGCAGCATGGGGCCGGACTCGACGGTGTCGATGGAGAGCGCGGCGCGCTCGACGCTGGGAGGCGCGTCCTTGAGGCGGCTGATGCCGGCGGTCATTGCGACCACGAGCAGGAGTGCGCCGCCAGCGATGTACTGGGGCCGGCGATTGACCTTCTTTTCCCGGACTACATCCACGAATACATCCTTGCTCGGAATGGAACTGACGTAGTGCTCAAGGGAAGATGTGTGCCGCTTTCGGTGCGCGTGAGGGCGTCCTAAGTCGTTGCCCGACAATCTCGTGTATCAGTGGATGGCGCGAGTGTGTTCGGAACTGGGATTAGCGGTCCCAGAAGCGAACGCCAGGAGGCTCAGCCTTGGGGAGTGTCGGCCGAGGCTTCGCCGGCCGCCTCGGCTTCGCCGGCTGCCTCGGCTCGCCGGCTGCCTCGACCGCCTCGACCGCCGCGGCTTTGGGGAGGTTCCTTCGGCACACGTGCCAGGCGCGGCCGAGTCCGGATCACAACGTGGACAGACATCGGGGATGCGCGCCGGGAAGGTTCGATCGCGCCGCTGCCGGGCAACGGTGCCTCAGGAACCATCCCCATGCGCCGCGGCAGTCAATTTCTCAGTCTGCTGAGAGCGCCTCAACGGGCCGTGTTCGTGCCGCGCGAAGTCCAGGCAGGAGGCACGCCACCACCGCGACGACGAGCAGGGCCGCGACGGCGAGTGCCGTCGTCAGCGGATCGGATGCTTCCACCTCATACAGCAATGCCCCGAGCCAGCGCGATTCGAGGGCGGAGACTGCGAGGCCGAGTACCGTGCCGACCAGTGCGTAGCTCATACCGCGCTGGAGCACGAACAGGACGAGATCCTGCGGCGTGGCGCCGAGCGCGATGCGTATGCCGATCTCGCGACGACGCTGGCGGACGACATAGGACATAAGGCCGAAGATGCCGAGTGCCGCGAGCAGCGCGCCGGCGCCGGCGAATGCGCCGACCACGGATGCCCAGCGCCGCGGGTCACCGAGTGCGTCATCCAGCCTTTCGGCCATGACGATGTCGGTGGGGGCAAGCGCGGGATCGAGGGATGCCACCTCCTTGCGGAGGGCACGAAGCGCCGCGGAAGGAGATGCGGTACTCCGGACGACCAGGGTGAGCGAGCGCGGCTGGTCCTGCGCGATCGGCGCGTACACCGCGACGCCATCGCCGGCCAGTCCCTGATAGAGCACGTCCCCCACGACACCGACGATGGTTTCGGGAGGACAGTCGCTGCAACCGCCGCTGTGCATCTGGCGGCCGACCGCGCTGGTGCCGGGATAGTACTTCGCCGCCCAGGCCCGACTCACGATGAGCACCGGTGCGCCGTTGGCAGTATCGGCGGACGTGAAGAGGCGTCCCTCGAGGAGCCGGACACCCATCGCGTCGAAGTAGCCGTTCGTCACGATGGGCCAGGGCGAGACTGGCTGCGACGTGCCGGTGGGCACCGGCCGGTCGAGCAGGTCGAAGTTGTTGACGTCGCCGAAATTGTCGGGTGGCAGCGAGCTGGTGAACCCGGCGGCGGCGACGCCGTCGACGGCGAGGGCCCGCGCCTCGACCTGGCGCCAGAACGGCACGACAGCGTCGTCCTTGTACCGCACGGATGGAAGCGAGAGGCCGAGCCCCACCACGCCGCGCGGATCAAAGCCGGCATCGACCCGCTGCAGGCGAAGGAAGCTGTTGGCCAGCAGGCCGGCGCCGAGCAGAAGTGGCAGGGCGAGCGCAAATTCGGCGATGACGAGCGCGCCCCGGATCGCGTTCGAGCGGCGGCTCGAGCCGCCGCGGGCCGGCGACGACAGGAGGCCGGCGGATACCGGCGAACGACGCGAGAAGATGGCAGTGAGCGGCGCGAGACTTACCAGGACACCGCTCAACAGCGCCACCGCCGTGGCGAAGGCGATGCTGCGGCCGTCGAGCGCGACCTCGGAGAGACGGGGAAGGCCGGGCGCCACCACGCCGACGAGGCCGAGCGTCGTCACCGCGATGGCGAGTCCGGCCGCCCCGGCCATGAGCGTCAGTACAACACATTCGGTGAGGATCAGCCGGATGACGCGATGACGCTCGGCGCCGAGTGCTACGCGTATTGCAAGTTCATGTTCCCGGGCGGACGCGCGGACCAGCATGAGGGTGGCGACGTTGGCGATGGCGAGCAGCAGCACCAGCGCGACGGCCCCGGCGAAGAGCCCGACCTGCTTCCCCGCAGTGCCGACGATCGCGTCGCGCAGCGGCTGGGGAACGAGACGCGCGACGCTGTCCTGGAAACCGGCGGCCCAGATGGGAAAGATGCGCACGCTGATGTCATTCAGGTCGCGCGCGGCCTGGTCGAACGTGACGCCTTCCTTGAGCCGGGCCACGCCATTGTAGCCGAACGGGCCACGACGATTCGGCGTGGCGAGCTGAAGCGCGGTCCACACCGAGGCCGGAACGCCCACCAGGTCGCGGCGGCTGCTTTCGAGCACGCCGGCGACGGTGTGACTCACGCCATCGATGGTGATCCCCTTGCCGACCGCCGCCGCCGCACCACCGAGGGCGCGCTCTGCATACCGGTACGAAACCACGACCATGGGCGCGGCGCCGGGAACGTCGTCGGCGGGCTCGAGGAGGCGACCGTAGGCCGCGTGCACGCCGAGCGCCTTGAAGAAGCCGGACGTAGCCCGCCCGGCGGTGACGACTTCGGGTCCGCCGGGGCCGGGAACCGACGCGGTGCCGAAGCGAATGGCGCCGAACGCCTCGAAGCTCTGCTGCTGGTCGCGGATGGCGAGAATGTCGACGGCGGAAATGGTGCCGAGCGAGGTCGGCGAATACCTCTGGCGAATGCGCACCAGTCGGCCGGCATCGGCGTAGGGCAGGTCGGCCAGCAGCACGCGATTGACCACGGTGTAGACCGCGGTTGCCGCCCCGATCGCAATGCCGAGCACGGCAACGACGGTGAGCGTGAAGCCGAAGTTCCGGCCGAGTGCGCGCATGGCGTAGCGGATGTCGGCCATGAGTTCCTCGAGGGCCAGGACCCCGCGTGCCCGGCGCACTTCCTCCTTCACCTGTTCCATGCCGCCGAGTGCAATGCGGGCATCCCGGGCGGGCGTGGCGCTGCCGGCCGCTGCCCGCGCCTCGGCCTCGCGATCGAGGTGGAACCGGAGCTCCTCATCGAGCTCGCGCTCGGCGCGATCGCGGAAAAGCAGCGCCTTGAGGCGCTCGACCAGGTCGGATCGGGTCATGCGCGTGCCGGGGTGGGACGCACCTGAAGGATGTCGTTTACCGCCCCGGATGCTCGCTGCCAGAGCGAGGTCTCCGTGGCCAGCTGTCTCGCACCCTCGCGGGTGAGGATGTAGTAGCGGGCGCGCCGGTTGTTGTCGGAGGCGCGCCACTCGGAACGGACCCAGCCTTTCCGCAGCATGCGCTGAAGCGCGGGGTAGAGCGAACCCTGCTGCACGCTGAACACGTCACTCGACAACTGGGTGATGCGGTTGCCGATGCCCCAGCCGTGCATCGGCTCGAGGCTCAGCGCCTTGAGGACGAGAAGCTCGAGGGTGCCGGGGAGCAACTCGACCGGATCGTGGTGCATTGGGGTTCCTCTTGGTGGTCTACAGGAGGCTACGATAGCTCTTGTAGACTGTCAAGAGGAAGGCGCGGAGGGCGGGAAAGGCAGGGAGGACGGGGAGGTGATTACCCGATACGGAAGTCGTGGACGTGCGGCGGAGCTTTCCGCCCAGCGCGTACGTGCGAGTCCGCGACAGGCGGCAGGACCTCGAAGCGGATCGGGATGACGCCGGCCCAGATGTCGAGTGCTTCGTCCGCCTCGTCATCATGGGGCGATCCGCTGCGGATCTTCGCCGAACATTCGTCGATCGGCATGCCGAGCACGGTGGTCGCCTTCAATTCCTGGGTGGTGACGGGACGCAGGAGGTCCCAGCGTCCCGGATAGGTCGACTCGACGAAGGTTCTCAGCCGGGCCTCCTTCTCCGCGGGATCGGTCACGGCATGCGCCTTACCGAACAGCATGACCGAGCGGTAGTTCATGGAGTGGTTGAACGCAGAGCGCGCCAGCACCATCCCGTCGATGAGGGTGACGGTGAGGCAAACGGGCGCGCCATCGATGACCCGGAGCATGCGGCTGGCAGCAGAGCCATGCCAGTAGATGTGGTCACCCTCGCGCCACTGAAGCGTTGGCGTTACGAAGGGCTGGCCGTCGATGCTGTACCCGACATGGGCGACGGGCATGGCGTCGAGAACGGCATCGATCGTCGAGCGGTCGTAGGCCCCGCGCTCGGGAAGGCGGCGAACGCGGGCGCGTTCGGTGGGCGACTGGCGTTCAGTCAAGGCAATGACCCGATCAAGTGAGGGACATCAAGGCGGAAGCTGGGTTCGATGATGGCGGATATGCAGCACCTGGAACCGGGCGTAGCTCTCCACGGACACGGTACCGAACACGGGATGCTGCAGTGGCCGTCCGTTCGCGAGACGATCGCGGCAGGCCTGGTTGAAGTTCCGCACTGCAGCCTGCAGCCGAGCATCCGCCTCGGCCAGTGCAGCACCGCCTTGTGATGGCTCGAGCGCGGCTGTGGTTCTCGAGCGGGGAAACCTCTCCTGCTTCAGGACACGGTTGTAGTACAGTCCGCGAACGAGCGGACGCAGAAGTGCCGGGAAGTTCGGGAACTTCGACTGCCGTCCGCTCACCACCGCCGCACCCTGTTCCAGTGTCAGCGAGACGTGCTCGACCACCTGCGCCGGCGACCAGCCTCCTGGCGTGCGGGGAACATTCCAGCTGTCACCGGCACGATTCGCCGCCTCGAGAACCTCGGCGGCAGCAGCCACGTTGTCCTCGAGAATGACGTCGATGCCGGTCATGGCTGCCCCTGTAATAGTGCGCCCGTCACGTGGCTGCTTTCGAAAGTTCCTGGTAGCGCGCAATCGCCGCCCGGGTGTTGAACAGCAACCGGTCTCCCAGTTTGTCGGCAAGGCCGGCGCGACGGACCATCTCGAGCACCGCGGGGTTGAGCCCTACCACCCAGAGCACCGCTCCGCGGTCGGCGGCCCGCTTCTCGCTTTCCCGCAGCGCCTCAAGGGCGGTGAACTCCAGGTCAGGCACGCGGCTCATGTCGATCACGAGCACGCGAGGCTGGTACTGGTTGACGAGCGCAGCCACCCGTGCCGCGACGTTCTCGATGTTCAGGAAGAAGAGGCGCCCCTCAGGCCGGACGATGAGGAGGCCCTCGAAGGTTTCGTCGTCGGGGTGCTCTTCGGACACCGGCCGCAGCACGTCGGCGCCCCGCTTGCGCACGATGACAGAGACACGAGGGTTGGCGGTCTGGCTGGCGAGACCGATCATCGAGATGATGATGGCGACGAGTATGCCCTTCAGGGTGCCGAACAGCAGGACGCCGAAACAGGCGGCGAGGGCCCAGCGGAACTCCATCGCGCGCACCCCGAGAATACCGCGAAACTCGGCCAGCCTGATGAGCCCGACGGAGTAGAAGATCACCACCGCGGCTAGCGTCGCGTTGGGCAGGAGACCGAGCACCGGAGCCAGGAAGAGCATGGTGGCAAGTGCCGCGGCGGCGGTGACGAGCGATGCCCGCTGCGACTTGCCGCCTGAGGAGCGGACAACGGCGGTCTGGGAGGTTCCGCCGCCGGCCGGCATCGCGCCGAAGAGCGCCCCGCCGATATTGGCCGCGCCGGTGGCGACGAGTTCCCGGTTGGGCGAGATGGGCGGATCGGTGGTGAGCGCAAAGGCGCGGCCGGCGGCGATGGTCTCGGTGAAGCTCATCAGCGCGATGCCGAGGGCCCCGGGCACCAGCGTCCAGACGAGCGAGAGGTCAGGCAGGGTGAGGGCGGGAAGGCCGCGGGGAATCTGCCCCACGATCGACACGCCGCGCGCATCGAGGCCGAGGAACCAGGTGGCGGCAATGGCGACGCCCATGGCGACCAGCGGTGCTGCCGAATGCGGCCGAAGGCGTTCGATACCGACCAGGATGACGAAAGTCGCGACGGCCACCGCAACGGTGAGAAGCGAGGCGTGGGGCGCCTGCTGCAGCACGTGCAGTGCGTCCCGGAAGAAGCCGGCCTTGGTGATGTGCACGCCGAGGAGCTTGGGAAGCTGGTCCAGCACGATGACCAGCCCGATGCCGGCCTTGAAACCGGTAAGCACCGGAGCGGAAATGAAGTTTGCGAGAAAGCCAAGCCGGAGCAGCCGCGCGAGAATGAGCACCACGCCGACAAGCACCGTGAGGGTGGCGGTCGCGATGAGGAGGCGTCCGGGATCGCCATCGGGCACCGAGAGGCCGAGCTGCGTGCCGGTGAGAATCCCGAGCGTGGTGGTGGAGCTGACGCTGAGCACGCGGGAGGAGCCCAGGAAGGCGTAGATCAATACCGGAAGGAACGCGGTGTAGAGGCCGGTGGCGACGGGAGGCCGGCCACGGTCGCGTAGGCCATCGCCTTCGGCAGCACGACGGCCGCGGCGGTGAGCCCGGCGACGAGGTCGAGCCTCAGCGGCGGGCGGGCGGGGTCAGGGAATGTCGCTGCCGCGGCGCTCTCCACGAGGCGACGGCCGGGGTCAGTAACGTTCAGCCACGTACTTGAACGGGTAATCGACGGGGGCGTAGCGGCCGATCTTCCGCTTCGGCAGCTCCACTTTCTCGGTCTCCAGCTCCTTATAGGGCACGTGCTCGAGAATGTGACTGATCACGTTCAGCCGCACGCGCCGCTTGTCCTCGGACCGGGCCACGTACCAGGGTGCCCATTCGGTGTCGGTGGCGGCGAACATCTCGTCGCGGGCCTCGGTGTAGTCGTCCCAGCGATCGAAGGACTTGATGTCCATGGGCGAGAGTTTCCAGGTCTTGCGACCGTCATTGATGCGCGACGCGAGCCGGCGTTCCTGCTCCTCGGGGCTCACTTCCAGCCAGTACTTCAGCAGGATGATGCCGGAACTGACCATGACCTGCTCGAAAGCGGGCACCATCTTGAGGAAATCGCGGGCCTCCTTGCCGGAGCAGAAGCCCATGACACGCTCGACACCGGCACGGTTGTACCAGCTCCGGTCGAAGATGACGATCTCGCCGGCAGCAGGGAGGTGCGGGAGGTAACGCTGGGCGTACATCTGGGACTTCTCGCGCTCGGTGGGCGCTGGCAGGGCGATGACGCGGAAGACGCGGGGGCTGACGCGCTCGGTGATGGCCTTGATGGTGCCGCCCTTGCCGGCGCCATCCCGGCCCTCGAACACGATGCAGACCTTGAGGCCCTTCTTCTGGACCCAGGCCTGCAGCTTGACCAGTTCGACGTGCAGCTTCTTGAGCTCGCGATCGTAGTCCTTGCCGGAGAGCGGCTCGGCCGGCTCGGCGCCGGGCTCAGCATTCGCTGGTCCTCGGCGTTCCTCATGCCGACGCCGTTCTTCTTCGTTCTTCTTCCCCATTGGGCGCTCCTGCAGGTGGATCACCTCCAACGTACGGCGTGGCCAGGGAAGGAGCCAGTGCGAGCGGGCGTCACCGGAGCCCGACAGCTGTTACTTGCCTCGCGAAGGTTCGTCAGCAAGATGCAGGAGCCAGCCGCGCGCGGGCGCAATGGGAATTGGCTCGCCGGGCCGGAAGGTGCGGGCGACCTGAAAGCTATCGATGGCCTGTGCCGTGATGGTCACTGCGCTGGAATCGAGGCCGAGCGCATTCCAGTCAACCTGCAGGCGGACATTCACGGTGTCCGGCGCCCAGCTGGCAATCGCCAGCAGGGCTTTTCCTTTTCCGGCATAGGTGGTGACGAGGACATCACTGCGGCCGGTGTTGACGGGCGGGTTCGTCACCCACCAGCCGATCATCTTCGTGTCCTGGATGCCGAAGCTGTCCCATTCCTTCCAGATGGGCCGGGGATCGCCGGACCAGGGAAGACGATTGGTCATGCCGAAGAGCATGCCGCGCCAGGGATTGCCGCCGCCCTCGAGCATCTCACCCATGAGGCCGAAGGGAATGCCGGAGATCTCGACCAGCCAGTAGTCGGGCGATGAGTTGTAGTCGAAGTACTCCCCGAACCAGAGGCGGTCAATGAAGGGGAAGTGCTCGAGGTAGAGGTTGGCGCTGCTGGCGAACCCGTCCCGCGGGTTGTACTGGTTGGCGCTGTGCAGGTCGATGAGTGACCCGGGGCGGTTCCGCTCGAGTGCCTTCCGCGCACGCATCATGGTGGTGCGGTCGAAGGCGACGTCGTCGAGGTAGAGACCGTCGAGGCCCTCGTTCCGGGCGAGCCAGTCGAGTCCCTCGACATAGAAATTGTGCCAGCGGGACACGCCACTGGTGACGAGTGCGGCATCACTGATCTCGGGCACGAACCACCCGCCGAGATAGCTCCCTTCCACGTGCTCCTGGAGCCAGGACCATCCGCCACCGGGGCCGTCGGCGAGGACTTCATCGTTCAGAGCGTGCGGAGCGTCCAGAACTCCGGCGCGCGATTGGTGAGCTCACGAACCGTGTAGTAGATCTTGACCTTCATCTGTCGCGCGTGCGCCGAATCGATATAGGCCCGCATGGTATCGGGGCGGAGGAAGGGATAGTTGATGAAAGGGTTGATGGGCGTCGCGTGGTGCACGTTGATCACGTTGGCGCCCATCTTCGCCACCGAGTCGAGCGGCACGTAGGCGTGGAAGTAGCGCTCCTTCCAGTGCAGCGCCGGGTCGATGGGGTGGAAGGGGGTGATCAACAGCCGGAAGTCGTAGTGCAGGGTGTCGCCGGCCAGGAGGGTGCGGGGGCCGCTGAAGCAGGTTGTCCTATATATGGTGCCCGTTTCGCCGAACCGGCAGCCGCCGCGGCCCTGGTTGGCCCAGGATGCGGGCATGACCAGCGGCTTCTGCTGGTAGAAGTTGGTGTTGAGGGGGCGGACGTAGGAATGATCATCCTTGAGCGTGAACTGGATGCCGCCATTAACGTCACCGAGCCAGGCAGCATCCTGGTTCCGGGTGACCTCCCATTTCCAGTCGTAACTCGCGGGTCGCCTGCCGCCCTTCAGGTTCATTCCCATGAAATAGCGGACGGCCTGGTCCAGCATCGGGATCTCGAGCCGCACGTCGGCGAGGTTCACGTTCCTCGTGCTGCTCAGCGCCGCCTGATACTCGAGGGTGCCGTCGAAATCCAGTTGCGCCATGAGTTTCAGGGTGAGCGGTCCGCTCGTGCTGGTGACGGTCCAGGCAGCGTCGCCCTCGGCCTTCTTCGTGAAGGTGAGCGGACCCGGCTGCCACGGGAGCAGGGTGCCGTGTGCGTCCTCGACATCGAGGACCAGCGGTCGTGCAAGGAGTTCATGAGGAGATGGCCCGATGGCGGTCATCTCCGGGGTGTAGAAGCTGCGGATCGACTCGGGAAGCCCGCTGGGCGCGAGGCGAAGGTCGCGGCCAAGGACGCCGAGCGTGGTGCCTGACACCGTGACCGCGGTATAGGGCGGGACCAGGCCGTCGTCCTGATAGAGCGTTGAGTTGAGCCAGCGAAGGCGGGAGAGGCGCGCTGGATCATCGTCACCATGTGCCGCGATCGTATCGGGGAGGATGGTGAGGGCGATCCGGAGACGTGAACGGTGAACGGTGAACGGTGAACCGGGGGCAGATGGTGAGGGGTGAGGGGTGAGGGGTGAGGGGGATGCTCCCGGCGCTACCGCCGTGACGGTGATGTCACCCGTGTACTTGCCCGGAGCTGCGTCGGCTGGGACCTGTACTCCGCACCAGAGTGGATACACCTCGCCCTTCGCGACGCTCACGTTGCGAGTGAAGGGCCGACCGCGCCAGTCGATGCCGGCGAGGTTGACGCAGGTAATGGCCGATGCGGCGATGGTGCCGGGACCAGTCAAGGCGGTGAAGCTCGCGCGCACGCTGTCGAGCGCCTGCCTGCTGGCATACACGCCGACCTGGAAGGCGTACCACTCGCCGCGCAGGGCGGTGCCGGTGACGCTCCGGGGCGCCGTGGGCGCGACCCAGCTCGCGGGCAGGTCCCGGCGCATGCGGATGGCGCGAGTGCGATCCTCAGGGAAAAGGAGGAAGGGTGCGGTACCGCGCGACTTCACCAGTGCACTGGTTTCAGTACTCGTCGCGATGACCTGCATGGGCGAAAAGCTGTTGAACTCGTCGATCGACTCGATGGCAACCGCCCTGGCCGCCGGCAGCGTGGCCCACTTCGACTCGGTGGACCGAAGCCATGCTGAATCGGCGGTGGAGGGGGGAGCGGGATAGAAGATCCGCGGATAGTTCGAAGTGATCGAACCGCGGTACGGGAGGTAGTAGAGGTAGTAGTCCCCGGCGCCGTCGACGGGCTGGAAGGCGAGGTCGCCGTACTCCCGCATGACCGTCCGGCGATACAGGTTGGGGATCCGGGTTCCGCCAGGACCCACCGCGATGATCTCGACGGTCTCGGGGTGTGCGTCGGGGCGGCGCCAGGGAATGTGGACCCGCACTGCGTCCGCGGGGCGACTCACATGCACCACGACCCGGTGATTGCCGAGCGAGTCGGGGATCCACTGTCCGGTGCGGTAGGGAAGCTGTTGCGCAGAGAGCCGGGCGGTGACGAGGCAGAGCCCGAGCAGGACCCGGAAGGCAGGTGTTTTCATTAGCGGTGGAACATGACAAGACAGGGAGGCGCCGGCAATGACAATCTCCTCCGCTCCTCGCGACTATCGAACGTTTCATCGCCTCGGCAAGCCTCATTGTGGGTCCGCTCCTGATGACCATCGGGGACCTCATGCACCCGGAAGAGCGGATGGACCCGGCTCAGCAAATTGCAATCCTCGTGGACCACGCTCCACACTGGTACACGGCACACCTGCTCCTCTTCGTCGGCATCGTGCTCTTCATCCCCGGTTTCCTGGCGATCTCGGCCCTCACCAGTGTCCGCAAGCCAGCCGCCGGATATGCGGCGCGCATCCTCGTGCTGATGGGGACGGCCGCCCTCGCCTCGATCTTCGTGGGCGAGATGCTGGTCGGCCGGTTTGTACTGGACGGAGCCGACGCGGCTGTGGCGACCGACTTGCTCGAGAGCATGTTCTCCGGGCCGCTCCTCGCCGCCGTTGGCCCGGCGCTGCTCGCGTTCTTCGTGGGCGCGGCTGTCTTCGCAATTCCGCTGATGAGAGCCGGCGGCATGACGGGCTGGGCGGCTGGCCTCATCCTGCTCGGCACGCTCCTCATTCTCGCGGAGATCATCTCTGCCCAGGTCATGCTCAGCCAGATCGGCAACATCCTGGCCTTCTGCGGGAGCGCAACGTTCGCGTGGCTGATTCTCAAGGGTGCAGCTGGCGAAACACGTGAAATGACGTAATCCGACAGCTGCTGCGGAGGGTGTTTATGCGATGGATGACGAGGGCCCGTCCGACGATGGTGGCGGCGCTATCCCTGGCGGTCGCGCTTCCCGTTCGGGCGCAAACGCCCGTGCCTGCCATGTGGGACTCGGTAGGACGGATCCTGCAGACGACGGCTGCGATGTCCCCCGGGTACGTACGCTACGGCCTCCCACGCACGGACCTTCACGTAACCGTCGGCGACCTGCCAGTTCCAGTGCCGTTGGCACTCGGCGCCTGGGCAGGGTTCAGCGGCGCCGGTGATTCCGCACTGGTGATGGGTGACCTGGTGCTGACCGCGGCCGAGCTTGCGCCGGTGCTCGAAGCGCTGGACCGTGAAAGGATCGACGTGACGGCCGTCCACAATCACCTCGTGGGCGAGACACCGACCGTCACTTACGTGCATTTCCACGGCGTCGGGGCTGCTACGGAGCTGGCGCGACGACTGGAGAAGGTGTTGCGCCTCACCGGCACGCCCTTCCCGATCCCTCCTCCTTCACCCTCTGAGCCGGTCATCGATACCGCGCTGGTGTTCTCCACGCTGGGTGTGCGTGGGCGCGCCAGCGGACCGGTTGCGCAAATGAGTCCCGTCCTGGTCCGCGACACAGTCCGGCTCCACGGCATTCCACTGCCTGCGGCGCTGGCGTACGCCAGCCCGGTCAATATCGCGCAGGTGACGCCCGGACGATTCGTCGCAACGGGGGACTTCGCGCTGCTGGCGGGACAGGTGGGTCCGGTGACTCATGCCCTCGCGACACATGGGATCACCACCACGGCGCTCCACAGCCACCTCATCGGGGAATCACCCACGCTGTACTACCTGCACTTCTGGGCCGATGGAACGCCCACCGCGGTCCTTGGAGGACTCCGCGCCGCGCTGGACGCGGCAGGGCATGCGCAGGGCAAGTCAGGCCCTGCGGGATCCCCAGTCGTCAGGTCAGGCCTGCACGCCGAGTCCCTCGTTCAGGAAGGCGAAACTCAATGCCAGCGTGAGCGCCTGATCGAGCACGACGCGGTCACCGAAGTCGAGGTGCTTGCCGCCGACGCTGTCGAGCAGCCCGATCACCCGATCCTGGTCGAGGAAGGGAACGGCGGCGCCGCTCGGCCGCGCAAGGTGTCCTGCATGAGCGCGTGAAGGTCGCCCTGCCGGATTGAGCGTAGCGGGCGGGCTCAGGAAGGGGTGCTTCTGGCGACGGTAGACGGTGTCGGTGATGACGTCGCGTACCGCCTCGCGGAGGATGTACTTCTCGGTCATCCCGCGGATCTTCATGCGACACCGGCACCTGGTGCAGGTACTCGGCGACGTGATGGTCCATGAACGCGACCCGCCCCTCGATGGAGTGGGCCATCTCCATCCGGTCGCCAAGATTGCTGAGGATGTAGTGCGGCAGGATGGTCTTGCCCCAGAGATAGAGTGCGGCATGTACCGCGTTCCGTCCCTGCAGCCGCGTCGAACGTCCACCGATGACAGCAAGGTGCCGACGATGTCCTCACCTCGCTGATCGGCGATGTAGTCGTCGCGCATGAGCCGGCGGAAGCGCAGGATCAACCCGGTCTGCGCATCGAGCCAGGACGGGACGAAGCCAAGGAGCTCCTGGCAGACGTCCCGGAGTCGGTCTCGCCGGAGGGCATGAGGAGCCCGCGCGAAACCTGGTTGGCCTCCTCCAGCTGCTGCATCAGCGTCGCGACTTCGGCGGGATCCTGCCCCGCCGTGTGGTAGAGGATCATGTCCCGGCGGAAGTGGGGATAGCCAGCAAGGATCTCGTCGGATCCCTCGCCGGTGAGCACCACCTTGTAGCCGCTCTGCCGGACGGCGCGGCTCAACATGTACTTCGCGGTGCTGTGCGCATTGAGGCAGGGAAGCTCGGCCTGCACCACGGAATCGCGGAAGTTCGCCGCGAGGTCGGACTGGGTGATCGGCACCGGAATGAAGTCGGCCCCGGCGAGCTGTGCCATTTCCCTGGCGAAAGGCCCTTCGTCGTACTGCGCCTCGTCGAAGGTGAGGGTGTAGGCGCGCACCGGCCCGTTGTGATGCACGGGCCGCGAGACCGAGCACCGCACAGGAATCGATTCCCCCACTCAGGTAGCAGCCGACCGGCACGTCGGCGCGGAGCCGGGTCTTCACAGATTCCTCCAGCACTTCGCGAAATCCCTGCACGTATTCGCGCTCGGAGCGTTCGGCCGGGGCCGTGGCATCGACGGGATAGTCGATGTCCCAGTACTGGTGCAGCCGGTGGCCTTCGCGTGGTGGCACGCAGGTAGTGGCCGGGCGGGACGGCATGCACGCCCGCGAAACAGTGTTCGCTCCCCCGGCACGATGAAGCCGCCGGCGTACACCGACTCGGGACTCCAGCGCGCCGGAACGCCCATCGCAAACAGGGCCTTCACCTCGGAGGCGAGATAGAGCGCGCCGGCGTGCTCGGCGTAGAACAGCGGCTTGACCCCGAAGCGGTCGCGACCGGCAAAGAGCCGCCGGTTCCGTCCGTCCCAGATGGCGAAGGCAAACTCCCCGCGCAGCTGGTGCAGGCACTCCGGCCCCAGGTCTTCATAGAGATGAAGCGCGATCTCGCTGTCGGAGCCGGTGCGGAAGCTGTGCCCGCGGCTGCGGAGGTTCTCGCGAATCTGCTCGAAGTCGTAGAACTCGCCATTGGCCACGATCCAGAGCGATTCATCCTCGTTCGCTATGGGTTGTGCACCGGTACTGAGGTCGATGATGGAGAGGCGGGTATGGCCGAGTCCGACCCGGCAATCGGGAGAAATCCAGTGTCCCCGTCCGTCGGGACCACGATGATGCAGCGCTGCCGTGCCGCGATGCAACTGGTCGCTCGAGACGGTGCCATTGGACGAAAGCACAGCGGTGATGCCGCACATGACAGGTTCCTCAAATGATGAGCCCTGAATTATGTGCGGCCCGCTTCGTCAAATGGCAAGGAGGCAGGGCGTCAAGCGGCCGTCCCGTTACGAAAGCCCTTCACCGCCGCCCGGCCGAGCCAGACGAAGATGACGAGGACGATGAGATGCGTGATCGCGAACGGCGGCTCCTTCTGGGTCGGCGCGGTGGCGATGAGCAGCGGGAACTTGGAGAAGAGCTGCACCACGAGCACGAAGCAGTTGAAGTACAGGGTCACGACGCTCAGGATGACGAAGGTCTTCCGCCAGCCGCCCTCGAGATGCTTGCCGTAGAGCGCAAAGAGCGCGACCGGCAGCAGCACGAGCGAGATGACGCCCAGGATGTGAGAGGGCAGGAGCTTCGCGAAGGGGAAGAAGAAGCCGGTGAGGTTGGTCAGGATCGTGGTAACGAGAAAGAGCCCGGTCCAGCCGCGCAGCAGCTTGCCTGACATGAACCCACCCACGACGACGAGCCCGGCGAAAATCCCGACGAGACTGATGATGACGTGCAGCAGTGCGAAGACCGGAAGACTCATGCCCAGTACCATGGCTTCGTCCTTTCAGGGAGGGTGATGTCCGGGTCAGGGTGACAATGCTGCAATGTATGTGCGGCAGTGGCGAGCATGTCGTCGCGCTACGATGCGCGGGTCCAGGTCTGGGTCTTGCCGCCAATCCCGGCCTTTACCTTCACCTTGAGGGTGCCGTCCTTGTCGAGGTTCAGTTCCGCGTCATAGCTCGAGCCGCGCCTGGGCGCGTAGATGCGGCAGCCCTTCGCCGACGTCGCGTCACCGGTGCAGCCGGTGAGGATGTCGATGCCCATGATGGGACGGGTGCGGAGCGACGGATCGCTGTTCTTCGCGTCCACGGCGCCTGTCGGTCTTCACCCATGTGACCTTGCCGGTGTACGCGTTGCCCGACTGGGTGATGGTGACCTTGGAGGAACTGTCTTCGGTGAACCAGGTTCCGGCGATGGTCGCCTGAGCATGAGCTGAGACAGGAAGCGACGAGGAACAATGCGACAGGCAGCAGGCGGCAGGCAGCAGGCTCATGATTCGGACTCCTTCGTTTCCCATTTGATGACTTTGAGGTCGAGAACTGCAATCGAATAAATCACTGGCACCAGAATCAGCGTGACCACGGTGGCGAAGAGGAGTCCGCCGATCTGGGCATAGCAAAGCGGCTCCCAGAGCGGCCCGCCGTGCATGGCCAGGGGAAACAGGGCGAGCACCGTCGCGAGCACGGTGATCAGCACCGGCCGCAGGCGGATGATGCCGGCGTCGAGGAGCGAGTCCTCGAAGGGCTCGCCCTTGGCGTGCATCTCCTCGATGAAGTCGAAGAGCACGATGACGTGGCTCACGATGACGCCGATGAGGCTCACCATGCCCAGCAGCGCCATGAAGCCGAAGCTTGAGCGCATGACCCACACCGAGGCCATGGCGGCAACGAGGCCATAGGGGACGGCGGCGAAGACGATCAGCGGCTTGATGGCATTCCGGAACTGCAGCACGAGCGCCAGGTAGATCATGAAGCCGGAGATGGCCATGACGCCGAGGAGCTGGCCGAAGCCCTCGACGGTCTTGGCCTGCTCACCCGACACGACGAGGGAGTAGCCCGGCGGCAGGTTGCGGCTCAGCTCGGCGATCGGCTTCGCCACCGCGGCGTAGACATCGGACGGGAGCTTGCCGGGCTGGGGGAAGGCGAACACCGTCATCATGCGCACCTGGTCCGCCCGGCGGATCTTCTGGGTCTCCAGGGCATAGCTGATGTTCGCCACCTGTCCGATGGGAACCTTGTTCTTGTCCTCGGTGGAGAAGACGTAAAGGTTGCGCAGGTCGCCGATCTCGGGGCGCTCGCGCGGCTGCAGGCGCGCCATGACGGGAATCTGCTTGTTGTCCTCGCGCAGGACCGCGACCTGGGTGCCGTTGATGGCGGCGGCCGAGGAGGCGGCCACGTCGGCGTTGGTGAGGCCGGCCAGGTTGGCGCGATCGGGGTCGATGTCGAGCCGGTTGACCAGCACTTCCTCGCCCCAGTCGTCGCGGATGCGGGCGGCGTCGGGCGAGGTGCGGAGAATGTCCTTCACCTGGGTGGCGATCTGGCGGAGCACCCTGGTGTCGGCCGTTTCCTCCCCGGCTGAGGCCGACGGGGCCACGATGCGGATCGCGATGGGATACTGCACCGGGTTGGTCTGCAGCTGGTTCACGTCGATGACGGCGCCGGGCACCCGCTCGCTCAGCGCCCGCTGCATGTCACCCACGATGCGCGGCGTGATGTCCTTGTCCTTCACCTTCACGATGAGCTGGGCGTAGTAGAGCTGCTGCAGCTCGGGCGACACCGAGAACCAGAACCGGGGGCCGCCGCCGCCCACGAAGGCGGTCACCGACTGGAGCACCTCGCTCGGCTTCCCCTTCTCGGGATGCTCCTTTCCGTATTCCGCGGCCACGTCGCGAATGACCTGCTCGGCCTGCTGCGCCACGTTGTTGGTGGTGGGCAATGCCGCGGCATTCCTGAGCCAGACGTCGACATACGAGAGGTACTGCACGTCATCGGGGAAGAAGGCACGCTTCAGGTGCCGATTGAAGAAGGCACCGGCCGCGAAAATGAGCAGCGAGCCGGCGAACACCAGGCGGCGATGCTCGATGGCATACTTGCCCACCCGGTAATACCAGCCGGTGAACCCCTCGCTCCGACGCTGCTCCATCGTCTTCTCCTCCTTCTTCGGCGCGCGAAGGAGGTAGTAGCCGAGCAGCGGGATGAACGTCATGGACACGATGCGTGACGCGATGAGGGCGCACGCCATGACGATGGGCAGGCTGTGGAGGAACTCGCCCTGGTTGCCGGTGAGCAGCAGCAGCGGCAGGTAGGCAACGACGTTGGTCACCGTCGCGAAGAGGATCGCGGTGGCGAGCTTGGTGGGCCCCCACCAGGCGGCCTGGATGGGCGGGTCACCGGCGGAGAGGTCCCGTTTTATGGCGTCACCGGCCACCACGGGGTCGTCCACAAGGAGGCCCAGTGCCAGGATGAGGGTCGCGACCGATACCTGCTGCAGGTCGATGCCGAGCAGGTAGATCATGCCGAAGGTCATGGACAGCGTGATCGGGATGGCGAGCATCATCAGCACGGCGGCGCGCCATTCCCAGAACCCGATGAGCGCCACGAGGACCACGAGCGCGATGGCCTCGTACAGGGCGTCCATGAAGAGGTCGAGGTTTTCCTCCACCTGCAGCGGCTGGTCGGAGGTGCGCTCGATGAGGAGGTCGGCGGGAAGGCGCCCCTGCATCCCGGCGAGGGCCTTGTCCACCTCGTGGCCGAACTTGTCGATCTGCTCGCCATCGCGCATCTGGATGCCGAGGGAAATGGCGCGATTGCGCTGCCAGCGTCCCTCCGCGTCCTGCCGGGTGACGAAGTTGAGGAACCGGGGCGGGGTCTGGTAGCCGCGATAGATGTCGGTGACGTCGCGGAGATAGACCGGCAGCCCCGATTTGGTGCGGGTCATGATGACCCCGCCGATCTCGTTCGCATCGGTGAACGAGCCGGAAGGCTGCACCTGCACGTTGATGTCGCCCGCCTGGAACAGGCCGCCCGGAATGGTGGTGTTGCGGGCGGAGAGGATCTCCTTGATGCTGGTGGGCTGGATGTTGTAGGCTGCGAGCTGTTCCTGGGAATAACCGAGGAACACCTGCTCGGGCAGCACCCCGGAGCGCAGGATCTTGGACACCTGCGGCACGCTCAGCAGGCGCCGCTGCAGCAGGTCGGTGAACTGGTCGAGCTCGCGATAGGTGTACTTGTCGCCGGGCGACGCGGTGAGCCGTGCGAGCGTCTCGGCGGTGTCGCGAATGACGATGGGCGCCCAGGCGTCGGCGTAGAAGCCGCTGTAGCCGAGCCGGTTCTGCATGAAGTCCTGGGCGAGCGCGAGCAGCGCCTTGTCATCGGCCGGGCGTGGCGATGTCGACGCCGACAAAGCCGGGCCCGTGCAGCATCACGACGTTCGAGGCAGTAGCGGTGCTCTGCACCGCGGCCTCGAACGTCTGGAGCGCGCGATCGAGGATGGCGGCGCTCACTGCCTGCGGCAGGGCGATGATGATCGACACCCGCGGGCGCGCCGGATCGGCCTTCAGGCCGTCGCGGGCTTTCGCGATGGCGAGGGAGAGGTCGCGGGCACGGAGTGCCAGCTCAACCGGCCCTTCCTTCGGGCTGGCCACGGTGAGGAGCAGCGCCGAGGTCTCGCCGAACCCGCTGTTGAACTGGACCGGTCCCGCGCCCTGGGGCAGGCTGGCGTTGACTGCCTGCAGTTTCAGGTTGATGTCGTTGAATTCCTTCTCTGGATCCTTGACGCGCTCGTCCAGCTGGATCTGGACGATGGAGACACCAGGAAGGGTGAGCGACTTGATACCGAAGTCACTGGCGCCGGAGGGATGGATGACGGAGCTCTGGGCCGCTGCCGCCTCCACCTGACGGGTGACGAGCTGCTCGATCTCCTCGGCCGAAGTGCCGGGCCAGGGCGTCACCGCGCTCGCGACCCGGACGGGAATCACCGGGTCCTTGAGCTTCGGCATGTTGCGGTAGCCGAAGATGCCCCAGGTGATGACCGTGACGAGCAGGACCCACGAGATATGCCGGTTCTCGACGAAGAACCGGGCAGTGTTGTGGGTGGTCGTTTCCTTTTCGAGCAACTCCCGCTCGCGATCCTCGGCCTGGCCCACTCGCTGTCCTACTGAATGGGCCGGACGGTGTCACCGTCCCGCACGATGGTGGCGCCGGTGACGATCACGCGTGATCCCGACTCGAGGCCGGAGGTGACGATCACCGAGTTTCCCACCACCTGACCGAGCTCCACCGGGTGGAGCTTCGCGACGTCCTTCTTCCCGTCGGTGGTGACGACAAAAACGCCATACGTCGATGCTCCCGGCTCTGACTGGATCACCGCGGCGAGCGGCACGGCAATGGCCTCGGCGCGCGCGGCGGCGGCCGGACTCGCGTTGCCGGGCACCTCGAGCGAGGCGACCATGCCATCGCGCAATTCACCCTTTGCGTTGTGAACCGACACCTCGATTTCGCTGACCCGGGTATTTGCGTCCGCCGAAGGAGAAACCGCTGTCACGGTGCCGGTGAAGAGCTTGCCGGGCACCGATGCCGTGGAGATCTGGATCCTGTCGCCGAGCTTCACCCGGCTGAGCATGACGTCGGGGATGCCGAAGACGACCTTCACGTACGAGACGTCGGCGAGGACGAAGCCGGTGGTGCCGGGCCCGACCAGGTCGCCGACCTCAACCTTGCGCTGCAGCAGCGTGCCGCCCATGGGCGCGGTGAGCGTGGCGTAGCCGAGGCTCGTCTGGGACTCGTTCAGCTGGGCCTTTGCGCCGTCGACGGCGGCCTTCGACGTCTCGTATTCCTGCTTTGCGGAGTCGTAATCGGGCCCGGTGATGCTGTTGGTCGCCTGAAGGTTCGAGGCACGGCGGAAATCGTTATTGGCCTTCTCGAAGGCGGCGTTGGCCTTGTCGAGGTTGGCCTGCGACTTCTTGACGTTGTCGACGTAATCGGTGTCGCGCACCTTGGCGAGCATGGAGCCGGCGGTCACGACGTCGCCCTGCTGCAGGTCGCGGGTCCGTCCGTCGGCGCCCTTCACCTGCCGGATGGCATCGACATAGCCGTTCACCTTGAAAGCCACGTCCACCTGGGCGCGGGGAATGACGTTGGCGGAATAGCGCAGGCCGCGGGCACCGGAGGCGGCGGAGATTTCCTGGACGCGGACGGGGACGCCGGGGGGTTCGGCTGGGGGTGGAGTCTTGCACGCGGCGACGAGCAGAACCCCGCACAGGAGAGTCCATTTCGTCATGTCTGGCCCAGCGCCTTCTCCAGCTGCGCCTGGGCGTTCCATGCCGAGAGGACGGCGTCGGCGTGCTCGGCGTTGGCCTGGGCCAGTTCGGACTCGGCCTGCAGCACATCCTTGAGCAGGGCGGACTGCTGCTTGTACTGGTTGGTGAGCACGCGAAGCTTCTCCGTTGCGGCGGCCTGGCTGATCTCGGTGACCTTCACCATCTCCTGCGCTTCCTCCAGTTCGCGGATGCGACTGTCCACCTCGATGGCCACTTGTGCCTTGGTGTCATCAAGGTCATTCGCGGCCTGGGCTATGTCGGCCTTCTTCTTCGTGAGGTCGTTGCTCTTCCGTCCCCAGTCATAGATGTCCCAGCGCAACTGCAGGCCGACGATCCAGTTGGTCTGCGGGATGAAGTCCACGTTGAAGAGCTGGGTGAGCTGCATGACGAGGTTGAGCGACGGGATGTAGTCGGCCTTGGTGATGCGCGCACCGGTCTCGGCCTGCCTGAGCTTGAGGACCTTCTCGTGCACGTCGGGCCGCTGGGCAATGGCGATCGACTCGGCGTCGGCCATCGAGGGATACCCGGCGCGCGCGGCGGGGGGCTCCTCACTGACACGGAAGAGCGTTTTCGGGTCGCGTCCCATGAGGTTGTTGAGCCGCTCCTTCTGTGTGATCAGCGCGTTGTTCTGGCTGCGCGCGCTGTGCTCGGCCCGGGCGAGGCGGGCCTGGGTGTCGAGCAGCTCGTACTCCTGTGCCACCTGCTGCTTCACGTAGTTGTCGACCAGCTTCACCAGCTCGCGATAGAACGCGATGCTGGCATTCGTGGCGCGAAGGGTATTCTCGGTCTTGAGGATCTCGTAGTACTGCGACTTGACCGACTTCACCACGTCCTGGATCCGGTTCCGCAGTCCCTGGCCGGAGATGGAGTCCTCGAACACCGCCTGGTCGACGAGGAGCCCGGTGCGGTGAAGCTGCAGGAGTGGCTGGGAGATGCCGATCGCGGCGGTGGCGAAGAAGCCATCGATGGAGCCGATGGTGGTGTCGACGTTGGGAATGGGCCCGATGATGGGGTAGTCACCAAAGGCGCCCTGGGGGACGGTGAAGGGCTGCTTCAGGATGCTGTAGTTAGCGGCTCCCTCGAGGTTCAGTACCGGGAGTCGATGGGTCTTCAGGGCGCTGACCGTCGCGTCGCTCTTGCTGAGGTTGAGCGTCGCGTTGGCGACGCCGTAGTTCCCCGCGAGGGCCAGGCTGATGGCCTCATCAAGGGTGAGGACGGGCGCACCCAGCGCGAATTCCTGCTGCGCCCAAGCCGGGCGCAAAGGGGCGCCGAGCATCAGGGCAACAAGGGCCAGGATCCTGTGGCTGGGCAACAGCCGGAGCGGGCGAAGGCTCAGGGGAGATTTCGCTGGCATGGGGTGATGAAATCGGGTTGCTCAGCGAATCTACGGCTGGCTGGAGGAACAGCAAGCAGGAAAAGGGAAGAGGGAAGAGGGAAGAGGGAAGATGGAACGGGGAACGGGGAACGGGGAACGGGGAACAGGGAACAGGGAACAGGGAACAGGGAACAGGGAACAGGGAACAGGGAACAGGGAACAGGGAACAGGGAACAGGGGGGCGCTAGTGGCAGCTGCCCCCGGATGGATCCCAGACCTTGCCGTTCACGTCGAGAAAAGCCGAACGCCACTCGGTGGCGCCAAGGGTGAGCTTGAGCACGCCGAAATAGCCCTGGATTCGCATGGCGCTGTTGGGCACGGTTTTCTTGAATCCACGCAGCTCACCGCCACCTGTGCCCACTACGAACTCAGGCATACCGTGCGTCGAATCGACCACGGCGTTGGGCGTCTGGGGCAGGAATCGCTCGTACTCGTGATCGTGGCCGTTAATGATGAGATCGACCCCGCCTTCGTAGAGGATAGCCCAGATGGGCGCCAGGCGCGGATCACTGCCATGCCAGCCGGAGCTGAACCGGGGATGGTGCCAGTATGCCAGGCTGCACTTCTGCTTGTGCGACTTGACGTCATCGGTGAGCCAGTCCAGCTGCGCCTTCTGCTCATCGGCGGTGAACACGCCGTTGACCACGATCTCGCTGTTGAGGACGATGACGTGCCACTCGCCAATGTCGTAACTGTAGTAGCCCTTCTTCGGGGAACCGGCCCGACTGCCGAAATATTCGTAGTAGGGGGCAGCCGCGTTGGTGAGGTGCTCATGGTTGCCTGGGCTGGGCCGGATGTTCTTCATGATGAGCTTGGTGCTGTCGCCCCAGGACGGCGTGAAGCAGGTGGCGTAATCGCTGGCCGAGCCGGTGGGATAGGCGTTGTCGCCGAGGGTGAACACCTCGTCGTGCACCTTGGCCGCGCTGTCCGCCCGCAGCACGCTGTCGACTACATGGGCGGTCTGCTCATCGCCCTTCGAGTCGCAGGCGGCAATGTCGCCGGCACCGATCAGTACCGAAGCACCGGTGAGCGCCACCAGCGACGCGGGTGCATCGGCGACCGGCGGGGTGGTCTCCACCGCGGGTTTGCATGCGAACGCGACTGCAAGGGGCGTAACGAGCAAGACGACGGTGGAAAAGCGCATCCCGGTGCATACCTGATCTCGGGTGAAACATCAATTGATGGGCGTCCGCCAAGCTAGAAAGCAACACCTGCCCTGATTAGTACCGCCGTCTCCCCGGAAGTATTCGTCCAGGCCACACTGATGGCGGTAGAGGGATCCAGCACGCCAACCCAGAAGCCCGCGCCGGTGGCGGTGTGCCATCCGCCGGGCGATTCCCCCCCGAGGTATACCCGGCCCGCGTCGAAAAAGCCGAACAGCCCTACATCGAGCGGCACGACGAGCGGGAAGCGGGCCACCGGGACCCGCAGCTCGGCCGTGCCGTTGAGCGAGGCATCCCCAGCGTAACGCTGGAGCACAAGGGTTCGCACCGTGGTCATGCCACCGATGAATGCCGCCTCGTTGAACGGATAGTCACCAAAGACCTTCCGGGCCCCCCCACGAACCAGGAGTATCGGGTGCAGGGGAACAGGGAAGGTGAGGTACGCCGAGGCATTGGCGGCAACGTCACCGAAGGCACTCTCGACATCCCAGAGCGCCGGATAGAAACTGGCGCTGACGTCGGCGAGGACGCCACGACCCGGGCTCCTGGCCGGGAACCGCGAGTCGTAATGGAGGCCGGCCTGCAGGCCGGCCTGGCCGAAATCGCCGAAGCCGTAAGGCTGGCTCTCGCTGATGAAGCGGTCGGCCGTGCTGTCGATGGTAGAGTACTGCAGCACTGGTCCGAGGGAAATACTGCCGCGCGCACCGAGGTCGTACACCAGGGACGACTGCAGCAACCACTGGCGCTGACGGGCTTCGTAGAAGGCACCGGGTTCGCCAGGCGTGGTGTTGCCGAAGCCAAAGAAGTTGATGACCTCGAGCAGCGACCCGCGCGCGAGCGCCTCGACATGAAGCGGGGACGACTCGCGGCGGCGATCGAACGAGAGGCCCACGCGGAAGCCATCGACTTCGGTGGAGTACTGCGCCTCGAGCCCGAGGCGGCTGGCGTAGGGACGCTTCCGGAAACCGTACCGCACCTGGTTCACACCGACGCCGAAGAGGAACCCGAGGTCTCCGTAGGAGAAGCTGGCGCTGGGGCGAAGCGCACCGCCGTAGTCGGGCCCGGGCGGCACGAAGTGCCCATCCTCGCGGACCCAGGGACGCCGGTCGTACAGGGTGTCGGGCCCGTAACTGATTCCGCTTACGGTGCCTTCATCGTAGAAGTGCGTCTCCCGGGTGGAACCGGCGACGCGTGACGAGTCGAGCAGCGGGTTGCTGCCGTTGCCCCCGATGATCCGTACCGGGATGCTCGAGTCGACGTCGCCGGCGACCAGCGCCGTGTCGTTCCCGCCATGGAGGTAGACGCGAATCTCCCGGGTTTCGGCCGGGTCGAACTGCCGCGCATACGTGGGAGTGCCATCGGCAGAACTGAGCTGCACCTGGACCTTGCCCTCACCCGTCCGGGTCACGGTGGCGTGCTCGGTCATGTCGCTGGCGTGAATGTCCACGTACGGCGCCAGCAGGCGGTAGAAGCGCTCGGCGGCGAGGGGCAGCGAATCGCGCCGCACCTTGAGGACCTGCGCCAGCTGGGGACGGGCCGACTGGTATTCCGGGGGGAGGCCATCGACCGCGGCATCGATGACCGAATCGGTGACGCGTGCCACAAGCGTACGCGCGATCGAATCAAAAACCGGCCTGTCGAGGCCCGAGAGCAGCCGGCGATCGAAGGGCAGGCTGTTCCAGGTGAGCCCGCGCATGCTGGGATACGACGGCTCGAACTTCATGAGGTTGGGACTCGCCATGCGTGCCATGCCGGGCAAGAGGCCGCCATAGGAAATCAGCGCCTTGTCGCGATCGCGCGCGATGGGAACCCACGGGGCGTCCGGACCGGACTTGAGCCGGGCCCACTTCCACTGGCCCTGATGCCGGTCCCAGTCGTTGATCATCATGTCGAGGAGGCGCGCTGTGAGGAGCGCGCGGGCATCGACCCGCTCTGCGGAACTGCCGTCAATGAGCGTGAGCAGCGAGTCGCTGTCGATGATCGCGACGGCGCCGGCGAAGCCCGGCGCATGCTCCGGTACGTTGGGATACACCTCGATCATGCCAAGCATGTGGGCGTATTCGAGCTGGTACTTCCCCAGCCGCGGGTCGTCGGGCATCACCACGAGTGCCGGCGTGACGTGCAACACGCCGCCGGCCTCGAGGATCGGCGGCGCCACGAGGGCTCCGGCGGGGAAGTGGGAGCTGACCTGATCCTTCGCGATTGTCTGGACGACGGTTCCCTTGAACCCTTCGGGAAAGGTCGCACCCGCCTTGTCGACGCTTCGGAAGACGTACTCGGTTCCCGAGGGGGTGATGAAGCGGAGCGACTTCGTCTGGTTGCCGCCGCTATGCTGGAGGGGACGAAGTCCGCCGCCAAATGTCTTCAGGTCGAGTACCGGGACGCGCAGGGGAGTTGCCCAGAGGTCGCGATAGCCGTTGCCGAGGAGCGTGCGGTGGAGCCCGCCGGCCTGATACTTGGCGCCGGGAACGATGTCTATGCTGTCACCGGCAGAGTCGGGATGGGCGACGGCTGCCGTGGAGGCGACCGTCCGGTCCTGTGCGTGCACCGATCCGGACCTGAACGCCGACAGCAGGGCGACGACGACGATCCCGCGAAGGCGGGTCCGGGAAGGGGACATGCCGTTCAGCGCCAGCGGTAGAGGACAATTGCGGCGGGTTTCTTCCCGGCTTCATCACTGAGGATGAGGAGGCTGTCGGGGGTGATGGCAATACCCTCGGTGTGCTGCATCGACCCCGGCAGCTGACGGACAGATACGACCTTTCCCTCTGGGGTGATCGTGAGGAGGGCATTCTCCTGCGCTGCCGTGAGGACGTAGTTCCCGGTGAAGGGATCCCTGGTCATGTCGGAGGCGTGGAAGCTCTTCAACTTGCTGGCCGCCGTGATTTCCTTGAGCGGCACCACGATCTGGGGCGAGCCGGTGCCGCCGCCATCGGGCAGCTTCCAGGAGTAGATGACGAGATCGTCGCGGTTCTCCTTGGTGCGGACATTCTTGCACGCCAGGAGGAGGGCGTTGAGCCTGGGCTCGAAGGTGATGCCCTCGAACTCGCACTCGTGACCCAGGCGGGTGTCATGGATGACGTAGTCGACCCGCGCGCCGTTGTTCCCCTCCTTGAACTCGTAGATCTTGCCGTTGCTGACGAGCATGTACATCCGGTCGCCGGCGATAGTGAGGGCCTCGAAGTCCTCCAGCACCGGGCTCCGGCCGAGGGTGAACTGCTTCAGCAGGACGCCGTGGCGATAATCGAGTTCGAACACGTTGCCGACCTCGTCGCCATGGGCGAATAGCCTTCCGTCGGAGCTGAGGGCGAGCCCGGAGATCTCCTCCAGGCTCTCGGGCAGGATCCAGCGCGCCAGGGGGGCCTTGCTGGTTGACTCGGCGGGTTGCGCGAGCACCTCGGCAAAATGGGCCTCGCGCTCGGCGACTACGCCTGCGTCGACCGTACCGTCGCCGCCCCGCAGGTCGCGGCATGCCGCGGAACCCGCCAGCACTGCAGCCACAACCGCGAGGCGAACACGGTTCATACCGCCGCCGCCTTTTCCGCTTCCTTCGCCTTCTCCTCTTCTTCGCGGAGCAGACCGTCACCCACCTCGACGGAGACGGTACGGATCGCGTCGCCGGCTTCGGCGTGAATGGAGGTGATGAAGTCATTCCGGTTCACGGAATTGCGGAGCCGCACCAGGTAGTAGAGGGCTGAAGGCTTGCCTTCCTCGGATACGACCTCATCCAGCTTCCACCGACGGGTCAGCTCGTCGAGCAGGTCCTCGATGACATTCTGTGCCTCGCCGACATTGTCGGTCGTGATCGACAGGACGGCATTGTACCGGGGCTTCTTGCCGTTGGTGCCCAGCAGCTTGCGCACCCGGTCGATCCGCTCGGCGAGCACCGTGGCCTTCTTCTTGTCCAACGCCATCACCAGGTCGCGATCGGGGACCTTGCTGTCTTCCGCAGCCATGGCGTTGAGGGGCTCGGCCCAGCGCGCGGCGGCGGTGGGCTCGAGCACGTTGTGACCGAAGTCGTACCGCCAGGTGAACAGCAGCACGTAGTTGAAGATGACGGACACGAGTACTGCCACGGTGAACAGCTGCACACCGCCGGCAAATCCAACCGCGATGGCGAGAAAGACAAACACCACGTCACGGGCGTCGCGCAGGGTGGTGCGAAAACGCACCGCCGCCACGACACCCGCAAGGCTGAAGGCCAGGGCGAGGCTGTTGCGGACGATCAGGACGATCCCGGCGACAACGATCGGCAGGATGATGAGCGTCTGCACGACGGCCTGGTTGTGACCCGGCGTCTTGCGTGCCACCATGTAGACCCAGGTCACTGGCAGCATCAGGGCCAGGGCCCCGAGGCATCCCAGCAGGGTGGTGACGGCGAGCTCGATCCGGGGCGTCATGCGGAGGACGTCGGCTGACGCGCTGAGCCCGTCGCGCAGCATGCGCGGTGCGTCGGCGAGCTGCTCGAGGCGCTCGCCGGAGAACATCTGGTCTACAACAGGGAAGAGCGTGGCCAGGCCGATGATGATGAGCGCGAGCAGGATGTAGTAGGCCGTCAGCCGGAGAACCGGCCTGTCGGATCCCTGCGTAAAGAGGTCGAGCGTGCGCCGGATGATTCCCACAGTCATCTCCAGTCAGATCAGTGATGCACCTTGGTACCTGACTGTTACCCCGAGCCGGCGCGAGTAATGCGGGTGGGAGGCCCCGAGACAGCGACGAACGGTGCTAGGAACGGGGCGTGAGGTGGTCCGTGAGGATGGGGAGGAAAGCAGTCCAGGGGCCGACATCGTCGGTATATCGCTTGGACAGCACGCGGGACACCTGGGCAATGTGACCGAGATCATGAACTACCCAGGCAGCGAGCAACTGTTTCAGGGTGACCGGACCCAGGCTCGGGTGCCGGCCCTGCAACTCGAGCTCGGCGTCGCTGAGGTGCCAGGAGTCCAACAATTCGAGGTTGGTAGCGCGGAGGCGGGCGAACTCCTCCAGCAGGGAGTCGAGCGTACGATCGACGTTGCGCTCCCGGTGGCGGAAGCGGTCGTAGGGGGTGAAGGGCGCACCATCGCGCGCGCGAATCAGCAGGGCGCGGGGCATCCAGTCGGTTTCCTCGCCATCGACGAGGTGGCCGACGACGTCGAAGGGGCTGAAGGTGTCGGGGCCCTCGGTGGCGCGGGCCCAGGTGTCGTCGACGCCGTGCAGCAGCGCCGAAAGCACCGCGGGGGTGCGGCGCAGGACGTCGATGGCGCCCGGGAGGGAGAAGTTGCTCATGGAGTGAAGATATCCGGGTGCGCCGCCGCGGCGCGGGCGTGCATCTCCTTCACATCCTGCCTGATCGAGGCGACCACCGCCTTGTAGCGCGGTTCCTGCCGCACTGATGCAAAGAAGGGATCCATCTCCAGCAGCACCGCGTCGCGCCAGCCCGCCCGGTAACCCTTCTCCAGCCAGTCCAGCGCGTCCGCGATGCGACCCTCCACGGCATTGATGGCGGCGAGCTCCATCGGCGCCTGGTACCCTTCGTGACCGTTAGCGAGCTTGGCCTGTGCGGCCCTCGACGATTCCGCCCACAGTGCGTCAGCTTCCTTCCGGCTGCCTTGCCGCTGCAGCGTGAGGGCATACATCGAGCGGAGCGACTCGGGGAACATCTGGCCGGCGGCCCCGGGATCCTGCTTTGCCAGCGGCGCGATGAGCTCGGCGGCATCGGCGTCGCCCTGGTAGACCGAGAGCTCCGCCGCGATGGGCGGCACCTCGGTGTTGTCGGGCTGGTTCAGCATCAGCCGCTTCGCGCGTTCGGTCGCCGCCGCGTGCCGTCCGCGCCGCATGTCCAGCCAGATAAGCAGGCCCTGGGTACGCGGCTGCATCGGGTCCTTCTGCTCGGCAGCCAGGAGGTAGCGGGAGGTTGCCGAGTCGTCTGCCAGGCCAAGCAGGGGCAGCCCGGTGTGATATGGGGCATGCGAGTGATTGGGGTCGAGCTGCTGACCGCGAAGAGCCAGGTCGAGTGCCTCGTCGAAGCGGCCCAGCGCCACGTACACGTTGGCGAGGTCGGCCATGGCACCGACATGACCGGGAGTCAGCTCGAGCGTCTTGAGGTACGAACGTCGGGCCTCGGAATAGTTCTCGCGGTGTGAATTGAGATCGCCGAGGGCGAAGTATCCCAGGGCTTCCTCGGGATCGAGGGCGATCGCCTTCCGCGCCAACACGAAGCCGGAATCGATGTAGGCCGGTTCGCCACCGACGCCACGGAACATCCGGTTGCGAGCGAGCATGGCGTACGCGCCGGCAAAGGATGTATCGAGCTGGATGGCCTGCTGGAGCAAAGCGGCCTGGGCCACATTGCCGGCGCGCAGGAACGGCTTTTCCTTCAGCGCGCGAAGGTACAACCGATAGGCCTCCATGTTGCGGGTGACCACACGGCCGACCCGACCGGCCTCGTCGGGCGTGAGGGTGGCCTGCAGCGCGGTGGCGACGTTGCGTGCGACATCGCCCTGCACGGCGAAGACGTCGTCGATCTTCCGGTCGTACTGTTCCGACCAGAGCCGCTGGCCGGTGCGGACATCGGTCAGCTCCACGCCGATGCGCACCTGGTTCCCGGCCAGGCGCACGCTGCCTTCGACCACGCTGCCCACCCCCAGCTCGTCTCCCATCCGCTTGAGCCGGTCGGCCTGTCCTTCATACTGGGCGGTCGCCGAACGGCCGAGGACATGCAACGCACCGACGCTGGAGAGTTGCGACGCGATCTCCTCCGTCATGCCGGCACTGAAGTAGAGCTGCGCCGTGTCCTGCGAAATGTTCCGGAAGGGGAGCACGGCGATGGTGCGCGCGCGGTCGTTGGTGGGGGCGGGCGCGCTGGGCTTGCGGCTGCGCGTGAAGAAATAGCCCGCGGCGATCGCAACCAGTGCGAGGGCGGTGAGCATGATGGGGCGCGAAAGCCGCGAAATGCGCGAAGGGCGCGATGAGGGCGTCGCGATGGTCGCGGCGTAGTTCGCGCCGGTCCCCTTGCCGTCGAGAGCATCGGCGAAGTCCTTCGCGGAGGCGAAGCGATCGGCGGGGAGCTTCTGGAGCGCGGTGAGGACCGCGGCTTCAACTGCTGGAGAGACGCTGGGGCGCGTAGGGCGCACAAGACGCGGTGATTCCGTCAGCACCCTCGCGATGATGGACTGGGGGTTGAGGCCTGTGAACGGCGGTTCTCCCGTCAGCATCTCGTAAGTCATCGCGCCCAGGGCGTAGACGTCGCTGCGGGGTCCGATATCGCGATCACCCATCGCCTGCTCGGGCGACATGTAGGCCGGGGTACCGAGCGACATGCCGGTCTGCGTCATACGGGACCCACCGGCATTGCTGGTGGCGAGCGCGATGCCGAAATCGGCCACGAGCGCCTGCCCGTCCTGCAGGAGAATGTTCTCGGGCTTGATGTCGCGGTGGACGATGCCGCGCTTGTGGGCGAACTCGAGGGCGGAGGCGACTTCCTTCGTGAGGCGGATCGTGTCGTCGACCGGGAGCTGCTTTTCGCGGCCGAGGCGAGCGCGAAGGGTTTCGCCTTCGATGAAAGGCATGACGTAGTAGAGCAGGCTCGGCGAGTCGACAGTCGAGAGTCCAGCGTCCAGAGGAACAGCGCCAGAATCGATCAGGCCCAGAATGTGGGGGTGCTGCAGGCCGGCGGTCGTCTTGATCTCGGAAAGAAAGCGCTCGCTGCCGATGACGGCGCTCAACTCGGGGCGCAGGACCTTGATCGCGACCTTGCGGGCGTGCTTGAGGTCCTCGGCGAGGTAGACGGTGGCCATGCCGCCCTGGCCGAGCTCACGCTCGAGGCGATAGCGATCGGCGAGAGCGACCGCGAGGCGCTCCTGGGTCGTCACGTTTCCAATGCCGCGTCGGTCAGTCCCATCCGTTCCACCATCGGCCAGTAACGCGGATCCTTGCGGATCGGATCGAGCCGTGGATGGACGCGCAGCAGGATCAATCCCGAAGCCTTCTCCCCGATCGCACTGTCGAGCCACTTGAAGGCTTCGTCCACATCGCCCAGACTGGCATGCAGCGCGCCGATCCCCAGGCGGAGACGACCCTGGTGCCACGTGCCGCGGTGAGCTCGGCGAGGATGCGACGTGCTTCGGCCTCATCGCCGGATGCCGCGGCGAGGTGCGCCAGGCCGAACGACGGCCCCGCGATGCCGCCGGCGAGGCGCCGTCCCTCTTCGTACGCGGCGCGCGCTTCGTCGAACCGGCCGAGCGCCTCGAGCGAGCGAGCCATGTCGGTGTGCGCGCCGTCGAAGCGGGAATCGATCTCGATCGACATGCGGTAGTGAAAGACCGACTTCTCGTACTCGCGGGCGAAGTAGCTGGCGTCGCCCAGCCCGGTGTGGATGAAGGTGGAGAGCGGGTCCAGCTGCACCGCACGGGTGGCGGACGCGAGTGCCTCGTCGTGGCGCTCGAAAGCGTAGAGCGTACGGGAAAGGACGTTGTGCGCCAGCGTCAGCCCGGGATTCAGCACGATCGCCTTCTGCAACGCGCGCATGCCGCCGACCACGTCGCCCGAATGGGCGGCGATAAGGCCGAGCGACGTCCATGCATCGGCGAGCGAGGGATCGAGCTCGATCGCGCGCCGGGCAGCCGCAGTGGCCTCGCTGCCGACCTCCGCTGGATTGGCCATGCCCCGCGCAGCACGGAAGCTCTGGCAGTCGGCCAGGGCCGACCAGGCCAGCGCGTTCGTGGGATCGAGCTCGAGTGCGCGGCGGGCATGAAGGAGTCCGAGCTCCAGGGCCTCCCTCGTACCGGCAATGAGGTTGTGCCGGCTCTTGAGGACCTCGAGATGCGCCTCGGGGTTTACCGTGGCGCGATGCGCGAGCTGGCCCTCCTCGGCAGGCGTGAGCTGAATGGCAATCTCGTGTGCCATGGCAGCCGCGAGATCGCCCTGGAGGCCCAGTACATCAATGAGGTCGCGGTCCCAGCGGCCGGCCCAGATGGTCTGGTCAGTGCGTGCGCTCACGAGCTGCACGCTGACGCGCACCCGGTCGCCCACCAGCAGGGCCGAGCCTTCGAGGACGGCATCGACATTGAGCTCGCGCGCGATCTGGGGCAGCGAAAGCGTGGATCCCTTGTACCGCATGGTGGAGGTGCGGGAGATGACACGCAGCGCCTTGATGCGGGCGAGGTCGGAAATAATGGCGTCGGTCATGCCGTCGGCGAAGAACTCCTGCGCCGGATCGCCGGAAATGTTGCGCAAAGGGAGCACGACGATCCCACGGACGGTCTCGCGGGCCGCGACTGCACCGGAGGTGCCGCCCGCGACCGCCCGGAGCGTCTCGGCGACCTGGGCCGCCGATGCAGGACGCTCGGCCGGTTCCTTCCGAAGGCAGGCATCGATGAGCTGGTCCACCGCGGCAGGCACTTCGGGGCGAAGCGAGCGCACGGTTGGCGGCGCGTTGCTGAAGATCTCGAACATCAGCGCCTCGCGGCGTTCCTTGATGAACGGGCGCCGGCCGGTGGCCATCTCGAAGAGGAGCACGCCGAGGGCGTAGATGTCGGTGCGCGCATCGGCGGGATCGTCGGCCAGCTGTTCCGGCGCCATGTAGGGCAGTGAACCGAGGATCATCCCGGCCTGGGTGAGCCGAACGGCGCCGGGATCGGTGTCCATGAGGGCGGCAATGCCGAAATCGAGGATCTTGGGCTGGCCGCTCTCGGTGAGGACGACGTTGCCGGGCTTGAGGTCGCGATGGAGCACGCCGCGCGCATGGGCGCTGTGCAGCGCCTCGGCGATGGCGGCGCCGAACCGCGTGAGGTCATCGAGCGGCATGGGCCCGGCTTCGATGCGCGACTCGAGTGAGCCGCCGGGCACGTACTCCATGACCAGGAAATCGGTGCCATCCTGCGAGTCAAAGTCGAAGACGGTTGCGACGCCGGGATGCGAAAGGCGGGAAAGGACGAGTGCCTCACGCCGGAAGCGCTCGCGGCTCTCCGTGCCGACACTCATGCCAGTGCGCAGGAATTTTATGGCGACATCGCGATCGAGGTTTGCATCGCGGGCGCGCCAGACCTCGCCCATGCCGCCCGCGCCAATGCTCTCGAGGAGCTGGTAGCGGCCCAGGGTCGTTCCGGGCGCCACGGAGGTGAAGTTCAACGACATCTACTTCTTCTCCGTTGCGGTGAGCCGGGTGTGCGTCCCGCCCGGCTGGCCCGCTAGAAGCGGCGTCAATCTCTCCGCGACGATCGGCGCCAGCGTGGCGCTGAAGCGCGCCGTCAGATGGTTGTCGTCGCGGTACACGATCCGATCGTTCATCACCGAAGGACACGGCGTTCGGGCGCAGATGGAGCCGGCGAGGTCGAGCAGCGTCACACCGGGCATTCCTTCGGCCGCCGCCTTCTCCAGCTCCTTGGTCCGCGACGGCGCCGGCACGACGTCGCAGGACGGCGCGAGGCGGGGCCGCCACTGCAGCCGGGCGAGACACATCGGCACGTCGAAACCGGGGCGCGGAATCGGCAGCATCACGACGGTGCGAGTGCCGGCGAGAGTCTCGAGCGTCCTTTTCGACGCCTCCTTGAATGCCTCCGGCGACACACGGACCACCCTGGCGTCCGTGCCCTCGACATAGACGTTCGCGTTCGCGAGCACGACCAGCGCCGGCGACAGGTTCTTGATCGCGGCGATGGCCGAGCGCCGCCAGGTGTCACATGAGGGCGAGACCCCGATGTCCGCCGGTGGACATCCAGATTTCGTCATCGGCACCAGGCGCCAGCCGTGGCGGATGGACGCCTCTTTCAATGCCGGGAACCACTGCGCCGCGTGGCTGTCGCCCCAGAGCACGATCGTGGTGGCCGACGCCGGGGAGCCGTACACGCAGTCTCGAATGTGCGCCTCGTCAACGCCGAGATGACAGCCGGCGCGGTAAATTTCCGGCATCTCGCCTCGAGCTGCCACGAACGGCGCCTGGCCCGGCGCACGCGATCCCGTACGAACCCCCTTGCGCCACACCACACAGACGGCCAGCACCGCCAGGGTCAAGGCGGCTGCGGCTGCAAGAGTGGTCCGCGGCCTGGGCACCAGCCAACGCGCATGGCGGATCGGCGCTTCCACGGCGCGAAAAGTGACTGCCGACAGCCCGAGCGCGAACACACTGCAGGCGAGGCCGCCCCAGGGGCCCAAGTGCGGGACGTAGGAGCGCGCCAGCACCAGGACCGGCCAGTGCCAGAGATACCAGCTGTAGGAAAGGCCTCCGATCACCTGCATCGGCCGCGACGCGAGAACGCGCAGGACCGACGTGTTGCCCGCCTGAAGCACAAGGACGGTGCCGACGACAGGCGGAACGGCGGCCAGGCCTGGAAAGCGCGTGAGCGGGCCATAGGCCAGCGCGGGCACGAGGATCGCCGACAGGCCCACCCACGAGGCCCACGCCGGCACGCGCGCGACGGCCAGCGCGCCGAGCGCGCCGACGCCGAACTCCCACGCGCGTGGGGGGCTCGCGAAAAACGCCCACGGAGAGTAGTCGCTGGACTGCAATGCGATCGTCATCGCGAGCGACACCACGCAGAGGGCGCCGAAAACGAAGGTCGCCCGCACTCTCGCCACGCGCCAGACGATGAGCACGAGCAGCGGCCACGCCAGATAGAACTGTTCTTCGACAGCCAGCGACCACAGGTGCAGAAATGGATTGGTCTCCGGCGGCGCGGCCACGTAGTCGGTCGCGTTCAAGCCAAACCAGACGTTGCTCAAGTAGGTCGCCGACGCCAACGCCGTGCCGGTATAACCCACCTGATCCAAGGGCCCGAGCAGCGCCCACACCGCCCCCAGCGTGGCCACGACCACGAGCGCCGACGCTGGGAGGAGGCGCCGGGCGCGGCGAGCGTAGAACCCGACCATGTTGACGCGACCGGTCTTATTCAGCTCGGCCAGGAGCAGTCCGGTGATAAGATACCCGGACAAGGCGAAGAACACGTCGACGCCGACGAAGCCACCCGGCATGAACGCAACGCCCGCGTGGTACAGGATCACGAGCAGAATGGCGATCGCACGAAGACCCTCGATGTCCGCCCGGCGGGTACTCATATCCTGCGCCTGATCATGCACTCCCATACGGTGAGCGCGCCGGCATGATTGAGCGTGTGCGTGGCCCCGAGATCGGACCGCCACACCGGTTCGATCCGCGCGACCTCATGCACGCGGAACTCGGATCGCGATAGACGCTCAATCTGGTGAACGACGGTCGCGTAGCCGTAGCGGACCGAACAGTCCTGCGCCGGCCTGTAGAGCAACCCGTTCTTCATGAACGGCCTTCCCGCAGGACGCGCGGGCCGTGCATCCGATCGAATCGGGTTGAGCGGCTGCGGATGCCCAGGGCGCGTTGCCGGTCGAGGAGGTCGCCAGCACGATTCGCCGGGCCGGCCTCGACGTGCTGTTCCTCTTCTCGGCCGCGCGGCCGCCCCGGTGGTCTGCGAGGCGGCGAGATATGGCGACATCACGATCGAGGTTGGTATCGCGGGCGCGCCAGACCTCGCCCATGCCGCCGGCGCCGATGCTTTCGAGGAGCTGATATCGGCCGAGGGAAGTTCCCACAGCGGGCATCTATTTCTGCTCCATTTTCGCCCGGAGCTCGGTGAACCAGTTCTCGACGTAAACCACGTCTTCGTTCGACCCGCTGGGCACGCGAATCATGAGGAAGCGGCGATCGTCGGGCGCCACGTCATACTGGGGACGATTTCTCGCCCCCAGAAACCCCGTCAGGGAGAACAAGGCCGCGAGGAGTTCCGAAGGTGAATGCTTCCCCCGGCAGCACGTCGACGGCCATCAGCTTGCCGCCGGTCTTGAAGAACAGCTCCCTGCCGCTGTGGGCCCAGCGGGGTTCGCTGCCTCCTCCGGTGGAGACGAGGCGGGTGGACTTCATGGATGGAAACGGCGCGACGTAAATCTCCATCCGGCCGGTCGGGTTGGCGGAGTACGCGAGCCAGTGGCCGTCGGGCGAGAGTGCCGCCTGCATGCTGACACTGGGGTCGACCACGAGGGGAACGAGCGTCGTGTCACTCACGAGGCGCCGGCCGTAGATGTTGGAGCTGCCCACGGCTTCATCGGAGCGGACGACAAGCCACTGCCCATCTCGCGACAGTTCGGCTTCCCAGAGACCAAACTTATGACGCAGCAGGAGCTCGGGCGGCGCGCTACCGTCGACGGGCACCCGGTAGGCGTCGTAGGCGTCCTGGCTCCCGCCCCCGCGCTTGTTGGAAATGAATGCGATGGACTTTCCATCGGCCGACCACGACGGCCGCCAGTTGACGGTGCCTTCCTGGGTGAGTTTCTGCCGGGTGCCGTCGGCACGCCAGATCCAGATGTGAGTGGAGCCATCGCGCACACTCACGGCGAGCGCCTTGCCGTCGGGTGATAAGGCGGGATAGTCGAAGGCCCCGCGCCAGGCAGAATCGACGGGCTCGGTCGAGCCGTCGCGCGACACCCAGACGAGCTCGCTCAGCTGCGGCTTGTCCCTACCGAGTAGAGGGCCGTTCCCGTCCGGGAAAGCGCCAGGGTTGTCGGAGTCACATCCTCGATCACCGGCCGGGCGGGCGTGGTCATCACCATCTTCACGGGGTCGAATCCCGCGGCGTACAGGCCGCCGGCGCGATCGGTGTAGAGCAGGTGCCCGGTCGCGGAATACCAGGCGCCGGCGGCATTGGATACCAGGAGGCGCGAGGAGTCCGCCGCAAAGTCGAGCACGTACACGTTGGACTCGATGGCGCAGTTGCCGGGACAGCCGGTGAGCAGCATGCCGTGGCTCCCGGGGAGGGGCGAAAGGACCAGGGGCAGGTTCCGGCGCTGTCCGCTGTCCGCGGCTACCGGCGACGGCGTGCCGCCTTCTCCGGACACACGATACAGGCCGGATGTCTCGCCGCCGGCGTAGACGATCGTCCCGTCATCGAGCCAGGTCGCGGCCATCTGGATGGTATTGAGGTTCTCGGCGATGGTAATCGAACCGCCGCCATCGACACTCACCTTGCGGAGCCGGCCATCAATGGTGACGTACCCGATCCACTTGCCGTCGGGAGAGAAGAAGGGGGCTACGGCTCCCTCGGTACCGGCGATCCGCTCGGCGTCGCGCTCGGCCCGGCGCTTCCGCAGGAGCTGATAGACACCGCCGATCGAATCGCTGTAGACGATGCTCGAGCCGTCGGGGGAGATCGCGGATTGCGACGCCAGCTGGCTGACGCCCGCTGAGAGCATGCGGTCGCGGCGATACTGCCAGAGGACGACGCGCTGGCGGCTGACTGGCGCGGCGGGGGCGCGGTGCAGGAGCCAGCCGGCGAGGCCCGCGGCGGTCGCGATGAGGGCGGCGGCGGCGAAGATGACCGGGCGCGAGAGGCGCGAAGGGCGCGAAAGGCGCGAGGATGGGAGCGCCATCGTCGAGGCGTAAGTGCCGCCGCCCTTCCCGTCGAGGGCGTCGGCGAAATCCTTCGCGCTCCCGTAGCGATCGGCGGGAAGCTTCTGCAGCGCAGTGAGCACCGCGTGCTCGACCGCCGGAGAGACGGTGGGCCGCTTTGGACGGAGGGGCGGCGGCGTCTCGGTCAGCACTTTCGCCACGATGGCCTGGGAGTTGAGCCCGGTGAAAGGCGGTTCGCCGGTGAGCATCTCGTAGGTCATCGCGCCGAGGGCGTACACATCGCTCCGGGCGCCGATATCGCGCTCGCCCATCGCCTGCTCGGGTGACATGTAGGCGGGAGTGCCGAGCGACATCCCGGTCTGCGTCATCCTCGAGCCGCCCGCCTGCTGTACCGCCAATGCGATGCCGAAGTCAGCCACGAGCGCCGAGCCATCCTGCAGCAGGATGTTCTCGGGCTTGATGTCGCGGTGGACCACGCCCTGGCGATGAGCGTAGTCGAGGGCACTGGCCACTTCCCGCGAAAGTCTCAGGGCGTCATCGATGGGGAGCTGCTTGTCGCGTGCGAGGCGATTGCGGAGCGACTCGCCCGAGACATAGGGCATCACATAATAAAGGAGGCCATCCGCGGCGCCGGAGTCGATCAACCCCAGGATATGCGGGTGCTGCAGATTGGCGGTGACCTTGATCTCGGCGAGGAAGCGGTCGCCGCCGATCACGGCGCTCAGCTCGGGATGCAGGACCTTGATCGCGACCTTGCGGCTGTGCTTGAGGTCTTCGGCAAGGTAGACAGTGGCCATGCCGCCCTGGCCGAGCTCGCGGTCGAGCCGGTAGCGATCGGCAAGCGCGTCGGTAAGGCGGTCGAGCACGCTGCGCGCTCATCGAGAAGCCGCCGCCGAGCCGTGGTCCGCACGTCGCCGAGCCAGTTCTCCACCGTGATGAGCTGGGAGCGGGTGCTGTCCCCGCCGGGGATGCCCATCATGAGGAAGCTGTTGTCGTCGAGGGCTCACGTCATAGTAGGGGATGAGCCCCTGGAGGTACTGGGTGCCAAAGCCGCTGAAGAGCTTGCGCGGCGTGCCGGCGGAGAAGGTGGTGCCGGTCGTGGTCACCGGGGCGACCATCATGTCACTGACCCGGACAAAGAAGAGCTCGCGACCGCTATGCGCCCAGCGTGGGGCGGATCCACCGCCGGTCGACACCTGCCATCGTGCGCGCGACACATCGGGGAATGGCCGTACGTAAACCTCGAGATTGCCGGATTCGCTGGAGACGTACGCCAGCCAGCGACCATCGGGCGAGAGCGCCGGGCTGGCCTCCGCGAAGGGGCCGGTCACAAGGGGCACAGGTGTCGTGTCCCGGCCCAGTCGCACCCCGAAGATATCGGCGCCACCTGAGTCGGTGTTCACGCGGTAGATGAGCCACTGCCCGTCCCGGGACATGATCGCTTCCACAATAGAGCGTGACGTGGCATAGACCGACTCGGCGGGAGCACTACCGTCGGCTTTCTTGCGCCACACCTGGGTGGTATTGACGCCGCTGCCGCGGTTCAGGATGTACAGCACGGACTGACCGTCGGGCGTCCACGAAGGGCGGGTATTCTCGAGGCCCTCGAAGGTGAGCCGCGAGAACGGCCCCGCGGGCAATTCCTTCACCCAGAGGTCGGTGGACCTGGGGCCCACCATGTCGACGGCGAGGCGGCGGCCGTCGGGGGAGAGAGCGAGCCCACGATTGTTGGCGGGGGTCACGACGACGGGAGGCTCGATCAGCTTTGCGGCGCCGTCCCGGGTAACCCAGACGGCGCTCACCCTCGCGACATTGGCCCCGCCCCGCACATACATCAGGGTACCCGCCGCCAAGGTGAGATCGACCGAGGCCAACAGCTTGGTGCGGATTCCCTCGAGCACCGGTGCGGGCGTTCCCTTCAAGGTCATGGTGCGTTCATCGATGGAGACCACAGTGAGCACGCCATCGGCTCGAACAATGCCGAGCAGGCCGGGCGCGATGCGCCGGGCAAAGACACCCTTCGTGAGCACGCGCCGGGTGCCGGTCTTCAGATCGCTGACCCCGATGTCGAATTCCTCCGGCGAGTTGCTGCGGCGCGTGCGGTATATCAGCCAGCGTCCGCCGGGCATCGGCTCAGGCCACGCCTGGCCGGCCTCGCCGTGAGTGGCATCGATCGGCACCACGACCTGCACGCTGTCGCCATTGGGGCGCACCCGGCTCAGGCCCGGTACCGCATCGAAGTAGATCCATCCATCGTCACCCCACGCCACACCACCACTCGCGCCGGAACCGCCCCTGGCGATGGTGACAGGGGAACCGCCATCGAGCTCAGCCAGCTTGAGCTCGAGCACGCTGCCGGTCGAGAACGCGATCTGTCGTCCATCGGGGGAGAAGCGCGGGTTGATGGCGTTGGCCGACCCGGGAATCGGCGTGGCCTCGAGGCGATCGCGCTGGCGAAGCCAGAGACCGCCACCCTGATCGCCGGGACCCACGTAGACGTACTTCGAACCATCGGGCGACAGGTCGAGGTTGGTACCAATGCGGCCCCACTCCATCGGCTGGTTGGCCGGGAGGTCGATGGCGTAGCGGCGAACGGGCGCGGCGGGGGCGCGGTGGAGATACCAGCCTGCGAGGCCCGCGGCGGTAAGGAGCAGTGCCAATACCGCGAGCGTGACGGGGCGCGTAAAGCGCGAAGGGCGCGCAGGGCGAGCGGAAACCATCGCCGCCGTCGCGGCGTAGCCCTTCCCCTCCAGCGCATCGGCGAAGTCCTTCGCCGAGCCGAAGCGATCGGCGGGAAGCTTCTGCAGCGCCGTGAGCACCGCGTACTCGATGGCGGGGGACACCGTCGGGCGCTTGGGGCGAAGGAGAGGCGGCGGCTCGGTGAGCACCTTGGCGACGATGGCCTGGGAGTTGGGGCCGGTGAAGGGTGGTTCACCCGCCAGCATCTCAAAGGTCATCGCGCCGAGCGCGTAGACATCGCTCCGGGGGCCGATGTCGCGCTCACCCATCGCCTGTTCGGGCGACATGTAGGCCGGGGTGCCGAGCGACATGCCGGTCTGCGTCTTGCGAGAGGCGCCGGCCTGCTGGACGGCCAGCGCGATGCCGAAATCGGCGACGAGCGCCTGGCCATCCTGCAGGAGGATGTTCTCGGGCTTGATGTCGCGATGGATGATGCCGCGCTTGTGGGCGAATTCGAGTGCCGCCGCGACTTCCTTGGTCAGCCGAACGGCGTCGTCGATGGGAAGCTGCTTTTCGCGGTTCAGGCGGCCGCGGAGCGTCTCGCCCTCGATGAAGGGCATGACGTAGTAGAGGAGGCCGTCGGCCTCGCCGGAGTCGATCAGCCCGAGAATGTGGGGATGCTGCAGGCTGGCGGTGGTCTTGATCTCGCTCAGGAACCGGTCGACGCCGATGACGGCGCTCAGCTCCGGATGGAGGACCTTGATGGCGACCTTGCGGTCGTGCTTCAGGTCTTCGGCGAGATAGACCGTGGCCATGCCGCCCTGGCCGAGCTCGCGCTCGATGCGGTAGCGGTCGCTGAGCGCGGAAGCGAGGCGGGCATTGACCACCGTCATGGCGCGGCCATCGCTCCGCCGCGCTCTTTCGCGACCAGGGCCGGCAGGTTCTGGATCACCATGATCCGGGTCGAGGGATTGTTGCGCACCATCACGAAGGTCTTCCCGTCGGGCGATACATCGTAGTTGGCGTGCGGGGTGGCGGTGGCCATGTCAGCCACGCTGAAGAGCTCGCGCCGCGACGTCACCGACAGGCCGGACCGTGTCTCGATGGCTGCCGCGATCAGCTTCGGCGCCGAGTTCGGGCCGCCACGATAGAAGATTTCCTGGCCACCTGGCCCCCACACCGGCTCGCCCCCACCGTCCATCGAAACCTGCACCTGCTCGCCCTTTCCGTCGAGCAGGCGGGCGTACACCTCATTCTTCCCCGACTGGTTCGAGACGAAGGCGAGCCAGCGTCCGTCGGGCGACACGGCGGGGAACCATTCGTCGAACCGGGAGGCCACCAGGGGTTCCATGGGTCCGCGTCCGGCGTTGCGGACGATAGCGATGTCCGCACGGCTGCCCGGTGCCAGGCCGGATGCGGCGGTGACGACAGCACTGCCATCGTGCAGCCAGATGCCGGTGTAGCCCAGTGCGGTGGATGCCAGCAGCGATTCGGCAGGCTCGGTGCTGCCGGGCACGATGCGACGGATACCAAGCACGCCCTTCGTGGCTGAAATAAAGGTGAGGAACCGTCCGCCGGGCCCCCAGCTGGCATCGTGACCGTCGCGGTTGAAGGTCGCCCGGGTTAGGCCGCCGGTCGCGAGGTCGTCAAGCCAGACATCACGTCCATCGATCGTCGTGAAGTCGACGGCGATCCGGCGCCCGTCGGGAGAAAATCGTGGGGAATGGAAGTTGTGACGTTCGGTCGTCGCCGGCCGGATGGCCCCACTCCGGTCGATCAGGACCAGCGACCGGTCCGCCTCGGGGATGTACGCCACCGTCCCGTTCGCGGAAACCGAGAACTGCGCCACTCCCGTGCCGGTCAGGGAAACGCCGGTGGCGATGGTGACGGCCCGGCCGGTCACGCTGTGACGGCGTTCGTCGAACGGCACCGCGTCAAGGGTACCGTTCGTCTGGGCGTATACGAGATAACCGGACGTGTAGGCAGCCTGTACGACGTCGATATTCAGCAGCGTCCGGGACTCGCCCGACTCGAGGTCAAGCAGGACAACGGGGCCAGCAGATGCGCCGAATGGACGCGTGATCATCAAGGCTACCCGGTCGCCCGGCAGCACCTGCTGCGGGACCAGGCTTGCAGCCCCCTTGCCGAGCGGACGGGTGATGACATTGTCGGGGCTGAGCAGGCCGATGCCCTGTTCGGCGGACCCCGCTCCGGCAAACCAGATTGAACCATCGGCCGCCCAAGCCACATCCTGCGGTGTTCCGAACTCTCCCGGCAGCGCTACCCCACTGCCGCCGCCAAGTGGAAAGCGGTAGTACCCACCGCCTGCCGCAACGGACCCGACGAACTCCTGGCCGTCCCTCGAAATCGAGTATGCCGCGAGGAAGGGGGGGACACCGGGCACGGGGATGGCCTCGCTCGCATCGAGGTCGCGGCGCATCGTGAGATTCTCGCCGTTCACTATGGCCGTGTAGAGGAGCGTCGTGCCGTCCGGCGTCAGCGCGATCTGGCGCTGGAGGGCCGTGCTCGTTCCGCCGAGGTCCGGGGCGAGGATCGCGAGCCGGGACGGGGGTTGCTCGAGCGCGCGCGGGCCTCCGCGAATGAGCCAGCCGGCGGCGCCCGCGGCGGTTGCGATCAGTGCGAGCGTGGCGAGCGAGACAGGGCGGGGAAGACGGGAAGGGCGGGGAAGGCGGGTGCCCGCCATTGCCGTCGTCGCGGCGTAGCCGCGCCTGCCCTTGCCCTCGAGGGCGTCGGCAAAGTCCTTCGCGCTCCCGTAGCGATCGGCGGGAAGCTTCTGAAGTGCGGTGAAAACCGCGTGCTCGACGGCCGGAAGAGACCGTCGGACGCTTGGGGCGAACGGCGGCGGTGTGCTCGGTGAGCACCTTCGCCACGATCGCCTGGGAGTTGAGCCCGGTGAACGGCGGCTCGCCGGTGAGCATCTCGTAGGTCATGGCGCCAAGAGCGTAGACATCACTTCGCGCGCCGATGTCGCGCTCACCCATGGCCTGTTCGGGCGACATGTAGGCCGGGGTGCCGAGGGACATGCCGGTCTGCGTCATGCGGCTGCCGCCCGCCTGCTGCACCGCGAGCGCGATGCCGAAGTCGGCGACCAGGGCATTGCCGTCCTGCAGCAGGATGTTCTCCGGCTTGATGTCGCGGTGCACGACGCCCTGGCGGTGGGCATAGTCGAGCGCACTCGCCACTTCCTTCGCGAGCCGAAGCGCGTCGTCGATAGGGAGCTGCTTATCGCGCGCGAGGCGGTTCCGGAGCGACTCGCCCGAGACGTAGGGCATGACGTAGTAAAGGAGGCCATCGGCGGCGCCCGAATCGATCAAGCCGAGGATGTGCGGATGCTGGAGCCCGGCGGTGACCTTGATCTCGGCGAGGAAGCGATCGCCGCCAATCACGGCGCTCAGCTCGGGATGGAGGACCTTGATGGCGACCTTGCGGCTGTGCTTCAGGTCTTCGGCGAGATACACCGTGGCCATGCCGCCCTGGCCCAGCTCGCGGTCGAGGCGGTAACGATCGGAGAGGGCGCGCGGTCAGGCGCTGGGCGGCGTTGCTCAATCGCGGCTCCGGCGCAGCGCTGTCGCAACCGGTTCAGCGTGACCACGATAGCCTGGGCCGGTCCGACCAACGGCTGCAACAGGAAAAAGGTCTGGCCATCGCGGGTCACATCATAGTTGCGCCCCTCCCCGACCGGAGAGACGGCGTACTCACCGGTGAAGAGCAGCTTTCGTTCGCCAACCTCGAATCCTCCCTGGGTTCGGACGCTGGCCGGCCATCATCCGGTCGCCGTTGCGATAGTAGATCTCCTGCCCGGCGGGCGACCAGAGCGGCTCGGTGCCTCCCTCGAGTGATACCTGCCATCGTCCACCGGGCCCGGGAAAAAGGCGGACGTAGATCTCGTTCGCGGCCCGATTCGTTGGAGGCGTAGGTATACCACTGACCGTCGGGTGAGAGCGACGGATTCGTGTTGTCAAAATTGCTCACCAGGAGCTGCTCGGAAGCCGCGCCTCCGAGGTTGAAGCGCCAGATCTCGAATCTTGACGTCGTGGAGTTCCAGGCCCTGGTACACGAGGCTTCGTCCATCGGGTGTGAAACTGGATGGGCGCCAGATGCCGGGCCGGGTCAGGAGCGACTCGGGCCGCGTGCTGCCATCCGCCGGAACCCAATGGATGTCGCCGGCCTGACCGTAGAGCCCCTGGGGAAGCCGGGCATACGCGATGCGACTGCCATCGGGACTCCAGAGCGGAGCCACGTCCGTGGTGTCGAACGTGATCCTGGTCTGCGTGCGTTGCGCAAGATCGAAGACCCAGATATCCGAGGTCGAGATCCCGTAGTCCACTGCCTGCGCCATGGCCACGCGCCTGCCATCGGGCGAAAGACGCGGGTGGAAGAAGAATCCTGTGTCCGCGCCAGACTGCCGCATCGCACCAATCCGGCTCACCAGGACCAGTCGGGTGCCCGCGGTGGTTGACGCCTGAAAGGCAAAGTCACCGGTTCGCGACACACCCAGGTTCACGTCGCCATCATCCGACCTGGTAAGCTGCCCGGTCAACGAGATCGCCGGACCGGTGACTTCGAGTCGCCGGATGTCGAACGGAACTGCGGTGATGCTGCCGGACGGGTTGCTCAGTACCACGAATCCTTGATTGATGTACCTCGGATAACCGCCCGGCTGCTGGAGCCGTTTCACCACCCCGGTGCTGTCGAGTTAATGCGGCAAGCTTGAGCGACCCGCCGCTCAACACTCCAAACAGCACTGTCCTCCCGTCGGGCAGCGCTTCGGGGTAGCGAAATGCCTCGCCGCTGTCCGGCCGGGCGATCAGGCGGGCGGTGCCGCCGGACGCCGGCACTTCCATGAGCCCGGAATCCGAGCTGAAAATGACGGTATCGCCATGGGCCCAGCTGGCGCCGTAGACAACGCCAGCCACATTGGTGATCGGGCTCACGGGGCCCCCCGCCAGCGCCACCCTGGCCAGCTTGTCGCCCTGACGGAAACCCAGCCACTGCCCGTCGGGGGAGTAGAAGGGCAGTGAGGCGCCATCGGTTCTCGCGAGCGCGGTCGGTTCGGTCAGGTCCAGGTTTCGCACGTAGAGCCGCTGTCCCGATGGCGCCTTGCCGACGTAAACGAGTTGTGATCCATCGGGGGCAACAGCGATGGTGGATCCGGTGGCCCCGATTGCCTGAACGTCGCGGGGCAACTGCATGTCGAACCGGACCACGGGGCGCACTGGCGCGGCGGGCGGACGGTGCAGGAGCCAGCCGGCCGCGCCCGCGGTGATGGCGAGCAGTGCGGCGGCGGCGAGCATGATGGGGCGCGAAGGGCGCGAAAGGCGCGAAAGGCGCGAGGATGGGAGCGCCACCGTCGAGGCGTACGTTCCACCGCCCTTGCCGTCGAGGGCGTCGGCAAAGTCCTTCGCACTGCCGTAGCGATCGGCGGGAAGCTTCTGCAGCGCGGTGAGCACCGCGTGCTCGACCGCCGGTGAGACGGTGGGCCGCTTGGGGCGAAGTGGCGGCGGCGTCTCGGTCAGCACCTTCGCCACGATCGCCTGGGAGTTGAGCCCGGTGAACGGCGGTTCGCCGGTCAGCATCTCGTAGGTCATGGCGCCGAGCGCATACACATCGCTGCGGGCGCCGATGTCGCGCTCGCCCATCGCCTGCTCGGGTGACATGTAGGCCGGGGTGCCGAGCGACATGCCGGTCTGCGTCATGCGACTCCACCGGCCTGCTGCACGGCGAGCGCGATGCCGAAGTCGGCGACCAGGGCATTGCCGTCCTGCAGCAGGATGTTCTCCGGCTTGATGTCGCGGTGGACGACGCCCTGGCGGTGGGCGTAGTCGAGCGCACTCGCCACTTCCTTCGAGAGCCGAAGCGCATCGTCGATGGGGAGCTGCTTATCGCGCGCAGGCGGTTCGCGGAGCGACTCGCCCGAGACGTAGGGCATGACGTAGTAGAGGAGGCCGTCGGCCGCGCCCGAATCGATCAACCCGAGAATGTGCGGATGCTGGAGGTTGGCGGTGACCTTGATCTCGGCGAGGAAGCGATCGCCGCCGATGACGGCGCTCAGCTCGGGATGGAGGACCTTGATGGCGACCTTGCGGCTGTGCTTCAGGTCTTCGGCGAGATACACCGTGGCCATGCCGCCCTGGCCGAGCTCGCGCTCGAGGCGGTAGCGATCGGCGACAGCGGAGGTGAGGCGCTCGACGACATCGGTCACAGAGATCTCATTTTGTGCGCGGTCCCGTGAGGTCCGCCGACAGGTTCTCGACGACGACCAGTTCCCGCTCCTCGGACTTGCCCAGGGCCTGGCGAATCATGAGGAAGCGCTTCCCATCCGGCGCGATGTCCCACGACCCGATCTGTCCGACGTACCGCGTGCCGTCAATAGGCAGCGCGTGAGCCTGGCCCGTCACGAACGTCGTGCCAGGCAGCACGGGGACCGACCACAGCTGGCCCGCGTTCGTCCAGTAGAGCAGCTCGCGCCCGTCGGGACTCCATCGAGGATCAACGCCACCGGCGGTCGACACCTGCCACCTGGCCGACTGCGCGTTGGGGAAGGGCCGCACGAAGGCCTCGAACGTGCCGGATTCGTTCGAGGAATACGCCAGCCAGCGCCCGTCGGGGGAAAGCGAGGGCATGATTTCATCGAAGGAGGTCTGCACCAGGGGCACGATCGTGGTATCACCGCTCGTGCGCCGGGCAAAAATATCGCTCGGCAAGGTGCGGAAGATGAGCCATTTTCCGTCGCCGCTCCAATATCCCTCGTTGGTCGCCCGGCCAGGATAGGCGGGCACGGGCTCGGTGGAACCGGTCCCATCGGCGCGCTTGCGGTACAGAAGGGGGCCCGCCCCCAGGTTCGCAATGAAACTGACGTACTGCCCATCGGCCGACCAGGCAGGTCGAAGGCTCCGGTTACCCTCGAAGGAGAGCTTGCTGAGCGGCCCGGTGGGCAACTGCTTCACCCACACCTGCTGCTCCGTGCCATCGACCTTGCTGAGCGCGAGCCGCCGCCCATCAGGGGAGAGTGCCACGGTCTGGAAATCGCCCCGGAGCGCGGTGTCGATGACGGTGTTGGAGCCGTCCCGGTTCACGTACACGATTTCGCTGGGCTCGGGTGCCCCGGTGCCGGTGATGTACATCAGGGTGCCCGTCATCGACAGCGCCAGGTCCACAGAACCGAAGGGCCGCCGCTTGATGCTGCCGGTGACCGCGAATGGCTCACCGCTCACCTCGAGTCGATCGAGGCTGAACGGCATGGCGAGCAGGTCGCCCGTTGCCGTGACGTACAGGAGGTGACCGGTGGCGGAGTAGCGGCCGGTGAGCGCCTGGACGAGTGTGTGGTACTTCATCGTCTTCGTGTCCAGCACCGCCAGCTCATTCCGCTCGTCGTTTCCCGCCTTCTGGATGGTGAACAGGATCCCCCGGCCTCCCGGGAGGGCATGGGGCCAGAAGTGATCCCGCTCACCCTTCAACGTGTCGACCGTGGTGACCTGCTGCAGCACCTTGCCGCCAGACGCCGAGACACGCACCAACCCGGTGGTGCCGCCGCCGGTGAGTCCGTCGAAATAGATGAAGCCGTCATCGCTCCAGGTCGCACCATCAGCGCCCAGGCCCGAGTCGGCGACCGCAATGGGTGGGGCTCCCGTCAGGTTCACGACCCGCATCTCGGTATTCCCCTCGACGACGTAACCGACACGCGAGCCATCGGGTGAGAAGAAGGGAATCGTCGCGCGGTTGGTGCCGGGGATCGGGGCCGCGCGCAGCTGGTTCCGGTTGCGGAGCCACAACTGCGATCCGTCCGGCCCGTGGCCCACGTACACCAGGCGCGATCCATCGGGGGAAATGGCGATCCGATGGCCGCGGGTGTCGGCGAGCGCCTGGTCTTCGGGTAGCGCCATGACGTAGCGGAGGACGGGCGCGGGGGCGCGGCGAGCATTGCTCACGAACCAGCCTGCCGCGGCCGCGGCGGTCGCGATGAGTGCGGCGGCGGCGATGGTGACGGGGCGCGAAAGGCGCGAAAGGCGCGAAGGGCGCGAACTGGGGGTGAGGACCGTCGCGGCGTAGGTGCCGCCCTTGCCCTCGAGGGCGTCGGCGTAGTCCTTCGCCGTGCCGAAGCGATCGGCGGGGAGCTTCTGCAGCGCAATGAGGACGGCGTGCTCGACGGCTGGCGGCACGGACGGGCGCTTGGGGCGGATCGGCAACGGTTGCTCGGTGAGCACCTTGGCCACGATGGCCTGGGAGTTGGGTCCGGTGAACGGGGGTTCGCCGGTCAGCATCTCATACGTCATGGCGCCGAGGGCGTACACGTCGCTCCGGGCCCCGAGCTCCCGCTCGCCCATCGCCTGCTCGGGCGACATGTAGGCGCGGCGTGCCGAGCGACATGCCGGTCTGGGTCATGCGACTCCGCCGGCCTGCTGCACGGCGAGCGCAATGCCGAAGTCGGCGACCAGCGCCTGGCCGTCCTGCAGCAGGATGTTCTCGGGCTTGATGTCGCGGTGGACGATGCCGCGCTTGTGGGCGAACTCGAGCGCGGACGCGACTTCCTTCGTCAGCCGCAGCGCGTCGTCAACGGGAAGCTGCTTCTCGCGATGGAGCCGGGCGCGGAGGGTCTCGCCCTCGATGAAGGGCATCACATAATAGAGGAGACCGTCGGCCTCGCCCGAGTCGATGAGCCCCAGGATGTGGGGGTGCTGCAGGCTGGCAGTGGTCTTGATCTCGGAGAGGAAGCGGTCGCCGCCGATGACGGCACTGAGCTCGGGGTGAAGGACCTTGATGGCGACCTTGCGGTCGTGCTTCAGGTCTTCGGCGAGGTAGACGGTGGCCATGCCACCCTGGCCGAGCTCACGTTCGAGGCGGTAGCGGTCGGACAGGGCGGTCGCGAGCCTGGATTCAGCGCTACTCATGCGCACCTCTGTTCACGGGCGTGTACCAGCCGGGTTCGGAGCGAGCCAGTCGAGCAGCACCGTCGCGTATTCCTCGCTCGCGGAGGGATTGACCGGCTGCGCAAAGATGAACGACTGGCCGTCGGCGGAGATGTTGAACGACTGGTGATAGGGCGCCAGCAGGAAGGAATTGGTCGAGAACATGACTTGCGGCGCGGCGGCCTGCAGATCGGAACCGCCGCCGATATCCAGCTTCATCAGCTGATCGGTCGCGGCGACGAAGTAGAGGGCCTTGCCGTTCGACGACCATACCGGGGACGAGCCGCCGCTGGTCGAAACCTGCCAGCGAGCCCGGCTCACGTCGGGGAACGGTCGCACATACACCTCTTCCCGCCCCGACTCGACGCTCACATACGCCAGCCAGTGCCCGTCGGGCGACACGGTCGGCGAGTACTCATCGAACCGGCCGGAGCTGATCTCGGTCGGCGTGGAGTCGACCCCGGGACGGAACATCGCCAGGCGCCGGTTCCCGTTCACCGTCCCGCGCCGATAGAGGATCCACGTGCCGCCGGGCGCAATTTCGATCTCGTCAATCTGGGCCGTGTCGGGAACGGCGAGCCGCACCGGCTTGCCGCTGCCGTCGGCGCGAACGACGTACGGCAGCGCCGGACCGCTCTGGTCGGAGATGAACGCGATCTCCCGGCCGTTGGCCAGCCACGTAGGCCGGTAGTTGACGGCGCCCTCGAAGGTGAGGCGGGTGATCGGCCCCCGGTCGAGCGTCTTGACCCAGAGTCCCTGGCGCTCCTCGCTGAAGACGGTGATCGCCAGGCGGGTTCCATCGGGCGAGAGGGCGGCGTAGTTGAAGACACCTTCCCAGGTGGAGTCGATCGGCGTGGGCCGGCCTTCCGGGTCGACCCTGACGATGCGAACCTGACGCTGGGACCCGGTGTTGTTGCCGCCGAGGTAGAGGATCTGACGGCCGTCGACGCTCAGCGTGAGCTGGGGTGCAATGGCGAGATTGAGGCGCACGTCGCTGAAGACCTGGCGGGGCGTGCCCTTCATCACCAAGGCGTCCGGGTCGAAACCGACCAGCATGACGGCGCCATCCTGCATGACGTAGAGGAGCCGGCGGGGCGCCAGGTACCATGCGCGCGCGGCATTTGGCACCAGCGTCTTTGTCTCGCCGGTACGCAGGTTCATGGTGCCGATGTTCATGAGCCCGCAATTGGCGGAACACTGGGTCACGAGGATCTTGTCGGGGTCGGGCAGCAGACCGGGATAGCTCCAGGCTTGAACGCTGTTGGGAGCCTTGGCCACCACCGTTGCCGGACCGCCGCCTTCGGGCACCGAGCGGAGGTCGTAGACGCCACCGTTCACCAGCAGCGTGCCATCGGTGCGCCACACCCCGGTGGCGAGGTCGCGCGACATCGAATCCGCGAGCACCACCGGCTTGCCACCGGCGAACGGTACCCGGTACAGCTTTGCATCGGCGAAGAACGCGAGCGCGGTGCCATCGGGATTGAAGAACAAGGCATCGACACCCTCGGTGCCCGACAGCTGACGGGGCTCTCCAAAAGGCTGTTCCAGCACCCACACCGTGCGCACCCCGAGGCTGCTGACCCGGATGTAGCCGATCCGGCGGCCGTCTTCGGAGATCGCGATCGACGAGCCACTGTAGCGCAGGTTGGAGCGCTGCAGGCCGGGGAGGTTGAGCTGGTAGCGGGCGGGGAGGGGCGTGGCGCGTGCGCTGCCGTGCGAAAACCAGCCTGCGGCGACCGCGGCGGTGAGGATCAGTGCGGCGGCGGCGAGCGTGACGGGGCGCGTAAGGCGCGAAGGGCGCGAAAGGCGAGTGGCGCCGAGAGCCACCGTCGCGGCGTACGTTCCGCCCTTGCCGTCGAGGGCGTCGGCGTAGTCCTTCGCGGAACCGAAGCGATCGGCGGGGAGCTTTTCGAGGGCGGTGAGCACCGCGCCTTCGACCGCGGGACTCACGTTGGGACGCTTCGGGCGGAGAGGTCGCGGGGTTTCCGTCAGCACCTGTGCCACGATGGCCTGGGAGTTGGGGCCGGTGAAGGGGGGTTCGCCGGTGAGCATCTCGTAGGTCATGGCGCCGAGGCCGTAGACATCGCTCCGGGCGCCGATGTCGCGCTCGCCCATCGCCTGCTCGGGCGACATGTAGGCGGGGTGCCGAGCGACATGCCGGTCTGGGTCATGCGTCTCGACCCGCCGGCCTGCTGCACGGCGAGCGCGATGCCGAAGTCGGCCACCAGGGCCTGGCCGTCCTGCGAGCAGGATGTTCTCCGGCTTGATGTCGCGGTGGACGATGCCGTGCTCGTGGGCGAACTCGAGCGCGGAGGCGACTTCGTGGGCGAGGCGGATCGCGTCCTCGACCGGAAGCTGCTTCTCGCGGTCGAGCCGGGCGCGGAGGGTCTCGCCCTCGATGAAGGGCATGACATAATAGAGGAGGCCGTTGGCCTCCCCGGAGTCGATACAGGCCGCAGGATGTGGGGGTGCTGGAGGCTGGCGGTGGTCTTGATCTCCGGTGAGGAAGCGGTCGCCGCCGATCGACGGCACTCAGCTCGGGGTGCAGGACCTTGATGGCGACCTTGCGCTCGTGCTTGAGGTCCTGCGGCGAGGTAGACGGTGGCCATGCCGCCCTGGCCGAGCTCGCGCTCGAGACGGTAGCGGTCGGCCAGGGCGATTGCGAGCCTGCCTTTCGGGCTATCAAGCGGATCCTTGGTTTCGCTCAGGATGACGTCGGGCTGTCGGGGAGAGGAATGGGAGAAGATACCGGCGCGGCCGGGCGGCGGCCAGTTTCAGGGGTGGGTCAGGTCAGCGACCCAGATGTCGCTCTCGGGGGAGCCGACGGTGAAGTAAAAGGTCTTCCCATCGGTGGCAAATCCATAGCGTGTATGCTGGAGGGCCGGGTCGTCGAAGTCGACCAGCAGTGCACCCGCGCCGCCCGCCATGGGCTTGGACCGGATCGACCAGCCATGGGCCGAGCGCGCCAGGAAGTAGAGGGTCTTTCCATCGGGGGACCAGTCGGCATAGAACGCCTCGGCGCCGTCAGTGACATTGGAGACGAAAGGCTGTCGGCGCCGGTGTCGAGCCGGCGGGAATGGAGCCCGTCCGACAGTGGTACAGGATCGAGTTGCCATCGGGGGACCAGCGCACGTAATCGCCGCGGCGATCGGGATGAGCGCGCCCTGGGCCCCGGGGGCGAGCTTCAGGGTCTCGAACCCCTTCGGCTGTGTGGCATCGCCGAGGATGGCAAAGGCGAGGGCGTTACCCGCGGGCGACCAGTCGGTGTCGAGCTCCTGCGCCGGCCCCGAGGTCCACTGCTGCATGCCGGTACCATCGGCATTGATGGTGTAGACGTCACGATTGCCGGACTGGAGCGAATGGAAGACGAGTCGGCTGCCGTCATGCGACCATTTCGCGTTGTAGTCGCCCGCCGCGTCGCTGGTGAGTGGCCGAGCCTCACCGCCCGCGACGCTCATGATATAGAGGTCGAAGTTGCCGCTGCGATCGGAATCAAACACGAGCCAGCGTCCATCAGGTGAGGCATCGACGGCCTCGATGGTCTCATTGCCGGTGGTAACGCGCGTGGCGCCCTTGATGGAGACGGGTCCCCGCGCTGGCACCGGAATCGACCAGATGGCCGACCAGGTGTTAAGCCGGGAATACGCCATCCGTCCACCGCGCTTGTTGATGCTCAATCCCTGGGCATCGATGCCGGTGGTGAAGCGCTCGGGGGTGCCCGCGACCTGGGCATCGGCACCGACATGCTGGCGATAGACGTCGCGACTGCCGTCGCGATCGGAGATCCAGTAGAGCTCGCGGCCATCGGGCGACCATTGCGGCGCGATGTTGAGCGAGCTGTTGGTGGTGACCTGCGTGGGGGGGCGCCCGTCGAGGTGCACGAGCCAGATGCCGGCAGCCCCGGCATTGGCGAAGTAGCCGGTGCCGAAGACATAGACTGAGTTTCCTGCGGCAACCGCAATGCTCTTCCCATCGGGTGACCACGCGGGTGAAAAGGGCCAGTCCGGCGCCGGCAGTAGTGACCGTGTCGCCGGTGGCCAGGGTCAACACCGTGATCCCATCGCCATTATATCCGCGGGTCCAGGCAATGCGTGACCCGTCGGGCGACCAGTCGAATCCCTGGATGGGTGTGCCCCATCCGCTGCCCATGCGAGCGCCAGGCGTGACGCGCGCGATGCGACGCGGTGCGCCACCGAGCGGAGGCACGACATAAATGCCGTCGTTGGCCTGGTAGGCGAACTGGGAACCATCGGGCGACCAGCGGGGCCAGCGGAAGTTGTCTGCGGTGTCGCTGGTCAGGGCCACCGGTCGGCCGCCCGATACTTGGCGCACGTAGACCTGCATCGCGGTGGTGGGGCCGGCAGCGTAGGCGATGTTCTCGCCGTCGGGTGAGAGGGCGGGGTCGACCTCCAGGCCGGGGTCGCGGGTAACCTGCGTGGTCTTGCCGACGACGGGGAGCGACGTGCCGGCGCTGCGCGACGAGCAGCAGGACCGAGCGCTGACCAGCCGCGAGTCGACGCGCACCGGCGGCCAGAGGCGCGATTGCCGCGCGCGGTGCGGCGCCGACAGGTGCCGTCGCCGCGACGCTGCGGGGCTGCAGCGCGCTGGCGAACTGGGCCACCGGGTTGAAGCGATCGGCCGGTGTCTTGGCGAGCGCGCGCTGCAGCGCGGCGGCGACATCGGAGGGTACGGCGGACGCAGCTGGGTGATCGGGGGCGGATTCGCCACGAGGTGCTGATGGATGATGCTCTCGACGGTGGGCCCGGTGAAGGGCGCCTGTCCCGCGAGCATCTCGTAGAGGACGCAGCCGAGCGCGTAGAGATCGCTCCGCCCATCGAGGTCGCGCTGGCCCGCCGCCTGTTCCGGGCTCATGTACTGGACCGTGCCGATGGCCATGCCGGTCTCGGTGAGCTTGTCGCCCGCCGCGGCATTGATGGCGCGCGCGATGCCGAAGTCGGCCACGACGGCGTGGCCGCTCTCGAGCAGGATGTTCTCGGGCTTGATGTCGCGGTGGATGACGCCGTGGGCGTGGGCGTAGCTCAGCGCGTCGGCGACTTCGCGGGCGACCTGGAGCGCGTCGTCGATGGGGAGCTGCTTCTCGCGGTCGAGGCGGGCGCGAAGGGACTCGCCGTCGACCAGGGGCATGACGTAGTAGAGGAACCCGCCGCCTCGTCCGGAGTCGAACAGCGGCAGAATGTGGGGATGGCGGAGGCTGGCCGTGGTCTCGATTTCGCGCAGGAAGCGATCGGCGCCGAGTGCGGCGGCGAGTTCGGGGCGAAGGACCTTGATGGCGACCTTGCGGTGGTGCTTGAGGTCCTCGGCGAGGTAGACGGTGGCCATGCCGCCCTGGCCGAGTTCGCGCTCGATGTGATAGCGGTCGGCGAGCGCCGTCGACAAGCGATCGAATGCTGCGGTCACCGCTTCTCCCTCCCGGTCTCGACGAGCCAGATGTCGCTCCGCAACTCTTCCCCCAGGCAGACCGCCGCGTGTCCGAGCGCCCCCACCGCAATGGACCCCAGCGTGCATCTGTCCGAGAGGTCGGTGATGCGACTCAACGCCCCATCCGGGGGCGACATGCGCCAGATGCTCGGCGCAGGGTCCGCGGGCAGTGCCCGGGCGAGGTAAAGAGTGCCGTCGCGGTCCCAGCTCAGGGCCGGCGCCGGCTCGTCCGGATCCAGCATATGCGCCACCCGCACGGCGCCGCCGGTGAGCGGCATGAAAGCGAATATGTAGCGCCGGACAGGCTCGCTTCCTCGGCGCTCATGAAGCGATCGCGCCGATGTGAGCGCCGTCGAATCTCCCGCGGATGTCGCGAACCCGGTGAACGCCAGCAGCACACCGTCGGGCGACGGGGCAAAGCTCATCACGACAATCGAGTCGGGAATCGGTACCGTCATCCAGCTGCCGCCCGGGGACGCCTTCAGTACCAGCGCGCCATCGTCGTAGCGCTGGCCGAGCAGTGCGTCGGGGACGACCGGGATGACGACCTCGAGCCGGGCGCCAGTGGTGTCCACCAGGACCCGGCGCGACGGGAACTCCATGTACTCGATCTGCGTGCCGGCGTCGCGATGACGCGCGTATACCAGGCGCCGGCCGTCGGCCGACGGCTGCACCCGGTTCATGCCGGACAGGCGCTGCGCCGTCAGTGCCTCCTCCCGGCCCGTCGTTCGATCGAGCATGTACACGTTGTCGCCGAGCGCGTCGCCACGAAAGTAGAAGATCGACTTGCCGTCGAGCGACAGGGCCGGCTCGCCATACCAGGTGGTGCCGCGCGCCTCCGGCCGTCCCTGAACGGGAAGGGCCGTCAGGTCGAAGGACCAGATGTCGCCGATGGCATCGCCCGTGGCCAGGACGAGCCGTCCCGAGCGCCGGGCCAGATCGAACCGCCCCACGTAGAGCATGGGGACCCGGGACATGACGAGTTCGGCGTTCCCCTGTGGCGTTCCGTCGCGGGTCATCGGGAACCGCATGAGCTCGTCCTCCCTGACCGCGCCGGTGCGGAATGTCAGCAGCGCACGGCCATCGGGACTCCAGCGCAGCGTGCTGCGATTGCTGATGTTGAGCGATGCGGTCTGGACACCGGCGCGATCGACGACCGTGATGCCGTTCGTCGTGGACGCCGCAATATGCCGCGCGTCGGGCGACCAGCTGACATCGCGGGCCCAGTCGAACGGCAGGTGCACGCTGTCCACTATCGCCCCGCTGGCGAGGCTGATGACGAAGGCGACGCCCTTTCCGAGCCGGCGCACCGGAACCAGCAATACGCTGTCCGCTGAGGGATGCGTGTCGTAGGTGCCGCCGGGACCGATGAGCTGGACCGTGCCGGTCAGGCGCGAGATGGCGAAGAGGCCATGACGATCGGCGTCGAGCTGTCCCTGCACGACCAGCACCTGGCCATCATGACTCCAGCGCGGCGTGCCCAGTGTGAGAGCGTCGCGCACAAGGACCCGCGCCTGCGTACTGCCAACCTCCTGAGCGAGCAGCGACGAACGACAGTCGCCGTACTGCCCATGTTCACAGGCCGTTTCCACGAACGCGACGAAGTCCCCGGCCGGCGAGATGGCGGGACGCGTCGACCGGCCGTTGAAAGTGAGCTGTTCGCGGATGCGATCTTCGGCGGATCCGGGGGCCGGCCTCCACAAGACGCGGGCGGCGAGCGCACCGCCCGCTGCGCCGACGAGCAGCCCGAGGGCCAGCGCCGTCTTCCAGCGCGAGGAACGCTTCAGGGGGCCGACGCTGCTGGTCCGCACCGTCGTGAACGCCGGGTTCTTGAGGGCGTCGGCGAAGGCGCGAGCACTCTCGAACCGATCGGCCGGGAGCTTCTCGAGCGACTTGGCCATCGCGGCCGCGACGTTGGGCGGCACCGACTTCCTGAGCCTCGTGACCGGGGCGGCATCCTCGGTCACGATCTTCATGATGATCTGCTGCGCCGTGGCGCCGGTGTGCGGCGGGTTGCCGGTGAGCATCTCGTAGAGCACGCTGCCAGCGAATAGATGTCGCTGCGCCCGGTGATGTCGCGCTCGCCGGTGGCCTGCTCGGGGCTCATGTAGTGCGGCGTACCGAGACTCAGGCCGGTCTCGGTCATGCGGCCACCCGCGGCGGCGCTCACCGCCAGTGCAATACCGAAGTCGGCCACCATGGGGCGGCCGTCGTGCAGCAGGATGTTCTCCGGCTTGATGTCGCGGTGGATCACGCCCTGGCGATGGGCATAATCGAGCGCATCGGCGACTTCGGTGGTGATCCGCACCGCCTCGTCGATGCCCAGCTGGGTCTCGCGGTCCAGCTTCGTCCTGAGCGTCTCGCCCTGGATAAAGGGCATGACGTAGTAGAGGAAGCCCTCGGCGGTGCCGGAGTCGAAGAGCGGTAGGATGTGCGGGTGCTGAGTGCCGCCGTGGTCCTGATCTCGACGACGAAGCGCTCGGCGCCGAGTACCGCGGCGAGCTCGGGCTTGAGGACCTTGAGGGCGACCTTGCGGTCGTGCTTCACGTCCTGCGCCAGATAGACGGTGGCCATGCCACCCTGGCCCAGCTCGCGCTCGATGCGGTAGCGATCGCTCAGGGCCGCCGTGAGGCGGGGCTGGGTGTCGTCACTGGATGTTGTTTCTGTTGGGGGGGATCGGCATGGGCCAATCCAAGTATGGGGGTTGGGTGCCGCCCTGTCGAGCGTCATGGAAACGGGCCGGGTTTGCGGCCCTCTCGATTTGAGGCGTATGTTGGGCCCAGTTCCCCAGCCTGGAACGCCCATGCGATGGTCCCTCGCCGGCGTCTTTCCCCTCGTCCTGGCGGCGCCGCTCTCCGCCCAGGACATGCGCGCGACTATCTCCGAGCTGTTCACCTTCGGGGACTGCGGGGCGCCCCTCTGCCTCGAGCTTGGTAACGAGCACGGAAACCACTTCATCCCGGCGGTGACCGCGAGCAACCAGACGGTCATCGCCTTCTTAACCGAAGCGATGGGCCGCTCCGCCGCCAACACCCCACTCAGTTCCACCTCGAGCGGCGCCACGTTCCGGCTGGTGGGGGGCCTCCCGGTACGCACCTCGACGTCTGGCGGTCCCATCTTCGCCGAGCGGGCGCAGACGCTCGGCCGCGGACGTTTCTACCTTGGCGCCAACGTGACCGGAATGGCATTCACCACGGTGAACGGCGCGCCGCTCGACAACGTGACGATCAACTTTGCGCACCAGGACGTGGGCAAACCGGGCCTGGGTGACCCGGTGCTGGAGAACGACGTCATGCAGCTCACGCTCAACCTCGACATGACCGTCACGGTGGCGTCGCTGGTCGGCACCTGGGGGATCGCCGACTTCGTGGACGTCGGCGTCGTGATCCCGTTCGTCCGGACGTCGGTTTCGGGCACGTCGGACGCGCAGTTCCTGCCGTTCGGCCCAACGGCGGTCCATCGTTTCGGCGGCACGCTCGAGGATCCCATCCTGCGCGCGTCCACCGACGCGTCGGGGAGCGCGAGCGGCATCGGCGACGTGGCGGCCCGGGTAAAGATCAACGTGGGCCAGTCGGAGAAGTTCGGCGCGGCGCTGCTCACCGACGTGCGCTTTCCCACCGGGAGCGAATCCAACCTGCTCGGCTCCGGCTCTACGAGCGTGCAGATCCTGGCCGTCGGGTCGGCGCAGTTCGGCAACTTCGAGCCGAACGTCAACGTGGGGTACCTGGCACGCGGTGGGGAATTCCAGGCCGATGCGATCGTGGCCAAACTGGGCTTCGATGCCCTGGTGGCGCCGTGGGCTACCGTCGCAGCGGAAATGCTCTCCGAGTGGCAGGTGGGCGCAAACCCCATCGTCCTGCCGGGCGACATCGTCTACGTCTATCCGTTCGAGCGGCGCATTGCCGCGATCTCGGTACCCGAGCGGCCGGAAAACCTGCTGAGCGCGGCACTGGGCTTCAAGTTCAACGTGCGGGGCGGGACGGTGCTCGTGACGAACCTCATCGCGCCGCTCTACAAGTCCGGGTTGCAGCCGGACTTCATCTGGACGCTGGGGATCGAGGCATCCTGGTAGCGGTCAGGGAGCAGCCAGTACCAGCACCACACGGAGATTGCGGGGGCTGTTGCCGGCGAGGGGCGCCGTGACCGGCACGGTGGCGAGCCAGGTTCCCGCCTGGGTGATTGCGCCGGGGAGCGCCTGCACGGTGAGCGCCGCCGGTGCAATGGTCGTGTCGAATTGCGCCACGAGCCACGCCGGCGGACCGGTGCCGTAATCGATGGGGCCGACGGCCAGTCCCGACAGCGTAAGGCCGCCACCATTGGTGACCGGGATCGCCTGGGCCGGCGGATCTCCCTGACCGACGGTGGCGTCGAACCTGATCGAATCGACAGCCAGCACTATCAGGGGCGCGGGACCGACACGCACGCGAGCGGTGCCGCGAATATCGCGCGCAGTCGCGGTGATAGTGGCTGTCCCCGCGACGATCCCGGTGACGATGCCGGTTTCGTCCACGGTGGCGGTGGCCGGGTCGGAGGTGGCCCAGCCGCTGACGCCGATCGGCCGGTACGCGCCGGTACTGTCCAAGGGGAAAGCCTGCAGCGAGCGTCGTCTTGCCGATGGGGAGATCCACGCTGTCGGGCGCCACGCGCACGCTCACGATCGGCGCCACCTGGAGTTCCGTCAGGACGCTGGAACACGACAACAGGACAGGGGCGAGCGCGATCGCATACACCAAGCCTCGAGTGGCGCCCGATTGCGATGCACGGCGCCCCTCACCGGATCTCCGTTATGACCCATCCGGTACCGCGCCGTTCGAGCCGATACCCGTTGTCCGCGGGAAGCGTCTCGCGCTTGCCTCTCTCCCTGTAGGTCCAGCTGCCCGTCACCTGTGCCATTGCTCCCGCATCGACGAAGTCGACCTGGCCTACGCTCAAGTGCACCTGGAGATCATCCATGCCCGGGAGCGCCTGGCGCAGCTTCTGTTCAGCGGACTCGGGCATCGTGGGGTAAAGCTCCCGCACTCGCGCCAGGTTCCGGTTCTGCAGTGCCTGGGCATATGCCGCGATGGTCGCCGTGATCTGGGCGCGCTGGTCTGCCTCGCTGGGACCAGCCGCCACCGGACGAGCGGTGACCGTCACCAACGCGGTGCCTGACTTGCCCCCGCTACTGGCCGTGATGGTGGCCGTTCCTGGCCCGGTTGCGATGACCTTGCCGTCCGGTGTCACGCCGGCCACCGCCGGCGCGCTGCTGCGCCAGTTGAGCGGACGATCCAGCACCCGTCCGGCGGTCCCGCTTGCGCGCGCAACCAGCGATGCCGAATCGCCGGGCGCCAGCGCGAGTGTCGCAGGCGCGACCTCCACCGCCGCCACCACCTCGGCAACAACGGTGATCATGAACTGCCGACTGACACGCTCGACGCTAGCCGTTATGACGGCGCGCCCGGGACTGTTCGCCTGCAGCTGTCCTGCGGAGTTGACCGATACAACGTCGGTCGCACTCGATGCCCACGCCGCCGCCCGGCCGGCGATCGACTCTCCCCTGGCGTCCAGTACCTCTGCGAGCACAGTGCCGCTTCCGCCCACGCTCAGCGTCTCCGGTCCGCTGACGCGGATGGCGGAAACGACCGGTGCAGCGGTGCGTCCGGGCGGGGCAGGAGCCGGCTGGCGGGACGTCGCTGACGGCGCTTGTGACACGGCGGGCGGTGGCGGCGGTGGCGCGGTGCGATCCTGCGATGCGACTGGGGCCCTTCCGGAATCGACCGGCACCGGGCGGGCGACGGCGGCAGGCTCGGGGACGAATGTGGCGGTCGAATCGATCGCCGTGCCGACCGATCTCCAGGGCCTGCTCATGATGAGGGCCCCGGCCGCCACGCCGACCGTCAGGGCTGCGGCCACGATCAGGGGACGGCTTCGACGGCGGGACGAGGTGATGCCCGGGTCTGCCATCCGAGCACGCCGCGCAGCGGTTGGAATGGGGCTTTGGGGCGTGCTGACACGCTTGACCAGTTCCCGGCGAGGATCGGCGAGGGCGAACTCCACCAGCCGGGTCCGCACGGTCTGCTGCGACGACGTCGTCTCGCTCCAGAGCGCCGCGACGACTTCATCCATCGTCGCGAAGCGCTCACCGGGATCCTTGGCGAGCATGCGGTCAATGGTGTCGGCCAGGTCGGGCGGGCAGTCCGTCACACGTTCCCTGACGGGTCGCGCCGGCTCGGTCATCTGCTTCATCATGAGGGTCATATAGCTGGTCGAATCGAACGGCGGCTTGCCAGTCAGCGCCTCGTAGGCCGTCACCCCGAGGGAATACTGGTCCGACGCGCCGGTGACCGGCTGGGCATCGCACTGCTCGGGACTCATGTAGGTGGGCGTCCCGATGGTGGCACCGGTCAGGGTGAGGCCGGGCTTGTCCGCCACCTTGGCGATGCCGAAGTCGGCGAGAATCGTCTGGCCCTCGGTGGAGATGATGATGTTGGCAGGCTTGATGTCGCGGTGAACGACACCTTGCCGGTGCGCGTAGGCGAGCGCGTCGGCGACCTGGGTCATGATCTGGCGCACCATGTCGGCGCCGAGCGGTGCCTCGGCGCGGATGATGGAATCGAGGGGCCGTCCCTCGATGTATTTCATGACAAAGTACAGGAGGTCCTCCTGCACCTTGACCGCGTAGATCGGAACGATGTTGTGATGACTGAGGCCCGCCGCGGTTCGCGCCTCGAGGATGAAGCGTTCCACCATGTCACTGCCCACCGTGAGGGCGGGATGCATCAGCTTGATGGCGATCCGTCGATCTAGCTGGAGGTCGTGCGCCAGGTAGACGGTTGCCATGCCACCGGATCCGAGCTCCAGCAGGATTTCATACTCGCCGAGCGTGGCTTCGCGCAGCTGCCTGAGCAACTGGGCCTTCACGCCCGTGGAGCCCTCCTGCAGGGGCCGGGCCGGCCGCTCTGCCACGGGCGCCCCGCAGGAGACACAAAACCGCCCACCCGGGCTGAGCGCCGCGCCGCATCGCTCGCACAGAAGCCGGACCGGGCTCACCCGGATGCCCCCTTCACGCAGGCGACACCCGGTGCCAGCGCGGCCCGCCAGGCGCCCTCGATCTCATCGTCACAGGCGGTATCGAACTGCCGGACCGTGGCGATGAAGCTCTCGACGAAGGGCGAGAAGAGGCGCGGGGGAATGTTCAGGTCGCCCTTGCCATGACGCGTGGCAAGCCGTTCGAGCAGGGCGGGGTTGGGACGCCTGGCGTAGATGAGCAACAGTGCAATGCCATGCTGCAGCAACTTGTCCTGGAGCTCAAAGCGTGTATTGCGAAGTACGGCGGAATAGCGGGGTCGCTGGCCAGGAACCGGTTGTAGAAAGACCGGAAGAAATCCGGTGCCTCCTGGCAACGCGCGTAGCTGGCCTGGGCCAGCTCGAGTTGGATCGGGGAAACGGTTCGAAGAGCCATGGACGACGGTTCCTCAGGGAACGTCATAACATAGCTCAAAAAACGAGGCCTGGACGATCCCGCGGTGGAGAATGATCGCCGGACGACGACCTGCCCTCGGGGGGGCCCCGGCGACCACCTCCGGAAGCGCCGTTCAACGCATCGTGATATTTGCCTGTGCGTGAGCGGTGATTTCCGACTTGACGCGCAGCTCGGCACTGCTGTCCGGGAGGGCTTCGCCATAGATGATCATTAGTTCCCTACGCCTGCTGTCATCGGGAAGGTGGAACATGCGCAGGGTGATGAAGGTGCCGGCGATATCGAACCCCTTGGCCCGCAGGAATTCCTCCGCGGCCTTCGAGTCCGATCCGGGACGATCATCGTCAGTGAAGTAGTTCGGGCCCACGCGGACATCGCCTGCGAAGTGAGGCGGCCGAGCATCACCGGCTTCTGGCCCTTGATACCGGAGTAGTTGTAGCGGTGGCTGTTACTCGGGATAGAAGTACTCGAACTGGATCCAGTAGAAGCGCCGGATGGACTGGTCGGGTGCGGCATCGATGAAGAAATACTGCTCCGCGCCGGCGACCTTGAGGATGTCGATGACCTGACCGCCAGCGTAGCGGAAAGCCGGGTTCACAATAAGTGTCGCCGCCGGGTCGGCCGGCGAGACCAGGGTGTCGCCGTGTACCTGGCGCGTGGGGGCTGTCTGCGCGGCGAGGGTGGACGCCAGCAGCAGAGGCAGGGCGGGGGTAGGGGACAGGAAGGGGCTCATGGAGAGGTTTGACGGGTCAGAGGGCCGATTGGTTGCCGCGGTGTATGGGCCAGTCGGGCGGTCGCCACCGCGAGCGTAGGGGGTGGGGCGCCCACTCGACGTTGGGGCCAGTCGGGTGGGGCGCCCCTCGCGGGGAAAGGGGAACGCACGCAGGAGTTCCCCGTCGATCCGATGCAACCGTGCGTTCCACGATCCCCTCTCGGGGCGCCCCACCCTCCTGGCCCGAAACATTGGTCTTGGGTGTGCGTCCTTGTACGATCAGGTCACCTCTTTCACCCTCTCAGGCTGCTCATCCATGCGCGCACTTCCTTTCGTCTTCCTGCTCGCTTCCGCCATCGCCGGCCCGGTGCTGGCGCAGACCGCCTCGCCGGTGACGGTGGACGACCCGTACATCTGGCTGGAGGAGAAGGACAGTCCCACCGCGATGCAGTGGGTCGCCGCCGAGAACGCGAAGACGCTGCCGAAACTGGAGTCGGATCCGCGCTACCCGCAGTTCTACAAGGATGCGTACGCGATCGCGTCGGCCGAGGACCGGATCCCGTTTCCCGACCAGAAGTACGGGCGGGTGTTCAACTTCTGGCGCGACGGCGCGCACCCGCACGGCATCTGGCGCTGGACGACCGCGGCCAGCTACGGCACTCCCCAGCCGAAGTGGACGACGGTCCTGGACATCGATTCGCTGGGCAAGGCGGAGGGGAAGAACTGGGTGTGGAAGGGATCCAACTGCCTGGAACCGGAGGAGCGACTCTGCCTTCTCAACCTTTCGGACGGGGGAGAGGATGCGGTCACGGTCCGGGAGTTCGACCTGGGCACGGGGCAGTTCGTCGCCGACGGGTTCGTGCTGCCGCAGTCGAAGCAGGACGTGACCTGGATCAATGCCGATACGGTGCTGGTGTCGCGCGACTGGGGCGCGGGCACGATGACGGCGTCGGGTTATCCGTTCGTGATCAAGCGGCTCGCGCGGGGACAGCCGGTGGACCAGGCGGTCGAGGTATTCCGCGGCGCCGAATCGGACCAGGTGGGTGTGGGATCCTTCATGCTGCGCGACGCGCAGGGTCACAAGCAGCCCATGATCCTCCGCGGCACAACGTTCTTTGGTCACGAGACCTTCGCGCTGCTGCCGCAGGGCCCGGTGAAGCTGCCGCTGCCGGAGCGGGGCGACATCCTCGGCATGGTGAACGGGCGTGTCCTGCTCAAGACGAGCGAGGACTGGACGGCCGGTGGCACAACGATTCCGGCGGGTGCGCTGCTGTCGCTGGAGCTGGCGCAGTTCACCGGCGGGCCGATCACCCCGACGGTGCTGATCCAGCCGACCGCGCGACAGTCGATCGAAGCGGCGGCAACGACGCGTGACCGGGTGATCGCACTGGTGCTGGACAACGTGCGGAACCGGGTGGTGCTGCTGACTCCGGGAGACAAGGGCTGGACGTCGAAGCCGGTAGCGCTGCCGGACAATGCGTCCATCGGCCTGGTATCCACCACCCGGCAGAGTGACGAGGCCTACGTGAACGTCACCAGCTTCATCATGCCGACGACGCTGTGGCTGCTGAATGCCGAGACCGCGAAGGTGAAGCAGGTGAAGGCGATGCCGGCGCGGTTCGATGCGACGAACGATGTCGTCGAACAGTTCGAGGCGACGTCGAGCGACGGGACGAAGATCCCGTACTTCATCGTGCACCGGAAGAACATCCCGCTCGACGGCTCGACGCCCACGATCATGACGGCGTACGGCGGGTTCGAGGTGTCGTACACGCCGTTCTACTCCGGCATGATGGGGAAGCTGTGGCTGGAGCAGGGTGGCAGCTTCGCGGTGGCCAACATCCGGGGCGGCGGCGAGTTCGGCCCGGCGTGGCACGAGGCGGGGCGGAAGACGAAGCGGCAGATCATCTACGATGATTTCGCCGCGGTGGCGAACGACATCTACGCGCGGAAGCTGTCGAGCCCGGCGAAGTTCGGCATCTACGGCGGGTCGAACGGCGGGTTGCTCATGGGTGTCGAGCTGAACCAGCACCCCGACCTGTGGGGTGCGGTCGTGATCCAGGTGCCGCTGCTCGACATGCTGCGGTACGAATCGATCCAGGCGGGCGCGTCATGGGTGGACGAGTACGGCTCGGCATCGGTGCCGGAGGAGGCGGCGTTCCTCAAGACGATCTCACCGTACCAGAACCTGAAGCCGGGCACGAAGTACCCCGAGCCGTTCATCTGGACGACGACCAAGGATGACCGGGTGGGTCCGCAGCATGCGCGGAAGTTCGCGGCGCGAATGGACGAATACGGGCTGCCGTACCTCTACTATGAGGATACGGCGGGCGGGCATTCGGGAGACGCGGACATTGCGCAGGGAGCGCGGATCAAGGCGCTGGAAATGACGTACTTCAGCCAGAAGCTGATCGGGCCGGGGCGGGTGGAGTAAGTCACCGCGCCCTTGTATGGGCCGGTCGGACGGGGCGCCCTCTTCGGGGAAAGGGGAACGCACGCCGGAGTTCCCCATCGATCTGATGCAGCCGTGCGTTCCACGATCCCCTCCGAGGGCGCCCCGCTCCTCCCGGCCTCGTGGGCCCTGCCTGACGCCGCGGGACGGACAGCTAGTGCGTTTCGTCGACGCGTCGCACCTGGTGGCAATCCTTGCGTGCGGCGGCAACGTCCGCAGGAGACCGCGGGACAAATCGGGTGCCGACAGGCGACGAGAGGAAGCGCAGGCACTTCTCGAAGCCTGGTGTGTTGAACATGAAGACAATCGTCGCCGTGTCGGATCCGGAGGTGTGGAAGCCGATCCAGGTGCCCCGGGGATGAAGACCAACCCGCCCGCCTGCGCCGCGTAGGTCGAATCGCCAAGGGTTATCTCGACGGCGCCGCGATGCACGAATACGACTTCATCCTCCTGCATGTGCTTGTGCACACCGATTGAGTCACCTGGTGGTATGTCCTCCATCCCGACACTGAAAGAGCGGGAACCCAGGGTCTGCGGATCCACCTTGATCCAGATGGGTTTACGGCCCTGCAGCATCCGAGCCTCGCCCTCATTGCGCGCGAGCACGGCGGGGCGTCCGAACTGGCCCTGGGAACCGTGCGCATCCTGCTGCTCTGGCGGGCGGGTATCATGCGCCCCACACCCCAGCGAGAGGGCGAGGAGAATCAGCACAGGGAGAGGCTTCGGCGCAGGGTAGTCCATCGGGCTACTTCCGCTTCTTCTTTCCCGCGTCGTCGCTGACATCCGGCGGGTCGATGCCGAGCGCAGTGGCCAGCGCGATCAGGTGATCCTGCTCGTCGAGGAGGATCTCCCGGATGTGCTCCGCCATGGCGAACTCGCCGATCGCGTCGCACTGACGTACACGGTCGCGATAGTTGCGGATGGTGTCAGCCTCGTTCTGGAGGTCGAACTTGAGCATGTCGGTGGCCTTCGATGACGTGCGCACCGGCCTGGGCACGGTCGCCGGCATGCCACCGAGGTAGTCGATCTGGTTGGCGAGGGTGAGGGCATGGGCCAGCTCCTCGTGGGCATGCTTCTCGAGTTCGCCGGCGATGTTCATGTACTGGGCGCCCTTGAGGACCTGGGAATAGACGACATAGGCGATGATGGCCTGGTACTCGCGCTCGAGGTCCTGGTTCAGCAGGTCAATGAGTTCCTTGCGGCTGACGGTCGCGGTGGTGTCTGCCATGAGCTGTTCCCCCTGAAGGATGGGTCTGCGTACATCGCCGTCCTTCATACCCTCGCGGCTTGCCGTTGGTGACGTCACGACCAACGGCCCAGTATCGCACCCATGACGACGAGATAGACGAGCTGGTAGCCGGCGTCGATGAGGAAGGCGGAAATGGGCTTGTCGGAATAGAGGTTTGCCATGAAGCCGATGGGCAGGGCAAACCCGACCCAGGCATGAAAGCCCCAGCCGGCGCCTGCTGCCGCCGTGGTGGCGCCGAGGTGGTGGATAAAGAGTTGAAGGATGAAGGCGATCAGGATGAAAGCGACGAAGGACAAGGCATAGGTCTTCCCGGCCTTCGCCTGCATGGCGGCGAGGGTTTCCGGGGTATGGCCATGTGCCTTGACCCAGGCCTTCGCAAAAGAAGAGGGAGAATACCAGAGGGCACCGATCAACCACGCCACGAGTGCGGCCCCGAGTATCACGTGCCAGTGTCCATGCATCATGATGCGTTCCCATCCCGGTACGATGAAGTGTTGAAGGGCTACGCGCGTGCGGGGACCTGCGCGGCCGCTGCCTTTGCGTCCTGGTGCGCGATACGGAGCAGGTTCAGGCGCACCGCAACGTTGATGAAGAGGGCCAGCCATGGCGCCACCAGCGCGATCAGCGTGGCGGCGAGGTAGATGACGAACGTAATGCGGTAGCCCCGGCGGAACTTCGCAACCGCGGCGTCGGTCCCCGGCAGGAACAACCGGGCGTGAGTGAGCGTGGCAACCAGGAGATTGAAGAAGGCGCTGCCGACGACGAACGTCCCGCAATAGAAGGCGACAGCAGTGGTCATCTCCGGTCCGCCAAGATGCTCGGCGAGCACCGCGGTCGGGAAGGGAATGAACGTGACGTAGAGGAGCGCGCAGCCGTTTGCGAGACGCGCGGGACGATCGGTGGCCCGGACCAGCTGCATCAGGTCGTGATGGGTGATCCAGGTGACCAGGATGACGAAGAAGCTGAGCGCAAACGCGAAGTAGGAAGGCCAGAGTGCCAGCAGTTGCTGCCAGAGGGTTCCACCGGGCGCGTCATGCGGAAGGCGGATCTCGAGGATCAGCAGGGTGCAGGCGATGGCGAAGACGCCATCGCTGAATGCACACACCCGTTCGGTGCCCTCGGTCATCGCAGTGCTCCCGAGTCCCTACGGTTTCACGACGAGCGGGGGCTTGTCCCGGAAGGAATACACCCCGTCAGGACACTTGAGCGCGGGATTCGTCGGGCTGAACATGCCAGCCGGATTCGGCAGCCAGAGCCATACGTGCAGGTCCCAATGGTGCAGCGACTCGGGCATGATGGGATGATGGCCTTCCATGGGGCCATCGAATGGCTGACCGAAAAGCTCAGGCCTGGTGTGCGACGCCTCGGTGGGCACCAGCCACTCCGCCGCCACCAGCTGCAGGGTATCACCGTGAGGCGCGTAGAGCAGGACCTGAGGATGAAGAGAGTCCACCGTGGGGCCCATGAGCCCGATGTTCAGGAAGTGGACGCCCATTCCTCCCGCGACATAGGGGACCTGCCCCGCGCCACCGGCCACCGGAAACTCGACGCATCCTACGGTGGAGAGGTAGCCATCGTGAACCGCCTGGATCGGGTCCCGGTACTTCTCCAGCGCAGCGCGCACGCGGTCGAGCTGTGAAGAGACGGCTGGTGACGGGGCGGCGGCGGCCTGTGCGGAAAGGCTGGTGGCGAACGTGCTGCCCAGGATCGCGATGGCGAGGAACTCGTGTCTCATGCGGAAGCCTCGGTGCTGGTTGGCAGGCTCCAATGTACGGCGCGCCGGACGGACCCACAAATGCGGCCGGGTTTATGGCTGCGCTCTCTCCACAAAAAGATGAGTGGCACGTTCGCCGGCGACGGAGCGATTGCAGACATAGCCGAGCGCGCGCAGGTCGATCCCCTCGAAGAGGGGTTCGCCGGCACCGAGAAGCACGGGCCGCTGAGCAAGATGCATCTCGTCGATGAGACCGGCATGCAGGAACTGCCGGACGGTGGCGACTCCGCCGCCGAGACGAACGTCCTTTTCTCCGGCCGCCGCACGAGCCTGTTCGAGTGCCGTGTAGATGCCACCGGTGACGAAGATGAACTGGGTGCCGCCCGCCATCGTGACAGGCGCGCGCGCATAATGGGTCAGAACGTAGGTGGGGACATGATAGGGCGGCTCGTCACCCACCAGCCCTTCCAGCTCTCGTCAGGCCAGGGACCGCGCACGGGCCCGAACATGTTGCGACCGAGGATCCAGGCACCGAAGCCGGTCATGCTGTCCTTCGCGAGGCCGTCGTCGATGCCGGTTTCCCCACCTTCCAGACCTTGCATGCTGCGGAAGGTCCGGGTGTGGAAGAACCATTCCATGATCTCGGGGCCGCGGACACCGAGGGGGTTCTGGAGGCCCTGGCTGGTGCCGGCTCCGAAGCCGTCGATGGAGATGCCGAAGCTGCACACGCGCAGTCGTGACATGAATTCCTCTATCAGTTGATTCCCGCCGCCTCTGGAACCGGGGTTGGTCCGGAGTGATCCAACACCGGGTCGATCCCGAGTCAACCGGAAGAAAGGTAAAAGGGGACTTGCGTCAGCGGCTCGAACAGGTCGATAACACGAAGCTGGAGTAGCCTCAAAATCACTCTACTATCGCTTCCGATGCTTTGGCCCCAATTGGTCATAGGTAGTACGCTCCTCAGCGACCCTCGCCGCGACAGAACAGGTTCACTATCCATCGGCGCCGCATTCCGACAAGGACGGCTTCATGGCCAGCAGGTTGAAGGCACCCAACAAGGGATTCCCGGAAGACAGCAGCGGAGCGCGAACTGCGAATCGGGCCGGGTCCTACGCGGTCCGAACTGCTGGGCTGGCAAGAAATTGCGGGAAACCTGTCCGCGCTCCTCCCACGCGGAGTGGAAGCCACCGGCCGACCGAAGTGATCCGGTGGAGCTGATGGAGTCGGCCGACGAGGGTCGCATCCCGGAGTTGATTCCCATCCGCCATGGCCGCATGCTGCGATCTCCTTTCACCTTCTACCGCGGCGCCGCACTCAACATGGCGGCCGACCTGGTCGAACACCTCCACCACCGGCATGCGGCGCAGGCCTGCGGCGACGCCCACCTGTGCAACTTCGGCGCGTTCGCGACCCCTGAGCGCCGGGTCATTTTCGACATCAACGACCTCGACGAAACACTGCCCGCCCCGTGGGAGTGGGACGTGAAACGGCTGGCGGCGAGTATCGTCCTTGCCAGCCGCAGCAACGACTTCAGCGAGGTGATGCCCGGGATGCCATGCTGGCGTGCGTGCGCCGTATCGCGAGCAGATGGGGGAATTCAGCGAGATGAAGGTGCTCGACATCTGGTACGCCAAACATCGACGCTCGAGCAGTTGCACGCCACGATCAGCGACAAGGATGCCCGCGAGCGGGGCAAAGCTCGACAAGGCTCGCGAGCGGAGCGTGGCGGAATACGACTTCCCGAAGCTGGCCGCGATGACCGGAGCGAACCCGAAGATCAAGGACAACCCCCCACTCATCTACCACCCACCGGAAGAGGCGGTCCAAGACCTGCTGATCCCGCGCCCAAGGCGGCCTTTGCCGAGTATCGCGAGTCAGTCCAGGAGGATCGCGCGTGCTGCTCGATCGTATGACTTCAAGGACGTCGCGATCAAGGTGGTCGGCGTCGGCAGCGTCGGCACGATGTGCGCCGTCATCCTGATGATGGCCGGCGCGGAAGATCCCCTGTTCCTTCAGGTCAAGAAGCGCGCACTTCGGTGCTGGAACCGTACGCCGGCGCGAGCGTGCTGCCAATCATGGCCAGCGGGTGGTCAATGGCATCCGGCTCATGCAATCGGCCAGCGACATCTTTCTCGGCTGGACCCGGGCAGCGCGGCGCCACTTCTACGTCCGCCAGCTTCGAGACATGAAGATCGGCCCGAAGGTCGAACTGTTCACCCCTTCGGTCATGGCGCCAGTACGCGGCGGCCTGCGGCATGGAGCGCTGGCGCGGCCCACGCCCGGTCGGGGGAGCCGGCCCAGATCAGCGGATACCTGGGCAAGAGCGACACGTTCGAGGAGGCGGTCGCCGACTTCTGCCGTGCCTATGCCGACCAGACCGAGCGCGACTACGAAGTCCTGATGAAGGCGGGGCGCGCAGGCCGGCTCGGAGGTGGTCACGGAGCTGGACTAGAATATCCGTGATAACCGTTCAGCGCTTCGCGTACACGGTGAAGACGTAGTCCGAGTTCTTCACGATCGTATGACACCCGAAACCGCACTTGGCGTCGTTCTGCTGCGGCGGCACGTCGGTCGCGGTGGCCGGCATGAATTTGCCTGACTTGGCGTCATAGTTGAACGCGGCGTATCCCCACCCCCCGCTGTCCTTGAACCGCTTGCTGTCCTTCACCATGAAATCGACGTCATGCAGCGTGCCCGGTATCGTGGTCGGCGCCGGGGCCGTCGCGCTCTTCGCCGGGATCCAATGGACCTTCGCCATCCTGGCGCCGTCGGGGAACGGCTTGCCGTTGCCGGGATAGCCCTGCTTGTAGGCGTTGATCATCTCCGGGTTCCCGAGGATTGCAGCGACCGCGTGTTCGCCCTGACTGAGGGAGATGAACTCCCAGTTCTCGTATCCCTTGAACTCGGCGAACGAGAGCCCACCCGGCACCTTCACGCTGTTCTTGTCCTGGGCCGACACCGAACTCACGCTCATCCCGCTGATAAGCAGCGTCACCATGGCCATCGTCCGCACGTGCCTGTCTTTCATGACCTGTTCTCCAGTGCAGGTTGCCAGTCCGAAACCTCACGACGACGAGTAGATGCTACCCCTGGCTGAACAGGCGCAACCACTGCGGTCGAATGGGGCTCCATCAGAGGAGCTCCTCGATCACGTGGCGTGGCCCGTCGGCGCGAATCTCACCGGTGCCAACGGCGAGAAGCCGGTTGAGGAAGGAATACTTCGGCTCGGCGGTCTCGAAGCGTGGCAAGGTGCGAAAGTAGGGTTCACCCGGCGCTCCGTCGTCACGGATTCCCTCGAACGTCATGTGGATGAGGGCGTCGTCGTCGGTTTCGAGCGTGATGCGCAGGTCAAGCTCGATCACGCCGTCCGTGCGCCGGACCGTCCAATCGTCGCCGCCCGGCAGAACGGTGCCGCGAAGCCTGTCACCCTCAAACGAGCCACCCGTGATCGGAAAGGTGACCCGCGCGCCGCGAGGCCCGGTACCGGTGTCCTGCGTCGGTGCAGCGTCCAGCCGAAGTGTCATCAGGTGACGCCATTGCATGGCAGTTGCCCCAGAGTGGTCCTCAAAGGATCTCATCGATCGTGTAGATGGGACCTGCGGCGCGCCGATCGCCATGCGATACGGCAACGAGGCGGTTCAGGAACGCGTACTTCGGGTGTCCGGTCTCGAAGCGAGGCGTGGTCCGGAAATAGTAGTGCGCTGGGTCGACATGCTCGCCGCGCCCGAGCGCCGCGAGCACTTCCGGAGGTCCGTGGCGAAGCCCGAAAGAGAACATATGGATGAGGGCGCCATCGTCCGTCTCGAGGGTGAGTCGCAAATCGAGCTCGAGGACGCCGTCGCCGCGGAGCAGAGTCCAATCACCACCACCAGGCAGCACCCTTCCGCGCAGTCGCGGGCCCTCGAAGCGGCCGCTGGCGATCGGTGCGGTGACACGAGTGCCGTGAGGCACTCGCCCGATCCTTTGCGGGTCCATGACTGCGACCTGCAATGTCATCAGCAAGCGGGAATCCACTGAAGCCTCCCTATTCTGTCAGCTCGACGCCACGCGACAGTGCGCGATGGTGTCGGTGGCCGGAGCTCCACGCGGCGACGGGTCCGGCCAGCGCTGCCACCTCCGTGATCAACGAGGTCAGGAGGTCTAGCGCGTCAGTGTGAGTGGAAAGTGTGGCGCTCTGGCCGGCCCACAGCTGCATCAGGTCCGATCGGTCGGCGGCCTCCGCGGCCACCGACAAATTCCGGACCAGCAGGCGTTGCAGTGGATATGGCAGGATGACGTTCCCCTCGCGGTTGAGCTCCTGCATCAGGCGGTTGTGGATACCTCGTGCCAGTCTCCCGGTGAACCCCCTGGTCAACCCGGTGTATGCGGCCTCCTTTCCCAGCAGCGCCTCACGATGCAGACGGCTGGCACCGGACTGCTCGCAGGCCAGGAATGCCGTCCCGATCTGGACGCCCTCCGCGCCGAGCGCCAGCGCGGCGATCACTCCTCGGGCGTCGGCAATCCCACCCGCAGCGATCACCGGCACTCCGACGCGGTCGACCACCTGGGGTACCAGCGACATCGTGCCGATGAGCGAGTCCTCGGCGGCCCGGAGGAATGAGCCGCGGTGTCCGCCGCCCTCGAAGCCGGAGGCCGCGATGGCATCGACGCCCGCCTGTTCAAGCGCGGAGGCTTCGTCCGGCGTCGTGGCCGTGCCGACGGTGACGATGCCCCTGGTACGGCACTCGGTGAGGATCTCCCTCGGCGGGACACCGAAGATGAAACTGAAGACCGGCACCTTCGCGTCCAGCACCGCCCGTGCCTGCTTATCGAAGGAAACTGGCGAATACGGCTGGTATGCCGGTCGCGGTGCACCCAACTCAGTCAGGTGCGCGGCAAGCGAGCGCAGGCTCTGGTTGAATGCGTCCTCACCGGAAGCCCGAGCCCCGGCGTCCTCGACGGACACCCACAGATTGATGGCGAAGGGCCGGGTCGTAAGGGTCCGGATTTCGGCCACGACATCCGGGATCTCCTCCGGCGTCCGGCTGTGGGCCCCGAACGAGCCGAGACCCCCGAAGCTGGAGACCGCGGCAGTCAGGCGCTGGGAGGACAGTCCGCCGAGCGGACCCTGAATCAGGGGATAGTCGATCCCGAGCAGCCCGGTCAGGCGATTCCGATTCCATGTCGCGTGAGACGTTTCCATCGGGCTATGGTGCGGCGATTCGAAGGGATTGGTAAGGGCCACGGTTGTTGGCCGTCCGGCAAGTGCTAGACAGGTGATGTACCGACCTGCAGCTTATGCCCGCCCCCAACACATGGAGCACCACGTGCAGCTGCTCGGGACGCCGGATGATCCGGCCGCCTTTACGGACTTTGACGCCAGCAACCCGGTGGAAATCGTCAACAAGGGCCGGACCTACTACGCCTACCGAGTGGCCGCGGCATTCGGATTCGGGGGCGATGACATGGGCCGGCGTGTACCGCGCCTGGTATACGTGACCCTGCCCGGCGACACACCGGTGCCGTTCGGCATGTGCGAGCGGGACGACGACCGGCTGACGGTAGCGGCGCGGCTGCAGGCATTTCTCAAGGACAGGAGGGGTGAAGCGAGTGCCGGCCTGACCAAGGCCTGGCCTGAAGGGACATGAATGTCATGGCGAGCCGGGTGAGCTCCCGAGCCGACGGCAGCCCGGGCGGTGACGCCGGCAAAGCCCAACCAACCGTACGACCCCCAGATCGTTCCGGCCAGCTTCGTTCCGGGAACCCCCAACCCGTATTTTCCGCTGGTGCCCGGAACCACCTATCACTACAAGACCGAGCACGGCGCGGAACTGAACGAGGTCGCCGTGACCGCCGAGAGCAAGACCATTCTCGGTGTCTCCATCGTCGTGGTTCACGACCGGGTATACGTGGACGAGAACGGGAATGGTGAGGCCGACGGCGCGTCGTGCGGCGCCGCTCCCGGATTCACCGCTGAACTGGTCGAGGAGACCTTCGACTGGTTCGCTCCGGACAACGAAGGCAACGTCTGGTAGTTCGGCGAGGACTCGAAGGAGTACGAGCACTGTGCTCTTCTTGGCACCACCGGTTCATGGGAGAAGGCTCGACGGCGCGCAGCCCGGCATCGCCATGCTGGCCCAGCCGGTGATCGGCAGAGCTACCGCCAGGAGTTAGCCGCGGAGTAGCGGAAGATTTCGCCAAGGTGGTCAGCCTGAAGCAGGCAGTCTCAGTGCCTTTCGGGGATTCCGAGGGTTGCGTGGAGACCATGGAGTGGACCCCGTTGGAGCCGGGCGACCGGGCACACAAGTACTACTGTGCCGGAGTGGGCCTGGTCCTGGACTGACCCCGAAGGGCGGCAACGAGCGGAACGAGTTGATAAGCATGGCGCCGTAGCGCCGAACTGAAAGCGCGACCCCTGACCGGCAATCAGGGGCGCGCTTCTATCGTGTCATCACCATGCCTTGCCCGCAGCAGGACTCCGCTTCAGGAGGACCCAGCTCACGACCACGATCCACACGCAACCGATGGCGGGCGAGACGAACCGCGTGTACGCGCCGTCCGGTGCCCAGAATCCATTGCTCTGCCAGGTGATGGCACCCAGCAGAACAAGCACGATGGCCGCGACGCCCGCGGAAAAGAGTGCCTTCGAGATCAGCCCGGCACGCCAGAGGCCAAACGAGCCGGCCATGATCAGCATCGCGCGGGGGAACGACGTCAATACGGTGAGGGCCCAGGCGAGGTCATTCAACCCCGATATGAGGCCCTGATCTCCGGAGCCGGCGATCGAGTACGCGAGGGCCGCGCCCACCGTGAGGAGCAGGAGGAACATCCCTCCGAGCATTGCAGCGGCTGTCGTCACCGCCGCGCCCCAGCCGTCCCGTCCCGCGTCAGCCAGGGTGGCCCTGATCGCCGCCGCGAACCAGAGGAGGTTCAAGACCGCCATGCCGTTGATCACCGCGGCGATCAGGACCTGTTTGCGACCGGCGCTGTAGAACGCCAGGAGCGCGTCGGACGAAGCGCCGGGCTCCGGCTGAACCCCGTAAATGATGTTCGCGACGATGAAAAAGAGGATGAAGTTGATGCCGCTCAGGCGCCACAAGCGTTCCCAGAACGCCGGGTCGCCGGATGATGTCGTGCCGGTGGATGCGCTCATATGGCACTCTTCGAGGTGCGAAAGGCCCAGAATGCCATCGCGGCAGCAACGACAAACGCGCACACCGAGGCAGGGCGGACGGCGACATCACCGATCGGACCGGCCAACCACGGACGACACGCACGAGCTGCAGCACACTGACCAGAGCGAAGATCGCTCCCGATACCTGCGCATAGCGATGCATGGCGCCTCCCTGTTGTCTCAGTTGTCCACCTGGTCAGCCCGACCTCGAGGATAATGTCGCCTCAGAACATTCCGTTGTCATTCTTCGAGGTCTCAGGCACAATCTGCAGCACATCCCAGTGCTCGACAATCTTCCCTTCCGCGTCGAACCGGAAGATGTCCATCCCGGCGTATTCATGATCGCCGGGCCACAGCTGGTGACAGTGAAGAACGACGAGATCGCCCTCGCCGAGAACCCGCCTGAAGCTCACCCGCTTTCCGGGTATTCCCGCGCCATCCGCTCGAAATATTCGATAAAGGCTGCTTTGCCGTCGCCGACATGGGGATTGTGCTGAATGTACTCGCCGCCGACGAACTGCTCGATCGCTTCGGCGGGTCGGCAGTGGTTGAACATCAGATCGTAGAATGCGACCGCATTCCCCTTGTTGCGTTCGACTTCCTGTGGCATGGACGACGTACCTCTCGAATGGCTTCTGGGGCTGAACGATATTCCGGCGCAGGGCCCACGAGTCGGATCCGGTCCAACGCGTGGGCATACCGACTCAGGCCCTGCTTGACTCGAAAGACGCACTAGCGTACGATATATCGTACGTTATGTCTCACGGTATGTCGGAGGTAATGTATGCGTAAGTCATGTGATGACTGGGGGTTCGGGGCTGACTTTCCGTTTGGTCTTGGCTCCAGGGGATGGGGCGGCGGGCCGCGGGGACGTCGCCGGACGCAGATGTTCGAGTCGGGCGAAATGAAGTTCGTGATCCTGAGGCTGATCCGCGAGAAGCCGCGGCACGGCTATGAGGTGATGAAGGCGCTGGAAGAAAAATTCCGGGGCCACTACACGCCGTCGGCGGGAAGCGTGTATCCGACGCTGCAGCTGCTGGAGGACGAAGGCTTCGTGCGCGCGGTCGACACCGCGGGCAAGAAGGTATTTCACATCACCCCGGAGGGAGAGCAGTACCTCGACGAGCACCGCGATGTTTTGGACGAGATCTTCGAGCGGGTCCGGGAAACGGTGCGCGACTTCACCGGCGGTGGGCTGGGCGAGGTGCAGGGCGCATTCGCGCACCTGGCGGGCACCACTTTCCGCCGGGCATGGCGCCTTGGCCCGGACGATCCAGCGCTCAAGCGCGTGGCGGAGATCCTGAAGAAGGCTGCGGACGATATCGACGAGGCGTGGCGCGCGGGCACATGAGCGTCACTCGGGTGTGAGCCCACGGGCGGAACCGCGAGCGGGGCAGGTGTCACATCAACGCCTGCCCCGCCAGCACCATGCTCGTCAGCAGAACGAGGACTTCGTCGCAGTACACAGCGATGTAGTAGCCGGTCACATCGCCATACTGGAGCGTGAACTGGCGTGACCCCGACGCGGTGTTCCCCGAGAACGAGAGCGGCACCGATGCATCGATCTCGAGGCCTGCCGACGTGGTTCCGTACTGACAGGTGACCCCGGCGATCGACACACCGGCACAGTCGGTAGTGAAGTCCTTGGGGATCGCCTGGGTGTAGCCCTCGACCGCGCCCCAGCCCTGCGTCCGTCCCTGAAAGAGCCATCCTGACGCCTTCGGATCGGGGAAGTCACCCCGGTTGTTGCGGATCTCCTGCTCCGTGTTGGCCTTCTTGAGGCCGATCGCCGCCTGATTCCCATGCAGTGCCACCACGGCGGTGTAGTACGCCTTCACGGCCACGTCGTGGGCAGGATAGACCGACACCGCCACGCCGAAGACCCCCCAGGTGCCGTCGACGAGAGCCATGGCCTTGCTCCCGCGGAGCGCGCTCCCCGCTGTCACCCCGGTGATCCGACCCTCACCCTGCACGGCGGCGCCAATCGTGGCGAGCACGCCAGCAGCCTCGGGATCAGCAGCGGCGCCAGTGGCCGTCCCCAAATCGGCGATCAGGGCCGCAATGGCAGTGCGGACGGCGGGGGAAACCTGGGCATCGCCTGCGGTGAAGGCGGGGAGCTCGTCCCCGTCGGGCGGCTGGTTGGTCGACTCGTCGTCGGAGCAGGCCGAGAGTGCCAGTGCGACCAGCAGGGCAAAGGTGCGCATTCCGTGGGACGCGAGCATGGGACCCTCCTGAGGTAGATATGGCCAGACCACCCTTTTCGGCTGCATCTTCCTCCAACACACGAAAACGGCCTTTTCATGCTCAGCCGGCCCCTTGCCGCCTGACGAGGCGGCGCCCATCCCCTCGCGCGACGAGTCCGTCGCCCAGCTGCTCGCGGCCGTACGCGAGGGCCGGCGCGACGCGCTCGACCAGCTGTTCCCGCTGGTCTACGGGGAGTTGCGGGAGCTGGCCCACCGGCAGCGACGGAACTGGCAGGGTGACGACACGCTCAACACCACGGCACTGGTGCACGAGGCCTACCTCAAGCTGGTGGGCCATGGCCAGGCGGAATGGACGACGGAGGCTCACTTCCTCGCGGTCGCAGCGAAGGCCATCCGGCAGATCCTGATCAACTACGCCCGGGACCGGCAAGCGCAGAAGCGGGGTGGAGGGTGGCGCCGCATTCCGCTCGGCGAGGAGCTGCTCGAGCGCGGCGCGGATGGGTTTGGGGTGGAGTGGCACGAGCAGGTGCTGGTGATGGACGAGGCGCTCGACCGGCTCGCGGTCCTCAGCGAACGCCAGAGCCGGATCATCGAGTGCAGGTTCTTCGGTGGGATGACGGTGGAGCAGACCGCCGAGGCGCTCGGGCTCTCGATCGCGAGCGTGACCCGGGGCTGGGGCATGGCGCGGGCATGGCTCTGTCGTGAGCTGGGTCCCGACATGGGTGCGCAGGGGGCCTGATGGATCCATCCCTCTGGGCGCGTCTCGAGGACCTGCTGGAGGAGGGAGCGAAGCTGCCGCGTCCGGAGCGCGCCGCGTTCGTGGAGCGCGAGACCGGCAATGACCCCGCACTTCGCGCCGAGCTGTCGTCGCTGCTGGCGGTGTACGACAGCTCGGCCGACTACGTCCAGCGCCTTCAACGGGACGTGCTCGGCACCGATGTGCAGGCGATCCTGCGGGAAGCCGGGGCCGACGCGCCCGATCCGTGGATCGGCCGGACGGTGTCGCACTACGAGATCACCGACCGGATCGGCGGCGGGGGCATGGGGGTGATCTACCGCGCGCGCGACCTCCGGCTCGACCGGCAGGTCGCGCTCAAGTTCATCGCCCCGGAGCTGCGGCGTGACTCGGAGGCGCGGCGCCGGTTCCAGCACGAGGCGCGGGCCGCCTCCGCGCTGGACCATCCCAACATCTGCACGATCCACGACATCGAAGAGACCGACGACGGCCGGGCGTTCATCGTCATGGCGGCGTATGAGGGCGAGACGCTGCGCGACCGGATCGGGCGCGGGCCGCTTCCCGTTTCCGATGCGCTCGACATTGCGGGACAAATCGCGCGCGCGCTCGCGGCGGCGCACGAGCGCGGCATCGTGCACCGGGACGTGAAGCCCGACAACGTCTTCATTACCCGGGACGCGGGCGTAAAGCTGCTCGACTTCGGCCTGGCCGGGACGAGCGACGGCGCGATGAGTGGAGCGGGTGGGCTGAGGGGACGGTCGCCTACATGAGCCCGGAGCAGGCGGAGGGACGGCGGGCCGAGGCGCGGAGCGACGTCTGGGCGCTGGGCGTCGTGCTCTACGAAATGCTGGCCGGAGCCCGGCCGTTCGCGGCGGGGAGCGCGAGCGAAACCATCCAGCGCATCCTCACCGGCGCGCCCGAGCTCGAGGCCCTGCCCGGTGAGGTGCCCACCGAAGTCGTGGCGCTCATCGGGCGCGCGCTCACGAAGGATCCGGCGGGACGGTTCTCGGGCGGTGGCGAGTTTCTCGAGGCGCTGCGGGCGTGCGGGGCGGTGGCCTCACCTTCCACGCACCGGAAGGGCGGCCGGGTCCGTCTCGTCGGGGCTGGCGCGGCAGCCGTCACGCTGCTCCTCGTCGCGTTCTCGCTGCGGAGCCGGACCGGCGCGCAGGTTGCCGGTGCCGTGCCGGCTGCCATCAAGTCGGGAGGGGCGCACGTCCTCTGGGTGGATGACGACCCGTCGAACAATGCGAAGCAGATCGACATACTCGAGAAACGCGGCGTGCATATCACGACGGCGGTGAGCACCGCCGAGGCACTGGAGCGCTATGATGCCGCGGTGCATGACGTGGTGGTGTCGGACATGGGGCGTCCCGAAGGCGCGAACCGGGAGTACGTGCCTCGCGCGGGGCTGGAACTGCTCGCCCGGCTCCGGGCACGGGAGCCAAGCGTCGCGGTCGTCCTCTATACCACCGCCCGGTCGGCCACCCTGTACGGCGAGGAGGCACGCGGGGCCGGGGCGTACGCGGTGGTCACTGAGACGGAGGAACTGGTCCGGATGCTGACGGCGTGGTCGCCCGGCGGCGGCGCCACCGGCGCGCAGCGGCAGTGAGGGCCCGCAGGCTCTCAAGGCACCAGGCGGCGACCGACCAGCGCCAGGTCAAGCTCGACACCTTCGAGCCGGGCGACTCGCGGCATGTAGCCCAGCGCTCGAAGTAAAACTTCTCGAAGAGTCGAGCGCTGGCCTTGTTCGACGCGAACAGTGTCGCGGTCAGGACCTCGATGCCCAGCGCGGGGGCGCGCTCGATCGCCTGGCCGAGCAGGTAGGAGCCCAACCCGCGGTTCTGGTACTGCGGGTGCAGGTAGATGGCGATGTCGGCGGTGATGAGGTAGCCGGGGCGTTCGTTCATGAAGTGAAAGAACCCCAGGTAACCGATGACACCGAAGTCCACGGCGTCGGCATCCAGCGCGACCCAGAGTGGACGATGCCGGGGGTGTGCTGGAGAAACGAGAGGTAGCGCTTCTCACCGTCGTTGGGTCGAGATCACAGCTGCTCGCGCGAGTCGCCACCGCAAGGTTGTAGATCTCCACGATGCGTGGCAGGTCAGCCTCGACGGCATCCCTGTGAAGGAAGCTCACGCGGGCGGGGTCAGGTGCGTGGGGCAGCCTCCTGGTGGACCGGCTGGTGGAAGAAAATGGGTTGTCCCACGGCCAGTTCACCGGTTCGGTTGACGGTGCAGTAGACGCCGGCGTTGTTCCGGTTCACGCGCACGACGGCCTTCAGTACTTCAGGTGAGGGGCGCGCGGAATCGGGGTCGAGGCTGATCATCGAGCAGCGAACATCGGGCATGGTGACGGCGACGGCGGGAGCGTCGTCGCCGAGGCCGAAAGACAGCACGCCACCAACCCATTTGTCTTCCTGGAATGGTGCAGGGCGACTGGTGCGCACGAGAATGTTCGGGCGGAAGCGCCGCACGTCGGGGGTCACGTCGGCGAGCCGCCCGATTTCCTGGACGGTATCGAGCGCGATCAGGGAGATGGTCGCCTCGTCGAAGATGCCGTGATCGAGCTGCATCATCTGCACCGGGGCGCCATGCCGGTGCCCCACCTCAGCCGCCAGCTCCTCACCGAAGACATCCATCTCGGCGCCCCCGGGCGTGCGTACATGGGTGGGGAAGTCTCCCTCCGCACGGTGGTCGCGCAGCCCCGGAGCGAACAGCAGCAGTTCGGGAAGCTTTCCCGCCGAGAGCCAGGGGAAGCCGCCGCGATCCTCGAGGCGCCGGAAAGCGAGGCGCCGGTCGCCCTCGATGCCGTGCCAGCCCATCCTGGCGGACTCGAGGAGCTCACCACCCATGGACTTGACCGGATAGCGGAAGATCGCCTCGATGCGACCGACCTCGATGGTCATGCTCAGCTCAGTTCTGCGTGGAAGACCAAAGCTACTGACCCGCGGCCTCGCGCAACACCTCGCACATCGCCGAGTCGAAGGCGACGAGAAGCACGGTGGAGAGGGACTGCGCATGAGTGAGGTGCTGCCGGATCTCTCGCACGGCGATGGCAGCGGCCCGGCGAGCCGGGTAGCCGAACACGCCGCAGCTGATCGCGGGGAACGCGATCGAGTGCACCGCGTGCCGCTCGGCGAGGTTGAGTGAGGCCCGATAACACGACGCGAGCAGCTCATCCTCGCCCCGGTCTCCGCCGTACCAGATGGGACCAACGGTGTGAATGACGTGCGAAGCGGGGAGGGCGAACCCGGGCGTGATTCGCGCCTCACCGGTTGGACAGCGCACGCCAGGGCGGACCTCGGGAACGGCGCGACAAGCCTCACGGAGCTCACGACCGGCGGCGGAGTGAATCGCGCCATCGACTCCGCCGCCGCCGAGCATGAGCTCGTTGGCCGCGTTCACGATCGCGTCGACCTTCAGCTGCGTGATGTCTCCCTGCCGGACCTCGAGTCGGGACATGAATAGGGCTCGGACGAGCGGGGTGCCTCGGGTGCCTGGACGTCGAGCGACTGCCGGTACTGGATGCATCCCTCGAGGAACTGGGGCCATGCCGGAACGGCCGGAAGGGGATCCTGTTTTTCCGGGAGCAGTCCCCAGAGTTCAGGGTGGTGCCAGCACAACTGGTGGAGTGAACTGTCGCGGTGCACCCGGATGCCGTGCCGCAGCTTCCGAAGCTCGTCGAGGATCTGCTCCCGCGTCATGAGTTCCAGGTCGTCGTCCATACATCGTGCTACCCGCCTGGTCCCTTCCGCCATGCTGAGAGGTTGTATTTAGATGATTGGCTAAGTATCTTAGCTCATGGACAAGACCTTCAAGGCACTGGCCGACCCGACGCGGCGGCAGATCCTGGCCCTGCTGCGCGACCGGGACTGGATGGCGGGAGAGATTGCCGCCGAGTTCCCCATAGCCTGGGCCTCGGTATCTCATCATCTCGCGGTGCTGAAGGAGGCGGGGCTGGTCCTGGCGATCAGGGAAGGGCAGTTCATCCGCTACTCGCTGAACACCACGGTATTCCAGGAGGTGGTGCAGCAGCTGATGGACCTGGGACAGCAATCGAACGGACGGGCAAAGCACAAGAAGGAGGCAAGGGATGCGTAGACTGATGCCCGGGCTGCTGGCGCTCATCGCGGCCACGGCATTCTCGATCTGGGCCTACCCGCAACTGCCAGCCGAGGTGGCCACGCACTTCGATATCCACGGTGCGGCGGATGGCTGGTCATCGCGCCGGTTCGCCGCAGGGATGGTCCCGGGGATGCTGTGCCTCATGCTGGTCATTGCTACGGTGCTGCCGAAGATCGACCCGCGGCAGGCGAACTACAGCCTGTTCAACTCGACCTGGTGGACCGTCATGACCTCGGTGATGGTGCTCCTGCTCGGCCTCCACGTGCTGATCCTGGGCAGTGCCCTGGGATGGAAGGTGAACATGAGCCGATGGGGGTTCGTCGGTGTGGGCGGCCTGCTGATCGTCATGGGGAACGTGATGAGCCGGGTCCGCCCGAACTGGTTCCTCGGCATCCGCACGCCGTGGACGCTCAGCAGCGACGTCGTCTGGCGGAAGACGCATCGCTTCGGTGGCCTGGCATTCGTGCTCGCGGGGTTCTGCTTCATCGCCGCCGCCATGGTGACCGTGCCATGGGCCCAGTATGCCGCGCTGGGGGCGACCCTTTTCGCGGGGCTCAGTTCCGTAGTGTACTCGTACCTGGTGTGGCGGCGGGAGCCGCGCGAATCGGGCGCGGCGTCTCCAGTGGCGAAGGGCTGAGGCTCGCCGCCGACTGCCCCTGGACTGGTGCCCGCGTGAAGCCGAGCGGCACCTGCGGTGCTTCGTAGTCGTACATGTTGAGGTAGAGGGTCGCGGGCTTGTCCTGGCCGGCGTACGCGACATCGTAGATGTCGAGGAGTCCCCCCTCGCCCATGATGCCGTTCTTCGTCTTGAACATGCAGCAACTGCCGCGTCGCTCGAAGCTGACCACCTCTCCCGACGGTCCCCGCAGCGCGCCGAGGTAGGCGCGCTCGTTCGATGGCCCCCGCTCGTCCCTGGCCCCACCAACCTTGATGGGATTCCCCTCCGTGTACCCGTACGTGTCATCGGTCGAGGCACGCATCCCGACAGGTGCCGGATCACCATTGGAGGCGAGCCGGGTTCCGGTCGAGCAGCCGGCGAGCGTGAGCATGAGTGCGCCGAGGATTCGCCGTCCCATGGACTACCTCCTTCAGAGTGCGCGGGTCCTACTGGAAGCTGCCGGTGGAGCGGACGTCGTAGCGCAACTGCGCGAAGCCGGAATTGAGGCGCAGGGCCGCCGTGAGGTGGAGCGATGAACTCATTATCCGGCGCGGGAGCAGGGGCTTGCCCGCCAGGGAGTCGGGTGGTCGGAGTCCGCACCGATGAGGTGGCGCAGCATCCATTCATAGGTGGAGGCACCCATCGCCGCCGCGCCAACGTCCTTGATGAAGTCGGGAAAGTCCTCGTTGCCGGGCTCGGGAACCTGGAAGAGCCACTCGAGCGAGTGATCGTCGTCGGCGATGAAGCCGTCGAGGGTGGCGGCTGTGTAGTACCGGGTACGCGGCTGGCCCGTCATGGGGTCCTCACGGTGCTATTCCGGCTTTCCCGTCATCGGCACGAAACGAACGGCAATAGTCCGGCGCTTTACCACGCCCTTTGCAGTCTTCTCGACGATCAATATCTCCTGGTCGGTCGCGCCCACTGGAACAACCATCCTGCCGCCCGGCGCAAGCTGATCCACGAGGGCCTGGGGCACCTGTTCCGGCGCAGCGGTCACCACGATCGCATCAAAAGGCGCGTGCTCCGGCCAGCCCAGATAACCGTTTCCGCTTTTCACGTGCACGTTCGTGTAGTGCAGCTCCGCGAGCACAGTCTGCGCCCGTTCGGCCAGCTCGGGAATGATCTCGATCGTGTACACCTGGCTGGCAATCTCGCCGAGGACGGCGGCCTGGTATCCCGACCCGGTGCCGATCTCGAGCACCGTCTCATCGGGCGACACGTCTGCCGCCTCCGTCATGTACGCGACGATGTAGGGTTGGGAAATCGTCTGCCCGGCGCCGATCGGCAGCGGGTGATCGGCGTAGGCCAGATATCTCTGGGTCAGGGGAACGAAGAGGTGGCGCGGGACTTCGCGCATCGCCGCGAGCACCACCGGATCCTTGATGCCTCGCGCGCGGATCTGCCGGTCGACCATCGCCTTCCGCTCGGCCGCGAAAGAGTCCGCGGCTGCCGGTACAGCCTGCGCGGCGGGCGACTGAGAACGGGGCTCGGACGCGCAGGCCACCGTCGCCTGCCACGAAAGGCAGAAGAGCACTCCGATGTTGCGTGCGTACAGGAGAAGACCGCTGCCGGGATTCATGAGAGTGAGCAGGAATCAGATTGTCGTCATCACCACCGGAGCGTGGTCGCTGGTCCCGACCTCGGCCCGTACCACGCAGCTTCGGGCTCGAGTGGCCACGCCGGGTGACGCAAGAAGGTAATCCAGCCTCCAGCCGATGTTCCGCGCACGGAGGCTTCGCCAGGGTGCCCACCAGGTGAACAGGTTGGCGTTGTCGGGGTCCATTGCTCGCCCGACGTCGGAAAGCCATGAGCCAAGGAGGGCCTCGAACAGCGCCCGCTCCTCCGGCAGCTGTCCCACCGTGCCGGGTTTCCGCTCCTTCGGATGTACGTCCATTTCGGTGCGCGCGATGTTCACGTCGCCGCAGAGCAGCACGTCGCGACCGTCGGCCCGCAGCTGCCGGACCCATTCCATCAGCCGGGTGAGGAACTCGAGCTTGGCGGGGTAGTTCTTTCCGCCATTGGGGACATACATCGAGGCGATCACCAGGTCACCGAGCTCCACCTGAACGATGCGCGATTCGAGATCAAAAGGAGGATGGCTGTAGACCGGATCGGCGGGGAACATCTCCTTGCGGAGCTGCAGTGACACTCCCGAGTAGCCCTTGCAGCAGTGCCAGAAGGCATGATAGTCGGGTCGCTGCACCACTTCCGGAACCTGTGCGAGCTCCGCCTTCAGCTCCTGCAGGCACACCACGTCGGGCTGCTCGCGATCCATCCACTCGCTGACCTGAGAGGCGCGGGCCCGGATGCCATTCACATTCCATGTGGCAATCTTCATGCAACGCCGATGACCTCGTGCCTGGGTCCGGTCTGCGTCAAACCCTCGAGTCACTGTAAAGTCTCGCAAGAGCGGGCTGCGCCGCAACCGGCGCATGGAGCGCTCGAGACACTCTTTTCAACGGAAACTGCAGACCATACCTTCGAGCATGACGACACCAGTGCGTGCCATGCGCCGCCGGCTCGGTGCCGGGCCCGAGGTGTTCCCGCTCGCGCTCGGCTGCATGGGCATGTCCGACATGTACGGTCCGGCCGACGAACGCGAGAGCATCGCGACCATTCATGCAGCGCTCGACGCCGGCATCACGCTGCTGGACACCGGCGACTACTACAACGCCGGCCAGAACGAGCTGCTCATTGCACGGGCGCTGAAGGACCGACCGGGGAAGGCGCTCCTGTCGGTCAAGTTCGGCGCACTGCGCGGCCCGGACGGCGCCTGGCTGGGAATGGACCTGCGGCCGGCTGCGGTCAAGAATGCTCTGGCCTACAGCCTCCGGCGGCTGGGCGCAGACCATATCGACATCTACCGGCCGGGCCGGCTGGATCCCGCGGTGCCCATCGAGGAGACCGTCGGGGCCATCGCGGATTTGATCACGGCCGGATACGTGCGCTCCATCGGGCTGTCGGAAGTCGGTGCCGACACGCTGCAGCGGGCGCACAAGGTACATCCGCTGGCCGACCTCCAGATCGAGTACTCACTCATCAGCCGCGGGCCCGAAGCGAAGATCTTCCCGGTGCTGGCGGAGCTCGGCGTCGGCGTCACCGCGTATGGCGTGCTGTCGCGCGGCCTCCTGTCGGGCTCAAGGCCAACGGGACCGGGCGACTTCAGGGGCCACCTGCCCCGTTTTGCGGGCGACAACCTCGCGCGTAACCAGAGTGTGGTGGAAGCCCTGCGGAAGGTGGCTGCAGAAGCAGGTTGCACAGCCTCACAGCTTGCTATCGCGTGGGTGCTGACGAAGGGCCCCGGCATCGTACCCCTGATCGGCGCGCGGACGCGTACGCAGCTCGCGGAATCACTGGGCGCGCTCGAGGTGAAGTTTTCAGCGGATGCCATTGCCCGGATCGAGGCGGCAGTGCCGCCGGACGCCGTCGCGGGTACCCGATATGATGAACGGCAGATGCGGATGCTCGACAGCGAGCGCTAGCTCCAGTGCCGTTCGACTCACGCCAAGTGAGGAGTACGATCATGAATATCGGGATCATCGGGTCGGGAGAGGTCGCGCAGACACTGGGTGCCGGATTCCTCCGGCACAGTCACCCCGTCATGCTCGGTACGCGCGAACCGCAAAAGCTGGCCGACTGGGTAGCTGCGAACCCAGGCGCGCGCGTAGGGTCGTTCGGCGAGGCGGCGACGTTCGGTAATGTGGTAGTGCTGGCAGTGAAGGGCGATGTCGCGCTCAGGGCTCTCGAGCTGGCAGGCGACGGTGCACTGGCGGGAAAGACGGTGATCGACGCGACCAACCCGATCGCGCCGGTCGCGCCGGTGAACGGCGTCCTCAGGTTCTTCACGACCCTCGACGATTCGCTGATGGAGCGGCTCCAGGCGGCCCACCCCCAGGCGCACTTTGTGAAGGCATTCAACTCCGTGGGCAGCGCCCGGATGGTGAACCCACAGTTTGCGGATGGGCGGCCTACGATGTTCATCTGCGGAAACGACGCCGGGGCGAAGCAGACGGTGACGGGTGTGCTGGATCAGTTCGGCTGGGAAACGCTCGATATGGGCAGCGCCGAAGCGGCGCGCGCCATAGAGCCACTATGCATCCTGTGGTGTATCCCCGGATTCCTGCACAACGAGTGGACCCACGCGTTCAAGGTGCTGCACAAGTAGGCGGGCGGGCGGGTTCCTTACCAGACGTCTCTCGTCGCATCCCAGACAAGCTGGCGGGGCGTCGGGTGGATGAGGCCATCTTCAGGGGTAAACGTGTCCTCGCCGGTCACCAGGCGATGACGGTACTTGGCGATGGTCGAAGCGTTCAGGGGAAAGCTGACTTCCGGCATCGACCAGTCGTAGAGCGTCTCCGATACGCGGCCGCCGTCGACGGTATCGGTGCTCCAGTGAAAGTGATCGCTCGCAATCATGGCAAACGCGAGGTCGGTCAAGGCCGGTTCAGGCAGGCGGCCGGAAAGCGCCGCGTCGCAAAGCAGAACGAGGTGCGCGCTCGTTACCTGGAAGTCGCCCTCGAGGTCCTGCATCCGGAGGCGATAGGAATCGGCCCCGGTGCGCTGCATCGCATTCGCGATATCCGCAGCCAGCGCCTCCGGCGCCGCCGTACCGAGGAAGAAGCCGCGAAGAATCAGAGCCTGCACGGGTGACCCTCGAAGTTCAGGAGCGAAACGTGATACCCCGGCTGGGGGAAAATCACTTCGCTGCCATGCCGCCAATCCATTGAACACCCAGCCCGGTGGCCTGCCGAAGGCGGTCGGCCAGTTGCCCGGTATGGTGGTGCAGGTGCCGGAGATTGAGCATTTGATGCTCGAGCTTGGGCATCTGGTACCAGGAGAAGCCACTTGTGAGCGCCGTGAGATCAAGGCGATCCACGGCGGTATCGACCATGGCGTCGCACCGGCGCCCATAGGCCGCAATTTCGCCTGAGCTATATGGAGTTATCGCAGAGTCTGCGTGGAGGCCAAGCCGGTGGTGGTCCGGGCGATGGTGCTTCCATGGCGTGAAGGCGGACTCCTCCGGCTGGAGGTACATGTCGGTGTAGAAGAGTGCATGGTAGGCCACTTGCCAGTACTGGTTGACCCAGGCCTGACTGGTCCAGAGGCTCTCGGGACAGTTATCGATTGCCTCGAGGAGCATCGCCAGGGACGCATGGTACTGGCTCTTGAGGATGGCCTGAAGGGACACGTGAACTCCCGTCGCTTCAACGGAAATTGCGGAACATTCTCTCGACTCACAAGTGACGAGTGACAACCTCACAAGACCGGGTCAGCGGGTAGCCGCGAGGAAGAGCAGCAGCGCACCCAACGCGCAGAGCAGTGCGCCCAGGATGCGGCGGTACTGTGTCGCGGGAATGCGCGACAAGATGGGGACGCCGAGAAATGTCCCGATGGTCACCCCGAGCAGAATGACGAGACCGAGCTCCCACTCGGCGGAAATGGCGGCGCCCTGCGTCACCAGATAGACCGGCACACGTGCCGCGTCGACCAGGAGTGCCGAAGCGGTCGCGGTGGCGACGATGGCGCGGGGCGAGAGGTGAAATCCCAGCAGCGCCGCCGCGCGAATCCCTCCCTGGTTTCCCACGAGACCACCGAAGAGTCCGGACAGCAGGCCGCCGCCGAGGCGCCACGCAGGCCCGTTCGGCACGGGCAGCGGGCGGCGCAGCAATTCCGCGAATCCCGCGAGAAGAAGGAGCCCGCCGAGGAGTACCGTGAGCACGGGGCTCGCGAGCCGGGCCTGGAGCAGCGCACCGGCGAGTCCTCCCACGGCGCTGGCGATGCCAAACTGCCGGAACGTCGGCGAGTCGATATCGCCGTGAAGCCGCCATAGACGCAGGCACGTTGCCCACGCATGAGGCAGCGCAAGCACGGCGACGGCGGCATCGGCGGGCAGGAAGAAGATGAGCAGCGGAGTGAGGAAGCTGCCGATACCGAAACCCGATACCGCGGCGATGCCGCCGGCCAGGATGGCGACGGGCAGGACAAGCCAGTAACTCAACGGCCCGTCAGGCGCTCGAGGGTCTCGGGATACCTCTCTCCCTGCAAGCTGATAGCCGACGCGGCCGCATCGATGTCGCGGAGGTCGCCCGGCGTCAGCTCGAGGGTGAGGGCGCCGATGTTCTCATCGAGTCGCCCCAGCTTCGTCGTCCCCGGGATAGGTACGATCCAGGGCTTCTGCGCGAGCAGCCATGCAAGCGCCACCTGGGCAGGAGTTCCCTTCTTCCGTTCAGCGATGGAGCGAAGCAGTTCGACCAGGGCGTGATTGGCGTTCCTGGCCTCCGGTGTGAAGCGCGGGAGAGTGCTGCGAATGTCGCTGCTGTCGAACGTAGTGGTGGCGTCAATCTTTCCGGTGAGGAAGCCTCTTCCCAGGGGGCTGAACGGAACGAAGCCGATGCCGAGTTCCTCGAGGGTCGGCATCACGTCGGTTTCCGGGCGCCTCCACCAGAGGGAGTATTCGCTCTGCAGCGCCGTGACCGGCTGGACCGCATGCGCGCGACGGATGGTCTGCGCTCCGGCCTCGGAGAGGCCGAAGTGCTTGACCTTGCCTTCGCGGATCAGGTCCCGGACTGCGCCGGCCACGTCCTCGATCGGGACCTCGGTGTCGACGCGGTGCTGATAGAATAGGTCGATGGCCTCGATCCCGAGGCGCTTGAGCGATGCTTCCGCCACTTCCCTGATGTGTGCCGGGCGGCTGTCGAGCCCGGCCCATCTCGCCCCGCCGGCAGGATCGGGTGCGAACCCGAACTTGGTGGCGATCGCGACCTTCCCCCGGAAGGGTGAGAGGGCTTCGCCTACCAGCTCCTCATTGGTGAACGGGCCATATGCTTCGGCAGTATCGAAGAAGGTGATGCCGCGATCCACCGCAGACCGAAGCAGGGAGATCATCTCTTTCCTGTCGGCCGCCGGTCCCAGGCCAAAGCTCATTCCCATGCAGCCGAGGCCAAGTGCCGAGACCTCGAGGCCGCTGGTGCCCAACTTCCGCTTCTGCATGGTCTGCCGGCCTCACTTTCCGTACATGCGATCCATGGTGCGTCCCATCAACTTCACGGCGGCCTTGCGGGGAAGCAGGCGCGCGAGGAAGGCCGCCGCGAGGCGATTCTTCATACCCGTGATGATGCTGGGCCGCTTCCCGAGTGCGCCGAGTGCTTCGGCTGCCACGGCCTCGGGTGACTGCACCGGCACGTTGCCGTCCGATCCCGGTGCAGGCGCGCTGCCGCGATAGCCCGGCGTGTCGGTAGCGCCGGCAATGCAGGCGAGCACGTCGACGCCATTCTTGCCCAACTCCCACCAGAGTCCCTCCGCCAGTACGCGGTTCCACGCCTTGGTGGCCGCGTAATTGGCTACCAGCGCGGTGCCCTGCATGCCGCTCAACGAGGAGAGCAGGATGATGCCTCCGCGCCGGCGGGCGACCATGCGGCCGCCGAGTGCGTGGATGGTCCTGAGCGGAGAACGAACGTTGACCTCGAGCTCCGTGAGGTGGGCATCGAGGGGCTGATCGAGGAATGGTCCCATCACCGAGAGCGCAGCGTTCCAGACGAGCAGCCCGATCTCGCGATCGCCGGTGACGCTGAGCAACTCCGTGATGCTATCCGGCTCACCCAGGTCGAGCGAGAGCGGCTGGACGCTGACCGGGTGCCTCGCCTCCAGTTCACCAGCGAGCGCAACGAGCGGCTGCGCGCGACGGGCGACGAGGACGAGGTTGAGCCCCCGCGCCGCGAGGGCCCGGGCGAAGGCAGCACCGATGCCCTCGGAGGCACCAGCAACAATGGCCCAGGGGCCGTAACGGCTGGCGAATTGGGAAATTCTCAATACGGTGTCCGCTACGCCGGCGTCGGAGATCGCCCTGCGCCGAGCCGGCGACCGGCGACATCCTCGACTTCCTGCTGCGCGTCCGCGAGTCGGCCCACATCCTCGCCGATGGCGCGCGCGGCGTCGATGAGCGTCGTGAGCGGCGCGAGATCGACCGCGCCGGCGTGCAGACGGAGCAGGTCGAGACGGATTCCCTCGAGGGCCGCGACGCTGTCTGCGAGGTGCGTTGCGGCCCCACGCTTCCGGTCAGCCAACACTTCGGAGTCGGCTACGCCGGATGGGGCGAGGGCGGCGACGAGCTCGACCTCCGCCCGTGCCTCGGCGGCGCGTGCCTCGAGCGCCTCCACGACGGCGGGCAGCCCCGCGAGCTGCTCCTGGAATTCCTTCGGCAGCGCCGCGAAGAGCTGCGATGCGGCGACACCGAGCGCCGCCTCCGTCGCGCGGAATGCGGATGCGCCCGCCAACTGCGAGCGCTCCGGCGCACCGAGCCGGCGGGCGAGCCATTCACCGATGCGGCTGTTCCAGAGGCGGGCGCGAATCCCTTCCTGCCACCACTTGCTGATACCGCGGGGAATGAACCGGACGTCGAGGGCATTGCTCACGGCGCCGAGCACCAGTGTGCTGAAGAGGGGCGTGAGGGCGAACAACATGCCGAATCTGCCGAGTCGACTCTCATGGATGACGTTCGACATGAGCAACCCGAAGGTGACCGCCAGCCAGCCGGCCGAGCTGGCCGTCGCGATCCGAAGGACCCGGTGAGAGAACGGCTCCTTCTCGTCCCGGGCGAGCGCTTCATCCTCGGCGCGCTCGCGCCGGGCGACATCGAGGGCGGTTCGCAGGTCGGCGAGCGTGTATCCGGCCTTGAACTGCCGGCGCGCCTGATTGAGGTGGAACCCGATGACGGGCAGGAGGGGCGCGGTGGTGATCGCCGCCAGGAGCAGGGGATCCGCCAACCGGTTGCCGGACAGCCAGGCGGTGATGTTGCCCACAGTGAGGGTGCCGAACAGTCCGGACCACGCGAGATAGGGGACCAGCAGAGGATTCTGGGTGCCCAGCCAGGCGCGCAGCGAAGGCGGCAGAGCCGGCCTCGTTTCGGGCGCCGGCGCGAGTGCGGCGGCCAACGCCTCGCCATCGGCGAAACGTTCTTCAGGGTCGCCTGCGAGGCACTGGTCGATCGCCGCGCTGAACGCGGCCGGCAGGCCGGGCGCGGCGTGTGTCACACTCGGCGGCGGCTCGCTCGCCTGCCGCAGCAGCAGGGCGGGCAGGTTGGGCGACTCAAAGGGGAGGCGGCCGCTCACCGCGAGGTAGCCGACGACGCCGAGGGCGTAGATGTCGCTGCGACCATCGACGGCTTCACCCGCCGCCTGCTCGGGGCTCATGAACTGCACGGTCCCCATGATCTTGCCCGGATCGGTGACGGGGCCGTCCTTGCCGCCGTGGGCGATGCCGAAGTCGGTGACCAATGCGCGTCCGGTGCCCGCCTCGAGCAGGATGTTGTCGGGCTTCACGTCGCGGTGCACGATGCCACGCCCGTGCGCGTAGGCGAGGGCCCACGCCACCTCGCGCAGGATGCGCGACGCCTCTGCCGGCGGCAGGGGGCCACGCGTCCGGATCCGCTCGCCGAGCGTCTCGCCTTCCACGTAGCTCATGACGAAGAAGACGAAACCACCGGCCTCGCCGACGCGATGGATCGGGACGATGTGGGGGTGTGAGAGACCGGCTGCCATGCGGGCCTCCCGGACGAATCGCTCGCGCGCCGCCGGGGTGAGGGCGAGCGGGGCCGGAAGGACCTTGATGGCGACATCGCGATCGAGCTGCACTTCGCGCGCGAGGTAGACGATGCCCATGCCGCCCCGGCCGAGCTCGCGCTGGATCGAGTACTCACCGGCGAGGGCGGCCTGGAGGTCGAGGAAATCGGGAGAGGGATGGGTCATGACCTGTATGCTAACCCAGGACGGTCATTCGAGGGGAACGGCGTGGTCAGTCGGCGAAGCTTTCTCGGTGAAGCAGCTGCCTCACTTCGTCTCCATGAGGTAGCTGACCAACCGCCGGATCTTCCCGGCCCGCATCTCGAATACATCGCAAAAGACCAGGTCCAGAAATGTGCCATCGGCCCTGGGGGCGCGCACGGCACCCTCCGCGACCACGACATCGTCTTCCTCCGTCAGCCGGCTGACGGTAATCAGCGGGTGGCTGACGAATCCCTCATCGACGATGTGCGTGGCGAAGGCGTCCTTGCCCTGGACATGAAATGCACCGGGAATGACCCACTCAACGTCATCGGTCAGGCAGGACAGGATCTGCGCACGATCCGTTCTCCTGAAGCCATCCATATAGGCTTCGACCGTTCTCTTGTTCGGTGTCATCAGCTCACCGCCCGCTTCACGAGCGCGCGGATCCTCGCCTCCTCAGCCGCAGTCAACTCCTTCAGCGCGAAGGAGGTCGGCCACATGGCTCCTTCGTCGAGGTTCGCTTCGTCGCTGAAGCCCAGCGTCGCATACCGCGCCTTGAACTTCTGCGCACCCTGGAAGAAGCAGACAACCTTGCCCTCCCTGGCATACGCGGGCATCCCGTACCAGGTTCTCGGCGAGAGGACCGGGGCGCTGGCCTTGATGATGTCATGGAGCCGCCTGGCCATGGCGCGATCGGGCTCCGCCAGTTCGGCGATCTTCGCGAGCACGTCGCTTTCCCCGCCTGCCTTGTCCGCGCGCGCACCGCGGCGCGCTTCCGCCTTCAGCTCCAGGGCGCGCTCTTTCATCGCAGCGCGTTCCTCGTCGGTGAATCCCCCGGACTTCTCCTGGCCGACCGCAGTAGTGTTCCTGGCCGGCGTCCGTGATCTCTTCGTCGGGCTCATCGTAACCTGCTCATACGGATGTGAGTTGGAAGTCACGCCGAGTACAAAGGTGGTCTCGCGCTGGAGGCGATCAGGCCTCAAGCCGCTCCGTCCGCAACGACCACCGCGTGGCCAAGCCGCGACAGGTGCAGGCGCGGCGACTGGTCTGAATAGTCAGCGCCCTTCGCTCCCAGCTCGTCGAGGCTTGCCAGGATGCCATCGGCATCCAGGTTTCCGAGGGCATCTTCGATCCAGCCCTTGGCGAGCCAGGTCGCCAGCAGCTCGCGGCCTCGCGCCAGGCCCCCATCGGCATCCTCGGGAAAATGCAGCCGAACGAACTGGAACAACTCCCACAGGTCGTAGTCGTCCTGCGCGAGATCTCCGAGAAAGTCGGCTTCAAGCGGGGTCAGGCTCATGATAATGCCGCATCGTCAATTACCAGCCGTCGATGAAGGGGTGCTGCTGCTCTATACCCCATCGCGCTGCGGGCAGACCGCCACGAACATTGCCTGGTCCTAGTCAGGCCAACAGGGCCTTCGGGACGACAGTCCGCTCCAGGCGCATGTCAGGCGGCAATCACGTACTCACTCTGGACGAGGCCGCTGGCGTAGTGCCGTGTCGCTACGTGCGTGAGCGCGATATCGTGTGGCAGGGCGCCAAAGAGCGGGATGCCAACCCCGATCAATACCGGAACACGGGTAATGATCAGGCGCTGAATGAGCGCCGCCCGGAGAAAGGCCTGAATAGTGATTCCGCCATCCACGTAAATGTGACCGATGCCGCGAGCGGCAAGCTGTGACACCACCTCGGCCGGTGGGCCCGACATGCGCTCCACTCTGGCGCCTTGCGGAGTCGGGGCGAGGGGGCGACTGCTGAGCACGACGACCGGCTTCTCCCCATAGGGCCAGGCATCAAAGGCCAAGACCGTGTCAAACGTATTCCGCCCGATGACCAAGGCATCCACGGTGGCCATGAACTCTTCGTAGCCGTGGGGTTCACCACCGCCATCCGGCAGGAAGTCGAGTTCGCCATGGGGTCGCGCGATAAAGCCATCCAGACTGGTGCCAACAAAGACGGAAGCTTTCACTGCGGAGTCCTCATGCTGCAGTGTCAGGCCACGGGCCACGCACCAAGCAGGCGGCGCACCACCACGAGCTGGCCTACGTGGTACGCCGCGTGATCCGCTGCAAGAACAATCTCCCTCAGCAGGGTCTGATCCGTGCCCGACGGCGCAATCGCGAGCAAATCGCGACGTGGATCCATTACCAGCCGCTCGAACGCCCGCCGGTCAGTCCTGAACCCCGAGACGCTGGCCCTCCAGGCCGTCCCCGTTGGCGGCGCCGCGGAAGAAGGCCAGTAATCCTTCGGCCACGCCTTCTCCTTGTACTCGCGGCTTACGCAGAACTCCAGGATATCGGCCTGCGTCAGTCGCAGGTGTTCGACGAGCTGCCAGGCAGAGTAAGGGAGGCCATCAGGCACCTTCCCGCGCAACGCCGCGGGGAGGCCAGCCACGGCGTCGTCGAAGCTGATGTGAGCGTCCGACCAGCTGAGGAGCCGGACCAGGTGCTGGCGAAGGCTTTTCGTTACAGTTGCCATGGTTGGCCGAGCAGTACGAGCAACAGCGCCATCCCACTGACAAACCAGAGGAGCACGCCGATGGTGGCGATGCCCTTCTGAATGACGGCCTGCGGGCGGGTGGGATGGACCGTTACCCGGCGCCAGAGTTCCCACAGGGCCAGGGCGGCCGTCGCGGCACACAACGCACTGATCGTCAGGGCGAGCGCGAGCGCGTACGTCACAGTGAGTCCCGCCGCGATGGACCCGAGGGTCGCGAGCACCAGGAGAACCGTGAGTTGCTGTCGCGAGGCGCGCGCGGCCTGTCGGGCTATGGCCTGCAGGAGGTCCGGACCAGGACCATGGTCGGAGATGTCAGCGACCATAAGAAGGCGGCGCCGGCGTTGGCGGGTCGATGAGGTCCTCCCGACCGGGGTTGGGCAGGGCAGGGCGGTCGAGAGAGGTGCTCAGCTGGCGCGCCAGAAAGGCCTGAGTGTCCGCCAGTTCCGAGAGCCTGGCCCCGATGTAATCGGTGTTCTGCTCGAGCGATGCCAGCCGATCGTGGAGGCTGCCGGGATCGGGAAGGGCCTGCTCCAGATGCTGGAGCTTCCGCCGGGTCCGCCACCACGCGATCGCGAACCCGACGGTGCCAATGGCCCCGACCTTGGCGGCTGCGAAGAGGAGGCCGAGTGCGAATCCACTGAGTTGGGGATCCACGGGAAGCTCCCAGAGGGGATAAATGAAGATAGCCCGTTCCAGAGCAAGCGCTGTCAACAGCATCAGTCACGGTCCCGCACCGGCAGTGCTGACGTGGACGCTGTCGCTGAGGGTGAACCGCATGAGGTCCGCCCCGACTACCAGGGGACCATCGTAGCCAGCTCGCGTGAGAGGGATGAGCTGATCGACCGAGGCACCCGGACGCAGACCGATATGCGAGTACACAGCGAGCTGGGGCCTGGTTCGCTGAAAGACGACCGCCGCCTGGGCCGGGGTCGTGTGGTGCGCGATGACACTCCGGGACAGGGCGCTCGCTGCCAGGTCGGCTTCGGTGGCCAGGGCGACTTCGTGAACAAGCAGGGTCACTCCCTGCGCCATCGCGATCAGTTGCTCACTCGGCCGTGTATCTCCCGAGAGGACGACGCTGCGGCCCTGGTACTCGATTCGATAGCCGAATGCGGGCCGCACCGGTCCGTGATCAACCTCGAACGGCGTGACGGTGACGCCCGCCTGCCGGTACACGAAGTCAGGCGTCAAGTCGGTGGCGGCAATGTGACCCCCGGAGGCCGGTGCTTTGTCATCGGCGACGCGGATCTGGACATCGAACGCGAAAGCAGACTCGAGATGCATCGCCATGGCCTGCGTACCCGGCGGCCCCCAGACCGGGAGCGGATTCGTCCGGTTGGCAACCAGCCAGCCGGTGAGCCAGAGGTCGGGCAGGCCGACCACATGATCTGAATGAAGATGGGTCAGGAATACGCCGTTGATCTCGGCAAACGGAATGCCCAGCTGAGCGAGCCGCTGAATCGCACCGCGTCCGACGTCGAAGAGGAGTTTCTGGGTTCCTGCCTCGACAAGAATGCTTGGCCCGAATCGCTCCATGCTGGGGCGGGGAGTGCCGGTGCCGAGCAAGGTGACGCGAAAAACCGAGTCTTGCGCAGGAAGTGGACGCGCCGATGAAAGGCAGCCAAGGGCGAGTACCAGCCGCAGCCATGCGTGACAGGACCGGCGGATCATGGGGGTCCTTCGGGAGGATGGTGGAGCGCAGCTATCAGTCGAACTCGTAGCTCAGCATGAACGGGTGCTCGGTGCCGTGCCCTACGGCGGAAGTGCCATCGCCCCGAAGGCCGCGAAGTTCTCCGGTCCCGGAGCCAGGGATGACCGAATAGGACTCCTTCGCCTGACCGCTCTCGAACGCCCCCGTGCGCTGCAGGACAAAGGTGCCGGCCTTGCCGGCGAGTCGGCCGACGAATCGCTCGAGGCCGACGAAGCTGGCCGAGCCGTCGCCGCGGTACATCATCAGGTACTCGACCTGCCCTTGCCCCTCGATATCGCCGGTGAAGGTCCTGGCGACGCTGGCACGCGTGAGCCTGGGCTGATCCGCGGCTTCGCTCCAGGGCTTCTCTTCCCAGCTCGTGATCGCGAATCGAGCATTCGCGCTCTGTTTCATATGTCCTTCTCCTGCAATCTGGCGACATAAGCAAGCAGTCGAGCCGACAGTTCCGCCGGCTGACTCAGCGCGACAAGATGGCCGCCGGGCATCTCGTCAGCCGAGATTCCGAGGCGCTCATGAGCCACGCGCCGCTGGAACTCCGCCGGGAAAAACCGATCATCGCGTCCTACGAGCACGCGAGTCGGCACGGCCGGCCAGCTCTCGATGGTGCAGGGTGACCCGAAGACGGTGCGCGACTGGCGCGGTTCGCCCTGCGCCCAGGCCTCGTCGATCACCGGCTGTGGCACGTCATGAAAGAAGTCGATGAGGAGATCAAATGCGTCGGCCGGACGGCCGTCATGCAGGTTCTGCTCCCGTTTCGCCTCGTCATGGCGGGTATTCATCCACCATTCGCCAGGAGTCTCGCCGGGCCTGGGGATCATTGCGTTGACCAGCACCATCAGGGCGACTGGCACCTGCTGGCAGACGAGAGGCGCGGTGAAGCCGGCCATCGACTGAGCAACGAGAACAACCCGTCGTGGATCACGCTTGCCGATCGCGCGGACAACAGCGGCCGCATACTCGGGCAGGCCGGCGGCGTCGTCCGCGGCCGGAAGCGAGACCGGGACGGCCTCATGCCCACTGCTGCTGAAGCAGCGGCGCAACCAGATGCCAGTACCATGCACTCCCACCCGCGCCGGGTATGAGGACAAAGGTGAGGGGCGCCGTACTCATGCCTGATGCTACCCCGGGGACGGCTGGGTCGTCAGTGGGTGATACCGGGTGGGCAGTCTACCTTTCCGGGGTGGATACGATTCGGTTTCGCCTGGGAGGGCGCCGGAGCCTCGCCGACGCCGACGTTCTGGCAGAGCTGACGGGGCGCATCGAGCGGATCGCCCCTGACACGCGGCGTCGCTGGGGGCGGATGACACCACACCAGATGCTCGTGCACCTTGTCATGACGCACGAGGCAGTCCTCGGTCGCGCCTCGTTCGACACGCCGGTCAGGGCGTCCAATCGGGTCATCAAGGCGTTCGTCCTGCAGCTGCCGATGCGGTGGGTGCGGAACCTGAACTTCGGCGCCGATCCCGCCGGTGTGGCACTCGATCCCGCCGCGTTCGCCGTAGACCGGCGCCGCGCGGCCGCGACCCTTGCCGAACTGGCCGGCTCCGAGGCGCGCAGCTTCTCGACGCCGCATCCCATCCTGGGACCCCTGAGCCAGTCCGAATGGCACCGCTGGGCGTTCCTTCACACCGACCATCACCTACGGCAATTCGGCCTGTGAAGAGCGACTCAGTACTGGTGCTCCCCGAGCGTTACGCCATCGAACGCGAACTGGGCCGAGGCGGAATGGCGACCGTCTACCTGGCGCAGGACCGCCGGCCAGGGATGGGCCCCCTTACTCCGACTCGACGCTCACCGGCTCGTCGGTATGCGGCCGCAGATGCGCGTCTCGCGCCAGCATGCGCGCGCAGGCGTTCCAGCGGAGAATGGCTTCATCGTTGGCGGTGGGACGCTGCGACTCCGCCTTCTCGTACCAGGTCATTGCCTCTCGCAGCCACTCGTAGGCCATCTCGCCCGATCCGGGCGTGCCCGAGTGGAGCTTGGCCTTGGCGCACCGCTCGCAGATGATGCCGGCATAGTACGCCCTCGCGTACGGATCATTCAGCCGGGGCAGTACCTCGCGTGCCCGGTGTGCGCCGGTGGTCGGCGCATCGGCGAATTGATCGGTGATGGCAAGCAGCAGCGTCACCAGTGCCTGCTGGTTCTCCGGCTCCACCGTCAGCACGTCGAGGCAGATGCTCTCGGCCGACGTCGGGTCGCAGATGATCCGGTACCGCTCGGCCTTTTGCAGCGCCAGCGACACGCTCGCCTTGGAAATCGGCTTGGGCTCGAAGGTCATGCATCGCTCCTTCCTCTGATCGTTCGCTGCAGCCACCGGAGCGGATCGAAGTAGCGGTCCGCCACGCGCTCCTTGAGCGGGATGATCGCATTGTCGGTGATGGTGATGTGCTCCGGGCATACCCGCGTGCAGCACTTCGTGATGTTGCAGTAGCCAATGCCGTGGGCCACCCGGAGCTCCTCGACCCGGTCTTCCACATCGAGCGGGTGCATCTCCAGTGCGGCCACGTGCACCAGGAAACGCGGTCCGATGAACTGATCGTGCAGTTGATGGTCGCGCAGGACATGGCAGACGTCCTGGCACAGGAAACACTCGATGCACTTGCGGAACTCCTGCACCCGGTCCACGTCCGACTGCGCCATGCGCCAGGTGCCGTCCGGCGCATCCGGCGCGCGAGGCTTGAAGGGCCGGATGCGCTGCTTGACGGCGAAGTTCCAGGAGACGTCGGTCACCAGGTCCCTGATTCTCGGAAAGGCGCGCATGGGCTCGATGGTGACCGGCCGGTCGAGGGGAAGCTCATTCAGGCGGGTCATGCACATGAGCTTCGGCATGCCGTTCACCTCGGCGGAGCAGGACCCGCACTTGCCCGCCTTGCAGTTCCAGCGCACCGCCAGGTCATTGGCCTGTTCCGCCTGGATTTGGTGGACCGCGTCGAGCACGACCATCCCGTCGGACACCGTGGTCGTGTAGTCCACCAGTCGCCCGCCTTGGGTATCTCCCCGCCAGATCCGGAACGTTACCGCGGTCGGCATGAATCCTCGCTACTTCTGTTCCTGGATGATGCGCTTGAGGTCGGCCGGCATCTCGGGAATCGTGGCGCGCGTGAGTGACATGCTCTCATCCGGCGCCTTCTGGATGACGATGTTGTACTGCGCCGCGGCCGGGTCCTTCTCCGGGAAGTCGTCCCGGAAGTGCCCGCCCCGGCTCTCTCGCCGCTCGATCGCCGCGCGGGCCACCGCCTCTGACACCGTGAGCAGGTTGGCCAGGTCGAGGGCGGTGTGCCAGCCGGGGTTGTATTCCCGGTTTCCGGCGACCCCGACCCGCCGCGCATGCTCCTTCAGCTCAGAGATTTCACCCAGCGCGCGCCGCATTTCCGGCTCCGTCCGCACGATGCCCACGAGGTCCTGCATCATTGTCTGGAGCTGCTGTTGCAACTGGTAGGGCCCGGTGCCGGCATTGTTTGCTCCACGCTCGAACGGTTCGAGCGCCGAGCGGGCGGCGTCGTCCACCTGCGTGCGACTGATCTCCGCCAGGCCTCGCTCTCGGCCAAAGGCCGCCGCGCCTTCTCCCGCCCGCTTTCCGAAGACCAGGAGGTCCGAGAGTGAGTTGCCGCCCAGCCGGTTGGCGCCGTGGAGTCCGGCGGCGCATTCGCCCGCGGCGAAGAGCCCCGGCAGCGTCGACATCTGGGTGTCGCCATCCACCCGGATCCCGCCCATGACGTAGTGCGTGGTCGGCCCGACCTCCATGGGGGTCGTGGTGATGTCGATGTCGGCCAGCTGCTTGAACTGATGATACATGCTCGGCAGCTTCCGGATGATGTGCTGCGGCGCATTCGGCATCCTGCGGCTAATCCATGCGATGTCGAGAAACACTCCGCCATGCGGGCTCCCGCGCCCCTCGCGCACCTCCCGCAGGATGCAGCGGGCGACGTGGTCCCGGGTGAGCAGTTCGGGGGGCCGCCGCGCGGTCTTGTCGCCCTGCGTGTAGCGCCAGCCCTCCTCCTCAGTCTCCGCCGTCTGGCCCCGGTAGTTCTCCGGGATGTCGTCGAACATGAAGCGCTTGCCCTCGCGATTGACGAGGATGCCGCCCTCGCCGCGCACACCCTCGGTCACCAGGATGCCGCGCACGCTCGGCGGCCAGACCATGCCGGTGGGATGGAACTGCACGAACTCCATGTCCTGCAGCGCCGCGCCGGCGTTGTACGCCAGGGCCTGACCATCGCCGGTGTACTCCCAGCTGTTGCTGGTGATCGAGTAGGCCCGCCCGATGCCCCCGGTCGCGAGCACGATCGCCTTGCAGCGGAACACCCGGAACCGGCCCCGCTCCCGGTCATAGGCAAATGCCCCCGCCACCCGCCCGCCATCGGTGAACAGTTGCAGCACGGTGCACTCCATGTGCACGTCGATGCCCTGGTGAATGCTGTGATCCTGCAGGGCTCGGATCATCTCGAGCCCCGTCCGGTCACCCACGTGGGCAAGGCGGGGATACTTGTGACCGCCGAAGTTGCGCTGGAGGATGCGGCCGTCCGGCGTCCGGTCGAAGAGTGCACCCCATGCTTCCAGTTCCCGGACGCGGTCGGGTGCTTCCTTCGCGTGCAGCTCCGCCATGCGCCAGTTGTTCACGTACTGGCCGCCGCGCATCGTGTCGGCAAAGTGGACCTGCCAGTTGTCCCGCTCGTCCACGTTCGCCAGTGCCGCCGCCACGCCGCCCTCGGCCATCACGGTGTGTGCCTTGCCGAGCAGCGACTTGCAGACCAGCCCCACCGAAGCGCCCGCCGCCGCCGCGGCGATGGCGGCCCGGAGCCCGGCGCCGCCTGCTCCGATCACCAGTACGTCGTGCGTGAAGCTCTCATAGTCGGCCATCAGCGGGTGAGGGCCAGGCGTCGGGTCACAGGAGTCTCCAGTCCGTCCACACGCCCATCGAACAGAGCCGGACGTAGATGTCGGCGAACGCGACCGAGAACAGGCTCGCCCACGCCCAGCGCATGTGCACCCGGTTCAGGCAGCTGGAGCAGTCGTAGGCTCGGCGACGCAACGGATGACCGGACAGCCCGTCCAGGCGGCCACCGACGGCATGGCGCAGGGAATGGCATCCCAGGGTGTAGCCGCCGAGCAGGATCACGTTGGTCGCGAGAACCAGTGTTCCGATGCCGATCCCGAAGCTGGTTCGCCCCGTCACCGGGTCGGTGAACCAGAACGCCTTGTACACGTCCGAGGCCAGGACCAGGAGAAAGGGCAGTGCGATGAAAAGGAAGAACCGATGAATGTTCTGAAGCACGAGGGGAAAGGAGGCCTCGCCCCGATAGGTCAGGCGGGGCTCCCCGACGGCACACCCGGGTGGGTCGGCCCAGAACGCCTTGTAGTACGCGCCGCGGTAGTAGTAGCAGGTCACCCGGAAGAGCCCGGGGAATGGCAGGATCAGCAGGGCGGGTGAGAAAACCAGCCATGCGGGCCACAGGGGCGGTCTCGAGCCGAACCAGGCGTGGGGAGAATCGCCGAACAGTTCCGGAGAGTAGAACGGAGAGAGATAGGGCCCGTACGTGTAGTGCTTCCCCTGGAACGCCGCCCAGGTCGCGTAGACGATGAAAGCCGAAAGGATGAGCACGACCACAATCGGCTGCACCCACCACCAGTCGGGACGCATCGTTTCGCCGAAGCGGCGCTCAACGACGGGGAGCTGCGCATGCGCCACGGGCGCTAGTCCTGCAACACGAACGTGACCTTCATCAGCACCCGGTACTCTGTGATCTTCCCTTTCTCGATGACCAGCTTTTCGCTCTTGATCCATGCTCCGGTGAGATTCCGGAGTGTCTTCTCGGCCCGGGCGATGCCGGTGCGCATCGCGTCATCGAAGCTCTTGGTAGAGGAGGAATGGATCTCTGTAACCTTGGCGACGGCCATATGGCCTCCTGGTAAGAGATGGTGCTTGGGGGGGAGTGGCCACGAGCGGTGAGGCCCCGGCGATCCGCCGGGGCCTCCGTCTTCGCAGCCGGAGTGGGCCATCGCCTCACGGCCCTAGGCGGCCGTGCTGATGAGATCGGCCACGGCGGCGGGCTTGGAGACTGAGCGCCGGATCCAATCACCGTCTACCGACTCCGCATAAGTTGGAGGTCCACGATGCTCTCGACAAGCCCAACGTTCTACTCTCACAGGTGTCGCGATGGCACGGCCTCGATGAGCCCGATGGTATCTATCGCGTAGCTCCACGGAATGCAGTGGATGATACCGCGTCGGGCCGGCTACCTTTACCGGGTGGAGATGACACGACTTCGCCTGGGAGGGCGCCGGAGCCTCGCCGACGCTGGGGTTCTCGCACAGCTGACTGACCGGATCGAGCGGGTCGGGCCTGCTGTGCGATGCCCGGGGGCGGATGACACCACACCAGATCGCCTTCTCCACGCCGCACCCCTTCTCGGGCCCCTGAGCCAGTCCGAATGGCACCGCTGGGCGTTCCTTCACACCGACCATCACCTGCGGCAATTCGGCCTGTGACATCAAGCGACTCCGTGCTGGCGCTCCCCGAGCGCTATGCCATTGTACGCGAACTGGGCCGGGGCGGAATGGCGACCGTCTACCTGGCGCAGGACCGCCGGCACGATCGACCGGTGGCCATCAAGGTGCTTCACCAGGAGCTCGGGGCCGTCATCGGTGCGGATCGGTTCGCGCGGGAGATCCGCCTCCTGGCCCGGCTCAGGCACCCATTCATCCTTCCGCTCCATGACTCGGGCGAAGCCGACGGCCAGCTCTACTATGTCATGCCGTACATCGACGGCGAATCGCTCGGTGCCCGACTCGGCCGGACCGGCCGGCTGTCGGTGCACGAAGCCGTCGAGATCACGCGGGAGATAGCCGACGCGCTGAGCTACGCGCATGGCGAAGGTGTGGTGCACCGGGACGTGAAGCCGGAGAACATCCTCCTCACCCGGCAGGGGCATGCATTGCTGGCCGACTTCGGGATCGCGCGCGGCGGCTTGACGGCGGCCGGTGGGGATGACCGGGTCACGCGGGTGGGCAGCGCGGTGGGTACGCCGACCTACATGAGCCCGGAGCAGATCACGGGTGAAGAGGTCACCGGCCTGAGCGACATCTACAGCCTGGGAGTGACGTTCTTCGAAATGCTGGCGGGACGCCCGCCCTTCGTGGCCGACACGCCAACGTCGAGACTGGCGATGAAGCACCTCACCGCACCGGTACCGACGCTGGCGTCGGTCGGAGTGATCGTTTCTCCCGCCATCGAAGCCGTCGTTCAGCAAGCGCTCGCCAAGGAACCTGAAGAGCGGTTCGAGTCCCCCAGCGCCTTCGCCACCGCACTCGCAGGGAGCAGTACGGCCAACAGCACGGTTTCGATCGAGCGGCCGGTGGCACGTCAACCCGAGTCGCTGGTGGTGCTGCCACTCACCAACCTGTCCGGTGACCAGGAGCTCGAGTACCTGAGCGACGGGCTCACCGACCAGCTCATCGGTACGCTCGCCAGGATGGGCGGGCTCCGGGTGATCTCACGCACGTCAGCCTTCGCCTTCAAGGGGAGGAACGTGTCGCTCCGCGAGATCGGGGAACAGCTCAATGTCGCGTTTGCGCTGGAGGGAGGAGTGCGCCGCGCGGGCGACCGGCTCCGGATCTCGACGCAGCTGGTGCGGGTGAGCGATGACGCGCCGGTGTGGTCGGAAACGTACGAGCGCCGGATGGCGGACATGTTCGAGGTGCAGGACGACATCGCCCGGCGAATCACGAGCACGCTCTCGCGCACGCTCAAGCTCACGCCGACCCCCACGCCGGTACCGGCCGCTGCGCCGCGAAACCTCGAGGCATACAACAAGTACCTGCTGGGCCGATATCACTGGAACAAGCGCACGCACGCGGGGCTGCAGGAGGCGAGACGGCTGTTCGAGCAGGCGATCGAGGCGGATCCGGAGTTCGCACCGGCCCACTCCGGCCTGGCCGACGCCACCGCACTCATGGTTTCCAGCTGGCTGGCGACGGCCGAACTGTACCAGACGTCGCTCGCTGCGGCCGAGCGGGCGGTGGTGCTGGATCCGCTGCTGGCCGAAGGGCACGCCTCGCTCGGGTTCGTGAAGCTGCACGCGCAGTGGGACTGGGCGGGGGCGGAGGCCGAGCTGCGCCAGGCGATCGCACTCAACCCGAGTTACATCCCCGCGCGCCAGTGGCTCTCGACTTTCCTGTCGTCGACCGGGCGCTTCCGCGAGGCACTGTCCCTCGCCGAGGGTGCGGTGCAACTCGATCCGCTTTCCATCCTGGCGCGCGTCAACCTGGGCAACGTCTTCATGTTTGCGGACCAGGCCAGGAAGCCGAGCGGCACTATCGCCAGGCTGTAGCGATGGAGCCTGGGTTCGAATCGGCCCAGACCTGGCTCGCGATCGCGCTCGCCGCGCAGGGCAAGGAGGAAGCCGAACCAGTCGGGCGGGTCGCGGTTTCGCTCAATGCGTCAGATCCCGCGGCGGAAGCGGTGATGGCGATGATTTATGCGCTGCTCGGCCGGAGGCAGGAGGCCGAGGAGGTGCTGCAGCGGTTCGTGAGCCTGATGACGGCGACGCCGCTGTTCGTGGCGTTCGTGTACGGGGCGCTGGGACGCGAGGCCGAGATGTTCGAATGGCTGGAGCGGGCATATGAGGCGCGGGAGCAATGGATGTACTCGATCCAGGGACAGGTTCCGTTCAAGGCCTACCGGGAGCATCCGCGTTTCCGGGAGCTGGTGAGGAAGATGGGCTTGCCGGGAGGCGAGCCGAGGTGAGATGCCAGCGACCTTCCGTCAGGAAGGCCTGCGCGCGGACTGCCGGCGCGGCCTCCCGGGCAGTGCGTCAGCCGCGTGCCGAACCGCGTCGTTGGTGAAGACCGCGAAAACATACGGCTGCTCTTCCAGGAAACGAGCCAGGTCGTCCAAAGTCAGGCCGAGGTGCGACAGCCGGTCCTCATCGACGAACATCTGCGCGTTTTCCGGTTCGAAGGAGATTATCAGCTGCTTCGCCCCAGGATCAAACTTCTCGTTCAGCAGGTCAACGATCGACGGAGCGAAGTGCCGGCGGTCGGGTGACGGAGGTTCCGACGGCATGCCGTGGTCGGCGGTGACGGCGAGGAGATAGGCATTTCCAACCTTTGCCTCCAGGGCACTCAGCATCCGTGCCAGGTGACGGTCCATTTCGCCGAGCGTGAGGCGGAGCTCATTCGAAGCCGGCCCGTACCGGTGCCCGACGAAATCCGCTCCCTTGTAGTTCAGCAGAACAAGGTCGGCGATGCCGTCGTCGCCCAAAGGCTCGCGCTCGATCATGGCGATCATTGCGTCGGCCTCGAAGGCGGGGAAGAGTGCCGACCGACGCACCGCCGCAGGCGAAGCGATGTCGTGATCCAGCCACTTTCTCTCCATCGACCATAGCGTGCTCGCATTCCGATCCTTCAAGTAGTCAGGCAGCCGGAAGCAGTCGGGGTTGGAGTGCCAGGCACCCGTCTCCTCATCGTAGCTGACGAGCACGACGGGTGCGCCATTCGGCTGACACGCGCCATGGCCGGCGAGCGGCGTGGCCGCCCGGCTGATGCTGCCCTGGGCGAGGACGATCGCACGGCCTGACGTGGCGAATTGCCATACGTCTGCAAGGGTCAGCGTCATCAGAACCTGCGGGTTCATCCCGGCGAACAGATCCTGGCGCCGGCCCTGGAAGCGGTCATAAATGTTGTTGGCCGTCACACCATGAATGCGGGGATCGGTTCCCGTCGCGATCGTCGAATGTCCAACGGCAGTGTTGGTGGGCAAACTGTTGACGTGCGCCTGGCGTGAACCAGGCGGCGCGCCGGCGGAGCGCGGTAAGCGTCGGCATCACATCGGCGTAGCGATCGAAGTAATCCCGTCGCATGCCATCCAGAACGAGAAGGAAGACGACGCGCGGCCGGGCAAAACCGGGGCGGAGAACCGGCAACACGTGACCCGTCGCGGTCGGGGGCATCGTCACACCCAGCGCAGCCGCGAGCGTTGGCGCGACGTCCTGCTGCACAGCCGGCATTGAGTACACTCCCGTCCTTACCGCAGGACCGACGAACATCAGCGGAATCGAGACGTCATACGCCCACGGCGAGCCGTGCATGTATGCCACGTCGGGGTCGGGCCGGGTGATGAAGTCGCCCTCACGCGTCACGATCAGGAGCTGGCCGTTTCGTCCGGGGAAGTATGCCCGAGCGAACATCTCGAGGAAGCGCTGTCGCGCCGCAAGACTGGCGGCATCCGCCGGCGGCTTGCCGCGGGCTCGAGGTGCCTCCTGAACTGTCTGGGACTCCAGCCGACTCGCCGAGAACGCGGGAACGATTACGAGGCAGAGAGCACCTGCAAGGGACACTCTTCTCATCGATGGCCGCCGAGCTCATCCGCGAGCGCAGCAATCTCCGAGCGACACGCCAGGCGGTCCAACCAATGCGATGGAATGCCCGGCTCGCCGTAGTATGCTCCAGCCACCTGGCCGCAGACTGCGGCGGTCGTGTCGGCGTCGTCACCAAGGTTGGCGGCGGCGAGAATGGCGTCGGCAAAGGTCTCAGTGCCAGCAAAGGCCCACAGGGCTGCCTCCAGGCTCTGCACGACGTAGCCCGTTCCGCGAATGTCCGACTCCGGCTTGCCACGGTAGGTGCCACGGGCAATCGCCGCGATGCGTTCGCCAGCGACGAGCGACGCAGCATCTCCGAGAAGCACGGCGTCCTTCGGTTGACCGCGAAGTGCCCGGAAGATGATTCGTGCGAACAGCCGGCAGGCGTCGAGGCACTCTTCCGCCCCGTGGGTCGTGCGCGCGCTGTCGGCGGCGAATCGCTCGACGTCGTCGAGGTCAGGAAAGAACATGGGGATGGGAGCGAGCCGCATGATGCATCCGTTGCCGGCGGTGTTCAGCGCGATGGGCCCCGCAAATGGATTTCCGTCGTCACGATACCGCCGCAGCGCGCAGGCCACGGTATTGCCGATGTCGAAGCAGGTGCCGGTGCTGCTCAGGTAACCGTCCTTCGCCCACCGGCAGTACCGATTCATCTGATCGGCGGCATCGAAGCCACCTCGCTCGACAAGACTCGTGGCCAGACAGAGCGCCATTGACGTGTCGTCGGTCCACTGGCCCGGCCTCAGCCGGAACGGGCCTCCGCCGACCATGTCCGACAGAGGCTCGAAGGTTCCACGCGGCGGAACTCCACGGTGGTACCGACGGCGTCACCCACGGCAAGTCCAAGAAGACATCCGCGGTATCTAGCGCTCTCCTTCATCGTCCCCCACCCCCAGCTGAGTGAGGAGTCCGCGCCAGGGAATAACTGGCATGACACGCCTCGACCTGCACTTGAACGCCTCCTTACCATGTGCCTATCAGGCCGCATCAGGACGAAGCAGGCACCCGGGTCCCAATCGGCGCGACAGCCTCCGGGGAGCCAGCAACCCGGCAGCGGCGGCGACAAAGCCGAGAACAGCAAAGGGGAGTGCATGAAGGAGCGCCGCAGCTACTCCGTTGTGCGCCGGCGAGCCATACCCGTACAGCAACACGATAGCCGGGGGCAGTCCGAGGAATGCGACGTTGCGAGTCACGGTGGACCAGCCACCGGGTTCGCGCCCAAAGCGGAACGTGTACCAGGTCAGCAGGAGGCCATAGAACGGAAGCACCGCGCCGATTGCGAAGCCGGCCCAAAAGCCTGACCCGACGACGCAGCCTGCCCACTCTCTCGGCCCAACTGCAGCTCCGATTTCGCGAACGAACTGCAGCGCGACACATCCACCGTGCTCCACACGAGCAGGGCACACAGTGCCGAGCTGAGCCACCACGCGATCACTCGGCCCCAGGCCGGGCGAGTGGACCCGCCTCGAGCCCGGTAGATGGCAATCATCAACGTGATGCAGCCCGCAAGGTATGTGAGGGTCCAGGAACCACGGATGCCTCCACCGCGGTGCTTACGCTCGATGATTCCCGAAAAACAAGCCATAACCATCAATGTCCCTGATCACGAAACCCCTGACACCATCATCACCTCTGTCCGTCAGGGGCATGGAGAAGGGAACGCCGCGCGATGCGAACTCCGCCGCCAACGCGTCCGGGTCAGGCACTTCCAGATAAGCATCCCAACTAAACGCCGGTTTGCGGCCGTAGTTGGGCAGCGGCTCGACCATGACCTCCGTGCCCTCGGAGGCAGCGCCGAGAGCCTTGACCATGATTATCGCCCCATCGCGACGAACAATCCCGAAAAACTCGTCCTCAGGGCCTGGGCCTCGAAACGCAACTTCAAAGCCCAGCATATCGTGATAGAAGGCGAGCGTCGCCGGGACGTCAGCGACGATAAAGAAAGGTGAGATACCAGCGATCGTGGCTCGAGCCATACGTGACGCTTTCCTCACTTGCACGTAGCTGCTACCTACCGCTGCGGTTCCTCGTAGAGGCCGAACTCGTTACCGACCGGATCGGTGAAGGCAGCGAATGCCCCCATGCTCGGCCCAATCTCCGTGCGCGGCGTGACCACCCGGCCGCCTGCACCCTCAATCTGATCCAGCGACTCCGCAATGCTGTCGACCATGATGTAGGTCCGAGTGCGCTCATCGGGCGTCCGGTCGCCTTCTTCCACCCATGTCCCGCTCACACCCGCTGCGTCATCGAATGCCAGGTTCCCGTCGCCGCGAGCACGCACCTTCCAGCCGAAGATGTCCGAGTAGAAGCGCGCCGAATCTTCGGCGCGGTTCGCCGGGATTTCGAGGTAACAGATCTTGCCGTGGGGCATCAGAGAATCCTCCGGTACCGGGGCGACTACGGGTGTCGCCCGTCAATTGGTCGTGATACCCAAGAGGTGCAGGGCGAGGGGGCCGAGGCGCTGCCGCGTTGCGGACTGCATTCGCGCTCCGAAATCGGTTCCGGCGCGGCCTGTCCGGGGAATGTAGGCGCCCTGAATTGATCGCCGTGGTTCCGTCGATGCATTCGTACCGTGGCCATGCCAAGCCGACCCGTCAAAGACGAGGAGCGAGCCTGCCGGCCCGCAAGCCGGAGTGGTATCCCCATCCCCGAAGAGTGCCTCCGGGATGACACCAGCCTCAATGTCCACCCGCCTGTGGGACCCCGGTACAAACCGGGTGGCACCATTGTCGGGACGAAACTCGTCGACCATCAGGATGAACCCGAGTAGCGGCCAGTCGGGTGACTGGCGTGCGACGTCAACGTGGAGGCCCTGGGCGGATGAGCCGGGCCGGAGAGTCCGGGCCTGGAAGGAGCTGAGTTTGAATGGAACACCAATCACCAAACCGCACGCCTGGAGCAGAGGAGGCCAGGTGTAGACCTCATCGAACTCAGGGCCCCGGTTGACGAAGTCAGTCACACGGATGGAGGTGGTGCCGACCTTGATGTCACTGCCACTGGCCGACTCGACCGCGTGATCGTAAGCCGTGCGGAGGGCGTCGAGGCGGCCAGGCGGTATCACATCCGGCAGGACGACAAAGCCCCGGGCATGCAATTCGTCCGCAGCCCGGGCCGAAAGGGCGTTCCTGCCCGCCAACATGTGCAACAAGTCAGCCATGCCCCTCCACCGTCCACACCTGCCGCTGCGGTTCCTGGCCTCATCGCTATCCGGAAACAACGGCCGGGCTTGTCTCCATCAGCTCGAAACGGATGGGCTGCTCTCCCTCCCGGAGAAGCCTGCGCCCGACTTCGGCGAGGCGACCGTCTTCATCGCGGATTGTAAGAAAATGATTGCCCGCGAGCTGGCCAACGCGACTGGAGAAATACGTGCTTCCATATGGCACCAGGAGCTCTGCCTCGCTGAGTCCCGGTGGGTGCCAGAGGACCTGCCCGGGGGCCGGGTGGCTGGTGGCGTTCTCATAGCCCACGCCGAGATCGTAGTCGGCGAGCGGTACCCAGCCCGCCTCGCCGCTCCAGCGCGCCTGGACGAGTTGCCCTTCGAAGGGAAGGCGAGCCTGGAACGCGCCGGCCGTCAGTGGTGCGCGCCCGGATTCGAGCTCGGCGGAGAACACCATCGAACCAATGCGAACGGTCAGCAAGGTCACGGCCGGCGGTCTCTCATGCACCCTTGTTCTTGTCATCCCAGAGCATGGGCTCCCAGAGCTCGACCTTGTTCCCGTCCGGATCCATGACCCACGCGAACTTGCCGTTCTCGGCCGATTCGGGTCCCTGGATGACTTCCACGCCCCCTGCACGCAGCTGATCAAGCAGTTCACCGAGGTTGTCGACCCGGTAATTGATCATGAAGGACGAGGTGCTCGGGCTGAACCACTTGCTGTCCTTTCCCGCGAGACTCCAGACCGTAACGCCCCGGTCCTCGGCCTTGTCGTCCGGCCACCTGAGAATGGCGCCGCCCCAGTCTTCGAGCGCCATGCCCAGATGCTTCTTGTACCACGCTGCGAGCGCGGCGTGGTCGCCCTTGCTCTTGAGGAACACGCCGCCAATACCGGTGATCCTCGCCATCGTATCCTCCTTTTCACGTGACGCTGTTACCTACCGGTTGCACCAACGGCCTCATCATGTCCTCACCAAGGGAAGAAGCACGCCGATCAGCACACTTGTACCATCCATCAAAGCGTGGGCAATTGCAAGCGGCACCAACCGGCGAAAGCGCAGATAGAGAAACACCTGGAAGACCGTGTTCGGTACCGACGACAACAGGCGAAAAGCCGGCATCGCAACCCAGTCATGCTGTCGGTACCGCACCACTCCGCTCTGCAGTGCCGCGGCCGATGAAACGAGCTGAAGCCATGAGAACCACCAGGCCGACGATCGCGATGACGACAACCATGACGACTACGTTCGGATCACTGAAGGCCTGGCCCGCGACCACCAGGGACGCGGCGATGTTGCGCTGCGCCGTCCCCAGCGCCAGCACCTGGCGCGTGTGCCGCGCCGGACCTCCAAACACCCACCCGATACCAAGGCCGGCAGCGAGAAAGAGCAGGCCAGCGAGGATTCCGCCGGTACCGACGACGGCGACGACGTTGGTGAGGTTCCCCACGACCAGGAAAATAAAAAGGAGCATGAGGCTCAGGCTCGAGAGTCGATCAAGTACCGGTTTGGCGCGCGCGGCGATGGCCGGAAACCGCGCGTTCACTCCCAGCGCGAGACCGAGCGGAAGCAGCATGAGCAGGAGCAGGGATCGTGCGATCGCCCACGAGTTGACCGAAACGCCGGGCAGCATGAACGGCAGGGCCAGGGGCAGGTAGCCGATGGTGATGACCATCAGCAGCACCATCAATCCGACGGCGAAGCCGATTTCGCCCCTGGCGAGCTGGGCGAGCTTGGGCAGAAACGGCGCACCGGCCGCCGCCCCCAGCAGGAGCAATCCCACCGCCTGGGGCTCGTCGAGCCGCAAGAGCCGGCCGAGCGCCAGTGCCACCAGGGGGAGCAACACGAAATTCGCCAGCAGCGCCCGGGCCATCAGCGAGTAGTCGCGAAGCGGTGCGATGATCTGGCGAACCGTGAGACCGAGGCCCATCGCCAGCATGCTGGAGAGAATGAATGCCAGCATGGCGAAGGGGACAGCCTTCTGCAGCAGCTCCATTGAGACGCCTCCCTCTGGCGCGAGTGCGAGCTACATGGCGGCGAGGTTACGCCAGAAATAAGTCAGGCTGTCGGTACCGCCGAACAATGTGGTGAAGATTGTGGAGTCGGCGAGGACGATATGGCCGCCGCGGGTCCCCGACGAGGGCATCCAGAGACAGGAGTTGAACTCCCGCTCGCCGGCATTGGTGAACGGATGCGGGCGGGTGAGGTCGATCGGCTGGCGCGCAAGGACGTGAATAGCCCCGGGGTCGGACGTCGTCACGGCATAGTGGGGCAGGTGCATGTGGAAGTTGAAGGTCGTGACATCCTTGAGCAGGCCCAACGTGTCCAAATCCCGGTTGACGGACAGCGGCGTGATCTGATCCGGATGACCCTCGACCGTGGCCGGTCGCAACCCGAACTGATTCAGCACCGGAATGGCGAGTCCCTTCATCAGGGACCGGGTGTACTGGCCGAACCGCTGCTGCCGGGGAACCAGCTCATCGCCGTGGTGCTTGTACTCCATCTGGCGTTGCTTCATGTCGCCGGTGAACCCGACATCATGGTGTGGCGCGAGAATGAGGCAGGTGCCCTCGCGCTCGAGCCACTTGCCGATGGCCTCGATCTCCGCCTGCGTCGCTTCCTGCTCCGACACCAGGTGATCCAGGCCGAACACCATGAGGGTGTCGGTGTCGTCCAGGATGCGCTCATCGATCGGCAGCTTGAAGCCGGCCTGGTCGATACGCTGATAGACGGCCACCGGCTGATTCGTCGCACCGCCGACGATCTCCTGGAAGCTGAGGATACGCCGATGGAAAAGCTCCAGCGTCCCCGCGATGCCCTGCAGGAAGTTCATCTTGTCCCACTCGGTGGCCTCGAAACCCGGCCAGCCGACTCGCCGGACCTCGGTCATGGTGGAAAACCGGTTGTCCAGTTCGACCGTGTCCCGGTTGGCTTCCCAGGGATAGCTCCAGGTCCAGTAGACGCTGAAACGGCGCTGACCCGCCTTGTACGAGCGGGGGACGTGATCCTGGTTGTAGGTGCGACCGGTGCGCTTCCCGCTAGGCATGTCGACCGTCCTTTTCCCGTGGGCCCTCGAGCGCCGCCAGGTAGCGGAGTCCCCGAAGGCCGGGCAGGAAGAAGTAGGCGCCGCCGCGCACGTGGTGAATGCCGGCAGGCCGGTGATCTTCCTGCGGATGGGCCGTTTCGGAATCTTGAACTCGAGGGTCCCGTCCTGAGTGCCGATGATCGGGTCGCGCTCGTTGCCGAGCTCGTGAAAATTCCGGTCGTTGATCCAGACGTTCTGCGCGAACTCGAACTGGCGGACGAGGCTGGCGCAGATCACGAATGCGGCAATGCCGCGCTCCACCCCGTCTTCGGGCGTCCCTCCGGCAGCGCCGGGCCGTAGGTAGCGCCCCGCCGGATCATCCGGCGGCGGTTCATGTTGGCCCCCGTGTCCCGGGGATTCATCCGCCGGATGTGCGAGCCGAGCGGTACCGCGTATCCGTGCGGATCCGACTTGGCGTAGGTGAAATCGTTGTTCCGCTGCGGGTCGGCCGCGATGGCCGGATCGTCCTTGTCCGGCGCCAGCACGAGCGGTGCTCCGCTTCGCCAGCGTCCCATGAGCTTCGCCGCGACCAGCTCCTGCTCCTCGGGCGTCGCGCCGTTCTGCTTCAGGAACTCGCGAAATGTGCCCACATGCTCCTCCAGCCGCCGGTAGGCGAGGTAACTGCCGTTGCGTGACAGGATCTCGGGCTGCGGCAGCCTGACACGGTGGGCCGTACTCGTCGGGATATCCCAGGATGAATTCGCCGGCCTTGAGCGCGGGGCCGGACCGGGCGTCGGCTCTCGCCGGTCCCTCCATCGCCGGCTGCGACAGGCGGTCGCGGTAGCCGAAATGATCATGCGCGTAGTCGAACGGCGGTGTCGCCTCAAGGTCGAGCGATGGACATCACCTCGACGCCCGCGCATTCGGCGACAGACTTCTCGTGCACCATCCGGCATCGTTCACGTTCGGCCGCGTCCCGGGCGAACAGGATGACGATCGCGTGCAGGTCCGGGCTCGCCAGGCCGCCGAGCCAGTGGTCGGGATGGTTGGGACCGGTGTCGCCGAGCATCTCCGCGCGCGCCGCCATGCCCTGCCTGAACTCCTCGGGAAACGAGGCCAGCGACGCCTCATCCAGTCCGAGCGCCCGCAGCCCGTTCCAGGTGAAGGCGATGCTCACCCAGCCGTTCGCTATCGAGCGTCGCGCGCGCCGCCTGCGGCCGAATGCACCGTGTCGAGCATGCGCGCCAGCCAGGCCCGCCCCGCCCGGCGACCGGAAACGAGAGGAACTCGTACCGCCCGGTGAGCGCCGGCGCGCGCGTCAGCAGGATATGCTGGATGTCGTCGAACTCGAGCGGATCGTGCCCAGTCGCGGTCATTGCATCTGGTCGAGCATGTCGGAGAGCGCGGCCTTGATCCGAAGCGCCTTCTTGATCTCCTCGGCGCTCACGAAAGGATACTCGCCGTACTCCAGGAAGCTCGGGCGCTGGTGATCACGGACAAACTTGATGAACGCCGGCGCGTTGGTCTTCCAGTCCTCGGGAAAGCCCTCGAGATTCTCGAAGACGGTATTGACGCCGAGCTGCGTGAACAGGCCGATGGCATCCTCGGTGTACTTGTCGAAGTCGGTGTCGAAGATGCCCTGGTACATGAAGTAGGTGTCCTTCCCGATATCGAAGAGCACCCAGCGCAGGTAGTGGAGCTTGAGCACCGCGAGGCAATCCGGGGTGCCGCCCACCGCGGTCTCGATCGTGTTGCCGTATTCACGGATGGCGGCTTCGCGTCCCGGCTTGATCTTGGCGATGATGGTGAAACCGTAGTTCGCCGGCGTCTTCGGAAAGAGCAGGCCATACCGGCCGTTTTCGGGCTTGAAATAACCCTCTTTCGGGATGGCCATGGCGGCGGGCGTGGTCCCGTCGGTCGGCCGAGCGGTGTCTGTCATTGTTTCCTCGTGCGGGTAGGTAGTGCTAGAAGTGAATGGCGACGGCGATCTGAAGCGATTTCCCCTGATATGTCGATCGGCCCCCGAACTCGTCGACAAATTTGATGCCGGTGGTGACCTGCCGCAGCGGCAGGATCAGGTTGCACGCGAGACCAAGTCCGTAAACCTGATAACGTGTTTCAGAGGCCTCGGGTTCCAGGTACGGCCCGGTCGTGCCTGTTGTCTGCCACAGAGCATACCCGATCACCCCCGCCTGCAGCTGCAGGTCTTTTCCAAGCTGAAACAGTTGCGTTACCGAATAGTCGAGATCGAGGTTCTGGCCGGGGTGAACTCCGGTGCCTTCCTGGGCGCCGTGAAACTCGTACATCAGAAAGGCAGAGAGCGCCGTCGCACGGCTCTCGGTGAGATAGACGGTCTGGCCGGTCGAGGCGACCCAGGTCCAGTACCCCGAGCCGACGTTGTCGGTCCGGTCCGGAGTGAAACGGCCGGTGGGCGCAAGAAACCCAGGGCGACGCGACTGTCGAGGCGGGTCAAGCGCCAGGCCAGGATGAGCGGCTGATAAAACGAGTCGCCAAGCCGCTGCCACCGCTCATCGCGCCCTGCGCCTCCGACGTGAGTGAATTGGCGGCGATGGGCAGGGTGGCAGTGGCTGAGAAGGATGCTCCGCCCAGCAGATGCGTCTGCCGGCTCACCCAGACGATTGTGTTCATGTCCAGGATAACCGCCTGCTGTCCGGTGGCGACCACCTCGCCGCCCGGTCCTTTCGACTCGTCGCGCGAGTAGTAGAGAAACTGGTTGCTGTAACTCCAACCGGGGGCCGGTGTGACGCCGGAATTCACGGCGGTCATGCCGAGGGGATACACACCCCGGACCTGGGCGAGCAGGTACCGGGGTCCAAGGAACCCGCCCAGCAACACCAGAACGCCAAGCGCCCTGCAGAGCCCGGGGATCACTCTCCTGATTGCCTAAAGAACGGGGCCGCGCGCTCCGCCCCATCCGGACATCAGGACGGCTCCCAGGCCGATCAGGACTGCACCGCCGACACGTGATACGCGGTCACCGGTGGGAAAGAGCTTCTCGGTGAGGATGAAGAGGGTCAGGAAACCGACCCACGCCAGGTTCATCACGCCGACCACAAAGAGCACGAACATCAACGCCCAACAGCAGCCCAGGCAGAAGATGCCGTGCCGGAATCCCATCAGGAACGCACCGCTCGATCCGTCGCGCCAGTTGCTCATCAGAAATCCCAGGGGACTCTGGCATCGGGCCAGGCATCCGGTCTTGAGCGGCGTCAGCTGGTACGCGCCCGCCATGATGAGGGTTATGCCGGCGACAAGGGTGCTCGATGTCGCCATCGTCGATGACAGCAACGCGCGTTCGTGCAGGGCCCATTGGGCGGCGGTCGCACAGGCGCTGAAGGCAAGCCAGACAACGAGGTAGCCGAGGCCGAATGACGATACGGCCGGCGCCACGCCCCGATGCACGCCCTGGGCGCGCATCCCGGCGAAGAGGAGCAGTACGGGCAGGGCGGACATGGCCATCATGGCGACCATCATTACCGACCACATGACGAATGTCAGGAGCAGATCACTCGCGCCCCATGGGTGATTCATCACCATTCCCATCGCCGTCATCATCGTGCCGCCGTCGATGGACGACGTCAGGTGACGATTCAGATGGACGAGGTAGGCCCAGGCCAGGCCGGTGATGAGAACGATGCAGCTCGCGATGAGGGCGCGGTCACGGCGGGAAGGGGCCGGGACCGGTGAAGGGGCTAGCTTCGCCACGAAAACGGAGCGTACTGGCCGTGGTTCTTACCGCTCGTGTCGTTCCAACTCACCCCGAGCGCGTCAACATGGCTCTTCAATGCATGGGCCAGGGAATAGCGGCTCGCGGCCGGATGGCCGGTGTTGTCCAGGTACATCGGCTCGGTGATCTGGGGTTGAGCCCCATGGCCCCTTCGGCGGCCATGTCGACAAGATTCGCCGCCGTGACCGACCACCTGGCGCCAGTGCGAGCGAACTCGATCGGCGCCGATTCCACGCCCAGGAATTTTCCAACCAGCGGCGAGAGGGCAGCCATGGGGCCGCCCGCCGACCCGCTCGCGATCGCGGTGATGGCGTCGAGCTGCTCGGCGCTCGCCCGCGCGTCCGCGATAACACCGACCGACCAGTTTCCCTTGCCCATCTCCTCCGGCGTCCACAAGAGAACGATGAACCCGAGTCCGTCGAGCGCAACCGTGCCGTAGCTGCCGCGTTCGATCTGAAACGCCATGGCGACGGTGCACCACCCTTTCGTCGGCATGACTGCCAGCTGCCCCGTAATGCAGGGACAGGCAAAATCGCAGCTGCAGGTTTCGTAGTATTGACCGGTGACCTGCCACGATTGTGCAGCCATGTCCCATTCTCTCGTGCCGAGTCCGATCGCCAATCGAGAAGATGGAGGAATCGGGTTGGGAACGCCAGCCGGGCCGGGCCGTGCCGCAATTCAGCCGGGACAGAGGAAGCTCGAATTCAGGCCATGTGCGCCGCACCGCTGCTCGCAACCTCTTCACGGAACGCACCGAGGCGCCGATTGAACTGTGCGGCATCGTCCCAGAAGGGAGCATGACCTGCGTCCGGCATGATGTCGACCTGCGCGTGCGGCAGCCCCGCGCGGTGTTGTGCGACGGCTTCCTGCCTCACGATCGCGTCGAGCGCGCCATGGGTGATCAATACGGGCTTCACGATGGTCGGCAGGAGGTCATCATTGTCGACGACACGGGTCAGCAGCGCCTGACGGACGAACGGCGGCACGGACACGCCGAAGCCCAGCATCGTGTACAGATCCGACGCCTCGGGCTCACGGACGAAGCACAAGTGCAGCAGAGATTCGAGGGCGCGCACGGCCTCGTCCACGTCACTCGAGAAAAGCCCGGGCAGGATGGCGAGGAACTCGGCCGAAAGCACCGCCGCGGCCGCTTCGCTGCCGAGCTTTGTGACGGCGTCCACGAGATGGATCCCGCCGATCAGCTCCTCGCCGTAATGCCGGACATAGTCGAGGATGACGAGCGGCCCGTATGACCAGCCGCAGAGGATCGGCCGGTCGAGTTCCAGCTCCCGGATGGCGGCGTCGACGTCGGCGGCCCACAGTCTGCGAATCATCATAGCCATCGCGCGGCCGCTCCGACGAGCCGTGGCCACGCAGGTCCATGGCGACGAGGCGGTACCGGCGCGCGAGCTCGGAGCGCAACTGCCGGTCCCAGGTGAGCCAGCTCTGTGAGCAGCCGTGGAGAAAAAGAATAGATGGAGCGCGTGGGTCGCCCGCTTCGACGAGGTGGAGCCGAGTGCCTCCTCCGCCGATAATCGTGTGATGTTTCATGAGTCCCTCCGCATTGGGTTGCCGACTGATAGGCCGGAATCACCGCGACCGATGGCCGCGGCGTGGCCTCGGCGTTGAGATAATGAACGGTTTGGGATACCTTGGGATCGGACGAACCGTCCTATGGGCGGAGGGCCTTCGCCATGGGCCTGGCGATGCGGCAGGTGGATCTCGAGCGGCTCGATCGTGCGCTGACCACGCTCCTGTCGCCGCTGGCGCACCAGCGCTGCGACGACTGGTGTCTCGCGGTCGAGTCGTCAGTCGCGGAACTGCTCGATGGCGATCACGTCGTGTTCGGGTTGCCCCGCGCCGGCGTGCCGATGCACGTCCATGCCATGAACGTGGCGGCGACAGCCCCAGCGCGCGATCCAGACGCTCTTCGGCAGGTTGCCGGACCTGCCACCGGATCCCTGGCTTCAGGATGCGGAGCGTGAGCGGCTGCAGTCGGGCGTTGAGGTGTGGAGCCGGCTCCGTGCGTTCTGGCGGGCGACCGCCGGGCAACCGGCGGCGCTACGGCGCTCGGCCTTCCTCGGCGAGGTCCTCACGCCCGGACGGATCTGCGACAGCGAGAACATCGACTGGCCCGTCGCGGACGGGCACACCGCGCTGTGCATCTCGTACAGCAACGTCGAGACATCCGTTCGCTCGCGTCGGACAGCCCACGACACGCGGCGGGAGCGCTGCTCCGACTGCTTCTCCCCGCGCTCAAGGTGGGAGTCACCATGCGCCTCGCGGGTGATCACGAGGTCGGGGCGGAGCTGACACTGGGGCGGTTCGGGCTGACCAGGCGTGAGGCGCAGATCGCGCGTCTGCTCGCGCGGCGAGCGACGAACAGGGAGATCGCCGATCAGCTGGACGTGAGCCCGCACACAGTGCGGCATCATGTGGAGAATATTTTCGCGAAGCTTGGCATCCATTCGCGCCGCTCCATCGCCTCACAGTGGCTGTGAGACGGTGTACTCCACGGATACAATGCCAGTCTTGTAGACGCGCTGGCCGGTGAGCTTGAGTTGTGCCCGGTGAGCTGGCGAGGGAAGGAGCGGAAGGCCGCTACCGAGAAGCACCGGAATAATCGCGACTTCTACCGTATCGACCAATCCTGCCTCCAGAAAACTGCGAAACAGGCCTCCTCCCCCGAATAGCCAGATGTCCTTGCGAGCTTGAGCTCGAATAGGAGCAACTGTCGCAGGTGATACTTCTGCGACGATACCCACCCCAGGATGATCGCGGGGCTGGAGGCTTCGAGAGAAGACGAACGTTTGCGCGCCGGACAAGCCGGGTCCTTTGGCGGCCGCCATGGCTTCAAAGGTGCGACGCCCGAGGAGGAAGGTGTCAAACTGCGCGAAAAGCCCAGCAAAGTCGATGTCGGGATCCATGATGATCCAGTCCGCTTCACCCTTTGGACCGGCGATGTAGCCATCCAGGCTCATGGCAACCGAGTACCGAATGCGCGGCATAGCTTGCCTCCTGGCGCCGGCAGCCTAGAAAAAGCTGAAGGCCGGCGGCGCCATGCCATTCTTCCGAAAATTTGCGACGATCTGGCCAGCCGTCCATATGGCGTGCTGGTTGAGCTCGTCCCAAAGCTGCCACCGCGGAATCATCTCGCCATTCCAGAACTTGAATAATGCGGCCCGACTGGCTTCCGACTCACTGGCCAAGAGCCTGGCGCCGTAGTCATATGATGCATTGATGAAGGACCTCAGGCCGGTACCGGTGTCATGCGAGGCCACAGAGTCGGGAAGCTGAGCCTTTGGCCCGCCCAGGTATTCCCCAGCAACAAGGGATGGCCCTTCCGCGGCATGCATGATCTGCGATGCAAAGTCTCGCTGAATAGGCGTTGCCCGGTCACCATAAAGCGATTCCGGCATTGAGTCTGCCATTGCGAGGAAGAGCTTGCGCTGCACCTCGAGCTCGCGCAACTGAAGTGCGCGGTATGACTCCGGCATTGGCACCGGAGCGGTGTACTGCGCGATGGCTGGTGTCGTTGCAAGGCCGAGCGCCAGCAGCCCCAGGACCAATCGATGCATGAGTCCTCCTCGTTGGGTCTCAAGGTTCCGTGGACCCAGGCCGCTCGCGCTCAGGCGTCGCGAAGTCGTAGAACACGCGGAACAGGTTTCCGTCGGGATCTGCGGCGGTGAATTCGTGAAGGCCCCAGGGCTTCGATTCGGGAGCGGAGAGCAGGATGGCGTTGGTCGCACGCCATGCCTGGTATAGATCATCCACCTCCGCCTTGCTGCCCAGGTTGAGCCACGTCAGCACCGGAGCGACGTTGCCGCGTTCCTTGCGGAACGGCGGGCCAGCAAGAAACAGCCGGCAATGGTCGCGCGAAATGCCAGCCAGGTCGATGTCTGCTTCGATCCAGTCCAGGCTGAAGCTCAGGCAGTCACGGTAGTACGCAGTCGCCGCAGCTACGTCGGAGACGGGAATTTCGGGCACTGCGCCCGGAAGTTCAGGATTCATATGCCGCGCGATCGCGAAGGGGGACCTCATAACGCAGCCGCAGCCAGGCGACGCGAACGCCGAAAATGAGCGCACGTGCGGCCATCGGCAGGACCATGGCCAATAGAGTCGCGCCCACATTCACCAACAGGAGCACCTTGAGATTCGTCGTGTTCTGCAAAACCTCCTGAAGTACAGCAGTCAAGTTGGTCGACATGAGATGGTCCTCTCATTCTGTCTTGTCACTTCGTGCAGGTGGAAGCCCAGTTGCACGCGTTCGAACGGCTTCGGCTGGGCCGGAGCTGGATCGAGGCGGTCAGAAATGGGGCGGGTACAAGGCTGCACTGCCATCGAGGTTGCCAGTGTCACGGTAGCCGAGGACTGCGGCGTCGGGAGAGAGCAACTCGCCGCTCGTGACAGTTGCCAGGATGAGCTGGTGATCCCCGGCTTCATGTTCCGCGAGCACCCGGCATTCCAGGTATCCGATGGCGTTCGAGATGAAGGGAATGCCCGAGGCGTTCGGCGCCCAGGGCTGGCCGGCGAGCTTGTCGACATCGCGTCCGGACTGCGTGCCGAAGTGTCGCGCCAGCTCGAGCTGATGGGCAGCGAGGATGCTGACCGTGAACGCCCTGGAGGCAAGCAGCAGCGGGTACGAGGCGTGACCGGGATTGATGCTGAGGGCGACCAGGAGGGGATCGAAACTGACCTGGCTGATCCAGGCCGCGGTGAACGCGCCGCGCTCTGCCCCATGGGCGACACCCACGACGTACACGCCGTTCGTGAGGCGCCGGAAGAGGTCTACGGGCTGGGTTGGCACAGGCGCTGCCTCAAAGGACTCAAGCCTTCGCGCTCGACTTCCACTGCCTCAACCACTGCGATCAGTTTCCCCGCGGCCGACAGCCACCATGTGCCTGTCAGCCAGCCGACGACGCATCGGCTGCCAACTGGTAGAAAACGTCGGTCCGAATGCGAGACGGATTGACGTCCCAGTCCGCCTCCCAATGGCCATAGACCTCCCAGTTCGGACCCGCGAGCCGGTGATTGTGTGCCGCGCACCAATTCCGAATGGCGGCGTGTGCTGCGCCGAGGGTGTGGTACGGCCCGAAATGGACGAGCGAGGCCGCTGGCCCAGCGGGCGTGGCGGATCGCACGATATCACCGGTTTCGGGGAACGACTGGTCCAGCTCCACGCCGACTTCCAGGCGAATGCTCCCATCCCAGTAGATGGCCACGTGCCGACCACCCTTGAGTTGATGGGCGCGCACATATGCCCAGACCACGCCGCAACCCTCGGGTACGACTCGCGCAAGCTCCGAAGCACGCGCCTGCCGGCGGACTACCGCGACGGGAATTCCAGGGACATGCGACACGTGAACGTCGGAGGTCATTGTACCGTGACTCCCAGGGATCAGAACGGCATCTGGTAATCGGGCGGCTTGACGCCATTGAGGCGCAGGTAAGGCACGACCTGCCCGAGCGTCCACACCGAGTGCTCAAACGAGAGGCACACCAGACGCAACGCGGGCTGGGGCGGCTGTCCGTATATCGCGACCGGTTTCGCGAGCTGTGCTGCGGTCGCGCCGCCGAGGGCGGCAAGAAAATAGTCGTAGGTGGCGGCGGCGTACTTCTCGAGCGCCGCCTTGTCGTGGAGGTAGACCGCGCTGTCACCCAGGGAGGGTGCCGCCTTGAGGCCCTTGAGTGCCACGGCCGCGACATCGAGGTTGGTGCTGACGATGTGATCGAACTGCTCCGCGAAGGTGCGCACGCCGGGTGTCGGCCGGTAGCCCATCGCGGAATCGGGCATCGCGGCAATGTAGGCCAGCACGGCGGTGCGATTGCGCTCCCAATCAGCCATCACGTCGGCGGGCACGGCAGCCTGGGCGTGGAGAATTGCAGGAGTGAACAGCGCGATGAGGGAGAGCAGGGGGCGCATGGTCTCACGCTCGGTGAAGGATGGTGTCGCTGACGTGGTCGAACCTCTTGACCGTCATGTCCTTGGTACCGCGGAGCCGTGCGAGCGGTCCGGGTGACGAAAAGGCTCGGGAAGTGGGGGCTTGACAAGAAATTTTGTCAATGGTATTCTCTCCCATGCTCGATATCCAAGTCATCGACGATCCGGCCGCTGCGACGGCAGCGCTAGACCCCATGCGGAGCCGGCTCCTCTCGGAGCTGGCCGCGCCGGCCTCGGCGGCGACGCTGGCCGCGCGGGTGGGCCTGACCCGGCAGAAGGTCAACTACCACCTGAACGCGCTGGAGGCACACGGACTGGTTCAGATGGCCCAGCAGCGCAAGTGGGGCGGACTGACGGAACGGCTGCTCGTGGCGACGGCCGCATCCTACGTCGTTTCGCCGGGCGCCCTGGGCCCGGTCGCCGTGGATCCGGACCGGGAAGTCGATCGGCTGTCCGCGAGCTATCTCATCGCGCTGGGCGCGCGGATCGTCAGCGAGGTGGGCAGCCTCGTTCGTCGTGCGAAAGCGACGGGCAAGCGCCTCGCGACGCTGTCAGTGGATGCCGAAATCAGCTTCCGTTCGGCCGCCGACCGCGCCGCGTTCAGCGCCGAGCTCAGCGAAGCCATCGGGAAGCTGGTTTCGAAGTATCACGATGACACTACCCCCGGCAGCCGCGCGCATCGGCTCATCGTCGTCGCGCACCCTCTACCCCAGAAATCCGAGCCCAAGGAGCTACTGCAATGAGCGTGAAGCAAGAAGCCAACGGACGTCGTTCCGTCCAGGTCGAATTCGAGGTCCCCGGCACACCGGAGGACGTATGGCAGGCCCTCGCCACCGGTCCAGGCATTTCGGCGTGGTTCGTGCCGACTGACATCGAGGAGCGCGACGGGAAGCCCGTTGCAGTGACGTACCACTTCGGTCCGGGCATGGACATTCAGGGCGTGGTGACGGCCTGCGAGCGGCCCCGGCTCTTCGCCCAGGAGGGACAAGGCCCGTTCCCGGGCTCGCCGCCGATCGCGACCGCATGGACCATCGAAGCGCGGAGCGGAAGCATCTGCACGGTCCGCATTGTCCACAGCCTGTTCGCCAGCACCGACGAGTGGGACAACCAGCTGGAAGGTGCCGCGGGCGGATGGGCAGGCTTCCTGAACATCCTGCGGCTCTATCTCACGCACTTCCGCGGCCAGCGCTCCGCGATCATGCAGGTCGTGGCTCCGGTCACGAGTACGGAAGCGGAGGCCTGGGAAACGCTGACCACGGCCATGGGAGTGAAGGGCGTGAAGGTCGGGCAGCGCTGGGCGACGCCCGCGGGTGCCTCACCGCTCGGCGGCGTTGTGGAACTCCTCACCGAGGATCCATACGACGGCCTGCTGCGACTCGACAAGCCGGGGCCGGGGATTGCCGCCATCGGCGCCCAGACCTATCCCGGCGGTCCGACCACGGTGGCGATGAACCTCTACCTGTACGGCGACAAGGCGGCCGCGACCGTCGCGCGTGAGACACCGGTGTGGGAGGCGTGGTTCCAGGAACACTTCCCGATGCCGACGGAGGTCAAGAGCGAATGAGAAAGCTCAAGATCATCGAGCACATCTCGCTCGACGGCGTGATCCAGCATTCGGCCGATGGCGGCGATTTCCCCTACGGCGACTGGACCACGCCGTATCGGACCCCGGCTGGCCGGGACATGGTCACGGCGGCACATGGGGAGCGCTTCGACCTGCTGCTCGGCCGGCGCACCTACGATTCGTGGTCGGGCTTCTGGCCGAAGGCGCCAGCGAGCCCGATCGGGGACCGGCTCAACGCGGCCACGAAGTATGTCGTGACCCACCGACCGGAAAGTCTCGAGTGGGGGCCGTTCAAGGGCGTTGGACCGGATCTCGGCGAGTCCGTCCGCCGCATCAAGTCGCAGGACGGCCCGGACCTGGTTCTCTCGGGCAGCTCCACGCTCACATCGACGCTACTCGAAAAGGGGCTCGCGGATGACGTCGTACTGATCGTCTATCCGGTCCTGCTGGGCACGGGGAAGAGATTCCTTGCGGAGGGAACGCCGGCACGCGCCTTCGAGCTCGTCAGCTCGACAGCAACGCCGTCCGGCGTCATCCTCAGTACGTACAAGGTCGCCGGGCCCTTGAAGGCCGGATAGTCGAGCATGGAAAGGACAGCACCATGAAAGTCGTGATCATCGGCGGGACAGGGCTCATCGGCTCCAGGGTCGTCACCATGCTCCGGGACCAGGGCCACGAAGCCGTGGCAGCATCGCCGGCGACCGGCGTCAATACCCTCACCGGTGAGGGGCTCGCGGCGGCCTTCACCGGCGCCGCCGCAGTCGTCGACGTATCGAATTCTCCGACTTTCGATGCCGCCGCCGCACTGAGCTTCTTCGAGACCTCCACCAGCAACATCCTCGCGGCGGAGAAGGTGGCGGGAGTCCGCCACCATGTCGCGCTGTCGGTGGTCGGCACCGACCGCCTTGCGGAGAGCGGTTACTTCCGGGCCAAGCTCGTGCAGGAACGGCTCATCGGGCAATCGTCAATTCCCTGGTCGATCATTCACGCGACGCAGTTCTTCGAGTTCCTCGAGCGAATGATCGATGAGGCGACGGTCGGCAATACGGTCCGGCTTCCCCCGGTGCTCTTCCAGCCGATGGCGGCGGACGATGTCGCCAGGGCCGTCGAAAGAGTCGTGGTGGAAGCGCCGTTGAACGGGATGATCGAAGTGGCGGGTCCGCAGCAGTTCCGGTTCGATGAACTGGTCCGGCAGACGCTCGCGGCCCGCGGGGACTCGCGTGAGGTGATCACCGATGCGGCGGCCCGCTACTTCACGGCGACCCTGGGCGAGCGCACGCTGCTGCCGGGAGACGATGCCAGGCTCGGCGACATTACCCTCGAGGCATGGCGCAGCCGGAACCCGGTCCCCAAGGCGAAGGCCATGGCCGCGGGCAGAACGTGATGAACGCCCCCGCCTCAGTCACCATCACGCCAGTCCGCGTTGCCGACCTGCTCGCCGAGGGCGAGCGGATGCCGGTCTACGTGCACGTCATCGACCATCCCGATGCGCGCGTGCTGGTCGACACCGGCATGACGGAACTGCACCCGGCGGTGGCCGACCTCGATCCCCGCCTCCAGCCGCTGAGCATGCAGGACTTCGACCTCGCCGGCATCGACATCGTCGTCAACACACACCTGCACTTCGACCACTGCGGCGGCAACCACCTCTTCGCCGGCAAGCCGATCTACGTCCAGCGCCGGGAGCTCGACGACGCGCGCAACGAGGACGACTACACCATTCGCGAGTGGGTCGAGGCGCCCGGCGTGCGCTACGTGCCGGTCGACGGCGAACTCGAGCTGCTTCCGGGGCTCCGGCTCGTCCCGGCGCCGGGCCACACACGCGGCATGCAGGTCGTCGTGGTCGAGACTGGCGGGCGCCCGGTCGTCGTCGGCGGCGACGTGGCGGTCTGGTTTGGCGAGCTGGACGAGCCGCACACCGAAGGCCAGCTGCGGGTGCGCGCGCTCGACCCCGAGCTGGTCTGGCTCGCGCACGAGCACGAGCCGTGGCGACCCCGCACCGTCTGAGGCATCACGCGGCGGATCACGGCAGAACTGGTGCCTATGCCGCAGCCGCGCGGCCGTAGCACATGTGCAACGCGTTAGGCCAACAATTCTGAGGTACGAGAGACGACCATGCCCGCCCGCAAGACAGACAAGACGGCCAAGCCGAGCGTCCGGAAACCGGCCAAGCGCACGGCGGCACAAGGCACATCTGCCCCGACGTTACCGAAAGCCATGATCACCGGCAAAGCAAGCCCCGCGAAGGCGGCGGGCGGTGACAAGCCGGTCTTCGCCTACATCGCCAGCTTGCCGCAACCGCAGCGCGGCATCGCTGAACGAGTCGATGCCCTGGCGGCCAGGACGCTGCCCGGCTTGCAGCGCTCCGTGAAGTGGGGCATGTCGTACTATGGCGTCGGCGATGGCTGGTGCTTCTGTTGCGGCGGCTTCGTCAAACATGTCAAGCTCATGTTCGTGAACGGCGTGGCGCTGACGCCCGTACCGCCGGTGACGCCGGTGGCGATGGGCAAGTCTACGCGGGGCGTGGAACTCGAATCCGTGGAAGACCTCGACGAACGCCAGATCGCGGCGTGGATGAAACAAGTCGCGGCTGTGCCCGGTGTCGGGGGCAAGAAGCGATAGGCACGGGTTCGTCAGACCCGCGGCCACATGTCTTAGCCTGTCCTTGGCGTGTAATCGCGGAGATCCCCACCGCCGCCGGCCAAATGATCGAGCAAGGCTCCAGCTGCTGGTAGCAGGTCTCCATCCCCTGGCCCATACCCGAAGCGATCGCGCCGTCCCGGAACTCCTCCGATTCGTACGCCTGCGTGATACGCATGTTCGTGACGCCGCCCGCCTCGGCAAATTCGTGCTGCGCCACCAGCAAGCCGATGACTCGACCGGAACCCAGCGGCTGAGTGAGACCGGTTTGGGAATCACGTGAGCCAGTCAAGGCTCGCGTCGGGGCGCCGGGCCACACACGCGGCATGCAGGTCGTCGTGATCGAGACTGGCGGGCGCCGGTCGTCGTCGGCGGCGACGTGGCGGTCTGGTTTGGCGAGCTGGACGAGCCGCACACCGAAGGCCAGCTGCGGGTGCGCGCGCTCGACCCCGAGCTGGTCTGGCTCGCGCACGAGCACGAGCCTTGGCGACCCCGCACCGTCTGAGGCATCACGCCCGAGTCGGGCCGCGCGCTACGGCTTACGCGTATCCGTGATGTGCCACAGGACGCCGGAAGGGTCACTCAGATAGAGCACGCGAATTCCCCATGGCTGCATTTCGGGTGGCTTGCACATGATCCCGGAATACTTCTTCGCAACCTCGCGACGCTGAATATGTTCCCACCAGGAGTCTGCGTCCTCGACGCTCAGGCTCATCATGAAGTTTCCCGCATGCTCGGCAACATAGAATTTTTGGAGGAGGAACCGGAATGAGCCGACCTGCACTTCCGCGATCTCATCGTTGCTCCAATTGACCGTGAATCCGAGGTCGGCGTAGAACGCCTTCGAGAGTTCAAGATCCCTGGCGGGCACAAATGGCTTGAGATCAGTTACCGGGCTGGGATTCATGTGCGTTCTCTGGCGAAAGATCGGTGGACGATCGTGAAGGGGGTTTGGCGCCGCACGAAGGCCCGCGCCCAGGGCTCACATCCTGACATACGCCCCCCACTTCGTCAGCGCGCTCCAGCCCGACACTGCCGCGTTGCGCTGATGATCCACGCCTGGCGTCCGCTCGATGTGCCAGACGAACCCAGATGGGGCGCGCTTCCGGAGCACCGTATCCATGGCGTCGAGGCCACTCCTAATGTTCTCGGTCTCATTCTCCCCCGCGCTGAGGTAGAGAAAAGACTTCATTGTGGTTCTTTGGGCCAAGAACGCGGAGACCCGCTCAACAAGCAGGTTATTCTCGCGCCATAGTGGCGTGCTGAAACAGAACCGGCCCGCAAAGAGCTCGGGTTTCTGAATCAGGGAGTACATCACGAGAAGCCCGCCTCGCGAATTACCAGCAAACAGGCGCGTATCGGACGCACCGAAGTGCGATGCGATGAATGGGACTAGCTCCGTCTCCATGAACTCCAGAAACCGATCCGCCGTCCCCGTGGGACTGTCGGGATTCGCAGGGTCGGTCAGCATGAACGGCGGGACCAATTGAAGGGTACGATTGCTACCGCTCATATTCGGAATGCCGACCACGATCGTTTGTGGGACGAGTCCCTGCCCGAATAGGCTGTCGAGCTTGTCGGCCAGCGGCTGGTCCTGGGAACTCCCGTCGAGGACATACAGTACAGGATATCGCTCAGTTGGATCGTAGCCGCTCGGCAAGTGGATAATCAGCTCGCGCTCCTGCCCCAAGATGTGCGACTGATACGTCATTTGCACCACGCTGTCGGCCGCTGGCGACGTCCCCGCTACGTGCCCGGCCGGATTCTGCCGTAGCCAAAGGACCCCTAGCAAGTTCGTCAACGCTACAACCGCGCTGGACCTGCGCATTTCTGCCTTCTCCGTCGGAAGTCGCAGCACGGGCACGCTGAGCGATGCGCTAGCGGTACGTTGAGGTTGCCCATGTGTCCGTCGGTTCTGTAGCAGTCGCCGCGGCCTAACGCGTTGCACATGTGCTGCGGCCCGCATCAACACCCGCGGCCGGCGGCATCATGTGCGTGTTATGTGGCGGCGCGCACGGGGCTTCACCATGCGCTTGTTATGCCTCACTAAGAGCCGGACCTTGGAACCTACGGTTGGGAAACTCAACCACTACGCTTTCAGGATTCACGATCAACGGGCGCAGCTCTCTGGGACTGACGATTTCCAGAATATGGTCGCCGTGGCCGCCAAGACCTGTTGCCGGCTGATAGGGGCGCAGCCGCCAGGCTTCGAACCCGTCAATGAGACAGGTCTCGAAGTGCATGTCTTGGTCCGGCTCTCCAATCTCTGAGCCGCTGATAGAGAACTCCACGCGTATTGGGAGCGGGGCAGCCAGCAAGACGTTCAGGGTCCCAGGGAAAAGGCGCCTCCCTGTTGCCTGAACGAAGACCTCGGGAAACTGCTCCATTCTGGGCCGCCAGGCGCCGAAGCCAGCGATCACCTTCCCTAAGACGCGCATTGATCCTTCGGGTGAGGCATAACGTGTTGCACGTGTGCTGTCGCCGCACCAAGGCCAGCGCCCAGCGGCACCATGTGCTTGTCAGGCGGCCCGTCTACGGAGCTGGCCTCGCCGTTTCATGCTCAAAGCGAATCGCCATGCCGGAATCGACCGCCTCGAGCAATGCCGCATAGATGAACTTTGCGGTGTCGGGCTGGCCCGCACTCTGCCAGAGAAACCCACCAGTGACCAGAACCTGACCCGGCGCGATGGAATCGAAAGCGAGTGCGTCCCACGCAAAGAAGGCCGGGGGTGACCAGGCCCCGCGGTAGCCACTGTCAATCGACGCTCGGGTCTGCCTCCGGGAGTGCCCATTCAACACTCTCAGTGCACCGTCCGGGTGGTAGAAGCCCGCAATCGCATCGCGACGTGGAGTCGAAATGGCACTGCCGTAGGCATCATAGAAAGCGCTGGCGCTTGCTCTCAGGTCGACGGGGGGCCCGTCAGTCCGCGTCGCGGGCTCCGGGCGGGAACCGCACGCCAGGATCAGGAGAAGCGTTGCAGACATGCCAGCGACTTCGAGATATCTCAATATCGGCTCCATAATTGTGGCTGCGTCTGTGGTGCGGCCGTCCGCCGCCGTGACCGCGTGTCATGGCGCGCCGCGCGACGCACCAAGGAAGACGCCGTAGAGTAGAAGGCAGCCGAACGCGAATACTCCCAGCGCGTACAGCTTCATGTGCCGCACGACCGAAGGGAGCACCCGCCTCCCGAAGCGATGGTGCCACCGCCACGGCATGAGGAGCAACGCCAGTGAGCTTGTGACGATGGCCCACCCAATGACCCGAAACACGGTCGCTTGCCACATGGCCGCCGATAACACAACGAGCGACGTGCCGAAGAGCAGGCGACACGCCTGTTCCACATAGTGCGCCCGCGCCGAGCTCGCGAAGGACATGAGGAATCGTCTGGCAGATTCCGGTTTAACGAAGACGATACAGGTGAACCCGCTGAGACAAAGGCCACACGCAACGACCACGATACCGGCCAGCAAAGTCATGAGCTAGTCTCGGAGGTGCTGATTCGCGGCGAGATCGCCAGATCTGGCGGTGTAACCTGCAGGTGGTGTTGGCCCTACGCAAACCGATGGCCGCGCCCTATCCGCTTCATGCGGTGGTCAGGCTGCAACCTGGGACGCCCAGGGCCGGCGTAGAAGACGATGGCGAGGACGCCGTCCCGACGAGGGAAAGGGCGATCCGCCGGTTGCGTCGAGGTCTCGTCTCACTCCGGCCGCCTGAAGCCCACCTGGCGCTCGGACCAGACGTGGCCGTGGTTGTCAGTCGCCGCGCTGAGGCCCAGGACGATGCATTCGTTCAATTGCGGCTGGCAGTAGTGGTGAGCCGCCCCCTTGAGCAAGAAAGGAGTCCCGTCGCTCAACGTCATCTGGAAATCCGTGATCAGGAATCCGCAGCCAGGACAGATCGGGTCCAATTCTCCAACGGAGATGGAGAAGGTCCCGCTGTGGATGCCGTCGTCGAACGTGAAGGTCCCGGAGGCGGAGGTTGGAGCACCCGAGAGTGTGAGGGTGACTTCGGCCGGGAAGGCATGTCCCGCCTCATCGTTATAGGAGAAATCATTAGGATTCGCCTCCCAGAGGCCCGTCACGTTCACCGTGGGCTCACCCGTCGTGACCTCCACCGTGGCCTTCCCATCCGGCGCCACCTCGAGCGACACCGGCACCGGGACGCCGAAGATCCGCGCGTTCACGAACGCGTGAAAGGTCTGCGGTCCGGCGAAGGACACGGGAAAGTCCGTCTGGCAGGAGAACACCGTCTGCCCTGACGCGGCCTCGACCCGGGTGCAGCCCGGGCGGCCGGGCTCGAGGGCGCCCGATGCAGTGCGGTGGACGATGTCGACGCTCTCGACGGCGTAGGCCCCGAAGTAGTTCACCGGGTCCAGGGTGACCGTGAACGTCGCCATCTGGCCCAGACTGGATTCGTCGCCGGCCGCCACCGATCCGGGGCTGATGGTGAACGTGCCGCGCGGACTCTGCGAGATCGCCGGCAGGTCGGGCGCGAAGCTGAGCTCGGCGAGAGTGATCCCCAGCAGTCCAGCCGCCGACTGCAGCTTGGAGGAGGTCTTGAACTCGAGGACAGGCTTGAGGGCGAAGGCCGAGGCGTAGGCCGCATCGTTCGCCTGGGCGGTGCGCCCCGCCAGCTCGAACTTCTGTTCCAGGCCCGCCTTGAGCTCGACCACCTCGAACCGGAGTTGACGGAAGAACGGGTTGCCGACCGTGAGCTTGGCGAACCCGAACGCGCTCCCGGTCACTTCGAAGCGCAGGTCATCCTCAAACGTCGGCAGGCGGGGCTTGAAGAATCCCTGCGGCGGAGTCGAGGACATCTCCGCCACGACGTGACACTCCGCCGGGCAGTCGATGCCGAACTCCGCCGTCAGCGATGCCTGCATGAACGCATCGAAGCCGAGCTGGCCAAAAGTCGCCTTCGCCCCGGCCTCGATGCCGACGCCCACCGGGATCTGCCCCCCGATGATCAGCGAGATCGGCCCGCCGATGGGGAGGATGATCACCCGGGCCGTGAACAGGCATTCGGCCTTGGCCTCGAGGGCGGCCGTGATGAGCGGATTAGCTGAGATCTGGGCGGCCACCGAGCCGTGCACCACCAGGCGCCGCAGGCCGGAATGGACGATGTCGAGGTCCAGTGTGAGCTGGGGAAAGATTTCGACATCGAAGTTGTCCAGCGTGAGGGGGAACTGGAATGCCGGCGGAATCTCCGCCTTGCAGTCGAACCTGCCGATGGAGAACTCCTGCTCGATCTGCCGTTCGGCGACGCCGGGCGCACGCGGGGCCGGGTTCGCGGAGCGGTTCGCTCCCTTCCCCGCGAGGGTCACGGGGGCGTTCGCCAGCGGCACCTGCACATCCACCGACAGGTCGGCGAACATCCCGCCCAGGGAGAGCAGCGCCAGCACCACGTCCACGTCACCGCCGGCGGCCGGGCTCACGCTCACCACCCGGCCTCCCACCGGCGCTCCCCCCGAGCCCAGCACCACCTGGTTCACCTCGGGGCTCACCCCGCGAAGCCGCACCCGGTACTGCCACCCCGGCACGTAGGGAGCAGCGGGATCCACCGGCGTGATGCCGCCGATCACCTGGTCGTCGGACACGAGCAACGCGCCGGCCGTCGGCTGGGCCACGAGTGCGAGGATCGGGGAGGACGTGAGCCCGCCCGCTTGCGCCGTCACGACCGCGGCGCCGAGGGCGTGCGCGGTGGCGACTCCCGCGGCCGAGACCACCACGATCCCCGGGTGGGACGACGTCCAGGCCACGGCGTCGTCGACTTCCGTCGTATCCCCGCTGGCGGTGATGCCGACGACCCGAAGCCCGGCGGTCTGCCCCCGGCGCCGGGAGGAGCAGCGCCCCGGGCACGATCACGAGCCGGCCTGGGGCGGCGCCACCGCCACCCGGTCCGGGTCCCCCATCGCCGCTGCAGGCGAGGACCAATGCGAGCCCCGGGATGAGAGCGGGGAGATTGCGGCGAGCGAATGCGGACATGGAGGTGCTCCGGCGAGGGACCGAATCACCTCCAACCTGCGCCTCGGAATGAGCTTCCGGATGACGCGTTTGCGGGGGTAGCGCCCGATCCGTACCTTCCCATCACCCGATGCCACGCGCTCCCGCGCCTCGCCTGGCCCCGATCCTTGCCGCCCTCGCCAGAACGGCGCTGGTAGCGGGGATTCCTTGCGTTGCCCCTGCCCAAGAGCCCCCGCTCCGGGTAACCCAGTACACCACCGATCACGGCCTGGCCCAGAATCAGGTCGGCCAGATCGTGAAGGACCGGGTCGGATTTCTCTGGGTCGGCACCCGGCGCGGGCTGCAGCGTTTCGATGGCACCTCGTTCGTCCCATATGCCGCTGTCGATTCCAACGCCCCGCCCGAGCTCTCCGGCCACATCACCTATCTGTCGATCGACCGCCGAGGCAGGCTCTGGGCGGGCACGAAGACCGGGCTCTTCCGCACCGACCCGGATCGTCGCGCCGTCACCGCCCTCCGCATGGGACGTGACTGGGTTCCCGACTCGGCCGGCCGGATCTGGTTCACCCACGACTCCACCCTCATGTGGGTCAGGATGGACGACCCCATGCTCGAGCCGCACGTCGCCGGCGTGCCGGGCGACTATCCGTACCTGCTGCTCGGCACCAGCCGCACCGGCGCCTTGTGGTTCGCGGCGACCAAGGGCGGGAGGTCGCGGTTGCTGCAGGTCGATCCCGAATCGGGTACCCGCCGCTCGTTCGCGTTTCGGCCCGGCGATCCGTTCCCCGTCCGGGAAGACCGGGCAGGACGGACCTGGGCGGGAGTGGACACGGCCGTTCTCGTGCTCGACCCGGATGCCACGGCATTCCGGCGCGTGCTCCACCTGCCGCGACTCGGCCCGCTCGGATTTGTGCCCGATGGGACAGGGCACCTCCTCGTGAGCGATGCGGGGCTGCTCCGCATCGACAGCCTCGGGGAGGTGCTCGAGCGATGGACGACACCGGAGGTGTTCGGCATCGGGACCCTTCCCGCCACGGTATTTCGAGACGGCGCCGCATTCTGGATCGGAACAATCACCGGCGGCCTGTTCCATCTCGATCCGCGGCCACCGCCATTCGACCTCTGGTCCAGCCGGACTGATTCCCGGCTGCCAGCGTCGGCCGATTTCGTGATTGCGCTGCGCGAGCGGTCCGATGGTTCAGTCTGGGCAGGCACCCTTCGCGCAGGAGCCTACCGACTCGGCTCCGACGGGAGCTTCGACCTTTTCCCCGCCAATCCACGGAAGGTCGGAGGTCTTCCCTCCCGCGAAGTCTGGGCCTTCGAGGAGGATCGCGCGGGCCGGCTCTGGGTCAGCAGCACCGGCGGTCTCTGCCTCCACCTGCCAGCCGGTTTTCGCTGCCGGCCGGTGATGGGGAGGGCACCCACCGACATCTCGCGCGACGCTGAAGGCTGGTTCTGGCTCGCGCTGGGCGACAGCGGCGTCGCCAGTTTCGACCCGGGCCGGGCCAGGATCGGGTCGGTCGTGAGGGACCCACTGATGGGCGCGACCCGATCTCAGACGAGCACCGTCTTCGCGGACGTGGATCCAGGATTTCTCTGGGTCGGGGCGGGGGACCTCTGGCGTGTCCCGATATCGGGAGGGCGCGTCAGCGGTCCCGTCCGGCGGATGCATGTATCGGGACGCCAGGCGGCGGGCTACATCGACATGCTCCGGGATCGGCGGGGCTCGCTCTGGGCAGGCACCGACGAGGGACTGTTCCGATGGGATGAGGCCGCGAGCCGCTTCCTGCCTGTCGACATTCCCGAGCTCAGGGCCACCACTGTCTTTTCCCTCGCCGAGGACCGGAAGGGGCGGCTCTGGGCCGGCACGGCGCACGGGCTGGTGCAGTTCACGCCCTCGACCGGGCTGGCCCGCCGCTACACCAGCGCCGACGGGTTCATGGGGGGCGAGCTCAACCGCCGCGCCGGGCTGCTGCGCCGCGACGGCAGGATGCTCTTCGGCGGCATCAACGGGATAACCGAGTTCGATCCCGACGCCGTGGTCGGCGCGCAGGACTCGGCGCCGGTCGTGCTGACCCGCTGGCGCAAGGTGACGCCGCACGGCATGCGCGAAGTGCCGATCGACGCACTGGACACGCTCCGGGTGGAGCCGGGCGACCGGGCCTTCACCCTCGAGTACGTCGCCGTCTCGTTCGCGACGAGCCTTGGACGCCGATTCCGCTATCGGCTGGAGGGGCTGGACGAGGAGTGGATCGAGACCCCGGCGCGGCAGGCCACCTACAGTTCTCCCGAGGCAGGCCAGTACCGGTTTGTGGTGCAGACCGCCGCGGGGTCGGAAGGTGCGTGGTCGGCCGAAGATGCGGTCGTGCTGCGGGTCATTCCGCCCTGGTGGGCCACCGCGTGGTTCAAGGCGCTCGCCGCGCTCGCGACCATCGCGGGATTCTGGTTGGGCCACCGCTGGCGTCTCCACCACCTCCTCGCCAGCGAACGGCTACGGCTCCGCATTTCGCGCGACCTGCACGACGAGATCGGCGCCGGGTTGAGCGGCCTCGCCCTGCTCTCCGACTCGGCGCGGAGCACCGACTCGGCGGCCGAACCTGAGCGCGCCCAGTTCGAGCGCATCGGCAGCAAGGCGCGTGCGATGGCGACGGACCTCCGCGACATCGTCTGGGCCATCGATCCCGACGCCGACCGGCTGGATGACGTGGTCACGCGGATGAAGGATGTGGCTGCCACCCTGCTCCCCGGCGTGCGGGTGCGGTTCGAAGTGCCGCCCTCACCAAAACTCTCCGCCCATACCGGGATGAGCCAGCGGCGCGATCTGCTGCTGGCCTACAAGGAGATGCTGCACAACGTCACCAAGCATGCGAATGCCACGGAAGTGGAGGTCGTGCTGGCACCGCGCGGCGGCGTACTGGAACTCACGGTCTCGGACAACGGCAGCGGGCTCGGGGGGACGGTGTCCCGAAACGGCACCGGGCTCAAGAGCCTGGCAGAGCGCGCCCGCCGGCTGGGCGGTCAGTTCGAGCTGGAAGACCGGCCGGGGGGCGGGACCACAGCCCGCCTGCGGCTGCCGACGTGAACGCGTCGGGCGCCGGCCCCCGGCCACGGCCTACCTTCGGTCCATGACGGCAGATCCCCGGCATCCCGACCTGCGCGCGGCCATCTGGATGGTCGAGGACAACGCCTTCTACCGCGAGAGTCTGTCGGAACTGCTCGACCAGAGCGAGCGCTACCGCTGTGGCCGCGCTTTCGCCGACGGCGAGACGGCAGTCGAGGTGCTGGAGCAGGGGCGCGAACTGCCGCGCCTCATCCTGATGGACCTGGCGCTGCCGGGCATGTCGGGCATTGACTGCATCCGCGCCATTCGCACGTTACGTCCTGCCGTGCCGGTGGTGATGCTCACCGTACATGAGAGCAACGAGCGGATCTTCGAGGCGATCTGTGCCGGTGCCTCCGGCTACCTGCTCAAATCGGCGTCCCGGGAGGAGATCCTGCATGGTATCGACGACGTGCTGGCGGGGGGTGGGGTAATGGACGCGCAGATCGCCCGCCGGGTGCTGGAGATGTTCGCGCGGATGGGCTCTCGGCACGCGGACTACGGCCTCTCCGACCGGGAACAGCAGATCCTGCGGTGCCTGGTGGACGGGTCCACCAAGGGCGCGATCGCGGAGGATCTCGAGTTGAGCCCGCACACCATCGACGGCCACGTGCGGAACATCTACATGAAGCTCCATGTGAACAATCGGAGCGGCGCCGTGGCCAAGGCGCTCCGCGAGAACCTGCTCTAGCGACCAGCTGTTGTGAGGCCGCCGTCTGACGAACCCGTGCCTATCGTTTCTTGCCCCCGACACCAGGCACAGCCGCGACTTGTTTCATCCACGCCGCGATCTGGCGTTCGTCGAGGTCTTCCACGGATTCGAGTTCCACGCCCCGTGTAGACTTGCCCATCGCCACCGGCGTCACCGGCGGTACGGGCGTCAGCGCCACGCCGTTCACGAACATGAGCTTGACGTGTCTGGCGAAGCCGCCGCAACAGAAGCACCAGCCATCGCCGACGCCATAGTACGACATGCCCCACTTCACGGAGCGCTGCAAGCCGGGCAGCGTTTTGGCCGCCAGGGCGTCGACTCGTTCGGCGATGCCGCGCTGCGGCTCGGGCAAGCTGGCGATGTAGGCGAAGACCGGCTTGTCACCGTCCGCCGCCTTCGCTGGGCTTGCTCTGCCCGTGAGCATGGTTTTCGGTAACGTCGGGGCAGATGTGCCTTGTGCCGCCGTGCGCTTGGCCGGGTTCCGGACTCTCGGCTTGGCGGTCTCGTCTGTCTTGCGGGCGGGCATGGTCGTCTCTCCTACCTCAGAAGTGTGTCGGCCTGACGCCGTCCGGGGCGGAATTCTGAAACATTGGAATATGACCCGAAAGCCTTGACTGGCCTGTCTCCATGGTGTATATAACTATCACGTTATTTAAATGAACGGTTATGCAAGCATCGGAACGCCTCGACCTGACCTTCGCCGCTCTGGGCGACCCCACCCGCCGGGCCATCCTGGCGCGGCTGGCGACGGGGAAGGCCACAGTGACGGAACTCGCCGAGCCGTTCAAGATGAGCCAGCCCGCCATTTCCAGACATCTGAAAGTGCTGGAGCGCGCCGGCCTCATCTCGATGGACGTCGATGCGCAACGGCGTCCACGCAAACTGGAACCGAAGCGATTGGAGGAGGCCGTGGATTGGATCGAACGTTATCGCGAGATCTTCGAACAGAACTACCAGCGCCTCGACACGTTGCTCGAAGAACTCCAGGCCAAACCGTCCAGGCGCAAGCGAACAAACAAGTAGCGCGGACATGTCGGCGCGCTGTTCGCTCGTTCGTCCCCAGGGGGCGGCGCGCAATCACGATGAAGCACCAAGGAGAAGACAATGCCTAAGCCCGCAGCAGTTACGTTGCCGAGTGATCGCGACGTTCGCGTCACACGTACGTTCAATGCGCCCCGCGAACTGGTGTGGGATGCGCATACCAAGCCCGAACTCGTGCAGAAATGGCAGGGCTATGATGGCTGGGACATGCCGGCGTGCGACATGGATGTCCGCGTCGGCGGCAAGTACAGGTGGCAGTGGAGAAACCGCGAAGACGGCAAGCAGTTCGGCTTCTTCGGCACGTTCACCGAAGTCAACGGTCCGTCGAAGATTGTCCACGAACAATACTACGACCCAGGCGATATGGCCTTCGCCATGCCAGCCGGCGATCCCTGCATCGTGTCACTTGAGCTCAGTGAGCAGAACGGCGTCACGACGCTCGTCTGCAATTTGCGATTCGCGTCGAAGGAAGCGCGCGATGACGCCGTCTCCACTGGCATGACCGACGGCATGGAGCATAGCTACGCCCGCCTCGACGACATGTTCTTGCACGTGGCATCGTAGCGCGTCGAGCATGCTTCTCACTCGGTCGTGTTGTGTAGCAGCCTGCCCTTGACAAGCGCCAGTGAGGCTGCCGACCGGCGACGTTCACGAATGTGCGCCGCGCAACGGGCAGTCGGCACCGGATGGGGGGCACAGGCCGTTCTTGGCTGGTTGGGAGTCAATGTGGCTTCCACGCTTGGTTGGCGAGGCCACGAATGCGATCCGGACAGGGGTCCTGGATCATCCGGAACTGGAGTGTGTCGCCGACGGCGGACCAAATGTATATGCCGGGATTGTGCTCGGCACCGACACATGCATCGGGACCCTCCTGGTCAGTGAGCGAGACAGTACTGTCGTGCGTGAGATACTGTCCTTGGACCATCAGCTGGTCCCCTCTTAGATAGCGGAAAGTGCCTGAGGGCTCAAAACTGACGGTATAGGCGTCCGAGTCATAACTTCCAAGAGGGAAGGCTGTCGTGCGCGCAGACGTACCACATGCAGTGAGCGCCATGGCGGCCCCTGCCAGAAGGGTGGCAGCGCGAAGATATGAGGGCATCGTTGACCTCAGAAAGAGTCACATCAGCGTAGTGCGACGCCGGGCAGGGCCAGATCTGCGAAGCAAGGGGGCCGGCATGGCACCTATTCCGGGCAGCCTGACGCGTTGCACATGTGCTGCGGCCGCGGTGGCGGCGCCCCACGTGCTCATGCGGCCAGGAAGGACACCGTGAGGAGTTCGGGCACCGCTTCGCCGGATTCCATGCGTTCCGCCAAGGCCCGCAACGCCAACGCCTGGACCTTGGCGACCGCGTCCGTCCGCGTGACGCCGTAGGTCATTACCCCCGGCATCTCGGGCACTTCGGCAATCCAACGGCCGTCGGCTTCCTGGTCGATCTCAATGTTGAACGTCACGGGCCCTCCGGGAGATTGCAGACCCTAGGAATCTGGCCCCGCCACCCCGTCGTGCTGTATAACGCGTTGCACATGTGCTGCGGCCGCGGTCGGGCCTGAGCTCATTGCCCGAAGGGCCTGTGACAAAAAGCGCTCCATGGATCTGCCAACCCGTAGCGCATCGTCAGATTGAACGAACGCCCCGGAATCGTCAACGTGAATCACGCTCGTATATCCTCGACCAAGGGCTCCTGTGATACCCTTGGCCAAGTCCAACAACCCAGTGCCCTCCTTCCAAGTCCAGCGCGGCAGCGCACCAACCTCTATATCCTCAGTATGGGCTATGGCCTTGTCTCGTCTAGACCTTAGTGCTTCAAAAATCCTATCGTGCTCATTGGGATCCGCCCTCTCCAAATCTGGCAGCGCATCGAGGACCAGATCAGCGAGCTGACTGGTCAGTTGTGCATCGGAGAGGTCGGCTGAGTTGGCCAACTTGCCGGACTCACTGAAATGCCGCAGTAGTGACGGGCGATCAACCATCACAAAGGCCTCCGGAGCCTGCCTGAGCTGTTCTGCGGCCGCGTTGAGACTGAGGATTCGATAGCGGCTTCTCGGCCGCTCAAAAACCTTTGTCGTACAGAGTACAAATTGATCTGCGAGCGCAGTTTGAAGCGCCTGAAACGGATTGCCCCAATGAGCTGCGTTGATGGAGACGGCGTTCTCGCCGATCACACGGAAAAGGCAAAGGGCCCTCTCCGCGAGGTAGAGATTGTCAGCCACCTTGAAGAGGCAGGCGTCAAGGGCCTGATTAGCCTCGGGCAATTCATCGCTCAAGCGAAACCTCGCCTCCAGTAGCCGCGAGCGACAGGCGGCTCAAATCGTCGGCAGCGACGTCATGATTATCGCGTGCAAGGGCTGGCCAAGGCGGTCGAGCCGATAGAGCGTCCCTGGCGCCGAGCCGTCGCGGACTGACGCAAGGTGAACCAGCGCGGTCGGCGCCGCCCGCCCCCCGTGCTCGAAATCTCGGCAGAGCCACTCCGCTTCCTTGAAGCCGGATGCATCGAGCTCGATGGCCAAGGAGACGTGGTGTAGGCCGCGACTGCTGCTACGCTGCACGTCCGGCCAGGACATCGGCGCGCGAAAAGGCGAGCAGAAGGCACAGTCCAATCCGACGGAGTCCCAGCGCCCAGATCTCGGAAAGGAGTCTACGGGCATCAGCCTCACCAGGTTCGAGACGCGGTCTGCGTCCCGACGTCTCGCCTTCGGATCGCCGCCGCTGCCTCAGACAAGAGCGAACGTCGTGAGCCACTGGGCAAATCGCATCCACGTCTCCGTGCCAGCCAGCATCAATCGGACCGGGTACGATGCAATGAGAAGGAGTGCACCGAGCGCGAGCACGCTGTTGAAGGTGCCGCTGCGCCACCGATCGTAACCGAGGGTGATCAATGTCAGGAGCGTTGGAACCCCGAAGAAAAAGAGCGGCCCCAGAGCCGTTAGGCTGGGGAGCGGCACGCGGGCGAGGGCAGGCGGTAGGAGGTTGATGAGCGCAAGCAACATCAGCCGCTTATGGTTGGCCGGTCGCCGTCGCCAATAGATTGCGCCGCCGACCAGAACCACCATCATCAGCAGATCGAAGAACGGTACGGCAAGAAAGGCAAGCGGCGGTATGTTCGGCGGGAAGGAAGCTGATCCGTTCTTGGCAGCAGAGATGGCGGTGAAGAAACCGACCACCACGACCAAGACGGCGAGCCCAACACCCACGCTGCCAACCGTCTTGTGCACCGCGACGTTACCCGAACGAATGAGCCACACCTGCGTCGCGACTAGCGCGACCCAGGCCGTCATCACGACCCCATGAACATGCACCAGCAGAGAAACGAGCGGCGGAGCTCCGAACCAGCCCTTCAGATAATATGTCCGAGCAAAACCGATGACGACTATCAATACAAAGAGTATGGTGGCGGTGAGAAATAGGCGGCGATCGCCGGTTCGCTGCGCCGTGGCTTGGTCCATTTCCGCGGCCTGATTGATTTCCATGGATTTGACCTCCGTCGTCGCAAAACCTGAAGCCGGGATGTCGAGCGGCGGTGCGTAAGTGGTGCGCCCGGTCGGGGAACGTAGCGTCCAGGCATGTTTGCGGGAGCGGCCTAACGCTTTGCTGCGCCGGACCGGGCGGGCCGCCAGTGCATGGCCAACTTCCACCCCTGCGCCGCGCAATCGCGCAGGTACAGGTTAATGAGCGTCTGGTATGGGATCTCGGTCTCCGCGGCCAGTTCCTTGAAATAGGCAATCGTGGCCTCATCCAGCCGGATCGTGACCGACCGCTTGAGGCGTTTGGCGTAGACGTTCCGCACGCCCTTCGAGAAATCGTATTCCTTCCTCATAGTTCCCACCGTGCGCCGTACTGTGTGCGCTCTGAACGGGTTGCTTTGCGTGCCGAGATGAGGCGAATAGTGTCGTTTCGCTCCCGGTAGACATGGACGACGACGAGGAGCCGGCAGGTCACCGATGGTTCAAATGTATGTACGATGTATGCACATGGCAAACTTGGCCGGGTGCAGCCTAACGCGTTGCACATGTGCTGCTGCGGCCGCGGTGGCGGCGCGAGCGCGGCGGCTCAACAGGCTTCCAGCACAGTCCGCGCTCGTGCCGCACCAAGGCCCGCGGCCGGCAGCCACCATGTGCTTGTTAGGCTGCCCTTCCACGATTGCGCGGTCGGCGCCCGTGACCCGCGCTGCGCATACCCTTCCAGTGCATCAAAAGACCCTTGCCGCTAAGGGACCGCGCAATACCGTCGATACCCGTGGTGCCTAAGGCGGCTCCGAGCACCGGCGCGATCCCCGGCAGCGTAAGCAAGGCGACGACAGGAGCTGCGCCGCCTGGATGTCGCTGATCTCGACCTCGAGTTCATCATCGCAGAAGCGCACCATGGAGGCAAGCGCCTGCTCTGCGCATCTTCGGAAAGAGTCACGGCCATGTCAGTGTCCTTCCGTTCTAGAGCGCGCTGCGCTCGTCGATCGCGGTGAACGGGTGTGCGCTGGGCCACATGCGGATGATCAGCAGGACCGGGAAGACGAGCCACGCCAGGTTGGACCCGAACACCATCGCGAAGCTGGGTGCCGCGTGCGCGCCGAGCCGCTCCTCGAACAGGATGATCACGACGTTGGTGAATAGCATCGTGGCGTAGATGATGGTGGGCAAACGAATCCAGTCCTTGCCCTTCCAGAAGGCGTAGATGGCGGCGACGTAGTACGGGCCGAAGAGCAGCACATCGAGCCAGATGGTGGCGCGCCAGAAGGGCGGGCGGGCTACGAGCAGGGGATCGTAAGTGCGGCCGTACCAGTGGAAGAGGTCGACCGCCGCCTTCGGCGGCCAGACGGGATAGGTGAAGTTCGACGTGTCGGGAATCAGAACCTGCTCGAGATCAACAAAGTAGGTGATGAAGAGCAGGTTGAAGAGAAAAAAACCGATGAACACCCAGTCCAGCTTCCGCTCGGCGAGCGGGATCGCCCGCCGAATGGTGCCAGCCCTCACGCAAAGGCCCGGGCGTCGACGTGGAAGTCGGCCTTGACCCGCTCGTACCAGGGATCGTCTTCCATGGAGCCCCAGTCGACCCATTGCTCGTCGGTCATGGCATTGCGCCATGCGAGGAATTCTTCCGCGCCAGCCCCTACCGGGTGGCGCAACTGCCACGTATCGCTGCCGGCGATCTCGACGATCCTGTCCGCGACGACGGTCGGAGGGACCGGCATCGTAAGGATGGCCGCGAACATCGCCGCGAATCGGTGCTGCCCGCGGTACAGGGACTTGGGGCCGGCGGTGCCGACGCGCCGCGCCATGGCGGTATCGATGATGCCGGGTTCCACGATGGCTACCCGGATGCCGTACTGCTTCGCCTCCTGGGCCAGCGCCTCGCTCAACGCCTCGAGCGCATGTTTCGATGCGGTGTATGGCGACAGGGGTGACGCGGCGATCTGCCCGGCGACCGAGGTAACGTTGATGATGCGACCAGTCCGTCGCTGGCGCATGGAGGGCAGCACCGCCTGGATGCAGCGGATCGCGCCGAAATAGTTCGTTTCCATGACCGCGCGGAACTCGGCGAGCGGCATTTCCTCGATGGTGCCGCTGCGCTCGATGCCGGCGTTGTTCACCAGCACATCAACGGGACCCAGCGCCTTCACGACGGCGGCAATGTCCGTTCGCCACCGATTCATCGCTGTCGACATCCATGGCGAACACGTTCATCGCGAGCTTCTCGCGGGCCGCGGCTTCGGCCAGCTGGGGCGCCTTCTGCGGGTTCCGCATGGTGGCCGCGACGGTGTGCCCCGCGCGCGCGAACGCGAGGGCCGTTTCGTAGCCGATACCGACACTGCATCCGGTGATGAGTATGGTCGCCAACGTCATGCTCCTTGCGAAAGAAAGTTGCGCCTAAAAGATGGATTGCCGGCTATGGGGCGCAACTGCAAAGTTTGCGGGAGTGCTCCGCGGCCCGGTCATGCTGATGGGGCACGCTGGGTCAGTGGTACAGCCCCCGAGGTCGTCTTCCAGTCCCACCCAGTACGTGAACACGGAGCCAGATGCCGGGGTTGCGAGCAACGTCACGACCGTACCGCCAGTGAACATCGCGGTACACGCGCCTGAAGTGACAGCTGCTACCACGGTGCAGTCGATGCCGGCTGGCGAGCTGGTGATGACCCCCGAACCCGCGTTGCCCGCCGGAATCTCGATTGAGAGGGGGAAGCTCCCGTGACTGCGCGCGGAAATTGTAGCCGGCCCATTGACCGTCAGGGTGCAAGTGTTCCCAATGCAGTCCCCCGACCAGTGGTCGAACCCGGAGTATTGATCCGGCGTGGCAGTCAGCGTGACCGAGCTGCCGGCGGGGAATTCGGCCGCGCAGGAACCACCGGCGCTGAAAATGGTTTGCAAAGAACAATCGATTCCTGCCGGGGAACTTGTCACGACCACAATACCGGTGGAGCCGCGGGTCGTTCGTCACTGTGACCAGGTTCTTGATCATGAATGCGGCCTGCACGGCGTGACTGTGCGAAAGGCTGAGCGTGCAGGTCGTGCTGCCGGAACAATCGCCCAACCATCCGACGAAAGCGGAACCCTCGCTCGGAACCGCGGTGAGGTCCAGCGAGCCGCTCCCCTGATCCAGGGTCGCACTGCAGACCCCGGTGGTGGCCGATCCGTCGAACTGGCACAGGATGGCATCAGACGCCGACACCGACCCCAGCCCGGAGTTGTCAGGTCCCGGGCTAGACGGAAACCATGACGGTTTCATCGTCGGAACTGCAGGCGATCACGGCGCAAGTCAGCGCCACGAGTAGCAGCCGGACAGGGGGCATGTGAGAACTCTCCTTGGGCCAGGTGAGACGAGCGAGCGGGAAGTGGAAGCGACGATGATACTTCGCAGGTGTCCCCAAGGCGTCACCGAAGCGTCCGCTCGGGACCGTACAGCCCCCGCGCGTATTACTGGCCCGCCCGGGCCGACGCGTTTCGCTCGAGGGCGTCCAGCCAGTTGAAGGTGACGATGGCGTAGCGTGCCTTGGAGCCGACTTCACTGCGGTCCTCGAGGAAGATGAAGCTGTTGCCGTCGGGTGTCACGGTGAAGCCCTGATGGAACGGCGGCATGATGAGGTCACCCAGCGGGAAGAGGGGCTGGGGCGTGCCGGACTGGAAACTGGCCCCCGGCGTCACCGCGACCGATACGACCTGGCCGGAACGATCGGCAAAGAAGATCTCGCGGCCGGAGGGGGACCACACCGGCGACCCGCCGCCGGCGTTGGACACCTGCCAGCGAGCGTCAGCCGTGTTGGGGAATGGGCGTACGTACACCTCTTCCTGTCCCGACTCGACGGTGACGTAGGCGAGCCAGCGTCCGTCGGGCGAGAGGGTCGGCATGTACTGGTCGAAGCGGCCGGGCTCGATAAGTGACGCCGTCGAATCGCCGACGTGCCACTTGCCGATCTGGCGCTGGCCCGCGACCACTCCGATGCGGTACACCACCCACTGGCCGTCACGCGACCATTCGAGCTCATCGATCTGGGCGGTATCGGGAATGGCGAGCCGCGTCGCCGGACTGCTGCCGTCGGCCCGCGCGACCCAGGGCAGCGACCGCCCGTCGCGATCGGAAATGAAGCCGACCGAACGGCCATCGGGCGTCCAGCTGGGGCGATAGTTGATGTTGCCCTCGAAAGTGAACCGGGTGAGCGGGCCACGATCGAGCTGCTTGATCCAGAGATCGGTGTGGCCCCCCTCGATCACGCTCAGGGCCAGTTGCCGGCCGTCCGGCGAAAGGGCCATGAAACTGAAGCGGCCCTGCCAGTCGGGATCGGGGGCCGCATGCTTGCCATTCCGGTCGACGCGGGTGACGCGAAGCTCGAGTGTCGCTCCCGCATCAACGTGCAGCAGCGTGCCGTTGTCGCTGAAGGCGAGCTCAGGCGAGACGCCCAGCAGCATGCGCACGTTGCCCTGCAGGGGAATTGGCGCACCCGAGAGTGTGAGGGTGCGGGCATCGAACTTCTGGGCAAAGACGTTGCCGTCCTGCCGCACGAACAGCACGTGGCCGGATGGCAGGTACCAGCCCCGCGCCGCTCCACGCACGAGCTCATGCGTCTTTCCGCTCTTGAGCTCGAGCGCGAAGAGATTCATGCTGGCGCAGTTGTTGGTACAGCTGGTCGCGAGAATGGCGTCCTCGCGGGGCAGCAGCGCCGGGAACGTCCAGGCGATTGTCGCCGGCGGCATGGCGATGGTCGACGTGGTCGCCGTGGTGCCGGAGACCTTACGGATGTCGAAGGGCGGACCGAGGAAGCTGATGCTGCCATCCTTCCCCCACACCCCGCTCGGCAGCGTGACGTTGGCCGAATCGGAGAGGAGCGTCGGCGCACCCCCGGTCTTCTGGATCTTGTACATTTTCCCGCCGGCGAAATAGCCGATCCAGTTGCCGTCAGGCGAGAAGAACGGCGCGTCGGCCTCATCGGTGCCCTCGAGGTGTTTCGCCTCGAGGTCATTGGCGAAGCGTACCCAGAGGCTTCGAACGCCCTGCTCCGGCCGCCCGATATAGGCGATGGTGCTTCCGTCGGGTGAGATCGCCAGCGATCCGCCTGAGTAGGACAGCCGCTGGTTGGCGAAGAGCGGAAGCCGAACCTCGTAACGCGTGACGGGCTCCGGCTTCACGGCGGGCTTGCGGAGCCAGCCCCAGGCGCCCAGCGCGATGGCCAGTGCCAGGAGTGCCAAGACGGGCAGGGTGGGTACGGCGGGTGAGGCGGGTGAACTGCCAGGGCGGGCAGCGCGGGTGACGAGCGTCGCCTGAGCGCCCTTGCCGTCGAGGGCGTCGCTGAACTCCTTCGCGGATGCCCAGCGATCGGCCGGGAGCTTCTGCAGCGCCCGGAAAACCGCGAACTCGACCTGCGGCGTCACCAGCTTCCGGCGGAGCGTGATCGACGCCGGCTCCTCGGTCATCACCTTGGCCACGATGGCCTGCGCGGTGGGACCGCTGAAGGGCGGCTCGCCGACCAGCATCTCATAGGTCACAGCGCCGAGCGCATAGACGTCGCTGCGCGGCCCGATCTCCCTCTCACCCATCGCCTGTTCGGGCGACATGTAGCTTGGCGTGCCGAGGGACATGCCGGTCTGGGTCATGCGCCCGCCGTTGGCCTGCTGCATGGCGAGGGCAATGCCGAAATCAGCGACGAGCGCGCGACCGTCGTGGAGGAGGATGTTCTCGGGCTTGATGTCGCGATGAACCACGCCGTGGCGGTGGGCGTAGTCGAGTGCGCTGGCGACTTCCTTAGCGATGCTGGTCGCTTCGTCGATGGGAAGCTGCTTTTCGCGCTGCAGCCGGTCGCGGAGCGACTCGCCCTCGACGAAGGGCATGACGTAGAAGAGCTGCCCGTTGGCGCTGCCGCTGTCGAACAGGGGCAGGATGTGCGGGTGCTGGAGATTGGCGGTGAGCTCGATCTCCTTGAGGAAGCGCTCCGAGCCGATGACCGCCGACAGTTCGGGATGGACCACCTTGATCGCCACGCGCCGGCGGTGGCGGAGGTCCTCGGCGAGGTAGACGGTGGCCATGCCACCCTGGCCGAGTTCGCGCTCGACGCGGTAACGGTCACTGAGGGCGGACGCGAACGTGGGGGACGGGTCGGTCAGGGGTCGACTCGGGGAAGCGGGACGGGTGGATGATACCGGCGAGGCCGCGCCCGGGCGAGTGCGGACTTATTCCAGCGGGCCTACGCCGAACGACATGCTCATGATGGCGATGACGCCAAGGACGAGCAGCAGCACGGCCGTGATGAGGCTGAGGGAAATGGGGAACGTGGTCTGGGCGTGCACCAGGCCCTCGAGGCGCATCTTTTCCCGGGTGCGGCGCAGGTCGGTCATGTAGGCGACATGATAGCCGATGCCGCCGATGAGGAGGGCCACGCCGAGCACGACGAGCGCGGTGCCGAAGCGCCGCGCGGCGTGATCGCCCTGAATGGTGCCGGACTCCTTGAGCTTCTGGAAGAACTGGAAAATCGTAAAGCCGAATCCGATGAGCGAGAGCGACGTGCGCATGACGGCCATGAGCGTGCGGTCGGCCGCCATGCGGGTGCGCTGGAAGGCCATGCCGGTGCGGCGGGCGGCAAGCTCATCGGCGGCCTTCGGCGTGGGAGACGATGTCGGATCAGCCATGCAGTATGCCGGTTTCTCTCAGGCTGCGCAGGATCATTTCCAAGGCCAGTGACACCTGCAGCACGCCCAGCACCGCACCGAAGATCCGGAGCACCATCAGGGTAAGGCTCCCAGCCAGCTTCCGCGCGTACAGCATGCAGAGAAGGTTGAGCGCCATGACTGCCACCAGGATGCCCAGGATGGTCAGGGTGCGCCCGGTACCGGCGCTGTTGGCGAGGAGAACGATCACCGCCGCGATGCCGTAGGGCGTCACGATAGTCGGGAAGGTGAGGCGGAGCGCCGCTGCCGTTGGCGTGGGAGGAAGAGGTGGCGGAGGCGGTGCGGGCGGCTGGTACTGCTCGAGCACGAGTCGCATGCCCACCAGGAAGAAGATGAGGCCTCCAGCGAGCTCGAGCTCCGCGATGGGGATCTTCCAGTTGTTCGAGCAGTGCCAGCCCGACGTAACCACCGAGCACCACCGTGACGACCGAGAGGAGGAAGGCGCGGATGGCGATCTGGCGCAGCGTCGACTCGTCGAGCTCGTGCGTCAGCTGGGAGAAAGGGCCCAGGACCTTGATCGGCCCGAGGGTAATGACGAAGAGGGTGAATATGGCACCCATTCCGAGGTGCGCAGCCGCGTCAGACGCTTCCTGCATGGTGCACTCCCCTTGCGTTGCGCTCGCGGAGCGCGTCGATGTCGCGGTCGAGAAAGAAAGTAAGGAAGGTACGGATGACCGCGATGGCGGCCACGCGACCGATGTCATCCCAGCCGGGCACCACCATCGTCTGCACGATGTCGGCGGCGAGCTGGAAGGTGAGCGCGGCCACGAGCCAGTGGGAGAACTCGAGCCATACGGCGCGCCGTTCGCTGCCGGAGAGGTGCCGGTTGAACAGGAGGCGAACCATGCCCAGCACCGCCTCGACGGCCCCGATGACGATGACGAGAGCGCCAGCGCCTCGAGGCCGAGCGAAACGGCCTGCGCCGCCTGCCGGAGCAATTCTTCCAAGGTCACTCCGCTGCTGACAGGCCCATGGGTAATGTCGCGCCTTACGGACTGCCGGAATGTGAGGCTGGATCGCGGGACACGCCACTCTCCCTGCTTGCTGACCCCGCGTTCGCGCCAGACGAGATATACTCCACAGCATGATCCGACGGCCTGTTTTCGGCATCATCCTCGCCACGCTGGTGCTTTCGGCGTGCGGGAAATGGCCCGCGTCGTCGCCGAAGGCCAGGCACGCCGCGCGCGGTGCGGTGCTCGACGACTCGGCAGCATCGGTCGTGGTCAAGAACAAGTACGGGCTCGCGGGCTGGTCGCCGCCGTCGGTGGACAGTATCCCGAATGACAGCCTGGGGAACTCGATCCGCCGCGGGTTGCACATCCTCCGTCACACGCGCGACAGCCTTCCAGGATTCGCCCCCAGCAGCCTCAACTGCACAAGCTGTCACCTGGAAGACGGACTCCGGGTAGAGGCGGCCCCGCTCACCGGGTCGTTCGCCCGCTTTCCGAAATACATGCCGCGTGCGGGCGCGGTCGTGCCGCTGTCGGACCGGGTGAACTACTGCTTCACGCGCTCACTCGCAGGATACCGGCTGCCGGTGGAAAGCCGGGAGATGCAGGACATCCTCGCATACCTGGCGTACGTCTCGACCGGCGTGCCGGTGGGGACGAAGATCGCGGGAGCGAAGGGGCTGCTCGATCCGCCGGACACGCTGCCGGCGGACAAGACCCGGGGCGAGGCGCTGTTCAGCAAGACATGCAGCGCATGCCATGGCCCTGACGGCCAGGGCATGCCGGGCATCCCGGCACTCTGGGGACCGAAGAGCTTCAGCATCGGGGCCTCGATGGCGCGGGTCGAGCGCGCGGCGAGCTTCATCCAGCACAACATGCCGCTGGGTCAGGGCGGCACGCTTACGTGGCAGCAGGCGTTCGACGTGGCATCCTACGTCAACAGTCACCCGCGTCCCGATTCGCCGGGAAAGGAAGGGGACTGGCCGCTCGGCGGCGCGCCGGCCGACGTGCCGTACGCCACGAAGGGGCACCTGGCGTTCAATCCTCCGGCATCGCTGGTGTCCCGCAAGAACCCGTCGCTCGCGCTGGTGCCGCCCCCGAAACCATTGGCTCGCTAGAGGGGTTCCACAGTTACCGCTTGATCAATCCAGCTCAGCATCGTTCGGAAGGAACTCATCATGCCTACTGCATCTGACTCGACTGCGAAGAACGTGGTCCTCGTCCATGGCGGCTTTGTCGATGGTTCCGGGTGGGCCGGGGTATACCGCTCCCTCCGGAAGCAGGGGTTCTCGGTCAGTGTGGTCCAGAATCCGACCACCAGCCTGGCCGATGACGTGAAAGTCACGAAGCGCGTCATTGCGGCACAGGACGGACCAGTGGTGCTCGTTGGCCATTCCTATGGTGGCGCGGTGATCACCGAAGCCGGCACTGATCCCAAGGTGGTGTCGCTGGTGTACATCGCGGCCTTTGCCCCGGACCAGGGCGAATCGGTTTCGTCCCTGATCAAGGATCCGCCGCCCGGGGCTCCCGTTCCGCCCATCCTGCCGCCGCAGGACGGGTTCCTGCTGCTGGACAAGGCCAAGTTTGCTGCGTCATTCGCGGGCGACGTCGACCCCGACGAGGCCGCGTTCATGGCCGATTCGCAGGTGCCGTGGGGGGTCGATGCCCTGGCCGGTACGATCACGGAGCCCGCGTGGAGGTCAAAGCCGAGCTGGTATCTCGTGTCGACCGACGATCGCATGATCCCGCCGCCCGCCCAGCGCTTCATGTCGAAGCGCGCGGGGTCTATCGTGGTCGAGGTCCCCGGCAGTCATTCCGTTTACGTTTCCCAACCCGCCGCCGTCGCCGATCTCATTGCGAAGGCCGCACAAGGCGCCGGCGCGATGGCGCATTCGGGGTAGGGCTCGAGCGCCGGTCGCTCGCGCAAGACAGGGTCGCCGTCGCAGATGGCGGCGACCCGATGACATTCTCCCGCCTCAGGCCCGTGTCGAAGCAAGGCTCGCAGGAGTTCTCCATGACGCGTCCCCCCGATGATGCCGCTCGTGAGGGCGACATCTCCCGTCGCGCCCTGCTGGCGAGTGCCGCCGGCATCGCGGGCGCGGTAACACTTGGCGCCCAGCCGTATCGATTGCTGGCGCAAGGGCCGGCTGCAGCGGCCGCGACTGACACGACGGCCGTGGTGGTGCCGCCGGACCCGACGGCGGTGCCCGGCATGGTCACCACCGCGCGCGGGATACGGTCGCCGTTCGTGCACCCGGAGCGCGCCCCGGCCGGGGTGCATGAGCGGCGCGTCGTATGCGCCGCTGCAGAACATGTCGGGTACGATCACGCCGTCGGACCTGTTCTTCGAGCGGATCCACAACGGCGTCGCGATGGTGGACCCGCAGCAGTGGAAGCTGATGATCCACGGAATGGTCGAGCGTCCGCTGATGATCGACCTGGAGCAGCTGCTGCGCTATCCGTCGGTGACACGGACCTATTTCGTGGAATGCTCGGGCAACGGGCGGGCGGCCTATCGGACGCCCAAGCCGGAGATGACACCGCAGCAGGTGGATGGGCTGCTCAGCACGGCGGAGTGGACCGGCGTGCCCCTCGCGACGCTCTTTCGCGAAGCGGGCGTGAAGCCGGGCGCCAAGTGGTTCATCGCCGAGGGCGGCGATGCGGCGCGGCTGTCACGGAGCATCCCGATGGAGAAGGCGCTGGACGATGCGCTGCTGGTGTGGGGCCAGAATGGCGAGGCGCTGCGGCCGTCGAACGGGTATCCGGTGCGGCTGCTGCTGCCGGGATTCGAGGGGAACACGTCGATCAAGTGGATACGCCGGCTGGAACTCAGCGACCAGCCGAACATGTCGAAGGACGAGACGTCGAAGTACACCGACCCGATCCCAGGGAGCAAGGCGCGGCAGTTCAGCTTCCTGATGGACGTGAAGTCGGTGATCACGTCGCCGGCCTATCCGCAGCAGCTCACGGAAAGGGGATGGTGGCCGATCCGCGGCCTGGCGTGGACGGGGCGGGGGCGGATCGCCAAGGTGGAAGTGAGCACCGACGGCGGCAAGAGCTGGCAGCAGGCCCGGCTCGAGGGGAACAACCTGCCGCTGGCGCCGGTGCGATTCGAGCAGATGTGGAAATGGGGCGGCAGCCCTGCGATCCTGCTGAGCCGCGCGACGGACCAGACGGGCGCGGTGCAGCCGACACGGACGGAGTTCCAGAAGGCTCGCGGCATCGGCACCGACTACCACTTCAGCTACATCCGGGGATGGACCGTCGGCCGCGATGGCGTGGTGCGGTACGGAGCGGACACGTGAGGCGCGCGCTGGTGGTGCTCCTGCTGGGAGCCGGTGCCTGCCAGGCGAAGGAGGCGCATCAGCCGCTGCCGGAAGGACCGTTCGGGCTGGGACGGACGCCCACGGAGGATGAAGTGACGGCGTGGAACACGAGCGTGAACCCGACGGGGAAGAACCTGCCGCCGGGACAGGGGAGCGTCGCGGAGGGAAAGGTGGTGTTCGCGGCGAAGTGCGCGGCGTGTCATGGGGACGCGGGGCAGGGAATGCCGCCGACTTACCCGCAGCTGGTGGGGAAGGAGCCGGCGGACTTCAGCTTCGATGACGACTTCAAGAAGGCGCACACGATCGGGAACTACTGGCCGTACGCCACCACGCTGTACGACTACATCAACCGGGCCATGCCGCTGACAGCGCCGGGATCGCATGACGCCGCCGGAGATCTACGCGGTGGTGGCGTACCTGCTGGCGGCGAACGGGGTGATCGCGGAAGATGCGGTCATGAACGCGATGACACTGCCGCAGGTGAGGATGCCGGCGCGGGACCGGTTCGTCGTGGACGATAGATCGGGTGGGGCCGCGTTCCGGTAGACGCGACGGCTTTTCAATCGGCGCGACGGGCGCTCGAGGGGGTGCCCCTCCTCAAAGGTCCTCGGGGCCGGGTTTCTGAGGTTCACGCTCAGGTCCACCCGGCAGCCAGACCTTTTCGGAGGGGCACCCCCGCTTCGCGCCCAGTCCCTTCCCCTGTTTCTCACCCGCTGCCTGTCGCCTGTCCCCGATTTCCGGTAGAATAGCCCGAAGCCAGTCCATCCCTCACGGAGTTCGAGCCATGTCCCACCGCTTCCTTGCGTTCGCGGCGCTCGGCGTCATCGCCAGTGCCCTCGCCCCGTCGACATCGCACGCACAACTCGGCAAGCTGACCAAGAAGGCCACCGATGCGGCCGGCAATGCCGCCGGTGTGCCCAACAGCAATGCACGCTACGTCAAGAAGATCGACCTCACGTCGGCGCAGCTGAACCAGGTGAACAAGGGCCTGGCGATGTCGGTGAAGGTGGGGCCGGAGACGATCAAGAAGTGGGAGAAGCAGCAGGGCGATCGGGAGAAGCGAACAGGCCGACTATGAGAAGGCGAACGCCGACTATACCAAGAAGAAGGAGAAGTACGACCAGTGCGTCGAGTCGGAGAAAGAGAAGGCGCAGGGCAAGATCGAGGCGGCCAACAACAAGGCCAGCGCGGCAAATGAGCGGACGGCGAAGAGCGTGGATACCGCCTCGATGATGGCGCAGGCCCAGGCGGCCCAGGCGGCGGCCGAGCGGGTGAAGAACGGCACGGCGACGGCGGCCGACCGGCAGACGCTGGCGGACTTCCAGAAGACGATGGCGGGAGTGAGTGCGGGCAGCAATGCCTCGATGGCAGCGATGCAGGAGAGCGCGGCCCTGCAGCGGGCGGTGGCGGACAGCATCAAGAAGAAGTGCGGCGAGGAGCCGAAGTCAGCCCTGCGCCGGGTGGCGGCGCGGCGTGGGGCGGCGGGTGGCGCGCAGCCCACCAGCGCGGCAGAGGACATCAACAAGCAGGGCGCCGAGGCGGCGGGAATGTCGGACAGCGAGTTCCGCCTGGCCAAGGAGAAGGCGATGGGCTATGCCGCGAGCAACACGCAGGTGCAGGGTGGCAGCGACACCCCCGATGACGAGGCGAAGTCGATCAACGACGCGCTGGGGCAGACCCGCGACCTGATGGCGCAGGCCAGCAAGGCGAACGTGCCGTTGATGTGAGAACTCTCCTCGCTGGTGTCGCCCTGGCCGTGGCCGGGCTTCCCGCATCGATCGCGGGCGGCCCGGAGCTGGCCGTGCGCGCGCCGGGTGGCTGGGAAACCTGGTGGCGGGTGGACTCGGCACCGGTCGCCTGGCGGGCGGCGCTTCCGGCAGTGATCGACCGGGTGGGCTTCCGCGCGGTGGCTCCGGGGGTGGAGCGGGGCGAGCTGTCGCTCTCGGGTGAGGGCGAGGCGTTCCGGGTGCGCGTGATCGTGGTGCGGCTGGACCCGGCCCAGCTCGAGTTCCGGCTGGTGAAGCCCACGGATGGGCGGGTATTCGCGGGCCGGTGGTCGGTGGATGAGGCACCGGACGACGCGCTCTTCGCGATCAACGCGGGACAGTTCACCGACAACCGCCCGTGGGGCTGGCTGGTGCAGGACGGGGTGGAGCGGCAGGCACCGGGCCGGGGACCGCTGGCGCCGGGGATCGTGGTGGACGGATCGGGCGCGGTGCGGCTGGTGTCACCTGATTCGATCGCGCAGGCTCTTCCGGGTGCCGCGCTCGCGTTCCAGTCCTATCCGACGCTGCTGGCGAACGACGGGGAGATCCCGATGCCGCTCCGGCAGGATGGGCTGGGCGTCGACCGTGATCACCGGGATGCGCGGCTCGCGCTGGGCATGCAGCGCGATGGGAAAGTGCTGGTGGCGATGACGCGGTTCGAGGCGCTGGGTGGCGTGCTGGCGAACATCCCGCTCGGATTGACGACGCCGGAGATGGCGGCGGTGATGGGCGCGCTGGGTGCGTCGAGCGCCGTGCTGCTGGACGGGGGGATCTCGAGCCAGATGCTGATCCGGTCGGGCGAGGGGACGGAATTGTGGACGGGGTGGCGGAGAGTGGCGCTCGGGTTGGTGGTGACGCCCCGAGCGCGGTGACGGGTTGAAATTCTTCGACGAAAGTGACAATCCGGTACCCACTGGCGCGGCAGACCGGTTCATCCGCCGGTTTTCGTCGCTGAGTTACGCACTGGCCGTGATCGCGGTGTACGTGATAGCGGCAACGGCGGTGGGCCTGGCCCTGGTGCCGTCTTTCCTGCTGGTGAACCGGGCGGCACCGCGCCTCTGGTCGTGGGAGAGCTGGCTCCGGTGGCCCGCGCTGGGGGTGCTGGGTGGCAGCGCACTTTTCCTGTCGGGATTCGCGCTGCTGGTGGTGGTGCCCATCCTCAACTTCCTGCTGCCCACCCGCCTGCGGCCATTCTCCGGCGGGTACTTTCACGCTCGCCGCGTGCCATGGTACCTGCACAACGCGCTATTCTACCTGGTGCGCTTTTCGTTCCTGCCCTTCGTGACGATGACGCCGATCGGCATCCTGTTTCTGCGGGCAATGGGAATGCGGCTGGGCCGGCGGGTGCGGATCTCGAGCGAAAACTTCTCCGACCCAAGCATGATCACGCTGGGCGACGACGTCGTGATCGGGGGGAGCGCGACCCTGTTCTGTCACTATGGTGGTGCGGGGCGATTGGTGATCGCGCCGATCGTGGTAGGCGATCGCGCGACGATCGGGGAGAAAGCGACGATCATGGGAGACGTGATCGTGGGCGAGGGGGCGACCGTCCTCGCGCATTCGGTCCTGTTTCCCGGTACGCGGGTGGGAGCCCGTGAGCGGTGGGGCGGGGTTCCGCGCGGTTGATCAGCCGAGGAATGGAAGGCATACAGGAAGTGAGCGATAGCGGCGTTGAGGCGGCTTGTCGTCACCCGTCAGTCAATGCTTCGCTGCGCTCAGGACATCGGTCGTCAGCCGGAGGCTGGACGCCTTGGCGGCCGGTTCTTGTCGATGATGGCTACGAGTATCAGCAGGTAGGCGAGCAGCCGGACACCGTACTGCCAAGGCATGCCCTCCTGCGGCGAGACGGAAAGCGCCAGTGCCACCCGATTCACGGCCTGCACGAAGAAGGAGAGCGCGAAGTACAGGAAGAAACGATCCCCGCCGTCCCGCCAGTAGCGAAGGAAGATCACGCCGATGACAAAGGTGCCCATGGCGAGTGCACCCAGCAACATCCCATGCGCCTGGCTCATCGCCGACCCTCCCACAGGAGCCCGAACAACAGGGCCGTGACGCCCAGCAGGGCGGCGACCGTCCGCCAGATGAACAGGTCAACCTGAGGGAATACCACCAGGTCGATGATCACCAGCACATTGTTGACGGTCAGGCCAACAAAGCAGAACGTGCTCCACAAGAGGAGACGGTCCGGGTCTGGAGATATCCGCGCAGGAGCAGCAGGGTGCAGAGTAACGCCGCACCCGCACACAGGACGTAGACGAAGATCGCCGCGCTCACGGTTCTTTCCTGAGGCGGAACGCCCGGGCGAAGTCCTGCGCGCTCGGCCGGGCTTGGCGTGGATGAGCTGGGTGACCGCAATCAGGTTCTGGCTATAGGCGGCGGCAAGTGCGGCAACATCCTCGGTGAGGGCCGGTGATACCGGCTGATAGACAAAGCCATCCGCGGTTTCCTGCAGGAGGCCCCGGTCGGCGAGGGCGCCGAGCGAATAGGCCGCGACCATCCGGCTGACGTAGAGGCGCGCGCTGGCGTCGTCGGGTGTCCAGGACTGGCCGCCAGTTTCCCGCAGGAGCAGCAAAGCCTCGAGTTCCGCCACGGAATCGATGGCATCGAGGATGAGCCGACGGACGCGCTCAGGAATGGCGGTCAATGCGATGGCTCCCGCGCGTGGCCGAAATCCTGTGCTTCATTCCGTATGACTTGAGGGTCAAGGATCAGTCAAGGCGTCATTGCTGTTGCTTCTCGACGTCGGCGATGGCGGCGTACTCGGCGCGGACGCTATCGCGCTGGGGAATGCGGGATGAATCGGGATCGAACCTGAGCCGCAGGTAATTCCTGTACGCCGCAATGGCCGCCTGGCGATCGCCGAGCTTCGCGGCGAGCTGGCCCTCGAGGCGGTAGGACTCGGCGAGGCCCACTGGTTCGGGACTGCCCAGGGGCAGCCAGCGGCGGCGCACCGCGCGGAGGGCGCGATCGGTACGGCCCTGAGCCTGGTACAGGCGCGCCAGCTGGATCGAGGCCCAGCTGGCATTCCCTTCACGTCCCACCCAGAGCGAATCGGCGTAGTCGACCAGGCGCTCGGCGGCAGGGTCACCACGATCGACGGCGAGGAGGGCCTCCATCAGTGGCGCGATCCGGAACCAGATGCCTTGCAGGGTGTCCTTGCTGGCCCGATCGCGGAACACCGCCACGGCCCGTTTCCTGCGATGGTATCACCCTGCCGCAGCCGGAGGAAATCGAGCTGGTCCGGCGTGAATTTCGACGTGTCGGGCCGGCCAGCACCGTAGTACACTGTCCCGAGCAACGACTGGATCGCCGCGGCGCCGGGATTGATGCTGAACAGTGTGTCCATCCACACCGCCGCCTCGGCAGGGCGGCCCCGGTTCCACAGCTCATAGACGCGGCCGATTGCCACCTGCCAGCGCTCATCCCTGGTCGCGGCAATGCGATGCGCGGCCTGGAACAACTCGTCCTGGTGCGCGATGGTCGTACTGTCGGCCGGGGCAAAGAAGGGCAGGGAGGCCAGGTCAATCGCCGGCATCGAATCGGCGGCGCCAAGGAACGCCGCGATGCCTTTCTTGTTCCGGGTCGCCGCGAGGAGCTGCCAGCGGGCGTTGAGGACGCTTTCGCCGTCCGGGTCGAGGGCAATGTCCCGTGCCGTCCACAGGCGCTGGGCCGCGGTATCTCCCATGGCGAAGGTCAGTGCCGCGAGATGCGCGACGGGACCGCCATAAAGCGAATCGCGCTGAATCGCCTGCTCGAACGCACGACGTGCGCGCGCCTGCGGATCGGGAATGTCGGACACCAAGCCGAAATGGAAAAGCGCATCGCCAAGGTAGTACCAGGCATCGGCGCTCTCGGGAACCTTCTGCACCGCCTTCTCGGCGTCGGCGATCTGCACGTTCCACGGCGTGGTCTTCGGCCATGCGGAGCCCAGCCGCAATGAAAGAAAGAGCTGGTCCTGCGGGTTGAGGCGGTCGCGATACTGCCACGCGAGGCGGCGCACGCGATTCATGTCGCCATTCGCTTTATGCCAGCCATCGGCCTCGATGAGGGCGGACAATGCCAGGGCGAATGTCGAGTCGAGGCCGACCGCCTTCTCGAGCAGCGGCGTCGCACCCTGGAAAGCGCCGCGCCGATAGGCGGTGACGCCATCGAGATAGGCGCGGAGTGCGTCGAGGTTGGTGGTGGTGAGGGCGCTCAGCTGGTTCTCGTGAGCACCGGCGCCGAGTGCGAGGAGCTGGCCGGTGAGACGGTCGATGAGGACGAAGAGGCTGTCCTTCGGGCCGGTGACACTGGTCTGCGCGACGGTGCCGCCGCCGGGCATGGCGAGCAGGGTCGCGCTGATGACGAGATGATCGGGCGGTCCCACGATGCTGCCCTGCAGCACGCGTCCCGCGCCGAGCTTCCGGGCGAGTGTGGTGACGGCACTGCCGTCGAGGTCCTGGGTATCGGTGCCGCCGGCATCGCGCACCGCGGCGAGGACCGAGCGCGTGTCGGCGGCGCGGGCGCCGCCTTCACCGGTGAGCTTGGCCTGGAGCAGGTCGAGCATGCCCTGGCGCAGGTACTGGACGCTCGGGTCGGCGCCGGCCACGCGGAAGGGCATCACGGCGACGAGGTTCTGGTCGAGCGGCTTCGCGGCGGTGCGGGACCATGGCTTCCATATGACGACTGCCGCGGCCAGGAGGAGCGCCACGGCACCTGCGATAGCATACGTGCGAGCGGGCTTCCGCGCGGGTGTCATGGCGAGCGACGGCACCGGCTGGGTGTGCGTCGGGGTGATTCCGCCGCTCGAGGCGGTGAGCGGCTCGAGCGCCGTCACAAGTTCGTCGGCGGTCTGGAAGCGGTCGGCGGGACGCTTGGCAAGACAGCGCATGATGGCGGCATCGAGCGCGGGCGAGAGGCCGGCGCGCTGCTGCCCCACGGGGATGGGCGCCTGGGTGACGTGCGCGGCCAGCGTCTGCTGCGGATTCAGGCCGGGAAACGGCGTGTGGCCGGTCAGCATCTCGTAGCCCATCACACCGACGGCATAGATATCGACGCGCGCGTCCATCTGCGGATCGGCGGAGGCCTGCTCCGGTGCCATGTACGACGGGGTGCCGAGTGCGACGCCGACGCTGGTGAGGTTATGCTCGCCGGTGGCCTCGGTGACGGCCTTGGCGACACCAAAGTCCATGACCATGGCGTGGCGGCCGGAGAGGAGCACGTTCTCGGGCTTGATGTCGCGATGGACGACGCCGGCCCGGTGGGCGACGGACAACGCTTCGGCGACCTCGCAGAGGAGGCGCACCGCTTCCGAGACGGGCAACTCGCCGGAACGCGCGAGTCGATCGCGGAGCGGTCTCGCCCTCGACGTAGGGCATGACGTAGTAGAAGAAGCCGTCGGCATCGCCGGAGTCGAGCACGCCGAGGATGTGGGGGTGCTGGAGGCGTGCCGCGACCTCGATCTCGCGGGTGAAGCGGTCGGCGCCGAGACTCGCCGCCAGCTCAGGACGCAGGACCTTGATCGCCACGCGGCGGTGGTGCTTGAGGTCCTCGGCGAGATAGACGGTGGCCATGCCACCCTGGCCAAGTTCACGCTCGATGCGGTAGCGGCTGGCGAGGGCGGCGGAAAGCCTGGAAACTGGGCTGTTCAGGGGTCGCTCTGGTGTGGGTTAGGAGTGGATGATAAGTCCGCGGTCAGGCCATCACCTACCCCGTGACGATTCGGCCGGTCGGTCGGGGCGGCCGGGCTCGCGGAAAAGTATTGAACGGCCGGTCGGCAGGGGGCCACCCTCGCGGAAAGGATATCGTGCGGCCAGTCGGGCGGGGCGCCTGGCTCGGGGAAAGGAGAACGCACGCCGGAGTTCCCCTTCGATCCGTTGCGACCGTGCGTTCCACGATCCCCTTCGCCGGCGCCCCATCCCTCCCGGCCTGCGGCATGCCTCACGGGTGACGACCTGCCCGTCCCGACCGCTGTCGTCAGGCGCGTCGAATGGGGATGGCGCCAGAGGCACCGTTGCCCGGCGCGTTCGCCATCGAAGCCTGATCCTCGCGCAAGACGCTGAAGCGACGGCACGTGTGCCGACGGAGCCGCCCCAGAGACGCGCCTGAATCTGCCGGCGGGGCTAGGAGCCGCGGCGGTTCGCTGCGTCGCGGCGCACCGTCTGCTTCTTCCCCTTGATCGTCGTGCTTCGCAGCGCCTTGATCACATCGTCCATCAGTTCCTCCGGCAGTTCCACCAGCGAAAACTTCTCCGCAATCTCGATGGTGCCGATGCTCTTCGCCTCGATGCCGGCCTCGTTCGCGATGGCACCGACCAGGTCGGCTGGACGCATGTTCGAGGACTTGCCCGAGCCGATGTAGACGCGGGCCATCCTGGGACCGCGGGCGGCGGGCTTCTTCGACGGGCGATCCGACTTCTCGCCGTGCTTCTTGTACTTCTCGCTCGCGGCCGGGCGTTCCCGCTTCACGGGTTCAGGCGCCGGGGGAATTTCCAGCGGTTCCTCACCCGCCTCGGCCTGATGGGCGAGCTGGACCGCCGCCGCGGCGATGTCCATGATGTCGAACTCTTCCGCCAGCGTCTCCACCACCACGCGGTACTTGTCGAGCCCGCCCGCCCCAATCGTCTCGCGAATGTCGGCACGGGTAATCTCCAGCCGCTTCGCCTTGATGTCGTGCACCGTGGGCAACGGCGCCACCGCGATCTTCTGCCTGGTCATCGACTCGATACTGCGAAGCAACCGATGCTCGCGCGGCTCGGCGAAGGTGATGGCCACTCCCTCACGCCCGGCGCGGCCGGTGCGCCCGATGCGGTGCACGTAGGTCTGGGGCGACTCGGGCACGTCGAAGTTGATGACGTGCGTGACATGCTCGATGTCGAGCCCGCGCGCCGCGACGTCGGTGGCGACGAGCACGTCGACGGTGCCGCCGCGGGCGCGCTTCATGACACGATCGCGCTGAAGCTGGTTCAGTCCCCCATGCAGCGCCTCGACACGATAGCCCCGTCCCGACAGGCTCTCAGCGAGACTGTCGACCTCGTGGCGCGTGCGGCAGAACACCAGCGCGAGCGTCGGCGCCTCGAGGTCGAGCACGAGGCCGAGCGCGGGCACCTTCTGCGCGCGCGAAAGGACGTAGGCGGTCTGGCGCACCTTGGGGAGCGAGCCGGCCGGGGTCTTCTCGCTGAGCACGAGCACGCGCACCGGATCAACGAGGTGACGCTCGGCGATCTTCGCGATGCGCGACGGCAGGGTGGCGGAGAAGAGGGCGGTCTGCCGCTTCTCGGGCGCCGCCTCGAGGATCGCCTCGAGCTCGTCGGCGAAGCCCATGTCGAGCATCTCGTCGGCCTCGTCGAGCACGATGGCCTGGATTCCGGTGAGGTCGAGTGTGCTGCGCCGGATGTGATCGAGCGCGCGACCCGGCGTCGCGACGACGACGTGCACGCCGCGACGGAGGACGGAGATCTGCTGGCTGAAGGACTGGCCGCCGTAGACCGGCACGGTGCGGGCACCGATGGCGCGGCCATAGCGATGGAATGCCTCGGCGACCTGCATCGCGAGCTCGCGGGTGGGGACGAGCACGAGCACGGCGGGACGGGACGGCTCGGGCGCTTCCTTCGAGAGCTGCTGCAGGAGCGGAAGGGCGAAGGCGGCGGTCTTGCCGGTGCCGGTCGCGGCCTGGCCCAGGAGGTCACGTCCCTCGAGGAGTGGAGGGATGGCCTCGCGCTGCACGGGCGTGGGTTCCTCGTAGCCCAGGGCGGTGAGGGCTTCGACGAGGACGGGGGCGAGACCGAGCTTCGCGAAAGTGGTCATGGGTGAAGATAAGGCGGGGAAGGCGGGAGGACGGGGAAGGCGAGTGATGTGAGGTGAGGGGTGAGGGGTAAGGGGTAAGGGGGGAGGGGGTAGGCGGGTCAGCGTCGCTCCAGGCCAGGCATGTCAAAATCCTCGCTCGTCAGGACGGACAGCAGCTCCTGCTCCACCTGGGGCTCGAGCGGCGTGAGTGGCGGGCGCACGTTGCGCCACTCGGCGTCATGGCTCCAGTGCGCGACGGCCGCCTTGAGGCCCGGGATCATGGGGAACCGGGCGAAGATGCCGCGGATGCGTGTCGAGCCGGGCCTGCTTCGCATCGGCGCCGGGCTCGCGCCAGGTGCGATACATATCGGCGATGCGGCCCGGGGTTCACGTTGGCGGTGGCACTGATGCAGCCGGCCGCGCGGAGCGGGAGTCCGCGCAGCAGCATCGTCTCGGCGGCAGGGAAAGACCTGGAAGCCATCCGCAGCGAAGGCGTCGAGGAACGCCGCCGTGTTGGACCAGTCGCCGCTGCTGTCCTTAATGCCGGCAACCTGACCGGGATATTCAGCGAGCAGGCGCTCGGTCACGCCGAGCGAGATCGGCACCATGGAGAACTGGGGGATGTGATAGAGGAAGACGCGGAGCCGGGCGTCGCCAACGCGCTGGATGATCTCCGAGAAGGTGCGGAAGAGGCCCTCGTCGCTCACGTTCTTGTAGTAGAAAGGCGGGAGCATGAGGACGCCGCCACATCCGCGCTTCACGGCGTGTGCGGTAAGACGGACGGTATCGGTGAAGGCGGAGCAGCCGGTGCCGGGCATCATGCGGGCGGGGTCGAGACCGGCGTCGATCAAGTCGTCCAGAAGCGTGATGCGCTCGTCGACCGAGAGGGAGTTGCCCTCGGAGTTGGTGCCGAAGACGGCCAGGCCGACATCATTCGCCAACAGCCAGCGACAATGACGGATGAGTCGATCGGAGTCGGGCGAGAGGTCGGGCTTGAAGGGGGTGATCACCGGCGCGAAGACACCGGCCATGGGAAGCTTGGAGTTCATGCACGGGACCATAAGCGAATGTGTGATGGCCCGGTAGGAGGAGTCCGGCCGGTCGGACGGGGCGCCCTCTTCGGGGAAAGGGGAACGCACGCATGAGTTCCACGTGCCGGCGGGCGGCAACTGGTGGCCCCCCTATGGGGCGAGCGGCAACTGGTGGCCCCCTATGGGGGGCGAGCGGCAACTGGTGGGCTCCCTCGCGGCACACGGTGGCGACGTCTTACGTCTGGCTCAGGGCCCGCCAACGGTGCCGCTCCGGGAGCCCACCGGATCGCCGCTCGCCGCTCGCCGCGTCCCGCTATCGCCTATTGCCGGGATGCCGGTCGGCTGAGTGCCTCCTGCGCCTCAGCGATCAGTGTTTCATGTCCTCCTGGCGGGCGGTCGTACAGGCGGAGGAATTCGCGGTAGTACGCGCGCGCGATTTCATCGTGTCCCAGGCGCTGTTCGATGCGCGCGCGCTCCAGGTTCGCCAGTCCCGCCAGCATGAGGCTGTATGGGGTGCTGACGTGGATCATGTAAGCGCCATCGACCACGTTGAGCAGGCGGAGTGCCTGGGCGGGGTCGGTGGGCTGGAGCCATCGCGCAGCAGCGAGCCGGTCGACGATGATGGTGTAGGGATGGTTGGAGAAGTCGGGCGCGGCGAGCGCCGCCTGCTCCCATTCGAGTGCCGCCATGGCGGTGCCGGCCGCGCTGGTCGACCCATCGAGTGCGGTCGCGAACGCCGCAAGCGAGCGATCGAGCGAGTTCGCCTCAGATGCGCCGCCCTGCTGGAGTGCGGTGCGCGCGTCGGTGATTCCGCGGCGATCACGCCGGCCCACGGCCCTGAGCCCGTCGAGCCACGCGAGTTCGGCGCGATCGCCCGCGGTCCTCGCGAGCGTGACCGCGGCGGGACGCCGCCGTGACGCTTCACCCGTATCAACCGCACCGAGCCACTCTCCCACCGCGGCGAGGCCATAGGCGCGAAGCGTCGCCGTCGAGTCGATGCCGCCCTTCGCCAGGCGATCAAAGGCGACAAGCGCGGAATCCCAGGCACCCCTCGCCACCCACGAGAAGGTGATGAGCCTGGCATGCGCGCGAATGCGGCCGGGCAGCGTCATGTACCGGAGGCCACGCGAGCTCACCGCGATCTGCTGCGCCGGAAAGCGATAACGGTAGGGATCGTAGAAGCTTCCATCATCGACGGCGAGGGGAGCTGGATCACGGGCGAGGCTGTCGGTGAGCCGGGTGACCCGGGCACTATCGCCGCGGATGACGGCGTCGAGGAAGCGGAACTGCAGCATCCGGTTGCCGTAGCCGTCTGCTGTCAGGCTCGGGCCGGCGTCCAGGCGGGTGAGCTCGCTGAGCCCGCGGCTGGCCGCGGCGGTATCGCGATCCTGAAGCGCCGCCATCATGAGGTGCTCGTGAACGGGGATGAGGTCGGGGTTGAGTTCCAATGCCCGCCGGAAACGGACCATTGCTTCGTCCCGCGTGTACCCGAGCAACGGGCCGTTGTGCAGCAATTCGTCGGCATGGTCGAGCCAGCCGAACCAGGAGCTGGGATATCGCTCGGTGAGCTGGCGATCACGATCAATGGCGAGACTGATGCTGTCGTGGGCGCGCAGGCGGTTGGCCTCGGTGACGAGCCGCTCCGGCTCGGGCAGGTCGTGACGATGTTCATTCAACAACTCGACCAGGGAATCGACCGGCTGGTGCACCGACCAGGCCTGGGCGTACTGCTCCCGCGAATAGGCGAGCCAGAACTCAGGGTCGATTTCCCTCGCGCGAGCGAAGTACACTGCCGCGCTGTCCCAGCGGCCGCCCGCCACCTGGCGCTCGCCCTCGAGAAAGGCGCGCAGCGCCGGGGCGGAGCGGGTCTTCAGGGCCGCCTCGAGACTCGGCGTGGGCGCCGAGCCGCGCGTCCACACCTGGCGCAGCAGGCTGTGCACCGCCGAGTCGGTGAGCGCCGCGATGGAATCCGCGGCGCCGGAGACAGAGGCGCGGGCGAGCGGTGCCGTGCTGCTGTCGGTGGCGAGGAGCACGAAGTCGAGACGGACATCGGGACCCTCGCGGACGAGGCTGCCATGCACGATGCTGCCGGCGCCGAAGCGGCGGGCCCATGTCACCGCCTCAGCAGGCGTGACGACATCACCGGGCTTTGCCTGGGCCAGCACGGTGTGGGCGTCGACGACCCGAATGTCACCAAGACCATCGAGCTCGGCGCTGAGGGTGAACACCAGGTCGCGCCCGAGGCGGGAGAGCGCCGTGTCGGTGCCGCTTGGGGTGAAGGGCAGGACGGCGATGAGAGATGCGGACGGGCCCACGTCGCTGACCGCGGGTGTCGAGCGCAGGCGGAGCGCAATGACAACGGTTGCAGCCGCCACGGCGACGATCGACCCGGCGAGAAACCATGACCTGCGTGACACGGAAGAACGAGGCGCTGGAACGCCACTCACCGGTGCAGCGAGTGCCGCAGCGAATTCGGGCGCGGTGCGGAAGCGATCGGCGGGGATGCGGGCGAGGGCGCGACCGATGGCCCGTTCCACTGCTGGAGGCACCGTCTCCCGCCGGGCCCGAATCGGCGGGGGCGAGTCGGTCATATGCCGGGCGATGATGGCCTGGCCGGTCGGGCCGGTGTAGGGCGGCTCGCCGACAAGCATCTCGTAGAGGACACAGCCCAGGGCGTAGATGTCGGCACGCCCATCGACGTGCGGATCGCCGGCTGCCTGCTCCGGACTCATGTAGTGCGGGGTACCGAGTGCCAGCCCGGTCTCGGTGAGGCGGTCACCGGAAGCGACGGAAAGCGCGCGTGCGATGCCGAAGTCGGCGATGACGGCCTGCCCGCCGGTGAGCATGATGTTGCCGGGCTTGATGTCGCGGTGCACCACGCCGAGTTCATGGGCGTAGCCGAGCGCGGCGGAAACATCGCGGGTGATGCGGAGCGCGTCGTCGATGCCCAGGGCTCCCTCGCGGCCGAGGCGCTCGTGGAGGGATTCGCCCTCGAGCAGGGGCATCACATAGTAAAGGAGATCGCGGCTGTCGGGTGTGTGGGGGTCGATGGGGACGGCGCCGCTGTCGAAGAGCGGGACGATGTGGGGATGCTGGAGCCGGGCGGTGATGCGGATCTCGGCGAGGAACCGGTCGGTGCCGACCGCAGCGGCGAGATCGGGGCGCAGGACCTTGATGGCGACCTGGCGATCGTGCCGGAGGTCGCGGGCAAGGAATACGGTTGCCATGCCGCCGCGTCCGAGTTCGCGCTCGAACAGGTAGCGATCGGCGAGGGCAGACTGGAGCGACCCCATGAGATCGGGCATGCGCGGCCAGTGAGGAGGGGCTTGGGGAAGATAAGGCGGGCTGCGCCGGTCGGGCGCAGTCGGATCACGTGGCCGGTCGGACGGGGCGCCCTCTTCGCGGAAAGGGGAACGCACGCCGGAGTTCCCCTTCGCTCTTGGCGACCGTGCGTTCCACGATCCCCTCCGAGGGCGCCCCGCTCCTCACGGCCTGGGGCGAGCGGCGGTCCGGTGGACTCCCAGAGCGGCACCGTTGGCGGGCCCTGAGCCTGATGTAAGGCGTCGCCACCGTGTGCCGCGAGGGAGCCCACCAGATGCCGCTCGCCGAACTGTGACGGCCGACGGCGCGTTATCTTCTCGGCCATGACTCCACCCGATCCCACTGCCATAGCGGACGAGCTGGACCAGCTCGTCACCCTGTCCAACCTCATCGGCCGGGAGTCGCGGCTGGTGCAGCCGGGCGGGGGGAACAGCTCCATCAAGACGATGCTGAAGGACGCGAGCGGGCGGATGGTGTCCGCGCTGCTGGTGAAGGGGAGCGGCACGGACCTGCGCTCGATCGAGCGGAAGGGCTTCTCGAAGCTGTCGCTGGACGGCCTCGCGGGGCTCCGGGGCGTGTCGTCGATGAGCGACCAGGAGATGATGCGGTTCATGGGTGAGTGCATGATCGGCCGGGACGGGCCGGCGCCGAGCGTGGAAACGCCGCTGCATTCGCTGCTGCCGCACCGGGTGATCGTGCACACGCACGACGTGGCCACGATGAGCCTCACCAACGTGAAGGACGCGCTGGCGGAGCGGCTGGTGAAGGAGGTGTTCGCGGGCGAGGTGGCCTACGTGCCGTACGCGCGACCGGGTTTTCCGCTGGCGCGATCGGTGGACCTGATCGCGGACAAGATTCCCGCGAACGCGATCGGCATGGCGCTGGCACACCACGGGCTCGTCATCTGGGCGGACGATGCCGACGAGTGCCATGAGCGGCTGATGCGCGCCATCGCGGCAACGGAAGAATTCCTCAAGGCGAGCAAGCGCGGGCGACAGGTGCTGGGTGCGCCGCGCGGCGGGCATCCCACGAGCGACGAACGGACGCGGGCGGCGGAGGCGGTGCTGCCGGCGATCCGCGGCGCGCTGGGCGTCTCTGAGCGGGTGATCCTGCACCTGGATGACAGCACGGAGATCCTGGCGACTCTGGCCTCGGAGCGGCTTCGCGAGGTGAGTGCGCGCGGCGTGGCGACGCCGGAGCACATCCTGCGCGCCGGCACCAAGCCGGTGTGGATCGAGCTCAAGCTGGGTGACAGCGCCGAGCAGCTGGCGGCTTCCACGCGGCAGCAGATCGCGGCGGCGCACGCGGAATACGAGGCGTATCACGCGCGCCACGCCGCAAAGGCCGAGGTGCCGCTGCGGGACTGGGCCAAGGTGGTGCTGGTGCCGGGACTCGGCATGGTGACGGTGTTCAAGGACAAGAAGAACGCGGTCACCGCGAACGCATGCTACCGCGCGACACTCAAGGCGATGGAGAACGCGGAGGCCGTCGACGCGTTCGAGTTCATCCCCGAGCGCGAGGTGTTCGAATTCGAGCACTGGCCGCTGGAGCGGCGGAAGGTCGACGAGGAGATCGAGAAAGAACGGAAATCCCTGCTGCTGGCGCGGCACGTGGTGATCGTGGTGGGCGGCGGGAGCGGGATCGGCGAGGCCGCGGTGCACGCGTACGTCGAGGCGGGCGCGCACGTGGTGGTGGCCGACCTGGACGGGCCGTCGGCGGAGCGGGTCGCTGCGGTCGTGGTGGCGAAGGCCCCGGGTCGCGCGATCGGTGTCATGGTGGATGTGCGCGACGATGCGAGCCTGCACCTGCTCTTCACGCGGACCGTGCGCGAGTTCGGCGGACTCGACAGCCTGTTCTACACGGCGGGGCTGCCGCCGAGGTTCGCGCCCCTCACGGAACTGACACGCGAGGACCTGCAGAAGCAGCTCGACGTGCACTACCTGGGTGCGGTCATGACGATCGCGGGCGCGGCGGCGATCATGCGTCGCCAGGGGCTGGGCGGGAGCATCGTGGCGTCGGTGTCGAAAGCAGCGCTGGTGCCGGGGAAGGACGCGGCGGCCTACGGCGGGAGCAAGGCGGCGATGCTGCAGGCGATCCGGGTGGCGGCGGTGGAACTGGGTGGCGAGGGGATCCGGGTGAACGCGATCAACGCCGATCAGGTGGAGACGCCGCTGTTCCTCAAGTTCGCGGCCGAGCGCGCAGCGGGGAAGGGAATCTCGACGGAGGAGCAACTCGAGGTCTACAAGAAGCGGAACCTGATGGGCGCGTCACTGATCCCGGCGAGTGCGGTGGCGGACCTGGCGGTGCTGCTGTCGAGCGAGCGTTTCAAGTACACGACCGGTGACATTCTCACGGTCGATGGCGGGTTGCCGGAAGCTTTTCCGCGGTAGTATGGGCCGTACGGCAGCACGCGCGTGTCAGCCAGTGCTCGTGATGGCGCGGAATGCCAGATACGTTGCCCAGCCGAATGCAAGAATGCTCACAAGATCGACAAGAAAATCAATCCAGAACTGCCTCGAGAGCCAGGTAGCCAGCCGAAAGCGGCGAGTGGCCTGAAACGAGACCTCCGTTTCGCCATAGTAGGCCGCCCACATGATGGTCTTGTTGAGTGCCGCGAGGACTACCTGCAGCGCCACGCCCCCAAGGAACAACAGGGCGAGGGGCCGTGCAAATCCTGACTGCCCGATGGCGCGCCATACGGGTTCGTGCGTGACGAAAAGGATCGGGCCGCCGATCCCATAGGCCACGAGCCACGTCCGCAGGTCCTTCGAGAAGCCTTCATAGACTGCGAAGAGCTCCTTGGCATACGCGGCATCGCCACCCGTGTCAGGCTCAGGGACAATGCGGGACGGCCCAGCTTCGGGCATCATCAGAGTGCATCCCGTGCGATTCGGAGTTTGTCGGCAAATGGCGCGAACTTGCCACTCGCGCTGAAGATCAGCAGGTCGAGCTGCCCCCTGGCTTCCTCCGGCGTGATGACGGCGGGCGTTCTCAGGAGCGAGCTCCTCAAGTTCCGCAGGTTCTGCCGAAACTCGCTGGCCAACGGTGTCCCTGACGCAACAAGTGCCTCCAGCTCGCTGCTCTCGGCCGCTTCATCCAGCAGCGCAGCTGCGTTCTGAAAATGAGTGTCAGTCACGGGCGACTCCTGAAACAAGTCCTCCAGAACATGCACGACGATTTCGGGGCGTGCCAGTAACAGCGGATGGATCCATCACCCCGGGTTGCGCACGGCGGGCCCAGCCGCAGATTCCGGCCATGACCAAATCCCTCTGCGTGTCCATTGCCGTGATGTTCTTCCTCGCCCACCCGGTCGCGGCGCAGGTTCCCACTTCGGAGTATGCCACGCGACGTGATACCGTGGCTGCGCACCTGGGTGACGGGGTGCTGCTGTCGTTCGGCGCCGGCGAACCGATGACGGACGAGGCCGATTTTCACCAGTTACCGGCGTTCGAGTACCTGACAGGGTACCGTCGCGTCAACGCGGTCTTCGTAATGGCCATGAAGGCCGGCAAGGTGACGTACGCGATGCTGTTCGAGCCGCCGATCGACCCGCGCCGGGCGCTCTACGACGGGTTCGCGCCCGACTCGGCCGACCTCCAGCGCCGCACCGGACTGGGGCTCCGGAATTCCGACCAGCTGCGTGACGTGCTGGACGGCATGGCGAGCCGAGGGACGCTCTGGACGGTGACGGACGCGCACAGCCGCGACTATCGCTCGACCGATTCCCTCAGCGCCGAGCGGTACTTCGTGCAGCGCTTCTGGGCCGCGCATCCGGCGGTGACGATCAGGAGCGCCGACGCGCTGCTGGACTCACTGATGGTGGTGAAGAGCCCGGCCGAGCTGGCGCTGCTGCGCAAGGCGGTAGAGATCTCGGCACAGGGCCAGGTGGCGGCGATGAAGGCCGTTCAACCCGGTGTCAATGAGGGCATGATTCAAGCGCTGGCAGATTACACGTTTCGGATGGCAGGGGCGACAGGCGCATCGTTCCGTGCCATCATCGGCTCAGGCCCCAACTCGACGAGTTATCACTACCGCGCGAACGACCGGGTCCTGCAGGCGGGCGAGATCGTCGTCATGGACATGGGGGCGCTGTACCAGGGCTATGCCGGCGACGTGACGCGCACCATTCCGGTGAATGGCAAGTACTCGGCGGACCAGGCGGCGATCTACACCATCGTGCGCTCGGCGCAGCTAGCGGCAGAGCGCGAGGCCAGGGCGGGCGCGCCGGTGGCCAATGGCGAGAAGGCGATCCGCGCGATCATGGCCGCCGAGCTGGCGAAGCTGGGGCTGACCGAGGGTCCCGATGCGACGCTCGACCCGCCGTGGGCCGATGCGGCGCGATGCGAGCGGGTGCCGGTGGTGTGCACGCAGGCGTTCATCTACATGGCGCACGGACCGGGGCACGGCATCGGGCTCGAGGTGCACGATGCGGGCGGGTATTCGTACTCACCGACCGGCAGCTTCCAGCTGAACGAGGTGTTCACCATCGAGCCGGGCGTCTACATCAGCACGGCACTGCTGGACATGCTGGCGGACACGCCGAAGAACCGGGCGTTCATCGCGCAGGTGCGGCCGATGGTGGAGCGATACAACAACACCGGAGTCCGGATCGAGGACGACTACCTCGTCACGCAGGACGGAGTGGAGTGGCTGTCGAAGGCGCCGAGGGAGATCAAGGAGATCGAGGCGGTAATGAAGAAGCGGTGATGAGCCTGGCCGGTCGGACGGGGCGCCCTCTTCGGGGAAAGGGGAACGCACGCAGGAGTTCCCCCTCGATCCGATGCAACCGTGCGTTCCACGATCCCCTTCGAGGGCGCCCCGTTCCTCCCGGCTCGAGGCACCTCTGCGCGTTACCTCCTCCGACATGACGTCGGGGCTGGTGGCGGGGTTGTCGGCCTGGCAGGTGGCCGGCATCGGGGCGGCGGGCTTCGCTGGTGCGACCCTGGCGGCCGTCTCCGGGTTTGGTGGAGCGGCGGTGCTGCTTCCCGTCCTGGTCGCCGCCTTCGGGCCGAGGCTTGCGGTGCCGATCCTGACCGTCGCGCAGCTCATCGGCAACGGCAGCCGGGTGTGGCTCAACCGGCGTGAACTGGACTACCGGGTGGTGGGTTGGTTCGCGCTCGGAGGCGTACCCGCGGCGGTGCTGGGCTCAATGCTATTTGCGAACGCGCCGCTGCATGCCCTGACCAGGCTCATCGGCGCTTTTCTCGTACTCATCGTCGCATGGCGGCGGCTTCGACCTCAGCTGCACTGGCGCCCATCACTCCAGGCGTTCGCCGGCATCGGCGCGGTCTCGAGCCTTCTCTCAGCATTGGTTGGCAGCGTCGGACCGCTGATGGCGCCGCTCTTCCTGGCCTACGGACTGGTGAAGGGGGCCTACATCGGCACGGAGGCTTGCGCCACCGTGGTGATGCACGTGACCAAGCTGATCGTCTACCGGCAGGCGTCGGTGCTGCCGGATACGGCCATCACGGCGGGTCTTGCGCTGGGCCCGGTGATGATCGCGGGGTCGTGGGTCGGCAAGCGCATCGTGGACCGGATTCCGGAACACGTCTTCGTGCTGATCATCGAGACGACGATGGTGGTGGCGGGGCTGCTCTTCCTGATCCGGGGATGAGTCAGCGGAGTGGGCAGGGACTCATCCGAGGCTCATTTCGACCTGAGCAGTTGCCGAAGTGCGGATCATGTAGATGTCGGTGCGCGGTTCCTCCACGCGCGCCACGCTCGCCGCCGTCGATCGAGATAGTGTAGTAGGCCGGATACCGAGGCGGAGTCCGAGACGCGACCGCCGCGGCCGCCGGTGGAAGGCACGCGATACCAGACCATGGTCCACTGCAGTCTCGAGGATAGGGACGATAATCGAGCCATCGTGCAGCCAGCGTTGGCGACCTCATCGAAACTGCAGGGATGCTTGCGAGTCGAATCGCATCACCGTCGATCACGGAGATGCGGTCCACGAACACTGTGTCGTAGGTCGCGTTCCATCCCGCTGCGACCAAGTCCCTGCCATTGGGCGACGCATCAATGAAGCCCGCCGCATCGTCGCGGAGCGGGAACGTGCTATCGCGAAGTCCGGGCACGCCGATGCGACGGACCTCGTTTGGAAGCAGAACCAGCATCCGCCCCCCGGGACGGTTTGCACGGCTCTTGAAACCACTCCCTCGGATGGTTGTGAGGGAGGTCGATCGGCCGGTCGCCGGGTCCAGCTGCAGGATCGCGACACTGTCGGTCCCGCGTCGGGCGGCGATCATCACACCACTGTCGTTCCGGCTCCATCCCCAATCGACGAGGTCTTCGGCCGCGCCAAGGGGTGCCTCGGGTCCACTGTCGAACGGGATCACCGACAACTGGACTCTGCCCGGGGCCGCCGCGGTGCTCCGTCCGAGGAGCACCCGATCGCCTGCGTTTGAGACGATGCCCAGCATGCGTTCCGTCGCCACGGCAAGCCGCCGCTGTGACCAGTTCATGGACGCGGGGCCATCGCGCACCAGCGCCCAGACGGAGTAGTCGGACGGCCCGTAATCGTATGCGAAGGACCCTGTATTGTTGTTGTTGCCAGACGTAGTGATCGTCAGCTGGCGATACACAGTGTCGGGCTGCCCGATCTGCCCTGCTGCATCGACGGGGTAGAGAACGAGATCGTATTCCCGTGTCTTCCCGGGGTGCGGGAACCAGAGCCCCAGTTTTTGCTACGATCGGGGGTCACCGCGCCAAGAGCGGGTGCATTAGGACGGCGGAAGAGAAGGGAATCGGTAACCAGACCGGAACGTGTCATTTCCACGAAACGTGACGCTCTGCTGGCTTGACGTAAGGCGGCAACAAGGCCCAGGCTGCCAGTCAGTTCGTCAACGCGACGGGAGACATTCTAGGCGTGCAAGCCCGAGGGCGAGGCTGTCGTGTGCCACGCCATCGGGCGCTGTGATCCAGCGTACCCAGGCAACCGTGTCGGTACCGCGCGCCAGGGCGGTGACAAGAACGGTGTCGCCAACTACCCATACTGAGCGTTGCAACAACCGAGATAGCGAGGCTCGCCGCCGAGGGACGGCATGCTGAATACGCCCCGGCGATCAGCGACCGAAGAAACCCACGAACACGAGATAGCCGCCCATCGGGGGTCCAGCGGACCCGCCGGATATCAGCGCGCCGCGAAGCACGGTGGCGGTGCCAGCACCGGCGACGTCCTGCACCACGATATCTGACGGTGCAGCGCCCGGTGCTATCGCACTGGCGGGTGGCAGTAGGCAACCTTGCTGCCGTCGTGCGAGATGCCGGGCGAGGTGGCGTTGCCGGTAAACGTGAGTTGGACTCTCTCGAGGGGTAGCGCGGCCGCGGGCGCGCGGTTCCGCAGCGCCGCCCAGCCGAGCGAGTGAGAATGGCGCGGACCGCGAGCGAGTCCTCCGGATGATTGGCACGATCCAGCGGCGGCGGGAAGCACGAAGTGCCGGGACGGGTGCACCTGGGCCGAGGTCATGCCGCCACTCACCGAGCGCGCGAGGGGCGCTGGTCACGATCGATGACCTCACGACAGGTAGCAAAGCGATCGGCGGGCAACTTGGCGAGCGCCGGTCCACGGCGGCCTCCAGTCCGGGGCGTCACAGTGTCGCGCAACAGGCGCAGGCTTACGGGCGGCTGGGTGAGGAGCTTGGCGATGATGCCCTGAGTGGTGGCGGCAGTGAAAGGCGGTTCGCCGGCGAGCATTTCATAGAGCACGGCGCCGAGGGAGTAGATGTCGCGTACGGGCATCGACGACGCGCTCCGCCGGTGGCCTGCTCGGGGCTCATGTACTGCGGTGTGCCGAGGGAGAGGCCGGTCTCGGTGAGGCGGGCCCCGCCGGCATCGCGAAGGGCGAGAGCGATGCCGAAGTCGGCGACCAACGCGCTTGCCGTCGTGAGAGGAGGATGTTCTCGGGCTTGATGTCGCGATGTACGGCGCCGTGACGATGAGCGTAGTCGAGGGCCGCGGCGACGGCGCTGGCGATGCGAGACGGCTTCGGGGATCGGGAGCTGGTGTTCCGCGTTCGAGTCGCGCGCGGAGGGTTTCGCCATCGACATAGGGCATGACGTAGTAAAGAAGCCCATCGGCGCTGCCGCTGTCGAAGAGGGGGAGAATGTTGGAATGCTGCAGCGACGCGGTGAGTTCGATCTCCTTGAGGAAGCGCTCGCTGCCGAGGACGGCGGAGAGTTCGGGGCGGAGCACCTTGATCGCGACCTTGCGCCGGTGCTTCAGGTCCTCGGCGAGGTAGACGGTCGCCATGCCACCCGCACCAAGCTCACGCTCGATGCGGTAGCGATCGGCGAGTGCTTGGGCGAGGCGGTCGGGCTCGTTCATTTCGACGTGAGCAGTTCGCCGTAGTTGCGGATCATGTAGACGTCGGTATGCCGCTCCTCGGCGCGCGCGATCGCATCTGCGTCCATCGGCCGAGATGCGATACTCGCCGGGGACGCGAGGCGGCGAGCCCAGTCGCACCGGGGGACCTCCGGCGGCGGGGACGCGATACCAGACCTGGGTCCACGCCGTCTCGAGCACGGGCACGATGATCGTCCCGTCGTCCAGCCAGGCCGGCTGGAACACTCCCTCGCCGCCGAAGGCAGCCAGCCGGGTTGCGCTGCCGTCGACCAGCGAAACCCGATGGACCAGAATGGAGTCCTGGTTGACGTCCCAGCCCGTTAGCACAAAGGCCCGTCCGTCGGGCGAGGGATCGAGGTTACGTGCCCAACCAGCTGGAAGGGAAAAGGTGCTGTCGAGCAGGCCCGGAACTCCGACCCGTCGGAAGGTGTTCGGTGTTGGCAGGATAACCAGTCCCCCACCTACCACTGTCTCCGCCGTGACATAGTCCCCGGCTCTCCACCTGGGTGATGGCTGTCGAACGAGCCGAAGCGACATCCAGACGCGCGAGGGCGAGACTGTCCGGACCACGCCGCGTCACCACCACGACACTTTGTCCGTCCTGGTTCCAATCCCAGTCTACCAGGTCGAGGGGCTGGCCCAAGCGCGACCTCCGGCCCGCTGTCGAACGGCATGATGGAGAGCTGGAGCCGGCTGTCGCCGGTAGGTGATCCGCGCACGAGGAGAACCTTGCTGCCGTCGCGCGTGAGGCTGGCATACATCATGGCGGTGGCGAGGGCCAATCTTCGCTGGGTGAACTGCATCGACGTTGGGCTATCGCGGCGAAGGGCCCAAAAAGCGAATACTCAGTCGGCCCGTAGTCGAAAACCATCGCTGCGTCCTGCACATCCCCGCCGACGCTCATGTTGAGCTGGCGCGCCAGCGTATCGGGCCTGGCGGCGATCCGACCGCTGCTGCTGACACGGTAGCGCACCAAGTCGTATTCCTGCGTCGTGCCGCGCCGCGGAAGCAACATCCGGACGGACCGGCCATCGGGCGTGCTCTGGGCATACGGAGGAATAGCCGGGGCCACGAAGGTGACCGAGTCGGTGACGCGACCGTCGCGCGGGCCCACATACCATCGTCGACGATTGCTGCTGTACGATAAACATCGCCAGCAGGCGGCCCCCGTAAAGCGGCACCGTAAACGTCACGTGGCGAGCATCGCGCGTAATCCGGAGGCTGTCGTACACGACGCCGTTTGCGGGGCTGACCCAGCGCAGCCAGGCGACCGAATCGCCGAGCCGAGCCGGTTGCGTGATGAGCACGGTATCGCCCTGCGTCAATGTGCTACTGCAACAACCGAGGAAGAGGGGCTCTCCGCCGAGCGAGGGCACGCTGAACACGCCCCAGCGATCGGATCCGAAGGATGCCATAAGCACAAGATAGCGCGCGTCCGCCGTCCACCAGATCCACCCGACGTTGTTGAGGCCTCGCAGGATGGTGGCCTTGCCGGCTCCGGCCATGTCCTGCACCACGACGTCAACCGTGCAATGCCCCGTGCTGTCGCACTGGCGCGCGGTGTAGGCCAGCCTCTTCCCGTCCTGCGAAAGGGCGGGCGTCATGGCATTGCCGGTGAAGGTGAGCTGGGTGCGCTCGAGCTGCCGGGGGGCGACGGGCGCCGGGCGGCGAAGGGCGAACCATCCACCGGCCGCGAGTGCCAACGCCACAGCGCCCAGGGCCGGCAACATCCAGCGCGGGCGGGTGGACACGGGCGGCAGCGCAGACACCGGCCGCGTCTGGGTGGGTGTCATCCCGCCGCTGGGCGTCGCGAGTGGCTCGAGCTGCGACAGCAGATCCTCGGCAGTCTGCCAGCGATCGGCGGCGCGCTTCTCGAGGCAACGCATGATTACTGCCTCGAGCGCCGGCGGACAGGCGGGCCGGTGGGTCGAGAGCGGCTCCGGCCGCTGGGTCACGTGTGCGGCGAGCACCTGCTGCGAGGTCATGCCGACGAAGGGCGGCCGCCCGGCGAGCAGCTCATAGCCCATGATCCCGACGGCGTAGATGTCGACCCGATGATCGAGGTGAGGATCGGCGGCGGCCTGCTCGGGCGCCATGTAAGCCGGCGTGCCGAGGGCCACACCGGCGGTGGTGAGCTGCTGGCGCCCGGTGGCCTCGCTCACCGCCTTGGCCACGCCGAAGTCGGTGACGAGCGCGTGCCGTCCTGACAGCATGACATTGTCGGGCTTGATGTCGCGATGCACCACGCCCTGGCTGTGCGCGTACGCCAGCGCGTCGACGACTTCCACCAGGATCTTCACCGCGTCGTGGACGGGGAGCTCGCCCATGCGCTGGAGCCGTTGCCGCAGCGACTCACCGTCGACGTAGGGCATGACGAAGTAGAGGAATCCCGACGCCTCCCCGGAATCGTGCAGCGGCAGGATGTTGGGATGCTGCAGCCGGGCGGCGACCTGGATCTCGCGGAAGAAGCGATCATTGCCGAGCGATGCGGCGAGCTCGGGTCGCAGGACCTTGAGCGCTACCTGGCGGTCGTGCCGGAGGTCGAGGGCGAGATAGACGGTGGCCATGCCGCCGGCGCCGATCTCGCGCTCGATGCGGTATCGGTCGGCGAGTGCTTCAGCGAGCCGGGTGGTCACGTCAGACATGAGTTCCCAGGGACATGCGTGACAGGATCAGGGCGTGGCACCCGGGGCCTGCTGCTGCATCAGCGCGGGCCAGTTCTGCAGGTAGGTGAACTCGGAAGCCCGGGCGAGGCGAACCATGATGAAGCTGCCGTCAGGCATCACATCGTAATTGGCATGCGGCGTGGAGGTCTCATAGTCCGCGTCGTCGAACAAGGGCGTGCGGGAGGCGACCCGAAAGGCCGGCTGGGTCTCGATGGCCGCCGCGATGAGGAACGGCATTCCGTTACTCGGGCCGCGGTAGAACAGCTCGCGGCCGTCGCGGGACCAGATGGGCTCGATGCCGCCGTGCTGCGAGATGACGACCTTGGGCCCCGGTCCAGGCCAGGGACGCACGTACACCTCGGCGCGGCCCGATTCGTCGCTCGCGTACGCCAGCCACCGCCCATCGGGCGAAAGCGCGGGGAACCCTTCCATGTAGCGACTCTCCAGCACCGTGGATGCCTTCCGGTCGCTGCCCACCAACGGCACGGACACCAGGTCAAAGCCGCTGGTGGAGACGCCCGTGGTCTTGACGCCGATGCCGATGCGCCCATCGGGCGTGATCGTGTGGATGCTGTACTGGGAACCGGCGGTCAATACCGAATCAGTGCTGCCTGCACCGTCGATCCTCCGGATGAATGCACCGATGATGTTGCCGCGCGCCACGGCGAACACGATGCTCTGGCCGTCGGGCGTGAAGATGGCATCGTGACCGCTGCCCTCGAAGGTGATGCGACTGAGCGTTGTATCCCCGAGATCGAGAAGCCAGACATCGCGTTCGTTGTCGGAGATGTCGAGCGACACTTTCCGGCCGTCAGGCGAGACGCGCGGATTGTGGTAGGTGCGCGGATTCGCGAGGAGCGTCTGGGCCCGTCCATCGCGACTGACGCGAGCGAGGCTCGCCGGCTGCACCGGTATGTAGGCCAGGTCGCCGGCATTGCGCGCGGCCGATACCTTGGGGCGGCCACCGCGCGTGGTCTGAGCCTGGGCGCCGAGTGACCGCGCGGCGCCGGTGACGCGCTTTCCGTCGAAGGGCGAGGCGAAGAGAACCCCGACCGGATCGGCCCAGACGAGATGGCCGCCGGATATGGAAGCCCAGCTCGTCGGCTGCTCCGTGCACCTCAGTGCGCGCGCCGTTCCGGGCATTGATGATGACCAGATGACCTGCGGGCCAGAGGTCGGTGGCAATGGCGAGGAGGTTGCCGTCCGGCAGCACCTCCATGATCTCCAGGCTCTGTTCCTGCCTTGCGGTGTCAGGGGCGGCGATCGTATCGAGCGCGCCGGTCGCGCGAAGCAGGACCAGCTCTCCGCTGCTCAGCGTGGCGGCATATCCGTCCTTGCCGTTCCAGCGCATCACCGCGGCACTGAACCCGCGAGGCAACGGGATCTCGATCGATGCGCCGCCCTGCACCGGCATCTTCCGCCACAAACTGTACGCGGAATTGGTGTAGATGAACCAGTCACCCTCGGGCGACAGGACGGGCCCGACGGCCCCATCACTCCCGGGAATCGGGCTGCCGAAAGGATCAGTCAGGCGCCGGGCGTAGAGCCGGGTGACGCCATCGACGTCGACATTGTACAGGAGCAACTGCCCGTCGGCGGAAATCGACGAACCCGGCTCGGCCCAGGGCGTGACGCGCTGCGATGCGGGAATGACGAGCGCGAAGCGGGCCGGAGGAACGGCGCGGGAGTTTCCCCTGAGAAGCCAGCCGGCAAGAGCCGCAATGATGGCGACAGCCGCGATGGCGGCGAACGCCGCCCGGCGGGAAAGGCGGGGAGGGCGGGGAAGCGGGTGGCCGCAATCGCTCCGTCGGCGCGTAGCTCCCCTTGGCTTCGAGGGCATCGCCGAATTCCTTCGCGGTGCCGAAGCGGTCGGCCGGGAGTTTCTGCAGCGAAGTGAGCACGGCGTGCTCCACCGCGCTGCTCACCGTGGGACGCTTGGGCCGCACCGGCTGCGGGCTCTCCGTCAGCACCTTGGCGACGATGGCCTGGGAGTTGGGACCGGTGAAGGGAGGTTCCCCGGTCAGCATCTCGTAGGTCATGGCACCCAGGGCATAGACATCACTGCGCGCGCCGATGTCCCGTTCGCCCATCGCCTGCTCGGGCGACATGTAGGCCGGAGTGCCCAGCGACATCCCGGTCTGCGTCATCCGGTTCCCGCCTGCCTGCTGCACCGCGAGCGCGATGCCGAAGTCGGCCACCAGCGCCGAGCCTTCCTGGAGCAGGATGTTCTCCGGCTTGATGTCGCGGTGCACCACGCCGTGGCGGTGGGCGTAGTCGAGGGCGCTCGCCACTTCCCGGGCCAGGCGCACGGCCTCCTCGACCGGGAGCTGCTTGTCGCGAGTGAGGCGGTTCCGCAGCGACTCGCCCGCGACATAGGGCATGACGTAGTAAAGGAGGCCATCGGCCTCCCCGGAGTCGATCAGGCCAAGAATGTGGGCGTGCTGCAGGTTGGCGGTGACCCGGATCTCGGCGAGGAAGCGGTCGCCGCCGATGACGGCACTCAATTCGGGGTGGAGGACCTTGATGGCGACCTTGCGGCCATGCTTCAGGTCTTCGGCGAGATAGACCGTGGCCATGCCGCCCTGGCCGAGTTCCCGCTCGAGGCGGTAGCGGTCGGACAGGGCATTCTCGAGGCGGGCGAGAGTGTCGGTCATGGATGTTCCTGAAGCTACTACTGAGTACGATCCGGTGCCGGGTGCGTGCGCGGGTCCTCGCTACGGCTTCAGCACGGTCCACTCGACCAGGTTGAGGAGATTTCCCACCGCTTCAGCCGACTCCGTCGTGTAGGCAAAGCAGCCCTGCGCGCTGTCGGCGCTGACGCCATCGAACTTGCCGATCGTCGTGCGGACCCACTCATCCTCGGCGTAGTTGCGGCGCAGGCAGAAACGCACGTTGTACGGCTTCTGCAGCACCAGCGGCTTGTACTGGCCCGCCTTCGCCTTTTTCACGGCGGTGGCCGACGCCGCCTGCAGCTCGCGGTGCACCTGGGGGAAGGACTTGCCCGCCGCCGCCGAGCGGGAGAATGCGGTCTTGGTGGTGACGGTCTCGATGGGGCCGAGCATCTGGACCGTCTCGGCGGTGAGGACATCGTCGCCGCTCGCGAGGATCATGGGGACCCCCATCTCACCGCCGATGAAGGCGGCGATGCCGGTCTCGTTCAGGACCGTACCGTTCACGGTGAACGAGTCGAAGGCGTAGCTGTGCGAGATGACGCCGGACGTGCCGGCGTTCGAGTGAGCGCCGACGATCATGATCGCGTCCACCATGGGATTGAGCCCGGTGGACATGACGATCGGCTTGGGATAGCCGCGGATGAGGATCGCCTCGGGATCGAGGTCCTCGACGACGATGTTCCGGAAAAGGGTGCCGCCGTGGCCCTCGTTCACGATGAACTGGGTGGCGCCGGCGGCGCGCGCTCCGGCGATGACGGCGTTCACCTCCGCGGTCAGCTCCTCGCGGAAACGCTGGTGCTCGGCCTCGTTGCCGCCGCGGTAGCCGGGGCGCATCTCGGTGCCGTTCCGGACGACGCCGGCCAGTCCCTCCATGTCGCCGATGATGTAGACGCTGAAGCCATCCTTCTGCATGACCTGCTCGAGCTTCTGGCGCGCGAGCTGGTACTCGGTGACGCCGAAGACGGCACCGGGAGGCGTGGTGTCGCGCGGCGGGGGCGTGCGCCGGCGTGGCGGGTGCCTGCGCTGCGAGCGCTCCGGGTATCGCAAGGAAGCAGGCGAAGAGAACGTGTCTCATCGGATCACGATCTCCTCGACCGCATCGAGCAGCCAGCCCATCTCCCGGGCGCTGTTCGTCGTGAGCGTGAAGGTGCGGTCGCCGACCTTGTCGAGCTTGAACTCGGTGAGCCCGGCCACCTGGGTCACGACGCTGTCTGCGAAGGAGCGCCGGAGCTTGAACTGGACCTGGTAGGGCTTCTGGAGGACGAGGGGCTTGAACTCGCCCTTCTTCGCCCGCTTCACCGCCTCGGTGGCGCCGGCCTGCAGCATCTGGCGGACCTTCGCGGGGCTGTAGGTGATAGCCGCGCTCCGGCCGACCGCGTACTTGGTGACGATGGCGACGAAGCCGTTGTTGAGCATGGGCTTCGTCTCCTCGATGAGCACGTCGTCGCCGCTCACGAGGGAGACGGCGACGCCCATCTCGCCTGCGATCAGGGCGTTGATGCCGACCTCGTTGAGGACCTTGCCGTTCACCGTGAAGGAGTCGAAGGCGAAGTTGTGCGGCATCACGCCCTTGCTGCCGGCGTTGGCGTGTGCGCCGATGAACATCAGGGTGCCGAAGCTGCTGTCGATGCCGGTGACCATGATGAGCGGCTTGGGGAAGCCGCGGATGAGGATGGCGCTGCTGTCGAGTTCCCAGGGCAGCACGTTGGCGAAGAGGTTCCCGCCGTGTCCCTCGTTCACCACGAAGCTTGCGGCGCCGCCGGCGCGCGCGCCCTTGATGGTGGCGTTCACTTCCTGTGTCAGCAGTGAGCGGAAGTGTTCCCAGTAGTCGGGCGACGAGCGGTCCTTGTAGGCGGCCCCCTCGTTGCCGGCGAGGATCTCGCGGCTGTCGACGGCGCTCCCCATTCCTTCCATGTCGGGCACGATGAAAACCCGGAAGCCGGACTCGTGGGGGATCTGCTTGTCGCGGTAAGGTGCCGAGCCGGTTCGCTGGGCATGGAGGGGCAGGGCCGCCGCCGCGCACAGGGCGACGGTCACGATGAGTGCGCGCATTACAACTCCGTCAGGCGTGAGGGTCAGGTATCGCCGAGCACGAGCAGCCGCAGGTCGGTCATTTCCTCGATCGCGTAGCGCACTCCCTCACGGCCAAGCCCGGACTGCTTGACGCCGCCGTAGGGAGCGTGATCCACCCGGTATCCCGGGATGTCGTTGATGACCAGGCCTCCGACGTCGAGGCGCTCGAAGCCACGCAGGATGCGCCGCATGTCGTTGGTGAAGAGTCCCGCCTGGATGCCCCAGGGGGAGTCGTTCACCGTGTCGATAGCCTGGTCGAAGTCGGAATAGGGCCGGAGGGTAGTGACCGGCCCGAAGATCTCCTCACAGTTTACGCGCATGTCACTGGCCGTGTCGAGCAGCACCGCCGGCTGGAGGATGGCGCCGGTCCTGGTGCCGCCCACGGCGAGGCGGGCGCCACCGGCCACCGCCTCCGCGATCCATCCGGCTGCCCGGATGGCGCTGGCCTCGTCGATCATGGGGCCGACGTCGGTGCCTTCCACGAAGGGATCACCAGTGCGAAGGGCGCCAACCCCGCTGACGAAGAGCTCGGTGAACTCCTGGTAGCGCGACTCATGGACGAGGATGCGCTGGGTGGAAATACACGACTGTCCGGCGTACAGGTAGCCACCGCTGACGCATCGCTGCACCGCGCGCTCGACATCGGCATCGGGCTCGACGATGACCGCGGCGTTCCCACCGAGCTCGAGGGTGACCCGCTTGGTGTAGGCGCGCTGGCGGATGGCCCAGCCGGCACGGGCCGACCCGGTGAAGGTGACCATGCGGACGCGCGGGTCGTCGAGCATCGGCGCGGCATCGTCGTTGGAGCAGAGCAGGATGGAGAGGGCGCCGGCCGGATAGCCGGCGTCGCGGACGATGGCGGCGAGGAGATACGCCGCGAGCGGATCCTGGGGCGGCACCTTGAGGACCATGGTGGCACCGCAGGCGATTGCCGGGGCGAGCTTATGGGCCGCGAGCAGGACCGGGAAGTTGAACGGTACGATGGCCGAGATCGGTGCGAGCGGGAAGCGGCGGGTGATGGCGACGTGACGCTCACCGTGCGGGGCGAGGTCCATCGGGATCACCTCACCGCCGATCCTCGTGGCCTCTTCGGCTCCCTGGCGGAACACAAAGGTGGCGCGCTCGATCTCAGTGCGAGCGAGGGCCACGGGCTTTCCGGCTTCGGCGGCGAGGAGGCGCGCCATCTCTTCCTTGCGCGCAGTGACCCCATCGGCAATGCGTCCGAGGACGGCGGCACGGGCATGGGCCGGCATGGCGGCGGCGGATTTCGCGGCATCGACGGCGGCGTCGATCGCGGTCTCGACGTCGGCGCGATCCGCGAGGGCGGCGTGTCCGACGACCGAGCCGTCAAACGGGCTGCGAATGGTCGCGGTCGCCGTGCCGGTGCGCATGGAGCCGGCGAGAAGGAACGGATGGGGGGTCGTCATTGGATGGTTAAAGATACGCTCACTGGCGCGTCTCCGAAGTTCGACGCTGTCGCGTCTCCACACGACGCTGTCGCGTCTCCACACGACGCTGGCGCGTCTCCACACGACGCTGGCGCGTCTCCACACGACGCTGGCGCGTCTCCGCACGACGCCGGCGCGTCGCCTGGCCTCGACGCTGACGCGTCTCCGGGGCGGCTCCTTCGGCACGCGTGCCGGCGCGGCCGAGTCCAGATCGCGGCAGCTCGGCCATCGGGGATGCGCGTAGGACAGTTCGATTGCGCCGCCGCCGAGCAACGGTACCTCAGGAGCCATCCCCGTTCGACGCGCCCTGCCGCATGGTTCCCGTGCGCTGTTCCAAGTTGCCGGCTAGCGCGTCAGGGCCTGGAAGCGTGGCTCATTACGAAGAGGCGCAAAATCCGGGTCCAGGCGGAGCCACGCCGGGGTGATGAACCAGGGCGTGCGCATGATTCCCTCGATCAGCACGAGCGCGCGCTCGCGATCGCCGACGAGGAGTGCGGTGCGAGCCGCCATGTGCTCGTAGAAGGGCTGGAAGCCGGCATCGGGCTTCGCGCGTCCCAAGCGCGAGGCCGCGCTCGGCTGACTCCGTGGCCTCCTTTGCGCGGCCAAGCCGCGCGAGCGCGATGGAGCGGACGAGATAGCGCTGGGCGTCGTCGGGCGAGTCCTTGAGCTGGAGCGCGAGATAGTACTGGCGCCGAGTCGGCCCAGATGCGTGCGTTCTTGCTGTCACCGCGCCAGGCGTAGATCTGGGCGCGGGCCATGGCTGAGCGCGCCGAGGTCGTCATCGAAGGACTCGGGGCCGAGCGAGAGGGCAAGGCGCTGGCCGGCGTCATCGAGGACCCATCCCAGGTCCCAGATGTTGGCCATGTACGCGGCGAGCTCGGCGGGGTTCGCCTCGATGGACGAGGCGAGCACCTGGCGCGCGGCAGCCAGGTCTCCCTCTGCCAGCGCGACCATGGCGCGGCGCTGGACAAAGCCCGGGTTTGCCGGCGCGAGCGCGAGCGCGCGATCGGCCGGTGCGCGCGCCTCAGCCGGCCGACGGGTCCAGAGGTACACCTGCGCGATGGCGGAGGCGCGCGACGCATTGCGGGGATCGAGGGCGTACGCCGCCTCGGAGTGCCGCAGGGCATCGTCCCAGCGCCCGAGCGACCGCTCCGCGGCCGCGACGGCGCCGAGCAGCATGGCATCGTTGGGCGACCGGGCGAGTGCCGAGTCGAGCTCGGCCCGGGCCCGGGTGGGCTCGAGCTCGACGAGCGAGAGATAGCGTGCGCGAACGGTCCAGGTCTCGACGCCCTCGGGGTCGAGCGCCTGCATGCGATCGACCGCCGCGCGTGCGTCACTGGCGAGCAAAGGCGTGGGAACGCTGTTCGCGTAGAGCACGATGGAGGTCATCGCAACGCCGCCCCAGGCGGAGGCAAAGTTGCTGTCGAGCGACACCGCCTGCTGGTAGAGGACGCGGGCGCGACGCACGGCGGGCAGGGAGAAGTTGGTCCCGCCATTCCACGCGGCGCGCGCGCGAAGGTAGGCGTCATATGCCGCCGGCACCTGCGTGGGCGCATCTCCCCCGGGCTTGAGGGCAGCAGCGGGCAGGGCGACGCTCAGCGCCTCGGTGACGCGGTTGGCGATGTCGGCCTGGAGGCGGAAGACATCGGTGAGGGGCGCATCGAACGGCTGCTGCCAGCGGCTGGAGCCGGTGCCATCGGTGCCGAGCTGCACGAGCTCGGGCCGAACGAGGACGTGCGTCGTGCCGTCTCTCCCCTTCGCCCAGCGAACCGTGCCGGTGAGGAGGTACTGCACGCCGAGCTCCTGCGCGATCCGGGCCGGCGTGAGCTTCGAGCCGGTGTACTGCACCGAGCTCGCGCGCGCGATGACCTGGAGTGCGGGGAGGACCGTCAGCTTGCCGCGTACGGCATCGGTGAGTCCATCGGCGAAGTAGGCCTCGGACGTATCGCCGAGATTCTCGAACGGGAGCACCGCGAGCCGCGTGGGTGCGGCGACGGGCGCGGCGCGGCGCGAACCGAGCCGCGGGAGTGCCAGTGACAGCGCCACGGCCAGGGCGAGTACCGCCGCGGCAACAACGAGCCGACGGGGCCACGCGGCGGCGCGCGCGGTGACGCCCGCCGAGGGATCAGTCAGCTCAGCCTGGGCGGCATCGAGCATCTCGATGAACGCAGTCGCCGATGGGAGCCGGTCGGCCGGCATCGGGGCGAGCGCGTGCTGGATCCCGGCATCGAGGGTGCGCGGAAGCTGGGGCCGGACCACACGCACACTCGGCGGATCGAGGCTCAGGCGCTTCAGCATGATGGCCTGGGGCGTGGGGCCGGAGAACGGCAGCTCACCGGCGAGCATCTCGTAGAGGACAACGCCCAGGGCGTAGACGTCGCTGCGCGCGTCGACGAGTTCGTCTCCCGCGGCCTGTTCCGGGCTCATGTACGCAGGCGTGCCGACGCTCACCCCGGTGCGGGTGATCGACCGCGCGATGGACGTGTCGAGTGCCCGGGCGATACCGAAGTCGGCCACGAGAGTGGTGCCGTCAACGGTGAAGAGAATGTTCTCGGGCTTGATGTCGCGGTGGATGACACCCTGGGCGTGGGCGTACTGAATGGCGAGGGCCATCTCGCGGGTGATGCGGATTGCCTCCCGCACGGGGAGCTGGGGTTCGCGTTCGAGGCGGGCGCGGAGGGATCCGCCGGGAACGAAGGGCATGACGTAGTACAGCAGGGAGTCATGCGCGGGAGCGTCGGGAGAAGCGGGAAGAGGGAAAAGGGAAGAGGGAACAGGGGACAGGGGAACGGAGCCGCTGTCGAGGACCGGGAGGATGTGCGGGTGCTGGAGACGCGCGGTGAGGTGGATCTCCCGGACGAATCGCTCAGTGCCGACGACGGGATCGAGGTGGAGGCTCAGGACCTTGAGGGCGACGGGGCGGTCGTGCTTGAGGTCGTGGGCCAGAAAGACAGTTGCCATGCCGCCCTGACCGAGTTCGCGGTCGAGGCGGTAGCGGGTGTTCAGTGAGGCGGAGAGAAGGGTGGAGAGGTCGGACACGCCGGGAAATTAACGCGACGGCCGGGAGGGCGGGGTGCCAGGGCTCGCGGAAGAAAATCGAGTGGCCAGTCGGCAGGGGGCCACCCTACGCGGAAAGGGGAACGCACGCAGGAGTTCCCCCTTCGCTCTTTGCAACCGTGCGTTCCACGATCCGCTCCGGATGGCCCCCTGCCTCCCGGCCGTTGTTTCGGTCTCCGGTTCCCTGTTCCCTGTTCCCTGTTCCCTCTTCCCGCAGTTGCTACGGGAGTGCGCTTACCCTTGGCCCCGCCGGCAGGTGCTCCATCAGGTATCGCGTCAGCGTGGTGTAGATGTGCAGGGTGGTGCCGTTGCCCTCGCAGATGCAGTGGGTGCGGTTGGGATACGACATGAAGTCCACCTGCTTGTTGAGCTCGATGAGGCGGTTGAGCATGAGCTCGACACCCTGGTAGTGCACGTTATCGTCGCCGGTGCCGTGGATCATGAGCAGGTGACCCTTGAGCCCCTCGGCCTGGTTGATGGCGCTGGCGGCCTTGTATGCGGCGGCGTTGGAGTCGGGGAGCCCCATGTAGCGCTCCTGGTAGATCGTGTCGTAGAAGCGCTGGTCGGGGACCGAGGCGACGCTCATGCCGACCTGGTAGACATCGGGATAGCGGAACATCGCCTGCAGCGTGGAGGAGCCGCCGCCGCTCCAGCCCCAGATGGCGACGCGGGTGGGATCGATGTCGGGCCGGGTGCGCTCCATGACCTTCACGGCGTCGGCCTGCTGCGCGCTGGAGAGGACGCCGATCTGGCTGTACACCGACTTCCGCCAGGCGCGGCCCTTGGGCGCCGGCGTGCCCTGGTTGTCCACGCTCGCCACGAGATAGCCGGCGTCGGCGATGGCCTGGAACCAGAGGCGGCTGTCGAAGCCCCAGGAGTCCTGCACCGTGGTGCCGGCAGGTTCGCCATAGACGTACATCAACAGCGGGTAGCGCCGGCCCGGCTCCATGTTGCGGGGCTTGATCATCCAGCCATCGAGGCTCACGCCGTCATCGAGCTTCACCTGGAAGAACTCACCGGGGGTGATGAACTGCTTCACGCGCTCCGCGAGCTCGGTGTTGCTCACCAGGGTGCGCACGAGCTTGTGGTCCGGCAGCGACACGAGATCGATGACCGGCGGCGTGTCGAAGCTGGACCAGCGATTCATGGCCCACTTCGCGTCGGGCGAGATGTTATACGCGTGACGCCCCGCCTGCGCGGCGGGCGTGATCATCGCGGGCTGGCCCTTGCCGTCGAGCCGGGTGCGATAGAGGTAGAGCTGCGTCGCGTTCGCGGGCGACGCCATGTAGTAGAGCCAGCCGCCCTTCTGGTCGACCGCGGCAACGGAGACGACATCATAGTCGACGTTCGTCACCAGCTGCGCCGCGCCCGTCTCCCGCGACACGCTGTAGACGTGACGCCAGCCGTCGCGCTCACTGAGCCAGAGGAAGTGCTTGTCGTCCTTGAGCCAGGTGACCTCGTCGATGACGTCGAGCCAGGCGGTGTCCTTCTCGGTGAAGACGGTGCGGACGACGCCGGTGGAGGCGTTGGCGAGCTGCAGTTCATCGGTGTTCTGCAGGCGGTTCATGCGCTGCAGGAGGAGTTCCTTCGAACCGGCCCACTCCATCCAGGGCAGATAGTTCTGCCGGGAATCGCCGGCGAGCTGGATCCAGGTAATGCCGCCGCCGCTGGCGGAGACGATGCCGGCGGTAACGGCGGAATTGGTAGTGCCGACGAGGGGATACTGGATCGGCACGGTGAAGGGGTAGACCGAGTCGGTGTTGTTCAGCATGAGGAAGGTGCCGACGCCGGTCATGTCGAAATGCCAGAAGGCGATCTTCTCGCCGTCGGGCGACCAGCGGAAGCCGTCCCGCAGGCTGAACTCCTCCTCGTACACCCAGTCGCTCATGCCGTTGACGTGCAGCGAGTCGGCACCGGTGGTGAGCCGGGTGACCGACTGGTCGGCGAGGCGCTCGACATAGATGTCTCCCCTGGTCACGTAGGCGACGCGATCGCCCTGAGGGGAGAACTTGGCGTACATGAGCGACGATTTCGGTGCCTGGCTGCCGACCTGCTGCAGCGTCGACGCGGTGCGGTCGAGCACCCAGTAATCGCCACGGGTGTTCTGGCGCCACACCTTCTCGGTGTTGGTGAAGATGAGGAGGTGCTTCGCATCGGCGGACCAGGTGTAGTCGGCGATGGCGAGGGGAAGCGAGTCACCGGGCGGAATGAGGCTCGATGCGGGGACGAGGATGGTGCGCGCACCGGTCTTCGTGTCGTAACGGACGATGTCGCGGCCGCGCTTCGTCTCGGCCGAGCGTTCCACCGTGGTGTAGGCGGTGCCGTCCTCGATCCAGCGGGCGGGACCGAAACGCTGGCTGTCGAAGTAGGTGGAGTCGAAGATGAGCTTCAGGCTGGCCGTCGTCGCGGCGGGAACCTGGGCGGCGATGGGAGCGGCGCCGAGTGCGAGAAGAACGAGTGCAAGACGGGCTTTCACGGGAACTCCGTGGGGTGTGGGCGTGGGCATAAAGGGAAAGATACCGAGAGGGAAGCGGCTAGCGCGTCTTCGGGACCTTGAGGCGGGCGCGTCTCCGGGGTGGCTCCTTCGGCACGCGTGCCGGCGCGGCCGAGTCCAGATCGCAGCAGTGCGAGGATTCGGGGATGCGGATGGGGGAGAGTTCGATCGCGCCGCCGCCGAGCAACGGTGCCTCTGGAGCATCCCGTTCGACGCGCCCCTTTCGCTGCCCTACGCGCCCTTCTTCGCCGTACGCCCCACAAGGATAGTGATGTTGTCGCTTCCGCCGTCCTCGAGTGCGTCGTTCAGCAGGTCCTCACAGACCTGCCGGGCCGAGGTCATGGTGCGCAGCCGCTCGGCGATGCGCTCGTCGGAGACATGCTTGGTGAGTCCGTCGCTGCAGAGGAGGCCGACCTGGCCCCAGAACTGGTCCATGTGGGTGACAACGGGCGCCGCGGCGTGGCCACCGATGGCGCTGGAAAGAACATTGGCCCAGCGAGTGCGCGGGGCATCGGTGCGGTTGAGGATCCCCTGATCGATCAGCTCCTGTGCCATGGTCTGGTCGCGGGAGATCTGCATCAGCTTGTCGTCACGCATGACGTAACAGCGGCTGTCTCCCACCTGCAGCAGATATGCGCGCGGCCATATACCGATCCACAAGGTCAGGGTGGTGGCCATGCGGCGCTGCGCATCGGGGTCGTGGGCGTGCTCGACAACCGCGGCGTGGACCTGCATGGCGGCGTCGGCCAGGGCATCGGAGAACGCGGCGTCCTTGTTTCCATCGGCGGAGTGATAGGCCTTGATGCAATGGGTGACATAATCGGTGACACGCTCTACGGCGAGGCGGCTGGCCTCTTCGCCCGCCTCGGTGCTGCCCACTCCATCGGCGACCATGGCCATGAACGCGAGTCGCTTGGCGGGAGGCCAACGCGTGTCGTCAGGGAGGCTCGTAAGGTGGATCTCGACCTGCCGCCGCAGCGAAGCAATGAGGAAGTGATCCTGGTTCGACTTCCGCACCTTCCCCATATGGGTCAGGCCGAATATGTCGAGTTCCTCGTCAGTGGGGCCGCGAGTGATTTCAGTGGGAATTTCAGAGGTTTGCGGCGTAGTCATGCTACATAGGATGCGTGAAAGTGCGGAAAGAGGGAAGAGGGGACAGAAAACGGAACAGCTCACAGCGAACCGGGCGAACAGGTCACATACACCAGAAAGAGGACAGGCAGAAGCAACAGTAAGAAACTTGTAAGCAACTGGTAACGCACGTCACTGCCGCAAACACCCTTCGTGTCTATGTTCTCGCGTCCGTAAACCAGTCCTTGCCCACCTGCGTCAAGAAGATCAATGAAAATTCGTTACACCATCGTCGCCACGCTCGCCGCGGCAGCAGCGGGCTGCACCAATCCTGCTGATACCGAAGCGCCGAACTCGACTTTTGTGCCGCCGGTCATAGCGAATGCGGTTTCGAGCGTCTCGATCGGCAATACGGTTACAGTCAGTGATAACGGCTGGAAGAGCAGCTTCGGTGGCACGATGACAGTCGAGCCGGATGCGACAGTGATTTATGCGTTCGTATTTGGCGGTAGCAGCGGCCCGGCCCCGGTGAGCGGCGTGTCGGTGGGTGGCCAGGCGCTGACGAAGGTGAAGAGCGTCACGGGTCCGAACTCGTACTCGATGGATGTGTATCGACTCGTCACACCAGTGGCGGGCAGCGGGAAAACAATCACCGTAACGCGCTCGAAGGTGGCCTACGATCCGGTGCGCGTGTCGGTGTTCACCGCAAACACCCCGGGCGTCGCCAACGGCACGCTCCGGATATGGGTAAACGGGGTACAGGCATTGATCAACTCGGGCGTCAACGATGCGCCGGTGTACACCGAGCGGACCAACGTGATGTACTACTCGGCGGGTCAGCCGGCGTACCAGAACCGGCTGGAGTTCGAGCCCACATACGGCGCGGGGCTGGAGCACCCGCCGTATACGCAGTGGTTCGACATCGGGCACGTGACGGCGGCGGTGAAGTAGCAGCGGGGAACGGGGAACGGGGAACGGGGAACAGGGAACAGGGAATAGGGAAGAGGGAAGAGGGAAGAGGGAAGAGCAACAGCGGTGAGGGGTGAGGGGGACTACGGGGTGAAGCCGACGCTCTTCCAGAGGGGGGCGGGTTCGAAGTAGCGGCCGTTGGCTATGACGAAGCGAACATTGCGCGTGTCGCTGATGCGCTCGAGGGGATTGCCATTCACGACGAGGATATCGGCACGCATCCCTGGCTGGAGCGTGCCGCTTTCCTTTTCCAGCCCCATGGCGCGGGCGGGGACGAGGGTCGCCGCCTGGATCGCTTCCATGGGGGTGAAGCCCGCGAGGACGTACAACTCGATCTCGCGATGCAGGCTGTAACCCGGCACGGTGAGGTCGGTACCGGCCACAATGGGGACGCCGGCCTTGTGCAGGGCACCAATGATTTGAAGCTGCAGTTCGAATTGCGCACGGCGCTTCGCAGTGTCGGCGGGTGCGGCACCGGTGTGGGTCAGCGACTGGCGCAACTCCGGGGCGACCTTGTCCACACCGGGCTCGAAGGCGCTCACCGGCTGGTCGGCGGGATGGGCGTTGAGCTCGTAGAGCGCGATGGTCGGGTCCACCACGGTGTGGTTCTCGACCAGGAAGGTGATGGCCTTCTGCGCCTCCGGCATGTCCATGGTGAGCGGCATGGTGTCACTGCGATCGCGCATCATCTGCTGGATGAAGCTGATGTGGTTGACCTGGTCCATGCCCGCGGCGATTCCCTGATACGCGTTCATGCCCCGGGGAATGTGTCCCGTCACCGTCATGCCGAGCGCGTGAGCCTCGGTGGTGATCGCAGGGAGCACGGAGTCGGCGATGCTGCTGTAGATCTTGATCTGCTCGAAGCCGGCCGCGTGATAGCGGCGCACCCATTCCACGCCCTGTGCCGGGGTGCCGGCGCGGGCCAGTCCGATACCGAACTGGCCCGCGCCATCGATAATCCCGGCTGAGAGGAGGCGGGGGCCGATGCCCCTGCCGCTGTTGAGCACTTCGCGGGCGCCGACCAGGAACTCGAACTGGTTGCCGACGTCGCGGGCAGTGGTGACGCCGGATGCCAGGTAGATGGGTCCCCACTCGGCCTGGGCGTAATGGGCGTGCATCTCCCAGAGGCCCGGCATGATCGTGGCGCCGGTCGCGTTGATCATGCGTGCCCCGCGCGGGACCTGGATTTCGCTTCTCCGTCCCACCGCAACAATTCGTGAACCACTGATCACAACGGCGGCATCAGGAACCGGCGGCGCACCGGTGCCGTCGATGAGGGTGCCTCCCACGATGGCGAGAACGGTGTCGGCATTGCGCGAGTTGCCGCTCGATCCGGAGAGTGCCGCGATCGCGTCGGCCGCCGCGAGCTTCACGAAGGTGCCGGTGGCTGACGCAACCTCCTCCTTCACCGCCTGGACCGGGTCGAACTCGGCGTCCACCGTCGCCACGGCGATGAGGTCGCCACGGGCATCGAGCCAGAGCGTCTCCCGTCCCCAGATCAGTCCCGCCACGCTGTAGCGCTGCAGGATCAGGGAGCGATCGGAGGCGACATGAATCGTGTCGATGCCGCGCGCCGTGATCTCGAGGGTCGCCTCGGGCACCAGCTGGAAACGGTCGGGGCGTCCGCGGCGCAGCCATTCGCGCATGAAGGCCTGCTGGATCGCCATCGGCGCGTAGCCGCGAGCGGGGAAAGCATTCTTCGCCAGCACGGTGGTGGTGCTGCTGTCCTCGCGGATGCGGGCCGAGTCACCGAAGAGGGTGACGTCGAGGCTCACGGTGCTCATGCGCGACGTCTGCCCGCCGAGGGTGAAGTGCGTGGGGCGGCCGCCCCCGGCGTAGTCGAGGGTCGAGGTGAGGGTGACCGCGGTACCGCGGTCGGTGAAGGTGAACTGGGTGGAAAGCTGCTGCGGACCGCCGGGTCCGCCCGTAATGTGCCAGGTCTCGCGGCCTATCGGGTTTCCGATCTTATGCAGGACGAATACACCCGATGTGTCGCCCGCGACGAGCGACGCGGCCAGACCCAGGAGATGAAGCATCACGCGCGCTGGTAGACCACGATGGTGGAGAAGCGCTTGAACTCGGCCTGTTTCGCCGGGGGCGAAAGTTTGTTAAGGAGTACCAGGAGCCAGCCGAACTTCATGGTGCGGCCGAGTCGGCGGCCGGCGTCGAAGGTCGAGTGATACTCCATCTCGCGCCAGCCGAGTGCGGCGAAGAAGCCGGGGCCGTCGGCGGGGCCGAAGTGGAAGGGGGCGTTGCCGGCACGGACCCGGGGGGCCCAGTTCTTCTCCATCATCGCGAGGAGGCCGGGGCTCGCCAGGTCGGTGAGCCAGAACTGCATTGCGGGAATGGCGTGGAGGTCGCGCGCGAGGTTCGTCACCTGCTGTTCCTGCAGGTAGAGAAGCAGTCCCTCGGTGATGACGAGCACGCGTTTCGCCGACGCTCCCACCGCGCGGAACAGCTCGCGGCGGGCGAATCCGTCGGCAAGGTCGACGCGCAGGGCCTCGTAGACGCAGCTGGTGCGCTCGCCGGCCAGGACCGACTGCTTGTAGTCGAGCATGTCGGGGAGGTCGACGTCGATCCAGCGGAGCGTGGCCGGCAGCTGCAGCCGCCAGGGACGCGCGTCGAGACCGGCGGCGAGGTCGAGGACGGTGTCGATCGCATCGTCGCGGATGCGGCGGAGGATGATCTCGTCCATCACCGCGGTGCGGGTGACCATGGGCCAGGACATCCTCCGGCCCCCTGGCATCGCGGCGAGGATCTCGAAGCCCCGCTCACCGGCGAGTCGCCGCGCGTACGGGTCCTTGAAGATCGCGTCGGGGCGTTCCGTCTCCTCCGCGCGGTAGCAGGCAACCCAGGCCGCGGTGTCGGAGACGTGGGTGATCATTCCCTTGCCGGTCATTCGAGTCCCTCCAGCAGCCAGATGTCGCCACCGCTTGGCGCGGCACGATCGAAGATGACCCATTTCCCATCGGGCGACCAGACGGGATAGTCGATGCGGATATCGGGGTCGGGGAACTCGAAGACCTGGTACGCCTCGGCGCCATCGAGCGGGTACACCCAGATGGTCTTGTGGTTGCGGACGTCGAGAATTCGGTCCTGGCGGGGCGAGAGCGAGATATGCGCCCCACTCGAGATGGGCGCCAGCGAGTCCATAGTGCCGCTGGCGACATCGAGCCGCACGATGCGCGCGCCGGACGAAGTACGAGCACTGAGGAAGAGTCCCTTGCCGTCGGCCGTCCAGCGCATGAAGTGGCCACCGGAACCGCTCGTAGTGAGCTGGCGCGCGGCCGATCCGTCGGCGTTCATGACCCAGGCCTCGATGCGCCCGCCACGATCGGAGTGAAAGGCGACCTGCCGGCCGTCGGGCGAATAGAACGGGTTGGTCTTGGTGCCGGGACCGCTGGTGAGCTGCGTCAGTGCGCCGCTGGCGAGGTTCACGGTCCAGATCTCGTTGTTGCCGGAGCGCGACGAGAAAAAGACGAGGGTGCTGCCGTCGGGCGACCAGTCAGGCTGGTAGTCGCCGCCCGGCCCGGTGGTGACCTGCTTCTCCATGCCGTCGGCGAGGGTGCGAACCCAGAGGTTCATGTCACCCTGCCGGTCGGAGTTGAACGCGATCGCCTTCCCATCATGGGACCAGGCGGCGCGGCTCTCGACGCGCGTGGTGCCGACCAGCATCGTGGGATCGCCGGTGGGACGGCCAGTGACGGGATCGACCGGCAGTCGCCACACATCCGAGTTGATACCGAGCACGGCGAAGGCGAGCCGCTTGCCCTCGGGGGCGGTAGCGAGCTCGATATCGGGACCGGCACCGGTGGTGAGCTGCTGGCCCGGCCCCGATGCCGTGCCCGTGCTGGAGACGGGGACGCGCCAGATGTTGAGGCCACCGCCGCGCGACGAGGTGAAGTAGATAAAGCGCCCCGACGGCGACCAGGCGGGATCGAGGTCGGGCAGGTTGTCATCAGTGATGACGGTGACCCCCTTGGTGGCGAGGTCGACCACGCGAATGTCGGAGCGGGTCTTGAGGATGCGACGGAAGACCAACCGCCGGCCATCGGGCGACCAGCGCGCGGACGCATGGACGACCGACTCGACGCTGTCGCCGGTGACCTGCTGCGGATTGCGCCCGTTGCTGTCCGCCACCCAGATGCGTCGCGCCCCGGCCCAGCTGGCGTCAAAAGCGATCCGGGCGCCCTCGGGCGACCACGCGGGATTGAAGGCTTTCTCGATGAGGAGGTGCTCGGTGCCGGTGGCGAGGTCGATCGACCAGATGTCGCCGCCATCGCCGTAAAAGCCGAGCACGTCACCGGGCTCGAGCTTGCCGTTGGGCAGGCTGGCGCGCGCAAAGGCGAGCTGCTTTCCATCGGGCGACCAGGCGGGCTGGATGTCATCCTTCGGCACGGTGGTGAGCTGGCGCTCCGCACCGGTTGCGAGGTCCTTCACGAACAGCTTCTTGAAGCCGCCCACTTCGTGCGAGAAAGCGAGCTGCTTCCCGTCGGGCGACCAGGCGGGCCATTCCTCCACGCCCTCGTGGAAGGTGAGTTGCACCAGCCTCGTCGTGGGCAGCGGCGGCAGCTTGTCGCCGGTAACCCGAACCGGTCCCGACTTCGCGAGGCGCCAGGCGACGCCGATGGCGCCCAGCGCGAGCACGGCGTAGAGCACCGCGCGGGGGAAGCGGCGACGGGTACCGGGCACCGGCATGCCGACAGTCGGCACGGGCCGCGGACCGCTGGTGTGCCCGTTTCCCAGTGCGGCCGCGAACTCGCGGCTGCTGCTGAAACGATCGGCGGGCGCCTTCTCCAGCGCGCGGGCCAGCGCATCGGATACGAACTGCGGCGTGGAGGGGCGGAACTGCGCGACGGGGAGCGGCGTTGCCGCGATGTGCTGGCGGAGGAGGATCTCGAAGGTGGCGCCCTGGAACGGCGGCTGCCCCGCGAGCATCTCGTAGAGCACACAGCCGAGACTGTAGATGTCGCTCCGGGCATCGACGTCGCTGTTGCCGGCGGCCTGCTCGGGGCTCATGTAGGCCGGCGTGCCGAGGGTAAGGCCTGGCTCCGTCAGTTTCGCGAGGTCCCGTGCCCCGGTGTGCTCGGGGCGCTTCCCTTCGGCAAGTGCCCGTGCGATACCGAAGTCGGCGACCGTCGCATGATCCGACTCGAGCAGGATGTTCTCCGGCTTGATATCGCGGTGAATCACGCCCTTGCCGTGGGCATAGGCGAGCGCGTCGGCGACCTCACGGGCGATGCGGAGGGCATCGTCGAGCGGGAGCTGCTTCTCGCGTTCGAGGCGGGTGCGGAGCGACTCGCCGTCCACGAACGGCATGACGTAGAAGAGGAACGACCCGTTGGCTGTGCCGGGGACAGGCCACTGGCCCTGATCCGGGTGACCCGGGTGAACGGCGCCGCTGTCATAGAGCGGCAGGATATGGGGGTGGTGCAGGCCGGCGGCAATCTCGATTTCCCGCAGGAAGCGATCGGCGCCGAGGGACGCGGCGAGTTCGGGGCGAAGGACCTTTACCGCGACCTGGCGATGATGCTTCAGGTCTTCAGCGAGATAGACCGTGGCCATGCCGCCCATGCCGAGTTCGCGCAGCAGCCGGTAGCGATCGGCGAGCGCGGCAGCGAGCGAAGGCGGAATGTTCGAGGGATCGGGCACGAGACTCACTCAGCAAAGATGACCACGAGCGAGGCAGGCCGCCATGGCGCCACCGGATTAACGTTGGGAATGCGGATTTCGCTGAAGTGACGGTCGTCGTGATCGCCAATCCGGTGGCGGGGCGCGGGCGGGCCGTCGGCGCGGCGCGTGCCGCGGTGGCCCTGATCGAGGCCCGCGGAGTCGAAGTGGTGCTGCAGCAAACGACCGCGCCGGGGCACGGGCGCGAGCTGGCCCGGGCCGCAGCGGCACAGGGAGCGGGATGCGTGCTGGCGGTGGGCGGCGACGGCACGCTGAACGAGGTCGCATCCGGGCTGGCCCACTCCGCCTGTGCGATGGGGGTGCTGGCGGCGGGCAGGGGGAATGACTTTGCGGGGGCGCTGGGCCTGCCGCACGACGCTGCCGGCGCGGCAGCCGCCGTGCTGGCGGGAATCTCGACCGCCACCGATCTCGGCGTGATCAACGGCAAGGTCTTCCTCACGGTGGCGGCGACGGGATTCGACGCTGCGGTGGCGCGGCGAGTGCACGACGGCGGTTTCCGGATCTTCGGCGGGCAGGCCTATCTCGCCGCGGCACTCTGGATGCTGCCGAGGTGGCCGGCGCCCGTGCTCCGGATACGGGGAGATTTCGGGGAGCGGGAAGGTCCTTATCTTCTCGCGGCGGCGGGGAACACGACCCGGTACGGCGGCGGCATCACGATGACGCCGCAAGCGTCCCCGCACGACGGCCTGCTGGAGTGCTGCCTCATCCGGGACCTCTCGCGCTTCCGGGCACTGGCGCTGCTGCCGCAGACGTACTCGGGAAGTCACGGACAGTACGCCGAGGTGGAAATGGTCCAGACGCGCCGGCTGGAAATCGAGGCGGAGGGCCAGGTATTCATGACGGCGGATGGCGAGCTCATGGGTGATTCGCGCGCGGTGGTGGAAGTGGCGCCGGGCGCATTGCTGATTCAAGGGAGAGTGCAATGAATGGTCGGAGTGCACAGTTGCGGATGCTCGGAGTGGTGATGGCCCTTGGCGCAGTGGGGGCCTGCAAGGGCAAGGACAGCCTCAAGCCAGCCGAGGCCGATGCGGTCACGAAGAAGGACCAGTATGCGATCGACAGCGCGCGGATGGAACTGGACCGGGTCGCGGCGATTACGCCAACCGAACTCGCGGGTTCCACCTGGCACCTGGTGCAACTGCGCACGTCACATGACAGCGTGATCACGCCGGAGAAGGTAGCGGTCTATACCATCGAGTTCGGCACCGACGGCCAGGCAATCGTGGTGGGCGGCTGCAATCGCGGGGGCGGCACCTACGCGGTGACGCCACCCAAGGGGCTCAGCTTCGGCCCGCTGCGGACGACGCGCGCGATGTGCCCTCCGGGATCGATCTCGGCGCGTTTCCTGGGTGACTTTGCGCAGATGCGGTCGTACGCCCTCGTAGGGGGGATGCTCTACGTCGACCTCGCCGATGGTGGGGTCTACCAGTTCGGTCCCGAGCTGGATATTGCGCGAGTGATGGGCGCCGGCGACCCGCGAGCCCGAGCTGATTTTTGCCTGCCTGGACTCGACCGGCGCCAAGAGCCGGCTCTTCGCCTGGTTCGCCGAAGAGCGGCCGGACGAAGTCTCGCTGCGGCGGCTGAAGAAGTCCGTCGTTGCAAGGCAGGTGAAATCGGGGAGCGGTGCCAAGTACGAGGCGCCGGGCGTGGTCTTCTGGAACAAGGGGCGCGACGCGATGGTGACGTGGTATGGGACGCACCTGAACTGCTCGACCACCAAGGAATGAGGCTCGCGGGCTCGCTCGGTGTCGTGGTCCTGCTGGCAACGCTGCCGTCTCGCGGAGCGGGCCAGGTGCCGACGGGCCATGTGGCGTGGCATGACCTGATCACGCCGGACCTCGAAGTCTCGAAGGCATTCTACAGCGGCCTTTTCGGCTGGACCTGGCGCGCACCAACCTCGGGCGAGGGCGTGAAATACGTCGTGGGCGAGATGACGGGCGTCGCCATGGCGGGGCTCGCCGAGTCGAGCGAGGGCAAGCGGAATCCGTCGCAGTGGATCACCTACTTCGCGGTGAACGATGTACACCGGAGCGTGAAGCTGGCGACCGATTCCGGGGCAAAGGTGGTGGTGAAGCCCACGACCACCGGGAGCTGGCACGACGAGAGCGCGCTGCTCACCGACCCGCAGGGCGCTGCATTCGCGCTGATGAAGCCGGGTGTCCGGCCCAATGACAGCGTGACCGCGATGATCAACGGCTGGCTGTGGGTGGAGCTCTGGACGGTGAACGCGAATGATGCAGGGACGTTCTACGCCTGGCTGCTGGGCTACAACACGAAGCGCCTGACGGTCGCGGGCCAGGACTACACGATGTTCCGGCGCGACTCGCTGCCGATCGCGGGACTGCTGGAGATGCCGGTGAAGGACGTGCGGCCCAACTGGCTGCCGACGATCCGGGTGGCGGACGTGAACGCGACGATAGCACGGGCGGTATCGCTGGGCGGCCGGGTGATCATGGCGCCGCGGGATGATGTGCGGAACGCGACGGTGGCGATCATCGCCGACCCGACGGGTGCGGCGCTCACGCTGCAGCAGTGGGACGAAACCACCGGCGGGAAGGCACCATGAACCGGACGGGGTCGCGGTGCACGCTGGTGATGCTCGCGGCCCTGCTGCTGCTGGGAGCGGCGGCGTGCTTCCAGGTGGGGAGGTCGACGTCGGTGAGCGTGGGCGTGGAGCTACCGGCGCCGTGGGGTGCGGTGACGATCGGGACGGCGGTGCCGGTGGGGAGACCGCAGTAAGGCGGGGAACGAGGGAACAGGGAACAGGGAACAGGGAACAGGGAACAGGGAACAGGGAACAGGGAACAGAGGGAACTTGCAACACGTGGGGCCCTGATTCAGGGCCCTTTTTGTGAGTAGCGGGCGAGGGCCGCAGCGTCGCCGGTCGCCCAGTTCTTCTTCAGCGTCGCTTCCGCATTGGCCGCCACCGCGCTGTCGCCGTTCGCGCGGGCGGCGCGCGCAAGGCCAAGCAGCGAGAGCGAGCGTCCCGGGGCCATCTCCAGGGCGCGGGCGAACTCCTTCTGCGCCTCCGCATTCTCCCCGCGGGCAAGCAGCACTTCCCCCAGCAGTTCATGCGTCGGCTTCACGATATCGGGCGGGCCGTATTCGGCGGCGAGGCCATCCTCGAAGGTGGTGGCCTCGCGGAGGAGCGCGATGCCTTCGTCGTGTCTCCCGGCCCCGATATACACCAGGCCACGGAGTTCCTTCTCCAGCGCCACCGCCGTCTCGGCCCTGCCAAAGCGATCCGACTTGCCGGTGAGGTTGATGCGCTGGAGGTGGTCCACAGCGGATGATGCCGCCTCGACCTGGCCCCGCTTGTACGCGGCGAAGCCGGTGGTGAAGACCTCGATGGCCTGCGGCGCGGTGCCGAGGCCGGCCGTATCGATGGTCCACTTGAGGACCGGGTCGTTCCACTCCTCGGCATCGACGACCTGCTGCGCGCGCATGAGGACGAGATAGGAGCGGTTCCCGGGCCGGGGCTGCGATCCCATGTTGGCGTGAGTGAGCTCGATGAGCCGGCGCGCGTCGGCATAGCGGGCTTCCTGCAGCAGGCCGTACTGCATCCAGCTGGTGTAGTGGCCGGGACGCCACTTGCTGCTGTCGGGGCCGGAGGCGACGACGTTCTGCTGCACCACCTCGGGCCACATGCCAAGCGCGAGGAAGATGTGCGTGGTCATGTGCTGCGCATGATCGGCGCTCGGCGCGATCTCGGAGTAGCGCTCCGCGGCGTAGAGGCCGATCGGGGCGTGCACCGGATCATCGAAGGCGTGGATGACATAGTGCGCCGCGCCCGGATGTTCCGGGTTCCGGCGCAACACTTCCTGCGCGATGGCCCCGGCCCGCATGTACGTGGGAATGTTCCGCACCGCCTGGCTCAGCGACATGAGCGAGAGGGCGTAGAACGCGAGCGCCTCGTTGTCGGTAGTGTCGGCGGCAGCGAGCCGCTGCATCGCCGCCGAGAAGAGCGTGTCGCGCGTGGCCTTTGGTCCGTCACCGTAGAGGATCTCGGCGGTGGCGAGCCAGGCCTGTTCGCGCGGGGTCCCGGCCTTCGCCTGCCGCTCGGCGGGGGTGGCACCGAGGCGCGCGAGCACGGCGCGCGCGGCCGTCATGTCCTGCTCGTTCCAGATGCCATGCGTGTACGTCATCGCCTCGCCCCAGTACGCGAGGGCGAAGCCGGGGTCCGCCTGCTGCGCCTCGCGGAACGAGGCGGCGGCGTCGTCGAACTCGAAACTGTGGAGCAGCTTCACCCCGCGAATGAAGGCTGGCTGCGCGGCCTCGTTCCCGGAGTTGGGAAAGACGATGACGCCAAGCCGTTCCTGCGCGGCGGCGCGGGTGCTGGCAGCAAGGAGCAGCGTGGCGACGAGCGTGCGGATACGCGTAGTCATGGTAAGAATATGGGGTTCCGCGCGTCACAAGTCACGTATATTGACTCTCCATGTTTCCCATCCGCGACGACAACCCGACCATTCGCACGCCGGTCGTCACGTACGGGCTGATCGCTCTCAACGTGGCGGTCTGGGTGCTGGTGCAGGGGATGGGCACCGAGCCGAGGCTGGTCCAGTCGGTCTGCGAGCTGGGGATGATCCCGGGCGAGCTGTTCCAGACGGTGCCGGCGGGGACGGAGGTGGCGGCGGGCAGGGGGGTTGCGTGCGTGCTGGGCGACACGCCCACCTGGTGGACCCCGCTCACCTCGATGTTCCTGCACGGCGGCTGGCTGCACCTCATCGGGAACATGTGGTTCCTGCACATCTTCGGGAACAACGTGGAAGACTCGATGGGTCGCGTGCGGTACCTTGTGTACTACATCCTGTGCGGCCTGATCGCGGCGTTCACCCAGGCGTTCCTGAACCCCACGAGCGCGGTGCCGATGGTGGGTGCGTCGGGCGCGATCGGCGGGGTGATGGGTGGGTACATCGTGCTGTACCCGCGCGTCCAGATCCACATGCTGATCTTCCTCTTCGTGTTCGTCACCCGCATCGTGGTGCCGGCATACTGGATGCTCGGCTACTGGTTCCTGATGCAGCTGTTCAGCGGGTACGGCTCCATCGGTGCGGACCGTGGCGGGGTGGCGTTCTGGGCGCACGTGGGCGGGTTCGTCGCGGGCGCGCTGCTGGTGCTGGTGTTCCGCGACCCGGAACTGGTGGCCGAGCACCGGGCGAGACTGCAGAACTTCGTGCGGGGGGAGTTCAGGGAGCAGTGAACGGTGAACAGTGAATGGTGAACAGTGAATGGGAAGAGGGTGACTGGTGAGAGGGTAAGGGGCCAGGTTCTCGCCGGGTGCCTCATGCTGGCGCTCGGTGGCTCTGAGCCCGGTGAGGATCCGGCGCTGGCGTATGGCGGGATCATCCCCAGGCCGGTGTCGGCGATCGCCGATACCGGGACGTTCATCCTGAAGCACCCGGGTCCATTGTTCGCACTTCCCGTCGGGACGGATACGGCGGGAAGCGGCGTGTCGTTCGTGATCGCCGCCGATTCGGCGCTGGGCAGCGAGGGCTACCAGCTCACCGTGTCGGAGCAGGGTGTCCGCATCTCGGCGTCGACCGCTGCGGGACAGTTCTACGGAGTGCAGACCTTGCGGCAACTCCTGCCGCCTGCAGCGGAGGGTGCGCCCGGCGGGCAGTGGACGCTGGCGACCGGGCTGATCCGGGACCATCCGCGATATCACTGGCGCGGCGCCATGCTGGACGTGGCGCGGCACTTCTTCAGCGTCGCCGAGGTGAAGCGGTTCATCGACCAGCTCGCCGCGTACAAGATGAACGTGCTCCAGCTCCACCTGAGCGACGACCAGGGATGGAGGCTCGAGATCGTGTCGTGGCCGCGGCTCACGTCGGTCGGCGGCTTGGGCGAAGTGGGCGGTGGCGAGGGCGGGTTCTACACCCAGGCCGAGTATCGCGAGATCGTGGCATACGCGGCGGAGCGGTTCATCACCGTGATCCCCGAGATTGACCTGCCGGGGCACACGAACGCGGCACTGGTGGCATATCCCGAGCTCAACTGCAACGGGAAGGAACCGGTGGCGTATACCGGCATCGAGGTCGGGTTCAGTTCGCTTTGCACGCGGAAGCCGGTGGTGCTGCGGTTCGTGCTCGACGTGATCCGCGAGATCGCGGCGATGACGCCGGGCGGCTACATCCACATCGGTGGCGACGAGGCGAACTCGACGATGCCGAGGGACTACGAGGCGTTCGTCGACAGCGTGGAAGGGATCGTGCGGGCGCAGGGGAAGATGATGATCGGCTGGGAGGAAATCGCCCAGGCGCCGATCGACTCGGGCACGATCGTGCAGTACTGGCGGTCGGGCGACCTGGCGGTGCTGGCGGCGTCGAAGGGCGCGCGGATACTCGTGTCGCCATCGACGCGCGTGTATCTCGACATGAAGTACGACGCCGCGACGGTGCTGGGGCAGAACTGGGCGAATTACATCGAGGTGGATACCGCTTACATGTGGGATCCAGTCACCCTCATCCCCCGGCTGGACCCGGCGAGGGTGCTGGGGATCATCACGCCGCTCTGGACCGAGACGGTGGCCACGTGGAGCGAGGCGGAGTTGCTGCTCTTTCCCCGGCTGGCGGCGATCGCGGAGGTGGCCTGGTCCCCGGCGGGCGACCGCGAGTGGGGCGAGTTCAGCCCGCGACTCGGGCGCCACGGTGCTCGAATGACCGCCATGGGGATACACTTCTACCGTTCGCCCCGCGTCCCGTGGCCGGACGCATCTCCCGACATCCGACCAGCGAGCGTTGTGCCGTGACCGTGACCGCACCTTCCGATCGCGTGGCGAAGATCCTTGCCCTGCCCGACCCGCATGCGTGGACCGGGTCGGTACCGTCGTGGCTGGGCGATCCCTCGCAGCGTGGCATCGGCCAGTTCATCGACCACACGCTGCTCAAGCCGGAGGCGATGCCGGCGGAGATCGATCATGCGGCGCGGGTGGCGCGCGAGCTCGGCACGGCGGCGGTGTGCATCAACGGCCGCTGGGTGGAGCGGGTGCGGAAGGCGCTCGAGGGATCGACGGTGAAGACCTGCGCAGTGGTGGGATTCCCCCTCGGCGCGATGGCCTCCACGGTGAAGGCGGATGAGGCGCGGCAGGCAATCGTCGATGGTGCCGTCGAGCTCGACATGGTGATGAGCCTGGGCGAGGCGAAGGCGGGAAACTGGGACCTGGTGGCGAAGGACATCGTGGCGGTCGTCACGGCGGCAGGGAAGGTGCCGGTGAAGGTGATCCTGGAGACGGCGCTGCTCGGGCCGGCGGAGCTGGTGCAGGCCTCGCTGGTCGCGATGGATGCGGGCGCCGCGTTCGTGAAGACGTCGTCGGGATTTCATGGCGCAGGTGGTGCGATGGAACCGGCGGTGCGGCTGATGCGGCGGGCGGTCGGCGTGAATGTCGGGGTGAAGGCGTCGGGCGGTGTGCGCACGTCGGAGATGGCGATCCGGTTCCTGGCAGCGGGCGCCAACCGGCTGGGCTGCTCGGCGACGATGGAAATGACGGCGATCGTGGGACCGGATGCGCCGCCGCTATCGGAACTGTTCGCGAAACTGCCGGACCCGGCGCCCGCGCCGGAAGGGTTCTAGACCAGCTCGACGTCCCGTCCCAGCAGCTTGGCCAGCACGTCGCTCTTCCGCGTGGCACCCCACAATTCCAGTGACAAGTCGGCATTCGCCAGGCGTGGCCCGACCTTGATGGTCAGCTTGTCGTCGGTGAGCTCACTCTGCAGCGACTCGACGACGGCGGTGTGGCCACGATCGAGGCCATCGGCGACGCGCAGCAGGCTGGCAATACGGCGCACGATCGCCTGATCGGCCGTTTCCATGTCGCCGAAATCCTCGTGCTTCTTCTTGGGACCGCTCTTCCGGTGGTAGCGGCTGGCCAGCGCCACGATGACACGGTCGCGAGGCGAGAGCGGCAGCCGGTCGGCGTGCATGATGAGCTGGTAGCTGTGCTTGTGGTGCCGGCGATAGCTCACCAGCTGGCCCACGTCGTGCAGCAGCGCCGCGGCCTCGAGCAGCGGACGCTCCTCGGAGGTGCAGCCGAGCACCTCGCCGAGCTGGTCGTAGAGCTGGAGCGCGAGATAGCGCACCTGCTCGACGTGGCGGCGATCGCCCTGGCAGCGCTCGACGAACTCGCGCAGCGCCCGGAGGGGATCATTGCCGGCCGGGGTGGTGGCGCCGGCCATTTCGAGGAGGAGGCCCTCGCGGAGGCCGAAGGCGCTCACGGTGACGCTCCGCGCATCGGCGAGGTCGAGCAGCTCGGCGGTGACGGCGAGGCCGGCCAGGATGATGTCGGCCCGCTCGGGATTGAGCCCGACGATGCTCTTCCGCTGTTCCGGCGTGCGGGTGCAGAGCCACTCGAGCAGCTGTTCCACCTCACCGGTGGGAACGTTGGTGCCGTGGATGCTGTCGGGCACCGGCAGGCCGCGGCGCCCGATCGACATGCGACCGAGGTTGGTGAAGGTGCCGCCCGAGCCGACGAAGACCGGGTTGTTCCATTCCCGCCAGGGAAATCCCTTCCGCAACACCTTCCGCACGTGCTTCCGCAGTCCCTCGACCTCGCGGCGGATGTCCTTGCCGCGGCTCAAGTGCGTCTCGGTGAGCCGTACCGCGCCGAGCGGCATCGAGTAGGTCGACTCGACGAGACCGTCCACCGCGCCGATGAGCTCGAGGCTGCCACCACCGATGTCGGCCACGATGGTGCGCGCGCCGTCCATGCGGAAATGGTGGGCCACCGAGCGCCAGGAGAGGGCGGCCTCGGTCTCGGCGTCGATGATGCGGAGCGGGATGCCCAGCTCGTCGCGCACGCGCTGGACGAAATCCTCGCCGTTGGAGGCCTCGCGTACCGCGGAGGTGGCCACGGCCGCGATGCGGCGGACGCCACGGCGCTCGCAGACCACGCGCATGCGGGCGAGCCCGGCCATGGCGCGCTCGATGGCAGCAGAGTCGAGGTGCCCGGTGGTGGCGACGCCCTGGGCCAGCCGCGGCTGGTCCTTCACCTCGTCGACGATGGTGAGGCCGGCACCGGCGTCGTACTCGGCGACGAGCAGGCGGATCGAGTTGGAGCCGACGTCGAGGGCGGCGAGGCGCTCGCGCCCGGGGACGGCCGGCGCGATCCCGGCGTCGGGCTCGGGAAGAACGGCGAGGGTGTCCTCGGTCACTCCGGCACCGTCTGCCGGGTGACCACGGGGCGGTCCTCGCCGCGATCCTCGGCGTGGTGCTTGATCGACTTGCCCTCGACCAGGAACACGACGTCCTCCCCGATGTTGGTGGCGAGGTCGGCGACCCGCTCGAGGTTGCGGCTCACGAGGAAGAGCTCCATCCCGGTGCTGATGGTATGGGGGTCCTCCATCATGTGCGTGAGGAGGATGCGGAACACCGAGCGGTGCAGGGCATCGACCTTGTCGTCGCGCAGGCAGACATCCCGGCCGCCCTGCGCGTCGCCCCGGATGAAGGCCTCGAGGGCGTCGGAGAGCATCTCGCGCGAGAGACGCGCCATCTCCACGATCTCCGGCTCCGGGGCGATGGCCCGGGCCTCGGCGAGGCGCTCGGCGGACTGGGCGATGTTCACGGCGTGGTCGCCCACCCGCTCCAGGTCGTTGGCGATCTTGAGCGCGGAGGTGAGCATGCGGAGGTCGCGCGCCATGGGCTGCTGGAGGGCGAGGAGGTTGATGCACTGCTCCTCCACCTCCATCTCCATGTTGTCGATGGCGCGGTCGTTGGCGATGACCTGGCGGGCCTTGTCCGCGTCGCGTTCCAGGAGCGCCTCCACGGCCAGCCCCAGCGCCGCCTCGGCCTCGCCCGACATGGTAAGCAAGCGCACCTTGACGGCACTCAGCTCGTCATGAAAGTGGCGGTGCGTCTCGAAGCTCATCCGAATCTCCCGGTGATGTAGGCCTCGGTGCGCTGATGTGCCGGGGCCGTGAAGATGCGTTCGGTCTCGGCGTACTCGACCAGTTCCCCCTGGTCAAAGAACGCGGTGAAGTCGGAGACGCGCGCCGCCTGCTGCATGTTATGCGTAACGATGACGATCGTATAGTCCCGCTTGAGCGTCCGGATCAGTTCCTCGATCCGCTGCGTGGCGATCGGGTCGAGCGCTGAACAGGGCTCATCCATGAGGAGGACGTCGGGGTGGTTGCCCAGCGCGCGCGCGATGCAGAGCCGCTGCTGCTGGCCGCCGGAGAGCCCGGTGCCGGGCGACTCGAGCCGGTCCTTCACCTCGTCCCAGAGCGCGGCCTGCCGCAGGCTCTTCTCGACCAGGTCGGGGAGGTCGCTCTTCGGCACCAGGGCGTTGAGCGCGGGACCGTAGGCCACATTCTCGAAGATCGACTTGGGGAACGGGTTGGGGCTCTGGAACACCATGCCGACGCGCTGGCGGAGGACCACGAGGTCGGTGTCGCGGTCGAAGACCGAGAGCCCGTCGACCATTATGTCGCCCTTGTGCCTCGTGCCCGGGATCAGGTCGTTGAGCCGGTTCACCGAGCGGAGGAACGTGGACTTGCCGCATCCCGAGGGCCCGATGATGGCGGTCACCCCGCGTCGCGCGATGTCGAAATTGAGGCGCTTGAGCACTTCGCGCTTCCCATAGGAGAAGTGGAAGTCGCGCACGGTGATCGCGGGGGCCGCCCCGGCGTCGGAAGCCACGGCGGACTCGCGCTGGGAGAACGTAGGCCTGGGTACCGAGGTCATGAATCCTGCCGGGATCGCCGTGGTCATCCGAATCGCCCTGTAATGTACGCCTCTGTCTTTTCTTCGCGTGGTGCGGTGAAGATCTGGCGGGTGGCCCCGGTCTCGACCAGCGTCCCCAGGTAGAAGAAGCTGGTGGTATCGGAGACCCGGGCCGCCTGCTGCATGTTGTGCGTCACGATCACGATCGTGAACTGTTTCTTGAGGTGGTACAGCAGCTCCTCGATGCGCTGGGTGCCCTGCGGGTCCAGCGCCGACGTGGGCTCGTCGAGCAGCACCACCTCGGGCTGCGGCGCGATAGTACGCGCGATGCAGAGCCGCTGCTGCTGTCCGCCCGAGAGCGCCATCGCGCTCTGGTCGCAGGCGATCCTTCACCTCGTCCCAGAGTCCCGCCTGCAGCAGCGCCTGCTGCACCCGGTCCTGCAGCTCCGATCCCCGCATCCGCTCGGTGACCCGCAGTCCGGCGGCCACGTTGCCGAAGATGCTCATGGTGGGGAACGGCGTCGGGCTCTGGAACACCATGCCGACGCGCTTCCGGAGCTGCATGGCGCTGACCCGCGACGCGTAGACGTCCTCGCCGTCGAGCAGGACGCGCCCGGTGATCCAGCCGCCGGCGGACATCTCGTGCATCCGGTTGAGCGTGCGAAGGAAGGTGGACTTGCCGCAGCCCGAGGGACCGATCAGCGCGTGCACCCGGTTGGGCGCGAAGGCGAGCGAGATGTTCTTGACCGCCGTGAACTTCCCGTACATCGCCGAGAGCTTGTCACTCTCGAGCCGGGGCGCCGCCGCCGCCGGCGGCACGGCGGCCTCGCCCGTCGCGGCAGGCACTGCCACGGCCTCAGCCACCGAGACTGGCCATCCGGCGCGTGGCCCACCGCGCGCCCATGTTGAGCACGAAGACAAGGATGATCAGCACCAGGGCCGCGGCCCAGGCATACCGATGCCACTCTTCGTACGGCCCCGTCGCGTAGGTGTACACGGTGAGCGGCAGCGAGGCCATCGGCTGGTTGAGGTTCGTCCCCATGTACTGGCTGCCAAGGGCGGTGAAGAGCAGCGGGGCCGTCTCGCCGGCGATGCGCGCCACGGCGAGGAGGGCGCCAGTGAGGATGCCCGGCAGCGCCGTGAGCAGCACGATCTGCAGCGTGGTGCGCCAGCGCTGGTAGCCGAGGGCCAGTGCAGCCTCGCGCAACGAGTGCGGCACGAGCTTGATGATCTCCTCGGTGGTGCGCATGACCATCGGTACCATGAGGATGGCGAGCGCCACGCTGCCGGCGAGAGCCGGAGAAGTGCTTCTGCCGCGCCACGATCCAGGTCCAGGCGAAGACGCCGATGACGATCGACGGCGTGCCGTTGAGGACGTCGGCGACGAAGCGGCTCACCGTCGAGAGCCGGTTGCCGGGAAACTCCGAGGCGAAGACGCCGGCGCCGATCCCGACCGGGATTCCGATGAGGCAGGCGGTGCCCACCATGAGCATCGTGCCGACGATCGCATTCGCCACGCCGCCGCCGCTCTCGCCCGCGGGAACCGGCATCTTCGTGAAGAAGTCGAGCGACAGGCTGCCGGCGCCCTTGAGCAGCAGCGTGCCCAGGATGAACAGGAGCGGCAGGACGGCGAGCAGCACACAGGCCATGAGCACGACCGTCATGGTGTTGCTCTTCACGCGGCGGAACAGGCGGCGGTTCATAGCGCGGAGCTGCCGGCGCCCGACCCGCGGGCGACTCGCCAGATGAGCAGCCGCGCGCCGGCGTTCACCAGCACGGTGACCACGAACAGCGTGAACGCCACGAACGTCAGCGCCGAGAAGTGCATCGGGGTCGCCGCCTCGGCGAACTCGTTGGCGATCGCGGCGGCCATGGTGTAGCCCGGTGCGAAGAGCGAGGCCGAGATCTCGTGCCGATTGCCGATCAGCATCGTGACGGCCATCGTCTCGCCCAGCGCGCGGCCCAGCCCGAGGATGATCGCGCCCATGATGCCGGTGCGGGCGTACGGGACCACCGCCGTCACCACCGCCTCCCAGCGGGTCGCGCCGAGCGCGAGTGCCGCCTCCCGCTGGCTGCCGGGCACCGCCAGGAGCACCTCACGCGACACCGACATGACGTACGGCATGATCATGATCGCGAGGATGACGCTGGCGGAGAGCATCGAGGGGCCGTAGATCGGGCCCTCGAAAAACGGCAGGAAACCAAACGCTCCCTTGAGGAGCGGGAAGACGGACGCGCGCAGGAAGGGGATGAGCACGAAGATCCCCCACAGGCCGTACACCACGCTCGGGATCGCCGCGAGGAGCCCGATCACGTTGGCGATCGGCTGTCGCAGGCTGCGCGGGGCGAACTCGGTGAGGTAGATCGCGACGCCGAGCGAGAGCGGCACGGCGATGAGCAGGGCGAGGAACGAGGAGAGCAGGGTCCCGAAGATCAGGGGCAGCGCCCCGAACTTGTCGGCGACCGGATCCCACTCGCTGGTGGTGACGAAGTTGAGCCCGAAGGTCTGCCGGGCGAGCGCCGAGCCGATCCAGAGCTCGTACACCAGGAACCCGAGCAGGACCGGAACGGCCGCTGCCGCGATCGTGAGCAGGACCTTGAAGACCCGGTCGCCTCGGCTGGCGTGCTCAAGCGAAAACGCTCCCCCGGTCGGAGCGGCTGCCGCACGGGAGGCGGATACGGCGCTAGTCATGCGGGCAACCTAGAAGTCGCCCGGTCTCATTCCGTCACGGATATGTAACGGACACGTAACTACGCCCGGCTACGGGTGGGTCAGGTACCCACCCGCTTCTGGATCAGCTCGATGAGGGGAACCGGGAGCGGCGCGTACTGCAGATCGGCCGCCATCCGCTGGGCCTCTGGGGACAGCATCCAGTTGATGAAGTCCTTGATTTGCTTGGCCTTGACCGGGTCCGGGTTGTTCGGCTTGATCAGGAGCCAGGTGAACGATGCGATGGGGTAGGCATCGGCGCCGGGCGGGTTCGTGATCGACACCCGGAAGTCGGTATCCGGGGTGAAATTGGCACTCTGCGCGGCGGCAGTCACCGACGCCAGGTTGGGCGTGACGGCCTTGCCCGCCGAATTCTTGATATTGGCGAAGGCCAGCCCGTTCGAGGCCGCGTAGATGAGCTCCACATACCCGATCGCACCCTCGGTCTGCTTCACCTGCTGGGTCACGCCCTCATTGCCCTTGCCGCCCAGGCCGATCGGCCAGTTCACCGACGTGGCGGCCCCGACCTTCGCCTTCCACTCCGGCGACACCTTCGACAGGTAGTCGGTGAAGATGAACGACGTACCCGACCCATCCGACCGATGCACCACGATGATGTCGGTGCTGGGAAGCTTGAGGCCGGGGTTGAGCCCTGCCAGCTTGGGATCATTCCACTTGGTGATCCGGCCGAGGAAGATCCCGGCGATCGCGTCGCCATCGAGCACCAGCTTGCTGCTGCCGATCGCCGGCAGGTTGTAGGTCAGCACGTCGGCGCCGAGTACGGTCGGGACGTGCAGCACGTCGTTCTTCACCGCGGCCATCTGCTCGGTCGACATCGGCCCGTCGGTGGCCCCGAAGTCCACGGTACCCTCGGTGAACTGGCGGATGCCGCCGCCCGATCCGATCGACTGGTAGTTGATCCGGACCCCGGTGGCCTTGCCGTAGGTGTCGAACCACTTCGTGTAGATGGGATTCGGGAAGGTGGCGCCGGCGCCGGTGAGCGCCACGCCGCCGGCCTGGGCGGGTGCGGCCGTTCCGCCGGCAGCCTGGTCCTTCGGCTTGTCGCCGCTGCAGGCGCTGAGTGCGACCGAGGCGGTGGCAAGCAGGACGAACAGCTGGCGACTGCGCGAAAGTGCCGGCGGCATTGGCGCTCCTTTAGTGTGATGGGCCGTGTAACGACTGTATAACGTAAGTTGCAGCGTCACGGACCGCGCGCCAGCTTGTCACGGCCCAGTAACGTCCCCCACGTGCGGTTGGAGATGCCTCATGTCACCGACGGTTGCGCGCCGCGCTGCCCGCCTCGCCGTGGTTGCTGCCCTGCTTCTGCCGACAGCCCTCGCGGCCCAGGTGCCGAAACCGGATTCCCAGCCCGCGGTCCCGGCGGCCAAGCCCGACTCGCAACCCGCGCCGGTGGCTCCGAAGAAGTGGTACGACCGGATCGCCATCCGCGGTTACGCGCAGGTGCGATACAACCGGATCTTCGCCGACAACCCCGACTACTACTGCCCCGCCTGCGACCGGACGGTCGGCTTCCCGGGTGGCATCTCGATTCGCCGCGCCCGCCTCATCGTGCAGGGCGGGCTCTCCGACCAGGTCCAGGTCAAGCTGGAAACCGACGTCGTGGTCACCGTCGGCAACGACTTGAACTTCCTGCAGCTGCGCGAGCTGTTCGGCGACGTCTTCGTCGACAAGGCCCACACCGGCCAGGCCCGGTTGGGCTTGGCCAAGGTGCCCTACGGGTTCGATAACCTGCAGTCGAGCAGCCAGCGGCTCCCGTTCGACCGTTCCGACGCGATCGCCAGCGGATCACCGGGTGAGCGCGATCTCGGCCTGTTCGCCATCTGGGGCACGGCACCGGCCAGGAAGGAACTGCGGGCGCTGGTGGACAGCGGCTATAAGGGCGAGGGCGACTACGGCATCGTGATGGTCGGCGTGTACAATGGCCAGAGCCTCAATCGCGGCGAGCTGAACGACAACAAGACCATCGGCGCGCGGGTGAGCTACCCCTTCATGCTGCCGCTTCACCAGGTGCTCGAGCTCGGCGTGTCGGGCTTTACGGGACAGTACGTGCTGCCGGTCTTCCTGCGAACGCCCAACATCGTGGGCGAGGAGGACAGCGACTACCTCGACCAGCGCGTCGCCATCAGCATGTTCCTGGCCCCGATGCCGATCGGTCTTCAGGCCGAGTGGACCTGGGGCAAGGGACCATCCTACGACGCCGTCACCAACACGGTGGGAGACAAGCCGCTCAACGGTGGGTACGTGATGGCGATGTATCGTGCGATCGTCGCCCATCGGCTCTTCTTTCCCTTTGCCCGGTGGCAGTACTACGACGGGGGCAAGAAGAACGAGCTCGATGCGCGCTACTACCTGATCAAGGAAACCGAGATCGGGATCCAGTACGCGGTGCTGCGAGGCCTCACGATGACGGCCTCCTACATGTTCGGCGAGCGCACCTTCGAGGATGCGGTGGTGCGGCAGAATCAGCAGAAGGGTCACGTGATGCGGCTGCAGGCACAGTTCAACTACTAGGCGAACTGCAGCCGTTCCTCCTGCGCCGTTCTACCTGGAACTCACCGCCGCACCGAACGGGTCGGTGAACACGCTCTCCTCCTGCTCCACGAAACGGAGCACCGGGTGCAACCTGAGCCGCCGGATGAACCGCTCCGGCAACCCGATGATCCGGAGCATCCGTCCGGCGAGCTCGAGTTCGCGGGCCAGCACCCAGAGTCGGGCAGTGCCGACCGGATCGACGCTGGACACCTGGGAGCAGTCGATCAATAGCTGGCTGGCATCGGGGGTCGCGGCGATGCGATCGAGCAGGTGATTGACGGCGGTGGTGTCGAGGGGGCCCCGCATCTGGACCTCGGGGCGGGCGCGCGTTTCGCTGTTCGATGAATTTGTCATGCACGGGAAGGTCATACCCAATGGCGACAACCACTTGAAGCTCATGTAACAGTCTTCCCGCCGTTGCCCTTACCACCTCACGCTGTCTCGGTTGCCCTCACGCGATCTCGGTCCTCCCCCCGTCCGGAAACCACACCCGTATCACCGTCCCCACGCCCAGCTCGCTTTCCGCCGAGGCTCGTCCACCGTGCGCCTCGACGAGGTGCTTCACGATGGAGAGGCCGAGTCCGGTGCCGCCCTCATCCCGCGAGCGTGACGTGTCGGCCCGGTAGAACCGCTCGAAGATCCGGGGCAGGTGATCCGACGTGATCCCGACCCCGTTGTCGCGCACGCTCAGTTCGATGCCACCTTCCTGCTCCCGCGACGTGAAGGTCACCACGCCCGCCGTCCCGACATAGCGCAGCGAGTTGTCGATCAGGTTGGTCAGCACCTGGCGTACCGCATCGGGATCGGCCTCGAGCGTCGTCGCCGACGGGTCGACCTTGAGCTCGAACCGGGTGCCCCGCGCCGCCGCCCGTTCCGCCAGCGACGCCCACACCTCGCGCGCCGCGCCGGTCACGTCCACCGTTTCCAGGCGTGGCTGCCACCGACCCGACTCGATCCGCGAAAGGTCCAGGAGGTCATCGACGAGCCGCTGCATCCGGTGTGCATTGCTCAGGATGATCTTGAGAAACTCCTGGCTGGTCGCGGCGTCGGGCGAATCGCTGAGCAGCGTCTCGGCGTATCCCGAGATGCTGGTAAGCGGCGTCTTGAGCTCATGCGACACGTTCGCCACGAAATCCCGGCGCACCGTCTCGAGTCGCCGCAGTTCGGTCAGGTCGTGCAGCACCAGCACCGCCCCCTCGTTGTCGAGCGGGCGCGCGTTCACCAGCAGGGTACTGCCATCCAGGTCGAGCTGGCGGTCCTGCACCGCCTCGCCCTTGAGCACCGCCGTCACGATCTCGCGTGCGGACTTGGAGCGGAACAGCTGCCGCACGTCGGGCAGCGCGTGCTCCGCCTCGTAGCCGAGCAGGCGTCGCGCCGCCGCGTTCGCCGTGGTGATCCGTCCCCGGCCATCGGCCGCGATCACTCCCTCGAGCATCGACTCCACCAGCGCGGCCGACGCCGACTGCTCGTTCTTCAGTTGCGCGAAGCGCTCGTCGAGCTGGCGATGCATCTGGCGCACCGCCTGCACCAGGCCGTCGATGTCGGGAATTCCCGATCGGGGGAAACGGGGCAGGGACCCGCTCGCGATCGCGCGCGCGGCGCCCGCAAGGTCACTGAGCGGCCGGGCGATCGACTGGCCCGCCACGAATGCGAGGCCCGATCCCACCAGCAGCGCAACCAGCGCCGCACCCAGCATGGCGCGACGCGCCTTCTTCACGATGTCGTCCACCTGGGCCATGCTCGCCGAGACTCGCACCGCCCCGTCCGCCGTCGGGATGGCGATGTTCATCTCCATCGGCGAGATCGCATCGGCCCGGCGCACGTCGCGGCCGGCCGCACCCGTCAGCGCCGCCTGCACCTCGGGGCGTGTGCCTTCGTCGATCGTGGGAATGGCCGCGCGCGCAGTGTCTCCCGTGGCGACGATGTCGCCCGCGTGGTCGAAGAGGATGATGTGATGGGAGCTGCGGCGCTCGAGGCCGCGAAGAACGTCGGTCGGCTTGCCCGAGGCGGTGACGGCGGCGTCAACCAGCCGGGCCTCGAGCGTCAGGCTCCGCTCGAGTTCATCCTCAAGATTACGCTGCAGCGACCGCCCCGCGGTCCAGACGAGGATGGCGACGGTAAAGAAGAGGACGACAACGGTTCCAGCAACGAGCCGTCCGGCGAACTTCACCTCGTTTTGCTCACCTTGTCCGTGCCCCTGAAGCGGTAACCGAACCCGCGGACCGTTTCGATGAGGGGGCCGTGCTCACCGAGCTTCGTGCGCAGCCGCTGCACGTGCATGTCCACCGTGCGGGTCTGGATGTCGGGCTGGGCTTCCCACACCGTTTCCAGCAGCTGCGGTCGCGTCTGCACCCGCCCGCGGCGCTCCAGCAGCGTAAGCAGGAGCTTGAATTCGGTGGACGTGAGCTGGAGCTCCTGCCCGTCCATGCGTCACCTTGTGTGCCGCGCGATCAATGGTAATCGGGCCGGCCGCCATCGTGGAGCCGCCCGACACGGCCGGCGATGCCAGCCGCCGGAGCAGTGCCGCCACCCGGAGCGCCAGCTCATGGGGCGAGAACGGCTTGGTCAGGTAATCGTCGGCGCCGAGCGACAGGCCTTTGATCCGGTCCGCCTCCTCGCGCCGCGCCGTCAGCAGGATCACGCCCACATCCCGCGTCTCGTCCCGCTTCCGCAGCTCGGCCAGCACCTCGTAGCCCGAGAGTCCCGGGAGCATCAGGTCCAGCACCACGATGTCCGGCCGCTCCTCGCGCGCCGATCGCAGTGCGTCGGCGCCGTTCGTCGCCGTGGATACCCGGTACCCCGTCTTGGCCAGGTGATAAGCGACGAGGGCGGTGATATCCGGCTCGTCGTCTACCACCAGAATGCGATGCGTCATGACGCTCCTCTCGGCCGGCTCAAGTATCGCCATCCGGCTCACTCACGCGTGTCGTATACTCGGCCCGGCTGCGCTCCCGTGCCCGGGATCGCTCCGTGCGCGTCGGCTCCAGTTCCGCCAGCGCCGACAGGATCGAATCCAGCATCCGTCCCAGCGGACCACCCACGCTCCGCTTCAGCCGGTACAGCACGAACGGCGCGATCGGCGTGTCCCGTACCAGATCCGCCTTCCGCAGGATCTGCAGGTGACGCGACACCGTCGGCTGTGGCAACGCCAGGACTTCCTGCAGGTCCGCCACGAACAGCGGGGCTGCCGCCAGGCAGTTGAGGATCCGCAACCGGGTCGGCTCGGCGACCGCCTGAAGCAGTTCCGTAGGTGAAGGCTTAATAATCATATGCGCGCAAACGAATACGCTCCCCCCCGACACTGTCGCAAGGCCGGTTACACGATTGCGACATAGACCCCTCCCCGGACCGGAAACCCAATGGCTTCCAACTACCCTCCCTACCGGGGATATTACCATCCAATGGTCCAAGCCATCCTGTTGGCCTGCCTCAGCTTTGCCGCGCCGGCCGACACCGCCCGGGTCATCATCGTTGCCACCACGGACGTCCACGGCAACGCCACCGCGTGGGACTACGCGCTCGACCGCCCGTTCCAGGGTGGCCTGACCCGCGCCGCCACCGTCGTCGACTCCCTCAGGCGGCTCTACCCCGAGCAGGTGGTCCTGGTCGATGCCGGCGACCTCCTCCAGGGCAGTCCCTTCGCCGCGTTCCTGGCTCACGAGCCCCGCTCACCCCACCCCATCGTCGCCGCCATGAATGCCATGGGGTACGATGCCGCGACCCCGGGCAACCACGACTTCGACTTCGGCGTGCCCTTCCTGCTGAGCGCCGCCGCCGGGGCGAAGTTCAAGTATGTGAGCGGGAATCTGTGGACCGTCCCAGCGGACACGCTGCTCTTCCCCTCGCATGCCGTGATACGCCGCGGACCCATCCGGGTTGCGGTCGGAGGCTTCACCACGCCCGGAGTGATGCTCTGGGACCGGGAACAGCTGGCCGGAAAGGTCCGTGTGGCCCGGATCGCTGCCTCGGCCCCGGCCGCCGTGCGAAGCATGCGACTCGATGCCGATCTCTCCGTCGTGGTCATTCACAGCGGGCTTTCCGCACCCTCGACCTATGACACGACGGGGATCGGGCCCGAAAACGACGCCGCGATGCTCGCCCGGATCCCCGATGCGCCCGACCTCGTCATCGTGGGCCACACTCACAACGAGCTGCGCGACTCGCTCATCGGCCATACCCACTTCACCCAGCCGAACTTCTGGGCCCAGTCCCTGAGCGTCACCCACGTCCTCTTCGAGCGCGTCGGCAATGGGCGCTGGCAGGTCGTCTCGATCAAGCCGCAGCTCGTTCCGCTCGCCGACGTCCCCGTGAACCAGCGGATCCAGAACCTCCTCGCCGGGCCGGGCGACGATGCCCGCCGCTGGCTTGGGACCCCGATCGGTCGTGCCACGGCGGCGATGCCGGCCCGCTTCGGTCGCGCGGGCCCGACGCCCCTCATCGGCTTCATCCAGTCGGTGCAGCTGAAGGCGACCGGCGCGCAGCTCTCGGCGGCCTCCGACTTCCGCCTCGAGAGCGGCTTCAATGCGGGTGACATTTCCCGTGGTGAGGTCGCCGGCATCTATCCATACGAGAACACCCTCAAGGCGATTCGCCTCACCGGCGCGCAGCTCCGCGCCTATCTCGAGAACAGCGCGAAGTACTACTCCCTCCGCGACGGGAAAATCGGCATCGACCCGACAGTGGCGGGCTACAACTTCGACATGGTGAGCGGCGTCGCGTACGACATGGACCTTTCCCAGCCGGTCGGGTCGCGCATCCGAAACCTGCAGTACAAGGGGAAGGACGTGGCGCCCGCCGATTCCTTCACCATGGCGATCAACAGCTATCGGGCGACCGGTGCCGGTGGTTACACCGTCATCGCCGGGGCGCCCGTGGTCTATGACAAGGGCGAGAGTGTCCGCGATCTCCTCGTAGCCGCGATCGAGCAGAAGAAGGTTCTCGATCCCGCCGAGTATGCCGCGAAGGAATGGCGCATCGTTCCCGCCGCCGCCGAGCAGCAGGTGCGCCTGCTCTTCGGCGCCGCCGCCGAGGCGCGACCGCACGCCGCACTCATGCGCGACTCGGTGCTGCTGCGTGTGCTGAGCATGAACGACTTGCATGGCGCGCTCTATCCGCGCGTCACCACCTGGTCGGAGGGTCGCCCGGTCGGTGGCGTCGCCACGCTCGACGCGATGATGGACAGCGCCACCGTGCAGTGCCGCTGTCCCACCATCCGGCTCGATGCGGGAGACGAGATGCAGGGCACCCTGGAGTCGAACCTGCTCTACGGCCGCACCACCGTGCAGGCGATGAACCAGATGAAGATCGCCGCCGCCGTCATCGGCAATCACGAGCTCGACTGGGGCCTCGACACCCTCCGCGCGCGGATGGCCGAGGCGAAGTATCCCTGGCTCGCGGCAAACCTGGTCGACTCCGCCAGCGGCAGGCGCCCGGCCTGGGTGAAGCCCTACGCCATCATCCAGGTGGACTCGCTGCGCGTCGCCGTGATCGGCTACATGGCCGGCGCCACCAAGAGCATGGTGCGGCCGGAGAACACCGCCGGGCTCCGGTGGCGCACCGGGTTCCCCGCCATTGCCGACGTGATCGACGAGGTGAAGGCGAAGCGCCCCAGCGTCATCATCCTCCTGGCGCACGAGGGCGGGTTCTGCGAGCAGAGCGGCTGCAACGGCGAGATCTTCGACCTCGCGAAGGAACTTCCATCGGGCACGGTCGACCTCATCGTGGCCGGTCATACCCACGTGAAGCTCGCCACCGAAGTGAATGGCATCCCGATCGTCGAGGCGCGGTCCAGCGGCGCCGCGATCGGTGTCACCGACCTCGTGCGGCGCCCCGATGGCGGTGTGCGCGGCTACGTCGACGTCCGCACCAGCTTCGCCGACCAGGTCACACCCGACAGCGCGCTCGGTGAGATGACGTACCAGATGAGGAAGCAGACCGCGCCCCTGGCGAGCCGTCAGGTCGCGACGCTGGCCCAGCCGCTCGACAAGGAACACGAGGACGGCCAGTACCCGCTCGGCACCTTCCTCGCCGATGCGCAGCGCAACCTCCTCCGCGCAGACGTCGCCCTCATGAACAACGGCGGCATCCGCGCGAGCCTCCCGTCGGGCGCCGTCACCTATGAGAACCTGTTCGCGGTGCAGCCCTTCGGGAACCGCATCGTGGTGCTCTTCCTCACCGGCAAGGAGCTTCGCCCGGTGCTGGAACACGCGCTGGAGACGGGCGTCCCTACCGCGCACGTCTCGGGCATCACCGTCACCTGGGACAGCACGCGCGCGCCGGGCCAGCGGATCACCGACATCATGCTGCCGAACAGGAAGAAGCTCCGGGACGGGGACACCTACCGCCTCGCGATCAACGACTTCCTCGCCACCGGGGGCAGCGGCTACACCATGCTCATCGGCAAGCCACAGCAGCAGGAGACCATGGGCGACCTCGAGGTGCTCGAGCTCTACCTCAAGCGCATGGCGCAGCCCGTCCGCGCACCGACCACGCAGGCCTTCGTCCAGAAGAAGAAGTGATCATCCGCGTCTTCGTGAATGAGAAGCCGGTGGACGTGGCCGAGCCCGCTACGGTCGCCGATGCCGTGAGGGCGTTCGATGCCGGTCTCGGCGCTGCCCTTGTCGCCGGGACCGCCCGCGCCACCGATGCCCGCGGCATCGACCTGTCGCCGGCGGAGCCCGTCGGCCCCGGCTCGATCATCCGGGTACTCGGTGCCTCCCGTCCCGACGCGCGCAGCTGATGCTCACCCGGGAGCTCATCGCACGACTGCCCAAGGCCGAGCTCCATGTGCACCTCGACGGCTCCCTTCGACCCGAGACCCTGATCGAGCTCTCCCGCGAGGCGGGCGCGCCCCTCCCCTCGAGCAACCCTGATGACATCCGCCGCTTCATGCTGGTGGATCACGCCCACAACCTCGAGGAGTTCCTGAAGAAGTTCGATACCACCGTCGCCGTGCTGCAGACGCCCGAGGCGATCGAGCGCGTGGCGTACGAGATGTGCGAGGATGCGGCCCACGATCATCTTCGCTACCTGGAGGTGCGCTACTGCCCCCACCTGAGCACGAAGCAGGGCCTCTCGCTCGACGAGGCGATCGCCGCCGAGCTCCGCGGCCTCCAGCGCGGCGAGCAGGACTTCGGCGTGATCACCCGCATGATCAACTGCTCCCTCCGGCACTACAGCCCCGAGGTCTCCTTCCGCATCGCCGAGGCGTCGGTGCGCTTCCGCGATGAGGGCGTCGTGGCCTTCGACCTCGCCGGCGGGGAAGCGGGTCGCCCCTGCGGTGCCCACGCCGATGCCTTCGACCTCGCGCAGGAGGGACGGCTCGGCATCACCGTGCATGCGGGCGAGGCCGCCGGCGCCGAGTCGATCGCCGAGGCGATCGATCTCTGCCACGCCGACCGCATCGGGCACGGCACGCGGCTGCATGAGGATCCGCGTCTCCGTGACTACGTCCGCGACCGCCGCATCACCCTCGAGATCAACATCACCAGCAACCTGCAGACCCATGCCGTGACCGTCGCGGCGGCGCACCCGGTGCGCGACTACTTCGATCGCGGCCTCAACGTCACCCTCTGCACCGACAGCTGGCTCATGTGCGGCGTCTCCCTGACCGATGAATACTGGCTGGCGCACACCGCCCTCGGCTTCACCCGGGCGGAGATCGACCGCATGATCCTCAATGGCTTCGAGTCGGCGTTCCTGCCGTGGCCCGAGCGCGAGAGGCTGGTCGCCTCCGTGCGCGACGAGCTGGCGGCGATCCGGTGACCGACGCCCTCCCGCTGGTCGAGCGTCTCCGCGGCCTCATCGGCCTCGTACTCATCATCGCCATCGGGGTCATCTTCTCCCGGAACCGCCGCCAGATCCCCTGGACCGTCGTCGCCTGGGGACTGGCCCTCCAGGTCCTCTTCGCCATTTTCGTCCTGCGCATTCCCGCGGGACAGCAGCTCTTCCGGAAGCTCGGTGACATCGTCACCACCATCCTCAACTACAGCTACCAGGGCAGCCAGTTCGTCTTCGGCGAGATCGGCAAGCAGCATTCCAGCATCGGCGTGGTGTTCGCCTTCCAGATCCTCCCGGCGATCATCTTCGTCTCCGCGCTGTTCGCCATCATGTACTACCTCGGCATCATGCAGGTCATCGTGCGCGCCTTCGCCGTGGTCATGGCGAAGCTCATGAAGACCTCCGGCGCCGAGAGCCTCGATGTCGCCGCGTCCATCTTCATGGGACAGACCGAGGCGCCGCTGACCATCCGGCCGTTCCTGTCGAAGATGACGCGCTCCGAGCTCATGACGGTGATGACCGCCGGCATGGCGCACATCTCCGGGTCCATCATGGTCGCCTACATCGCGTTCGGCGTCGACGCGAAGCATCTTCTCACGGCCGTGATCATGACCGCGCCGGGCACCATCATGATGGCCAAGATCTTCGAGCCCGAGGACGGCCATCCCGAGACCTATGGCAACGTCAAGCTCCATATCCCGAAGCAGGACGTGAACCTGGTGGCGGCGGCGGCACGCGGCACCAGCGAGGGGCTGCAGCTCATGCTCAACGTCATCGCCATGCTCATCTCGTTCGTGGCGCTCGTGGCCCTGCTGAACGGCATCTTCGGCGTCGTGCATGGCTGGCTGCCATGGTGGCCCCAGACCCTGCAGGTGGTGCTCGGGTGGATCGGCCGCCCCATCGCCTGGGCCATGGGGGTGAGCTGGGCTGACAGCGGGATCGTCGGCAGCCTGCTTGGCACCCGCGCCGTGCTCAACGAGTTCATCGCGTACGCCGAGCTGGGCCAGCTCAAGGGGACGCTGGACCCGCGCTCCTTCACCATCGCCTCGTTTGCGCTCGCCGGGTTCGCCAACTTCGCCTCGGTCGGGATCCAGATCGGCGGCATCGGCGCCCTCGTCCCCGATCGCAAGGAAGACCTCGCCCGGCTCGGCTTCCGTGCCATGCTCGCCGGCACGCTGGCCAACTTCCTGTCCGCCACGATCGCGGGCATGCTGCTGTGACCACTGCCACCGACGCCGTCCGTGCCTTCATCGGACAGAGGCCGTCCGGCGGCCCTCATCGTGCTCGGCAGCGGGCTCGGTGATCTCACGGACCATCTCGCGGATGCCACCCGGCTCTCCTACCGCGACATCCCCGGATTCCCCATTCCCACCGTCGAGGGCCACAAGGGCGAGCTCGTCCTCGGCCGGCTCGGTGGACGCGTGGTCCTGGCACAGGCAGGTCGTTTCCACATGTACGAGGGACACGATGCGGCGACCAGCTGCGCTCTGTGTCCGGACGGCGGCGGACTGCGGCATCCGCACGGTGCTCCTGACCAACGCGGCCGGCGGCATCCGGCGCACGTTCAAGCCCGGCACCCTGATGCTCATCGCCGACCACATCAATTTCCAGTTCCAGAGCCCCCTGGTCGGTGCCGTGCGGAAGGGTGAAGAGCGTTTCCCCGACATGTCGTCGCCGTACGACCCCGCGCTTCGCACGCTCGCGCGCGACGTCGCCGGGAAGAGCGGTATCCAGCTCGAGGAAGGCGTCTACGCCGGGCTGCTCGGCCCCAGCTATGAGACGCCCGCCGAGGTGCGCATGCTCGAGCGCCTCGGCGCCGATGCCGTCGGCATGTCCACTGTCGCCGAGGTCATCGCCGCCCGCGCACTCGGCCTCCGCTGCATGGGGATCTCCACCGTCACCAATCTCGCGAGCGGCATCGGGCACAGCACCCTCTCCCACGCCGAGGTCATGGAGACGGCGCGGGCGGTGCAGCGCGACATGGTGACCCTCTTCCGCGGCATCGTGGAGCGCCTCGACGCATGAGCCACACGCCCGAGGATGGCGTCCGCCTCGCCCAGGCGGGGATGCTCCTGAACATGGTGCTCGCCATCGTGAAGGTGCTGGCGGGCATCATCGGCCACTCCTACGCCCTCATCGCCGACGGCATCGAGTCGGTGGCCGACATCTTCGGGTCGCTGATCGTCTGGAGCGGGCTGCGCGTCGCGCGCCGGAGCGCCGACACCGCGTATCCCTTCGGCTATGGCAAGGCCGAGGCGCTCGCGGCGGCTGCGGTGGGATTCATGCTGCTGGGCGCCGCCATCGGTATCTCCATCGAGGCGGTGCGCGAAATCATGACCCCGCACCATACCCCGGCGCCGTTCACCCTGGTCGTGCTGGTGGGCGTCGTGCTCATCAAGGAATTGTTTTTCCGCCGGGTATCACGCGCGGCCGCGGCCTCGGGAAGCACCGCGGTGCGCGCCGATGCCTGGCATCACCGGAGCGATGCCCTCACCTCGCTCGCGGCGTTCATCGGCATCAGCATCGCGCTCATCGGCGGGCCCGGCTGGGAACAGGCCGATGACTGGGCTGCCCTCCTCGCGGCGTGCGTCATCGTCTACAATGGCGTGCAGGTCATGCGCCCGGCGCTGCAGGAGCTCATGGATCGCGCTCCCGGCGAGGCGCTGCTCTCACGCGTCGAGCGCGCCGCGCACTCCGTCACCGGTGTCCTGGCCACCGAGAAGCTCAAGATGCGCCGCGCCGGTACCGCTTACTACGTTGACCTTCACGTGCAGGCCGACCCGACGCTCTCGCTGCACGAGGCCCACATCCTGAGCGGCATGGTCAAGAGCGCGATTCGCCGTGAGGTGCCCGAGGTCTCGGGCGCGCTGATCCACATGGAGCCGTTCGAGGGAACGGTGGACGCGGAGCGGTGAAGTGGGAGTTGGGAAGTGGGAACAGGGAACAGGGAACAGGGAACAGGGAACAGGGAAGAGGGAAGGACCAGGAGGGATGGGGCGCCCGGCGGAGGGGATCGTCGAACGCACGGTGGCATCGGATCGAAGGGGAACGCCTGCGTGCGTTCGCCTTTCCCCGAGCCGGGCGCCCCACCCGACTGGCCTCTCAGTCGCCCCACCCGACTGGCCCAGCCCAATCCACCGATCCGACCGGCCCAGGGCCAGTCGAACGGGTCTCAGAACAGGTGGTTCACCGGCCCATGCCCCGCGCCCAGCCCCGGTGCGTTCGCGATGGCCTGCACCACATAGTCCAGCCCGGCCTCGATCGACGCTTCGAGCGTCCGCCCGCTCGACAGCCCGGCCGTGATCGCCGCTGACAGCGTGCAGCCGGTCCCGTGCGTGGATGTAGAATGGATCCGGGGATGACTGAACTGCCGCGTCCCGTCCGGCGTCACCAGCAGGTCGACGATGACATCGCCCTCCAGGTGCCCGCCCTTCATCAGCACCGCGGCGGCCCCCATGTCCAGCATCACCGTGCCCGCGCGCTCCATCTGCGCCACGTCGCGCACCTCGAGCCCGCTCAGCAGCGACGCTTCATCCAGGTTGGGCGTCACCAGCGTGGCGAGGGGCAGCAGCCGGTCGCGGATCACCTGCTCGGCGTCGACCGACAGCAGCCGGTCGCCCGACGTGGCGATCATGACCGGGTCCACCACCAGTGGCGTCCAGCCGAACGCACGGATGCTGTCCGCCACGGTCGCCGCGAGTTGCACGTCGGCCAGCATGCCGGTCTTGATCGCGTCGGGAGGCATGTCGGCGGCCAGCGCCTGGAGCTGCTGGCGCAGGAACTCCGGCGGCACCACGTGGACGGCGCTCACACCGACGGTGTTCTGCGCCGTGAGCGCCGTGATGGCCGCCATGCCGTAGACACCGAACTGATGAAAGGTCTTGAGGTCGGCCTGGATGCCCGCGCCACCGCTCGGGTCTGATCCGGCGATCGACAGCGCCACACGCATGAGTGCACTCGCAACGTTGATTCGTGACTTGAAGCGCCGCAGGGGGCGCGAGCGTCGGGGCATGGCCCTCGCCGAGGGGGTACGGCTCGTCGAGGAAGCGCTGGCCGCGGGAGTGCTCATCCGCGGTGCCGTCGTATCGCCCGCGCTCGAAGCTACCCGCCGGGGCGAGGGGCTGAAAGGAGCCCTCGTCGCCGCCGGGGTGAAGCTCGAGATCGTCGACGACCGGGCCCTCGGCGAGCTGGCCGACACCGAGCACCCCCAGGGCGTCCTCGCCGTCATCGAGCCCCGGGAGTGGTTCCTCGACGACATCGCCCTGGAACCCCGTTCCGCAGTCCTCGTCCTCGACGCTGTGCAGGACCCCGGCAACGTGGGTACCATGTTGCGCACCGCGCTGGCCCTGGGCGCCGCCGGCGTCGTCGCCCTGCCGGGCACCGCCGACCTGAGCAACCCCAAGGTCATCCGCGGCAGCATGGGAGCCTTCTTCCGCCTCCCCTGCGTGGCGACCGATGCGGACACCCTGAGCATCTGGGCCGGGAATCACGGCGCCGCTGTCTGGGTCACCGCGGCCGACGGCCAGCCCGTCCCCCGAGGTGCCCGCACCGCGCCACTCCTGCTCGTGCTCGGCAATGAGGGCGCCGGAGTGGGCGACACCATGACCGCCCGCGCGACCGGTCGCGTGGGCATTCCCCTTGCACCAGGCGCCGAGTCGCTGAATGTGGCGATCGCCGCCGGGATTCTTCTCTACGAGGTATTGCGTGCCGACTGATGGACTGGGCTCGACCTTCTTCTACGTGGTGGCCGGCATCTTCGGCCTGCTCATCGGGAGTTTCCTCAACGTCTGCATCCTCTCCTGGGGCGTGGAACCCAAGGAGTCGGTGCTGCGCCCGAGGTCGCGCTGTCCGAAGTGCGGGCACCAGATCGCATGGTACGACAACATCCCGGTCCTCTCCTGGCTCATGCTTGCCGGGAAGTGCCGCCACTGCAGGCAGCCCATCTCGCTGATGTACCCGCTGGTCGAGCTCGCCACCTGCATCATCTGGGTCTACTTCGTCTGGCTTTTCGGGCCCACGCTCGCCGCGGTGCGTGCCGCCGTGTTCTTCACCCTGCTTCTGGGCATCCTCGTCACCGACGCGCGCGCCTACATCATACCCGATGAGTTCACCATCGGCGGCGTCGTGCTGGGGCTCATCCTCACGGTGACGGGCGCTTGGATCGCCAACGGCGCCGCCGGCGCCATGCACGGTCTCGTCTACTCCCTCATCGGCGGTGGTATCGGCTTCGGCATCCTCTGGGCCGTCGGCTTTTTCGGCACCCTCCTCCTCAAGCAGGATGCAATGGGCGGCGGCGACATCAAGATGATGGCGATGGTCGGCGTCTTCGTCGGATGGACCGGCGTGCTGCTCACCATCTTCCTCGGCGCGCTCATCGGCACCCTGGTGTTCCTCCCCATGGCGATCATGGGGCGCAGGAAGCTCGTGCCGTTCGGCATCTTCCTCGCCATCGGGGCCGGCATTGCCTACCTCTTCGGGCCCCGGCTCGTGCAGTGGTACAGCGTCACGTACCTGGCTGGTTGATGCGCCGAGCGCGCCGCACAACCTTCGGCATCGTCCTCCTCGCCGCGACGTTCGCCTGTCGCGGCGAGCCACGGGAGACCGACGCCGACCGGAACCTCGCCCATCTCGTCGACAGCCTCATGCCCGCGGTGGAGCAGAGCGTCGGGCGGAAGTTCAAGCGACGCCCCGAGTCGGTGCTGCGCACCCGCGACCAGGTCCGCAGCTTCGTCCGTGCCAAGCTCGCGCAGGAGATGCCGCCCGAGCGCTTCCTCCAGCTCACCCGTGCCTACACTTTGCTCGGCCTCCTCCCCGATTCGCTCGACCTCCGCGCCGTCATGGAGGACATGCTCTCCCAGCAGATCGCCGGCTACTACGATCCCGACTCCGCCACGCTCTATGGTGTCGAGGGCGCCGAGGGTCCCGTGCTCCGCCTCACGGTGGCGCATGAGCTTGTGCATGCGCTGCAGGACCAGTACATGCCGCTCGACTCGATCCTCAAGGACAAGAGCAGCAACGATCGCAGCGCTGCGGCCCAGGCGATCCTCGAGGGACAGGCCAACTACGCCTCCATCGTCATGCTCCAGGGGGCCGAGGTCGCGCAGAGCCGGGAGTTCTGGGACGAGTTCCGGAAGACGGGAGACCAGATGCTCTCCGGCGGGGGCATGGACATGACACCCGCCGTGCTCCGCGAGGGACTGCTCTTCCCCTATCTCGCCGGCGCCGAGTTCATGCTCTGGTGGGGACAGTCGCCCTTTCGCGACACGCTGCCGTACGGTCCGCGCATGCCCCGCTCCACCGAGCAGATCATGCACCCCGAGCGTTACGAGCGCGGGGACAATCCCATCAACGTCCGGTTCACCGACTCGGTTCCCGGCAGCTACGAGGACGTGCTCGGCGAGTTCGACATTCGCCTCCTCATGCAGGAGCTCACCGGCAGGAAGGCGAGTGACGCCGCGCTTCCGCTTGGCTGGGGCGGCGATCGTTTCCGCCTCGATGAGGGGAACGGCGGCCCGGCACTGGTGTGGATCTCCGTGTGGGATGAGCCCCGTCATCGCGACTGGTTCCTCAGCGCGACCGGCAACAGGTTCAAGGCCCGCGCGAAGCCCGGTTACAGGGCGCAGGTCGACACCCTCTCCGTCGCTGGTCACGCCGCCCTGCGCTACGCGATCGGCCGGGAAGGATGGAGCGGATGGCAGGCGCTCCCCGGCGCGATGGTTCCCAGCGACAGCGTCGTGGTGAAGCCGATCGATCGGGGCCGCACGGGACGCTAGACGAGTGGGCCAGGAGGGCAGCGGGCAGCGGGTGAAGAGGGTGGTGCGCCTGAGCGGCACCGTTGGCGGGCCCTGAGCTCGAAGTAAGACGTCGCCACCGTGTGCCGCGATGGCGCACCACTCTCGAGTCCGCTGCGTCGAGACGGGCGCCCCGCCCGACGGGCCCCTGCCAGCTCGGCCCCTGGAGGCCCGCCTGCCCGCATCGACTATATCTTGAGTATGACCCGGCCCGGCGATCCCGTCGATCCGCTCTTCCTCACGTTCCAGTCGGCGCTCGCCGGCCGCTATTCGATCGACCGTGAGCTCGGCCGGGGCGGCATGGGCATCGTCTACCTCGCCCGCGAGGTGCACCTCGATCGCGCGGTCGCGATCAAGCTTCTCCCGCCCGATCGCGCGGCACAGGCACTCCTCCGCCAGCGCTTCCTGCGCGAGGCACGGCTCGCGGCGGGGCTATCCCACCCCAACATCATCCCCATTCACGCCGTTGAGGACGCGGGCGGGTTCGTCTTCTATGTGATGGCATATGTCGACGGCGAGACCCTCGCCGAACGCGTGCGCCAGCGGGGACCCTTGCCATCGTCGGAGGCCACGCGGATCCTCCGCGAAGTGGCCTGGGCCCTGGCGTCGGCCCACGCGCAGGGGCTCGTTCATCGGGACGTGAAGCCCGACAACATCCTGATCGAGCGATCCTCCGGCCGTGTCCTCGTCACCGACTTCGGCATCGCCGCGGCGGCCGGCGACGCCGGCGATGGCATCTCCGGCACGCCCGAATTCATGAGCCCGGAACAGGCGCTTGGGGGACAGATCGATGCGCGGAGCGACCTCTACGGACTCGGCGCCACGGCGTTCTTCGCCCTCACGGGACGTTTGCCGTTCGAGGGAAGCAGCCCCACCGAAGTGCTCGCCCGCCAGGTCACCGAGCCGGCTCCGGCGCTCGCGTCCCTTGGCCTTGCCGTTCCGCGGAAGCTGGCGCTCCTCGTCGATCACTGCCTCGCCAAGCCGCCCGAGCATCGCCCGGCGAGCGCGCAGGTGTTCGCCGAGCAGCTGGGCCTGGCCCTCGAACAGCGGCGCGAGTTGCCCGCGGCGCTCCGCGCCTTCGTCAAGCGCTACGGTCGGCTCGACGGTGGCGGCACGATCGTCGCCCTCTTCCTGCTGCTCAGTGGATCGGTCACCACCGCGGCGCTCTTCGGCGCGACCGCGGGGTTCGCGACTCTCCTGCTGGGCGCTACCGTCGCACCCTTTGCCTATCTCGTGAGTGCCGCGCGGCGACTCAGCCTGCTCGGCTTCACTCACCAGGATCTCGAGCCCGCCTTCAAGGGCGAGATCGAGCAGGCGCGCGAGGAGCTCACCGTTGAGCACCGCTCGGGACCCTCGGCGGCCGAACGCAAGCTGCCGCTGGTGATGAAGGTCTCCGGCACGGTGGCGGGGTTGTCCATCCTCGGGCTCATCTTCGGGCGGGGCGCAATTTTTCAAGCGGCCGCGTCCGCGATCGGCCTGTCCCTTGGCACCACGATGATTGCGGCGGTGACCTATCTCGCGCTGGCGCAGCGGCGCCGCGACTTCGATACCGAGTTCTGGGCCAGTCTGTGGATGGGAAGGATCGGGAAGTTCGTGTTCGGCGTCGCGCGCAAGCTGCTGGGCAAGCGTGCCATCGTCCCGGCGATGACGCACCGGGCGACGGAGCTCTCGCTGGGCATGGCCGCGGAGCAGCTCTTCGAGAACCTCCCGAAGGAGTCGCGACTGGCATTGGGAGACCTGCCCGCGCTCCTCCGTCGCCTCGAGGCCGATGCCCAGTCCCTCCGTGCCCGGTACGATGAGCTCCAGGAGGCGCTCGGCGATGGCGGCGATGCCGCCGCCTCCGCGGAGTACGCCGAGGTTCGCGCCGCGCGAGACGCCGTCCACGCCAGGCTCGGCGATGCCGTCGGCGCGCTGGAGACGATCCGCCTCAACCTGCTGCGGCTGCACGCCGGGTCGGTCACTGTTGCGGGACTCACCACCCACCTTGGTCTCGCGGCGGCGGTGTCCGATGATGTCGAGCGCCTCATCGCGGCGCAGGAGGAAGTCGAACAGCTCGTCCGGCTCCCGCGCCCCATGCCGGCGACGCCCGTCTGAGCGGGAAATGCGTTGCCGAAAAGCCGGGAGGGCGGGGGGCCACCCGGAGCGGATCGTGGAACGCACCGAAACCCTCAGCCCTGCGCCCTCGGGAGCCGCACCACGAATTCACTCCCACGCCCCGCTCCCTCGCTCAGCGCGTACACCGTCCCCCCGTGCATCTCCACCAGCCTCCGCACCAGCATCAGCCCGATCCCCAGCCCGCCCTGCGTCCGGTCCAGTGACCGGTCCAGCTGCGTGAACATCTCGAAGATGCGTGTCAGCATCTCCTTCGCGATCCCGACGCCCGTGTCGCTGACCCGGACTTCGGCCCATTCGGTATCCGCCGTCAGCACCAGCGAGATCTGCCCGCCGCGCTCGGTGTACTTGGCCGCGTTGTCGAGCAGGTTGAACAGGATCTGCCCAAGGCGCACCGGGTCCGCGTTCACGTAGGTCGGTTCGCCGGGCTTCAGGACCTCGAGCCGGTGACCATGGCTGCTGATCTGCGGCTGGCTCGTCTCCACCACGTCGTCGATGACGCTCTCCATTGTGATCCGCTCGGGATGCAGCCGGATCTTGCCGCTGTTGATCCGCGAGACATCCAGCAGGTCGTCCACCAGCCGCGTCATCTGGTGCACCTGCCGCTCGATGACCTGCGTCGCCCATGTCAGTTCCGGCGTTTGCGGTGCCCGGGCGCGGACGATGTGCGCGGCGTTCCGGATCGGCGCGAGCGGGTTCCGCAGCTCGTGCGCGAGCATGGCGAGGAACTCGTCCTTCCGGCGGTCCGCTTCCTTCAACGTCGAGACCAGCGTCGCGTTCTCGATGGCGATCGCCGCGCGATGAGCCAGGTCTTCGGCCACGCGAAGGTCCGTCTCGTCGTATTCCCGCCCCGATTCGGTGGTGACGAACGTCAGCGCGCCGACCGCGCTTCGCTGCGAGCGCACCGGCACGCACATGTAGGATCGCGGCCGCAGCAGCCGGAGCCAGTCGAGTTGTCGCTCGCTCTGCGCGATCTTTTTCAGGAAATCGTCGCTGACCTCCCGGTACCACACCGATTCGCCGCTCCGAAGCACCCGCATCGCGCCGTACTGGTCCGTGGGCAGGGGCGGGTGGGTCTGGAGTATCTCCTCCGTCAGCGCGTCGAGCGCCGCGTTGCTCTGGATCAGCGCCAGCCGGTGGACCGACGCATCGTCTCGCTGGATGTCGACCGCGCAGAGATCCGCGAATCCGGGCACGGCGAGGTGCGCCAGCTTCCGCAGGGTGCTCTCATAGTCACTGAGGTCCGCCAGTGCCGCGCTCGATTCCGACAGGAAACGGTTCATCTGTTCCCGTCGCGTGCGGAGTGTGATGTCGCGGCCGATCTTGGAGGCACCGATGATGCGGCCCTGTGAATCCTTGATGGGCGAGGCGGTAATGGACATCTGGAGCCGGCGGCCGGCCTTGTCCACGCGGATGGTCTCGAACGGCTGCACCAGCTCACCCCGCCTCAGGCGGGCCAGGATGTCGTCCTCCTCGAACAGTTTCTCGGCGGGTATGAGCGTCGTGATCGAACGCCCCACGATCTCCTCGGCCGTGTAGCCGAAGATCCGGCGTGCGCCCTCGTTCCAGGTCGTGATGATGCCGTTGAGGTCCTTCGTGATGATCGCGTCGTCGGAGTGCGCCACGGCCGCGGCGAGGTGCCGCCTCGCGTAGTCGGCCCGCCGCTGTTCAGTCACGTCCCGGAAGATGAGCACCGCTCCCAGGACGGTGCCGTTTTCGTCCCGGATCGGCGCGGCACTGTCGTCGATCGCGTGCTCGCTGCCATCTCTCGCGATCAGCAGCGTGTGGTTCGCCAGGCTCACGATGCGGCCATCCTGCAGGGATCGCAGGGCCGGGTTCGTCGCCGGTTGGCGACTTTCCTCGTTGACGATCACGAACACCTGCTCGAGCGGCAGTCCCAGCGCTTCGGCTTGTGGCCAGCCGGTCAGCGTTTCGGCGACCGGGTTGAGGGATGCGACGCGTCCCTCCTCGTCGGTGGTGATGACTGCGTCACCGATGCTCGCAAGGGTGATTCGCAGCCATTCCGAGCGCTTGCGGATCTCGTCGGCAGCCGTCTCGAGGTCGTGCTTGGCCGAGCGCAGCTCGTCCTCGATTCGGGTTCGATCCCGGAGAACGTCCTGGGCATTCTGAAGCGCGGCACGGCGGCGTTCATCTTCGTCCGGCGACACTAGGCGAGCTCCATGATCGCTGATGCCATCGCCGTCCCGGCAACCCGTGCCCGGATCCTGGCGAAGGCACGTCTCGCGCGACGGCGAGGCCTCGTCGCTGAACGACGGGATGCCGCGGTCCGCTGTCATGCGCGGGATGCTGCCGATCGGCTCGGTAGGGATCTGCATCGGCTCCTGGCCTGGCGGTCATTGTCTCGGCGAACGTGAAGCCTAATACCCCGCAGGGCATCCGTACTATTGCGGACCGCGCCCCATCGCGATCACCTCCGAACCAGCCACTACCCAGACTCTGTCTCCGGAGATCGGCGAGATCTCGGCGCAGCCCGTGAACTCCCCGAACGCCGGCAGGACGCCCGCCTCCCGGCCGAACCAGAAACACGCCAGCCGCTCTGACTGCCGTCCCGCACCCCGCACCTTCGCGCACGGATGAATGTGCCCGGCGAGCACGTAGTGTCCTTCCACCGGAACCGGATGATGCGCCAGCGCGAGCGGTCCTTCCAACCGCGGCGCATCCACCACCTCGAACCCCAGTTCCGTTGGTGGATCTCCGGCGCGCCGGTCGTGATTGCCCCGCACCAGCGTCATCCCGATCGCCGCATGTGACCGCCGCCACGCCGCCACCGCGCCGAACATCTGCAGGCTCCTCCCCTCCGCGGCGTGCAGGAAGTCACCCAGGAACACGATCCGCTCGGCGCCCGTTGCCACCAGCAGTTTCGACAGCCGCGACAGCGCGGCGGCGGTGGTGCCGGGCGGCACGAACAGTCCCGCGAACCGGAACGCGGCCGCCTTGCCGAAGTGCGGGTCCGCCACCAGCAGCGTCGCGCGTGACGGCCAGTACACCGCGCGATCTGGAAGCAGCACCAGTTCCTCACCCGCCACGGTCGTGCGCACGGCGCCGGTCAGTGAAGCATCGTTCATCCCGCCGCCCGCTCCAGCGCTACCTGCATCCGCTTCACCCGGTCGGCCAGTGATTCGCTCGACAGCTTGTTCCGCGTCCGGTCCACCAGCAGCGGAAATGCCAGCGGCGTGAAGCGCTCCGGGTCTGTCACCATCACACGCGACTCCGACAGCCGCTTGAGCGACACCCCGAGCCGGCTCCGTTCCAGTTGTCGCTCGAGAACCTCCCGGTACGCCTGGTCCAGCAGCATGTTGCCCGGGTCATATCGCGTGAATACGTCGAAGAAGAGCCCGCTCGACGCCTGCAGCTGCCGCGCCGTCTTGCCCGAGCGCGGAAAGCCCGGAAACACCAGCCCCGTGACCCTCGCGATCTCCCGGAACTGCCGCCGCGCCATCTCCGTCGCGTTGAGCGATGCGTTGATGTCGTCTCCTAGGTTCTCGGGAGACAGGAGGCCGCCCGCCAGCGCCTCCTCCAGCGGCGGCGCCGAGCTCGACAGCAGCTCGAATCCCCAGTCGTTAGCCGACATCGAGAAGGTGATCCTGCGAATCCTGGACATCCGGTAGGCCAGCAGCGCCGCCAGCCCCTCATGCACCAGGCGCCCTTCAAAGGGAAAGACAAACAGGTGCCATCCGTCCCGGCTCTTCACTCGCTCGATCAGCAGCTGGTCGGGGCGGGGAATCACCGACCACTTCGCCTGCACCCGGAACAGCGGTTCCAGCACCTCGAGTTCCGGATCCCGGAACACGCCGCCCGCCGCCTCGCCCAGCCGCTGTCGCAGCAGGTCCGCCAGTTCCCCCGACAGCGGCATCCGCGCTCCCATCCATCGCGGGATCGCACCGCTGGTCGACGTCGCACGCCGTACCCACGCCTTCATGTCCCGTACCCGCACCAGTTCCACCGGCACGCCACCGAAGAAGAACTTGTCGCCCGGTGAGAGCCGTGTGATGAACGACTCCTCCACCGTGCCCAGCGTGCGCCCACGCACATAGGAGACGGCGATCTGCGCGTCACCCACGATGGTCCCGATCGACATCCGGTGCCGCCGCGCGATCTCCTGTGTCCGCACGTGATACACGCCCTCCTCGTCCACCACGAGCCGGGCATACTCCGGATAGGCCGTGAGCGCCTCGCCGCCCACGCTCACGAACCGGAGGGTCCACGCCCACTCGGCATCCGTCAGCTCGGCGTACGCCATCGTCGTCCGCACCTCCGCGAGCAGCTCCTCACTCCGGAAGCCTCCGCCCATCGCCACCGTCACCACGTGCTGTGCCAGCACGTCCAGCGGACGTTCCACCGGCAGCCTCGCCTCGATCCGCCCCTCGCGTATTCCGTCCCGTACCGCCGCCACTTCCAGCAGCTCCAGCGCATTCGTCGGTACGCAGGTGACTCGGCTCACGCCCCCGGGCTGGTGACCGCTCCGCCCCGCGCGCTGCAACAGCCGCGCGACCCCCTTCGGGCTTCCCACCTGCAGCACCCGGTCCACCGGCGAGAAATCGACGCCCAGGTCGAGTGAGGACGTCGCGACGACACACCGCAGCGCTCCCGTGCGCATTCCATGCTCCACCCATTCCCGTTTCTTACGGTCCAGCGATCCGTGATGCAGCGCGATCTGGCCCGCCCAGTCCGGCCGGGCAGCGAGCAGCGCCTGGTACCAGATCTCCGTCTGCGATCGTGTGTTGGTGAACACCAGCGCGCTTCGCCCTTCCTCGATCGCGCCGACCACCTGCGGCACCATCTGCGTGCCGAGATGGCCCGCCCAGGGAAAGCGTTCGATGAGGGGAGGGATGAGTGAATCGACGGTGACCCGCTTCGGGTCCTCGCCCCGCACGATACGACCGGGTTGTCCCGTGCCCAGCAGCGCGTCGCGTGCCGTATCGAGGTTGCCGATCGTCGCCGACAGTCCCCACGTTTTCACTGCCGGCTGCAGCGCCCGCACCCGCGCCAGCGCCAGCTGCACCTGCACGCCGCGCTTGCTGCCCATCAGTTCGTGCCACTCGTCCACCATCACCGCGCGGAGCGAGCCGAACAGTTCCGGCGCATCCTCTCGCGTCAGCAGCAGCGAGAAGCTTTCCGGTGTGGTGATCAGGACACTTGGCAGCCGCCGTCCCTGCCGCGCCCGGGCCGCCGCCGATGTGTCACCCGTTCTGGTCTCGATCGTCCACGGCAGGTCGAGGTCGTCCACTGGCAGCGCCAGCGCCTCGCGCGTGTCTCCGGCGAGCGCGCGAAGCGGTGTCAGCCACAGCACGCGGAATGGCAGGTTCCCCCGCGGCTTCTTTTCCGCGAGCGCTTCCAGCAGCGGCCCCCACCACGCGGCCAGCGTCTTCCCGGTGCCCGTCGCGGCGTGAATCAGCCCGCTCTCGCCGGCGAGGTAGGCCTCCCACACCTCGCGCTGGAAAGCGAGCGGTTTCCAGCCTTTGCTCCGGAACCAGCGCGTCGCGGCGCGCGTCACTCGCGGGTCACTCACAGCGATACGATCCGGCTGGTCGGGAGGGCTGGGCGCCAGTCGGATTGGATCGTGGATCGCACGATTGCTTGATTGGCCAGGAGGGATGGGGCGCCTGGCGAAGGGATCGTGGAACGCACGAGTGCTTGATTGGCCAGGAGGGATGGGGCGCCTGGCGAAGGGGATCGTGGAACGCACGGGTGCATCGGATCGACGGGGAACTCCTGCGTGCGTTCCCCTTTCCCCGAGCCAGGCGCCCCGCCCGACTGGCTTTTCCGCGAGGATGGCCCCCTGCCTGACCGGCAGTCAGATAGGCGCCCCGCCCGACTGGACATCGACCGCCCCGTCAGAGTGGCCCTCACTTCCCCTCCAGCAGCGCTCGCAACGCCTCGATCCGATCTGCTTCCGAAGCCGGTTTGTCCGTCCTCCACCGCAAGATCCTCGGAAACCGCACCGCCACTCCCGACTTGTGCCGCGACGACTTCTGGATCCCCTCGAACCCCAGCTCGAACACCTGCACCGGCTCCACCCGCCGCACCGGACCGAACTTTTCCAGCGTGTGCCGCCGGATCCAGTTGTCGAGCGTCCGGATCTCCGCATCCGTCAGCCCGGAGTACGCCTTCGCGAACGGCACCAGCGCGTCGCCATCCCATACCGCGAACGTGTAGTCCGTGTGCAGCGATGCCCGCCGCCCGTGCCCCGGCTGCGCGTAGATCATCACCGCATCCACGCTGAACGGCTCCACCTTCCACTTCCACCAGCCACCCTTTCTCCTCCCCACGCCGTACTCGCTCCCCGTGTGCTTCAGCATCAGTCCCTCGGCGAGCATCTCCCTCGATCGGGCCTGCGCCGCGGCCGCTTCGTCCCACGAGGTCGCCGCTACCACCGGCGACGGCATCAGTCGGTCCTCCAGCACCGCGGCTCCAAGCAACACCTCGAGCCGCGCCCGCCGCTCCGACAGCGGCTGCGCCCTCAGGTCCTCGCCGCCTTCCTCCAACAGGTCGTATGCGATCAGCACCACCGGCACGTCGGAGAGGATCTTCGGGCTCAGCTTGAGCCGCCCGATACGCTTCTGCAGTTGCGCGAAGGGCAGGGCGACCTCCCTTCCACGGCATGATCTCCCCGTCGATCACCGTGCCGTCGGGCAGCGCATCGCCCGCCGCCGCGAGCTCGGGAAAGCGCTCCGTCACCAGCTCCCCACCGCGCGACCATATCCACGTCTTCCCCTCGCGCCGGATCAGCTGCGCCCGGATGCCGTCCCACTTCCATTCCAGTTGCCACTCCGACGGATCGCCCAGCGCCGCGATCTCGCCCTCGAGCGGATACGCCAGGTAGAAGGGATAGGGCCGCGACCGGTCCGCATCGCTCGTGTCCGCCGTCACCAGCGACGTGAACCACTCCGCCGACGGCGTCCACTGGCCGCTCAGCCGGTGGGCCAGCGTCTCCTCGTCCACACCGCTGAACTTCGCCAGCGCCCGCACCACCAGTTGCTGGGACACTCCCACCCGGAAGGCTCCCGTCATCAGCTTGTTCCACACGAACCGCGCCGTGCCGTGCAGCTCCCGCCATGACGCCAGCACCACCTCGCGCTGCTCCTCTTCCCGCTGCGTGGCGAGCGGCAGGAGCCGCTCGGTCACCCAGCGATGCAGCGGCAGCGATGACGTCGCATTCGAGACCGGCAGCAGGTGCGCGATCGTCTCCGCCAGGTCGCCCACCGCGTCGTAGCACTCGTCGAACAGCCACTCCGGGACACCCGCCTCTTCCATCGCCCACGTCGAGAGGCGTCGCACCGGGATCAGCCGCTTCGGCCGTCCGCCCGACAGGAAGTACACCGTCCACGCGGCATCCGCCGGCGGCACCGAAGCGAAGTACGCCACCATCGCCGCCACCTTCTCGGTGGTTCGATTGGTCTCGTCCAGCGCGGCGAAGAGGCGCGCGAACGCCTTCACGCGCCCTCTCCTTCGATCGCGTCGCGCTCGATCTCCTGTTCCGCCGCCTCTTCTCCCTCCCAGTGCGATGCCACCGACTCCGCCTGCAGCCCGCGTTCCTGCAGCCACCGCACCACCGGCTCGCGGAACCCGTGGGTGACCTGCACCCGCTCCGCGCCGGTGGCCTCGATCGCCGCGAGGAGCGCCGGCCAGTCGACGTGATCCGAGAGCGCAAAGCCCCGGTCCAGCGCGCGCCGCCGTCGCGCGCCGCGGAGCGTCATCCAGCCCGAGGCGAATGCGGTGGAGATGGGTGCGAAGCGGCGGAGCCAGGTGCTCCCCGCCGCCGATGGCGGCGCCACGATGAGGCTGCCGGCGAACGCCGTTCCCTTCGGCATCGATGCCGCATGCCGGGTTGCCGGCAGCGCGATCCCTGTCGCGCGATAGTCCCGATTCAGCTCCTCCACCGCGCCATGAGTGTAGATCGGGCCGATGCCCGCGTCGCCCAGCCCCGCGAGCACCCGCTGCGCCTTCCCCAGCGCGTATGCGAACATCACGCTGGCTCGGCCGCTGTCCCGGTTCCGCGTCCACCACTCCCGCATCTCGCCGAACGTTTCGTCCTGCGGCGCCCAGCGGTAGATCGGCAGCCCGAACGTCGATTCGGTGATGAACACCTGGCAGCGAACCGGCTCGAACGCGGTGCACGTCGGGTCCGGCTCCGTCTTGTAGTCGCCTGACACCACCCAGACCTGCCCGGCATGCTCGACCCTGATCTGCGCCGACCCGAGGATGTGTCCCGCCGGGTGGAACGACACCTTCACCCCGTTGATGGACAGCGGCTCGCCGAAGCCCGCCGTTTCGATGAGCGCCTGCGGCCCCAGCCGCGTGCGCAGCACCAGTTCGCCCTCGCGTGCCGTGAGGTACTGTCGCGATCCCCAGCGCGCGTGGTCCCCATGCGCATGCGTGATGAGCGCGCGGTCCACCGGCTGCCATGGGTCCACGTAGAAATCCCCGGCGGCACAAAAGAGTCCCCGGTCGGTAATACGAAGGAGGTCGTTATTCCTGATCGCAGGGCTCCCGTGTCACATGCTTTCAGCGTTACCCCACCGGGAGAAAAGTAGGTCGTCGTTACATAACGGAGGGTACATGGCACACGATTCCAGCCCGCATTTGGGCCAGGCCATAGGCGACAGCGTCGAATCCGCCATCGACGACGTCACCGGCAGCATCCGGGAAAAGGGCAATGAACTGGGCAGGAAGGCCGCCGCTCGGCTGGAGGATGGCCGGGCAGCTGCAGCCGATGGGTTGAAGGGGGCGGCGCGCGGCCTCCACAAGCGGGCCGACGACATCGCCGCCGGCGCCGAGAAGGTCACCGCCGTCACTCACAGGATGGCCAACAAGGTGGAGTCGGCGTCCCGTTACGTCCGCGACAATGACAGTCGCGACATGCTTTCCGACGTCGAGGCCATGGTCCGCAGGCACCCCACGAGGTCGCTGCTCGCGGTGCTGGTGATCGGTTTCCTCGCCGGCCGGGCGCTCCGCGACGAATAACCGGAATTGAGGCTGGCGGCACGGCAAGTTGGTCTGTGCCATGCCGCCAATGCCTCCGGGTTCCCCCGTTCCCAGTTCCCCGCTACTTGTGTCCCGTCGTATCCATCTTGGCCTTGGTCGAGTCCTTGCCGTATTGCGACGTGTCCGGCCGCTCCATCCGTACTTGCGTAGTGTCGGACGCCGGCTTCGTGCTGCTCTTGGTGTGCACGGTGTCGCTGGGCGGCGGGGCAAGCGCGTCTGTTTCCTGCGACTTCTTGGCGCACGCGCCGGCGGCTATGGTGAGTCCGAGGAGGAACATCGCACGGGAAGTCATGGGAAATCTCCACAAGAGACAAGGAAAAAGAGAGGGCGCAGCCAGAATCCCTGGCTGCGCCCTCACTGCCGCTTCGTAAACAGCGGTCGTAGGACGTTTTCGTAATGTCATACCGCACAGCGTCCCGGCGGTTTCTAGGCGACGCTGACCTCGTCCACTGCCGGTACCTCATGCTCCGGGTCGCTCCATACCCCCTTGAGCGTCCGCGCGATCGCCGGCAACTGTTCCTCCCGCGCCGGCAGGCCTTCCTCGCGCAGATCCGCGATGACCGCCGATGGCAGGATGTTGTTCAGTTTCATGACCACCTTCGTGTAGTGCCTCAGGTGCCGCTCGGCCAGCTCCGCCACCTGCTGGTCGTTGAGTGACATCGCCGTGGTCAGCAGCATGACGTAGCTCACCGTGGCGAGGCTGAAGGCGGTGTAGTCGTCCCGCAGGTCCTTGGGCAGCTTTTCGTTTCGCGCCAGGTCGACTGCAGCGGCTCCTGCACCCGCCAGCACCGACGCCGCGCGCTTCACTGCCTCGGCGATGGAATTGGCCGCACCGGCATTACGCTCGCCGATGATCTCCTTCAGTGACTCGATATGGTGCTGCACCGTCACGTGAATTGCATCCAGCGCCATCACCAGCACCTGGGGTTCATCCTTCAGGTCCTTCACCTGCGCGCTGATCGCCACCTCGATGTGCTGCTCGAGGGCCAGCATGTCGGTCAGGTAGCTGTTGATCGCTTCGGTCGTATCTCGCGACATCTATGCCTCCGCTGCGGTGGCGGTACGGGACTCCCGTCGTGCGAGACCTCGCCGTATCAGCGCCATCAGGATGATCGGCAGGTAGGCGAGGAGGGCGCTTTCCAGCGCCCTCACCACCTGCCGCTTGAATCGTCTCTTCATGAACTCCTCCCCTGCCTCCGGCCGGTTACTTGGTCGGCGCGGCCGGCGTCGTCCCCGGCGCCACCGTTGGCGTCGTGGCCTCCGGCGTCACCGTCGGCGGTGGCGTGGTCGTTGTGGGCTGCGTCGCGCCCGGGGTCGCCGTCGGCGGCGTCACGGTCGGCGGTGGAGTCGTCGTGGTCGGCTGCGTCGCGCCTGGGGTTGCCGTTGGCGGCGTCGCCGTCGGCGGGGTCACGGTCGGGCTGGCGCTGTTCGGCTCCGAGAGCGGAGTCGTGCCGTCCCCGATCGTGAACTGCGAATACCCCTTCTCATACGCCTTCTGCGGAACCACCTTCTTCTCCACCAGGTCGTTCATGCTCTTGTACGGCCGGGCCGCGATGATGGCATCGGCGTACTCGCCCCAGCCTGCTGCGGCGATCTCGGTGCGCGACGCGGTGTTGATGTCGACCGGCGTCGTCGTGGGGGTCTGGGCGTGTAGTGCCGTGGCGCTCAGAACGAACGCGCTGAAGACGGCGAGTGCCTTGTTTCGCATGTGATCTCTCCTTCATGGGATCGTTCAGTAACAAAAGAAAAAGGGGCGCACGCAGCCTTCCGCTGCCCGCGCCCCGCACGTTCGAAACCGACTTCGCTCGACCGTAAGGCGATCCGCCCAACTTGGCGGGATCTCGCTGTAACGCTGTTTTTCGCTCGAGCCCTCAGGCTCATTCACTCATACCCTGTGACGGAGTGGTTGATGCGTCGTTTCTCGGTGGTTGCCGCATTTCTTGTAACGGCTTGCTCCGGCTCCAGCACGCCGGCGCCGGCGCCCGTCAGCATCTCGCACACGGCGCAGGTGAGCAACACCAGCGCACTCCTCATCGCCGTGAGCGCCGTCACCGATTCTGTCGCGTGGGTCAGCGGCAGCGGCGGCACCTGGCTTCGCACCACCGACGGGGGCACCACCTGGCAGGTCGGCAAGGTTCCCGGCGCCGACTCGCTCCAGTTCCGCGATGTTCACGCCATCGATGCCAACCACGCCTGGCTCCTCAGCATCGGAAACGGCCCGAGCTCGCGCATCTACTACACGGCCGATGGTGGCACCAACTGGACCCTGCAGTTCACCAACCAGGACTCCGATGCCTTCTATGACTGCTTCGGTTTCTGGGACGCACAGCGCGCCATCGCGGTCGGCGACGCGGTGAGGGGTCACACCGGAATCCTCACCACCGACGATGGCGGCCTGCACTGGAATCCCACGCCGCCCGCCACCACACCGACCGCGCTCGAGGGCGAGGGCAGCTACGCCGCGAGCGGGACCTGCCTGCAGACCTGGGGCGAGGGCCGCGTGTGGATCGTCGCCGCCGACAGTATCCGCTCCCGCGTGATACTGTCGGGCGATTACGGCCGCACCTGGGGATCGATCATCTTGCCGCTGAGCTCGCGGGCCGGGGCTGGCGCCCAGTCGATCGCGTTCCGCGATGGCCGGCACGGCATGGCGCTCGGAGGGGGCACGACGGCGAAGCTGGGAGACGAGAACGTCGCCGTCACCTCCGACAGCGGCTTCACCTGGATGTTGCGCGGAAGGCTGCCCATGAAGACCGGCGCGTGGGGCGGCGTCTATGTGCCGGGAGCGAAGAAACCAACTGTCGTCGCGGTCGGACCCGGCGGCTCGGCCTGGTCCGCCGACGACGGCGCCACCTGGGTCACCATCGACACGCTGAATTACTGGAGTGTCGGGCTTTGCCTCGCCCCGTGCCGGTTGGGCGGTCGGCACTCGCGGAAAGATCACCCGGCTCGGCGGCTTCTGAGGACGCTGGAAATGCTCGAATCACCCTGCGCACTTCGCTGTATTACCCTCGACGCACTGGCGCTGGAACTCACCGCCTCGGGGGCCGCCGTGGTTCGCACGTCTATCGTCGGTCTCTTTTTCCTCGCCCTCATGTACACCGTCCATGTCGGCCGGGCACTCGCCGTCGCTCTCCTCTTTGCCGTGTTCATCAACTACCTGTTCAGTCCGGCTGTGCGATGGCTCGCCCGGCGGGGCGTTCCCAGATCGCTCAGCGCCTTTGCCCTGCTCGCCGGGCTCACCGTGGTGGTGGCCGGCACCACGGCGGCACTCGCCGTCCCCGCGGCCAGCTGGGTCGCCAAGGCACCGGCTGCCATGCAGAAGGCGCAGGCCGGCATCGCCGCATTGAAGGCGCGGGTGCGCAAGGCATCCGCGGTCGCGAGCACCCTGGAGCGCGTGACTGCCCTCGAAGAGCCGAAGAACGAGGTCGTGATCTCTCGGCAGTCGCTCGGCTCGCGCGTCTTCGGCAGTACCACGTCGCTGCTCGGTGCGGCGTTTACCGTGCTGCTCCTGAGTTTCCTGCTGCTGGCGCCGGGGGACAAGTTCATGGAAAAACTGGTGGAAGTTCTGCCCACTCGGCAGGACAAGGTGATCGCCCTCCGCGTCAGCCGCGAGATCGAGACCCAGGTTTCCCGCTACATCTTGACGGTGACGCTGGTCAACGTGGGCCTGGGCGCGGTGACGGCCATTGTGCTGTGGGGACTTGGCATGCCGAACCCGGTGCTCTGGGGCGTGCTGGCGGGTGTGCTCAACTACATCCCCTACGTCGGGTCAATCATCACCATGGCAGTGCTGGCCCTGGTGTCATTGATGACCTTTGACTCCATCGGGCGTGCCCTCGTGCCGCCCGCGATGTTCTTCCTGCTCAACATGATCGAGTCGAACATCGTGACGCCGAAGGTGCTCGAGCGCTGGCTGGAGCTGAATGCCGTCATCGGCTTCGTGGGCGTCCTCTTTTTCTGGCTCCTGTTCGGCCCGGTCGGCGCGCTGCTCGCCGTGCCCATTCTCGTCGTCTTCAAGATCCTGTGCGACCACATCGAGTCGCTGAAGCCCGCCGCCGCCTTCCTGGGGAAGTAGCGGCGGACCACAGCGATCGTGCCCGGCCTACTGCTTCGCCGGGCTTCGACGCCCCTTGCGGCCCCGGTTGGGCCTTGAAGTCGTCGATACCTCCCCTTCCTCCTCGACCTCCTCGTTCTCGTCCTCCTCCATCGCCTCGGAGTCGCCGTTTCCGGCGTTGAGCGCCGAAGGAATCACCGCCTCCATCGAGATCGAGCTCAGCAAGTCGTTCGCCGCATGCTCCTCATTCAGCGTCTCGTCCAGGAGTGCCACGACCTCTTCGTTTCCCAGCACGTGGGCGAACGTGCGGGCGTTGCCGTAGGCCGCGATCTCGTAGTGCTCCACCCGCTGCGCGCTGGCGATGAGCCCGGCGTCGAGCACGGACTCCTCACCCTCTTCCTCCATCATCTCCGACGCTTCCTCGATCAGGCCGTCGATCGCCGGGCACTTCTTCGACTTCGCGGTGACGCCCAGCACCTCGAACGCGCGGTCCAGGCGCGTGACATGCTCCTTCGTGTCCTCGAGGTGATTCGTGAACGCCGTGGACAGCTCTTCCGCGTTGGCCGCCTTGGCCATCTTCGGGAGCGCCTTCACCAGCTGCTTCTCGGCGTAGTAGATGTCCTGCAGCTGCTCGATGAGCAGCGCATTCAAGTTGTCGAGTGCCATGGTACAGCTCCTGCGTGGTGGGAAAACAAAGAGGCGCCGCAGACCATTGTGTCTGCTGGCGCCTTTCACTCCGGGGAACCGGATTCCCCGTCGTCAAGGAACTGCTCTCGTTGTACCGGCACACTCTACCGCATGCCGGCCCACCTCACAAGGCACCGTTGTGTATCAGTTAGTGCCGGGCCTCCACGTAACGCTTGAGCGCCATCAGCATTCCCACCCACTGCTCTTCTGAGTGTGCCCGGGCCTCGTCGCTCGGGTTGTTGTCCTGCGTCAGGGTGACCTCGGTCCGCAATCCATCGTCGGCGAGGCCGATGCTGACGGTGTGATAGTTGTCCAGGGTGTCGGGCTTGCCGGAGAGGGGGCTGAAGTGCGAGTAGACAAGTCGGCGAAGGGGAACCACGGCGAGGATCGTTCCCTTGTCCTCGTACGGCCGGCCCTTCCAGTCGCCCTTCCAGCGGATTTCGCTGCCCTCGCGCCAGTCGGTATTCACCCTCGTCCCGAACATGTACTGCTTGATGGCGGCCGGGTCGGTCAGCGCATCCCATACCGCTTCGCGCGGCATGTTGATGCTGATCGAGGCTTCTGCGATGCGGTCGGTTTCCATGGCGCGCAGTCCTCTCTTCGGGTGAAACAGGTTGGAACGTCAAGGAGGCGCCTACGGGGTGGTCACCCGCGCGCCTCCTCGACAACGCCACTTTGCAAGGCCGTGTGGTGATCGTGGCATCACCATCAATTACTACAGCCTGAACCCGCGATTGGTTTCGACCCCCTGAGATACTTTGTGATCCCGGCGGGTATACAGGGCAGACATGCACGGTGCATGTCGCAACCTGCTCGGGAGACTCTCCATGCGCCGACGTACGTACGACCCGCGGGCTCTCCTTCTCCGGATGGCCGCCGCCGTCACCGTTGTTACAGTGGCATCCACCCTCGCGACGTCAGGGCTTGCGGCGCAGGAAAAGCAGCCGAGCCATGCCACCCAGGCCGCCCGCGAGTACAAGTTCGAGATCCGCCCCGCCATCGGCGTGGTCTTTCCCACGGCCCCCGACGACCTCGACACCGGCTGGGACATCGGCGCCGGCCTTCGCGCCACGCCGCACAACTGGCCCATTGCACTGCAGCTCGACCTCATGGTCATCGACCTGGGCTCGAACCTCTTCCAGGCCACCATCGAGGCGGTCTACGAATTCGGCAAAAACACACGCGCCTTTCGCCCCTACCTCATCGGCGGCCTCGGTATCTACGATGGGGATTTCGGCCTGAACGCCGGTATCGGGGTCGACTTCGCCATCGTGGACGCTCCCTTCGGGTTCTTCGCCGAGACCCGGTACCATCGCGTCTTCGAGGACCCGGACGACGTCGGCTTCATCCCGCTCAATGCTGGCATTCGACTCCGCTTCTGAGCCCTTCGAGTCGGGAACGACCACCTTCCTCCTGTCACCGGCGCACTCCGGTGGCAGGCGGGCGAGGGTGCTCCTCAACGAGGCGGCCGAGTTTGACCTGGCGCGCCGCGTCCGGCAGCCGCAGGGAGCCCCGATCGGCGAGGTCTTCAGCTTCCTGAGCGGCCTCTACTTCCGCGGCAAGCTCGCCTATGCCGGCCGTTTCGCGAACCCCGGCGATGGTGTCCAGGTCATCACCACCGACCGGGGCCTCCTCTCCATCGACACCCCCATCACCGCCGACGACCTCCGGAGCTTCAGCGAACTCGCCATCGACATCCACGATCGGCGCTACCGCGAATCCCTCGAGCGCGACCTCCACGAGCTCAGCGCCGATCGCGTCGTCTTCCTCGGCAGCATCGCCACCCGCAAGTATCTCGGCATTCTTTTCGACATCCTGGATGAGCGCCTCTATTATCCCGCCGCCTTTGTCGGCCTGGGAGACATGAGCCGCGGTGCCATGCTGCTGAAGGCCGTGCGGACTGGCCGGGAACTCGACTATCTCCCCGCAATCAGGCTTCCATCCGAAGTGCGCCGTGGGCATCGTCATGCCTGAGTAATAGTGCAACCTTCTCGGCTATCTCGACGTCAGAGTTGAGGTATCAAGAGTCGGGATGTCGGGCCGCACGCGGGCGCCGACGTTTCACGGTTGCAACCTTTGAGCGAGGGTAGGGCAATGACGAATGCGTTTGTGGGGGGCCGCCGCTTCCTGCTGGTGGCAACACTGGCAATGTGCGCCGGCGCCATGGCGATTTCTGCATGTGATGACAACAGCAACGGTACCGAAGGGCTGAGCGGCGGCGCAATCACGGTGGCATTGTCGCCCACTGACCTGACACTGGCACAGGGAACGAGCGGTACCGCGCAGGTGACGATCGGGCGTTCTGGCGAATTCGCGGGCCCGGTCACGCTCAAGACCGGTACCCAACCTGATGGGATCGCGCTGGGGTTGAATCCTGGAGAGGTTGATGAAGGGGTTACGACCTCAATCGCCACGGTCACTGTTGACGCAACCGTGGTGCCAGGCACCTATCACATCACGGTTGCGGGGACCGCCTCCAATATCAGCACGGGGCAGGCGACGATGACTATCGTGGTGACACCTGGGGAGGCACCGCCTCCAGCGGCGGCGCGCTAGAGCGACCAGCGCATCACATCTGAAGAACCACGGGGCACGGAATATTTCCGCGCCCCGTTGTTTTTCTTGTGACCGCGATATTTAGCGGTCGGCGCCGTTCTTCTCTGCGCGCAGCACCGCCTCCAATTGCTCGAAGCTCACCGGCTTGACCAAGTGTACGTCGAAGCCCGCCGCCGCGCCTGCGGCGCGGTCGCTGGCTTGTCCCCATCCCGTCTGCGCGATCAGCAGCACCTTCCCGAGCACAGGGTCCGCGCGGAAGGCCCGCGCCAGCTCATGACCGCTCATGTCGGGCAGCCCGATATCGAGGATCGCCACCTCGGGCCGGAACTCCCGCGCCCGTGCCAGCCCCGTTGTTCCATCGGATGCCACCGCGACCTTGTGCCCCGCCAGCTCGAGCAGCATCTGGAGCATCGCCGTCTGGTCTTCGTTGTCGTCGACCAGCAGGATGCGGCGTGACGCGATCCCACTGCTTTCTGGATCCCCTCGGGAATGCTCTTCCGGAAGCGCTGGCTCTGGGGGCACTGCTGCTCTCTGCGGCATGCGAGTATCTGGTGACTGCCTCGTTCATTATACCGCCAGAAGGAAGCTTCGGGTTCGATGCGTGGGGGATACGGGTTGGTGCGGTGAGAGGGGAGGCGGGACCGCACCGGCCCCCCGCAGGGGACCGGCGCGGCGCTGGTGGGGCGGGGAACTAGGGTGTGCGCCTCGCGGCAAGGAGGCTCATGACAAATGTGACGGCCGCGATCACGAGGAACAGGATGAACAGCGTCTTCGCGATGCCAGCCGAAGCCGTGGCAATGCCGCCGAATCCGAAGAACGCGGCGATGATCGCCAGCACGAGAAAGCCAAGCGCCCAGCGAAGCATGTCAGGGATCCTTTCCGTCGGGGGTGAAACCCCGCACTAGCGTGCGGGAGTGGTCGGCGCCATCCGTGAGGTGTCACGGTGCGTCGTGTCGGTGCGCATCGTGTCGACCGCGCATGGACGTCGTGTCAGGCGTCGTCGTCGCGGGCGGCGGCGGGTTTTCGCGCGACTCCGGTTTCGGTGAACACGCCACCACGGCGATGGCACTCAGCAGGAGCAGGCTACGGGCTATCATGAGGATCTCCTCGAAAAGAAAGGAAGGCGCAGCTCGGGTGCCTTCGCCCGAACCACGCCTTCATTCCCGGAATCACTCCATCCGGTCATAAGGCTAATGAGCAGCCCGATCCACGGCGCTCATTGCATTGTACCCCCAACCCGCCAGCAGTTTCTCCCCCTCCCCCCTCACCCCTGTTCCCTCTTCCCTGTTCCCCGTTTCCCGTTCCCCGCCATCACCCCCCAACCGTCTCCCCACCCAGCAGTGTCAGCACCTCTCCCGTGATGTACGACGAATCCGCGGTCGACGCCAGGAACACGAATGCCGGGGCGATCTCTTCCGGCTGCGCCGGTCGCCCCATCGGCACCTGGCTGCCGTGCTTGCCCGCTTCCTTCGCCGGCTTGTCGGCCACGTTGAGCGGTGTCCACACCGGTCCCGGGGCCACGCAGTTCACCCGTATCCCCTTGTCCACCAGGCTGCGCGCCAGCGATTTGGTAAAGGTGTGGATCGCGCCCTTCGTCGCCGAGTAGTCGATCAGTTCCTCGCTGCCCTCGATGCCGGTGATCGAGCCGGTGTTGATGATGGCGCTGCCGGCCTTCAGGTGGGGCACCGCCGCGCGTGCCATGTAGAAGTAGCCGTAGATGTTGGTCTTGAAGGTCTCGTCCCACTGCTCAGTGAGATCGACATGATGTCGTCCTGGTGCTGCTGGAACGCGGCGTTGTTCACCAGGATGTCGAGGCCGCCGAACGTCGTCACGACGTCTTGAACCGCGCCGGCGCAGAAATCAGGCTCCCGCACGTCTCCCGGAAGCATGAGGCATTCCCGGCCCAGTCTCTCGAATAGCGGCCGCGGTCTCTTCCGCGTCGGTCGATTCCGTCCCCAGGTAACAGATCGCCACGTCCGCCCCCTCCCGCGCGAACAGGTGCGCCACGGCGCGGCCGATCCCCGAGTCACCCCCCGTGATCAGCGCCTTCAGGCCCTCGAGCTTTCCTGCCTCGCGGTAGCTCCGGGCTTCGTAGCGCGGCCGGGGCCGCATTTCCGATTCCAGCCCCGGCTTCGCCTGGTGCTGCGGCGGAAACGGCGGCTTCGGCTCCTTCATGGTGCGTGGTGTCATGAGAATACTCCTGGAAAAGAGAGAGGCGCAGCCGGGAGCATGCTCCTGGCCTGCGCCTTCGCTCCCGAAATCGGTGAAATTCGGTCATAAGGCCAATCGAGCAGCGGGAACCCGCACGCCGCTCACTTGTTCATACCTGCATCAACACGGTCAGTTCCGTGTCCCCCTCACCCCTCACCCCTCACCCCTTACCGTTCCCTGTTCCCTGTTCCCTGTTCCCTGTTCCCTGTCCCGTCTTTTCCTCCGCAACCCTTCGGGTCGTCAAGGGTGGTAATAGGAAGGGGGAACAATGCTTCACAGAAAGAGCACTCCGCATACACTGCCGGAACCCACGAGGATTGCCGGCGCAGTGATCCTGCGCTATTGCGGCATCCTCTTTCTCGTCGTGGCCCTTCTCGCGCTCATCGGCGAGGCCATCGGGAGCGCGGGAAGCCGCATGCCCGTGCCGGGATTCGAGCCCATCACCGTCGCGGGCGCGATCGGGATGGGTCTCTTCGGTCTTGCGCTGATCCTGGTCGGCGGCGGGAGCCGGAGGACACGCAGAATTGTGGTCGCGGTGATGCTCTTGCTTGCCGTGATTCAGCTCTTCATCGTCCCCCTCGGCACCGCGGATCCGCTCCTCCTGCTGCTCGCGGCACTCGCCGGCGCATTTCACGGCAATGCCGTCGGCTGGCGGCGTACCCTGGCCCTGGCACTGCCGGTAACACTCGTCATCGTTGCCCTGCTCGTGCTGCTGCGGAGCGTGCCCACGGGCCTCAACCCCGATCCGCACAGTGGGGCCTCGGCGCAGTGGGCGCTGGGCGCACTGGTCGGCGGCCTGGCGCTGGTCGCGTCGAATGTTGCCGCGGCGGTGGGCGGGCTGGCGGTCAATCGCCGCCTGCCGTGGCTCGTTGGGATCAGTTCGTCCATCCTGGTACTGCTCCTCTATGCCGGGATCGTACGCAGTAAGGATGGGCTGGTGGAAATGATGGTGGTGAATGCTTCGCAGGACGCGGCTGCACGCATGGGGCAGCGCGCGCAGCGGCTTGTCACCGGTGTCGCGGAAGGCGGCTGGACCACCGCGCCCATGCATCCCGACGGTATACCGTGGGATTCCGTCGTGCCCGGTGTGATCGGGGTGGCCACCGAGCGCCAGGGAGTTGTCACCGTGCAGCGCGAGGCCGACGATTACTCCGCCGTTCTCGATTCTCTCGCGCGTGCGTCGTCATTGCCGGTCGGAGTGCTCGTGCCGCTCGATCCGCGAGGTGGGTCCCTGAAGGCGGTGGCGGTGCGCGCACGCGAGCCGGGCGACTCGTCCACAAGCGTCACAGTGATCGCCCTGACCGGGCCGATGTTCCACGACATTCTCGAGCCGCCCATGCAGGCGATGATCGGGATACTGCGCCGGGGGGTGGTGGTGCAGCGTGATCGCGACGCCCGTCCGTTCCTCATGAGCCGCGCGGTGAACTTCCCCGGGCTCGCCGCCACCCTCGAGATGTGGCCCACACGGCGCACGCTGCTGAGCACCCGGTCCATTCTGCCCGAACTGCTGCTGGTGGGCGGGCTGGGGTTTGCCGCGCTGGCGGCCGCCGCGCTCGCCGCGGCCACGCGGACTCGGCGCCTCGAATACACCGCGCGCCAGAAGGCGCTCCTTGAGGCGCTCGCCGCGCCGCAGTATCCCCGCTTCCGCTATGAGTGGGACGTGCCGACCGGACGGGTGGTGCGCGATCCGCGGTTGCTGGTGCAGCTCGGGTATGCGGCCGGTGACAGCGGCGGTGACATGGCCCAGTGGAAGTCGCTCATCTGGCCGGCCGATCTCCCCGGCGTCGAATCCGCCTTCGAGGCTCACGCGGCGGGCGAGAACGACACCGCTCTCGTGGAGTACCGCGTGCGCGCCGCCGACGGGAACTGGCACCGCTGGGTGGACCGGGCCTACGTGACGGAGTGGAATCGCGACGGCACACCGGGCCGCGTCAGCGGCCTCTGCGCCGACCTGGGGCCGGGCGATGTGCCTGACGACCTGGACGGCCAGCTCGATCACCGGCTCGAACGGGCCGCCGCGCATGCCGTGAACATGCAGGCCCTCTTCGGCGCGGATGACCGGCTGCTGATCGCCTCGCCCGGCGTCGATCCCTTCATCGGGCAATCCAGTGGATGGCTCCCCGGCGCCGATCGCCTCCTGGTCGCCACCGATGGCGAGCGGGAGTCCCTCATGTCGCTGTGGGGCGAGGCGCGTCGTGAGGGCAGCGCGCGCGGGGACATTTCCCTGCAGGCCGCCAGTGGCGGTGACGTTCGCATCATGGACATTTCGCTGCTACGGCTGGGCGAGGACCCTGGTCCCGCCGAGTTGCTCCTCCAGGCCCGGGACGTCACGGCGCTCCGAGGCGTGGAGCGCCGGCACATCGAGTCACAGCGCCTCCAGCTCCTGGGGCGCCTCGCCGGGCGGATTGCCCACGAGATCAACAACCCGCTGGGCGGGCTCAAGAATGCCGCCGCCCTGTTGCGGCGGCTTGGACACAACGAGCCCGACCGGGTGCGCTACGCCGACACCATTGACCGCGAGGTGGAGAACATCGCCCAGGTCGTCCGCCAGCTCTACGAGACGCTCGAGTGGGGCGATGTCACCCGGCTCGACTGCAGCGTGCCCGAGGTGGTGCAGACGGCGCTCGAGACGCTTGCCGGCCAGCGGGGCGAGGTCACCGTCGCGGTGCAGATCGAGCCCGAGGCGCGGCGTGTGGCGGCACCCGAAGCGGTCGTCCGGTTGGTGGTGTATACACTGCTCAGGAATGCACTCAACGCGTCACCGGCCGGCGGCACCGTCCTGATTAGCGGTCGCCGTCTGAATGGTGCCATCAATCTGGACATCAGCGATGAGGGACCCGGAGTGCCTCCGGAGTTGCGCGACGCACTGCTGGGGAAGGTTGCGGCGCCACGCGCCAGCAGGAAGCAGCGCTCCGATCTCATCCTCGGGTTGCCGTTTGCGCGCGAGGTGCTCGAGGTATTTGACGGAACACTGTCGATCGAGGCCCCTGCCGGCGGGGGGGCTTCATTCGTCACCCGGTGGAAGGTGCCGCTGAACGCCTGAGGAGTAGTCATGGACAAGTCGAAGGGTCGCGTCCTCCTCGCCGACGACGATGCCAGCTATGCCGCGACCATGGCGGAGCTGCTCCAGGCCGAGGGCTATGAGGTCGCCATCGCGAAGGATGGAGACGAGGCCTTCGAGCTGGCTCAGCGCGAGCAGTTCGATCTCCTGCTCGCCGACCTGGAAATGCCCGGCAACGAGGACCTCGCGCTGGTGCGTGGCGTCTCCAGTCGCCACGGCAACCTTCCGATCATCATCGTCACCGGTTTCCCGTCCATCCGCACCACGATGGCGTGCATCGAGCTGCCCGTCACTGCGTACCTGCTCAAGCCCGTCAGCTTCCAGGACCTGAGTGAGCGCATCGCGCAGGCGGTCACGCGGTACCGTGCCTACCGGCGGGCCGACGAGCGTCTCGAGCAGTGGCGGCAGGACCTCGCCGAGGTCACGTCACCCACCGGGGGAACCGGTCCGGAGGCGTTCATGCGCCTGGCGCTGCGCAATGTCATGGGCAGCTTGAGCGACGTCGGCGAGCTTGCCGGGCGCGCCCAGGGTGTGGCGGACGCGCCGGCACCGCACACCTGCCAGGTGCTCAACTGCCCCCGCGGCGCCCAGCTGGTCGCGGCAGTGCAGGAGACGGTCTACGTGCTCGAGGAGACCCGTTCCGCCTTCAAGAGCACCCAACTCCGCGACCTGCGTCGGAAGCTCGCGTTGATGCTCGAACACCAGTAGTGCTTGCTTGACGCGGCGCGCGGCGCGCCGTACGTTCGCTGAAGTAAGGAAGACCGGCGGCAACGCCGGATGGCCGGGGCAGGGGACGATGTTGGTCCCTCGTAGACGGCGCTTGGTTCACCTCCACGGTGATCCCGGCGCCGTTTTTTGGCGTTCAGGAGGCGCCTGCAGATGATCATTGATCGATTCGCAGTGACCCGGCTGTTGCCGGTGCCCGACTGCATTGTGGAGGAGCGGGTGTTCCTTCGGGGAAACGAGGTGGTGAGTCACGTCAACTACACCCAGCTCGATCGGGTGCGGGACTGCCGCCCGCTTCCCCGGCGCATGACCGAGGAACTGTTCCCGGTGGCGAAGAGCGCCTGACTTCAGTGCTCCGCGACGATGGTGGGCCCTCCGCGTTTCGGCGGGGAGGGCTCGTCCACGTTCCGGAGCCGCTCGAGCGCGATGCCGTGCATCAACCCGCCCTCCGTCCATCCATGATGCGACACGTCCGCCAGCAGCTGCGGGGCGATGGGAACCATCCCGCAGGGAAGCGGCGACGCAAGCAGCGGATGCCGACGGTCGAGGCGAATCGCGTGGACCCGCTTCGCGAACGCCCGCCGTTCCGCCTCGCTCTTGAACTCGAGCACCGCCTTGCCTGAGTAGCGCAGCAGGCCGCTCGGCATTGTGCCACAGGCGAGGAAGATGTCGGCCTGCAGGCTGTTTGGTTTCCAGGCATAGCCGGCAACCACGGCCAGCTGGTGCTGGGCGCCGGTGTGGCGCATGCGGCGGTGCACATCGTGGCCGCGGCTGCCGTAGAGGCTCATGCCTGTCTCAAGGCCATCGTTTCGTGCCGTGTTGCCGGCAGGTCATCCACCAGCGGTATCGCCGGGCGCAACGCCTGCACTTGCGTCGGCGTCGCGCTGCCCCAGCACTCCATCCGTTGGATCGCCACGTCCAGCAGCAGGAGCTCTCGCTCGCCGCTGGTCGCCATGCGGGACTGGATTCGCGCCAGGCCATTTACGACTACCAGGTCATGCGGACCCAGGCCCGGCCGGGCCGTCAGCAGGATCCGCGGGTTCGGGATAATATCGTCGTAGACGCCGGAGCCAAGTAGCCGCACGGTCAGCATCCTGCCGTTCTGCCCCACTTGCTCAATCAGGGCCGTGCGCGAGCTCAGCGCACCATCGGCGCTGGTCGTGATGACTGAACATTTGTTGAGGCGCGAAAGGATCGAGCGGCGCTCGACTTCGGGTGGTTCGAGGCCAGGGCCCAGCCATGCATCCATTGTCGTTGCCCTTTCCGGTGTACAACAGAAAAAGCGGCCGCACGACGGGCCCGGGTGGGTCCGTGGTACGTCCGCATCGATGCGAGCCACTGCACTCGCGCCGTCGAACTCGAGGACCAGGATCGTCCTCGCGAGACTATGCTAGGATGTTTACTCGGCACGCGCAAGTTGGTTTCGGCGAACGTCCGCGTGCAAATGCTTGCGCGACCGGCAGGGTCGAGTTAGTCTAGGGAACATACCGGGGCAGCACATCGCCTCGCCGTGTCGCGAGAGCTGTGGGCTCTCGAGAGCCGGGCGTAATCATCCCTCCGGGGAGACGATTGCGCCCTTTTTGTGTCTTGCCGTCAGGACCTTCCTGCAGGAGGTGGTGCCCCATGAACGTGTTTCGCATTCGGTGAGGCTTCAGGCGCTTGGCCAGCCTCGTGAAGTGGAGGGGCGCTCCCGGTCGGGACCGCTCCTGTTGTATGACGCGCGCTGCAGCGTCTGTCGCCGCTTCGTATCGGTGGTTGTTCATGCCGACCGGACGGGCACCATCAGTATTGCGCCGCTGGTGGGAAGGCACGGTGACGCGGCCCGCCGGGTCAATCCCGCGTTCGGCACGCACGAGAGCGCGGTCTGGATCCCGCGCGAGGGCCCCGCGCTCGCGGAGTCCGATGCGATACTCGCGGCGCTCCATCATCTCGGCGGTCGCGGGAGATGGCTCGCGGCCGTCGGCCATCTCGTGCCGCGGGCGCTCCGGAACGCCGCGTACCGCGCGTTTGCCGGGAATCGGAAGTGGTTCGCCTGGGTCGGCCTCCGCGAACTCGACGCCATGGTCCGGGCCCGGACTTTGGTAGAACCTTCCAGGGAGAACCTGAATGACTACCGCCGTTGATCGCGAAACCCTGTCGATCTATCTCAACGACCACCTGGCTGGTTTGGTCGCGGCGATCGATCTCATCGACCACCTGATCGCCGACGATCCCGATCCCGTGCTCGAGCGCGAGCTCGTCGACCTTCAGTCCGGGTTGCAGCTGGAACAGCGCACCTTGCGCACCGTCATCGACTCCATCGGCTCGGAGAACAAGGTCGGCCAGGCCATGGCCTGGGTGGGAGAGAAGGTGGCCCGCCTGAAGGTCGGGTACGGACCCGCCGATTCGCCCGGTCTGCGCCGGTTCGAGGCGCTGGAGACGCTGGCCCTGGGATTCTGCAGTCGCCGCCTGCTGTGGCACACGCTGGAGCACCTGGCTGAAAACGGCGTGCTGCACTCGGAGCTCGACTTCGGGGACTTGGAGCAGGAGGCGGGACATGATGCCGGGAAACTCGAGGTGCTTCGTCTCGCGGCCTCCGTCGAGGCCCTGACGCAGCCCACGACGGCCTGACACCACGGGACGTTTGACACCATGCAGCTCGTCCAGGTCTTCGTGCCGGTCATCTGGAAGGAGGATCCTGCCCGCTTCGCCTCGGAGGTGAGCGCGGTCGTGCAGGAGCTCACCGAGCGATTCGGGGGCGCCACGTCGTTCGTGCGTGGCGCCCCTGCGGGCCGCTGGAAGAACGATGACGGCGAGGTCGAAGCCGATGACCTCGTGGTCGTCGAGGTGCAGGTGAGCGAAGTGTCGCTTTCGTGGTGGAGCGCGTTCCAGGCCCGGCTCGAGCGCCGCTTCGGCCAGGACGAGATCCTCGTGCGCTATCACGAAGTACATGCCCTCTAGCGTGACGCTCCCCCGGGACGAGAACGAGGTGCCGGTGAAGCTCGGCCGCCGCGTCGCCACCCTCACCAACCTGCGGAAGGTCTTCTGGCCCGAGCTCGGGCTGAAGAAGCGCGATCTCCTCCAGCACTACATCGACGTGGCGCCCGTGGCTGCTGCCGCACCTGAAGGATCGCGCCATGGTCATGAAGCGCTACCCCGACGGCATTCACGGCGAGCCCTTCTTCATGAAGCGCGTGCCCCAGGGTGCGCCGGCCTGGCTCTCCACCTGCTCCATCACGCACAAGGGCGGGAACGTCATCGCCTTTCCCCTGGTGCAGGACCTCGTCTCGCTCCTCTGGGTCGTCAATCTCGGCTGCATCGACCTGAACCAGTGGTACGCCCGCTGCGACGACACCGATCGGCCCGATTACCTGCATTTCGATCTCGATCCGGTGGAGGGGACCCCCTTCGAGCGCGTCCTGGAGACCGCCCTCCTCGTCCGCGATGCGCTTCAGTCCCTCGGCATGAAGCCCCTCGCCAAGTCCAGTGGGGCATCCGGTATCCATATATATGTGCCCATTCGACGGGGTCCGGTCCAGAAAGCCGTCTGGACCGTCGCGAAGGGCATCGCACAGGAGCTCGCCGCTCGCCACCCGAAGCTCATGACCGTCGTGTTCAAGGTGGCCGATCGCCCCCGCAACACCGTGCTGGTCGACTACAACCAGAACGCCTGGGGCCGCACGCTCGCCTCGATCTACTCCCTCCGGCCGACTCCGGTCGCCGGAGTCTCCACGCCCGTCACCTGGCAGGAAGTCGAGCGCGGCTTCGCCGTTGCCGACTTCAACATCAGGAACATTCGCGCGCGCCTGCGCCGCCGCGGCGATCTCTGGAAGCCGCTCCTCGCCGCGAAGGGCCGCTTTGACCTGGGGAAGCTGCAGTGACGCTCGCCCTGCGCTTCCCCTACGCGCCGATGGAGGCGCACACCGCGGAGGAACTTCCGCGGGGCGGGGAATGGCAGTACGAACCGAAGTGGGATGGCTTCCGCTGTATAGCCTTCCGTGATGGCGACAAGGTCCGGCTGCAGTCGAAGGCCGGCAAGCCGCTCGAGCGCTACTTCCCCGAGCTCGTGGCGGCCCTCCGGGCCCTGTCGCCGAAGCGCTTCATCCTCGATGGCGAGATCGTGGTGGAACATGAGGGACACCTCGCGTTCGATCACCTGCTCATGCGCATCCATCCTGCCGCGAGCCGTATCGAGCGCCTCGCTCGCGAGGAGCCCGCTGACCTGAAGCTGTTCGACATCCTCGTGGACGAGAGCGGCACCCGCCGCACCGGCGAGCCGCTTGCCGATCGTCGCTCCCGGCTCGAGCGCTTCGCCGCGAAGTACCTCCCGCGGGGCGGAAGCATCGCCCTCTCTCGCGCCACGAAGAGCCTTGCCACGGCGACTCGCTGGCTGGCCGGCGCCGGCATCGACACCGACGGTGTTGTCGCCAAGCGGCTCGACCTGCCGTATCAGTCGGGCAACCGCGACGGGATGATGAAGGTGAAGCGCATCCGCTCCGCCGACTGCGTGGTCGGGGGCTTTCGTTATGCCGCGAAGGGGAAGTCCATCGGATCGCTCCTCCTCGGTCTCTACGATGCGGAGGGCAGCCTGAACCACGTCGGCTTCTGCTCCGGGCTCGATGCGTCCATCCGGAAGGGACTCACCGCGCGTCTCGAGGCGCTGGTCAAGCCGCCCGGCTTCACCGGTCGCGCGCCGGGACGGCCCAGCCGCTGGAACGGTGAGCGTTCCACCGATTACGAGCCCCTCGCGCCGAAGCTCGTCGTCGAGGTGTCGTTTGATCACGTCACTGATGGCCGCTTCCGTCACGGCACCCGCTTTCTTCGCTGGCGCCCCGACAAGGCGCCCGCACAATGCACCATGGAACAGCTGGAGCAGGACTGACATGCCGAAGGGACGAAAGACACCCGCGCTCGAGGAATACGCGAAGAAGCGCGACTTCACGAAGACCGCCGAGCCCAGGGCCATCCGCAGGAAGACGGCGGCGAAGCTGGCCTACGTCATCCAGAAGCACGAGGCCAGCCGGCTGCACTACGACCTCCGGCTCGAGCTCGACGGCGTCATGCGGAGCTGGGCGGTACCGAAAGGGCCAAGCCTCGATCCCGCGGTGAAGCGCCTTGCCGTCGAGGTGGAGGATCACCCCGTCGACTACAACAGCTTCGAGGGAACCATTCCCGAGGGCGAGTACGGTGGGGGCACCGTCATGATCTGGGACCGCGGCACCTGGGTGTACGCCGGCGATGCTACGTCGGGCGTGGCCGGCGCGAGGCGTGGCCTGCAGAAGGGAACGCTCGAGTTCACCCTGGCGGGCAAGCGCCTCAAGGGAAACTGGGTGCTGATTCGCACCCGTCGCGCAGGCAAGGCACAGCAGTGGCTGCTCATCAAGCAGCGCGATCGTTACGCGTCGGAAACAATCGACGTGACGGAGAAGTATCTCAAATCCGTGGCAACCGGACGCACGATGCAGGCGATCGCGGGCGAGTGACTGTACTCCCCGTCATCCCGCCGTTGAAAGGATATTCCCATGCAGACCGAAACCGAATCCAATCCCGTTCACAAGGTCGCGGAGCTGATCAAGGACATCCGCACCGCAATGCTCGTCACCACCGGCAGCGACGGCAGGCCACACTGCCGTCCCATGGCCACGCAGGACGCCGAGTTCGACGGAACGGTCTGGTTCCTCACCGACATCGAGTCGGCCATGGTCATGGAGATTGCCGTCAATCCCACCGTCGCCATCGCCTACTCCTCGCCGGCAAGGGAGAGCTACGTCTCCCTCACCGGTCAGGCCGGGATCTTCAACGACCGCGAGCGCATCCGCGATTACTGGAGTTCGTACATGAAGGCGTGGTGGGATGGCCCGGAGGATCCGCGCATCCGCCTGATGAAGGTGGACGTGGAGCAGGCGGAATACTGGGACACGCCCGGTGGGAAGGTCGCGTCACTGCTGGCGCTGGTGAAGAGCGCCGTCACCGGGAAGAACGCCGACCAGGACAACGAGCACGAGAAGGTGCGGATCAGCTAGGTCGCTGGATTGCCCGTTGGTCGGGTCGGGTCGGGGTGGTCCCCCTCACGAACACCTGCTGCGGCTTGGAAATACCTCCGCAATGCCCGAATTTCTGCGTCCGTGCCGCCGCAGACGGTGTTCTCGAGGGGGACCACCCCGACCCGACCTCATCTGACCAAAACCTTGAGGCCGGGAGGCAGGGGGCCACCCGGAGCGGATCGTGGAACGCACCCCTGAATGCGATCGAAGGGGAACTCCTGCGTGCGTTCCCCTTTCCGCGAGGGTGGCCCCCTGCCGACCGGCCGTTCAATTCCTTTCCGCGAGGGTGGCCCCCTGCCGACCGGCCGTTCAATTCCTTTCCGCGAGGGCGGCCCCTGCCGACCGGCCGTTCAATTCCTTTCCGCGAGGGTGGCTCCCTGCTTCCCGGCCCCTCGTTCGCCTGTTCCGCGCCCATTACATCGTCAGCGGCTCCGAACGTCGTAGCTCGTTCAGCACCTTCAGCAGCGTCAGGTAGTCGACCGGCTTCACCAGGTGCCGCGTGAAGCCCGCTGCGGCGGTCTGCTCCCGGTCGACCATCTGCCCCCAGCCGGTCAGCGCCACGATGACGATGTCCCGGCCCCACGCTGTGCTGCGGATCTTCCGGCATGCGGCATAGCCATCCAGCTTCGGCATGCCGATGTCGAGCAGCACCGCTTCCGGGCGGAACTGCTCCGTCGCCGCCACTGCTTCCTCGCCGTCGTACGCGGTCTGCACCTCGTGTCCGTGCCGGCGCAGCAGTTCGGCCAGGCTGTCGGCGCTGTCACGCAGGTCATCGGCGATCACCAGCCGCCACGGAACGACCGGCGCCTCCGCCGGCTCCGGAACCTTGACCGGAACGGGCTCTCTCGGCGTCGCGAAATGCAGAGGCAGCCGAACCGTGAACTCGCTTCCGCGCCCTGGGCCCTCGCTCTTCGCTTCCACGGTCCCGCCGTGAAGCTCCACGATGCTCCGCGCCAGTGACAGGCCGATCCCGAGTCCGTCGCGTGACCGGTGCGCCGCCGGCTCCCCTCGCGTGAACATCTCGAAGACCGTCACCAGGCTCTTCTCGTCGATCCCCATGCCGGTGTCGCGCACCGTCACCACCGCGTCACTGCCCACCCGGCTCGCGTGCACCGTGATGTGACCTTCGTTGTCCATGTACTTGGCGGCATTGTTGAGCAGGTTGGAGAACACCTGTGCCAGGCGGGTCACGTCCGCATCCACCAGCAGCGGTGCGTCCTCCGCGAACTCGAGTCGCACCTGGTGCCCCCGCTCGTCGATCAGCGGATGGCTCGTTTCCAGGGCGCGCTCGATGACCTCGCGCAGGTCCACCACGTCCAGCCGCAGTTCCATCGTGCCCCGCGAGATCCGGCTCACGTCCAGCAGGTCGTCCAGCAGCCGCGCCATCTGGCTTACCTGGCGGTCGATCACGTCACGCCCGCGCGTCATCTCCTTCGGCACCGGCGTCTGGGTCTTGAGCAGGTGCAGCGCATTGCGGATCGGTGCCAGCGGGTTCCTGAGCTCGTGCGCCAGCGTCGCCAGGAAGTCGTCCTTGCGCCGGTCGGCGTCATGCAGCGCGTGCTCCAGCCGCTTGTGCTCCGTGATGTCGATGCTCACGCCGATCATCATCAGCGGCGTGCCGTCTGGTGCCCGGATGACCCGCCCGCGCACTCGCGCCCAGCACCAGTCGCGTGCCGGGTTCTCGTTCGAGCGGTGCTCCGAGATGTACAGGTCGGTCTCGCCCCGGAGCGTGGCCTCGATGCGCCCCAGCATGCTCGCCCGGTCGTCCGGGTGCACCGTCTCCACCAGGTCGGCGAAGGTGTACTGCGCTCCCAGCGGCGCGTCCGGCGGCACCTCGCCCAGCCGCGTCACGACGCCGGTGACGATGTCCCACTCGTACGCCGTGTGGTTGGCCGCCTCCACCGCCAGGCGAAGCTGCATTTCGCTCTGCCGCAGCGACGCCTCGGCCTGCTTGAGCTCGGTGACGTCCTGCGCCACCACGCTGATCCCGTCGACCACGCCCTCGGAGTTCCGCAGCGGATACCACGATGCCAGCCAGTGGTGCTTCACCAGCGGGTCCGCTGCCGTGAATCCCTCCACTTCCTTCTCGAAGACCGGGATGCCCGTCGCGAGGATCCGGCGGTACTCCTCTTCGATGCTGTCGGCGAGGCCCGGTATCATCTCACCGACCGTGCGGCCGATGTGTTCCGCCGCCGGGTAGCCGTTCATCCGTGCCAGGGCGCTGTTGATGCGTACATAGCGCAGCTGGGAGTCGATTTCGCACATGCCCACCGGTGCCGTGTCGTACAGCATCTCCAGTTTTTGCAGGTGATCGAGGGCCAGCGCGGTGCTCGCCTCCACGTCGGCCTGCAGCGCGTGTACGTCGGTTGTATCGGTGAGGTGCACCGACACGCCGCCGTCCGATCCCGGGAAGACCCGCACGACGAACCATCGCTGCCACGGGGGATAGTGGAACTCGAAGACCGTCGGCACCCGGTCACGCAGCACCCGCTGCACCTCGGCCTCCGCAATGGTGCCTGCAGCGTCGGGAAAGGCGTCCCAGATCCTCATGCCGAGAACGGCGTCGGGATCGACTCCCTGGCTCTCGAGCAGCTGCCGGGTCGCAGGGTTCATGTAGATGAACCGCTCCGATGCGTCGAGGACGTGGAAGGCGTCGCCCATGTGCTCGAGTGTCGCCAGGCTGCGCCGCTCTGCTTCTTCCCGGAGCGCGGCCTCATGCTGCAGCGCCAGCTGGCTTCGGCGGATCCGCTCCTTCGCCATGTGCAGCGATCCACACAGGAAGCTGATGATGATCCCGCACACCAGGTACAGTGAGACGCCGATGACATCGCTCGGTGAGTTGAAGGCGAAGCCGACGGTGGGGGTCACCAGGGCGGCGCCCAGGACCGCCCCGGCGAACGTCGCGACCAGGGCCGGCCGGAGCCCGTTGTACCATCCGGCCAGCACGATCGGCACGGTGAACAGCACGTAGTTCGCGGAGGAGCCCAGGATGTCGACCACCGCATAGCGCAGCACCGCGACGAGCAGCGCGGCACCGATCGCGATCACGTAGCCGAGAAACGCCGGTCGTGAAGAATGCGTCATGATTGCTGGTAAGGGCTCGCCTCGGGGGAGATTCCCGCTGCCGGAACTTATCCCGTGGCTCATCGGGCGCTACCACGCGCCCGGAGGTAGCGCAGGAGCCTCGCCTCCGGCCCGGCCGAGGCCCCGGGCCGCCCCGGCCTTCCGGGTTCGGAGCCAGCTCGCGAAGGCCCGTTCGTCCTGGTACGCGCTCAGTATGTAGGGATGGATATAGCTCTTCCGGCAGATCGCCGGCGTGTTGCCCAGCTCGTTCGACACCGCCACGATGTCCTGCAGCATCGCCGATTTCCCCGGTACCCCTACGAGCAGCGGTCCGCGCGCCTCCAGCAGCCCCGCCGCGGTCAGCGTGGCGCCCCAGGTACGGAAGTCCTTGGCCGTGAACCGCTGGCCCGCCGCCCGCCCGATGTATTCGTTCAGGTCGGTGGACCGCGCCGGCCGCCGTCGCCCTGCCGAGTCGAGGTACTGGAACAGGTGCGAACCCCGGATTTCCCGGCACCGCTTCACCAGCGCGGCGAGGCGCCGGTCCTTGAGTTCCACCTGGCGATCCTTCCCTCCCTTGCCGCGGAAGGCGAATCGAATCCTGCTGCCCGAGATCGTCACGTGCCGGTCCTCCAGCGTCGTGAGCCCGTAGGAACCGTTCGCCTTCGTGTACTCCTGGTTGCCGACCCGGATGTAGGTCGACTCCAGTAGTGCTACCAGCAGGGCCAGCACCTGTTCCCGCGAGGTGTCGGCCCGCTGCAGGTCCCGGCGCACCCGCCGCCGGATCCCCGGCAGCGCCAGCGCAAAGCCCTCGAGGCGGCCGTACTTCTCCGCGTCACGCGCGGCATTCCACTCCGTGTGGTAGCGGTATTGTTTCCGGCCCCGCGCGTCGCGCCCGGTGGCCTGGATGTGCGCCTTCGGGTTGGGTGCGATCCACACCTCGGTCCACGCCGGCGGGATCGCCAGCTTCCGGATGCGCGCCAGCGTCGGCTCGTCCCGCACCGGGGCGCCAGATGCGCGCTGGTAGCGGAAGGTCGTGCCCGAGCGGCGCCGCGTGATCCCCGGCACCGGCTCGGTAATGTGAACCAGGTCTCCCTTCCGGGAAGCCTTCGTTTTTCTCAGCGACTGCTCGACTTGCGCCGGCCCGTGGACTTCCGGGCCCGGCTGCTGCTGGACTTTCTTGCGCGGCTCGTCGATCGCTTCGCATGGCTCGTCGATTTCCTGGCCCCGCTGCTCGAGGACTGCTTCCGTCCGCTGCCCGACTTCTTTCCCCCGCCGGTCCGGTCATTGACCGTGGCCCAGGCCCGCCGCTCCGCTTCCTTGTCGGACACCCCGTCCTTCTTGTAGCCCTCCTCGATGTGTTCCGCCTGCCGCTTCTGCTTGTCTGAGTAGGCGGACTTGTCGCCCTGTGGCATATGGCACCTCCAAAAAAAAGGCGGACGCAGGCCGGGCTCCTTTTGGAAGTCCCGCGTGCGTCCGCATCGGTACGAGTCCCTTCACTCGGCCATCGGACCCGGCAGCCCGCTTGTAACCTCCCGCGGCGGCCGGCGTTTCATTCTATTGGTTGTCGCCCCCGGCAGCAAGCCGACACCAGCCAATCGCCTCGGGGTAGTTACTAAGTGGCCGGATTCACGGCCACCTGTGCAAAGGAAGCCGAATTCGTGCTGACTGTTTTCCGTTACGTGGCCATCATGTTGTCGGCGCTGGCGCTGGCGCTTGGGTTGACCCACGCGCTCGCCGTCACGCCCGATCCGCGCCTCGCTGCCTTCTCGGTGGCGCTTCAGGTCATGGCGACCCTTTGCGCCCTCGTGGTCAGTGTTCGCATGGGAGAGCGCCCCGGCTCCTGGCTCGCCTTCGCTGGAGCCTCGATGCTGCTCGTCGCCACGCTCATCTGGGCCACTTCGATGACCCCGGTGCTGGTGGCTGCCGGGGTGAAGCTGCCCGCTTGGGCGACCGGTCCCACGCTCCAGCAGTTGAGTGACTTGGTGCCGGGCGGCGACCTCGACCTGGCCGCGCTCTCCATCTGGTTCATCGGCATGAGCTTTCTATTGCTCTCGGCCATCCGGGAGCCGGGCTTCCGTGGGTCGCGTGTCCTCCGTCCGCGCGCTCGTGGCCCGCTTCCGCGCAATCGTGGCCCGCTGCCCCTCATCCGGGAAACAGTTTCCCGCCTGTGATGTAACAGGTGTCACCTGTGTGATACTTGCACCACAACGTGGAGTATTAGCAATGTGAGCCCGGCGCATGAACGGGCTCACCTTACGCGGAGAAGGAGGTGCTTCTCCGAGGGAAGGCGCTGGCTGCACCGCTCGGTACATGGGCGCGCAGCGGCGCCTTCTTTATTCCTTGCATCGACAGCACGATTGCGAAGTAGCACTTTGAGCCGGACCGTTACCCTTACCTGAGAACGGAGTTGCCACATGACTGGACGAGACGAACTGGTGGTTGCGCTGTTCCGCGATCGTTCGGACGCGGAAGCCGCCATCAATGAACTGATTACCGCTGGATTTGTGAACGCGGACATTGGCGTTGCCATGCGTGATCGGTCGGCCCAGGGAGAGCTGATCGAGGACACCGGCACCAAGGCCGCGGCTGGAGCGACGACCGGGGCGCTGAGCGGAGGGGCAATAGGCGGTGTTGTTGGTGCCTTGCTCGGCACCGGAGCACTGCTGATTCCGGGCATCGGTCCCGTAGTCGCAGGCGGACTGCTCGCCTCGTGGTTCGGCGTCGCCGGTGGAACGGCTGTGGCTGGGGCCGGAATCGGTGCCGCAACTGGCGGGTTGGTCGGCGGCCTCATCGGCGCCGGCATTCCTGAGGACGAAGCGAAGCACTTCGAACGCGGCTTCAAGGAAGGTGGCACCATAGTCACGGTATCCACACACGGCCGCCGCGCCGAGGCCATCGAGGCCCTCCGGAAGCACGATGCCGACCTCGGGCCCGCGGCCATGAGCGCCGTACGCGCGGCCCCGCCGGGCGACAACTACCCCGCGCCGGGCACCATTTAAGGCTGAGTGTGACCGGTGTCACCTATGTGACACCCGCACCGCAACTTGGAGTATTACCAAAGTGAGGCCCGGCACGTGGACCGGGCCCACCTTGCGCGGAGAAGGAGGTTGCTTCTCCGAGGGAAGGCGCTGGCATCGCTCGGGACATGGGCGTTGTTGCGCCTTTCCTGTTTTACCGGAACAGACACAGGAGACATCCAGCCATGAGCAGCCGCAAAATGATTCTGGGCGCAGGTACCGCGCTTTTCCTCGCCGTCGCCGCGCCCCTCAGTGCCCAGCAGCCGACGAAGGCTCAGGCCGACAGCGCCTGCCGTTCGCTCGGAAAGACGGCCGAAGAGTGCAAGACCCAGACGCAGTCGGGCGTGACCGATTCCAGCGGCGCCTCGACGCTGGGTGCCAACGTGAAGCAGACCAGCCCTGACGCCAACCAGCCTGTCGTGGTCAAGGGCGATACCGTCAAGAAGGCGGGGATGGCTGATTCCGCCGCGAAGCCGAAGGACACCACGACGTCCCGCTGGACCGCACCGCCGTGGCGGGTGCGCCCCATCTTGCGTCCAGCGTACCTAATTCGTACATCTAGGGAGGACGCGGATGGTGGCGCGCCTGCCTTGGCGAGTGGCGAGAAGCGTCGCCACAAGTCGAAGGTGCCAATCCCGCAGCCAATGCGGGGACGGCACCTTTTTTTGTGGTGACCCCCCGGAGAAGGCTCCATGGCTACGAGACGCAAGGCTGGCGGCGATACGCTCCCCGCATCACCCGGCGCATCCCTCGACCGCGCCGAGCTCCTGTCGGCCCTGCAGCGGGTCCGGCGCGGCGACTTCTCGGTCCAGCTCCCCGGGGACTGGACTGGTATCGACGGCAAGATCGCCGACACCTTCAACGAAATCGTCGCCGCCAACCAGCAGCTCGCCACCGAGCTGCAGCGGGTCGGCACCGTCGTAGGGAAGCAGGGACAGACCCGCCAGCGCGCCAAGCTCCCGTCCTCCGTCGGCGCCTGGGGTGAGATGGAAGTCTCCATCAACACCCTCATGGACGACCTCCTCCGGCCCACCACCGAGGTCACCGGCGCGATCGCCGCCGTCGCCCAGGGCCACCTCACCCAGACCATGCGGCTCGACGTCGACGGCCGCCCCCTCGAGGGCGAGTTCCTCCGCTCGGCCACCATCGTCAACACCATGATCGAGCAGCTCGGCGTCTTCACCTCCGAGGTCACTCGCGTGGCCCGCGAGGTCGGCTCCGACGGCAAGCTCGGTGGACAGGCCCAGGTGCCGGGCGCGAGCGGCGTCTGGAAGGACCTCACCGAGAGCGTCAACTCGATGGCGAACAACCTCACTGCCCAGGTCCGCAACATCTCCGAGGTCACCATCGCCGTCGCCAGCGGCGACCTCTCCCGCAAGATCACCGTCGACGTGCGCGGTGAGATCTTGCAGCTCAAGGAAGCCATCAACACGATGGTGGACCAGCTGCGCTCCTTCGCCTCCGAAGTGACGCGCGTGGCCCGCGAGGTCGGTACCGAGGGGAAGCTTGGCGGACAGGCCGTCGTGCCCGGCGTTGCCGGCACCTGGAAGGACCTCACCGACAGCGTCAACGCCATGGCGGGAAACCTCACCGCGCAGGTGCGCAACATCGCCGAGGTGACGACGGCTGTCGCGCGCGGCGACCTGTCCCGCAAGATCACCGTGAACGTGAGCGGCGAGATCCTCGAGCTGAAGAACACCATCAACGTCATGGTGGACCAGCTCAACGCCTTCGCCGGCGAGGTCACCCGCGTCGCTCGCGAGGTCGGCACCGAGGGCAAGCTCGGTGGTCAGGCAGTGGTGCCGGGCATCGGCGGAACCTGGAAGGACCTTACCGACAACGTGAACTTCATGGCCAGCAACCTCACGGCGCAGGTCCGCAACATCGCCGAGGTCGCGACCGCCATTGCCCGTGGCAACCTGTCGAAGAAGATCACCGTCAACGTGAGCGGCGAGATCCTGGAGCTCAAGGAAACGCTGAACACGATGGTCGACCAGTTGAACGCCTTTGCCTCCGAGGTCACCCGCGTGGCCCGCGAGGTCGGCACCGAGGGCCGGCTCGGCGGACAGGCCGCGGTGCCCGGTGTCGCCGGCACCTGGAAGGACCTCACCGACAACGTCAACCTGCTCGCCGCCAACCTCACCACCCAGGTCCGCAACATCGCCGAAGTCACCACCGCCGTTGCGCGCGGTGACCTTTCGCGCAAGATCACCGTCGACGTGAAGGGCGAGGTGCTCGAGCTCAAGGTCACCATCAACACCATGGTGGACCAGCTCAATGCCTTTGCCGCCGAGGTGACGCGCGTCGCCCGCGAAGTCGGTACCGAGGGCAAGCTCGGCGGTCAGGCGCAGGTGCCGGGGGTCGGAGGCACCTGGAAGGACCTCACCGACAGCGTCAACTCCATGGCCAGCAACCTTACCGGCCAGGTGCGCAACATCGCCGAGGTGGCCACCGCCGTGGCCCGCGGCGACCTCTCGCGCAAGATCACCGTGGACGTGAAGGGCGAGATCCTCGCAGCTCAAGAACACGCTCAACACGATGGTGGACCAGCTCAACGCCTTCGCATCCGAGGTGACCCGCGTCGCCCGCGAGGTCGGCACCGATGGTCGCTCGGCGGCCAGGCGCTGCGTGCCCGGCGTCGGCGGCACGTGGAAGGACCTCACCGACAGCGTCAACTTCATGGCCGGCAACCTGACGGCGCAGGTGCGCAACATCGCCGAGGTCGCCACGGCCATCGCCAAGGGTGACCTGTCGAAGAAGATCACCGTGGACGTGAGCGGCGAGATCCTGGAGCTGAAGGACACGCTGAACACGATGGTGGACCAGCTGAATGCCTTCGCGTCGGAGGTGACGCGCGTTGCCCGCGAGGTCGGCACGGAAGGAAAGCTCGGCGGTCAGGCGCAGGTCCCCGGTGTCGCCGGCACCTGGAAGGGCCTCACCGACAACGTGAACTTCATGGCCGGCAACCTCACGGCCCAGGTCCGCAACATCGCCGAGGTCACCACCGCCGTGGCCCGCGGCGACCTGTCGCGCAAGATCACGGTGAACGTGAAGCGGCGAGATCCTCGAGCTGAAGAACACCATCAACATCATGGTGGACCAGCTCAACGCCTTCGCCGGCGAGGTGACCCGCGTCGCCCGCGAGGTCGGCACCGAGGGCAAGCTCGGCGGCCAGGCCGTCGTGCCCGGCGTGGCCGGCACCTGGAAGGATCTCACCGACAACGTCAACTCGATGGCGAGCAACCTCACCGGCCAGGTCCGCAACATCGCCGAGGTCGCCACCGCCATCGCCAACGGCGACCTCTCCAAGAAGATCACCGTCGACGTGCGCGGCGAGCTGCTCAACCTCAAGGAGACGCTCAACCGCATGGTCGAGCAGCTTCGTTCCTTCGCCGCCGAGGTCACGCGCGTCGCCCGCGAGGTCGGCACCGACGGCAAGCTCGGCGGTCAGGCGGTCGTGTCCGGCGTGGCGGCACCTGGAAGGACCTCACCGACAACGTGAACCTGCTGGCCGCCAACCTCACCACCCAGGTGCGCAACATCGCCGAGGTCACCACGGCCGTCGCGCGCGGCGACCTCTCCCGCAAGATCACCGTTGACGTGAAGGGCGAGATCCTCGAGCTCAAGCTCACCATCAACACCATGGTGGACCAGCTCAATGCCTTCGCCGCCGAGGTGACGCGCGTGGCCCGCGAGGTCGGCACCGAGGGCAAGCTCGGCGGCCAGGCCGCGGTGCCCGGCGTGGCCGGCACCTGGAAGGACCTCACCGACAACGTGAACGTCATGGCCGCGAACCTCACCGAACAGGTGCGCGGCATCGTGCAAGCGTCGTCACCGCCGTCGCCAACGGCGACCTCAAGCCCAAGCTCACGGTGAACGCCAAGGGCGAGGTCGCGGCACTCGCCGAGACCATCAACGACATGACCGGCACGCTCGCTACCTTCGCCGACCAGGTCACCACCGTCGCCCGCGAGGTCGGCGTCGAGGGCCGGCTCGGCGGCCAGGCCAACGTGCCCGGCGCCGCCGGCACCTGGAAGGACCTGACCGGTAACGTGAACCTGCTGGCGGCCAACCTCACGACGCAGGTGCGCGCCATCGCCGAGGTGGCGACCGCCGTCACCCAGGGCGACCTGACGCGGTCCATCCAGGTCGAGGCGCGCGGCGAGGTGGCGGAGCTCAAGGACAACATCAACACGATGATCGACAACCTTCGGCTCACCACCGACCCAACACCGAGCAGGACTGGCTCAAGACCAACCTCGCGCGCATCACCGGCATGCTGCAGGGACAGCGCGACCTCGAGACCGTCGGCCGCATGCTGCTCACCGAGCTGGCACCCCTGGTGAATGCGCACCAGGCGGTGCTCTACGTCGCGAGGGTGTCGAAGCTCCAGCGAGCTGCGCCTGGTGCGGCCTTTGCCGATGAGGCACTGGCCGGCATCGCGAGACGATTCCTCATCGGTGAGGGACTGCTGGGCCAGTGCGCTTCCGATCCGTCGCAGGCTCCTCAGCGAGCTGCCCGCCCGAGCTCGTCACCATCAGCACCGGCCTCGTCGAAGCCCGGCCCCGGAACCTCGTCGTCCTGCCCGTGCTCTTCGAGGATGAGGTCAAGGCCGTCATCGAGCTCGCCTCGCTCGGCACTTTACCGCGCTCGCACCTGGCCTTCCTCGACCAGCTCACGGCGAGCATCGGGATCCTGCTCAACAGCATCGAGGCCACGATGCAGACCGAGGGGCTGCTGGTGCAGTCACAGCAGCTCGCCACCGAGTTGCAGACCCAGCAGCGCGAACTGCAGCAGACCAACGAGCAGCTCGCCCAGAAGGCCCAGCAGCTCGCCGAGCAGAACGCCGAGGTGGAGCGCAAGAACCGGGAGATCGAGGAGGCCCGCCGTGCCGCTGGAGGAGAAGGCCACCGAGCTGGCCCTCACCTCCAAGTACAAGTCGGAGTTCCTCGCCAACATGTCGCACGAGCTCCGGACGCCGCTCAACAGCATCCTCATCCTGGCGCAGCAGCTGGCCGACAACGTCGAGGGCAACCTCACGGCGAAGCAGGGCGAGTTTGCCCGCACGATCCATGGTGCCGGCACCGACTTGCTCAACCTGATCACCGACATCCTCGACCTCTCCAAGATCGAGTCGGGCACCGTCACCGTCATGGCCGAGGAAGTGGTGCTCACCAGCCTCATCGACGGTATCGCGCGGCCGTTCCGCCACGAATCCGAAGGGAAGCGCCTCGAGTTCGAGGTGTCGATCGATGGGTCGCTGTCGAACACCATCGTCACCGATGCGAAGCGGCTGCAGCAGGTGCTCAAGAACCTGTTGTCGAACGCGGTGAAGTTCACCGAGCAGGGGACGGTGAGCCTTTCGGTGTCGCCGGCGCGCGGGGGCTGGAGCGGCGACCATCCCGTGCTCGAGCGCGCTGCGAATGTGCTGGCGTTCGAGGTCACCGACACCGGTATCGGGATTTCGCCCGAGAAGCAGCGCATCATCTTCGAGGCCTTCCAGCAGGCCGATGCCGGCACCAGCCGGAAGTACGGCGGCACCGGCCTCGGGCTCGCCATCAGCCGCGAGCTGGCCTTCCTGCTGGGCGGCGAGATCCAGCTCCGGAGCGTGCCGGGAGTGGGAAGCACCTTCACCCTCTTCCTGCCCGACGCCTATGTCGGTCCGTCCGTGACGGCGCCGCCCGAGTTGTTGCCCGCGCTCGGGGCGCGCGCGCCGAGGTCGTTGCGCGCCACCGAGGAGATCCCGGTCGCAGTGCCCGATGATCGTGACGAGATCGTGGAAGGCGATCCCGTCCTCCTCATCGTCGAGGATGATCCCCACTTCGCCCGCATCCTGGTCGATGAGGCGCACGCCCAGGGATTCAAGGTCCTGGCGGCTGCGCGCGGCGCCGACGCGCTGCTCCTGGCGAAGAAGTACCGGCCCACGGCGGTCTCCCTCGACGTCTTCCTGCCTGACATGCTCGGCTGGTCGGTCCTCAACCAGCTCAAGCAGGATCCGCAGCTGCGCCATATCCCGGTGCAGATCGTGTCGCTCGACGAGGACCGGCAGAACGGCCTCGCCCGCGGCGCCTTCAGCTTCCTCGTGAAGCCCGCAACCACGCAGGCATTGCAGGCGGCGCTGAGCCGGGTCAAGGAATACGCCGCGCCGCGCAACCGGAAGCTCCTCGTGATCGAGGACAACCCCGCCGAGCAGATGAGCATCACCGAGCTGCTCGGTCACGACGACGTCGAGATCGCGACCGCCGCGACCGGTCGCGAGGCGCTCGACGCCCTGCGCGGCGCGGCATTCGATTGCGCCGTGCTCGACCTTCGCCTGCCCGACATGTCCGGCTTCGAGATTCTGGAGCACATCCGTGATGACGAGACTCTGGGTGACCTTCCGGTAGTGGTCTTCACCGGAAGGGAACTCTCCGCCGAGGAGGACGCGCGCCTGCATACCCTCGCCCGGAGCGTCGTGGTGAAGGGAGTCGAGTCGCCCGAGCGGTTGCTGGATGAGACGGCGCTCTTCCTCCACCGCGTGGTCACCGACCTGCCGCCCGGGAAGCAGGCCCTCCTCGAGCGCCTCCACCGATCCGATGATGACCTGGTCGGGAGGAAGGTGCTCGTGGTCGACGACGACATCCGCAACATCTTCGCGCTCAGCAGCGTGCTCGAGCGCCGCGGCATGGAGGTACTCACCGCCGGTACCGGCTTCGAGGCGATCGAGCTGCTCGAGAACACGACCGGTGTCGCCATCGTCCTCATGGACGTGATGATGCCGGAGATGGACGGCTACCAGACCATGCAGGAGATCCGGGCGCGTCCCGGTTTCCGCCGCCTGCCGATCGTGGCCCTCACCGCCAAGGCCATGAAGGGCGACCGCGAGCGCTGTCTCGATGCCGGCGCGTCCGACTACCTCGCCAAGCCGGTGAACACCGAACAGCTTCTCTCGGCCTTGCGGCTGTGGTTGCACAGGTGAACGCGGAAGGAGGGGGCATGCACGTTGCCGATCCGGTCAATATCCTGCTGGTAGACGACCAGCCGGCCAAGCTGCTCACGTACGAGGCCATGCTCGATCAGCTCGGCGCCAACCTCATCAAGGCCAGTTCCGGGCGCGAGGCGCTCGAGCAACTGCTCAAGCAGGAGATCACCCTCGTCCTCATGGACGTGAGCATGCCCGACCTCGACGGGTTCGAGCTGGCCGAGATCATCCGCGAGCATCCCCGCTTCAGGAAGACGGCGATCATCTTCGTGTCCGCCGTGCACCTCACCGACATGGACCGGCTCAAGGGCTATGCCTCCGGGGCCGTCGACTATGTGGCGGTCCCGGTCCAGGCCGAGCTCCTCCGCGCCAAGGTCAGCGTGTTCACCGAGCTTCGCCGGAAGACCGTCGAGGCCGAGCGACTCGCTCGTGAGCTGGAGCGGCGTGTTTCCGAGCGCACTGCCGAGCTGGAGGCGTCCACCGAGCGGCTTCGCGAGCTCGCCGATGAGCTGCGCGCCGCCGATCGCCGGAAGGACGAATTCCTGGCGCTGCTCGCCCACGAGCTGCGCAATCCGCTGGCGCCTGTGCTCAATGCCGTGGCCATCATGCGCGCGCGCGCGCTCGCCGACACCGAGCTCGTCTGGTGTCGCGATATCATCGAGCGCCAGGCGTTCCAGCTCACCCGGCTCGTGGACGACCTGCTCGACGTCTCCCGTATCAGTCGCGGCAAGGTCCGGCTTCGGTTCGAGCCCGTCGAGTTGTCCGCCGTCCTCCGCGGTGCCGTGGAAACCAGCCAGCCGATCGTCGATGCCCAGCGCCACGAGCTGCGCATCAGCCAGCCGATGCAGCCGGTGGTCGTCAATGGCGATTCGGCCCGCCTCGTCCAGGTCGTGGCGAACCTCATCAACAACGCGGCCAAGTTTCAGGAGGCGGGCGGAAAGATCGACGTCACGGTGGCGGCCGAGAATGGGGCAGCCCGCATCACCGTGAGTGATCGTGGCTTCGGCATCGACGAGGCGTTGCTGCCTCGCGTCTTCGAGCCGTTCACGCAGGGCAATCCCGCGCTCGACCGCACCCAGGGCGGACTCGGCATCGGACTCTACCTGGTCCGGAGCATCATCGACCTGCACGGTGGTTCCGTCGTGGCCGTCAGTGAGGGGCCCGGCCGGGGTGCCACCTTCGCGGTGGACCTCCCCCTCATGCAGCAGCAGTCGCGCGCCGAGAGCGAGGTTCCCGTCACCCGCGCCGCACCCGCTGCCGCACGCCGCGTGCTGGTGGTGGACGACAATCCCGACGGGGGCGAGAGCCTCGTCGCCCTCCTCGCCCTCAACGGCTACGATGCCGAGCTGGCCGGCGATGGTCCGGCCGCGCTGGAAATGGCGGCGAAGAATCCGCCCGACATTATCCTGCTCGATATCGGGCTGCCTGGAATGGATGGATACGAGGTGTGCCGGTTGTTGCGGGAACAGGGACACGAGGATGCCGCGATCATTGCGCTGACCGGCTATGGCCAGCACGACCGTGGTCGCCTGGATATTCATGGATTCGACAACTACATCGTGAAGCCGTGCCCGCTCCCGGAACTTCTCCGGATCCTGGACAGCGCCACTCGCGGACCGCGCGCCCGGCACCAGTCGTGAGGACTTGACGCGTCCTAGCGGTCCAGCCGGAAGATTCGCGCATCCGCATTGAACCGCCCCAGGCAGAGGTCCGCCAGGATGTCGGCTGCGGTGACGCTGAACGTGATCCCGTTTCCTCCGTATCCCAGCGCGAAGAACGCATGCGGCATGAACGGGCTCGGCCCGATGTAGGGCAGCCCGTCTGCCGTCTCCCCGAACGTTCCCGCCCACGCGTAGGCCCGTTCCAGCGCCAGGGCGGGGAAGAGCTTCCCCAGGGACTGTTCCAGCCGCACGAGCTGCACCGGCATCGCCCGCTCGCGCAGCGCCACGCTCTTGAAGGGAATGTCCGCGCCGCCGCAGAGGATCCGCCCGTCGGTCGTCGAGCGCACGTAGGTGTACGGCCGCCCTGTCTCCCACACCAGGCACTGGTCATCCCAGCGGCCGAAGTGCTCCACCGGTTCCGTCACCAGCGCGAATGTGTTGTTGAGGTCTACCAGGTCCTGCCGCAGCTCCGCTGGCACCTCGTAGCCGGTCGCGTAGACCACCTGCCCGGCCTCCACCAGGCCGCGGTCCGTCACCAGCCGCACACCCGACGGACTCGTCGTCACCTCCCGCACGGTTGTCCGGCTCAGCATCGCGGCTCCGCGCGACATCGCCCGTTTCAGGAGCGCCCGCGTCAGCTTCACCGGGTCCACCTCGGCCGCGGTGTCGGTGCGAAGCGCGCCATGACTCGGGAATCCGTAGCGCGCGTCCACCTCGGCGCGCGTCCAGTGCGCGATGTCGAAGCCGAATCGCGAGCGCACGGCATACTCGGCGTCGAGACGGTTCTTGTCCCGCCGGCTCGACGCGAGGTACAGGCTCGAGCGCCGCCTGAACCCGCAGTCCGTGCCCAGCATTGAACAGATGCCCTCGAGGCGGTCGATCGCCTGCGCGCTCAGCCGGTAGGCCCGCACTGCATCCTGCTCGTCCATCAGCCCGATCAGTTCATGCAGCTCGCGATCGATCTCGTACTGCAGCAGCCCCGTGCTCGCGGCCGTGCTGCCGGTCGCCGGTGCCCGCCGGTCCAGCAGCTGCACGCTCTTTCCCTCGGCCGTGAGCGCATCGGCCACCAGTGCGCCGGTGACCCCGGCGCCTATGATCGCCACGTCCGCTTCCGCGTTGAGTGGCGATGCGATCTCTTCCAGTCCCGACGCGAGTAGCCAGAACGGCGCACCGGAGTGCAATCGCAGCGCTCCATTGTCTGGCATTGCTGTCTCCTGCACATGAAAAAGGGCATCAAGCCTTACTTGATACCCTTCTCCCGATTCCCCGTTCTTCCCGTTCACCGTTCACCGTTCACCGTTCACCCTGTTCACCGTTCACCACCGCACCAGCACCTGGATTGCTCCCGCCTTGATGCGGTACTTGAGCGGCATTTCCATCTGCTCCACCTCACCGTCGCGCGTCACCGGGCCGCTCGACCCCTCGGTCTCGATCGTGACATCCGTGGCATGGTACACCTCGAGCTCCTCGCCTTCCTGGGCGCGTCCCGTAATGATCTGCCACACCAGTCGCGCGAGTGCCAGCTTTCCCTGGCTCTCAACCACGTACACCGCGAGCGCGCCGCCACGGAGGCTGTCTCGGGCCCCCGCATCGAGGCCCTTCATGCGGTACGAATTGTTCCCCACCATTACCAGTGAGGACCGATAGCTGCTCGTCTCCCCGTTGGCCCCGATCCTTACCGTGAACACCGGGTTCTGTTCCATCACCTTGAACATCGCCCACGCCGCCACGCCCCACTTGGCGAGGCCCCGCGCCTCGTACCGTTCGCGCAGCCGCACGATCCGCGCGTACAGGCCGAGGCTCGAGTTGTTGAGGAACAGCTTGCCGTTCACCTCGCCCACGTCCACCGGTATCGCGGTGCCTGCGAGGATCACGTCGAGTGCGTCGGCCGGCTTGAGGGGAATTCCCAGGTCCTTGGCGAAGTGATTCAGCGTCCCGAGCGGGAGCACGCCCAGCGGCATTCCGCTGTCGGCAAGGACGCCGGCCACCGTGCTGATGGTGCCGTCACCTCCACCTGCCACCACGGCATCCGCGCCGGCCGCGATCCCTTCCTTCGCGGCCCACTCCATTTCTGCGCCCGTCCATGCGAGCACGACGCGCGCTTCAATTCCCCGTGCCGTGAGCCGCTTGTCGATCAGCGCCTTCGCCGCGTCGCATTCATCATTGCCGGCGGAACTGTTCAGGATGAACAGGATCATGAAGCGTTGTCCGTCGAGAGTGGTATCTCCGACATGATCGATTGGAGCGGAGCCTTCATTCCCACCGTCAGCCTCCTGGAGCTCGTCTTCAGGGGTTCCGTCATCTATCTCCTCATCGTCGCCTGTTTCCGCATCTTCCGCCGCCCTGCCGGAGGCCTCAGCACCACGGATCTTGTCGTTGTCGTCCTGGTGGCCGATGCTGCCCAGAACGCCATGGCCGCCGAGTACCACTCCATCACCGAGGGCGCAGTCCTCGTGCTCACGATCGTCATGTGGAACGTTGCGCTCGACTGGCTGTCGTTCCGTTCACCCTGGGTCTATCGCCTGCTCCACGCGGCGCCGGCGCTGCTGGTGCGCGATGGCAAGGTTCAGGGTCGCAACCTCCGGGCGGAAATGCTCACGCGCACCGAGCTGGATGAGTTCCTGCGGGAGCAGGGAGTGGAAGGCGTATCGGAGGTGAAGCGCTGCTACCTCGAGGCGGACGGTCAGCTCAGTGTCATCAAGTTCGGAGACACGGGCCAGCGGGCGAGGGAACCGAAGAAGGCACTGCAGTAGTTGCGAGGCGGCAGAGCGGCCGCGGCGATCCCGCCGCGCCCGCTCGCCGCCGGTTCAGCTACTCGCTGCCCTCGGTCCCTTCGTCCCGGACCGACGCCTGCAGCGCCGAGGTCAGGCCGGCTTCTCCGCTCAGCACCTGGGTCCAGGTCCACGACTGCCCCTTCCGCTTGCCCTTCGGGGTCAGCGTAAACCCTTCCGGCGTAATCGTCAGCACGTAATCCGCGCCGTTGATGGAGATAGCCCGCTTGAGCGCCTTGCTGAGCAGTGTGGCCATGTCTAGCTGCCCTGCCTTTCGTGTGTGAAGCCCGGTTGACCCACCAGAGCCGTGCCGGTCAGGCACGCGATCCGGTGGATATGATACCGCCATTCCCCCGGTTTGTGGCACGAAGGGTATCCGTTTCCCGTCTTGACAGGGAGGCCGGCGGACCCTACCAAGGAAGGGCAGGCAAGTGCCCCCGAACCAAGAGGAACGCAGGAGGAAGTATGCGCCACCCCGTCACGCTCGCTGTCGCACTGCTCGTCTCCGGTGTCACCCTGCTCCCGGCCCAGGCCGCGCCCGCCTTGAAGTGGGTCCCCGCGCCGGCCGTCTTTCCCGCCGGGGCAAAGATGGCCGTGGTGAGCGGCGACCCGGCCAAGACCGGTCCCTTCGTCGTCGAGTTCGCGTTTCCGTCCGGCTATCGCATCCCGCCGCATTCCCATCCTACCGACGAGAACATCAAGGTGGTGAAGGGAACCTTCCGCGTCGGCATGGGCACTGTCTTCGATGAGGCGAAGACCACGTCGATGCGCGCGGGCGCGAGTGGCAGCATGAAGGCGGGCCAGCCCCACTTCGCCATGGCCGACGGCTCCACCGTCGTCACGGTCTCCTCGACCGGGCCGTTCGCCATGACCTACGTCAACCCGTCGGACGATCCCACGAAGGTGATGGCGACGCCCTGAACCGGGACGGAGGCTGCGGCAACCATTCCCCGGTTGCCGCAGTCTCACCCCTGCATGACCCTCACCCTCCTTGCCCTGATCCTGCAGCAGTCCCCGACCCTCGACACCACCCGGATCCGCGAATGGCGTGAAGACCTTGCCGTCATTCGCACCGAGGCGCCTGCGCATCACGCGAACCTCTTCCACTCGATGACACAGCGGCAGTTCGACAGTGCGCTCACCAGCATCGAGCAAGGCCTGCCGCGCGCCACCCGCACCCAGGTCATCGTCGAGCTCCAGCGCCTCGCCGCCCTCATCGGTGACGGCCACTCCAGCGTCGGTCCCTGGCGCGATACCGCGACTGCATTTCACGAGCTTCCCGTCACCTTCTACTCCTTCAGTGACGGCCTCCGCATCCGTGCTGCCACCACCGCCCACGCCGATCTCCTCGGCGCTGCCGTCGTTGCCATCGGTGGCGTGCCCATCGACAGCGCCCTCGCCCGCGTGCGGCCCCTCGTGAGCCGCGACAATGAGATGGGCATCGTGGCCCGGGCTCCCATGCTCCTCGCCATGCCCGAGATCCTGGCGGCGATCGGGCTCGCTCCCGATCCCGGCCACGTCACGCTCACGCTCGACACGCCGAAGGGCCGCCGCGACGTCACCCTCGAGCCGGCCGGGCTCTTTCCCATGCTCGCGGGAGACATCGACCGCACCTGGATGCCCCGCGACGGCTGGGTCGACGCCCGCGACGGCGCTCCCACGCCGCTCTGGCTCAGCAACGCTCGCGACAACTACTGGTATCGCTGGCTCCCCGACAGCCGCACCCTCTACTGTCAGCTCAACACCATCCAGCAGATGAAGGGCGATTCCCTCGCCGCCTTTCTTGCCCGCGCCGTGCACGCCGCCGACTCCGCCGGCGCCGAGCGCTTCGTTCTTGATTTGCGGTTGAACGGGGGAGGGAACGGCGAGTGGAATCGTGACATCCTGCGGGCCCTGCTCAAGTCCCGGTACGATGCGCCGGGGAAGTTCTATGTCATCACCGGCCGCCGCACCTTTTCGGCGGCCCAGATGCTCATCTCCGCTTTGGAAAACTGGAGCGACGCCATCTTCGTCGGCGAACCCAGCAGCAGCCGTGGCACCCATTATGGGGATTCTTACCGCTTCGTGCTCCCGAACAGCCACGTCACCTTCCGGGTCTCGTCGCTCTACTGGCAGCTCTCCGACCCCCGGGACGACCGCCCCTGGATTCCCGTCGCCATCCCGGCGCCGCTCTCGTTCCAGGACTACGTGGCCGGCCACGACCCCGCACTCAGTGCGATTCAGTCCCAGCCTTCCAGAATGTCCCGCCCTTGACCACCCAGTGAACCTGCTGCGCATTCCGGATGTCGGTCGTGGGATCGGCGTCAAGGATCACCAGGTCGGCCCATTTCCCGGCGACAACTGTCCCGACGCTGTCTCCCGCGTCCCATGGCAATGGCACCATTCCTGGTTGACGCGACGAGCACCTGCATCGGGGTGAGGCCGGCCTGCTGCATGAGCTCCATCTCCCGGAACACCGAGGGACCGTGCAAGGTCCCCGGATTCCCGGCATCGGTTCCCATCGCGACGGTGATCCCCGCGTCGGACACGCGCTTCAGGTTTGCCAGGGCATAGTTGGTCTGCTTCAGCACGCTGGCCCGCGTCGCGGCTGAAACCTGCCGCTTGGCCCGGTCAGCTGGCGGACCAGCCTGCACGTGCGCGATGGTCGCCGAATCGACGCACGTGGTGCGGTAACCAAGACTGTCCAGGCCTCCCTGTGCCGCGATGGTGTATCCCGCGTACACCATGATCGTCGGGACGTATGTCACCTTGTGTTCTCGCGCCAGCGCGAGGAACTCACTATCCACCGGGTTCTCGAACACACTGTGCACCAGCACCGAGGCGCCGGCGCGGATGGCATCCTTCGCTTCCCATAGTCCGGTGGCATGCACGATGAGCGGAAGGTTGTACTTCTGCGCCTCGGCGGCTGCCACCCGCACCCGGGCCTGCGCCTTGGCGGTGTCGAGGGGCGGCTGCGGTGGCATGATGTACCACACCTTGACCGCATCCGAGTGGAATGCGGCATCCTCCCGGATCACGGCGCGCACCACGGAGTCGGTCGCCATGTAGATGATCACTCGCTCGGCGGGCAGGTTGAGCCAGTGATCGACGGTGGCCAGGAGCGGACCCGCTGCGGCGATGCGCGGCGCCAGCGAATCGGTCCCGAACCGTCGCCGCAGCGCCCAGGTCCACGTGTATCCTCCCACGTCGAACACCGACGTCACGCCGGCACAGCGATACGCGGGAAAGAAACGCCCCGGATTCGCCTCGAGGCTCGCCATCGTTTCATCGTACGGGAAACTGTCGCGAAGGTCGGCCGCATCCGGCCGGCCATCGAACCATCCCGTCTGGCTGAAGTGCACATGCGCGTCGATCAGTCCCGGCATGACCCACATCCCCCGGGCATCGAGCCGGATCGCCTTCGCCGGGACGGGACAGGCGCTTGCCGCTCCGGCGCAGGTGATGTGGCCGTCGCGCATGACGACGACGGCATCCGCCACCGGCGGAGCGCCGGTGCCATCGACCAGCGTTGCGCCGACGATTGCCCGGGCGGGTTCCTCCACCGGCGCGGTGCACGACACGGACGCACATGCGATACCGAGTATCAACCAGTTGCAGCGCGACGGCGTCCGGCTACGAGGCATGGTCTCTCCAGGTGTTGGCAGCAGAAGGAACACGAACGCACCGTTCTTGCTGTTCAACAAGCTCCGTGTCGGTGATCGAACGGCAGGCAGGCGAACCCGTCGGTCGCCCATAGCCCCAGCATTTCTTTCTCTGCCTCCTTCGCCGCTTTCCTGAGCGCATCCACGTACTGCACGTTCGGCGCGTACGTCAGCGTCACCACCCATCCCGCCCGCACCATTTCCCAGTTCACCAGCCGCCCGTCCCGCCACACGTACGCGAGCAGGCGCCCATTAAGGTCCTGCGCCTGGACGTCCTGCTCCAGTTGCACTGTCGTGCCCACTGGAATCATCAGCGCCAGCGCGCCCTGTGATTGCTTGCCGAACGGCTTCTGGCTGAGTTCCGGTGCGTCGATCCCCAGCAGGCGTACTCGGCCCACCTGCGCGCATACGATTGAATCCCCGTCGGTCACTTTCGCGACCGTGCATGGAATCGTTGCCCTGACAGGCTTCTTCGGACCCTTGTACTCCGGCGAGCCGAGTACCAGGAGCGCAGAGAGAACGACAAGCGTCCCCCTCACCCCTCACCCCTCACGCCCTGTTCACCGTTCACTCTGTTCACCTCGTTCCCTGTTCCCTCCCCGTTCCCTCCCTCCCGTTCCCGCAGTTCACCGGCCGCAGCACCATCACCGGCCCCCTCCTCGCATTGTGCCTCGGATTGATCGCGACCAGCAACCGCTCCAGCGGGCCCGGGTCGAACTCCGCCACCCGGGTCAGTCGCGGGTCGGCCGCCAGTGCCTTGCCCGTCTTCGTCAGTGCCAGCACCGCCACCACCCCGTTGCAGTCGAGCGCCGCGTCGTCCAGTTCCTTCGATTCGCGCGCGGTCACCGGGTGTGATACGAACACTGTCGGCACCAGGATGAAGTCGCCTACCCGCGAGATCGTGGTGATCGCCGGGTTCGCGTCCACGTACCGCGCCAGCTCGAGGGTCGCCCGCTGCGGTGCACTGGTCACCGCGAGGGCCAGCAGTACGCCATTGAGCACGCCGAGGAACGCCACCCGCCAGCGATACCGGTCGCGATGCGCAATGAGGAACGCCAGCAGTGGGGTGAGCAGCATGAGGAACAACGGGAGGAGTGGGATCATGAAGCGCTCCTCCTTGTGTCGCACCAGCGTGTGCGCCAGGAGGAAGAACCCGAAGTACAGCAGCACCGGACGGAGCGGGTCGTAGCGCGCCCTCCAGTCGAGCGTCCGGTAGCGTAGGAACAGGGCCGGCGGCAGGCTCAGGCCCACGAACAGGAGCAGGAAGACATACCAGTGTGACCGGTCCCCTGGCCCCGTCGGGGCCACGTTGACCGCTACATACCGCCGGAGCGTCGCGTGCCACTCGCCGATCAGCCAGTAATCCAGCATGCCCGATGCGATCACGCAGGCGGCCCCCACCCCTGCGAGCAGCGCCAGGTCCTTCCACCGCCTGAGCCAGATGACCAGCGCTACCAGCCCAAGGGCGCAGACGCCGATGTGCGGACGGTGCATCGTCCCGATCGTGAGGATCACGCTGGAGAGCACCAGCCATCGCCGCTTCAGCGTCATCTGGTAGCGGCACGCCAGTGCCGCCGATGCCGCGAGGAACGGCGCCGACATCGACTCTACCATCGGGCGTGTCAGCAGCAGCGGCGCGAGGAAGTAGAAGCCGAGGAGTCCTGCGAACACGATGCGGTGCCGGCTCCGCTCGGGTTCGGTATAGGCGCCGAACACCGTCCAGCCGGCCCACAGCGAAACGAAGAATGCGAAGAGGCCCACGACAGCGAGGTCGATACGGAACTGCGTCAGCGGATGATCCACGCCGAGTGCATGTGCCGTCTTCACGATCGCGAAATGGGTGAGCGGCGTGAACGGTGAGCGGATTCCTGCTTTCTCTCCGATCTCCTGTACCGAGTGCCCCTGCGCCGGAAGGACCCGCGAGATCACGTCGCCGTAGTCGTCGGCGGCGATGATGCCAGGATTGGTGATCGCGGTGAGGAGGTAGAGCAGGGCCCCGGCGCCGGCGATGATCCAGAAGGTGCGCCTGGAGGCCGGGGGGTCTTCCACTGGGACTGGCGCGTCAGCTCGCGAGGTCAGTGGCGCGGAGCGATGCCGTGAGGGCCACCAGCCTGTCGCGGGTCACGTCCACCGGGGCCACGTCGCCGACGACATGACCGTTCCGTCCCGATCGGAGCAGGATCTCGGTCGGTACCAGCACTCGCACCGTCGTGCCGATGTCGGGCTTGCTGTACACCTGGATCGCGCCATGATGCGCCCGCACCACCGCGAGCACCATCGCCAGCCCGGCGCCGCGCCCGGTCCCGTGGGTCGTGTAGTCCGGTTCGAAGATGCGCGACACCGACGCCGCGTCCATCCCGCGACCGGTGTCCGACACCTCGATGTAGGCATAGCGTCCCGGCGGCAGCCCGTCATCGAAGTACGCCGATGCGAGGAACGCCCGCGTCGCTTCCACCGTCCCGGTCGCGAGCGAAATGACGCCGCCGGCCGTATCCAGTCCCTCGGCGGCATTCTTCACCAGTTCGAGGACGGCAGCGTGCAGGGAATTGGCGTCGCCGAACACCGACGCGATGCCCGGCGCGAGACGCAGGTGCAGTGACGCCGTACCCACCGTGTACTTGCGGAAGGAGGGGCTCCACGCCGCGACCAGCGAGGAGAGGTCGAGCAGGTGGTCCTCGGACACGCCGACTTCGACGTCGCCCAGTGCGGTCTCGGCGGCGGCCAGGTCCGCTGCGGTGATTTCCTCCGTCTCTGCTTCCTCCGCACCTGCCTCATCCGCCTCGCCCATCTCCTCTTCACCCGCCATGGCATCGTCAGCCGGCTTCTCTACCCGCACCGGCTCCTCTGCCTCCGCGATCACGCCGGCGACGCGCTTGAGCCACCACCCCCGGTCCCGCTCCGCCTGCATCCGCGCTTCGACCCAGCGGATCTCGCCGTCAGGCAGGAGCACCCGCCACAGGATCTCCCGCACCCGGCCGCCGCGATACAGGATGTTCCGCGCCTGCAGCAGCAGGTCGCGATCGTCGGGGTGCGTCCGCTCCAGCAGCTCCGCGAACGTCGTGAACGCGGCGCCGTGCGGCAGGCCGAACAGCGGGCCGAACGTCTCGGAGCAGTCGAGCGCGCGACGGTCGGCATCCCACTCCCATGTCGCCATCCCCGCCGCCGCGAGGGCGCGCTGCACATGCTCCTCGCTCCGCGCGAGTGCCTCGTCGGCCAGCTTGGGACCGGTGATGTCGCGCCCCACCGCGACCCATCCGGTCGTCACGTGCCGGGCGTCCCGCACCGGGCTCACGTCCAGCTCGAGCCAGATCGGCGGCGCGCCCTCCCGGCCATACGCCAGGAAATCCTGCAGCACCGGGAGACCGGAATCGAGCGCCCGCTCGATCCGGTCGAGCGCCGTGCGGTCGGTGTCGGGACCGGTGAGTGTGTCCAGCGTCCGCCCCAGCACGTCCGCGCGCGACAATCCCAGCCGCCGTTCGAACGCGGCGTTCACCCAGCGGATCCGCCGGGCGGTCGCACTTCCCGCCGTTTCGAGCACCAGCACCACGTCGCCCGCCGAGAGCAGCGCATCGCCCAGCAGGGAAGACTGGTGACTCCGCCGCTCGCTCGTGAGCGCGAGGCGCACCAGCTCGGCCGCCGTGCCCAGGGCCTGTCGCTCCCGCGGCAGCGGTTCGCCCGGCACCGTGAGGTAGGCCGCGACCACCGCGAGCATGTCGCCCGTCGGCGAAAGCACCGGCAGCGCCCACTCGGCGCGCAGCCCCACCATGAGCGGCGCTTCCCGCTGCCCGGTCCACAGCGTTGCTCCCGCGAGGTCCTCGGTTACCACCAGTTCCCGCCGCCGCGCCGCGGCGACAGCAGCGCCGGGACCGTCGTCGAGCGCCAGGATGTCGAGGAGCTTCTTCAGGTTCTCGTCCAGCGCCGAACCGGCCGCGAGACGAAGCGTGTTGGAGAGGTGATCGACCACGTGCACTGCCGCGCGGATGCGATCCGACGTCGCTTCCAGCGTCACGCACACGGCATTGAGGATCTCGCTCAGCGGCGCATTGCTGACGATCTGTTCCAGCACGCGCGACTGCCCCAGCGCGAGCGCTTCATCCTCGCGCCACCGCGTCACGTCCCGGCCCACCGCCACCAGCACGGTCTCGCCCGGCCGCCGCGCGACGGTCCACTCCAGCCAGCGCCAGCTTCCGTCGGTGTGGTGCCAGCGGCACTCGAACACCACCGGCGCGCCGTCGTCCCGGATCCATGACAGCGCCGCCCGCACCGCGACCTGGTCGTCGTCCTGCACCAGTGTCGAGAACGGGGCGCCGTGCAGGCTCTGCGCGGCGGGCCCGAAGTCCCGCTCCAGGTCCGGACTCACCCGCGCCAGAAACCCGTCCGGCGTCAGCAGGCACGCGTACTCCTGCGGCTGGGGGAGTGCGTCCCGCAGTCGCCGGCCTGTCATGTGAGTCTGGTACTTCCGCATGAGCTAAGATCCCGAGGATGCGCCAAGGGACGCAAGAGGTGCGATCGGGCCACACCTCTCGGTGCAGCGAATCGTGGAGTGCGGTGCGAGCGGCATCTGGTGGGCTCCCTCGGACCGCCGCTCGCCACTCCTATCACAGGCCGGGAGGGCAGGGGGCCACCCGGAGCGGATCGTGGAACGCACGGTTGCATCGGATCGACGGGGAACTCCTGCGTGCGTTCCCCTTTCCGCGAGGGTGGCCCCCTGCCTGACCGGCCGCGAGTCTGCGTTCCCTTTCCGCGAGGGTGGCCCCCTGCCCGACTGGGCCCTAAAGCACCTGCCTCAGCAAATGCAGCAGCAGCCCGACCAATCCCCCGACCAGCGTCCCGTTGATCCGCACATACTGCAGATCCCTGCCGACCTGAAGTTCGAGCCGCCGCGCCGTCTCCGCCCCATCCCACCGCGACACCGTCTCCGTGATCAGCTCCCCCACATGCGAGCGATGTTTCTCCGCCAGCCCTGCCACCGCACCCGCCACCGCCTTGTCGATCCGCGCCCGCAGCTCCGGGTCCGCCAGCATCGCCGTACCGAACGACTGGATCGCCCGCTCCAGTTCCGGCGGGTCATCCCCCTCCGGATCGTCCGCATACCGCCGCAGCGTGGACCGGACATCTCCCCATAGTTTCCCCGACAGGTCCAGCACCGCCGGCGACTTGAGCAGGTCCTCCTTGATCTCCTCCGCGCGCTCGATCGTTCGCGGCGCACTCTTGAGCCGCTCCGCGAACTCCCTCAACGCGACGTCAAACTGCCCCCGGAGCGGATGATCGCGATCCTCGCCGATGGCCAGCAGCGTCCGCTCCAGCGCGCCCACGATCTTCTCATAGAGCTTCTGTTCCGCGGCGTCCGGCACCCACCAGGGCGACTCCTCCCCGATCCGCTTCCGGATGAAGTCGCCATTCTTCTCCAGCACGCCGTTGACGACGCTCAGGATCCGGTCGAGTAGCTCCTGGTGCTTCCCATCCGTCATCAGTGACTCGATCGCGCGCGCCGCCACCGGGGCCGCCGGGATCCCCCGGAGCCGTCCAACGATGCTGCGGTCCACGAACGCCCGCGCCGTATCCTCCGGAACCGCGTCGGCCGCTCCCGCTGCAGCTCGTACCAGCTGCCGCGAAATGGACCGCGCGTTTTCCGGGTTTGCCAGCCACGATCCCAGCCGCTCCGCGAGACCGAGCTGATGCAGCCGCTCGGCTAAAACCTCACGGGTAAAGAAGTTACGCTCGAAAAAATCGGCCAGGATCCTGGCAATCCGTTCCTTCCGGGTCGGAATGATTGCCGTATGAGGGATGGGAATCCCCAGAGGGTGACGAAAAAGCGCCGTCACCGCGAACCAGTCTGCCAGCCCGCCTACCATCGCCGCCTCGGCGCCCGCCCGCACCCAGACGACCCAGGGGTATCTCGTCTCGAAATAGATCGCGACCAGGAACACCACCGCGGCCACGCAGAGGAGCCCGGTGGCCTTCCGCTTCATGCTGGCCAGTTCGGCCGCCTTGATCGCCTCGTTCCGCACCTCGGGGAGCGGGACGTTCGGCATGGCGCTGGCGGCCGTCGGAGTGGGGGAGGCGGATTCGAACGGGGCCAGGGTCATGGCGGGAAAGCTAACGGCGGGGGTTTGTGACGCATCCTTGCCCCCCGCTCGATGTATCACGAATGACCCTCTGGACATGGAAACGTGGCATGGATCACCACAGGACGACGGAGATGTCCGCCCCCGCCGATGCCCAGCACGGGGCCACCGACAACCTCGATGCCCTCCAGGTTTTCGTCGGCGCCTGGCGCCTCGAGGGTCGGCAGATCGAGACCGAAGTCGGACCCACCGCCGACATCCATGGGGTCGAGCGCTTCGAGTGGCTCAGTGGCGGCCATTTCCTGGTCCACAACTTCCACGCTCACGTGGGAGACACGCGCGCCGCCTGCCTCGAGGTCATCGCCTACGACGAGAGTGACAACGTCTATCCCATTCGCACTTACTACGACACCGGCGAGGTCAACGAGTGGAGCATGCGCGACGGCAGCGGCGTGTGGATCACCACTGGTGACTGGTCCATCGGGGGCGAGATCCGGCGCGTCCGCTGCGCCCATGTCTTCGTGGATCCGCGCGTGCGCACCTGTCTCTGGGAGTACTCGGTAGACGGAGCCTGGCGCACCTTCTGGGAAATCCGCGCCATGGCCCTGCCGTAGGAGGGTTCACCCCTCACTCCTCACTCCATCAGCGAGCGGCATCTGGTGGGCTCCCTCGCGGCACACGGTGGCGACGTCTTACATCGGGCTCAGGGCCCGCCAACGGTGCCGCTATGGGAGCCCACCGGACCGCCGCTCGCCACAGGCCGGGAGGGATGGGGCGCCCGGCGAAGCGGATCGTGGAACGCACGGTTGCAAAGAGCGAAGGGGAACTCCTGCGTGCGTTCCCCTTTCCGCGAGCCCGGGCGCCCCGCCCGACTGGCCGCTGGACGGGCGCCCCGCCCGATTAGCCGTTGGACGGGCGCCCCGCCCGACGGGTGCCGCTCTACCGAGCGAACACCGCCCCGTGCGGCTTCGCCACGACGTCGCCGATCCCCGGCACCTCCACCGTCCCCATCTCCAGCACAGGTAGCGTCGGGTCCTTGCTCAATGCGCCCGTCTTCGGGTCGATGCGCAGCATGTACATGCGCGCATCGCCCGCATGTCCCCCGGTGTTCACCACCAGGCGCGTCCCCGATTCATCCTTCGCCATCCAGTGCGGCTCGATGTCGCCGCCCAGCACCAGCCGCGATACCTCCTTCGGCTTCGCCGGGTTGCTCACGTCGAGCGAGACCACCGCGCGCAGCTCCGGCACTGTCCACACCCAGTACTTCCCGATTACCACCGGCACCGCGCACCACTTTCCCGGGAATGAGTGGACGAACTCGACCTTCGCGGTCTTCGCGACATCCGTCACGCGATACAGCCCGCAGGTGAACGTCCCGAACATCACCGTCTTGCCATCGGCCAGCGTGCGTGGTTCACCCGGCAGCATGTGATGTTCCGCGGCGTGCCCATTGTGGTCGGCGTGCTCCGTCGCGATCGGCACCGCCATCGTCTGCAGCAGCTTCAGGTCCGACAGCCGCCACACCTGCACGTTCACGCCGATCAGGTCGGTCATGCTCGTGCTGGTCGAGACCACCCGGTCCATCGGTGCCAGCACATCCAGGCTGTAGGGCACCAGTTGCGTCGAGTCGCCATCGGCCGGGGCAGCGCTCGCCCAGCGCAATGCGGTGCCGTCCGGCTTGAGCTCCACCAGTCCGCCCGGCTCGCTGCCGTCGATCTTCTTCTGGTAGGTCGCCAGCCGGTCACCATTGGCGAGCCGCACGAAGCTGTGCGGGTAGGCGTACGGCCCGGCGGTGGTAAACGAACCCAGCAGCTTCGGGTCTCCCGGTGTCGACAGGTCGAACCGGTACGTCGTCCCGCCGCCGAAGTCGTTGGCGAAGAGCAGCCCGTCCGTTTCCAGCTGGTGTTCCGTGTGATGCGGGCTGATGCCGGGACCCGCGTACACCACCTTCACGATCTTCCCGGAGGTGGGGGTGCCGGGCCGCAGGTCGAAGGCCACCATGAACGCGGCATGCTGCACCGTGTCCGCCGTGCCGGACCAGACATATAGGTACGGCGGGGCGGCAGCCGGAGCCTGCGCCAATAATGGAGAAGCGCCAACGAGTGACAGGAGCAGGAACGAACGCGCTATCGGCATGTCTATCTCCTTTTGATTCATCAAGATAGCCGCAGAATTAGGCCGGGAGGGATGGGGCGCCTGGCGCTTCAGGCCGGGAGGGCAGGGGGCCGGCCGAAGGGGATCGTAGAACGCACGGTTGCTTCGGATCGACGGGGAACCCCGGCGTGCGTTCTCCTTTCCCCAAGGCCGGCCCCCTGCCCGACTGGCCGCCCGAGTCAGGCGCCCTGCCCAGACTGGCCAGGAAGCTTGAAGAGAGGCCGTAACCACGCTATCCTTCTAGGCTTATGTTCGACGAACTCTCCGGAAAGCTTACCGCCACACTGCGCCAGTTGGCCGGTCGTGGCGTCCTCACTGAGGATGCTGTCCGCGAAGGTTTGCGCGAAGTTCGCCGGATCCTTCTCGAAGCCGACGTCAGCTTCGAACTGACCCGCGAGTTCCTCGAACGAGTCCAGACGCGATCCGTCGGCGCACTTGCCATCAAGGACGTTCGCCCCGGCCACCAGATCGTCAAGATCGTCTATGACGAGCTGGTCAATTTGCTCGGCGAGAAGTCGGCGCCGCTCACGTTCGCATCGGTGCCGCCGACCGTCATTCTCGTGGTCGGGTTGCAGGGCTCCGGCAAGACCACCACCGCGGGCAAGCTCGCGAAGCGGTTGAAGCTGGAGCAGAAGGCGCCCTTCCTCGTCGCGGCCGACGTCTATCGTCCCGCCGCCGCCGAGCAGTTGGCGACCCTGGCGAGTCAGGTGCAGGTCGGCATCTACCAGGCGCCCGGTGAGAAGGACGTGGTGAAGATCGTCCGTGACGGCATTGCTGCAGCCGCGAAGGATCGCGCGCGCACCGTCATCGTCGACACGGCCGGTCGGCTCCAGATTGATGAAGACATGATGGGAGAGTTGCGGAAGCTGAAAGCAGCTTTCAACCCACATGAAGTGCTGTTTGTCGCCGACGGCATGACCGGTCAGGACGCGGTCCGCGTGGCCAAGGGCTTCCATGACGCCCTCGGCATCACCGGCGTGATCCTGACCAAGATGGACGGTGACAGCCGCGGTGGTGCCGCGCTCTCCGTCTACGGCATTACGAAGGCGCCGATCAAGTACATCGGTGTCGGCGAGAAGCTCGATGCGCTCGAGCCGTTCCATCCCGACCGGTTGGCGGGCCGAATTCTCCAGCAGGGCGATATCCTTTCGCTCGTGGAGAAGGCCCAGGCCACGGTCGACGAGAAGGAAGCCGAGAAGCTCGCGAAGAAGATGGGCCAGAAGAAGTCGCTCGATCTCGACGACTTCCTCACGGCCATGCGGCAGATGCAGAAGATGGGGCCGCTGAAGAACGTCCTGGGGATGCTGCCGGGCATCAACGCCGCAGCGCTGAAGAACGCGAACCTGGACGAGAAGCGCGTCAAGCATGTCGAGGCGATCGTGCTCTCGATGACGCCAAAGGAGCGCAGGAATCCCGACGTGCTCAACGGCCCGCGCAAGATCCGCGTGGCCAAGGGTTCGGGCCGGACGGTGCAGGAAGTGAATTCGCTGCTCACGCAGTTCAAGCAGATGCAGAAGATGATGAAGTCGGCGGGGAAGCCGGGCGTACGACTTCCGTTTGGCGGCAAGGGGTTTCCGGGCTAGCTCGCGGGTTACCGCGACCGTGGTATGAGTTTCGTCCTACACAAACAGGAAGTGAGAAACAGCATGGCTACTCGCATTCGTCTCCGCCGCGTCGGTCGCAAGAAGCTCCCGCTGTATCGTATCGTCGTGGCCGACCAGCAGTCGCCCCGTGACGGCCGGTTCATCGAGATCCTCGGCACGTACAACCCCAAGGGCGCCACGCCCGCGGAGAAGGTTGTGCTCAACGTCGACAAGGCCAAGGACTGGATCACCCGTGGCGCCACCCCGACCGAGACCGTCGCGGCGATCCTGAAGAACGCCGGGGTCCTGCAGGGCGCGTGACGGTGACGGAACCGCTCCGCCACCTCGTGGTGGGCCGGCTCCGGAAGCCGCATGGGTTGAAGGGCAACGTCGCGATCTTTCCGCTCACCAGTGATCCTGACCTGGTGTTCGCGGCGGGACAGCAGGTCGGCGTAAAGGGTCTCGATGGAGAATTCGTCCACGAGTCCCTGACGATCGAGTGGAGCGCCAGGTATCACCGGGAGTGGATCCTCAAGTTCAAGGGGATGGACCGGGTCGAGGATGTCGAGTGGGTCCGGGGTCTCTTTCTCACGACTCCCGACACTCAGGTCCGGGCGCCCAGTTCCGATGAGGTCTGGCTGCACGAGCTCGAAGGCTTTGCGGTTGTACGGCCTGACGGTACGCCACTCGGTCTGGTGACGGCCTGGTACGAAACGGCCGGTGGACTGCTGATCGAGGTGCAGGGACCGAAGCGTGAGTTCCTGTTGCCGTTCAAGAAGGAATTCGTGCCGGAGGTCGACAGGGACGCGCGACGGCTGATCGTCACGCCACCGGACGGGCTGCGGAATTGAGAGGGATTGACTGGTCATCACATGTGTAACGCTCTTCCCTGAGGTGCTGCAGCCGGCGTTGTCGGCCAGCATTGTTGGAAGGGCAGCGCAGGCAGGGAAAGTGGAATTCCAGCTGGTGCAACTCCGGGATTTCACGCATGATAAGCACAACACCGTCGATGACTACGCTTACGGCGGTGGCGCGGGAATGGTGCTCAAGCCTGAGCCATTCTTCGAGGCGGTGGAGAGCCTGGGTCCGCGTACCGGGCCGGTCATCCTTCTCTCGGCGCGGGGCAGGAAGTTCGGGCACCAGGATGCGGTGCGGCTCTCGCTGGAGAGCCAGGTCACGTTGCTCTGCGGCCACTACAAGGACGTGGACCAGCGGGTGGCCGAGGGGCTGGCGACCGAGGAGTTGTCCCTGGGGGACTTCATTCTCACCGGTGGTGAACCGGCCGCCCTCTGCATCATCGACGCGGTGGTGCGGTTGCTTCCCGGAGTGCTTGGGGATCATGAGTCGGCCAGCAGCGACTCGCACTACGATGGATTGCTCAGCCCGCCGAGCTACACCCGGCCGCCTGAGTATCGCGGGATGAAGGTTCCGGAAGAGTTGTTGAGCGGCAACCATGCGAAGATCGACGCGTGGCGCCGGCAGAAGGCTGAAGAGTTGACGAAGGACCGCCGACCCGATTTATGGGCGGAGCACGAGCATGGCGAGTGAAGCAAGGATGTACGGCGCTTTTTGCGCCCTTCGCGCCCTCTGCGTATTACACATGAGTACCTGAACGAGGGATCGAACCATGCAACAGATGATTGAGCTCAGCCGCGAAGGTTTGCGCACCGATATTCCGGGCTTCGGTGCCGGCGACACGATCCGCGTCATGGTGCGCGTGCGTGAGGGAGACAAGGAGCGCCTCCAGGCGTTCGAGGGCATCGTGATCTCGAAGCGGGGTGGTGGGATCAGCGAGAACTTCACCGTCCGGAAGATCAGCGCGGGCGTTGGTGTCGAGCGCATCTTCCCGATCCACAGCCCGTCGATCGCGAGTGTCGAGGTGGTGCGCCGCGGCCGGGTCCGTCGCGCGAAGCTGTACTACCTCCGCGCACTGAGCGGCAAGGCTGCCCGCATCAAGGAAAAGCGGGACGCGTAAGGCTGGCTGAGGGCGAGGTTAGGGAATCAAAGCGGGGCGATAGAGCGATTGGTCGCCCCGCTTTCTTGTGCACTACCCTTCAACCAGCCCTCAAACGATCTGGGGGTTAAGAGATAGTGGCACCAACACGGTTTACCTCGTACGATCGGCTAGGGGGACGCGTCGAGTGTTCACTACCAACCGGGTCCGGAGGCAACATGACCAGCACCGCCCTCGCCGTCCTCGTGACCGCCGGTTTCAGCGCCCTCGGCGTGCTCGGAGACTACTTCCTCAAGCTTGCCAGTGGACGACAAGCGCCACTCCGATCCGGCGTCTTCCTGGTCGGGTTTCTCGTCTACTCATCTACTGCGTTCGGCTGGGTGTTCGTGATGCGGCATCTCAAGCTGGCCACGGTCAGCGTGGTGTACTCCATGTCGATGATCCTGCTCCTCACCGGGCTCGGTGTGTTCGTGTTCCGGGAGCCGCTGAGCCTGCGCGAAGGATTTGGCCTGGTCCTCGCCATCGCGTCGTTGGTCCTGCTCGTGAGGTTTGGCTGAAGGCGTACCGTTGCCTCATCGCGCGCGCCAGGCGGTCGCCCCGGGCTTGCCTGTTCACGTCGGGTGACTCAGCGCAAACACATACGCTCCCACCGCTGATATCTGCGCCGGCGTCAACTGCGCCCCACCCATCGGCGGCATGAGCCCCCGGTGCTCCTTCGGGACCGGCACGCCCTCCCGGATCATCTTCACGATCGACTTGTAGCTCCCGTCACTCCATAACCACTTGTTGTCCGTCAGGTCGGGCGCCAAGCGGCGTTCCCGTCGCATCGCTGCCATGACAACCGGCGCAGGCGCCGCCCGCCACCTGGCCGTGGAAGATGCTGTCACCCAGCGCGACCATCGCCGGCGTGATCCCCGCGGCCTTGGCCGCGGCACTCAGCAAAGCAGTCGCGCTCGGCGCAGCACTCGTCGTGTCCTGCGGCTGGCCCGCCGGGATGGCGCGCGCCGCCACGGCAGAACCAGCATAGACCACCCGCCAGATACGCCCGCGCTGGTCATCGCTGATGTAGAGCGTGCCGTCCGGGCCGACCGCAAGCCCCGAAGGACGATGCGCCGCCTTGCCCGGCTCCTTCGTGGCCCCCGCGAATCCGTCCGCGAAGATCTCGTACGGGCCCGTGGCTTTCCGCCGGCGAACGGAACGAAGACGATGTTGTAGCCACCCTGCGGCCCCGGCGCCCGGTTCCACGATCCGTGGAAGGCGATGAACGCCCCGCCACGATAGGACGCTGGAAAATTGCCGGCGTTGTAGAAGACTAGGGCATCCGGCGCCCAGTGTGCCGGGAAGTACGCGGCCGGCGCCTGCTTCGCAGCGCACGGCCCGATCTCCGTGCCGCCGTCACCGCCGTACTCCGGCGCCAGGACCAGCTTCACCTGCGCCGAGTCGAAGTAGCACTCCGGCCAGCCGAAGTCCGCCCCCTTCTCGATCTTGAGCATCTCCTCCGAGGGAAAGTTCTGTCCCTGGACCGGTGTGTAGAGCTTGGGCCAGTTCTCCGCCAGCTGGTCTCGGCCATGTTGCGTGGAGTACACCTGGCCCGAGGCGTCAGCACCGATGCCGACCGCGTTCCGGATACCGGTGGCGTACCGCTCGTTCTTCGAGAAGTGCTGGCCCGTCTGGCTCGCCTCGTAGCGCCAGATGCCGCCGCGCGTCTCCAGCTCGGTGCAGGGGTCGTGGCCCGGCGATCCTTTCACTCGGTTCTTCAGCTGGCAGGCATTCGACGCCGAGCCGCTCGACATGAGAAGTCCGCCGCTCGAGTCCATCGCGAACGGGTGCATCGGATGGTCCCCGGTGAGCGGCAGGCTGTCGACGATCACCTCCGGCGCCGCCGTCGGCGTGAGGCTTCCCGGCGGCAGCGCGTACCGCAGGATCTTGTCGTTCGACTCGGCGTACAGCGCGCCCTTGTACAGCGCGATCCCGGTGCCGCCGTGCCCGCCGCTCTGCACGCTGTCACCGAAGCGGGCGATGACGTCCGCCCGTCCATCGCCGGTCGTGTCGCGCAGCGCCACCAGGAATCCGCCTGCGTGCGGCTTGTCCTTGCCGTAGTACTCGCCGCTCCACGTGTTCACGTAGACCGTTCCGTCGGAAGAAACGGTGAGGTGCCGCGCATGCCCGATACTGTCGGCAAACACGATGGCGCAGAACCCGGCCGGCAGCGTCAGGCCACCATTGTCGGGTGCGCATGCAACAGTCGCGGCCGGAGCGCCCTTGGTCGTGTCGGCCACCTCACCTCCGCCGGCGACGTCACCGCCGCGGGCACGGCATCCGCCCAGCAGGGCGCCCGCGCCCACTGCCAGGCTCAGTGCGATGGCACTGCGTGGAGAGCGCATTTCAGTTGCCTTTCGGGGGCAGGGTCCACAGCTCGAAGCGGTTCGCGGTGAGCAGCACGATGCCGACCCGTTTGCGTGCCGCATCCACCGCGATGTCGGCCGGTGCCGCCGGGAACGGGCCCATCAGTCTCACGACCTTGTCGCCGGCGAGGTCGTTCACGGTGGAGTCACCCCATGAGGTGAGCAGCACCCGGCCGTCGGCCTCGACCTCGAGTCCATCGTAATCGCCCGGCCCCGGCGTCAGGTTGACCGGTGCGGCCTGGCCGGGCTTCCACGTCTGCATCGCTTTCCCGCCGAGTGGCGCCAGCACCAGTACCTGCCGGCGCGCGTCCCAGTCGATTCCGTCGGGCTTCTCGAGTACCTGGCCCTCGAGCGCCAGGCTCACCTTGTGATCGGGCGTGACCCGGTAGATCCGGTAGGAGACAGGTGCCCTCGGCCCGTTCGCTTCGTTGAGCCAACCGGTGTCGGTGATGTAGATGTCGCCGTTCGGCATGAAGGTGAGATCGTTCAGGAGCTGCGGATGCAGCGACGACAGGTCGATCGACGTCATCGGGGCGCCGGTACGGGTGTCGAAGGCCCTGAGCGCGTCGCCATCCAGCACCCAGAGCGTGTCGCCCCGGATGCGCGATCCCAGCGGGCCGTTGAGCACGACGCCGTTCCGGCCGCCCTGGATGAAGTGCAGCGAGTCGAGCTTGCCGTCGCCTCTGATGCGGCTGATGAACCCCTGGTTCTGTTTGCCATCGGGGGACGGGTTGATGTTGCTCACGAGATACGCGTCGTGCGCTGCGTCGTAACTCAGTGCTTCCGGAATGCTGAGGCCTTCAACGACGGCCAGACGCTCGGGGGCTGCTGCAACACGAGGGCGCGTCACACTCGGCGCCTGCAGTACCACGAGGCCCGCGAGGGCGATCGAGCCCAGCATTCCGTATTTCATCCAGTTCTCCTCAGCCATCTTGCTGCGTCATTCACCCGGGGGATGCGGCGCGCGATCACTGAAGCGGCTGCTGTAACCTATCTTCCTAGTCCCCGAGAAGAAGGTCGAGCAGGTCGCTGGGTCCTCGACCCGACCTTAGTTTTCCCGGCCATGCTACCAAGCAGAAGCGACCCGCACTCGCCCGATGGTGCGCCGCGGCGGCACGACTTGAGGCTGGTCAAGGCCTGTCGCGGCAGTATGGGACGATCGTCCCATAAGCAGACCAGTTCGTGTTGCTTGACTGGGACTTGATGGGATAAGGCGAATGTTCCGGCGTCCCGACTCCGGAGCACGCCATGCTGATACCCTTGCCGGCACCGGTACCGAGCCGTACCATGGTTCCGCTGAGCGCGCACAGCATGGTCCCCTGCGCGCTTGGTAGCTTTCTCTGGCACGGTGGTACGCCGTGACGTTGCGCTACCTCTGGCTTCCCTGGCTCCTCACTGCAGCGCTGGCGACTCCACCCGGCAGTCGCCGGCCTCATGTTATTGCGCCGCTCCCGACCGTCCTCCCTTCCGGCCTGCAGGACTCCTCCAGTCAGGCACTGTTCGATTCGCTGCTCGCGAGTCAACTGACCGGCGCCGGCTTCATTGTGCTTCCGCCGGCTGCCACCGATTCAGTCTGGCGTGAAACCGTGCGAGCCGCGGGCGGCTATTTCGACCCTCACAGCGGGTTTGTCGTACCCGAGAAGCTGTGGGCCGCGCGAACCGCAACGCTGGAGCGGCTGCAAGGCACGGTCGCCGTCGATGCGCTGCTGTTCCCGGAGATCAAGGTCGTCACCGTGCACTATTACAAGAGCTGGGCGGTGTGGGACTCTACCTCCGAAAGAGTGCTGCTCGACTCAGGCAGCGGAGACGTCCCGGCTCTGACGCTGCAGGTCGTGGTCACGGAAGCCGACGGGAGACCGAGGTACTGTGGCCGCGGAGGAATTCAGGTTCTTGTAAAGGGGAACCTCTTGCACGGCCCACGTGACGTGAAGCCGGAGAAGCTGTTCAAGAACAGCGAGCGAAACGGGAGTGCCGTCCAGGTCGCTCTTCAGCACCTGGTCCGGGATCAACCATGCGTGTCGCCCTGACCTGGGAGGTCATGCCATGAATCCGCACATGGATCGAACGCTCCTCGAATCGGCCCTGCTGGTCGTACTGGCCATGACGGCTCCGGATGCCGTCGGCGTCGCTGCGGGACAGGAGCATCCCACGCGTCTCGTGCTCATGTCCGTCCGGATTCCATCGCAGATCAATGCCCGCGATCCGGCGCAACGCTTCCTCGACTCCCTGATCCAGGACCGCCTTCGCGGCGCCGGGTACCAGGTTGTCCACCCGATTCGGTCGAGCCGCTCTGGCAGGCGGCGCGAGACTCGGCGGGCCCGGCATTTGAACCCGGTCACCGGCCAGCGTGACACCACGAAAGGGGAGATCGCAAGGCAACAGATGATGGACCGGGCAAGGACTCGGTTCGCCGCAGACTACCTTGTTACGCCCTTCGTTGGCGTGGTCAAGGTGAAGTTCAAGGGCAGCAAGGCCAAGTGGGACGGTGCGGAAGAGAAGACAGGGGGGCCTGGAATGTTTGGCTTGCGCGACCCCTACGTGGGGACCTTGCCGGCACTTACTCTTTTCATCCCGGTCATCGATTTCCAGGATAGCGTCAGGTACGATGGGCGCGGGGGCGTGCAGCTCGCGTCGAAGCTATCAGGGTCGGACTTGCAGCCAGTCGCGATGAGTATGCTCCTCATTGACTTCGAGCTGCTCGCCGACGCTACGCGGATCGCGCTGGAGAAGCTGCGCTCGAAGGTCCCGCCGATGACGCGGCCGTGACCCGGTCGGGCTCCGGTACATCCGGTTCCACACCACGGCGCTGGGCTACGACGCCTCGTGTACATGGCAAGGATTACAACGTGCCTTTGCCGCCTTGACCCTCGCTTGACCGTAGGGAGCGAAGGTGTCGCAGAGATCTGGCTCACCAGGCTTACTGGGAGGGACCCTCCGATGATGCCCCGTTTCTGGACCATGGTTCCCACCGCTGTCCTGTTCTCCACAGGACTTGCCGGCTGCGGCTCGACCATGGGCCTGGCGGCTCGACCCCGGTGCCCGTGGAGCCAACCCTCTTCGCCAATACCGGTCCATCACCGACTCAGCCGATTGTCCATGGCGGCATCCCTACTGGTCGGAGACGGGCGAGACGCCCATCAGGTCGAGGCCCATCGCTGGCGGAGCTACCACCACTCGGCATATTGCATGGAGCTCCTGCAGCGCTGGCGGTGCGAGGGCCGGACGTCTACTGGATCGATGAGCAGACGGCACCTCCCCTCGACCAGCGGGTGGACGTCTACGGCCTGGGATGTGTCCTGCATGAGATGCTCACCGGTGCCCCCCCGTATGTCGGGCGCACGCTCACCGAGATGGTGACCCGGGCACTGCAGGCCCCCATTCCGTCAGTGCGGCGTGTCGACCCCTCGGACCCCGAATCGGTCGATGCAGCCATTACCCGGGCCCTCGCGAAGACGCCCGCCGAACGCTTTCCCACGATGGAGGAATTCGTTGACGCGCTGCTTCCGCAGGTCGCCGGGTCCTCTCCCCGACCTTAGTTTTCCCGGCCATGCCTACCAAGCAGAAGCGACCCGCACTCGCCCCGACGGTGCGCCGCGGCGCTCACAACCGCCAAAGCCGGACGTCCACGCAGCACTCGCCCAGTGCAGAAAACACCCGAGGCACCGCGGCCTCCGCTCGCGACGGTCTACAGCAACGAGAGCGGCCGGAGCTACCGGCTCGAACGGCTCATCGGCCGCGGCGGCTTTGGCGAGATCTACCTCGCCACCGCGGTACCGGCGGGCACTCTCCCGAGCCAGGTCTGCGTCAAGATCAGCCATTCGATCGCCGGTTGGCTGCGGGAGGCCTACTTCGCCCAGCTCCTCGATCGCCAGTCACGGGCCCTCCGGGTCTTCGACCGGTTCGTCGAAGCCGAAGCGATGCGGAGCCGCTATTGCCTGGTGATGGAGTACGCCGAGCATGGGGACCTCGCGGCGTGGCTGGGGAGCCGCGGACCGCAGCCGGAGCGCTTCGTCCGCCACGAGATCGCCGCGATCCTGGGGACCCTCGATGTCGTGCACCGCGGCCAGGCGATGCACCGCGATCTCACGCCCTTCAATGTCTTCGTCTGCAAGGACGAGACGCTCAAGCTGGGCGACTTCGGCATCGCCACCCACCAGGCCAGCCGACGCGGTGTCACCGCGGACGCGTTCAATCCCCTCCAGGCACCGACCGAGATCGCCTGGGGCAGGGTCCGGAAGTGGCAGCAGCGCGATGATGTCTATCAGGTGGGTCAGCTGATCGCGATGCTGCTCCGCGGCGACGTGCAGAGCCCGATGCGGAGCAAGGACGTGCGCACGCTTCCCTGCAGTGATCACCTCAAGGAGGTAGTCCATCGCTGTCTCGGCGCGCGGGCCAAGCGGTATCAGGCGGCCGACGAGCTGATCGCGGCACTCAAGCACCGGCCCAGGGAAGTGAAGACGGGCCGGATAGCGAGTCTCAAGGGTCGGAGCATTTCCTTCACCGGATTCCTCCGCCGCCCGCGCAAGGAAGCCATAGCGGCAGCCCGCAAAGCCGGCGCCCGCTTCCAGGCCAGCCCCGGTCCGACCACCGACGTCCTGGTGCGTGGTCGTCCCAACGCGCTGCAGGTGGCGGGAAAGGCTGGCGGACTCAAGCTGATGGAGATCCGGCGGCTTGCTGCCAAGGGGCACCGCGTGACGATCATCGGGGAGGAGCAGTTCTGGAGGCTGGTAAAGTCTTGACGCGTGCGTGTGGTGGAAAATGTTGTTGTGGACGTAGCAGCTGGTGACTTTTTCAGTGCCGGCAGGAGACCTCCGTGGTCGACATTGGGAAAAATCCAGCCATTTGCCGCTGGACATCTGGCTGGCTCCTCTTATGGTTCAAGACGCAGTCGCAACACGCGTAGTCAGCGGCACTTCAAACAGAGGAGCGAAATCATGGCTGACTTAATGAGCATGCTGGGTGAGGACGGGGGCGGAGAGCTCGATGATGCGATGCGTCGGAGAATCGTGGGGCAGGCGGTGAAGCGTCGCCTGGTGAAGAAGGCCCTTGTGAAGAGGGCCATCAAGCGTCGCGTGGTGAAGAAGGCCGTTGCGAAGAAGGCGCTCAAGCGCCGGGTTGCGAAGAAGGCTTTGAAGCGTCGCTTGGTGAAGAAGGCCGTTGCGAGGAAGGCTGTGAAGCGTCGCGTCGCGAAGAAGGCTGTGAAGCGTCGTTTGGTGAAGAGGGCCGTTGCGAGGAAGGCTGTAAAGCGTCGCGTCGCCAAGAAGGCGGTGAAGCGTCGTGTGGTGAAGCGGGCCGTTGCGAAGAAGGCCGTGAAGCGTCGCGTCGCGAGGAAGGCCGTGAAGCGTCGGGTGGCCAGGAAGGCCGTGAGGCGGCGCGTCGCGAAGAAGGCGGTGAGGCGCCGGGCAGCGGCGGTAGCAGTTTTCTCGAACCGGACAGCACCGGCGTACTCCAGTCGGTGCTGTCCGGGGCCCCCGCATCCAATCTCCCCGTAACCCTCGTGCCGCTGAGCGACCCCGCACCGATGCGCCACCTGGTCACCGTCTGGAACCCCTCCTACGCCGACGATGCCATGGAGCAGCACCTCGCGGTGCTCCTCGATCGCGCACGGGACAAGGCGCTCTCGCCCGACGACCACTATGTCTGGTGGGGGAAGGTCCGGTCGGAGAACCGCCTTCAGCCGCAGGGGCACCAGGAAGACGTCCTCGCCATCGGTCGCGCGATCGATGCGGATGCCGATGACGCGGGCGAAGTCCAGCTCTACCTGACCGACTACCGGTCCCTCTACGTGGCTGACATCGCGGAGATCAGCGCAACCCTCGATGCCGACCAGGAGGGCGCCGTGCCCGCGTACTACACCCGCCGGAACCTCCTGTGTGATTTCTGGTTCCTGCTGGCCGACATCCGGTTGCTCGTCGCCGATGACCTGCCTGGCGTCATCGCCGAGCTGCGGCAGCTCCGCAACGTCCACTATCACGACAAGCCTGTTTCGCTCTACGGCGGGATCGTGGACCTTCCTCTCATCGTCACCCGTCCCGATGGCCAGCGCTACTTCGACCCGGAAGAGCGCGACGCGGTCACCGACGGTCGCCTGTGGGCCGAGTGGGACGCGGAGAAGGGCAGTGGGGTCGCCGCCATGGAGCGCGACCTGAGGGAGAACCTCTTCGGCGAGCAGGCCTGGCGTGGACTCGAGGCCACGGCGCGCCGGTTCATTGCCGCCGGCGAGAAGCTCTTTCGGGAGCACCGGGGTGATCCCGCCTTCGACTTCGGCCCGGTAGTGGGATCATTCGCCAAGGCGCTGGAGGTGCAGTGCCGCGCGGTGCTCCGCCGTGCGCTCGCCAGGGCAGTGCCCGATGCCCGGAAGGTCAACCTCAACGGCGAGACCGTGGACCTCCTTCACGCCCGGACTCTCACACTCGGCCAGGTCGCGCGCGTCCTGGCCACGGAGCAGCGAATTGGCCGCCGCCGCCACGGCCGCTCGCGGAGACAAGGGATGGTTCGCCGGTCAGCTTCCACCCATTCTTGCTGCGTTACCGAGGTGCGGAACACCGGCGTCCATGAGGCACGGGTCGATCGTGCCACAGCGACGGAGTGGCGGAACCGGCTGCTGGGTATCGGCGGCGACGGGGTATTCTTGCGCTTGGCCTGAACATCCATCGTGGCACCCGCTTGAAAGATCCTGCCTGAAGCCTACCTCTCAACTTGCGCCTGACTCGGATCATCGAGGACGGTGCGATGCGTTCATTCATGACACAGTGTCAGGATTTGGCAGGAGGTCTCGACTGGCCGCAAGCATCATTGTTGCGTGTCCGGGCGTTTCTACCCTCGGTGGCAGCGGTGGGTGCACCAGCCTGCCGGCTCTCAGTGAAACGCTTTAGGAGTCAATCGCATGATGACCTTCGCGCGACGCCTTTTTCTTGGCTTATTGCCCTTTGCGGTGCTGGGCTGCGGTGACGCCAGCGGTGGCGATGGGACGGGACGCGTGTCCATCGCACTGACCGATGCACCGGGTGACATTCGCGCGGCGGTCGTGACAATTGACGAGATCTACCTCCAGGGATCCAATGGGCGGACGGTCCTCCGGGACAGGGACACCACGGTCAACCTCCTCACGCTCGCGAATGATGCCGCGACCATTGTCGATCAGGCGATCGTGCCGGCCGGGAGCTACGAACAGCTCCGCTTCGTGATCAGCGGAGCCTATATCGAGGTCGAGGGCGATGGAGGCGGATCGGAGATCTACGCCACCTCCCCGGATTACGCCGGCCTTCCAAATGGTGCGGTTGTGACTGGTGAGTTGCAGGCACCGAGCCTCGGCCAGAGCGGTCTCAAGGTCCAGCTTGGCGGCGATGACAGCTTCGTCGTGACCGAGGATGCCGCCGTCGTGCTGGTCGACTTCGATGTGTCACAGAGCTTCGGGCACCAGGCGGGCAATTCGGGCCGCTGGGTCATGCACCCGGTGATCAAGGGCGCCACGATCACCACGGCGGCGACCATCATGGTGAACGTGACGCTTGGAAGTGGCGTGACCCTGCCGGACATCGGCGGTAATCCCACCACGCTCGCCGCATTCAACGCCACTGTCACCAATTCGGGCGGCACCACCGAAACGCTGCCGCTGAGCGATCCCGAGTCCGATGGAACCTGGAGCGCGACCTTCAGCTACCTGTTGCCGGGACCCTATTCGGTCGGGCTGACGGCGCCCGCCGGCATGACGATCTCCACCGATCCGGTGCTGCCGGTGAGTGCCGATGCCGCGTCGGGGACCACCAGAACGGTGTCAGTGAAGGTTACATCGGCCACCGGTCCAGCCGACGTGGCGTTCGCCCTCCGCTTCGTTCCGGATCAGTTTGCGGAGATACCCGATTCGCCGTCGCTCGACCTGTCGTCGACGTGGACAATCGAAGCATGGGTCTGGCAGGGGTCAACGGGCGAACACAGGTACATGATTTCGAAGTGGGGCATGGCTCCGGAGGCCTCATACGAGCTCGAAGCCGACAACGGATTCCTGCGGCTGGCAACAAACAACGGGGTCAACAATACAACTGTCCTGGTCGCCCCGACTGCCATGCCGCTTCAAGCCTGGACCCATGTTGCGGCGACCTTCTCGGGCGGCATGGCGCACCTGTTCGTCAATGGTACGGAAGTGACGCAGGGTCCCATGGATGAACCGGCCAACTCCGCAAAGCCTCTCTCCCTCGGCCGGGAGGGCCCGCCGTTTAACAGCCGTTATTTCGATGGCAGGCTGGATGAGATTCGTATCTGGAACGTGGCAAGGACTCAATCACAGATCATGTCGACAATGAACACCGTGATTTCGGCTCCGACCGCGGGCCTGGTTGGATACTGGCGCCTTGACGAGGGAACTGGCCAGACAATTCACGATCTTTCCGGCTCCGGCAACGACGGCCTGCTGGGTGGGAGCGTCGCGGCGGATGCGTCCGACCCGACGTGGATTTCCTCGCACGCACCGGTCCAGTAGTAGGCACAACAGCGTCACCCGGGGACGATGTTCCGGTTGGTGCGGAACATGTTCTCCGGGTCCCAGCGCTTCTTGATCTCCGCCAGCCGCTTGAGCCCGCGGCCCAGTGCCGCCGCCGTCCGCTCCGGGCCCTCGTCCTCCGTGAGGAAGTTGAGGTACGTGCCCCCGGTTGAGAACGACTTGAGGTCGTTCCACGCCGAGCGGGCCCACTCGATGTTGGCCGCGTCCTCTGCCGGGTTGTCCCACGCCGCCGCCACATTGAGCGCGTAGTGCGCGTCCCGGTTGCCGACCGCGGAATGTCCTTCGTCCAGCTGGTTGAGCGCCCCGTCCATCTGGAACAGGATCACCGCCCCATGCGGCGACCGGATCCGCGCCGCCTGCTCGATGTACTTCGTGACCAGCGCCGGCTCGATGCTCGGCAGGTACTCGCTCTTCCAGTAGTAGCGCCGGCCCTTGGGCTGCGTGGCGTCGAGCAGCGACTGCATCTGCGCGTACGGCCGGCGCACCAGCACGTCACCCACCGGCTTGCCGAACGCCTTGATCGGCGCCACCGCCTTCTCCCCCTCTTCCAGCGGGCCGCTGTGACACGCCAGGATCGCAACCATCGGCTTTCCGTGAATCTCCTTCGGCAGCCACGGGGCAGGGGGCGCGGGCCGCATCAATGCCACGAGCGTCAGCTCCGGCGGAGCCTTCGCCGCCATCGTCCGGAACAGCTCGAGCACTCCCGGCGCCTCGCTCGCCGGCCACGCCACCACCCCGCCCACGATCTCCGGTCCCACCGGATGGAGCGCGTAGTCGATCCCCGTCACCACGCCGAAGTTGCCCCCGCCGCCCCGAAGTCCCCAGAACAGGTCGGGGTTCTCCTCGCTGCTCGCCCGTACCACTTTTCCCTCGGCGGTCACCACGTCCATCCCCGTCACGTTGTCCGACGTCCAGCCCCAGCGCCGCGTCAGGTAGCCGAACCCGCCGCCCAGCGTGAGTCCCGCGATGCCGGTGAGGGAGACGAAACCCAGCACCGTGGCGAGTCCGTGCACCTGGGTCTCCCGGTCTACGTCGCCCAGCAGGCACCCCGCCTGCGCATGCGCCACCCGGTTCTTCGCGTCCACCCAGACGCCCCGCATCAGCGACATGTCGAGCATCAGCGCGTCATCGGCGGTCGCGAGACCGGCAATGTTGTGCCCGCCACCCTTCATGCAGATCAGCAGCTTGTTGGTGCGGGCGAACTTACGCATGCGATCACGTCGGCCGTGCCGAGACAGCGGACGACCGCCGCGGGACTCCGGTCGATCATCGCGTTCCACACCGTGCGCGATCCCTCGTAGCCGTCGTCGCCCGGCAGGAGGATCGGTCCCTTCACTCGGCTTCTCAGGCCGTCGAGCAGTTCCGGCTTGAGGTCGATCTCGCGGTCATCGAGCGTCATCGCCTTCATGGGCTCCCCCTTCTGTCCATGCAACGATCTATTCCGAACCTGTCCAGTAGATCCGTCCGGCAACCGATCAGACACCCGGACATGGGGCGTTTGTCCCATGTCGACATCGTAACGACGCTATCTCATCTTAAAGCGAGCGCAAGGGCGCCGCGTCAATGGCGCGACACACTCGGCAACACACCGTCAGGGCGGAGACAGGACCAGGAATCGTGGCATACGCGACTGATCTCTCCGAGCCTGACTCCTATTACAAATACTGGGAACGCCCGTTCAGTGGGCTGCCCCTGGTGAACGTTGGCTGGATGGAACCACCTCATCCGATGCCGAGAGGTGATGCGCCGCATGGGTTCGCCGAGCGACTTGCTGCGTTCTGTGCCAGGGACAAGCTGCTTTGCCTGGAGTGTGGCCATCAGGATTGCGGCTTCTGTGATCTCACGTATTCCGATCACCTCAGGCGGACCGGAAGCCCACTCGGAAACGGGGAGATCCGTGTGCTGGGCGACGGAGTCGTGTACGCAGCCCCCTCCCTGATCTGCCACTACGTGGCGGCGCACTCGTACCTCCCTCCGGCCGAGTTCGTCGCCGCGGTCATGAACGGTCCCCGACCGGATGATCCCGCATACGTGAAGTACCGCTTTTACTGGTGGGATGCCACCATGAAGGAGGCTGCTCGGTCGAAGGGCCCGCCCGGTTCAACGCTGGGCCCGCTGGTCCGGCGCATGCGTGGCATGGTGTGGATCGCAATCCTGATGTTTGCATTCGGCCTGCTGCATCCCGGGGGCGTCTTCGTTACTGTGCCGGTTCTGCTCTCGCTCGCTGCAGTGTGGATGCTCTCCGCACCCGGCTTCGGTGCCCGGTGTGCTTGAAGCGAATGACGATGCCGTTCCGTGAGCAGCCGGGCTGGTCCTCACCGCCTGGGTCTCCGCGGGAACACGCGTGGTCGACCATCTACTGCAACGATTGCGGGGTCGGCCTCCGCGCAAGCACTGCCCTGTGGGGGAATCCGGTGGCCGAGGTCCTGACAAACTGGCGCTGACACACAGCCCCGGTCCTCGCTCCTCCGCTATCTGCTTGACTCCCGCTTGAGGCGGCATCCGCAGGTTCCTCCCGTCGCGCGACACCCGCGCGCGCTCACCTCACCGGGAGGATCCATGCGTACTGCATCTCTGGTGCTGCTCCTGCTCGCCGCCGGTTGCGCCACCGTTGGCTCCGTGACGTCCCGCCCCCTCGGTGACGGAACCGGTCGCTCCTTCCCGGCCTCGCTGCCTTACACTCGCGACGCGCTGCGCATTGCGTTCGACTCCACCGGCATGGGCCTGAAGGACTCGGCACAGGTGAACGATTCCACCCTCATGATCATCGGCAGCCAGGGCCTCTCGGCATGGTCGTACGGGGAGGTCGTGCGCGTTGTCCTCGTGGGCCGCCAGGATACGACCGATGTGCGGGTCGTCACGGCAAAGAGGCTGGCAACCACCGTCTTCGCGACCGGTGATTGGTCCGCGAAACTGTTCAAGTACATGTCCGCCGCACTTGCCGACTCCGGCCGTCGCATCGTCGACGCCGCTCCACCTGTGCTCAGCCAGGGGTCAGCGGTCCAGGCACCGTAGACACAAGTGCGTCGTCGCTCTTGTTGCCCGGCGCTTCGGGCGACAATATCAGGCGCTCGCCTGCTGCATTGCCCTGACCTTGGGGGGCGTTCATGACGGCGTCGCCGATCGACACCTATGCAACCGAGGTCCGCCAGTTCCGGCAGATCCTCCTCTGGCCCCTGCAGCTGATGCCGGCCTCGCCGCCCGAGCCCGGACAGCAGCCATGGGAGGCGCTGACCCGCCTCGCGACACCATGGCGCGAAGTGCCCGACGCGTTCGCCGGTGACCCGTCGACCTTCCCCGAGCGGCACTACGCCGAGTTCGTCACGTTCCTCCCCTATGTCCAGCGGTTCCTCTATGGCGAGGCCCCGCACCGCAAGACCGGCTACGGCGAGTCGCCCATCACGGTCTTCTCCCGCGACGACATCGCCCGGGCCGGGTGACGCTCGACCCCGGCTCTCCCCCGATCGACCTCGAGGTGACCCGGGCACAGCTCTACTTCTTCGTGGATATCGAGGTCGTGATCCCGGTCCTCGAGGTGACCGCGCAGGACCTCGATCTCACCACGGCAGAGGACCTTCTCTTCCGGTTCGGCCGGGCCTATCCCGCCTCGTGGCAGGCGGACGGGCAGGGAAGTCGCTGCCCCGCGCTGGTCGAGTGGATCGGTCACGCCGGTGAAGTGCTGGCGCGGTCCGATTACGACGACCGCGCCCGCTACCTGGGCACCGTGGCGCACTCGCGGCTTCCCGCTATCGCCTCGCACTGGGTGTGGTTTCTCCTGCCGCTGCTGCCCGAGCACTCGGAGGTGAATGCGGAGCTCCGTTACCGCCAGCTCGAGTACTACCGCATGCCCATCATGGGCTACCTGTCATTCGACAACCCGGGCGCGCTCCACCGCGCCGACTTCATCCGGCTCGCGGTCGGCGGACCGTCTCCGGCCTACTCGTTGCCCTTTTCCAGTGCGACGCTCGCGAGCTTCGAGGAGGAGTTCTGCTACGACCGGCACTGGGCCCCGGCGGAACCGCACGATTGGTCCAACACCCGCTTCATCTGCACCGGGCACACCTTCCTCGTGATTGGCGAGCATGGCAGCGGGTTCTTCACTGATGCGGAGACCGGCGTGCAGGGCCAGTTCGAGCGGCAGTACTTCGTCCTCGGCCTGCTGGCCCACTTCCACAAGGCGGCGCTGCTGATGCTGTCCATCGCCTGGTCGTGGCGCTGAGCCGGCTCGATCTTCGAAACGTCGAGTCGATCAAGAAGTTCAAGCGCACCATCCGCCGCGCGATGGCGACCTTTCTCGGCTTTACCCACCGCTACTGGTTCCACGAGATCTCCACCCAGGACCAGGCGCGGGATCTGTTCCTCCTCTGGCGGAAGCACCTCAATACCGACCGGCTGTTCGCCGAGGTGCGGGAGGAGATTCAGGACATGAACGAGTACCTCAACAGCGACAGCCTGAGGCGGCAGGCCAACACGGTGGTGCGACTGACCGTGGTGACGACCCTGGGCCTGATCGGCACCATCGCCACCGGCGTCCTGGGGATGAACATCTTCGCCTCGGCCGACGAGCCCTGGCACGTTCGCGTGCTGATCTTCACCTTGGTGCTGATCCCAACGCTGCTGCTCACCTTCTACACCGTCTCGCGGTCGAGGAAGCTGGCGGACTTCCTCGAGCGGTTGTCGGAACAGCGCACGGAACTGTCGCCGGTTCGCACGACTTGCCGTAAGGTGTCTCGATGTTCACCTTGCCCAATGCGCTTGTCGCAGCTTAGTAGGACAGGCCGTCCGACAGTGTACGCCCCGATCACCAGCGTTGGTCCCCCATCGGTCTTGCCCGTTGCGTCGTCGTCACCCGGCTCCTCCTGCCGATTCTGGCAGTGACGACGAAATGCCCGTTGCCCACGCCAAAGCGTCCGTCATGCACCGTGAAAAACAGGTCGCGTCGGGGCCCGGAAGCACCACAACGGATCCCAGAATGACCAAGGAGCGAAATGCTGGCATGGGTTTTGATAGGCACGTCAGCGTTGACCTGCCAGACCCGGTCACCTTCACCTTGGTCCTGCCTCCCGTCCACTAGCGGCGATGATTGGGAATCGTGCTGGGCTGCAGCCCTCGCGTGTCTATCTCCGCGAAGTACATCGACCAGTCCCCCGAAGCGACGCCGTCTGTGACGGCGTGCTGCCAGGCGCTGCATCCGCCGCATCCGTTCCGCCTCCACTCCCGGTGGTACCTCGTGCGAAGGATGACAGGCGACCAGTGGAAGTCCGCCCCTCCCAGTACAGCCCCGATCCGAATCGCGCCGCCTAGTGCAGCATTGCGGGTCGGCTGCCCGACCCAGCCATCCGTTGGCCCCGAGTACCGGGCTGGTCAGTTCGTCGAACCTGGCATCGATGAAGTAGGTGCCGGCAACGGCCGGGCGGTCCGGTACCGAAACTTCTGGCTCGGCACTTCCACTGCCGAACGACCGCCTCGGCCACGAGACATCGCTAGTCCGGAAAGCGCATTCGCGTGATCAGCGCACGGTACCTCGGATCTCCTCGCAGCCCTTCCAGGCGAGGATCCATTCTCATGTAGCTGAGGAGCGTTGATCGCTGCTCGAATGCCTTCTCGAGCCAGCGGAACGCTTCATCCCTCTCATCCAGTCCGGCGTACACGACCGCGATCTGGTAGGACGTCGTGCGCCCGGTTTCCGCTCTCGGCAGGATCTCTGCCAGGATTGCCCTCGCTTCCTTCTTGCGCCCGGCAACAGCATACGCATGACCGAGGGACGCGAGGGTGTTGGTTCCCCGTCCTCCGATCGCCATGGCCCGTTCGAACTCCCGGAACGCTTCGTCGAAGCGTCCCAGTTGCTCGTAGACCAGTCCGAGCCCCCAGTGCGCTGTCGAGAACTCCGGGTCGAGACCCAGCGTCGCCTCGAGTTGCGCCTGCGCGCCCGGGTAGTCACGACCGAAATACTGTATGATCCCGACGTTGGCACGGGCGGTAAGGTCCATCGGGTCCAGGTCGAAGGCCTGGCGCGCGTGCTCGACCGCCTCCGGCAGGCGACCGGTCGCCGCGAGCAGGCGGCTGTACGCGTGATGGGCGTCGGCACCACTGGGGTTGAGCTCCAGTGCCCGACGATACTCCCGCTCCGCACCGGCCCAGTCCCATTCACCGTACGCGAGCTCGTACGCCCGCGCCGCGTGGGCTTCGGCCAGGTCGGGATCAAGCTCTATCGCCTTGTTCGCGGCGGTTCGCGCGTTCTCGAACGCTTCGCTCGCGGGAGCCTTCGTATAGAACGGCAGGACGTTGTAGTAGTCGGCCAGCCCCGCGTAGGCCGGTGCGAAGGCCGAGTCCGCCGTCACAGCCTGGCGGAAGTGATCGACACTTGCCTGGATACCCTCCGGCGTTCGCGTGTTCAGGTGGAACCGCCGCGAAGGTACGACTCTTCGGCCTTGGGGTTGACCGGGTGAGCCGCCGACAGGCGCTGGCGCTCGTCCTGCGTGAGCCGCACATCGATCTGGCGAGCCACCTGTTGGGAAACCTCACCCACCAGTTGGCGCACGTTGCCGAACTGGCGGACATAGCGCTCGGACCAGAGCGTATCGCCGGTCGTGCCATCCACGAGGCGCAGGGCGATCTGCACGTCACTGCCATTCCGCAGCACTGAACCCTCCAGCAGTGTCTGCACGCGGAGCTTGCGCGCGATCTCCTGTGCGGACAACTGCGTCCCCTTGAACTCCCCCGTCGAGCTGCGCAGATCACCTGAAGGCCCTGCACCTGGGCCAGGGATGAAATCACCGCGTCCGTTAGGCCATCGGCGACGTACTCCTCGGTCGAATCCGCCGATCGGTTCTCCAGCGGGAGCACCGCCAGGCGCTTCACCGGGCCCGGCAATCCAGTGCGTGCGGGTCCGCCCCACGAGTGCGCGGCCCACCACACCACCCCGATCAGCAGGAGAGCGCCGCCCGCTGCTGCCGCTCGCCGGATCGCACGCGTCCGTACCCCATGAGCCGGCGTGGGAGCGAATCCAGCGGTATCCGTTCGCTCGAGAGCGTCGACGAACTCCTGGCTCGTCGAAAAGCGGTCGGCCGGGATCTTGGCCAGGGCCCGTTCGATCGCCAGTTCGACTGCGGGCGAGACCGTATCTCGCACGATGCGGAGCTTGGGAACCGGCTCCGAGAGCTTGCGTGCAGTGATGGCCTGCACCGTCGCGCCGGTGTACGGTGGAGATCCGGTCAGCATCTCGTACAGCACACAGCCCAGGGCATAGACGTCGCTGCGCGCGTCGATGTTGCGCTCGCCGGTCGCCTGCTCGGGCGACATGTATGCCGGCGTGCCGATCGCCAGGCCGCGGTTTCCGTGAGCGGGTTGCCGCGGCGCTGGCCAGGGCTCGTGCGATGCCGAAGTCCGCGACCACGGCGTGTCCCTCGGACAGCAGGATGTTCTCCGGCTTGATGTCCCGATGGACGATGCCGTGGTGGTGGGCATGGTCGAGGGCCGGCCACCTCGCTGGTGATGCGCAGGGCTCATCAGCGGGAGCTGGCGCTCGTTCGCGAGCCGCTGCCGCAGGATCTCGCCTTCGACGAAGGGCATGACGTAGTAGAGCAGGCCCGCTGCGTCGCCGGAATCGAGAGCGGGAGGATGTTGGGGTGATGCAGCGAGGCGGTGAGGTGGATCTCGCGCAGGAACCGCTCCGCCCGAGCCTGGTCGCGACGTCCGGCCGCAGCACCTTGATGGCGACCTGGCGGTTGTGCTTGAGGTCCCGCGCCAGGAACACCGTGGCCATGCCGCCGCGGCCCGAACTCACGCTCGATGGCGTATCGGTCGACCAGGGCTTGCCGGAGTTGTTCGAGGAGGTCAGTCAATGACTGGATGCTACTGCCCGGATGCCGCCATGGCCAGTTTCCAGGCGACGGTCACCGGGCCGCTCGTCCCGTACCCATTTTGTTCGGGTTGTTGGCTCCCTCGCTGCGCCGCAATATCGGGGACTCGTTGGGCCCGTCATCCTGTCTCGCTGCACTGGAGGACCCATGCTCTTTCTCGCCGCGCTGCCCCTCGTCCTCACGACCGTCGCAGGACCCTGCGATCTCCTCGACCGTGCCGCCGCGGCGCAGATCCTCGGCGCACCGGTGACCACCATGGAGCCCTCCGGCCCCGAACCCGACGAGGACACCGGGGCCTCGCGCTCCACCTGCATGTACACGGCAGGGAAGGGAATGCTGATGGTCATTCGCCTCGATTTCCCCAGCGCGGCCGCGGCGCGCGACGTTACCGCGGCGAATCTCCAGCCGGACAAGCTGGCGGAAGAGAAGGAAACCGCGAAGGAAGAGTCGGGTGGGCCAGGCGACAAGTCATACGTGATCTACAACCCGAACGCCGCCGAGTATGTCGTGCTGAAGGGCGCTACGGTGCTCACGCTCGCCGTGGGCGGCGTCCCCGAATCCGCTCCCCAGCTACGAGCCACAGCTGCGCAGCGGCGCGGCGGCCGCCACGAAGAAACTCTGATCAGCGGCCGCAGTAGGAACGAGGGGGGACGCGCACCATACCGCCAAGGGGAAAGGCTCGGGTCATGAAGAGCAATTTGGTAATCCTGGGATCCTTGCTGCTGCTTGGGGCGCGGCCCAGCCAGGAACAACAGCCCGTACTGACCTTTTTCATCACGAGTGCCGGCTCCGGCAACGGCGCCAACCTCGGTGGACTGGAAGGCGCCGACCTGATCTGCCAGACGCTGGCCGAAGCCGCAGGATCGAAGAACGTGCAGTGGCATGCGTATCTCAGCACGATCCCCGCCAATGGAAAGCCGGCTGTCGACGCCCGTGACCGGATCGGCAAGGGGCCCTGGTACAACGCCAAGGGCGTCAAGGTTGCGGATAACGTGGCCGACCTGCACAGCGACAACAACAAGCTGTCCAAGGAGAACTCGCTCACCGAGAAGGGCGCCGTCGTGAATGGGCGCGGCGATACGCCCAACATGCACGACATCCTCACGGGATCGACGCTCGAAGGCACGGTGTACGTCGGTGAGGGTTACACCAACTGCGACAACTGGACCGCAAGCGGGGAGGGAGGGAAGGCGCTCGCGTGGGGCATCACGATCGCCAGGGTGGTGGCGAGAACCCCACTTCATGGAACTCGGCGCACACGTTCCCGCGGTGCAGCCAGGCGAATCTGGTAGGGACCGGCGGGAACGGGTTCTTCTACTGCTTCGGCATCGCGGGATGAAGTAGGCAAGGGCGGCATGGCACCATGCCGCCCCCTTGCGCGCATTTTACTTTGTAGTATAAAGTACTTGGCATAGTCTGAAACGCTGTCGCCTTGATCAGGACACGCCATGGAACTCCGAATCCGAGATGTCTCCAAGACCTACCGCAACGGGGTCAGGCTCTTTCCCAGGTCAGCCTGAACATCCCCCGCGGGTGTCGGTCTTCTCGGTCCCAGCGGCGCCGGCAAGTCCACCCTCATGCGCATCATCGCCACCCTCCAGGAGCCCGACGACGGCGCCATCACCCTCGGCGACATCGACGTGCTGACCCAGAAGGCTGAAGTCCGGAAGACCCTCGGCTACCTCCCCCAGGAGTTCGGCCTCTTCCCCAAGGTGAGTGCGGAAAACCTCCTCGACTACTTCGCACTGATGAAGGGCGTCATCGAACGCCGCGCTCGCAGGGAAGTGATCGAGGCACTCCTCCAGCAGACCAACCTCTGGGACGTGCGGAAGCAGAAGCTCGGCGGCTACTCCGGCGGCATGCGCCAGCGATTCGGCGTCGCCGTCGCCCTCCTCGGAAACCCGAAGCTCATGATCGTGGATGAACCCACCGCCGGACTCGACCCCGCCGAGCGGATGCGGTTCCTCAACCTGCTCTCCGAGCTGAGCGAGAACAGCGTCGTCCTCCTCCCCCCACATCGTCGAGGACGTGAGCGAGCTCTGTACCCGAATGGCCATCATCGATCGTGGCGAGATCCTGCTCGAGGCCGAGCCGATGCACGCCGTCGATGATTTACGCGGCCGGATCTGGCGCCGCGTCCTCTCCCGGAGAGCTTCCCGGCTCGAACGCGAGCACGCGATCATCTCCACCAGGCTCCTCGCCGGTCGCACCGTCGCGCGCGTCCACGGCGATGCCCCTCCCGGACCGGGCTTTGAGCTGCCGAACCGGATCTCGAGGACGTCTACTTTCTGCGCGATGGCTGGGCACATCGGGCGGCGGCATGAGGAGCCGGAGCGGATGGTGCGGCGGGATAGTCCTCGGCATGGGGCAGGTAGCGCTGCCTGCTGCCGAGCGGTGAGATACTCACGAGTGACACTCGGCGGTAGCGAAGTCATAGGACGATAGTCCCAGCCTTATCCCCACGCGTACCACGCGCTACCATCTGTCATCCATCCAAGGCATCGCCTGTATCCACCACTGAAGCCGAGCTTCGCAGCTCTTCGCGTGATGGTTCGGACGCACTACGATCTGCAAAAGAGGCAACGCGTGGCCGGATTCCCAGGTCACGGGCAGGCTACGCCGGCTGCGCATCTTGTCGCATGCGCATTCGAGCGAATGAAACATTGATGCTTGCAATGGCGCGTACGAGCTGTGCCTCGAAGGTCAACGGGACTACGCTGATAGCAAGGAGATGCATGCTGTGTCTATGGAACTCAGGTTCGCGCCTCACACTGCTCGCTGTTCTCGCCCTGGGTTGCAGCCCCGGTGAGCCCATCGAGTCCCGTCGCCGGTCGGCCCGCTCGACATTTTTCTCGGCGATACCACTCCGCGTTCTGCACGCTCGCCTGCCGGGACAGCTGAGCCGCTCGCACCACTCACCTGTCTGCCAACGTCCGAGGTCGCCGTCTTCGTGCAGGCGCTCGACAGCACGGTGCGGTTGCGGATCTTCGTGGACGGCATCGACATGGGCGTTAGTGACCTACGTCTACGATGCACGGGCCCAGGCTCCTTGCGCAAACCGCACCGAGCGATTCCCGCGTAGCCGCTGGAAAGACGCTGAACGTTTCGTGAGCACGGCGTGGGACGAGGTTGCCACGGTGCCTTTGCGCTATCGACTGTTCGTGTACCCGATCAACCGGGCCCCGGAACACGGCGCGGGCACCGTGGTGCTGAATCAGGTACGAAGCGAGGAGGATCTCGAGACCAGCGCCGATATCGATGAGTACGCGCTCGGTGGGACAGACAGGGCAAGGATCTGATCGGGTATCTCTCCAACATCGGGCGCCGGGGCGGCCGGCAGCTTTACACTCGGGTTCTACTCGGCGGATGATGTGAGCACTCGCTTGGAGGCGTTGGAGTGCCCCCGACGTAGGGGTGGCGCTCGAGGACAACTGCCACGGCGCGGTTCACCGTTCCTGTTGGTCCGCATGTCGTGCAGCGTGCAGGGCGCTTCGAACCTGCCTGCCGCCTACACCTTCGTCATTCGCCAGGCTCCCTCTCGTGCCGGAACCTCCGGCAGGTGCCGCATGGTAGCCTCCAACGGCATTCGCGGAGCCATGCTGCGCCTTGGTCTCGTTGTCGTCGCGCTCGTCGCGACGGGGACCGCATGCAGCCCTGAGCCTCTGTCCGTCGCGACGGTGATTGATTTCTCGGGCGAGTGGATCCTGAGCGATTCCGTGAGCGAACTGGCCCGGAACGAACTCCCCACCAGGGTTTGCAAGACGTGGGATCGTCCCATGCATCTCTGGCTCTATATCGGTGACAGTACTTACGGGGCCGTGGAGCAGTTCGGGGGAACGATCAGTTGCGGGTACGATGGTGTGTTCGACGAGCCACAGACGATGTCGGGCAGCTCGCGCAGCTTCTTCCTCACGATTTTCGCCGACAGCACCGTTCTGTGGCCGCAGCCTCGTGGCTATCAGGAAGTGTCGATCAGGTACAAGGCCACGACTATTACGGCGGATCGACTTGCCGGCACCGTGTACCTGCCCATTCTCGGGCGCCCCGATGATGGGGCGGCCTATGGTACCTGGGAAATGATCAGGTCCCAATGAGCGCGCCCTCATCCCCGCGGTACTGGGTTGCCCTCGCGGTGATATTATCCGCTTGCGGCGGAAATCCGAACGAGCTCAATGACTCTCACGAGTTCTCCATCACCTTCTGCGCCAGCCGCCCGCAGGTTTTCGCGGTCGCCCAGCAGGATGGTGACGGCGACTGGCAGCGGGTGAGTCCAGCGAGTGAGCCGCAGTCCTACCGCTTTGCGTTCGACCATGGTCGCGGCGCCATCGCCATCAAGTCCACGGTCCTCTCCATTTATTTCGCCACCCCGGTACAGCTTGAGCAGTTCTTGCGAGTGGAGGAAGCGAGCTGCGGTTCAAAGTCCGCGACCGGGTCGGTCATCGGCCTGGCTGATGCGGACAGCGCTGATGTACAACTGGCGCAATCGGCGTGGGTCAGTAACGAGCCCGGCGATCCGCGGCCATTCGCACTCGAACGCATCTGGTCGGGGCCACGTAACCTTGTCGCGATGGCCCGCGGTGCTGACGTCCGCTACATCCTGCGGACGGGCTCGACCTTCCCGATGGCGCCGTCATCGCCCCGCTCGACTTCACCTCGGCGGAGGTGATCGCCGGCGCCCATGCGACCGTCACCGTGACGGACGTCGATGGCGAGAGAAGTCTCGTCTATACCATGTTTGGGGGGCGCTCAGCCCTGCTCTCGCGCATCACCCCGATTGCCACCTCGGCCACCTACGACGCCGTGCCGGCCGCGCGCCTTCCCGCCGGAATTGCACAGACACTTTCGATTGAAGACGTGGATGGACCGCCGTTGGAGCAGCGCCGTGTCGACATCGATTTCCGCGATGTCGTGGACCGGACCGTCACGGTTGGTCCCAGGCTGGCTGACCCTACCGTCTCCATTCGCGTCGCGGGCCCCTATGCGTTCCCGACGGTCGAGCTTCCGTTGCAGCCTGAGTATGGTCGCTGGATGGAGGCCGACTTCACTACCGGCCCTGATTTCATGACGGGTGGGGGGGTGGCAGCCATCAGTGTCCTGTTCACGGTCGAGTATTTCGGCCCATGGCCACCTCCTGGGTGGCAACGGTTCCCGATCTGACGTCTGTGTCGGGCTTTGAGCCCTACTGGGCGCTCCAGTCCGGCGTCCCCATTTCCTACTCGGTGGAAGCAGGGGAAGGGACCAGGCCATGGCCCTACCGGTACCACTCGGTTTCCTTGGGCACGCCTGTGGACGGGAATGAGTTTCGCCACTCCCACCGTTGGGGCTACAGCACACCCTGACGATCAGGTCGCATCGAAGGCGCGCGACAATACTGGCAAGGAGAGGCATGCCGTTCCCTTGGCAATCAAGTTCGCAGTTCGCACTGCTCGCGGTGCTCGTCATATCCTGCAGCTCGGGCGAACCGATTGAACCTCCGATCGACCCCGGTGGCGCCACTCGTCTCATTATTGGCGATACAACGGCCGTGCAGACCCTTCCGTCCGGGCAGCTGCGCAATGAGCATCTATTGACCGTTTCAACTCGGACTGAGATAGCGATCTTCGTGCAGGGTGTGGATGGAGGCGTGACGGTGGAGGGCGAGCTGGATGGGGAAGGTGATGTCCTGGGGGCCTATGCGTATCCCGGGCAACAGCTCTCGCTCCTCCAGGTTCGCACCAATCGATTCATGATTCCCGCCGGGAAGACGCTCAAGGTGCGGGTGCGGCGATATGGGACGTCTGATTCGACTTCGACCCTTCACTATCGCCTGTTTCCGTATCGGGTGAATCGGGCCCCCGAGCACGTTCCCGCAACTGTGGTCCTGGGCGAGGTACAGGGTGGTGAGGACATCGAGACCAGCGCTGACATCGACGAGTACGCGTTGGTCGGTCAGGTAGGGAACGATGTTGTGGGCTACCTTGCCAATGATGGCCCCGCGCCTGGCGGGTTCTACCTGGGATTCTTCGACCCGACTGACGATCTCGAGCGCGGCGGAATAATTGCCCCGGCGATCGGTATGCCGCTTGAAGACAATGGCTCTCCGATGTTCACCGCGACGCCTGGCTCGTTCGTGGTCCGTGTCTCGGGCGGTGACTACGGGCTTCCCTCCAACTACACCTTCGTGATACGACAGGGCAACCGGGCGCCGGAGACGGCTCCGGCCACGGTCGGGACCAATGCGGAGATTTCGGAGTCATTCGACTATACCGGCGACGTTGACGAATTCACCGTGCATGGCACGCCGGGAGTGCTCGTCAACATCATGCTCGGGATTGACAGTGCTGAGCCCATGACCCCTTACCTGGAGACGTTTGGGGAGGGTGTGTGGCCACGGGTCGCTTCGATCGACAACAGCCCGCTGAACGCCACGACTGGCGCCATGCCCGTGCCGCCCAGCGGAGACATGCGGTTTCGCGTAATCAATGGCCATCAGAGCGGGGTCACGATAACTGGGCGGGGCGCGTACCACGTACGGGTGGTGCAGATCGATCCCGGTCCCGAAACGGCACCAGCGGCGCTGACCGGCACTGACAGCATCATTGGGGAGGAGATCGATGAATACGACGACCGCGATGAGTTTACCCTCACCTGGCCGGTCGGAGGACTCGCCAACATCGTTCTGCGCACGAATTTGCCCCCGCCGGACCCCTTTCGTGCATGGGGCCCGCTGGTCCTGCACCTCACCGGTTTGGCGGGCGACAGCATCCAGAGCGTTGTGCTTCCTTCCGGCCGAGAGCCAGGCGGAATCAGGCCCGTTCTCGCTTCCTGCGGGCAACTATCGAGTGCGCGTCACCACGACCTACGGGGCCGACCGGGGATCTTTCAAAGGTCCATACTCTGCGTACATCTACCGGCTGCCCGAGGCGCCGGCATCCCGGTAGGTAGCACGCGAACACCTGCTCGGTCGGCACTTAGTCGACATCCACGGACGGCTTAGGCCACGGCCGGGATTGAGGCGCTGTCAGCACGGTGTCACTGCCGTAGGTTATGATAGGGTCCGGTTTGTCAGGTACTCTGCGACGGAAAGACGGGTGCGCAATGAAGGACGCTGAGCTTCGGGCAAACCTGGATGCAGATGGCTTCCTTGTGCTGAGGGATGTCTTCACACGCGCCGACGTCGCGGAAGTGGGTACTCGGCTCGATCGACTGTTCGCTGGGTTCGACCAGCTTCCGGCTAGTCGCGCACAGGACATCGCCACGGCGGGGCACGGCTCGACTAAGACACTCAAGAGTGCCGAGATCAACCGCGTACTCCGTGTCGACAGTGCCCTGAATTCGTCCAAGATCTATCGGGAATGCCGCCGTATCGCGCGCGTGCTGCGCGGCCCGCTGGCCGGCTACGCATTCGATCATGCTATCGCCAAGCAGCCGAAGGCTGATGCGGTGACACCGTGGCACCAGGACCAGGTTTACACCGGGCATCAGACACCGCTGCGGACGGTGCACTTCTGGGTTCCGCTGCAGGATGTTGACGAAGACAACGGGTGTATGCACTTGATTCCCGGCAGCCACCGAGTGGGCCTGTCCCATCACGAGCCGTTCCAGGAATGCCAGCGGCGGAATCACGTACTCCGCCTCACCTGACCTCGCGCGGGCGGTCGCTGTGCCCCTCGCGGCCGGTGGGCTCACTATCCACACGCCACTCACCATGCATTTCACCGGCCCGAATCGCACCTTGGCCGTGCGGAAGGCGTGGATCCTGCACTTGAACTTGGGGATGGTTTGCCAAGCTGCATCCCGTGCTGCTGCTGGAGAAGTTCGGTCTGCGCACCCCGCACTGATCGCGCTCAGCGCCGCGTGGGCTCCCAGCTCACCGTGCGCACACCGGCGAGCAGTCGCGTCCACGAGACCAGGCCGGCCAGCACCCCCGCCACTGCCGTGCCGAGCCAGGGTACGGTTAGCTGCCCCCGCCGCACAAGCATGAACTGCACCAAAGCGATCCGCACCACGAGCACGGCACCGTAGGCGATGAACGCCAAATCGGAATGCGCAGCCACCGATCCAGCGATCACAGCGATGACCCCGAGCAGGGCTGCAGGGAGCACCAGCCAGGGGCAATCTTGTGGCAGAACAGCTTGACGACGAAGCCGGGGCGATTGAGTGGGTGCAGCCAGGCGCGATACTGGAGGAGCGTGGACATTCCCTGCGTCATCGTGCGACTGCGCCGCCGTTGCTCGCTCCTGAGGTCGGTGGCTGGTCGTACAACGCAGGATGCTGGAGCGCTGACCGCCTTGTATCCCAGGTGCTGCGCCAGCATGACGGACGCGAAATCGCGGGTCGTGTGCGGCGCGAGCTCGATGAACAACTCACTCCGAATGGCATAGAGGCTGCCACTCGCTCCGACGATCCCGCCGATTCGGGACTCCAGGTCGCGCAGCCACATCTCGTGCGTCAGGTAGGCCGCTTCCGCACCGAACGCACAGTCGCCCTCATCAGGCCTGGGCGATGCATCACGGCTCGACACGACCCCCACCTCGGTGTCCTCAAAGGCCCGAAGCATGATCGCGACCGCATCCGGCGCCGGCCGTGACGCTGCATCCATGAAGAAGATGACGTCGCCCGTTGCCTTGCCGATCAGGCCGTTCTCCACCCCGGTCTTGCCGGCACGAGGCTCATGGCGATGCAGGCTGACCCCGGCCGCGCCGTGTGCCATCGCGATCGAGTCGGTGTCGTCCGTGGATGCATCGAGGCGACGATGATCTGGGGCGACACCAGGTCGCGCTGGACCAGTAGCGCCTCGATCGCGCCCTGAAGCTCTGTACACTCGTTGTGACAGGTGACGATGATGGAAACGCGCTGCGGTGCAGGGTCAGGCGACCGATCAAGGCGTACGTACGAACGGCGCGAGGCAAGCAGTAGGGCGACCGGGTACAGCCCAAGACAGGCCAGGAGGGCCATCAAGGGAGTTAGTGCAATTGCCCATACCGCACCGCTCATCGACGTGCTTTCGAGGAGTCTCCCACAAGCTACATCTCGTCTGTGACATTGGCGTCGCATGTGACGATCGTCCCATGCGCACTCACACTCCCGTCTGGCGTCACGCGCACCTCGTCTTCGAGTTCCGTCACCGCAGCATCCAGGCTGTCGATCATGACACCACTGGTCCGCTTCCGGAAGGCCACCACCAGCGCGCGATAGTACCACAGCACATCCTCCTTCCCGGCCTTGAACCGGTCCCACACTCCATCACCAAGAGTCCGGTAGTCCGCGAGGATGGCGCGCACGTTGTACAGCTTGTCTGCCATCGATACGATCAGCGCATCCTCGCGCACGTCGGAGATGTGCGCGACGTAGCGCTTCTTCCGCTCCATCCAGGGCGGTTTGGGCTCCTCGTCGGTGTCGGTGCACGCCTCCACGATTCCCGCCACGCGATCGCCGAACCCCAGCCGGATTCTTTCCAGCGTCGGCGCTCCACCCTGGTCCTCCACCGCGTCATGCAGCAAGGCCGCGATCGCCTGCTCCTCGTCGCCTCCATACTCCCACACGAGCGCCGTTACCCCCAGCAGGTGGGCGAGGTACGGAGTCGTTGTGCCCTTCCTTAGCTGGCACCGGTGCAGCGTTGCCGCCATCGCCAGTGCTGCGGCGACGTCTCCGGAATACTGTGGTTTCTTCAATGCTCCCTCGATCAGCTGCGCTTGAGTGACCACGTAACCCGGATCGTTCCCGACACGCCGTTCACCTGGTCGGTGTCGGGGTGAAGCTCGCTGCGGTTGCCGACCAGGTCGAGCCCTATGGCGCTCGCCGGCTGGTTGTAGCTCTGCTCCTCGTAGCTGTTCCCCAGTTCAGCCGGCTGCACCGGGCGTTGCAGGGACGCCTCCCACCGGGGAGATGGACACGCACCGGTGACCCGGTAGACCACCGCACCCGCCGAATCGTTCTCGAACTCGACCGCGATCAGCCCCGGGCCCTTGATGTTGCCGACTTCCGTGCTGGTGTATGTCTGGTCGCCCACCTTACTGATATTGACGTCGGTTTCGCTCCCGTCACAGGTCGCTTTTCCTTTCACCACAGTGACCGTGACCAAGCGACGGTTCTGGCCATAGGGGCCCAGCAGCTCGCTCTGCCAGCTGAATGATCCACTGTAGAGATGCGCGTAGTTGCACGGCACCACCTTAAATTCGCATGGCTCCGCCCCGGTCGGGAACGTCACCGTCACCGCTCCCCAGGCGGCCGTCAGCGCAGCAGATGCAGCGACAGCAAGTTTGATAGCCATGCGGGCTAGTATGCGCCAACATCATCGGGGCCGTAAGATCGGGCCTTCTCCTCCCCGGCCTACCGTTTACCATTCTCGGTCTTCGTTCACCGGCCTGTCCCTGACCCCATGGCGGAATGTCACTCCACACCCCTCACGTTGTCCTGCTCGGTGATTCGACCCTCGACAACGCGCTCTACACCAGCGGCGCCCCCGATGTCATCGGGCACCTCAGCAGCATCCTGGCCTCGCCCTGGCGTGCCACGCGCTGCGCCATCGATGGCGCCACGACGAAGACGCTCGATCGCCAGCTCATGGCCCTGCCGCGTGACGCCACCCACCTGGTCCTGAGCATCGGCGGCAACGACGCTCTCGGTCACATCGACCTCTATGAGCGTCCGGTGAAAACCGTCGGCGAGGCCGTGGGTCTTCTCGCGGCGGCAGTGGAGCAGTTCGAGCCCGCCTACCGGGCCGCCCTTTCCTCCGTCATGAAGCTCGGCAAGCCGGTCACCGTCTGCACCATCTACAACGGCAGCTTCTCTGATCGTCCCTTTCAGCGCTTCGCCACCTCCGCCGTCTCCATGTTCAACGACGTCATCCTGCGCGCCGCCAACTCCACCCGCTGCGCCATGATCGACCTGCGCCTGGCCTGCAACCGCCCCGAGCATTTCGTCAACAACATCGAGCCCTCCGCTCTCGGCGGGGAGAAGATCGCCCGCGCCATCCACGCCTCGCTCAAGAAGAGCTACCCGGCCTCGCAGCTCTGAGCCTCGCTCCTCTCCGAAAAAGCCCGTGCCGGTACCCCGGCGCGGGCTTCGTCGTGCTGGTCGTTACAAAGGTGCAAAGTGCAGAAAATGTCGCGACGGATGTTGCAGTGGCACTGACTCAGGAGACGTCGGCGTCGTTACATGAGCACGATGCCTGGCGCCGATCCGGAAGTCGTTCATGCGGCCTATCGTGATGATTCCATGGCAGTTAAGCATGATGCAACTTCCTGCACTCATTCGAGGACATGCGCCACAGTCGGCGTGCCGAAAGTCGACTATGGCGTGGCACCAATGTTGTTAGTCTGGTGGTCTGGAAGTGCCCTTCGGTTTTGCAATCAGCTCCAGTTGGGAGTCGAGTCATGAGAGTCAGGTCGACAGCAGGCATGACGCTGATAGAGCTCTTGTTGGTCGTGGTCGTCATCGGGATCGTGACGGCTGCGGTGCTGCCCCGGATTGCCCGGAGCCGGGAAGCCACTACCGCCAAGAGCGCTGTCTCGGTCATCGGCGGTGACGTGGAGGCGGCCTTCACTGCGGCCGCGCGGAGCCGGCGTCCCATGGTGTTCCGTTGCGACTGTCCCAACCACAGTTACGAGGTCGCCGACCAGACCGATGGGTCCATCAAGCTCTCCCGGCGCCTCGACGCATCCAGCAACCTGATCGTCGATCAGCTGACGTTGTCTCCCACCAGCATCGTGATCGGGCCCAACGGTATTGCGAGTGCGGCCTTCGAGGTCGCCGTCGGCGTGGGTTCGAGCGCCCGGCGCGTCGCAGTATCACGCACCGGCCAGGTGAGGATCATCCAATGAGACTGAATCGGCGTGGCTTTACCATCGTGGAATCGCTCGTGGCCCTCGGGCTGCTGTCCGTGGTGGCGCTGGGGCTGATGTATCTCTCCGCCAACGCGTCCTCCCGCGGCAACGTGTCGTCCGCCGAGGCCTATCGCACCACGTTCCTTAGCGCCGAATTCGCCCGGGCCATGGCGATCCCGGTGGCGGGTTCCATCGCGGGCACTACGTGTGACAGCACATCGTCGGCGCCGTTCGTCTTCAGGCGCTGCACCCGCATCACGAACCTGACCGCGCGCACCCAGCAGGTCGCCGTGATCATCGCCCCCGTGAATACCACGCTCCTCGGTGCCGACAGCATGGTCGTCGTCCGCGCGGCCAACATCGGTGCCCTCGACCTGAGTGGACCATGAACCGCCGCGCCGGTGTGACCCTGATCGAGCTGATGGTCGGCCTGGTGATGAGCGCATTCCTGGGCACGATGATGGTCAACCTGCTCCTGACCAGCACGCGCTTCAATGACCGCGTCGAGGCCGGTCGCGAGGCACGCGGCACCGCCCGGACACCACTCAACCTGATCACCACCGAGCTCCGGATGGTCAATGCCGAGACCGGGGTGATCTCCGCCGACTCGGTGACGATCACGGTCCGCGTCCCCTTCATGCTCGGGCTGGTGTGCGCCGTGACCCCAGGCGTCTCGGGCTCGGTGACCGCGGGATTTCTCCCGGTCGATGCCACGATGCTGGACGCGTCGCTCGGCTATACCGGTTTCGCGATCCGGCAGTTTGACGGTTCCTACGCTTATTCCGCCTCGGCGTCAGCCATTCCGACGGCCACCGCGACCCCGGCAGCCTGCACCACCGGCTCGGTGGCGCTGCCCACCGGCTCGAAGTTCGGCACCCTGCTTGGGTCGGTCGCTGCTGCCGCGTCTGCCGGTACGCCCGTGATGCTCTACCGCACGGTGCGCTATCAGTTCGCCCCCTCGACCATCACGCCGGGCCGTATCGCGCTGTGGCGTCGTTCCCTGACCGCCGCGGGCGTGGTCAATGCATCGGAGGAAGTGGCGGCGCCGTTCGACAGCACGTCGGGCTTCCGGTTCTTCATTCTCAACAACCGGCTGGCATCCGACACGCTGCCAACCAGCCTCGGTAACCTGCGCGGGGTCGAGGTTCGGCTGTTCGGCGAGAGTGAACGCACGGTGCGCAACCGTCCGGCACCGGAGCAGACCAACCTCGTGACGTCCGTGTTCTTCCTCAATCGACTGGACTAGGAACACACCATGATGGCCCGAAATTCGGAGCGCGGAGCCTCCCTCGTACTGGTGCTGCTGCTGGTGATCGTGCTCTCGATCACCGTGGCCGCCGGGTTCGCGCGCATCGGCGCAGAGCGGAGAACCAACAGTTCCCAGCGGGCCCAGACGGCCGCGTTCGCCATCGCCCAGGGCGGCGTCGAGCAGTTCCTGGCGAGCACGACCACCCTCCCCGGGACCTTTCCGGCCACGTTCAGCTACACCCTCCCCGGCGGAACGGCAGCGGTGACGCTGTACCGGGTCAAGGATGATGCGATCGCCGAGTCGCGGGTCTATGCCGTCATGGCGGTGGGCCGGAACAGCGCCGGCTCGCGTCCGGACAACCGTACCGCCGTGTCCGAGCGGGCGATCGTCCAGCTGGTGAAGCGGCAGCAGGCCACCCTCGATATCGACGCCGCCTTTACGAGCCTCTCCGGGCTCAACAAGAACGGCATTTCCGGCACGGTGAGCGGTGTGGATCAGTGCGCGGCCCAGCCGCCGATCGCGGGCCTTGGCCTGCCGGATGGCACCTACACGCCGCCTAACACCAGCCCGAACGCCAACAACTACATCGACGGCAACCCGGATAACGCCCCCCAGTACATGGGGCCGACCTCGCCCGGCAGCAGCGCGCCGGGCACCGCCAACGGGGCGGTGGATATCGACTGGGCATCCATCGTGGACGGCTCCGCGATGAACCCCGACTTCCACGTGAACCGCTCGGTCTCGCCCGCTACCGGTTCGTTTCCGCCGTCCTACGTCAACTGGCCGGTGCTGCGCATCACCGGAAACCTGACGAACGGAGACAACTTCAACGGGCAGGGCATCCTGATCGTCACCGGCAACGCCGACTTCTCCAACATCACCTGGCGTGGTGTGGTACTGGTTGGCGGTCAGGCGGACCTGAGTGGCAGCGCGACGCGGGTATTCGGGTCCGCCATCACCGGCCTCAACCTCAAGCTGAGCCCGCTGAGTGCGTACCCCTTCCTGCCGCAGACCTATCCGTCGGCTTCTTCAATCGGTAACGGTAACTTCCAGGTGCAGTACAACTCCTGCGACGTGGCGAGCGCATTGAACCATCTCGGAGGCTGGCAGCGCATCGCCAACGCCTGGGGGGACAACTGGCCGACCTACTGACCACCTGACGCTTATCTTCCCCCGGTCAATTCTCCGGGGGAAGTTGCGTGCGTTTGTCGATCCGCCTGCTCGGTTCCGCTCTCCTTTCAGTCACTCTTCTCGCTCTAGCTGTCACACCTGCCCGGTCGCAGCAGGAAGTCGAGTACGAGCGTCGCGAGCTGAGCATCCCCGTCCGCGATGGGACCACGCTCTTCGCCGTGGCACTGATCCCGAAGAACCACAGCACACCCCTCCCGATCCTCCTCGTCCGCACCCCGTTTTCCGCCGCCGGCGCGTTCCGGAACGCCACCGTTCCCCCGGCGTACCGCGAGCTCGCCGAGGACGGCTACATCTTCGTGAGTGAGGACATCCGCGGGCGCGTCGGCTCCGGCGGCGATTTCATCACCCTGCGCTCACAGCGAAACCCGAAGGATCCGAACGGCGTCGACGAATCCACCGACGCCTGCGACACCATCGACTGGCTGGTGAAGAACTTCCCGGGCAACAACGGCAAGGTCGGCGTGCTCGGCAGTTCCTATCCCGGCTGGCTCGCTGCCCTCGCCGGCGTCGGCGCCCATCCCGCGCTCAAGGCCGTCTCGCCCCAGGCCCCGATGGGCGACGTCTGGATGGGCGACGATTTCTTCCACCAGGGCGCCTTCCGTCAGACGCAGGGTGTCGTGTACTCGATGCATCGATCGAGCCTCGCGCGAAGGGAACTCAGCTTCTCGATGTCGCCCGACTACGACATCTACGACTTCTACCTCGGCCGGCACCCTCGACTCCTTCGCCGAAGGCCATCGGGGTCGCGAGCTCCCCGCCTGGCGAAGCTTCGTCGAGCACCCGTCCTGGGACAGCTATTGGAAGGAGAGGCTCTGCCCCGCGGTGACAAGCGCCGCGCAAGGTGCCGACGCTGTGGGTTGGGGGGCTGGTGACGCAGGAGGACATCTACGGGCCGCTCAAGTCACCTACGCCGCGCTGGAGAAGGCCGACACGAAGCGACCGGAACCACATCGTGCTCGGCCCATGGCCCCACAACGGATGGAGACCGGCGCGGCGGCGACTCGCTCGGCGCCGATCCGCTTCGGCAGCGACACCGCGACTCTACTCCGCGACGAGATGCTGCGTCCCTTCTTCGCCTGGTACCTCACGGGCAAGGGGACGGACGTTCGCCGGAGGCACGATATTCGAGGCCGGCTAGAACCAGTGGCACACCTTCGACGCCTGGCCGCCGAAGACAGTCGCAGCCGCGAAGCTCTATCTCCGCGCCGACGGAAGCTCTCGTTCACGCCGCCGGCCGGGGCGAGCGGCAGTCCGACGCCTACGTCTCCGATCCGGCCAAGCCCGGTGCCGTAACGCCCGCGCCCCGATGCCGACCGAACGGGCGCGGATTCGGCTGGTACGCTGGCTGGTCGAGATCAGCGCTTCGTCGCACAACCGTCCCGACGTGCTGAGCTGCGAGACCGGGCTGCTCGACGGATGACGTGACCATCGCGGGCGACGTCACGGCGAGCTCTTCGCCGCCACCACCGGCACCGATGCCGACTGGGTGGTGAAGCTGATCGACGTCTATCCCGACCAGGGTCGCCGCGCCCGAGCGATGGGCGGCTACCAGCTCATGGTCGCGCTCGAAATCATGCGCGGCCGCTACCGGAAGGGCTTCGCGAAGCCGAGGCGATCCCGCCCAACACGGTGCTCCATTCACCGTGGACCTGCACCAGCAGCTCTACCGGTTCCAGCAAGGGCACCGGATCATGGTGCAGGTGCAGAGCACCTGGTTCCCGCTCTACGACCGCAATCCGCAGACCTTCGTGCCCAACATCTTCCGGCCAGGCCAACCGACTTCAAGGTGCAACAGCACCGCATCTGGCACACGCCGCGGTATCCGTCGCACCTCTCAGTCAGCGTGCTTCCCTAGGTCTAGCCTTCAGATCCTGAAGACGTGCTCGCCTTCTTTCCGGCCTCCTGCGTAAGGTTGCCACACGACACGATCGTCTTTTCGTCCGCCGCCGACTTGTGGACGTTCACGTAGTAATCACCGAGTTGTTGGAGTGGCCATATCGAGCTTCGCTTCAGCCTTGGCTGAGCCATCCTTCCCCACCTTGAGCATCGGATAGGCCGTCGCCGGTCCCACAATCGCTCCATTGCTGCCGCACTTCCCCGAATGGACGTGCCATGGGTGCTCCGCTCCCGCAGTGGCGCCCTTGATGCTGATTTCCGCCTCGGTCTTCTTGTCCTTGTCCTTGCTCTCGAACTCGGCTGTCCCGGTAATGTTCGATCCCGAGCTCGGCGTCAGCACCGCCTTCCACTCATGATCAAAGGCACCGTATGTGGCGCCGGCCAGGCCCGCCGCTGTAACGGCGACGGCCAGAATGCTTGGAATTGCCCTCATAAACCCTCCTTGCCTCTCGGCCTTGCTGCAATTGGTGACGCAACGTGCGAAAGGGTGACACCCCTCCACTCCTACGCTACCCCGGAATGGCGCTAGATATTCAGCATGAAATCACCCAGGCGAATCCCGGCCCTCCGCCTCGATGGCAGGATTCTCGTGTGGTTCGCCGGTTTCAAGGCGCGCATGGCCGGGATGTCTTGAACCTCGCTGGTTTCCGTCGCCGTCGGGTCACGGCAGCGTGATGCGTTCTCCCAGCCCGGCGTAGATGTAGTCGTCACCGAACTCTTTCTGCAGCGCAGCAAAGGCCGGCTCACCGGTGCAGTGACCCGGCGCGATCTTCGTGATCTGCCACTGGCTCCGCAGGCGGTGCGCCAGGGGAACGAGCACCGAGTCGGGGGTGGCGACCTGGTGGAGCCCGCCGAGCAGGGCGCGCACCGGCACGCCGTCCGCAATCGCTGCCGCAAGGATCCGCTCGATCCCCGGGTGGAACAGCCCACTACCACGATGCTCCCGGTCGGCGTGGTCAGCACCAGCGAGAGTTCCCGGAGCTCGCGCGTGCCCGGCGAGTCCGAGACCAGCGATACCAGCCGGATGCCCGGTGCAATGACCATCGAGGTGTCCACGACGGTCAGGTGCGCACCCGGCCACAGCGTCCCGGCACGAATGACGGCCGGCACGACGCCGTTCAGGTAACGCATGCTGTCGGGCAGGGAGGGGTCGGGCCGGTAGAACGTGCCCGGGATGTCGCTGCCGAAGATGCCGAAGGGCTCGCGCGGGGCGTACACCGGCACGTCGGGATTCACCCGCAACACGGCACTCAGTCCTGCCACGTGATCGCTGTGCCGGTGCGACACCACCACGAGGTCCAGTTTCGTGAGGTCGACGTTCAGGCGCTGCGCATTCTGCTCGAAGATGGCGGCGTTGTTGCCGGTGTCGAACAGGATCCGCTTGCCTTCATACTCGATCAGCACGGCGAAGCCCCAGTCCCTCACCAGGCCCCGGCTTCCACCAAAGGCATCGTAGAGGATGGTGACCGTCGTCGGGGGGCTGGCCTGGGGGAGGGGAGCGCCCGGACCGGCCAGGCTGGCGAGCAGCAGGAACGTGAGCATGATCCCAGATATACACCTCGAGGTCCGGACGGCGAGGGCGCTTCTTGCCGGGAACGGTATTGGAAGGCAGCTTAATCCATCCCCCGGCGCTACTCCCTTCCATCGAGCGAGCAATGATCAACCTGTTCAACGCTGAGACCGATGAGGCTCTCGGCTCCATCACTGAAATGGACCTTGAGCTGCTGATCGACAGCCTCGAGGAAACGTCGCCGGAAGACACCGACTATTACATCGACGCAGGGACGATCGACCTCATCTCGGAGGGAGGTCGGGCGACCGACCATCTCCTGTCTGTCCTGCGAAAGGCGCTCGGCGCAAAGGATGGGGTCGACGTGCGCTGGCAGAAAGCCTGACTCCACAGTCCATGGACCCTGCCAATGCCCTCCGCCCACTCGATGTCGTCGCCGTCATCATGGGCGGCGGCGCCGGTACGCGGCTCTTCCCGCTGACCAAGGACCGCGCCAAGCCGGCCGTTCCGCTGGCCGGCAAGTACCGCCTGGTCGACATCCCGATCAGCAACTGCATCAACTCCGAGCTGCGCCGCATCTTCGTCCTGACGCAGTTCAACAGCGGCTCGCTCCACCGCCACATCCAGGACAGCTACCGGTTCGACATCTTCCGCCCGGCTTCGTCGAGATCCTGGCCGCCGCAGCAGACCATCGACCGGACCGACTGGTACCAGGGCACCGCCGACGCCGTGCGCCAGAACCTGCTCCACCTCGACGCACTATCCCCACAGGCTGGTGCTGATCCTCTCCGGCGACCAGCTCTACCGCATGGACTTCCGCGACGATCCTCGAGCAGCACATCGGCGAGCGGCGCCGAGTGACGGTGGCCACGATTCCGGTGCGCGGCGCGACGTGGCCGGCGCCTTCGGCATCATGCAGGTGGCGCCGAACGGGCGCATCACCCGGTTCGTGGAGAAGCCGAAGGAGCCGGACTGCTCGACGAGCTCGGTGGACTGGCCGCCATCGATCGCGCGCTGGATGACCGCGACCGGCTCGCTCCTCGCCTCCATGGGCATCTATGTCTTCAACCGCGAGGTGCTCGATGACGCGCTCGCCGGGGACGAGGCCGACTTCGGCAAGCACGTCATCCCCGGCGCTCATCGAGACGCACCGGGTCCACGCCTATCCTGCACCAGGGCTACTGGGAGGACATCGGGACCATCCGCGCGTTCTACGAGGCCAACCTCGACCTCTGCGAGCCCGTGCCGCAGTTCAACTTCTACGACTCCAGCGCGCCGATCTACACCCACGCGCGCTATCTGCCCGCACCAAGATCATCAACGGCCAGCATCGAGCGCTCGATCATCTCCGATGGCTGCATCATCAACGACGACGTACATCGAGCATCGCTGATCGGCGTGCGGAGCCGCATCCAGGCCGGCGCGACCATCCGGGACGCGCTCATCATGGGCGCCGGACTACTACGACAGCTCCGACCGGCCGCCGCTGCCCGGCGCGCCCACCATCGGGCATCGGGCACGACTCCTGCATCGAGCGCACCATCGTCGACAAGAACGCCCGCATCGGCGACGACGTGCGCATCACGCCCCGAGGGCAAGGGCGGAACTTCGACGGGCCCGACTTCTACGTTCGCGACGGGATCGTCATCATTCCCAAGAACGCGATTGTGCCGGATGGCACCATCATCTGACCGCTCAACTCGGACCATGGTGGCGCACCCGGTCGGTCGCCGCGGCCATCCGGTCCAGGTAGCTCGCCACTGATTCTCCATCCTGCCGCTGCGGCAGGACGAAGTGCGGGTCGTCCGGCTGGATGGCGCCGCGCGTTGGGCCTTCATCCACCATCAGGTCGCCGCCGGCTGATTCCACCGCCACCTCGAAGCGCTCCACCGCCTCCTCCATCGCCACCAGCTCCTGCGAGGTTTCCCTCCCGGTCAGCGAGATGAACAGCGACTCCAGGTCGGGCGCGCGTGCGCTCCATGGCGCGCCTCAATTCCGCCTGATCTTCCCGATTCGCCATGATGTCCTCTGCGCCGTGATTTGATAGTGACGACCCGCCTCACCCGCCTTCCCCGCCTTTTCTAAACTTCAGCAGCAACCCCGCCGCCACAAGCCCGCCCGCCGCCAGCATCCACAACGCCACCGAGTATGTCCCGGTGGCGTTCTTGATCACTCCCAGCACGTTCGGGCCGGCGAACCCGCCCAGGTTGCCCACCGCATTGATCAGTGCGATTCCGCCCGCCGCCGCCGTTCCCTGCAGCACCGTTCTTGGCAGGCACCAGAACGTCGGCGCCATCGCATTGAGGGCCACCATGGCGACACCCAGCGCCACGATGGCCACCGGTCCCGCGCCGACGATCGCTGCGATCGCGACCGCTCCGGCCGAGAGCAGGATCGGCACCGCCGAGTGGAGTGCCCGCTCGCCGGTGCGGTCCGAGTGCAGCGAGTTGAGCAGCATCGACGCGGCGCTGCACAACCCCAGCAAACCGATCACCAGGCCCACGCGGGCATTGGACAGCCCCAGCTGGTCCCGGATCATCAGTGGCAGCCAGAGCGTGAGCCCGTACAGGATCACCGCGAAGAAGAAGTAGATCAGCGTCAGCAGGCCCACCTTGCTGCTGCGGAAGATCTCCTTGAACTTCGTGTGCGCCCGGCCCAGCGCCGCCAGCCGTTCCGATTCCAGCGTCTCACCGAGCCACGCGCGTTCCGGCGCGGAGAGCCACGTTGCATCGCGCACATGATCGGTGAGGTAGCGGAGTGCCGTCACGCCCAGGATGAGCGCCGGCATCCCTTCCACCAGGAAGAGCCACTGCCACCCCGCCAGCCCGAGTTTCCCGTCCAGTCCCAGCAGCAAGCCCCCGACCGGTCCGCCGATGGCACTCGCCAGGGGAATGCCGATCATCAGCCTCGAGGTGGCCCGGGCCAGGTGCCGCTCCGGAAACCAGAGGCTGAGGTAGTAGATGATGCCGGGGAAGTAGCCCGCCTCCGCCACGCCCAGCAGGAAGCGCACACTAGGAAGCTCGTGCCGCTCCGCACGAACAGCATGCCCATGGCCAGGACGCCCCACGTGATCGCGATCCGGCCGATCCACCGCCGCGCCCCGACTCGCGCCAGCACCAGGTTGCTCGGCACTTCGAACAGCGCGTAGCCCAGGAAGAACACCCCGGCGCCGAGCCCGTACACCGCATCGCTGAGCCCGACGTCGCGGTTCATCTGCAGCGCCGCGAAGCTCACGTTGGTCCGGTCGATGAAGCACACGATGTACAGGAGGAACAGGAACGGCAGCAGGCGGCGGTTTACCCGCGCCATCGTCGCCGCTTCCATCGTCCCGCCTGCGGGGTCGCTCACGGGCGCTCCACGAACCGGTAGCTCGCATGACAGTCGTAGTCGATGCCGTGCGTCGCCTTCAGCTCCTGGATGTAGGCCAGTGTCTTCCGGGTGTGCGGGCTCGCCACGCCGCCCCGGAACGGCTCGTTGGTGTGCAGCAGGATTTCCTCGAGACAGCTGTCGACGCTCATCCCCTTGCTGGCCGCCAGGTCCTTCAGCAGCGCAGCGAGCCGCTTTTCCAGGCGCACCGGCACCGCCACGCGCTCGATTGGGAGCGGCGGGCCTGAGGCGTGCAGTTGCTCCTCCGACGTGCTTTCATCCTCGAGCGACGCGCCGATCCGGAACACGTGACCGTCGGGGTGCCGCACATGGCACTCCCGCATGTTCCAGGGAAAGTCGGTTGGTGGCTGCGTCACCGTCATGCCATGTGATACCGCCAGTGCGTGAGCCGCATCGACCTCGGCGACCGAGGGCAGGAACCACCCCATCCATACGCCCTCGCCGCTTGTGTCCGCCCGGCAGCCGAGGCCATTGAGGCAGATGAAGATCTCGCTCGAGCCATTACCCACTGCCCCGAAATCAGCCGGCTCTCCCCAGTCCCACTGCTTCGTCCATCCGAGCTTGTCGAACCACGCGAACGTCTCCTCCATGCTGGAGACGTTGAGGATCGGTATGACGTTCTCGACGTTCATCGTTCACCTCGGGGGAATAGAGGAGGCAGATATATTGTTCTCCGGTTCCGGATTCCATTGTCACACCCGCGTTACGCAAGGAGTTGAACATGGACGACGCTGGACGCCGCGACTTCATCAAGGCCACCACTGCTGCAGGCGTCGCCGGTGCGGGCCTGCTCTCCCTCTGGCCCCGCGATCTCCTTGCTGGAATGTCACAGGACCCCGCTGCCGCTGCTGCCCTGGAAGCGTACGTCTTTGGCTATCCCCTGGTCACCATGGAACACACCAAGCAGGTGGTGACGAATGTCGCATCGGTCGAAGGCCTGCACGCACCGGTCAACCAGCTCGTGAACGCTCGGTCCTATCCCGACGCGTCGTTCAAGGACGTTACCGCACCCAACGCCGACACGCTGTACACGCTCGGCGTTGCTCGACCTCACGCACGAGCCCATGGTCCTGAGCCTTCCCGACATGGGCGACCGCTACTTCCTCTTTCCCATGCTCGACGGCTGGACCAACGTCTTCCAGGTGCCCGGCAAGCGCACCACCGGCGACAAGGCCCAGGCCTATGCCATCACCGGGCCGGGCTGGAAGGGCACGCTTCCCGCCGGTGTCACCGAGTACAAGGCTCCCACGTCCATGGTCTGGATCCTCGGCCGGGTCTACTGCACCGGCACGCCAGAGGACTACAAGGCCGTGCATGCGCTGCAGGACAAGTTCCGGCTCGTCCCGCTCAGCCACTATGGCAAGCCTTACACGCCGCCGGCGGCAAGGTGGACCCGAAGATCGACATGAAGAAGCCGGTGCGTGACCAGGTCACCGCACTCTCGGCGAAGGATTATTTCCGTGAGTTGTCCGAGCTCATGAGGACCAATCCCCCGGCCGCCGCCGATTCCGCCATGGTCGGTCGGCTGGCGTAGCTGGGCGTTGAGCCCGGCAAGTTCGACAAGAAGAAGTTCGACAAGGCGGTGCCCGGCCTCCGTGCAGGCGACCCTGCCGAGTCAGGCACTCAGCGCGATCATGGAGAACATGAAGAAGATCGCGGTGCCGAAGGGAACGGCTGGACCGCGGTCACGAAGGACTGGCGTGTACGGAACTCACTACCTCGATCGCGCCACCGTCACGGCCATCGGGCTCGGTGCCAACCGTCCCCAGGACGCCATCTATCCCACGTCCGAAGCCGACCCGGCCGGGCAACCCCTACAGCGGCGCCAACAAGTACGTACTGCATTTCGACAAGGGCATGACGCCGCCGGTCGATGGCTTCTGGTCGCTGACCATGTACAACGCCAAGTACTTCTTCGTGAACAACCCGCTCAACCGTTATACCCTGAGCCCGCGCAACGCGCTCAAGTACAACCCCGACGGCTCGCTGGACCTGTACATCCAGGCCCAGAATCCCGGGAAGGACAAGGAGTCGAACTGGCTTCCCGCGCCTCCGGGACAGTTCATCCTGATGATGCGGCTCTACTGGCCGAAGGCCACTCCGCCCTCGATCCTCGACGGAAGCTGGTCGGTTCCTCCCGTGGTCCAGGTCTAGCCCGGCCGTCGACATCACGGCGGCTTGAGTTCCCCTTGAGCCGCTCGTCATAGCCTCCTCCCTCGAACCTGCGCGTCATCTGGCGCGCCCGACGAGGGAGGATGCCATGTCGCTTCATTTCCGCACCGCCACGCTGTTTGTCCTGGCCCATGCGCTGCTTGCGAGCGTGGCAAGTGCGCAGGACGGAAACCCGCTCCGGGGGATCATGGTATCCGGTGGCATCGCCACTTTCGCGCCGAGGGCGGTGGCGTCTGGTACCCCCAGTTCCACCTCGCTGCTACGGGGCGGAACGGATGGGGTGTCGATGGTGGTATTGGTGTCTATTCCGGCGACGGGTCCGGGATCCTCGTGGATGTCGCCGCTGCCCATGTGTCCGCATCGCGCCAGTCGGCGGTCGGATTCATGGTGATGTTTGGTCCGACCGCGATCATCGGCGAGGGTGGCGCTGGCATCGGTGCCACGCTGGGAGGGGCCGTGCTCGTGCGGCTGGCGCCGCACATCGGGCTCCGCATCGATGCCAGCCCGAAGCTCTACTTTGGGGGCGACGCTGTAGAGCCGGCGATCGTCTTCTCCTTTTCGCTCACCAGCCTCCCGGGTGGGTGGAGCGGCAAGTGAGTACCTAGGTGCCTTGCGCGCCCTTCCCGGCCTGCAAGGCATCTCCCACCAGGGTACACGCCACTACCACCAGCACCAGCGCCACGCCCGGCGCGATCGCCACCCACGGCGCGTTGATCAGCGCATCCCGCCCCGACGCGATCATCCCGCCCCACGAGGGCGCGGGTGGCTGCACGCCAACGCCAAGGAATGACAGTCCCGCCTCGAGCGTGATCGCGTTTCCCACGCCCAGCGCCGCGGCGGCGATGACCGGCGTCATCGCATTCGGCAGCACGTGCCGCCCCAGTACCCGTCGCCGGCTTGCACCCATCGCGACCGCACTCTCCACGAAAGGTTGCGTCATCAGCTTCCGCACCTCACCGTAGACGAGCCGCGCGACCGGCATCCACCCCGTCACGCCGAGGACAACCACCACCAGCAGCACGCCGGGCGCCCACAGCGTGGCCAGCAGCAACAGCAGCACGACGCGCGGCAGTGCCAGCGCGAAGTCCGTCACCGCCAGCAGGCCCTTCGACACCACGCCCCGGCTCGCACCCGCGACGCCGCCCACCAGCACGCCGATCACCACCGAGAGGGACACGCCCAGCAGTCCCACTCCCAGCGACACGCGCGCCCCGAACGCGAGTCGCGTCCACACGTCGCGCCCCAGGCGGTCGGTGCCGAGCAGGTGGAACATTCCATTCAAGTCGGTCGTGAGCGGCGGCAGGAACCTCGTCGCCACCACGTCGCGCTGCAGGGCAGGGTCCCCGTTCGAGATCCAGGGCGCCAGCACCGCGATCAGTGCCAGCACCACCAGGCAGGCGACGCCGAACCGTGCCCGTCCGTCACGCATCGGCGACATCCCGGAGGCGTGGGTCGGCCATTGCCACCAGCCCGTCGGCGAGCAGGCTCCCCAGCACCACGAGCGCCGCGCTGATCGTCGTCGCCGCCAGCACCACCGGGTAGTCCCGCGCCTGCACCGCTGACACCAGCAGGCGTCCCACGCCGGGCCAGGCGAAGATCGCTTCCACGAATACCGCGCCCGAGAAGAGCGCCGGCAGCGAAAGTCCGAGCAGGATCAGCACCGGAATGAGCGCGTTCGGCAGGGCATGCCGCAGCAGTACCGCGCGCCGCGACAGTCCCTTCGCCCGCGCCACCGTGAGGAACTGGCTCCCCTGCAGGTCCACCAGCGATCCGCGCACGTATCGCGCGATGCCGCCGATCCCGATCAGCGTCAGCGTCACCAGCGGCAGGGCGAGGTGCCTCAGCCGGTCTCCCAGCCGTCCCGCCGGCGAAAGGAACTCCGCATCGAGACCCTGCGCCCCGAAGGCCGGGAACACCCGCCACCAGTAGGCGAAGGCCAGCACCAGGACCACCGCCAGCCAGTAGCTCGGCATCGCGTACAGCGTCACGCTCGCAATCGAGAGCCCCGTGTCCACCTTCGTCCCGCTCGCGTCCGCCTGCACCAATGCGAGCAGGATTCCGAGGATGTAGCTGAGCAGGAGTGAGAGGGAAACGAGCAGGGCAGTGGCCGGCCACGCTTCGGCCAGTATCGTGCCGACCGGGCGGCCAGTAGCGATGCTCGTGCCGAAATCGCCTCGCACCACCCTCGATAGCCAGGCGCCGTACTGCTCCACCACGGGACGGTCCAGCCCCAGCTGGTGCCGCTGAGCTTCCACCTGTTCGGCGGTGGCCGACGGGCCGAGGATCAGGCGCGCCGGGTCGCCCGGCGCCACGCGCAGCAGGAGGAATACCAGTGTCACCACGCCCCACATGACGCCGACGCCGGTCAACATTCGTGTCAGCAGGTAGCGGTGGCTCATTCCGGCAGTTGTCCCACCAGCTTTCGCGGTGCGATGGCGCGGTAGCTCTCGTCGATCCAAAGCTTCAGGATGTCTACCGGCACCTTCTTTCCCCGGGGGAACCGTGACATCGAGAATTCCTTCGCGTCAGCAGCCAGGAAGAGGAATGACTTGCCCTTTACCTTGATCGCATGGTGCCCCCAGGGCATGTCTTCGGTGGCCTCCGGAAACGCCAGCGCGAATTTCCGAAGCGCGGCACCTTCCCGCGTCAGTGGACTCGAAGCAGTCATGTCGGCTCCTTCCGTCTCGTGCCCACCGCGAGGGCAATCCCACCCAGCACCAGCACCGACGCCACCACGAGGCGACTGCTGAGCGGCTCCGACAGCAGCAGGATGCCTCCCAGGCCGGCCAGCACCGGGGTCGACAGTTGCACCAGCGAAGCGCTCACACCGCTGAGCCCGAGGAGCGCCCGGTACCAGATCACGTAACCCAGCCCCGAGGTGATCGCACCGGAGATCACCGCCAGCAGGATCCCCTCCCGCGTCGCCGACAGTTTCGGCAACCACAGCAGCAGGAAGAGCAGCGCCATCGGGATCGTCAGCACGAAGTTGCGGCGCGTCTGCCCCAGCGGGTCCGCCGCACCGCGGCCGTTCACCGAGTACAGTCCCCAGGCGATACCCGCTGTCGCCATCAGCGCCGCGCCCGCGAGTGATGGCGCCGCCAGGCCCGGCAGCACCAGGTAGATCAGCCCCGCCACGGAAACGGCCATCCCCGTCCATTGCGCCGCGGCCAGTCGCTCACCGCTCCGGATCGCGGCAATCAGCATCGTCACCTGCACGGCACCAAACAGGATCAGCGCACCGGTGCCGGCGCTCAGGCTTACATAGGCGAGACTGAACCCGGCCGCATAGAGGAAGAGCATGATGGCGCCATACCAGCCGCCATTTCTCCCAGTACTCCCCGCCATCCCCGTCCTAAGCGCACCCACAACTACGAGCATCACCGCTCCCGACACCAGCCGGATCCCCGTGAAGCTTGCCGGGTCGATCACGGCACTCCGCAACGCCAGCCGGCACAACAATGAGTTCGCCGCGAACGCCAGGAGGGCGAGCAGGGTGAGGAGCGGCGTCATGCCGCCCAATGTGTACGGCTTACCCGAACCGGGCAATTCACGCTAGAATCCGGCGTGACACGAGCCCTCATGACGGTGGCACTTCTCGCTGGGGCGGCCGCGTGCACCACCGCGGATCGGCGAGGCGATGTCGTCATCTTCGCCTCAGGTGCCGACCTGCAGAGCATCAACCCGCTGCTCACCCTGCATCCCCTCGCGCGACAGGTGCAGCGCTACGCCTTGCTCACCACCCTCGTGCGCTACGACAGTTCCCTCGCACCCGTGCCATACCTCGCGCGTGAATGGACCTGGTCGCCCGATCACCGGCAGCTCACCATGCACCTCGACCGGAGCGTGAACTGGCACGACGGCGTTCCCACCACCGCGCGCGATGCGCAGTGGACCCTCGACGCCGCCCGCGATCCCGTGGTCGGATATCCCCGCCAGTCCGAGCTCCGCGATCTCACCCGTGTCTCCGCGCCTGACGACTCGACCCTCGTGCTGGACTGGAACACTCCTCAGGATCGCTTGCCCGACGTGCTGACGGACCTGGCGATCCTGCCGAGTCACCTGCTCGATACCGTCCCGCGCGACCGTCTCCGGCAGGCCTCGTGGAATGAGCGGCCCGTCGGCAATGGCCCGTTCCGTTTCGTGCGCCATGAGCCCAACCGGCGCTGGGTTTTCGAGCGGAATCCTGCTTTTCCCGCCTCGCTCGGCGGGCCGCCCCACATCGACCGGCTCGTCATCGCGGTGGTCGATGAACCGATGACCAAGCTCGCGGCACTCGTCGGTGGTGAACTCGACTTCGCTGGCATCCAGCCCGGCCACGCCCCGTACGTGAAGAAGCACGCCGACCTCGCTGTCGTCGACTACCCCCTCTTCTTCACCTATGTCGTTGCCCTCAATACCCGCCAGCCGCCCTTCGATGACCTCGCCGTCCGTCGGCGCCTCGCCGCTGCAATCGATCGCCAGGAAATCGTCGAGGGCTATGCCTACGGCTTCGCGACGCCCGCGGTCGGACCCGTTCCGCCTGGTGTGCCTGGTGCGATCGACGAGCGGCAACCGCCTCACCCGGCATACCCGCCTGACCCGCCTATCGGCTTTGAACTCCTCACCGTCGGCACGGGTGACAATGTGCTGGAGCAGATGCTCCAGTCACAGCTGGCGAAGGCCGGCTTCACCATGACCATCCGCCAGCTCGAGCTCTCCGCTTTCCTCGACCGCGTCTACGGGCCCACCCACGACTTCACCGCTGCTGTCATGGGCGTCCCCGGCGACATCGCGCTTGGCTACCTGCGTCCCCTGGGTGACGTCGCCGGCATGACCGTTCCTCGCGATCCCGGGGCCGCGCAGCAACTGTTCCGCGATTCGATTCCGGCCACCTTTCTCTATCACGCGCGCGGCATCCAGGGCATGAACCGTCGCGTCCTGGGCGTGAGGATGGACACCCGGGGTGAACTCGTGACCCTGAGCCAATGGCACATCGCGCACTAGGCGATGTTGTCCGCGCCGCGGCGCCCGTGCGCCTCGATTTTGCCGGCGCCTGGACCGACGTCCCGCCGTTCTCCGAGCACGAGGGCGGCGCCGTCGTCACCGGCTCCATCGGGCTCTATGCCCGCGCCGAAGCGGTGCGACGCGAGCATGGCTACCTGCTCCGCGCCAGTGAACTCGGCGCCGAGGTGGAGATCATGCGGCCCGATACACCGGTCGATGACCCGGGTCTCGTCCTGCACTCGGCGGCTCTGCGCTTGCGGCCGGCCACGGCGCCACTCACGCTCACCACCAGCTCCGATGTGCCGCCCGGCTCCGGTCTCGGCAGTTCGGGCGCACTCGACGTCGCCATCGTCGCCGCCCTCTCCGCCCTCGAAGGCGTCTCCCGCACGCCACTCGAGGTTGCGCATGATGCCTGGCGGCTCGAGGCGGTCGAGGCCGGGGTCCCCGGCGGAAAGCAGGATCAGTACGCGGCGGCGCTCGGCGGCTTCAACCTCTTCACCTTCAACGACCCCAGGGTCGGTATCACGCCGCTCGCGATCGACCCGGCCTTCGCCGGGGAGCTCGCCCGGCGTATCGTGCTCTGCTACACCGGCGCGTCGCGCCTCTCCGGCAACACCATCGCCCGCGTCCAGGCATCGGTCATCGCCGGCGATGCCGGCGTCACCGGCGCATTGTTCGAGCTGAGGGATGTGGCACTGGAGATGGCGGAGGCGATGACCGCGAGTGACTTCTCCCGCGTAGGTGCGTTGCTTTCCCGGAACTGGGTGGCCCAGCAACGCCTCGATCCGGTCATGTGCACCGCCGCCATGGCGGAGCTGGATGCCGCCATGCGAGATGCCGGGGCCGTCGGCGGCAAGGCCGCCGGCTCCGGCGCCGGTGGCTGCATGTTCTTCCTCGCTCGCGACGATGCCGCTGCCATGCGTCTCGCCGCGAAGGAGCAGGGCGCCCGCGTCCTTCCCGTCGAATGGGCCATGCAGGGAGTCGGGCCATGCTGAACGATCAGGAACTCGCCGACCGGCGCTCGCTCATTGACGGGTCTTCCGGTCTCCGGCAACTCCTCGTCCGCATCGATGCGCGCGCGTTGCCGGTGATCGATCGGCAGCCGTCCATCCCGACGGTCAAGGCGCTTCTCTCCGTCGATGGCGGCACCTGTCCCCGGGACGGCACCGCGCTCGAGTTCGATCCCTGGAGTCCTGACGTCCATCGCTGCCCCACCTGCAGTGAAGTATTCAGCGGCGAGCGCCACCATCGCTGGTGGGCCCGCCTGCAGCACCTCTGGCTCGGGGAGCGGATCGCGCACCTCGCGGCACTCGCCACGCTGGGAGACAATGACCGGGCGGGCGCCGAGGCGCGTCGCCTTCTCGTCGAATACGGCACGCGCTATCTCGACTATCCCAACCAGGACAATGTGCTCGGGCCCTCGCGGCTCTTCTTCTCGACCTATCTCGAGTCGATCTGGATCACCAGCGTCATCTCCGGGGCGCTCCTGCTCCGCGCCGCCGGGCAGCTCGACCAGGCCACGTCCGACGCGATCGACCTCATTGCGAATGAGGCTGCCAACCTGATCGGTGACTACAACGAGGGGATGTCCAACCGGCAGACCTGGAACAACGCCGCGCTCGCGGGACTGGCTGTCTGGTTCGAGGACGAGGAACTGCTCTGGTCTCGGCCCTCCAGTCGCGTTCAGGCCTCGTCAGTCATCTCATGAACGGTTTCGGCCCCGATGGCATGTGGACCGAGGGCGAGAATTACCACCTTTTTGCACTGCGCGGTTTCCTGATCGGCCTTCGCTTCGCACAGTCGGCGGGTCTCGACATGCTGGAGGATCCCGCCTGCGCGTTTCGTCTCGCGCAGGCGCTCCGCGCTCCGGTGCTCACCGCGCTTCCCGACCACATCTTTCCCGCACGGAAGGACTCGCGCTTCGGCGTCTCGCTCGCGCAGCCGATGTACCTGGAGAACTGGGAGGCGGGTTTCGCGGCACTCGGTGGCGAGGGTGACCTTGGCGGCTGGCTCGGCGCGCTCTACGGCGCGCCGGCACCGAAGGCGATGCAGTTCGAGTCATACCTGCATGAGGCGGGCTTGCCCGCGCCCGGGAGCCGGGGCAGGGAAGACCTGTCCTGGTGGATGCTCGCCGTTGCCCTGGACGAAATCGCGCCCGCGAAAGAACCGGCGCCCGCCAGTGCCCTGCTCGAGTATCAGGGTCTCGCGGTGCTCAGGAGCGGCGATCGCTATGCCAGCCTGGAATGCGGAATACTCGGCGGTGGCCACGGCCATCCCGATCGCCTGCATCTCACGCTGCATCAGGATGGCGTGCACTGGCTTCCCGATCCCGGCACCGGCAGTTACGTGTCCCGCGATCTCTTCTGGTATCGCAGCACCCTCGCGCACAATGCGCCCCGTATCGACGGTGTCTCCCAGGTGCCCGGCAATGCCACCTGCGACTACTTCGACGTCGGGAAGGAGTGGTCCTGGGTCCGGGGCTGGTTCGGTGACACGAGCCGGATCCTGGTCTCTGCTCCCGGTCACCTGCTCGACATCGTCGAGATGTCGTCCACGGAGAGTCACACGATCGAGCTTCCCTGGCATCTCACCGGTGAGTGGGAAGTCGTCACGCAGGGCGACTGGCTCCCCGGAAGCCTCGACAGCGACTTCGTCTCGGACGTCGAGCGCTTCGCTCCGGCCGATGCAGGTCCCATTCATGTCAGGGCCACGTCCGGTGGCCGGAACCTGCACCTCACCATGCTCGGTGCCGACGAATTGCTGCGCGCGACCGGTCCCGGTGTTCCGGGTGCACCGTCCGCGCGCTTCCTCGTTGCCCGCGCCACTGGTCACGCAATCAGGCTCGTCACCGTGATCACTCGTGACCTCTTTCCTGTTCCCTCTTCCCTCTTCCAGCAGTCTGAACGAAGCGATGTGATCACCTTCAGCCTTGGTGGAACAGTTACCACACATCGCCCCGATCCCGCCGGATGGCGCATCGAATCCGGTGGCCACGTCACCAGCCTCGCCGGTCACCGCGTTCCCGTCGAGCCCGTCAGTTCCGACGTGGAGCTCCAGTTCGAGGCCCGGGCCGTCGCCGTCACTGTCCTCGAGGATCCCGATGACGTCTCCGGCACGAGCGCGGAGCCCATGCTCCTCGATCGCGAGGACCAGTATCGCCGGAGCGAGGAGCCATGGACCGGGGACGGCTCCTTCACCGCGCAGTGCTGGGCCGCCTGGAACGACGATGGCCTCTACCTTACCATCGATGTCACCAAGCCCGATGCCTGGTTCCGGCCTCCCGACGCGCCGCCACTGCTCCTCGACAACGAACCGGATGACATCAACAGCGATGGTGTACAGGTATATGTGCGCCCGCTCACCGATGGTCCCGTCTTCGGCTGGGTCATCGTGCCGGAGAAGGATGCAGCGCTCCGGGTGAGCGGTGCCGGCGAAACCGGTGGTACGCCCGAGATGGTGGACGGGAGCTGGGAGCACACCGATGACGGCTATCGCATCAACGCGGCGTTCGCGCCACCCGGCTGGGAGCACGTCGGCATTGGAGACACGATTGGATTCGACCTGCTCGTCAATGAGATGCGCCCGGGACGGCAGCGGCGAGCCGGACAGCTGGCCTGGGCCGGCGACGGTGGCTGGGTCTGGCTCCGCGGCGACCGGCACGATCCCACCCGCTTCGGCCGGCTCGAGCTCGGCCCCGCGTCCGCCTGAGCTTGGCAAGGATCCTGATGACTGAATGGCCCGTCGCCGGCTTCACCTCGACCGGCAGCAAGCGCCCCCAGCTTCTGTATGGTGAGGGCGATCTCCCAGGCATACCACTTCGCATGCTTCGCTCTGCCGGCTGTCGTATCTGGGATGCGAACGGCCGTGAGTTCATCGACTCTCTCATGGCACTCGGTGCGGTGGCGCTGGGCTATGGCCATCCCGACGTCAATCGCGCGGCGGCGGAAGCGCTCGATTCCGGCGTGGTCGGATCGCTCGCGCCCGTCCTGGAAGTGGAGCTCGCCGAAGAACTCCGGCGCCTCATGCCCCACATCGAGCTGCTGCGTTTTCTCAAGACCGGTGCAGAGGGCTGCGCTGCCGCGGTGCGGCTCGCCCGCGCATACACCAACCGGGAAATGGTGCTCGGCTGCGGTTACCACGGCTGGCTCGACTGGACCTCCTCCGCCGCCGGTGTTCCGGCATCGGTCACCTTTCTCTACGACACGGTGCCGTTCAACGACGCGGAGGCGACGCTCCGCATTGTCCGCGCGGTCGGGCACCGGCTCGCCTGCGTCATCATCGAGCCCGTCATCGGCGCCGAGCCCGATCCGGCCTGGCTCGCGGTTCTGCGCAACGAGACCACCCGGGCCGGTGCGCTCCTCATCATCGATGAAGTGAAGACCAACTGCCGTCTCGCCATCGGCGGTGCCACCGAGCGCTATGGCCTCGAGCCCGACCTCGTCGTGCTCGGCAAGGCGCTGGCCAATGGTTTCCCGCTCGCTGTGGTCGGTGGTCGCCGGGGCGTCATGGAGCGGGTGGCCGACACCTGGATCTCGTCCACCCTCGCCACCGAGTTCCTGTCCCTCGCCGCTGCGCGCGCCTGCCTCGGCGTCATGGAACGGGAGAATGTGCCGGCGACCCTCCGTCGCACCGGCACGCGGCTCCTGCAGGGGCTGGAGCGTCTTGCCGGCGAGTTTCCTGACCTGGTCACCCGCGCCGTGGGTGTGCCGGAGATGTGCCACCTCGAGTATCGCGACGAGGAGACATCGCAGGCCGTGGCCGTCGGCGTCGCGCGGCGGGGCGTCCTCTGGAAGCGGTCGGCGTATAACTTCGTATCGCTGGCGCACGACAATGTTGTCGTGGACCAGGTTCTCGACACCCTGGCGGATACGCTGCACGACCTTCGCAAGTAGGCTTCATGCTGATCGACGTGCACGCGCACTTCTATTCCGACCGGTCGCCCCGCGCCGACGCCGCCCAGCGCAACGCAAGTCGCCTGCGCGCCGGCGACCGGATCGGCATCGATTTTCACGTCGCGTCCATCCTGGGAAGCTGGGGCCTCCGCTCGCCCATCTACTTCCCGTCGCCCGACGACCTCACCCACGCCAACGCCGCGCTGCGTGACATGGCCCGCGAGCGTCCCAATCGCATCCGGGGCTACGTCGCCGTCAATCCCAACTTTGGCTCCCACGCGCTCTCCGAGATCCGTACCGGTGCCGCCGCCGGGATGATCGGTGTCAAGCTCGCCGCGAGCCGTCGCGCCAACGATCCGCTCCTGGATCCCGTCGCAAGCCTCGCCGGGGAGCTCGGTCTCCCGCTGCTCCACCACATCTGGCAGCATCGGCGTCGCGAGTACGCTGGACAGGAAGCGTCCGATGCCGACGAACTCTGCCAGCTCGCGGAGCGCCACCCGCGCACCAGCTTCATCCTGGCCCACATCGGCGGCGGGGGAGACTGGCTGCACTCGCTCCAGCGGGTGCGCGACGTTCCCAACGTCTACGTCGACCTCTCCGGCAGCGGCGTCGATGGCGGCATGCTCGAGCTCTGCCTCGCGCGCGTTGGCGTCGAGCGGCTCCTCTGGGGCGCGGATATCACCATGTGTACCGGGTGGGCCAAGCTGCGCTACCTCGAGTACCTCCTTCCGGCCGCCGACATGGAACACGTCCGCTGGCGCAACGCCGCGCGGATCTTCCCGCCCGAAGCCTTCATGGGTGCCGCATGATCGACGTCAACACCTTTCTCGGCGGATATCCCTTCCGGCGCATCCCCGGCACCACCACCGACGCCCTTCTGGAGTCGATGGATCGCCTCGGCATCGACGCCGCCTGGGTCTCGCACCTCCCCGCCATCTTCTGGCGCGATCCCACCGAGGGGAACCCGTGGCTTTACGAAGCCACGGCGCACGAGCCGCGCTTCCGCCCGGTGCCCTCGGTCGAGCCCGGTCTGGCCAACTGGGAGAGCGAGCTGGCCGTTGCGGTCGAGCGCAATGCCCCCGCGGTGCGCGTTGACCCGACGGTGCACGGACTCGATCCGGTCGGCATGCCGATGCGCCGCCTTGGTGCGGCGTGCGCCGAGGTCGGCATGCCGCTCATGCTGGCGGTGCGACTCGAGGATGGCCGGCAGCGTCATCCGATCGATCACTCCAGTGAGCTTCCCGCGGCGGCGGTGCGCGCTCTCGTGCGCTCCGATGCGCGGACGCGTGTCCTCGTGACCCACGCCGATCGCGGCTTCATCGAGGAAACCCACTGGTCGCTCACGCCCGAGGAATCGTCGCGCATCTGGTGGGACATCTGCTGGATCTGGGGACCGCCCGAGGATCACCTGCAGTTGCTGCTGGAGACGATCGGTTCCGCGCGGTTCGTGCTCGGCACCGGCATGCCGCTCCGTATTCCCGAGACACCGATCGCCCGGCTCGACCTGCTCGATCTCTCGCCCGCCGATCGCACAGCCATCGACCACGGCAACGCCGAGGCGCTCTCCCGGAAGCCGGCGTGACCCGGCTGGTCTTTCACCTCGTTCCACATACGCACTGGGACCGGGAGTGGTACCTCCCCGAGGCGGCGCTCCGCGTGCGCCTGGTCGGCATGCTCGACGACCTCATCACGCGGCTCCAGCGCGATGACACCTTCACTCACTTCCACCTCGATGGCCAGACGGTCCTCGTCGAGGACTACCTGCGTGCGAGGCCGGCGCAGGCCCCGGCGCTCGCGGCCCTCATCCGGAGCGGGCGGCTGGAGGTCGGTCCCTGGTACGTGCTCGCCGACGAACAGGTGGTCTCCGGCGAGTCGCTCATTCGCAACCTGCTGGTCGGGGGACGGATGGCCGAGCGTCTCGGGCGCCGAAGCGGCGTGCTCTACTCGCCCGACGCGTTCGGTCATCCTGCCATCCTGCCCGATCTCGCTCGCGAGTTCGGCCTGCGGCATGTCGTGCTGTGGCGGGGCGTGGCGCCATCCGACCGGGTAGGTGACGCGTTCTGGTGGAAGGGACCCGGCGGGCACAAGCTGTTTGCGTTTCACCTGCCGCCGCAGGGCTACGAAATCGGCGCCGATCTCCCCGCCGATCGCGAGAAGCTGCCCGCGGCCTGGCAGCAATTGCGCGCGCAGCTCATCGCCCGGAGTTCCGGGCCGAACATTCCGGTGTTCATCGGTGCCGATCATCACTGGGTGCATCGTGACCTGCCGCTGCTCCGGAGCCTTCTCGCCGGGCTCGAGCCCGGCAACGAGGTGCGCATCTCCCGGGCGGACGCCGCCATCGCCGCGTTGGCCGGCTCGGCCGGCAGGTTGGGCGAGTACTCCGGTGAGCTGCGCGAGCCCCACCCATCCACCTGGGTCCTGCAGGGAACGCACGCTACCCGCGCACCCCACAAGCGCCGCAACAGCGAGATCGAGCTGGCGCTGGAGCGCCTCGCGGCACCACTGGTCGCACTCGCCGGCGGCGACGATCTCCGTGCATCGCTCGCCTTCGCCTGGACTCTGCTGCTCACCAACCACTTTCACGACTCGATCTGTGGCACGGTAAGCGATGTCGTGGCACGCACCATGGAGACGCGGTTCGCCGCCGTCGAGGCCGCAGGGAAGGAGCTCACCCGTCGCGCCCTCCACCGAATCGTGCGACACGATCCCGACAGCGCACGCGACAACCCGGCGGAGTCGCGGCCCCGGCTCGCTATCTGGAATCCGGCGGCCCGGCCCCGGGGCGGGGTGGTGCTTGCCCGCATCTCAGCCTTCCGCCGCGACGTGCTCGTCGGTCCTCCCGGTGATCGCGTCGCTCGCGTCGGCAGAGATCCGGTTCCATCGGCGCTGGCCTTCGGCGACGAAATGCTGCCGCTCCAGGTCATCGCGCGCGAGCGCACCACCGAGCGTCTCGACGCCGATCGTCACTACCCCGATCTCGATGAAGTTGAGGTCGCCACGGTGGCACTGGCTGCACCGTCGATCCCTGGAATGGGTGTCATCACACTCGCCCCTCACCCGCCGCACCCGTCTCACCCGCCTTTCCCGCCCTGTCGCCCTCGACGACTTCTCCCTCTCCAACGACCTCGTTAGCGTGACTCTCCTTCGGAGCGGGCGCCTCGACCTTCACGATCTCGTCCGTGACCACCGCTTTCCGGGCCTCCTCGAGATCCTCGGCGTCACCGACCGTGGCGATACCTACACCTTCTGCCCCGACGGCAGGGAGCGCGTCCTCAGCCCGACCGGCTCGGTCGACCGTCGCGTCATCGCCTCTGGCCCTCTGTATGGCGCGCTCGAGGCGGCCTGGTCGGTTCGCACCGGCACCGGCACGATTGACCTCCGTCTCACCGTGCAGGTCTTCGCCGGAAGCCCGATCGTTCGCTGCCGGCTGAGCCTGGGCAACCAGGCGCAGGATCACCGTCTCCGTCTCGGCCTCCCGTTGGGCCTCGATGGCGAGCCGCTCACCACCGGTGCCCAGTTCGGCTCGGTGCTCCGCGATCGGCCAGACCTCGAGGGTTCACCGCTCGAGGCTGGCGTCGCAACCGTCCCGGTGCACCGCTACGCCGCGGCCACGCGCGACCATCGTGGCCTCGCCTTCATGGCGCCCGGTTTCTTCGAGGCAGAGTGGCTCGACGGCGACCTGCGTGTGACGCTCCTCCGTTCCGTGGGCCAGTTGTCCCGCAACGACCTTGACACCCGCTCGGGTCACGCCGCTTGGCCCCAGTCGACGCCCCTGGCGCAATGCCTCGGCGGGTCCACCGTCGCCTTCGCCCTCGCGCCCATCGACGCCATTGCGGCTATTCCAGCACTGTGGGAAGACGCGTTCGTGCCGCTGCAACCCGTCTGGCTTCGCGATGCCACTGATCTCACCGCGCCGGCCGACAGCATCGAGCTCGATGGCGAAGGGCTCGTCCTCTCCACCCTGAAGCCCGCTGAGGAAGGTGATGGCATCGTGTTCCGCTGCTTCAACAGCACGGCGCACGCGGTGCAGGGGACCCTTCGCCTCGGCCGCCCGCGCTCCCGCGCGGTTCGCGTTCGCGCCGATGAGCAGGAGCCGGTGGCGGTATCCCTTGGGAACGCCGGCCGCACCCTGACGTTTACCGCGGCGCCGCACGCCTGGGTCACCCTGGTCGTCTACCCGTGATCGTTCACCTCATCGACGGCACCTACGAACTCTTCCGCCATTTCTACGGCATCCGCCGCGGCAAGACTGGCGATCCGCCTCTTGGTGCGGTGAAGGGTGTGCTCGGCACCGTCACCCAGATGATCAAGGGTGGCGCCACCCACATCGGCGTGGCCACCGATCACGTCATCGAGTCCTTCCGCAACGGGTTGTGGCCGGGATACAAGACCGGTGAGGGCATCGAGCCCGCGCTCTGGGCCCAGTTCCATCCCCTGGAGGAGGCCCTGAGGGAGATGGGCGTCGTGGTGTGGGCCATGGTCGAGCTGGAAGCCGACGACGCGCTGGCCTCCGCGGCGCACCTCGCGGCCGCCGACCCCCGTGTCGAGAAGGTCTGCATCTGGACGCCGGACAAGGATCTCGCGCAATCGGTCGTGGGAGACCGGGTCGTGCAGATGGACCGGCGCAGCGGACAGATGCGGACCGCCGATGGGGTCCTGGCGAAGTTCGGCGTCATCCCCGTGCGCATCCCCGACTATCTCGCGCTCGTCGGTGACGCTGCCGACGGCTATCCCGGCATCCCCGGTATCGGTGCGAAGACGGCGGCCCGGCTCATCCAGCGCCACGGTCCCATCGAAGACTTCCCGCCCGACGTCCTCGGCGAGAACCTCGAGGTGGCGCTGCTCTTCAAGCAGCTCGCCACCCTCCGCACCGATGCACCCCTCTTTACTGATGTAGACGAGCTGCGCTGGGTCGGGAGATAGCCGCCTGGCGATGGCGCCGGCGCTGCAGTGCAATGCGCACGGCCATGTTGCGGAACAAACCAGCCCGGCCCGACGTGCCCTCCCACCGTCCGCGGCCTGATCCGGTAAGTGCTTTTGCTCCCTCCACTTCGATGATCGGATCTTCCGGCTCAAGGTCTCGCCTGTAACGGCATATGTGATGCGTCTCACACATCCAGTGAACCGTGTCCAGATTTCGTGCACCTCCTGAAGGGCTCCCGGATGTCCTGTCGCTCACTCCTGCCGGTCGCAGCTGCGGCCGTTCTCATCTTGTTGCCGGTCTCGCTGCATGGGCAGGCCGCCAATTCGCGCTGCATTGCCGCGATTGACCTGCCGGACTGCACCGGGATAGCCGGTGCCTCGGCCCCTTCCTACATCGCTCCAGGGCAGCCACCCAGCCCGGACAGCCAGTTCGCCGCCAGTATCGGGTCGATTCTCGCTCAACGACGTGCCGACAAGCCGGCGGTGTGGCAGGCCTGGTCCCAGGCGACCGACGACAATGCCCGGATCGCGGCTCAGCGCGCGAGGGCGAACTACAATGCGACGACGGCGGCGATCGAACGCCTGGAGACGGATACGGTTGCCTGGCTCCGGCCGGCCCTCAACCGCGACTTGAACCTGGATTTCTCGCTCCTGAGGGATGTCGAGGCGCGGTATGAAGAGGAGAACCCGGACACCGGCCGGCGCCGCGAGGCCCTGACCCGTATTTCCTTCACCTCCGCGGCGGGCGGTGAAGGGACACTTCACCTGGACGAGAACGGAGACATTTCCGCGGGGCAGCGGAAGGCGTGGACCTACCACTCCAGTATCCGGTATGAGCCTGCCTCCTCCCTTTTCTATCAGACGGAAGCAACGTTTCCGCTGTCCTCCGGGGCTCTTCCAGGTTACGAGGCCGTCGCGCTGGTCGGCGACCATGCATTTTCAGCGAAGATGCCGCCGAGTGGGCGTGTCGATGCGAAGGTGGCGCCGGGGGCGGTCTATCCGACCATGCTCGGTCTCGTCATCACGGCGATGGCCGGCGAGCTTCCCTCATCATTCACGGTCTGGATCGTGAATGATCAGGGCGAGGCGGTTCCGGCTGAGATCAAGGTGGTCGGGGAGCTGACGGTCCAGGAACCGGTCGGCCCCGCTGGTGGCTCATGCGCCGGGGAGACGGGCGTGAACCAGCCCCGCCGCGCAGTCAAGCTGCAAGTTGACGCCGGTTCATACTCCCACGAGAGGGTTGTCCTGGCCGACGCACCGCATCTCAAGATTTCTGATGGGCTGAAGTGTCGCGTGGTACGCTAGGCAGCCAGCCGGGGGGGGTATCACCCTTGACCCCCTTCCGGAGCCCCCCAAATGTCCGCCAGCGCCCGCTTCACACGCTTGGCCCGAGATGCCGCCCGGATTTCCGGCCGCCCCATCACCTTCATCCTGGCAGCCAGTCTCATCCTCGTCTGGCTCGCCAGTGGCCCGATCTTCAAGTACAGCGACACCTGGCAGTTGGCCATCAATACCACCACCACCATCGTCACCTTCCTGATGGTGTTCCTCATCCAGAACACCCAGAATCGCGACACTGAGGCGCTTCAGGTCAAGCTCGATGAGCTGCTTCGGGCCCATGCCGGCGCCCACAACGCCCTCATGGACCTCGAGAATCTGGAAGAGCGCGAGTTGGACGCGATCAAAGCGGGCTACGTTCGTCTCGCGGCCGAGGCACGGAAGCAGTTGCGGGAGGGAGGCGGGGACATCGACGCCCCGGAAGTCCGCTGATACACAGCCTTTACCACGACCGGCTTGACTTGTGGCCGGGAAAGCGGAGAATACGCCGGATCGCAGGATTCTTCGCTTAAGGGAGGCTGAATGTCGGCGCTCGGGCTTGTGCTGGTCGTGGGTTCCGTGTTCCTGGTCGTCGGCGTTTCACCCCGGGTGGCCGCCTGGTTCAGCCGCGACACATCGCGCGACAGCCTGCGCAACGAGCTCGAGGCCCTCGAACAGAAGAAGGAAATGCTCCGGCAGATGAAGACCCCGGCGTCTTCCTCGCAGGCTCGCCGGCCGCCGGCGGCCTAGTCCCTTTGCGGTTCCCCTTCCTTCTGCAGTTCTTCTTCCTTCAGCTTGATGTCGACCCGTTCTGACTTGATCACCAGCCGCAGCCGGGCGAACACGCTCATGTAGATGTTGGCGATCCACACCAGCGCGAATCCTCCGATCACGAATCCCCGCCAGTCGTCCAGCAGGAGCCTGTACCCCGTCATCGCCAGGAACCCGAGCGTGACGTAGTGGCTGAAGCAGTATTCGCAGGTAAACACGTAGAAGAACTTCCGGACGTACCACCGCCGGGCTCCCTCGCTCCGCGTCAAGCAGTAGTCATGAAACTCGCGGAACAGGTCCTCGTGCGTGACCGTCCACGCGACGCACGCTATCGGCAGCGCCAGGAGGAACAGCCATGTCACCTGCATTGCGGGGGACTTTCCTGGGGCGTCAGCGGATCGGGATTCCCTCGCCCTTGCTCGCGGTGGTGTTGATTCCGCCCTTCGCCAGCTCCGACAGTCTCGCGTGCGCCGCCTTCTCCTCCTCCAGCGTCTTCGCGATCAGCTTCTCCGCCGCGCGGTAGCCCAGCGTTCGCGCCCACTCCTGGATCACGCCGTACCCGCCGATCTCGTAGTGCACGAGCCGCTGGCCCGAGCTCACGATCGCTGCATCCAGTGCCGGCACCACCACATGGTCGATCATCTCCGAGCCTTCCTCGAGGATCCCTTCCATGCCCTTGCACTTCTTGCCGCCCGGTGCCACGCCCAGTTCCGCCAGGATCATCTCCAGCCGGTCAATGTGTCCCTCGGTCTCCTTGAGCTGGCCCGCCAGCACGTCCTTGAGCGGCACGGATGTGGCCGCATGAATCATCTTCGGCAGCGCCTTGGCAAGCTGGCGCTCCGCATTGAGCAGGTCATTCACTTCATCCAGGAACAGTTCCCGCAGGGTCTCAACCGACGACATTTGATCTCCCGTCCGGAGGAGGTGCTATCCCGCTATACCCCGGCCCTATCACAACGTCACGGCCGGGCCGGAGTATCTAGGAGTTGAAAGGGAGAATGCAATGGCGGACGACACCCATGACGGTCCCGGGGCCATCCCGCAGGGAGTGGATTCGTTCACCCTGCTCGCGGAAGGCTTCTTTCCCGGCTTTGCGCCCCGCACGACCGAGCCCCACGAACCCGGGAAGGCCCTTCTTGACGCGTTTCGGAAGAGTTGTGCCGCGACCAGCACATGGGATCCCGCGGCACTCCTCGCGCAGCCGCCCGTCGAGACCCGGCCCCCATCGATCCGTACGCCATCGAAGGCCGCTGCCGGCCTCCCCGCGATCATCGGCTCGTTTCGCTACGCTATTCCGCGGCTCGGCCTGCTTGATACGAAGAAGGCGTTCCTCAGCGTCAACCAGAAGGACGGCTTCGATTGCCAGAGCTGCGCCTGGCCCTCACCCGACGGGAAGCGCCACCAGTTCGAGTTCTGTGAGCAGGGCGCCAAGGCCATCGCGAGCGAGGGTGGCAAGCATACCATTGGCGCCGGGTTTTTCCGCGAGTGGTCGATCGATCGTCTCGCAGCACAGTCCGACGAGTGGCTCAATGCGCAGGGTCGCCTGGTCCAGCCCCTCTACCGCCGTGAGGGGGCCGCGTATTACGAGCCGGTCTCCTGGGACGAGGCGTTCCGTCACATCGGCGAGGTGCTGCGCGCGCTGCCGACGCCCCATCGCGCCACCTTCTACACTTCCGGTCGCGCCAGCAACGAGGCTGCCTTTCTCTACCAGCTCTTTGTACGGCAGTTCGGCACCAACAACCTGCCCGACTGCTCCAACATGTGTCACGAGTCGTCCGGCACCGCCCTGGTGGAGAGCCTGGGCATAGGGAAGGGGACCGTCACGCTCGAGGATTTCGAGCATACCGACATGATCCTCATCGTCGGACAGAACCCCGGCAGCAACCATCCCCGCATGCTCACCTCGCTCGAGCATGCGAAGAAGCACGGTGCGAAGATCATCGCCATCAACCCGCTGCCCGAGCCCGGCTTCCTTCGCTTCGCCGATCCCAATCCTGAGGAATACCCGAACAAGCTCGATTTTGCCCTGCACATGCTCGATGGTAGCAGCATCGCGCTGGCCGACATGTACCTCCCCGTCCGTATCAACGGTGACATCGCCCTTTGCAAGGGACTGATGAAGGTGATGCTGGACGTGGAGCGCACCAATGGCGGCGTGCTCGACCACGCCTTCATCGCCGAGTATACCGACGGCTTCGAGGCGCTCCGGGCCGACATTGAGGACACATCGTGGCAGGAGATCGTGGACGGGTGCGGCATTGCGCGCGAGGAAATCGAGAAGGCCGGCCAGATGATCGCCGAGTCGAAGCGGATGATGGCCTGCTGGGCCATGGGGCTGACCCAGCATGCCGATGCCGTCCTCACCATCCGCATGCTGGTGAACATGCTGCTGCTGGGCGGTCACATCGGGCGCCCGGGCACCGGGACCTGTTGCGTGCGCGGCCACTCGAACGTCCAGGGCGATCGCACGATGGGGGTGTGGGAGCGCCCCACCGGCCCGTTCCTCGACGCCATGGAGAAGGAGTTCCAGTTCCCCATGCCGCGCGAGGCGGGCTACGATGTGGTCGACAGTATCGCGGCGATCCATGATGGCGAGATCGACGTCTTCATCGGCCTGGGAGGCAACTTTCTCGCGGCGGCACCCGATACCGTCTGCACCGCGGAGGCACTGCGCAAGCTCAGCCTCACGGTGAACATCGCCACCAAGCTCAACCGCGGTCACCTGGTCACCGGCCGGGAGTCGATGGTCCTCCCGTGCCTCGGCCGCTCGGAGAAGGACCCGTCCGGTTTTGTCACGGTGGAAGACGCGATGGGCGTGGTGAGTTCGTCGCGCGGTCCGCTCGATCCGTGCGGAGACCAGCTCCGGAGCGAGGTCGCCATCATCGCCGGGATCGCGAGGGAGACGCTCGGCAGCACCTCGAGGATCGACTGGACCGGCCTCGCGGCCGACTACGGCCGCATTCGCGATCACATCAGCCGCGTCGTCCCCGGTTTCGGCGACTTCAACGCGAAGGTCGCGGCGGGGCCGTTCTACCTGCCCAACCCGGCGCGTCAGCGACACTTCGTCACCAGCACCGGGAAGGCGCACTTCGCCGTCGGCCCGATTTCCGATCACGATCTCGGAGCCGACCGGTACGTCCTCATGACCATTCGCAGTCATGACCAGTTCAACACCACGGTCTACGGGCTGAATGACCGGTACCGCGGCGTGCACGGTGGCCGGCGCGTCCTGTTCATGAACCCTGACGACATCGCCGCCCGCGGCTGGGAAGCCGATGGGCGCGTCGACATCATCAGTCACTTCCGCGGCCAGAAGCGCATGGCGCGCCGCTTCCAGCTGGTGCCTCATCCCATTCCCCGCCGCTGCCTCGCCGCCTACTTCCCCGAGGCCAACGTCCTCGTGCCCCTCGGCAGCGTCGCGGCGTGGAGCAACACCCCGACCTCCAAATCGATTCACGTGACCCTCGAGCGAAGCGCCTGACCGGGCGGTGCCGTCGACATCACCACGGCACCGGCGAGGCCAGCACCAGGTCGACCTGGCTCCGCGGAGCTACTTCGCGTAGCTCAGCGTCGGCAGCTTCACCCACGTCGCCCCGCCGTTCCGGGAGATCTCGTGCTTCGCTTCCACTCCCGCACCAGTCGGCGTGAGCGTGAGCCGGTAGCGCACCTCACCCCCAGCCACCTTCTCGGTACCCGTCAGGACCAGCGCATTGCCCGTGAAGTCTCCCTCGAGCTCGATGCGCTCGCCCAGGTTGTCCACCGCCGAGCGGTACCAGTGCCGCGTCACCGGGTCGCGATACGTGAACGCGATCGCTTCGTAACCCAGCCGCCCCTTGAAGTGTTCCTCCACCAGGCAACCACTCACCGTCTTGGTGATCGTGCTGCTGCCGAGGCTTACGCCCAGCAGTCCTTTCACGTTCCAGGATCCTGCGAGGAAGTCGGCATCGGTATACGGCGAATCGTCGCACAGCCCCGACGACACCATCGGTGGCGGGTTTACCGCGGCCACCCGGTGGTACTCCCCGTTCCAGAACTGGTTGTCGTAGCCAATCGCGGGCACCGTGAGTCGGCCGGTCTGCAGCATCGTGCTCGCATCGACCGGCGTCCATTTCCACGTGTCGAGCAGCAGCCGGCCGTTCGCCGCGTTGATCCGCTCGCCGGTCAGCACCATCGTGCCCGATGCATCGAGGCCGCCCGCCATCCGGTAGTCCACCCCGTAGTCGGCTACCCAGGTCTGCCGCCAGACTTTCGCGTCCGCATCGTAGCTGTTGAGGCTCGTGCCCACCGAACCCCCTGCCGGGTCGAGGTAGTTCTCCCGGATGGCGCAGCCGCTGAGTAGCGGCTCCACCACGTTCGTTCCCGCCGGGGCCCCGGCCTCGGTGATGTCCCACTGGCCCAGCCAGAAGTCGAATTGCCGGTACGCAGCTGCATTGCACGGCTTGAGCGAGAGGTTGGCCGCCCCGTGAACGGCCGCGAATGGCAGTACGTCGCTCTCGCCATCGGCCACCGGCACGCTCGGCGCATCCGGCGACGCCGGCTGCTCTGTCGCGCATGCCGCGAGCAGGCCCGCCATGGCGAGGCCGGCGAGGTGATTCCACTTCGGTGACTGGCGCATGTGATCGTTCTCCAATTGGACCGGGTGAAGGAGCACCCCGCGTGGGCACCCCGCTTCGCCGTCACGATGGCACCAAAGTGGTAGCGCGTGAAGTGCCAATTAGCGATGATTGAACCAGTCCACTTGAGGAGGGGTAGTGCGCGGTTCCGCCGGCCTCGTTCCCTGGCTCGATCTCGACCAGCAGGACGACGTTCCGCTCTATCTCCAGCTGTATGAGCAGGTGCGGCGCGCGGTGCTCGCCCGCCGTCTCGGTCCCGGCGCGCGGCTCCCGTCGTCCCGCACGCTCGCCACCGAGCTTGGCCTCTCCCGGGCCACGGTGATCCAGGCCTACGATCGGCTCTGGTCGGAGGGATACCTGGAGGCGAAGGTCGGATCCGGGACCCGCGTCACCTCGACGCTCCCCGAGGAACGGCTCGCCGCCCCGGCTCCCGCGGGCCGGGTCGCCGGGGGCCGCGCTGCCGTGCGCCTCGCTCGGCGCGCCGGGGCACTGGCCCCGATGCTGGCCGGGGCAGGGCAGCTCGACGTCGCGCGGCCGTTCCTGCCGGGCTACCCGGCGCTCGACCTCTTTCCCATTGCGGTGTGGCGTCGCCTCGCCTGGCGCCGGCTCCGTTCGCGGAACCAGGCCGACCTCCTTCGCCCGCCCGAGCCGGCCGGCCATCCCGCGCTGCGCGCCGCCATCGCCGGACACCTGCGACTTACCCGCGGCGTGCGCTGTACCGCGGAGGAGGTGGTGATCACGACCGGGACCCAGCAGGCGCTCGCGCGGCTCGCGATGCTGCTGCTCGATCCCGGCGATGCCGCATGGATCGAGGATCCCGGATATCTCGGTGCCCGCCGCGCGCTGCTCGCCGCCGGTGCGCGGCTTGTGCCTGTCCCGGTCGACGAGGCCGGCATCGATGTCGATGCCGGCATGGCACGACACCGCAACGCACGGCTCGCCTACGTCTCGCCTTCGCACCAGTTTCCCACTGGCGTCACCATGTCGCTGGAGCGGCGGCTCCGGTTGCTGCAATGGGCGGAGGAGAGCGATGCCTGGATCCTGGAGGACGACTACGACGGTGAGTACCGCTATGAGGAAAGGCCCCTGCAGGCATTGCAGGGCATGGATGGATCGGGTCGCGTCATCTACCTGGGAACTTTCGGCAAGATCCTCTTTCCGTCACTGCGCCTGGGCTACGCCGTGCTTCCCCCGGGCCTCGCGCCGGCGTTTGTCGCGTCCCGTGCCGCCGACGATGGCGCGCCGCCCCTGCTGGAGCAGCTGGTTCTTGCCGACTTCCTTCGGGGCGAGCATTTCGCGCGACATCTGCGGCGCATGCGGCTGGTCTACCGCGAGCGCCGGAACGCCCTGCTCGACGCTCTCGCGGCCCGCTGCGCTACGCGACTGACGCCGGGTCCCGCCGGCGCCGGCATCCACCTCGCGGCGAAGCTGCATCGAGGAAGCGATCGCGCCATCGCGAAGCGCGCTGCAGAGCGTGGCCTCACCGCGTTTGCGTTGTCCGAGTTCGCCCTCGAACCCGGTGGTCCGGGCGGCCTGGTGCTCGGGTTTGCCGGCTGGTCGCCGGCCCGGATCCGGAACGCGGTTGATCTGCTGGGAGCCTGTTGCGGGGACGCGACCTAACCGCGTGTTGGATTCCCCCCGCCCGTCGTCACCTCTCTGATCCCATTCCAATCGGAGCTTCGCCATGCGATCTGCTCTCCTGGTGCTGGCGGCCTTCCTCTCCTCCTGTGGTGGTGATGACGACGGCGGTACCCAGCAGGTCCCCGACACCCAGCCACCCGATGTCGACATCGTCCAGCCGGCCGCTGGACCGGTGAGCGGCTCGGTTGAGATCCGGGTCGCGGCCTTCGACAACCGGGGCGTCGTCGGCGTGCTGACCTTCATCGATGGCGTGCAGTTCGGCGACGAGGATACCTCCGCTCCCTACAACTCGGTGTGGAATACCGCCACCACGACCAACGGTGGTCACGTCCTCACCGCGACCGCGCGCGACGCCGCGGGATATGTCGGCACGTCACCCGAAATCATGGTCGTCGTAAGCGGAGGAACATGACGCGGCCCTGGCGCCTGCCGATGCTTCGGCACGGACCTGCGGTTCTTCTCTGCGCCGCGGCCCTCACTGCCTGTTCGGACGATGGTCCCGCCCCCGATCCACGGCCCGCGCTCGTGTACCTCGAGGCATCCGCGGCCCGCCTCGTCCGCGTTCAGGCCGACGGCAGCGGGAGACGGGTGCTCTACGACGGCGCCGAAGCCGCCACCCTCGCACCCGCACCCGCTCCCGACGGCGAGAACATCCTCTTCGGAACCCGAGCCGAAGGCGGGGATATCACCTGGCACGTGGTTCCTGCGGGTGGTGGGCCCGCGACCACGCTCGCGGCGCCGCCCGGTGTCGTCCAGCCTCGCTGGTCCCCCGACGGAAGTCTCATCGCCTGGTATCGCGACGAGGGCCAGGGCTCGATCGGCATCTCGTCGCCCGGCGGCACCACCTTCGGCACTGTCACGCCTGCCGAATGGAGGGTGAACAACCGCATGAACTGGGCGCCGGACAACACCGGGCTGGCCATCGAGCGACACCTGCCCGGTGGGGACATCGACCTCTACATCCTGACACTGGGGGGCGCCACGCTGCCGATCTCGGTCAGCGAGCATCTCGACTACGGTCCCGGCTGGTCACCCGACGGCAGCGTGGTGGCCTTCCTGCGGAACGACCTTTCCGATGCGACCAGCGGCATCTACACGGTGAGGCCTGACGCCAGCGACCTGCGGCATGTCGTCACCGGGCGCTTCTTTTCCGAGGTCCACTGGTCACCGGACGGAAACCGGCTCGTCACCTCGCGCTTCGCCGGGCCCAATCTCGACTTCCAGCTCGTGATCGTCGACATCGCGACCGGCGTGGTCACGCCGGTGTTCACCCCCAGCACACGATGGGAGTATTACGCGAACCCTTGGTCGCCGGGCGCGAGGTTTCTGCTGGAGACGGATGAAAACGCGAACGGGGGATATGCGGTGATCACGAACGATGGTGCCGATGGACGGCGGCAGGTTTCGCCCGGCGATGTGGACGCGACCTCGCCGGCCTGGATCCCCGAGTGAGCACGACCTCAGTGCGGCCCGGCGAGTAGCGGGTCGCTGATCGATCGCTGCAACGCTGAGCGAATCCACCTCCAGGTCGAAGTACGGCTTGCCCGCGCGAAGAATTTTCATCCGCCTGAACCAGCGCACGCCATTCGATGTCGTCGAGCCGGACAGGCCGATCGCCTGGTCGTCTCCCGCCACCGGCCCCGGCAGCGCGAACTTCGTCAGCATGCGCACCACCGCGCCGGTCGAGTCGAAGTACATGGTCACCGGCAGGTGCCCGGCACGCTCCACCCGGAATCCTGCATGGCCGGCCGAATCGGGAAAGACGGCATGCAGCTTCATCCCTTTCTCCTTGAGCGAAACCAGCCGGAGCAGCCAGTACAGGTAGTACTGGTGCTGCTCCTCGGCGAGAATGTCCTCCGGCAGCGCCGTGAACGTCGTATCCCTCTTGAGCCACCCCTGCGGTCCGGCAACGATCAGGTAGCGCAGCGTCCCCGGGCCACGGGTGGTGTCGTACGTCGACACCACCGCGCTGTCAGGCGGCTGGATCTTCCACGTGCCACGGATCGTGATGTCACGATTGGGAAGGTGCACTACGCCCAGTCCGGTCCACACGAGGCCGCGATACTCACTGAGGACGGACGCGCCGCCTGCCGCCTTCATGGCGCGGTCCAGCAGGGTGGACGGTTTTGTCTGCGCGTGAAGACTGCTCCCGAGCAGCGGGATCATTGCAAGCAGCAGCGCCCCGCGGCTTCGGCGTGGAGTCATTGTGCAATAGTGAAAGTACATGAACCAAGGTAGCACTTCCCCTGCAGGCCGATTCGGCGCAATATGTGAGGTAACTCTCCACCTTGCCGCTCGGAGCCCGACATGCGTGCTGCCGCTGTAGTCCTGATGGCGACGTTCGTCGCTGCGTCTTCATCCGATGCCCAGGTAGTCACTGCACCTCCCAAGAGCATCATTCTCCCCAACTACGACATGGTACGGATCGGGCAATACGAGGCTCTCGAATCGGGCGCCGTCATCGCGCAGGTTTCGGGCCCGCTCGCCAACGTCTACAACGCCGCCGGCCTGGCTGGGTCCGACAAGACTGCCGTCAATGCGAGCTCTACTGGATACCAGTTGACGAATCTCGGGCTCGAAGGACTCGGCCAGAAGGTGTCCAGCAGCAGGATCGCCAACCTCGGCGGCTTCCTTGGTGTCGTCCTCGCCAACCCGGTCGTGAAGTCGAAGAATTGGCGCTTCGGATTCTCTGTCTATTCCCCTCTGAGCTGGGAACCGGGCACGCTCTCCGGCGAGGAAGTGGGCCAGGTCGACGGCACGAACCGTTACATCGACTATCGCTCGCAGGTGCAACTGCGAGCCCACGTTCCGTCGGTCGGCGCCGGGTACCGAGTCTCGCCGAGTTTCCGCATCGGTGCCGCGTTTCAGGTGCCGGTCATCGACGTCCTGCAGTCGCAAACGGTCAACTCGCTCATCTTCGCCGCCGATACGGCGGGCCAGGTCTCGCGAGTATTCGCCGCTGACGGAAGCACCTGGAATGTGCGTGGCACCCTTGGAGTGCAATGGGACGTGTCGTCCGCCATCTCTCTCGGGTTCAACCTGGCCACCCCGACCGCACGCCTCTGGGGCAGTTCCCTGTATCAGGACAACACGACTACCTCGCTCGGCAGCGGCTTCGATGCGCTCTCCTTTCGCGATCCCCATGCGCGCCTGGAGTACAAGCTGCCCCTTATCGTGTCCGGCGGTATCGCGGTGCGGCTGGGCAAGGTTCGTCTCGAGGGCGACGTGCGCTGGTACAATTCCATCGATCAGTGGGACATGTATACCAGCGACAGTGTTGGCATCGCGGTCAGCCAGGCTGGCGGTGCGCCGGTGGAGACTTCGCCGGTAGTGCTCGCTCCGGTGACGATGTCGTACCGTTCGGTAGTGAACTTCGCCGTCGGCGGCCGCATTCCACTCTCTTCCAAGCTCGAGCTGCATGCCGGCTTCAACACCGACGAGTCGCCGCTTGCCTCCACCGACGAGTCCTTTCGCAAGGTGAACATGATCGGGGGCACCATCGGACTTTCCCTCACGGGTGCCAAGCTCTCTGGCTCCCTCGGCCTCGGCTTCCAGAGCGGCACATCTCCCGAGACGGAGATCGGCATTCCGCCGCTGACCAGGGAAACAAAGGTCACAGTGGACACGTTCCAGCTGCTCTATTCGATCAGCTACTCCTTTTGACGGATTCGAGAGCGGGCCTCCGCGTCCGTGCGTAGGCCCGGTATGACCCCCACAGCCGGCTCTTCCTCTCGCATCGGGTGACGCTGCAGGTGTTGCCCCTTCTCCTTCTTCCTCCAGGCGGCGCCGCGACCGGTCACCTTCGAGAGCCGGGGCATCACCCTGGCCGGCGAGATCTCCTATCCCCCGGGAGACGGGCCTTTCCCGGCGGTGGCACTCGTCCACGGTTCCGGTCCCGCTACCCGCGAGGGTAATGCTCCCCTCGTCACCCTGCTTCCGCGATCTCGGCTTCGCCGTGCTCGCCTATGACAAGCGCGGCACCGGGCAAGCGTCGGGTGGCGAGTATCGCGGCGCTCGGTGTCCGCAACAGTGATTCCATGATTCCAGTGCTCGGTGCCGACGCGGCGCGCTGGCCGCGCGACTGCTCGCGACGGACCTGCTGGGTGGACGTTGCCCGCATCGCGGACTGGCAGGAGGCAGCCAGGCCGGTGGTGGGTCATGGCCGCCGCCCTGAGCGACGCGCCCATCCGGTTCTTCGTCGCACTGTCCGGGCCCGGCGGTCTCCGTTGGCGAGGAAGATGTATTTCTCCCGATACTTCGAGCGTACCGATCGACCCCTCGTCCAGGCCGATAGCGTGATGGACCTGTTCACCGGGGCGCCGGGCTACGATCCTCTCTGATGATCTTCGACATGGGAGACGCCGTCGGGCTCTACATCCTGGGAGGCCTGGATCGCAGTGTTCCAACCTCCACGCAGCGTCGCTCGCCTGCAGCGACTCGACTCATCCTCGGCGCGCTTCACCGTCTTCCTCCTGCCCACCGGCGACCATGCGCTCTTCGACGCGCGCACCGGTGCTCCGCTTCCCTTCGGGATTGAACTCGTGGCCTGGTTGCGTCGCATTGGCGCTGACACTCGCGTGCGCGGCACCACCACCCGCTAGCCCGGTTCACGCCGACTTCGTCGATGGCATCATCCTGCTCGAGGTGACCCTGCAGGGGAAGCAGGGACTGTGGATTCTCGACTCGGGGTACGAGTACTCCCTGCTCGACTCGGCGACGGCGCAGGCGGCCGGTATCGCCGTCTCGGCGCCAGCGACTGTTGCAGAGCCGGGTGGATCGGTGAGCCAGGGATGGGCGCGCGCCGTTCCACTCGGGGTCAGTGGTCGGCCGTTCCATCCCGACAGCCTTGCGGTGCTCCCGCTCTCCGGCCTGGCGCCGGTGGTGGGGAAGCCGCTTGCCGGCCTCCTGGGACACGACTTCTTCGAGCGTTACGTCGTAACCATCGACTACGCCTCGCGCACCGTCGAGCTCGCATCGCCGGAAAACTGGCGTCCGCCTGCCGGCGCCACCGAGACGCGGGTCTGGATCGAGGATGGTGAGCCATTCGCGCTTGCCACCCTCTGGGTGGCCGGCCGGAGCGTGCCCGCGAAGCTCAAGCTCGATACCGGCTCCCTCAGCGGGCTTGGCCTCAATGGCTCCTTCGTCGCCCAGAACCGCCTCTTCCCCGCCGGCTGGCCCAGCAGGCCGATGGAGGGAATCGCCGTCGGCGGTGCCACGCGCAACTTTGTCAGCCGTCTCGATTCGATGGAGATCGGTGGCGTCGTCATTCCTCAGCCGGTCGTCGGCTGGTCTGAAGACCTGGCGCGAATTGGTGACGCAGGAACCATCGGGGCCCCGAACCTTTCCCGCTTTCGCGTCACGTTCGACTACGCGAGGCATCGCCTCGTGCTCCAGCCGCGCGCCGACGCGGCGGCGCGCGAGACGTGGGAAGGGGCGGGTATGCTGCTGGTGCAAATGCCCGGGGGCGACGTGATCGTGGCCCAGGTGCTGTCCGCCACGCCCGCCGAGTCCGCCGGGATCGCGGCGGGCGATCGCCTGCGCCGTGTTGGTGACGCGGATGCCGCCGGCATGGGCCTCGATTCCCTGCGCCGGTACTTCCGCCACCCCGGTACAACGGACACACTGCACCTGGACCGGAACGGCCAGGAACGCATGGTGACACTGCACCAGGGAAGCCTCCCGTGACGCCGATCCTTCGCTGGATCATCCGGCTGCTGGCCGTCGCCGCGGCTGCGGCACTGATACTGTTCCTGATCAAGGATCCCGAGCGTCGAAAACTCGATGATGCCGCCCGCGCCGCGGCGCCAGGAAAGTTCGTCCACCTCGCCGACGGCATGACGCATTACGAGGTCGCGGGCCCCGACACTGGTCGCGTGATCCTCTTCGCCTCGGCGTTCTCGGTGCCGGGCTTCATTTCCGATCCCCTCTTCCAGTCGCTCGCTGACTCCGGGTTCCGGGTCATTCGCTTCGACTACTACGGCCGCGGCTGGTCCGATCGCATCGACGCGGTCTATGATCAGGACCTCTTCGTCCGCCAGATGGCCGGGCTGCTCGATTCCCTCCGCGTCACCACGCCCGTCACGCTTGCCAGCATCTCGTACGGCGCGGCGATGATCACCAGCTTCGCCGATCGGTATCCTGATCGGGTACGGGCACTCATCTATCTCGACCCCGTCATCAACAACCGCCGTCCGCTGCCGCCCGAGGAGCGTTCCCGCCTCGCGTGGGACTATCACATGGTGCTGCGTGGCGGGTCGGATGAAATGGCGGAAGGGCAGCTCTACGACTTCCTCTACCCCGATCGCCATCCCGATTGGGTGGCGCGCTATCGTGTTCAGCAGCGGTTCAAGGGCACCCGTGAGGCGTTGCGCCGCACCCGCGCCGCCATCGCCGAGTCTCCCGACCAGCTGGAGCAGTTGCGCCGGGTCGGCGCATCGTCTCGCCCCGTGCTCGTGATCTGGGGACGGCAGGACCCTGTCGCACCGTTCGGGGAGAGCCCCGGCTTCATGAGTGCCCTCCCGCACGGGACCCTGGTTCCGGTCGATTCCGCCGGTCACATGTCGCACGCCGATCAGCCGGATGCGGTCGTGGCGGTCGTCGTGTCGTTTTTGCAACGCCCCGAGGCACCGTAGCCGTGGCCGATTGCCGGGGTAGATTCCATCGGTAACCCGTTGGCTCTCCACGAACGAGGATCCAAACATGCGCTTCCGTCACATCTCCCTCATCGCCCTGGCCCTTACATCTGCGATCGCCACGGCCGCCGCCGCCCAGGACGACAAGAAAGACGACAAGAAAGAGGACAAGCTCGATGATCGCGCCAAGTCCGCCGCGCATGTCCTCGCCAACCTCGTCTCCGATCCCAAGAATGCGCCGCCGAGCAAGCTCCTCCGGAGCGCGGTCTGCCTGGCGATCGTCCCGAGCGTGAAGACGGCGGCGATGGTGGTCGGTGGGCAGGTCGGGTACGGGCTCGCCTCCTGCCGTGTCGGCAACGGATGGAGCCTCCCGACCTATATCTCGCTCAAGGCCGGCTCGGTCGGCTTCCAGATCGGCGGCTCTGCCACCGACGTGGCGCTGGTCTTCACCCACGACGATGCGCCGCAGCTGATCGCCGGCAACAACTTCCAGATCGGCGGCCAGGCCTCCGTCGCCGCCGGCCCGGTCGGCACCAGCGCCGGCGCCAACACCGATTTCAAGAAGGGATCGGCGATCTACTCATACTCCACCAAGGGCGCTGGCCTCTTCGCCGGTGTCTCCCTTGCCGGAAGCGACGTGCACGTGGACAACAAGGGCAACCGCACCGCCTATCCCGAAGGCATCGTGCCGATGGATTCCGACAAGTCGCCTCAGGTCTCGGCGCTGCTCAAGACGGCGGCCGGCCCGAAGACCCCGGCGATAGTGAAGCCCTTTACCGACGCGCTGCAGGAGCGCATCGGGAGCACGCGCTGAGCGTCTCCTCCGGCTTCACCCGGGTGGAGATGGTGACGGGCATCAAGCGGCCGACGGTTCTCTGGGTTCTCGCCGGTATTGCGCTGTTGGCCGCATTGGTGCTTGCGATATGGTTATTCGACCCACCCCAGCGGCGCATTCGCCTGGCCGCTGGCCCCGCCGAGAGTGCTGAGTACCACTTCGCTGAGCGCTACAGCGCCATCCTCAAGCGGGAAGGCGTCCAGCTCGAGCTCGTCGCCACCCGCGGCGCGCTCGAGAGCCTGGCCCGGCTGCAGGACCCGAAGGCTGGGATCGATGCCGCCCTCATCGAGGGCGGCAGCACCACCGCCGGGAAATCCCCCGGAGTTCGTCACGCTTGGCACCCTCTACTACCGGCCCGTCTGGGTCTTCTCTCGCGGCGATCGCATGCCGCCGCTTGGCCGGCCCTGGCCGCACACGCTGCGCATCGCGCTGGGGCCCGAGGGTGGCGACCCGGCCAGTCTCAGTCGGCGGCTGTTGGTCGAGACGGGTGCCGACTTCAATGACGGTGAGCTTCGCCTCCTCGACCGCGAGGCCGCCGCCGACTCGATCCTCGCCGGCAGCATCGACATCGCCGTGTTCGTGGCGCCGTGGGACTCACCCACGATCCAGCGCCTGCTCCGCGATGACAGCCTGCACCTCGTCGGGTTCGAGCGCGCCGAGGCCCGCGTGGCCCTGCATCCCGAACTCACGCTGCTGACACTCCCCGAGGGCGTGGTCGACCTGGCGCGCAACATCCCGGGCCACAATGTCCCGCTCGTCGCGTCCAAGATGAGCATGGCCGCGCGCCGGTCCCTCCATCCTGCCCTGCAGTACCTCCTGCTCGATGCACTGGGCGAGGTACACGGCGGCCCCGGCGTCTTCGAGCGCGCCGGCCAGTTTCCGGCCGCCGAGGCCGGCGACCTTCCGCTCAGCAAGGCCGCCGTTTCCTACCACAAGTCGGGCACCCCGTTCCTCCAGCGGCACCTGCCGTTCTGGGTGGCCGCCGTGCTCACCCAGGTCGGCCTGCTCCTCATCCCGATTCTCGGCATTGCCTATCCCGTCCTGCAGGGTGCGCCGGCGCTGTACGCTACGCTGATGCAGCATCGTGTCAGCCGGGTGTACAGCTACCTCAAGTCGGTCGAGACCGAGCTGGCGGAGGGAACCGTGAAGGACCCGGTGGCCGTCATCGCCAAGCTCGACGAGCTGGACGCGCGCGCGAGAAAGTTGCATACCACCGCGGCCTACATGTCGATGATCTACACCCTGCGGGCCCACATTCAGCTCATTCGCGACCGGCTGCTGCGCAGCATGGCGGTCGGCGGCGGGTCGGGTGACAGCCATGCACCGTGAACGGCATCGCAGCGAGCACATCGGATGGTTGCGCGCCGCCGTGCTCGGCGCGAACGATGGCCTCATCTCCACCAGCAGCCTCGTCGTCGGCGTCGCATCCGCCGAGCCCACCCGCGCCGCGATCCTGCTCGCGGCGGTGGCCGGTCTCGCCGCCGGTGCCCTCTCGATGGCGGCGGGAGAATACGTCTCCGTCAGCTCCCAGTCGGATACCGAGGAAGCCGACCTCGCGCGCGAGCGCGGTGAACTTGCCTCGGAGCCCGAGGCGGAAAGGGCGGAACTGGCCGGGATCTATGTGAAGCGGGGACTCACGAAGGAACTGGCGGGGCAGGTGGCGGACCAGTTGATGGCGGGCGATGCGCTGGCGGCCCATGCGCGCGATGAGCTCGGTATCAATGAGATCACCCGAGCCCGTCCCATCCAGGCCGCCCTGGCGTCGGCGGCATCGTTCGCCGTTGGTGCGGCACCGCCGGTCGTCCTCGCGGCACTGCTTCCGCAGGGATCGCTCACCTGGGGCATTGTCGGCGTCACCATCGTCCTGCTCCTGGTGCTCGGCGCCCTGGCGGCGAAGGTCGGTGGCGCGCCGGTGGGGAAGGGGGCGCTGCGCGTCGCCTTCTGGGGCGCGGTGGCAATGGGATGCACCGCGCTGGTCGGTCGCCTTTTCGGGACCGTCGTCTAGGGCTGCCCCGTCCTGGTGGTCGCGCCGCCGGTCCGGAGAAACTCGGCGAATTCGAGCGGCAATCCCACCCTCGCCACCTCGCGCGCGGCCAGTTCGACATCGTAGTCCACCCGGATGAATCTGACCTGGACACCCGTCGCATCCGCATCGAGCAGCACGTATCCAGCCCGCGGATCCCCGTCCTTCGGCCGGCCGACGCTGCCCGTGTTGACGAAGTGGATCCCGTCTACCTCCCGGTGCCACGGCTTGTGCGTGTGACCGAAGCAGAGCACATCGCCGGCCCGGAGCCCCGCCTGTTCCGCCAGCTTGAGCAGGAAGCTGTCCGGCCGGTCCTCCGTCACGTAGACGAGGTTGTTCATGGGCGTGGCGTGCACGAGCGTCACGGTCGGGCCGGCGACATGACCGCCGAGGGGCCTGAGGTCCAGCCGGAATGGCAACCCGCCCAGGAACGCCTTGCCTGCCACCGACGTGTTGGCACACGTCCACTCGAAACTGGTATGCGCGAGCGCCTCCTGCTCTGCGCTCTCACTGCGGCAGCCGCAATGCTTGTAGCCGGTCGCCACCGTGGAATCGTAGTTGCCCGCCACGCCTGCGATGCTGGCGAACTTGATCAGGTCCACGACCTCGTTGGGCCACGCGCAGTACCCCACGAGGTCTCCCAGGTGGTACACGGCGGCGTCCGGCGCCCGCTCGGTGATGTCCAGGAGCACGGCGCTGAGCGCGGGCAGGTTGGCATGAACGTCGGAGAGAAGGACGTAGCGCATCAGGAGCTCACGCGAGGGGCAGTGGCCGGGGGCGCGTCGGCCGGGAAGTAGCGGCGGCGCGCCCAGAGCGACACATAGACCAGGCTCACGAGCGCTGGAACCTCGATGAGCGGCCCCACCACGGCCGCCAGTGCCTCACCGGAAGCGATACCGAATGTCGCCACCGCCACCGCGATTGCCAGTTCGAAGTTGTTGCCCGCCGCCGTGAACGACAGTGACGCTGTGGTTTCATAGTCGAACCCCAGGCGCCGGGAGAGCCAGAAGGCCAGGCCGAACATGAGCGCGAAATAGGCCAGCATGGGCAAGGCGATACGCGCCACGTCGAGCGGCAGCTCGAGGATGCGGTGGCCCTGCATCGCGAACATGAGGACGATGGTGTAGAGCAGTCCCAGCAGCGCCGTCGGTCCGATCCTGGGCATGAAGACGCCGTCGTACCATGCTGCGCCCTTCCTTGCGACAAGGAGCTTCCGCGTCAGGTAGCCGGCCACCAGCGGTATGCCAAGGAAGATCAGTACGCTCCGCGCGATCTGGCCCATCGAGATGTCGAGCGCCGCCGTGCCGGCGCCGAACCAGCCTGGTACCACGGTGAGGTACAGCCAGCCAAGCACCGAGTAGGTGAGGATCTGGAAGACCGAGTTGAGCGCTACGAGCACGGCGGCCAGCTCGCCGGAGCCGCGGGCAAGCGCGTTCCAGATGAGCACCATGGCGATGCATCGGGCAAGCCCGATGAGCACGAGCCCGTTGCGGTAGTGTGGCAGGTCGGGCAGGAAGATCCAGGCGAGCGCCAGCATGAGGATTGGCCCGAGCACCCAGTTCAGCAGCAGCGAGGTGCCGAGGAGCTTCCTGTCGCTCGCGTGCTGGCCGATGCTCTCGTAGCGCACCTTGGCCAGCACCGGGTACATCATCCACAGCAGGCCGATCGCGATCGGCACCGACACGTCACCGAGCTGCACCCGGTCGAGCGCCGTGCCCAGGTCGGGGTAGGCACGGCCGAGCAGCAAGCCGAGCGCCATGGCCGCGAAGATCCAGAGCGGCAGGAACCGGTCCAGCGTCGAGAGGCGCTTGAGGACCGGGGCCCCGAGGACGTCAGCAGTCGCCATGAACAGGCCCTACGAACAGCAGCCTGGTGCACAGCACGCGCTGGCACCCGGCGTCGCCGCCACCGGCGCCGGCTTTGTCGCCCGTACGAACGCTGCCATGAACCTGCCGTCGATCTCGGCCGCTGCCTGGTCGGCGTCGAGTCCGGCGCCGGTGAGGAAGGCGCGGGCATCCTCCGCGTGGTAGATGCGCGTCGGCTCGATTGTGGGGCTCTCGAAGCCCACCTCGGCGAGCAGCCGGAGGAACTCCTGCTCCTCGAGCGCGCCCGCGACGCAGCCGACCCAGAGTTCCATGCTCTTCCGTACCGTGTCGGGCACCGGGCCGCGCACCACCACGTCACTCACGGCGAAGCGGCCGCCCGGCTTGAGGACGCGAAACGCTTCGGCAAGCACCTGGCGCTTGTCGCCCGACAGGTTGATGACGCAGTTGGAGATGATCACGTCCACAGAGTCGTCCGGCAGCGGGATCTGCTCGATGTGCCCCTTCAGGAACTCGACGTTGGTGGCACCAGCCTCGACGGCGTTCCGCTGCGCGAGCGCCAGCATGTCGTCGGTCATGTCGAGGCCGTAGGCCTTGCCCGTGGCACCCACGCGGCGCGCCGAGAGCAGCACGTCGATGCCGCCGCCCGAGCCCAGGTCGAGGACGGTTTCCCCCGGGTGCAGCTCGGTGAGTGCCGTGGGGTTGCCGCAACCCAGCGACGCCAGCACGGCCGACGAGGGCAGTTCGGCGGTTTCGCCGCGCACGTACAGGTTCGACGTGATCGGGTCCACCCACCCGTCGAAGGCCGCGCCACCACAGCACGAACTGACCGGCCCGCAACTCGCCTTCACCGATGCCTCGAGGACGCGCCGCGCCGCTGCCCCGTATTTCTCCGCCACCACGTCCCGCACCGCCGTCGGGTTCGTTTCGCCAGTCATGGTTCCGTCTCCCGTGTTGATGCTTCAAGAAAAGTTGATATATAGCTTACGACAATGGAGTTACTCGCAGCACGCCCACCAGGTCTTTCGCCGCGCCCCGCCGGGCGTCGTCAGGGCGGCAAGTGATTCGGCCAGGGTCGTCACCGCTTCGGGGACCAGTGTGTAGTACACCCAGCGCCCTTCCTTGCGGTCGATCACGAATCCCGCCTCGCGCAGGGTCTTCAGGTGGAACGAGAGGCGCGACTGCGAGGCGTCGAGGACGTCCGTCAGCTCGCATACGCAGCGCTCGCCGTTCCGCAGCCGTTCCAGGATCTCGACCCGGGTTGGATCCGACAGGGCATGGAAGAGGCGCGCCAGGTCCGCCGGCGACGACTCGGCGGCGCTGGGTGCCAACGACAGGGGAGGTGATGAACGGGTCATGAGAAGAATTATAACAACAATTCTTGATGTGTCAAGAAATCTTGATGGATACCCGCGCCGGGGAGACCGCGTGGAGCGCGCCAGCGTTGCCTCGCCTGGCTTCGGTGCCGCCGGCGCTACCGGAGCGTGAGCTGCTCACCCAGCCCGGCATAGAGGTAGTCGCGGCCATACGCCCTCTGCAGCGCCGCGAATGCCGGCTCGCCCGTGCAATGACCCGGCGCCATCTAGGCGATCCGCCAGGAATCGTGAAGGCGTTTCACCAGCGGTCCCAGCACCGAATCCGGTGCCGCAACGAGGTGCAAGCCCCCGAACACCGCGCGTACGGAATTCCCGCCTGACGAGGCCGCGGCCACGATGCGCTCGATCCCGGGATGCGAGCATCCCACGATGAGGATGCTTCCGGTCGGCGTGACGAGCACCAGCGACAGCTCCCGCAGCTCCAGCGTGCCGGGATTGTCGGACACGAGCGCGACGAGGCGGATGCCGGGTGCGATGGTCGTGCTCGAGTCGACCAGGATGATATGAGCGGCGGGCCATAGCGTACCACCACGGATTTCGTCCGGCACGATACCGTCGAAGTAGCGCATGCTGTCCGGAAGCAAGGAGTCGGCGCGGTAGAACCGCCCCCGTACGCCGCCTCCGAAGATCCCGAACCCTCCTTCGCGCGGCGCGTAGACCGGCACCGTGGGGTTTGCCTGCAAAACCACGCTCAGGCCGGCGGTGTGGTCGCTGTGCCGGTGCGAAACGACCACGAGGTCGAGTCGCGTGAGGTCGATATGCAGGCGGCGCACGTTCTCCGAAAAGGTCGCGGCATTGTTGCCGGTATCGAAGAGGATGCGCTTTCCCTGGTATTCGATCAGGGCGGCAAAGCCCCAGTCCTGCACCAGGCCGTCGCGCTTCCCGAAAGCATCGTAGAGAATGGTGATCGTGGTGGGAGCCGGCCCTGGCGGAGTCGGAAGCGCCAGGCCGGTCGCTGCCGCCAGCGCGAGCAGTGTCAGCATGGCGCGTCAGGCGGCGGGTCGTCGGAAACGCGGTGCGCCATGAACAGCATCTCGGTCGGCCTCGCTAGGTGGCCTTGTCGGCCCGGAAGTTGACGGTGGCGTCCACTGCACTGTACGTCACGCGAATCGTCCACGTGCCCGCCGCGCCGGCGCTGCTCGAGAATGTGCCGTTGTCCGCGAGGCTGCGGCTGTAGACCTCCACGCCGTTCGCATCACGGAGAACCAGCGTCGCCGTACCGGCCGTGACCGAAGCCGACTGGTTGATCGTGGCGGTCGTACCGGTGTTCTGCCAGCTGTAGGTCTGGCTGCCCGAGTACCCCTGGATGTCGCTGATCTGGTACTGGAAGTTGTCCGTCGCGTTGATGATCTCCGGACTCTGTCCCGGCGCCGCCGTGCCGTCGCTGCACGCCGCGAGCATGACGCTGCCGGCAACCAGCCAGCGGTATATGCGCTTGATCTGAAGGTCCCGCATTTGCCAGTCCCCCTGTATTGAGTGTGGCCGCATCAGCGCGGCGTGTACCCAGGGGAGTAGCAGTTGGCATGCCAGTGATCGGGTTGCAGATCCTCGCTCGCCGCAATCAGTTGACTCGCCTCGGGCTCGCCGGGCTCGACCGGAGTGACACACGGTGTTCCAGCTGCATCGTCTTGTTCCGGGTGAATTGCCTAGTCGGCCGCTCCGTCCTCCGGCATCCGGTGCACGGTGAGCAGCATGTCGGTCGGCGTCAGGGCGACCACGGAGTGCAGGACACCGGGGGCGAGGGCCATCAGCTCGTCCCGCCCGATCTCGCGCGCATCCTCGTCCACGATCACCTTGAGCCGGCCCTCGAGCACGTGGATCGTGACCACGCCGTCGGCCCGGTGCTGCTTCAGCAACCCGCCCTCGTCGAACACGAATTGAATGATCGTCACCGGGCCATGTCGCACCACCGCGATCTGCCGGTGCCCGGCGACGGCCGCATGCGGCTCGGCGCGCAGCTCGGCCGCCGCCGCCGCGAGGTCTACTACCTGCACCGGCGCCGCGAGCCGGTCCTCCGGATGTGGTCGAAGCCGCTCCATGAGACGTCTCCTCCGCCGCTGGGTATGTTTTCCTGTTTCCTGTCTCCTGTTCCCTGTTCCCTGTTCCCTGTTCCTCGTTCCCGAGTCTCCCATGTCCGACACCCTCCTGACGCCCGCCCAGTTCCTCGACCACTGGCGGGGACACCGCCGGCTCACTCGCCGTTTCATCGTCGCGTTTCCGGAAAAGGAACTCTTCGACTTTTCCGTCGGCGGCATGCGCCCGTTTGCCGAGCTCGCGACTGAGATCTACAAGATGGCCGTCCCCACCCTCGAGGGTATCAGCACGGGCGAGTGGAACTATGACAAGACGCCCATGCCCGCGACCCGGGAGGAGCTGCTGCAGCACTGGGATGATACCACCTCCGCGATCGAGCGGATCTTTCCCCAGGTTCCCCCCGCTCGGTTTCAGGCGTCCATGAAGGCCTTTGGCCAGTGGGACAGCACCGGCTATGGGCTACTGCTTTACGTCATCGACAACGAGATTCATCATCGCGCCCAGGCCTCCGTCTACCTGCGCGCGCTGGGCGTGGAGCCCCCGTTCTTTCCCGACCGGAGCTGATTCATGTGCCGTAACATCAAGACCCTCTTCAACTTCGAGCCACCGGTCACGGACGATGAGATCCGTGCCTCCGCCATCCAGTTCGTGCGGAAGCTCAGCGGCTTCACCAAGCCGTCCAAGGCGAACGAGGACGCCTTCAACCTGGCCGTCGAGGAGACCACGGCCGCCGCGCGGAAGCTGCTGGCCTCCCTCGTGACAAACGCGCCGCCCCGGGATCGCGAGGTCGAGGCGGCCCGGCTCCGCCAGCGTTCACTCGAACGCTTCGGCAAGTCCCCCAATGCCATCCGGCCCAGTGGAGCCCGTCGCTGATGCATCTCCATGTCGTGGTGCTGCGGCTGCTGCACATCGTCTTCGGTGCGCTGTGGGTCGGGTTCGCCGTGTTCGTGCCGTTCGTGCTCATGCCATCGCTCATCGATGCCGGGCCGGCGGCCGGGCCGGTCATGGGATCGCTGCAGCGTCGCGGGTTGCCGAAGATCATCTCGGCTTTTGCCGGGATCTCCATCCTCGCCGGCGTGCTCCTCCTCTGGCGCGTCTCGGACGGCTTCAAGGCGGAGTTCATGGGATCGCATATGGGGATCGCGCTGAGCACCGGCGCGCTGGCAGCCATCATTGCCTACGGCATCGGCATGTCGGTGGTGCGCCCCGCGATGAACCGTGCCGGGGAATTGAGCCAGGGCATGGCGTCGCTTGCGTCCGACGCCGAGCGGGCCGCGCTGATGACCACCATCAATGCCCTGCGCGCCCGCGGGGCCGCGGGCGGCAAGATCGTGGCGTACATCCTTCTCTTCGCCCTCGCGGCGATGGCGGTCGCCCGTTACCTGTAGCGTGTCATCCGGGGGCGAAGCGAAGGATCGTCCGCCCTAGAGCACCGCCGCCATGGCGTACGGCTCCACCGTGAGCCGGTTGTCGATGTCCGTCACTCCCGCGGCGTTCCGCGCCGCCCGTTCGGCGTCGCGCTTCTCCACGAACGAGCGCACGCTCCCGCTCAGCGTCGCCTGATGGTCCACGATATCCACCGAAATGTGCGCGGCATCGAATGCCACGCCCCGGTGCAGCGCGCGGGTGATCTGCTCCTTCACGTCGCTCGCCACTGGCCGCGGCTTCACCATGACGAAATTGGTCACGCCCCGGACGCCGCGCAGGTCGCGGATGGCACGCTCGGCCTCCTCCTTCTGGAAGTACCAGTCTACGTGGCCGCTCAGCTTGACCCAGCCGGTCTCCACCACCACGTGAATGGCCTCGGCGGGCACCGACGTGTTCCAGGTGAGGGCGTGTACCGCCGCGCGCGCGATCTCGGGGTCCGGTTGCGTCGCCGCGCACGGGATCCGCACCGCGATGTCATTCGCAATGGCCTGCACCCCGCGGACCTCGCTCACCAGCTGCTCGGCAAGCACCTTGTCGCCATAGCTGTGCGCAAAACCCCCGAGGGTCACCACCCCGCCCCGGACGGCGACACAGATGTCATCCTCCCGCAGCTGTGGATTCCACGTCAGTTCCTGGTTGACGTCGAGCTGGATGTCACTGTCGCTGCGCATGGAGCCTCCTGGATCGGGATGTACCCAATCTGGCCCCCGATGCGTGAAATGATGGTGAATCTGAATTTCACGACGCTTTCATCGGGCAGGGTGATACGTGATAGCATGGGAAGCCCGTGTCCTGGGTTCAGCGGAGGTGCTGCGTGACTGGTGGGGCACGGTCCAGCCCGGAGGTGGTCTTCCGGGCCAGTGGGCTCAGCAAGGTCTATCGCATGGGCGAGGTCGAGGTGCATGCCCTGCGGGACGTGAGCCTCGATCTGGTCCGGGGCGAGTTCGTGGTGATCCTCGGGCCGTCGGGCAGCGGCAAGTCGACGCTGCTCAATATCCTCGGCGGCCTGGATGTGCCCACTGGCGGCAGCGTCCACTTCATGGATCACGACCTCCGCAAGGACGATGACCGCGAGCGTACCCGGTTCCGGCGCGAGCACGTTGGTTTCGTTTTCCAGTTCTACAACCTGATCGCCAGCCTCACGGCGCTCGAGAACGTGGCGCTCGTGACCGAGATCGCGGATGATCCGCTGCCGCCGATGGAGGCGCTGGCACTCGTGGGCCTGACCGAGCGGCTTCATCACTTCCCGGCCCAGCTCTCGGGCGGCGAGCAGCAGCGGGTCGCCATCGCGCGCGCGATCGCCAAGCGGCCGGACGTGCTGCTCTGTGACGAGCCGACCGGGGCGCTCGACTACGAGACGGGCCTCCTCGTCCTCACCGTGCTGGAGCAGGTGAATCGCGAGCTCGGCACCACGGTGGCCGTCATCACCCACAACGCCGCCATCGCGGCCATGGGCGACCGCGTTATCCGCATGCGCAGCGGCCGCATCGCCGAGGAAACCCGCAACCCGGTCCGCACCAGCCCGCGCGACCTGTCCTGGTAGCATGCGAGCCCTGACTCGGAAGTTGGTGCGCGACCTCTGGCGCCTGTCGGGCCAGATGGTGTCGATCGGCGCCGTCGTCGCCTGCGGCATCGCCGCGATGGTCTCGCTCCGCGGCAACTACGACTCGCTCCTCCGCTCGAGGGACGAGTACTACGACCGTCAGCGATTTGCCGACCTCTTCGTGCGCTTGCGCCGGGCCCCCGACCGGGTGGCGCTGGCGGTCGCGGCACTTCCCGGGGTCGCGGCCGCGGAGCCGCGCATCGTCAGCCTCGTGATCCTCGACGTGCCGGGCTTCAGGGAACCGGTCACCGGGCAGCTGCTGTCCCTGCCGGCCGATCCCGTCCGCGGCATAAATGGCATCTACCTGCGGCAGGGACGGTTCCCCGGACCGGGGCGCGCCGACGAGGCGATGGTCTCCGAGGTCTTCGCCGCCGCGCATCACTTCGGGCCCGGCGACAGCATGGCGGCGGTCATCAATGGCCGCTGGCAGCGTCTGCACATCGTGGGCGTGGGGCTCTCCCCCGAGTTCGTCTACGAGGTGGGGCCGGGGCAGATCTTTCCCGACAACCAGCGCTTCGGGGTGGTGTGGATGCATCGCGATGCCCTCGCCCCGGCGCTCGACCTCGAAGGGTCGTTCAACGACCTGGCCATCACCCTGTCACCCGGTGCCTCGGAGGCCGGTACCATCGCGGCGGTCGACCGGATCCTCGCGCCCTACGGGGGCACCGGTGCCTATGGCCGCGATGACCAGGTCTCCTATGCTTTCCTGCGGGATGAACTGGTGCAGCACCGCGTCACGGGAGACCTGATCGGCTACCTCTTCCTTGGCGTCGCGGCGTTTCTCGTCAACCTCGTGCTCGCCCGCCTCATCGCCGCCCAGCGGGAGCAGGTCGGCACCCTCAAGGCGTTCGGCTATGGCAACGCCACGCTCGCCCTGCATTTCCTCATGATGGGCCTCGCGCCCGTGCTCGGTGGTCTCGTGGCCGGCAGCGCGCTGGGCCTCTGGCTGGGTCGGCTCTTCACCGAGTTGTTCGCCCACTACTACCACTTTCCATCCCTCGCATATGTCGCCTCGCCCTCCACGCTGGTGGTCGCCGCGGTCGTGAGTCTGCTGGCCGCCAGCCTTGGCGCCCTCCAGGCGCTGCGGTCTGTCGTTCGTCTCCCGCCAGCCGAGGCCATGCGCCCGGAGGCGCCCGCCCGCTTCAACCGCGGGTGGCTCGATCGGCTCGGCATCGCGAAGATGGGCTTCGCCGTCCGCATGGCGTCGCGCTATGTCACCCGGCGGCCGGTCAAGAGTGCACTCGCGATCGCGGGCATCGCGTTCGCCACGTCACTGCTGGTGCTGGGTCGCTTCTTCACCGACGCGATGTCGTTCATGGCCGACGTCGAGTTCCGCATCACCCAGCAGCAGGACGCCATGGTCACCTTCCGCGAGATCATGCCGGCCGCGGCCGTCACAGAACTGCGGCGCCTTCCGGGCGTCGTCACCGCGGAGCCGTTCCGCGCGATCGCGGTGCAGTTGGGGCACGGGGCCCGGCGGGTCCGCAGCTCGCTGCTCGGGCTCGAGCCCGATGGCCGCCTGCACCGGTTCGTCACCAGCCGGCTCGGCCTGGCCGAACTGCCTGACGACGGCCTCCTCCTGAACCGCCGGCTGGCCGATCGGCTCGCCGTCGAGGCCGGCGATTTCATCGAGGTGCAGCCCCTCGAGGGAGAACGGCTGCCCCGGCAGGTCCGCGTGGGCGCCGTCTTCGACGAGTTGATGGGCAACACCGGGTACATCCGGCTCGACGACCTCGCCCGCCTCCTCCGCGAGGGTCATGTTGTCTCCGGCGCATTCCTCGGCACTGACGGCACCGCCGACGACTCGCTCGCCGTGGCGCTCAAGCAGTTGCCGGCAGTGGCCGGCGTCGGGTTCAAGCAGGGCCTGGTGGCCAGCTTCGAGCGCACCCTTGCCGAGAGCATGCGAATTACCACGCTCTTCCTCACCGGCTTCGCCTGCGTCATTGCCATGGCCGTCGTCTATAACGGCCTGCGCATCGCCTTCTCCGAGCGCGCGCGCGAACTGGCGAGCCTTCGTGTCCTGGGCTTCGGGCGCCGTGAGGTCGCCACGATCCTCATCGGTGAGCAGGCGGCGCTGACCGCGGCCGCGCTCCCGCTCGGGTGCCTGCTCGGCTGGATGCTCTGCGCGGCGATCGCCCGCTACTTCGTCACCGACCTCTTCCGCATCCCCCTGGTGGTCCCCGCAGCCTCCTACCTCATGGCTGTGGGCATCATACTCGCCGCGACACTCGCCGCGGCGCTCCTCATTGTTCGGCGCGTCGATCGACTCGACCTAGTGGAGGCCCTGAAGACCCGTGAGTAATCGACCGAAGAGCCTGGTGCGGTGGCTGCTCGTCGCGGCGGCGGCGCTCGCGATGGTCATCCTTTATCGGGTGCTCCGGGATGACGCGGCACTGGCGGAGGTCGTCGTCGTCTCCCGCGGACCGCTCGCGGTTACCATCGACGAGGAGGGAAAGACGGAGGTCCACGACCGTTTCGTGGTGGCGAGTCCCATCACCGGCCGCCTCTCGCGCATCAGCCTGATTGCCGGTGACTCCGTGGAGGAGGGAACCCCGCTGGCCGAGGTGCGGGTGCAGCCGCTCGACCCGCGCGCCCGGGAAGAGGCACAGGCCAGGGTCGAGGGAGCGATCGACGCGTCCCGCGCGGCCGCCGCCGGCGTCGCCAGTGCGAAGGCGGCACTCGATCAGGCGCGTCGTGACCTGGCCCGCAATGAACATCTCGCCGCCGGCAATGCCATTTCCGCCCAGCTTCTGGAGCAGTCCCGGCTTACGGTGCAATCACAGGAGGAGCAGGTGAAGCGCGCCGAGGCCGATCACGAGCGAGCCAACCACGAAGTCGACGCGGCCCGTTCGGCGCTGATCGCGGCCGGGCCCGGGGGCGGTCGCCCGATGCTCGTGCGTGCGCCGGTTTCGGGACGCGTGCTGCGCGTGTTCCAGCCGAGTGAGCGCGTGGTGCTGGTCGGGGCGCCGCTGGTCGAGATCGGCAACCCACGGTACCTCGACGTGGTGGTGGAGATGCTCTCCGAGGATGCGGTCCGCATCCAGCGCGGCGATACCATGCTGGTTACCGGCTGGGGGGGGACTCCACGCTCGTTGCCCGCGTCGAGCGCATCGAGCCGACCGGCTTCACCAAGGTGTCTGCCCTAGGCATCGAGGAGCAGCGCGTGCGGGTCGTCGGCCTGTTGCCCGGGCCCCCTGCGGCGCTCGGCGACGGGTTTCGCGTCGAGACCAACACCCTGCTGTGGCATGGAGACTCGGTCCTGCAGGTGCCATCCACGGCGCTCTTCCAGCACGATGGCGCCTGGCAGGTCTTCGTGCTGGAGCGCGGGCGGGCTCGTGTGCGGACGGTGCGGATTGGCCGGCGTGCCAGCAGCATGACCGGCATCGAGGATGGCCTCGCGGTGGGTGATACGGTCGTCCGTCACCCGTCCGACAGGATCCTCGACGGCGTCCGGGTGCGGCCGCTCCATTGAACCGGAGCACTTCCGGCCCACCGGCCGCGCGCAGCCGCGGGTCGCGTCACTCCCTCTTCCTGATGCCTTCAGGAGACCGGTGCTACATAGGGAGGTGCGGCGCCCGCGACCACCCATTCAGCGAGGCATCCAGTGACCTCTGAATCGCACCGTTCTCGTCAGGCCACCGCCAGCGCCGAGGCCCAGGCAGCGACGGTGGACATGCTCGTCGCTCACGTCGACCGGGAGGTGGAGCCGGCGCCTGAGGAGGATCCGGGGGGCCGTCGCGTCGCCGAGCCGCCGCCGTGACTGCTGGGTACGGCTTCCCGATCAAGTAGCTGCCGCGCGACGCTCGTACGTTCCCATGAGTACCGCGGTGGCCAGCACATGGCTGGCCATCGCGCGCTCCAGGTCGGCCCGTGCGGCTCGGCGCCCCAGGTCAGGCAGCGTGCAGTCGAGCGCGGCGAGATGAAAGAAGTACCGATGCCGGCCGATCGGGGGGCAGGGCCCGTGATATCCGGGCGTGGTCGCATCGGTGATCGCGTGCTGCGCACCGGGCAGTGGCGCCAGGTTGCCCGCGCCCTCCGCGAGGTCGGTGCGGGCCGCCGGGATGTTATAGAGCAGCCAGTGCACCCAGACGCGCCTGGGTGCCGCCGGATCCGGGGCATCGGGATCATCGACGATCAGGACGAATGTCTTTGTCCCCGCTGGAGCGTCACTCCACGCGAGTGGGGGCGACAGGTCGTCGCCATCGCACGTGTGACGCGGTGGGATGGGAGCCCCGTCCCGGAACGCGGAGGAGCGCAGGGTGAGCATTTAGAAGCGGAATCCGATCCCGGCGCTGAGCGTGAACGTGTTCAGCGTGATGGTCGTGACCCGCACTCCATCCGCCTCGATGTCCGGCTCCGCCGTGTTCCACAGGAGGTCTACGTTCACCAGGCTGCCGGGTGACAGGTCGACGTCCACTCCCACCTGCGCCGCGATCCCGAAGGTCGGCGCGATGTCGTACGAGTCGAGGGCCCCGGTCTTCTCCCACACCGGCGTGAAGTTGAGCCCGATCCCGGCGTAGGGATGCACGCCCCCCGCCAGCGACGGACGCACCTGCGCCAGCAGGTTCATGGGGATTGACTCCACCGATCCCTGGCTCGCCTCCACGCCGGCCGGTTCCTCGATCACCACTTCGCGCGAGATCGTCGCCAGGTTCAGCTCGGCGGAGAAGATCCCCGTGATCTGCCGGCGCACCCCGACGCCCAGGCCGAATCCGCTCATCGCCTTGTATCCCTCGAGCGACGTGTCCGAGTTGCCGGTGATGAGCGCGCTCGTCCGGAAGGTCCACGGTCGCTCGTTGGTCTGGGCGGAGGCGGCGATGGCGTATGGGGCCGTCGCCAGCAGGATGGCGGCAGTGACTGGGGCGTACCGGAGGCGGATTGGCATGGTTCGAAGCTGCCGCCGCGCGCATGAAGGGACCTTGAACATCCGGAGAATCACGGTTCATTGGTCCTATACTTACGCGCGCTCGTGATCTCTCCCCGATCGAGGTCCACGTATGTCCTTCCTGTCCGGTGCCCAGCTCGAGTACCTCCACGATCCCGCGCTCAACAAGGGAACGGCGTTCACGGAGGAAGAGCGCGGCCGGCTCGGGCTCCATGGGTTCCTCCCCCCGCGCGTGGCCACCCAGGAGCAGCAGGTGCAGCGCATGCTCGAGAGCGTGCGCGGCGCGAGCAGCGACCTCGATCGCTACATCGCGCTCACGGCGCTGCAGGACCGGAACGAGCATCTCTTCTATCGCACCGTGATGGACCACGTGGCCGAGATGCTGCCCATCCTCTACACCCCGACGGTCGGGGAGGCCTGCAAGCGATTCTCCCACATCTTCCGCCGGCCCCGCGGACTCTACATCTGTCCCCGCGACCGCGGTCGCATTCGCGCGATCCTGCGCAGCTGGCCCTCGGCGGGGGAAGTGGCCGTCATCGTCGTCACCGACGGCGAGCGCATCCTCGGTCTCGGCGATCTCGGTGCCAACGGCATGGGCATTCCCATCGGCAAGCTCGCCCTCTACACCGCATGTGCCGGCGTGCATCCGGGACGCACCCTTCCCGTGATGCTCGACGTGGGCACCGAGAACGCCGAGCTGCGCGACGACCCGCTCTACGTCGGCCTGCCGCAGCACCGCCTGCGTGGTGCGGAGTACGATGAGCTGGTGGAGGAATTCGTGACCGCGGTGGCCGAGGTGTTCCCGGCGGCCGTGCTGCAGTTCGAGGACTTCGCCACCGACAACGCGATCAACCTTCTCGCGCGGTATCGCGACCGCGCCTGCACCTTCAACGACGACATCCAGGGCACCGCCGCGGTGGCCCTCGCGGGCCTCTACGCCGCGGTGCGCATCACCGGGATCCCGCTGCGCGAGCAGCGCCTCGTGTTCCTTGGCGCCGGCTCCGCCGCCACCGGCATCGCCGACCTCGTGGCCCGGGCGATGACGGAGGAGGGACTCGACCTCGCAGCCGCGCGCGCCCGCATTGGGCTGGTGGACTCGAAGGGACTCGTGACGCGCGATCGCACCGGCCTCGCCGCGCACAAGGTGCCCTATGCCATCGACGCCGCGCCGGCGCCCGACCTGCTCGGCGCCGTCACCGCGCTGCGCCCCACCACGATCGTCGGCGTGTCCGCGGTGCCGCACACGTTCACCCGGCCGGCGCTCGAGGCCATGGCTGCCATCAACGAGCGGCCCATCGTCTTCGCCCTCTCGAATCCCACCAGCCGCGCCGAGTGCACGGCGGAGGAGGCGTATCGCTTCACCGACGGCCGCGCCATCTTCGCCTCCGGCAGTCCCTTCGGGCCGGTCTCACTGGGCGGTCGCACCTGGGTGCCCCGGCAGGGGAACAACGCCTACATCTTTCCCGGCCTCGGGCTCGGTGTCACGCTCGTGCACGCGCGCCGCGTCACCGAGTCCATGTTTGCCGCCGCGGCGTGGCGGCTCGGCGGGCTCGCGACCGATGAGGAACTCGCCGCGGGCTCGCTCTATCCTCCGCTCGATCGCATCATGGACGTGTCGGCCGAGATCGCGGTGACCGTGGCCGAGGTGGCGTACCGCGAGGATCTTGCCGGCCTGCCGCGGCCGGACGACCTTCCGGGCTTCGTACGCGCCAATCGGTATGACCCGCGGTATCCCGTTTATACGTAGCGGCTTCTGTTCATCGTGGCTTCATGTGGCCCGGTTATCCTCTCCATCACGAATGGAGGAGGAGCCACATGCCCCGAAGCAAGCACTTGCCCGTCGATCAGGAACGATTGACCCTGCTGCGCTCGGCTCGCGTCGAGTCGGTTCCGGGTCGGTGCGTGCAATGCGGTCTCTGTTCCTGGAACTGCCCGACCGGCATCGACGTTCGCGGCTTCGCCCGCCGCGGCCTGCCCATCGCCGATGCGCGCTGCCTCAAGTGCGGCACATGCGTGGCCCGCTGCCCACGAGCCGTGCTCCAGTTCAGTTCCCTGGCGCGGGCCATCGCATGACCCATCACGTCCTGGTGGGGTCTGGGATCGCGGCGCTCTCCGCCGCCGAGGCGATCCGGGGCGTCGATGCGGCCGCGCGCATCACGCTGGTAAGCGAGGAATCGGGGCCGTTCTACTCCCGGCCGGGCCTCGCGTACCTGCTGACGGCGGCCCTGCCGGAGCGGCAACTGGCCATCCGCTCCAGGGCCGACCTCGCCGCGCTGCGAGTCGAGCGCGTCGCCGGCCGGGCCTCGCGGCTGCAGCCCGCCACGCATGAGTTGTTCCTCGCCGACGGCCGCGCCCTGCACTACGACCGGCTGCTGCTCGCAACCGGAGCCGCCTCCATTCCACCCGGGTTTCCGGGCGCCGAGCTGGATGGCATCGTCACCGTCGACGGCATCGATGACGCCCGCGCCTTCGTGGCCCGCGCGAAGAAGGCCAGCCGCGCGGTCGTGATCGGCGGCGGCAGCACTGCCGTCGAGCTGGCCGAGGGGCTCCACGCGCGCGGGGTCGACACACACTACTTGCTGCGCGGCGACCGGTACTGGGCCCGCGTGCTGGACGAGCAGGAGTCCGCGCTCGTCGAGGCCGGGCTCGCCCGGCGTGGCATTTCGGTGCACCGGCGCACGGAGATCGTGCGCGCGATGGGACGGAACGGCAGGGTCATGGCCGTCGATACGAACCGGGGTGACCTGCTCGAGTGTCAGCTCGTCGCGGTCGCCGTCGGCGTCCGGCCCCGCGTGACGCTGGCGCGCGAGACCGGCCTCGCGGTGGACCGCGGCATCATCGTCAGCGAGCGCATGGAGTCGAGCGCCACCGACGTATTCGCCGCCGGTGACGTGGCCCAGGCTTTCGACGCCGCCCTCGGACGGGCCGTGCTCGATACCCTCTGGTCCGCCGCTGCGGAACAGGGTCGGGTGGCCGGCCTCAACATGGCCGGGTCGCCTGCGGTCTTTCACCGGCATGTGGCCCTCAATGTCACGCAGATCGGCGATCTCGTGACCACGGTCATCGGGGAGGTCGGCGGCACCGAGGATCCCGACCTCATCACCATCACAAGGGGTCAGAGCGAGGCCTGGTCGGGCGCGACGGAGGGAACGAACCTCGTGCGCCACGATGCCACCGACCGGATCCGCATCCACATCAACGGGCGCACGATCCTGGGTGCGGTGATCATGGGTGATCAGGCGCTTTCGCTCCCGCTCACCCGCCTCATCGCCAATCGAGTGGACATCACGCCCATCCGCGCGGCGCTGATCGAGCAGCCCGGGTTGCTCGCCTCCACCCTGTTCGACTTCTGGCATTCATTGGCGCCGTGGAACCATGCTCCCCCCTACGATCACCACGCGCGCCTGGCCGGTTGAGCTGACCTGGGTCGCGGTCGCCATCGTGATCGCGACGGGCCTGTACCTGGCCGTCGCGCGCGACGGCCTGCCAGCGGCGAGCGGCCTCGTCGGCCACGGCATCGGCATCCTGGGCTTCCTGCTCATGCTCGTGGCCGAGATCGCGTATACCTGGCGGAAGCAGCCGGAGCGTACCGGTCCTGGCCCCCTGCGTCGCTGGATGCAGGCGCACGTGTTCGCCGGCATCGTCGGTCCGTACCTCGTGCTGCTTCACACCGCGTTCGAGTTCCGCGGTCTCGCCGGCGTGCTCACCCTCGCCATGCTCGTGGTCGTCGCGAGCGGCATCCTGGGCCGGTACATCTATACGGCGGGCGCCGCCCAGCCCGGCGTCCCCGATGGCCCGCACCCGCTCTCCCTCTGGTACCTGCTGCACGTGCCCCTCTCGGCTGCGATGTTCGCGCTCGCGGCCCTGCACGTCGCGGGCGTCCTGTACTATGGCCGGTTGCTCCGCTGATGGCGCTCCCGACCAACGTCACCCGTGGGGGCCTCATCGCGGTGGGCATCACTGCCCTCGGCGTGCTGCTCGCTTGGGTCGGATGGCGCGGGGCCATGTTCAGTCCCGGCCGCCTGAGCACGAAATCCGATTCGGCCGAGGTCTACGGTGGCGTCACCTCGCACGCGGCTCTGGGCGGCCGCGTTGCACCGCTTGCCACGCCACGCTCACGGGCGGGCAGGCGATGAGTGTACAGTGTCTCGATTGTCACACCGACACCCAGGCCGACCTCCGCGACAGCACCACGCTGCACGGCGGACTCGACAGTGCGCGTGCCTGCCTTGCCTGCCACACGGAGCACCGTGGGCCGACAGCGAGCCTCGTCAGGTTCGGCGCCGGTGCCGGCGACCATGCCAGGTTCGGGTTCGCCCTGCAGGCGCACCGGAAGACCGCGGCTGGCGCCGCCTTCCGCTGCGCCGATTGCCACGGCGGAGGCTCGTTCGAGTTCGACGCGGCGCGCTGCGAGAGCTGCCACCGGGACTACCAGCCAGAGTTCCTGGTGACGCACGTGAAGGCGTGGGGAAGCGACTGCCGGTCCTGTCACGAAGGGACCGATCGGTTTTCTCGTGGCCGCTTCAGCCACGACACGACGGCGTTCAAGCTGCAGGGAGCGCACCAGCCGGCCGCCTGTGCCGCATGCCATGTCGACGTGCGGACCCTTGCCGCCTTCGGTACGGCATCAGGCGAGTGCGTGAGTTGCCACCGGAAGGACGACGACCACAAGGGCGAGTTCGGTACCGACTGCGCCGCCTGCCATGGCGTCAAGGCATGGAAGCCCGCCACCCTGAAGCACACCTTCCCGCTCGATCACGGTGAGGGCGGGCGCGTGGCCTGCAAGGTGTGCCATGAGCCGGGGCGCCCGTACCGGGAGTACACATGCTACGGGTGCCACGAGCATTCGGTGCAGGGGATCCTGCGCAAGCATCAGGAGGAGGGCATCAGTGGTGCCCGCCTCGCCGATTGCGTGCGCTGCCATGCCACCGGGCGCGGGCATGAGGGCGGTGGCAATGACGATTGAGGGAGCGGCACGCGCCCTACGCGCCCTCGCGCCTTCGCGCAGAGGCGCGCCTCGCCCACTTCTCCACCTCCACTGCCACGAACACCGTCGCGGAGAGCGCCAGGCACGCCCCGAGCTCCGCGGGGGAGAGTGGCGCGGTCTTGAAGATCCGCTGCAGCACGGGCACGTAGAGCGTCGCAAGTTGCAGTCCGGTCGTCAGCAGCACCGCGCCCAGCAGCGGCAGGTTTGACCCGAGGCCGATCCGGAACAGCGAATCCCGCTCTGAGCGTATCGCCAGCACGTGCCCGAGTTGCGAGAGCGCCAGCACGGTGAAGGTCATGCTCTGCCAGTGCGCCGACCCGCTGTGATACGCCCACCACTGCGTCAGCAGTGTCACGCCCGCCATCAGCAGGCCCACCCACAGCACGTGCTGCCACAGCCCCCGGGCGAGGACGCTCTCGTCGGGCGGCCGCGGCGGACGGCGCATGATGCCGCGTTCGGCCGGCTCGGCGGCGAGCGCGATGCCCGGAAGGCCGTCGGTGACGAGGTTGATCCAGAGGATGTGGATGGGAAGCAGCGGGAGCGGGAGTCCAAGCACCGGGGCCAGGGCGAGCGTCCAGATCTCGCCCGAATTGCAGGCGAGCGCGTAGCGGATGAACTTGCGCAGGTTGTCGAAGATGCGGCGCCCCTCCCGCACCGCCGCGACGATCGTGGCGAAGTTGTCGTCCAGCAGGACCAGCTGTGCCGCCTCGCGCGCCACGTCGGTGCCGGTGCGCCCCATGGCGATCCCGATTTCCGCGCGGCGGAGCGCCGGGGCGTCGTTGACCCCGTCGCCGGTCATCGCCACGAACTCGCCCCGCGCCTGCAGGGCCTTCACGATGGCGATCTTCTGTTCCGGTGCCACCCGGGCGTACACCCGCGTCTCGCGCACGGCGTGCTCGAGCCCGGCGGGAGACAGGCGCGCCAGTTCCGCGCCCGTCACCACCGGCGCGCCGGCGTCCTCCAGGATGCCGAGCTCGCGCGCGATGGCGCTGGCCGTGCCGGGGTGGTCGCCCGTGATCATGACCACGGTGATGCCGGCCGTGAGGCATTGCGCGATGGCCCCCGGCGCTTCCGGCCGAGGGGGATCGCCCAGGCCCACGAGCCCGATGAGTGTGAGGTCGCGCTCCACAGTGTCCGCCGCGGCGTCGCCCGGCAGCCCCGGCAGTCGTCGCATCGCGACGGCCAGGACGCGCAGTCCGCGTCCCGCCATCGACTCGACGGCGGCCGCCGCCGCCGCAGCATCCAGTGCTGCCACCTCATCGCCCACCAGGCTGTCGCGACACAGCGGTACGACGAGCTCCGGCGCGCCCTTGGTGAACACCAGCACACCGTCGGCATCCTGGTGCAGCGTCGTCATCCGGCCCCGTTCGGCGGAGAAGGGCACTTCCGCCATCCTGGGGTGCCGCATCGCCAGCGCGGCGCGCACATACCCCGCCGCGTCAGCCGCATGCAGCAGGGCTACTTCCGTCGGGTCGCCCCGGGCCGTTCCCCCGCTGTCCCGCTCCGCGTCGTGGCTCAGGGCAAGTGCCGTATGCAGCCGCCGCTCCGCGGCTCCCGTGGGCGCCATGCAGTCGCCGCCGCCGGGCCGGCCGCGAGCATCGCACGTGGCCTCCACCGTCATGCGGTTCTGCGTCAGCGTCCCCGTCTTGTCGGAGCAGATCACCGTCACCGACCCGAGCGTCTCCACCGCGGCGAGCCGTCGAACCAGCGCGTGCCGCGCCACCATGCGCCGCGCGCCGAGGGCGAGCGACACGGTCACCACGGCGGGAAGCGCTTCCGGGATCGCTGCAACCGCGAGGGAAATGGCGGTCAGGAGCATGAGCAGCGGCGGCTCGCCTCGTGCCAGCCCGGCGCCGAAGATGACGGCGCACACGATCACCACGGCCAGCGCCAGGCGGCGCGTCAGCCGGCCGAGTCGCCGCTGCAACGGGGTGCTGGTGGTTTCCCCCTCCCGGAGCAGCGTGGCGATGCGGCCGAGTTCGGTGCGCATCCCCGTCGCGACGGCGAGGCCCGCGCCCCGGCCGTGCACGACCACGGTGCCCTTGTAGGCCATGTTGCGGCGCTCGCCGATCGGCAACTCGGGATCCGCGAGCGGCCCCACCACCTTGTCCGAGGGGAGCGATTCGCCGGTGAGTGCCGCCTCTTCTATCCGGAGTGCAGCGGCCTCCACGATGCGCACATCGGCCGGAACGATGCTCCCCGCCTCGAGCAGCACGAGGTCGCCGGGAACCACCTCCGCCCCGGTCACGACCATCGCCGCCCCGTCCCGGCGCACCCGCGCATGCGGCGCGGCGAGCGCGCGCAGTGCCGCGACCGCGCGCTCCGCCCGGTACTCCTGCGTAAATCCCAGGATGGCGTTGAGGATCACGATCGCGAGAATGGCGATCGTGTCCTGCGGTTCACCAATGGCGCCGGCCACGGCCGCCGCCGCCAGGAGCAGCAGGATCATCGCATCCGCGAACTGGTCCAGGAGGATGCGGGCCGGGCCCCGGCGCCGGGCCTCGGTGATCAGGTTGGGGCCGCTTTCCGCAAGGCGGACGGCCGCCGTCGCGGCGGTGAGCCCCTCCGGCAACCTTGACTGCAGCTCCGCGGCGACCTGGTCGGCGTCGCGGCAATGCCACGGACCGGGCGGCACGTTGTCCATTCCGGCAACTAACCGTGCCGCTCGCCCGGCGGCAACCGTAGCTACGCGGCGGACATCTCCACCCGCGCGATCTCCGGCACCGCCGCGCTGGTATTCACGTCGAGCGTGTGCAGCAGCCCGTCACCGATGTTGTACACCCAGCCCCAGAGGTGCACCTCCTGTCCCCGTGAGCGCGCCGCCTGGATCGGCGCCGTCATCGCCAGGTTCTGCACCTGCTCGATCACGTTGAGCTCCACCAGTCGCCGCGCCTGGGCCTCCACGCCGAGCGGCGCGAGTTCCTCATGGTGCCGGAGCCGCACCTGCCGGATGTGCCCCAGCCACTGGTCCACCAGGTCGTGGTGCCCCGCCGGCAGTTCCAGCGCCGCACGGACACCGCCGCAGCCGTAGTGCCCGCACACCACCACGTGCGGCACCTTCAGCACCTCCACGGCGTACTGCAGCACCGCGAGCATGTTCAGGTCGGACGGGATGGCCTGGTTCGCCACGTTGCGGTGCACGAACATCTCGCCGCCCCTGGTGCCCGTGATCACGTTGGCCGGCACCCGGCTGTCGGAGCAGCCGATGAACAGGAAGTTCGGTGACTGGCCCCCGAGCATCCGCTCGAAGAACTGCGGGTCCTGCGCCGTCGTCTCGCGCACCCAGGCGCGGTTGTTCTCGAAGATTCGCTTGATCGCTTCCATGGTCTGCTCCTAGTGGGCCGCCGGCGCGCTGATGCACGGCGGGATGCCGATGAGGGTCAGTTTGACGTTCTTGAGCTTGGCCGTCACGGTGAAGTTGTGGATGATCTCCAGCACGTCGTAGTCGATGTAGCTGGCGCGCGAGCCGTCGATCTCCACGGTACTGTCCACCGGGATGGAGTTGAGGGTGTTCACGATGCTCGCCTTGTTGAGGAACGACGTCTCCTCCGCCAGCACCAGGCGCAGCGTCCTGCTGTAGTGGAAGTTCTCTTCCTGCAGGTGGTACGCCGTCTGGAAGTTGTTCCGCAGCACGAAGAAGATCCCCGCCGCCAGCCCCACCATGATGCCGATGAGCAGGTCCGTCGCCAGGATCGCGACGATGGTCACGGTGAAGGGGATGAAGTGGTCCAGCCCGATGCGCCATGCCGTGCGCAGCTGCCGGGGATGGGCCAGCTTGTAGCCGGTGTAGATCAGGATCGCCGCCAGCGCCGCCAGCGGGATCCGGTTGAGGAGCGCCGGGATGGTCGCGACCGCGACCAGCAGCAACACGCCGTGCGAGAACGCCGAGAAGCGCGTGCGCGCGCCCGCGTCGATGTTCGCCGAGCTGCGCACGATCACGCCGGTGAGCGGCAGGCCGCCCACGAGCCCCGCGAGGATGTTGCCCACGCCCTGCGCCACCAGCTCGCGGTTGGCCGGGGCCTCCCGCTTGTACGGGTCGAGCTTGTCGGTGGCCTCGAGGCTCAGCAGCGTCTCCAGGCTCGCCACCAGGGCGATGGTGATCGCCACGGTGTACACCGCCTTGTTCGAGAGCACCGACCAGTCGGGGAAGGACAGCGCGCCGAACAGTTCTCGCGGTCCGCCGCTGCTGAACGGCAGCGTCACCAGCTGGCCGGCATCCAGCGCCAGCGGCGAGCCCGCGGCGCGCAGCAGTTCGTTCACGATGGTGCCGAACAGCACCACGGCGAGGGGCCCCGGCAGCGCCTTGAGCTTCTTGAGCCGGGTCTTGTCCCACAGCATCAGCAGCGCAAGTGATCCCAGGCTGATGAACAGGACCCCCGGCGTGAGCGCCGAGAGCGCCGAACGAAGGGCCCCGAACAGCACCCCATCCTCGCCTTCACTGAAGGACGAGGCGGCCGCCGTCTGCCCCAGCGCGTAGGGCAACTGCTTCATGATCAGGATGATGCCGATGGCCGCCAGCATCCCCTTGATCACCGACGACGGGAAGAAATAGCCGATGATGCCGGCGCGGATCGCGCCCAGTCCGAGCTGCAGCACTCCCGCCAGCACCACCGCGGTGAGGAACGCTTCCCACGATCCGAGCGTTGCGAGCGCCGAGGCCACGATGGCGGTGAGGCCGGCCGCCGGTCCGCTCACCATCAGCTGCGAGCCGCTGATCAGCGCCACCACCAGGCCGCCGATCACGCCTGAGATGAGTCCCGATGCGAGGGGCGCTCCCGAGGCGAGCGCGATGCCGAGACAGAGCGGCAGGGCCACCAGGAATACCACCAGGCCGGCCGCGAGGTCGGCTTTCCACGTGGTGGCGAACCGCTCGTCCATCTGCGGCTGGATGCGCGCGCGCGCCGTGCCGGTGGGCGGGGTAAGGTTGTCCCGGGACGGTCGCACCGTCCTGGGCTTTGAGACTGTGGTCATGCAAGGATGCTCCCCGGCTCGAAGCCGCGGTGATGGCCCCACGACGCCACGCGCATGGCAACGCCACGCGCCGGTCGCCCCGCGCACTCGGTGCGGGGACGAAGTCGTGTTCAGGTTGTGGTGGAGGGTCTAGCTGATCGGCGGGGGACGCGGGGCCCGCGTGCAGTGGCCGCACTCACTCCGGAGGGTCACCAGTTCCGCGGTGCCGCAGATGACGTAGACGACAGGCGCGCTGACCACGCCCGCGGCGACGGTCGCCGGAAGGACGCCGGAGCCGCTTGCGGCACTCGTCCGCCGCGTGCGCGCCGCCTTCTCGAGCGGTGCCCTGGGAATGCGCTCCCGGGCCGCCCGCCACTCCGGCGTGCGCGCCGCGGCAGCGCCCGGCATCGCGATCCCGCCGGGAGCCGCCGCCAGCCCGTGCTCCAGCGCCGGCACATGGGCATGTGTCGCGCCGAGCAGCGCAGCGACGGCTGCGCCGAGCAGGCCGTGGATCAGGCGACGCATCGGAAACCGGGGTTCATGGTCTCAGTATAGCCGTGCTACCCGCTAGAAGGCCACGATGGTCTTGAACCCGCCGTACGCCATCCGCTTCATGTCGAACGGCATGTCTTCCGGGTCCATCATCGCCGCCATCCGCGGGTCCTCCATGACCTTCTTCATGATGCGGTCACGCTGGGCCTTCGACTTGTACGTGATCCACGAGAAGACCACTACTTCACCGGGCTCCTGCTTGATCAGCTTGGGGAAAGGGATACCGAAGTTGGCCTTCAGGTCCTGCCCGACGCACTCGCGATACTGCAGTGCGCCAAACTCCTTCCAGATCTTTCCGGCGCGCTTCGCCACCTTCTTGTAGGCCTCGAGCTTGCGGCGCGGTACCGCCATCACGAATCCATCGACGTATTCCATCGGTTCCTCCTGTAGGAAATCGGCTGCCGCACAAACATGCCCGAGCGCTTCCCTTAACGCCACCAGCCTTCGCGCGTCCTACCGGGCAACCCGCTTGGAGTAGAACGATGCTCATCGCGACCCTGTTCCTGCTCGCGCAAACCCAGGATCTCCCGCACCTTCGCCTCACCCCCATTCGCGCGCCCACCCACGCCGACTCCGCGCGCGGCGACAGCCTGGTGCGCATCGCGCGTCAGGCGGTGAGCCGCTATCAGTCGCTGGAAGCGGCGGAGCAGGATGGCTACAAGCTGCGGCTCAAGGTCATGAAGCAGGCGACGGTGCTGCACTATACCAGCCTCGCCAACGGCTTCAGTGCCCGCTCATCCTTCGATCCCGCGCGTCCCACGTCGCTCCTCTATGAGCGCGACGCCGGCGGACAGCTGCAACTCATCGGTGTCATGTACACCGTCCCAGCCGGCGCAACGCTGGAGGAACTCGATGCCCGCGTGCCGCTGGGCCTGGTGCAGTGGCACCTGCACACCAACATCTGCATGCCGAAGGGGAAGGATGCAAGGAACGCGATCAGCTACGTCGGCCGGGATGCGAAGTTCGGCCCGCGTGGAAGCATCACCACCGAGGCGGCGTGCACCGACGCCGGCGGTCGCTTCCGCGCGCAGTCATTCGGCTGGATGGTGCACGTGAATGTCATGTCGGCCGATCCCTGGGCCCCCGGGCAGAAGCACATGCACCAGGAAATGGAAATGGACTGACTCGGGCGCTCGTCGGGCACCTGCGCCTGGCCGCTCTAGATTGCGGGGCATGAGTACCGTGCCCGGCCTCCTCCGCCACCGCTTCCGGAACCAGCGCCTCACCGGACCCGGATTCGCCGCACCCGCCGAAGTCGTCGCCTGGCTCGGTGCGGTCCAGTCCCAGGATTATCCCGGTGCCAAGTGGTCCGTCGGCCAGCGTGTCATGAAGGGCACCGACGCGATGGTGGAGGATGCGTTCAATCGCGGCGACATCCTCCGCACCCACCTGCTCCGCCCGACCTGGCATTTCGTGGCCCCGGCCGACATCCGCTGGATGCTCGATCTCACCGCACCGCACATCCATCGGCTGAACGCCTACTGGTATCGCACGCAGCGCGTGGACCAGTCCGTCGTCGCGCGCGCACGCAGGCTGGTGGAGAAAGCGCTCGAGGGAGGGAACTGCCACACCCGCGAGGAGGTGCAGGAGCTCCTCGCGCGGTCGGGAATCACCGCAGAGAAAATCCGCCTCGCGGCCCTCATGATGCACCTGGAACTGGACGGGCTCATCGTGAGCGGCCCGATGCGGGGCAAGCGGCACACCTACGCCTTGCTCGATGAGCGTGCACCCGCCGCCGCTCCCGTTGGTCGCGGCGAGGCGCTCACCCGCCTTGCCCATCGCTTCTTTACCGGCCACGGCCCTGCCACCGTGCGGCACTTCGCCTGGTGGTCGAAGCTTTCCCTGCGGGACTGCGTCGCCGGTCTCGCCGCCGCTCGCAGCCGCCTCACCAGCGACACCATTGGCGGCATCGAGTGGTTTGGCTTCGCTGACCCCGTGCCGCGGTCGCCGGTGCGCGGTGCGCTCTTCATTCCGGAATTCGACGAGGCGCTCGTGGGCTCGAAGGAGTTCGGACTTGCCGATCTCCCGCACGCGCGGAGGAAGTGGACCGACACCTTTCTCCGCCCGGTACTCGTGGACGGTCGTCGCGCCGGCACCTGGCGCCGGCTCATGGGCCCGAGGGTGCGGCTCGAGACGAACCTCTTCGCGCGGCTCGACCCGGAGCAGGCCGCGAAACTCGAGCGCGCCGCGAGGCGCTACGAAACTTTTCTCGGCCAGCCTGTGACGCTCGCCACGTAGCCCTTACCGCTGCCGACGGGGACCCGTACGTTGAGTTCCTCCCCGGATGAAAGCCGCATGAACGATCCGAAGCTGATCCGCCCGGACATTCGCAGCACTCCCGGATGGCGCCGGCGCCTGCTGGGGCGGCGCGGTCAGGCCATGCCCGACGACCTCCTCAAGGAGGCCTCCGAACGGCTCGGCATTACTGCGCTGATCGTCGCGATGCTCTGGGTACTCGGCACGATTCTCGACCACCTCGCCCTGCACGTCCAGGCGCCCGGCAGCAATCGCTGGCTCACGTGGGAGGTGGATGACACCTTTTCGGCCGTGGGTCTCGCCACGGCGCTCGCGCTCTACCTCTTCACCCGCCGGAGCAAGGGCAATCCCCGTTTTGCACTGGATCTCGGGCTCGTCTTCCTGCTGGTGACGTGCTTCATCATCGCGATGCTGGTGCACTGGGAACCGGTGCCCGCCGAATGGCCGGTGTCACCCATGATCTCCGTGGCTCGGCGTCGCCGTGGTCATCTTCGCGGCACTCCTGCCCAGTACGCCGGTGAAGACGCTCGTCGTGGGCATCATGGCCGTGTCCATGAATCCCCTGTCGATGCTCATCGCGAAATGGCGCGGCTCCTGGGAGTTCGGGTCCTGGGTCAACGTGCTGCTGATGCACTACGCCGACTATCTCCTCGTCGGCGTCGCCGTCGTGATCTCGATGGTCGTGCGCCGGCTCGGCCAGCAGGTGGCACAGGCACGCGAGATGGGCAGCTACCAGATCGGCGAGCTCATCGGCAGCGGCGGGATGGGACAGGTGTACCGCGCCACCCATCGCATGCTCGCGCGTCCCGCGGCGATCAAGCTCATTCGCCCCGAGATGGTCGGGGAGGGAAGCGGTGAGGCGGCGCAGCTCGCCCTCAAGCGGTTCCGTCGCGAGGCCGAGGCCGCGGCCAGCCTGCGCTCGCCGCACACGGTCGAGCTCTACGATCTCGGCGTCACCGAGGACGAGACGATGTACTTCGTCATGGAGCTGCTGGAGGGGATGACGCTCGAGGCCCTCGTGGCGCGCGAAGGTCCACTGCCCGCGGGACGCGCCGTCCACATCGTTCGCCAGGTGTGCGAGTCGCTCGCCGAGGCCCATGCCGCGGGCCTGATCCATCGCGACATCAAGCCCGCGAACATTCATGTGGGACGGTTGGGACTCACCAATGACTTCGTGAAGGTGCTCGACTTCGGTCTCGTCAAGTCGACGGTCGAGAAGCCGGGCGACGCAGTGGCGGCGGTGGCCGGGCCGTCAGTGGCCACCGCCGGCGGCCTCACGCCGGGAACGCCGGCCTTCATGGCCCCGGAAATGGCGGTCGGGGAGCCGGTGGACTCCCGCGCGGATATCTATGCGCTTGGGTGCGTGGCCTACTACCTCCTTACGGCGAAGCTGGTGTTCGAGGCCGAGAACGCCGTACAGGTCCTGCTCAAGCATGTCACCGAATCCCCGGTCCCTCCGTCAGTGAGGGGGGGATTGCCCATGCCGCCCGAGCTCGACGAGGTGGTGCTCGCATGCCTCGCGAAGGAGCCTGCCGATCGACCGCAGACGGCGATTGAGCTGTCTCGCCGACTCGGTGAAATCCGGGGTATCAAGTGGGGCCCGGACCAGGCTGCTGAGTGGTGGCGTGCCGCCGCGCCGATGTGAAGATCTTGACATAATTGAATGCTCGTTCAATATTCGCCCATAACTGACGAGGGACAAGCAGTTACATCAACGTTACAATTTGAGCCAGGATTCAGCTTTGGCCGCATTGCCCCATCCTGTCCTTGAGGAAGCCGCCACCCAGACCCGGGGCGACCTCCGTCGGCGCGAAATCCTCGAAGCCGCCTTTTTTGTGTTCGGCAAGCTCGGGTATGAACGGGCCACGTTGAGCGATGTCGCCCGGGCCATCCGCGTCAGCCCGGGCACCATCTGTCACCACTTCGGCACCAAGAACGACCTGTTCGAGGCCGTCATCGCCGATCGTTTCCTTCGCTTCCAGATGGAGGCCGAGGCCCTGCTCGTCTCCCACGAGGGGACGTACCTGGAGCTCCTCCACAAGATCATCGGCCGGTTCTGGGATCACCTCTGGGAACCCGGCCAGCTCGACTTCATGCTCGTCAGCCAGGTCGAGGCGCCCCAGTTTCCCGAGTCGGGCCGCCTGCAGTTCCAGCAGACCTGCTGCCGCTCGCGCAGCATGCTGACTGCCATACTCGAGGCCGGCATCAAGGCGGGTGAGTTCCGTCCGCTGGACGTGGACTGCGTCACCCGCACCATTGCGCCGGCCATCATCGGCATCGCCGCCAACCAGCACCGCTTTGCCTGCTACGATAGCGCGCCGGTCGGGCGCGACCAGCTTCGCCGCACGATCCTCGAGGTCGTCGATCGCGCCGTGCTGCCGTTCGCTCCACCCCCCAACCCTTCGAGCTGAGGTTTTCATGCAGGGCTTCAACGAACGCGCCGCCAGCGCGGCAGCAATCGCGTTCCTGCTCGCTGCATGCCGTGCGCCGGCGCCACAGGCGCCGCCGCCGCCGGCCGTCACGGCCGCTCCCGCCATCGGGCGCACTGTGAACGAGTGGGACGAGTTTACCGGCCGGATCGAGGCGGTGGGCTATGTCCAGGTCCGGCCGAGGGTCTCGGGCTTCATCGAGAAGGTGACGTTCACCGAGGGCAAGGAGGTGAAGGAGGGCGACGTGCTCTTCCGCATCGACCCGCGCGAATACAAGGACGCGCTCGATCGGGCCGAGTCGGATCTCGTCCGCGCGAAGACCCAGGCCCAGCTCGCGAAGAGCGAGGCCGAGCGCGCCGAGCCGCTCGTCGCCGAGAATGCGATCTCCCGCGAGGAGTATGACGCGCGCGTCAGCGGCAGTGCCCAGGCGAACGCCTCCATTCAGGCGGCCGAGGCGGCGGTGCGCACCGCGAAGCTCAACCTCGAGTGGACCAGGGTGCGGGCACCCATCAGTGGTCGCATCAGCCGCGCGGAAGTCACCGCCGGCAACGTGGTGCAGGGTGGGTCCGACCCCACGGTGCTTACCTCCATCGTCTCCATGGACCCGGTCTACGTCTACTTCGAGGGCGATGAGCAGGCCTACCTGCGCTACAACCAGCTGGCCCGTGACGGCACCCGCCAGAGCTCGCGCGTCGTGCGGAACCCCGTCCGCATGGGGCTCGCCAACGAGGCCGGCTTCCCTCACACCGGGTACGTCGACTTCGTCGACAACCAGCTGAATCCGCAAACCGGCACCATCCGCGCGCGGGCGGTCTTCAGCAACAAGGATCGCTTCTTCACGCCCGGCCTCTTTGCCCGCATCCAGCTGCTCGGCAGCGGGAAGTTCGACGCCGTGCTGGTGCAGGACGGCGCCGTCGGCACCGACCAGGATCGCAAGTTCGTCTACCTGCTCAAGCCCGACAGCACGGTGGAATACCGCAGCGTCGAGCTCGGGCGCATCGTCGATGGGCTCCGCGTGATCCGGAAGGGCGTCACGCCGGGCGAGAACGTCGTCATCAACGGCCTCCAGCGCATCCGCCCCGGCATGAAGGTCACCCCGACCATCACGACCATGGAATCCTCCGATTCCGGCCAGACTGCGCAGCGAGGCTCGTAATGCGCTTCTCCAGGTTCTTCATCGACCGGCCGATCTTCGCGGCCGTGCTGTCCATCGTCATCCTGATCGCGGGTATCACGTCCATACAGGTGCTCCCGATCTCGGAGTATCCCGACGTCGTCCCGCCCTCGGTGGTCGTGACGGCTGTGTATCCCGGCGCCAACCCGAGGGTCATCGCCGAGACCGTGGCCACACCGCTGGAGGAAGTGGTGAACGGCGTGGACAACATGCTGTACATGTCGTCCCAGGCCACCGCCGATGGCGTGCTCAACCTGACGGTGACCTTCAAGATTGGCACCGACGTCGACCTGGCCCAGGTCCAGGTGCAGAACCGGGTCAGCCAGGCACTGCCAAGGCTCCCCGAGGAGGTCCGGCAGATCGGCGTCGCCACCGTCAAGAGCTCGCCCAACCTCACGATGGTGGTGCACATCGTGTCGCCCGACGAGCGCTATGATGAGCTGTACCTCCGGAACTACTCCGTGCTGCAGATCAAGGACCGGATCTCCCGCATTCCCGGTGTGGGCCAGGTGCAGGTGTTCGGCGGCGGCGACTACGCCATGCGGCTCTGGCTCGATCCGCAGCAGATCGCGTCGCGCGGCCTCACCGCCGGGGATGTCATCGGTGCCATCCGGGAGCAGAACGTCCAGGTGGCGGCCGGTGTCGTGGGCGGGTCCCCCATGCCCGAGAAGATCGCCTATCAGTTGAGCGTGAATGCGCGCGGCCGCCTCACCAACGAGGAGGAATTCGGCCAGATCGTCATCAAGACCGGCAAGGACGGCGAGCTCACCCGGCTCAAGGACGTGGCCCGTATCGAGCTCGCCGCCGGGAGCTACTCGCTGCGCTCGTCCCTGAACAACAAGCCGGCCGTGGGTATCGGCATCTTCCAGGCGCCGGGATCGAACGCGCTCCAGCTCTCCTCCGACGTCCGGGCCGCCATGGCCGAGATCAAGACCACGATGCCCCAGGGCGTGGACTACAGCGTGGTCTACGATCCCACCAGGTTCGTGAGTGAGTCGATCAACGAGGTCATCAAGACGCTGTTCGAGGCCACGCTGCTCGTGGTCATCGTCGTGGTCGTGTTCCTCCAGACCTGGCGCGCGTCGATCATCCCCCTGGTGGCCGTGCCCGTGTCCATCGTCGGCACGTTCGCCGTGCTGCTGATGTTTGGGTTCTCCATCAACACGCTCTCGCTCTTCGGCCTGGTGCTCGCGATCGGCATCGTGGTGGACGACGCCATCGTCGTCGTCGAGAACGTGGAACGGAACATCGAGGAGGGATTGTCGCCGCTCGATGCGGCCCACAAGGCCATGGACGAGGTCAGCGGGCCGATCATCGCCATCGCCCTGGTGCTGTGCGCGGTATTCGTGCCCATCGCCTTCATCAGTGGCCTCACCGGGCAGTTCTACCGCCAGTTCGCCCTGACGATCGCCTTCTCCACGCTCATCTCGGCGTTCAATTCGCTCACGCTGTCACCGGCGCTGGCGGCCATCCTGCTCCGGTCGCGCCACGCGCCGCCTGACGGGCTGACCCGCCTCATCGACCGTGCGCTCGGGTGGTTCTTCCGCCCGTTCAACTCCGTCTTCAAGCGTGGCTCCGAGCGGTACCGCAGCGGCGTGAAGCGCGCCATCGCGCGCGCGCCGGTCGCCCTCGCCGTCTATGCCGTCCTGCTCGGCTTCACCTTCGTCATGTTCCGCGCCGTCCCCGCGGGCTTCGTGCCGACACAGGACAAGCAGTACCTCATCGCCTTTGCCCAGCTCCCCGATGCGGCGACGCTTGACCGCACCGACGCGGTGATCCGCGAGATGTCACGCATCGGTATGGCGCAGGAGGGAGTGCAGAACGCGGTCGCGTTCACCGGCCTGTCCATCAACGGGTTCGTGAATGCGTCGAACGGCGGCATCGTGTTCTTCACCCTCAAGCCGTTCGACGAGCGGAAGCGGAAGGACCTCTCGGGCTTTGCGCTGGCCGGCGCCCTGAATGCCAAGTTCAGCAGCATCCAGGGCGCGTTCATCGCCGTCTTCCCCCCGCCGCCCGTGGAAGGCATCGGATCGCTCGGCGGGTTCAAGGTGGAAATCGAGGACCGGGCAGGGCTCGGAGAGGCGGAACTGTTCCAGGTCACCCAGGCCGCGATGGGGAAGGCATACCAGAACCCGAAGCTGGCCGGGGTTTTCAGCGGGTTCCAGATCAACGTGCCGCAGCTCGTCGTGGATGTCGACCGGGACAAGGTGAAGCAGCAGGGGATCGCGCTCACCGACGTCTTCCAGACGATGCAGATCTTCCTGGGGTCGCTCTACATCAACGACTTCAACAAGTTCGGCCGCACCTACCAGGTCATTGCCCAGGCCGACGCGCCGTTTCGCTCCACGGCCGAAGACATCAAGCTGCTCAAGGTGCGCAACGCGGCCGGGGAGATGGTCCCCCTCGGCGCGATCGTGCAGGTGCGCGAGACGTACGGTCCCGACCGCGTCCTCCGGTACAACGCCTATCCAGCCGCCGACATCAACGGTGGTGGCGTTCCCGGGGTGAGCTCCGGCGAGGCCCGGACCATCATGGAGAACATCCTGAAGGAGACGCTGCCGAACGGGTTCGGCTATGAATGGACCGAGCTCACCTATCAGGAGATCCTCGCCGGCAATACCGGCGTGTTCATCTTCCCGCTCTGCGTGCTGCTCGCGTTCCTGGTGCTCGCGGCGCAGTACGAGAGCTGGAGCATGCCGCTCGCCGTGATCCTCATCGTGCCGATGTGCATTCTCTGCGCCCTTATCGGTGTGTGGCTCACCAAGGGCGACAGCAACGTCTTCACCCAGGTGGGCCTCGTGGTGCTGGTCGGCCTCGCCTGCAAGAACGCCATCCTCATCGTGGAGTTCGCGCGAGAAGCACAATTGCGGGGCGCGACCGCCGTCGAGGCGGCGCTCGAGGCCTGCCGCCTCCGGCTCCGCCCGATCCTCATGACGTCATTCGCGTTCATCATGGGCGTGATTCCCCTCGTCGTTTCCTCGGGCGCCGGCGCGGAGATGCGCCACGCGATGGGCGTGGCGGTGTTTTCCGGCATGCTCGGCGTCACCTTCTTCGGCCTTATCCTCACCCCGGTGTTCTACGTGACCATCCAGAAGATCGTGGAGCGCCGTGGCAAGGCCACGAAGCCGGTGATCGCTTCGGTCCAGGAGGGAGACGCCCATGCATAAGTCGACTTCGCTCTTCCTCCTGCTGCTGGCCGGGTGCGCCGTCGGTCCGTCGTATCAGGCGCCGGCCGTTGCGCCCGAGTCGACCCAGGTGACCATCCGCACCCCCGACAGCGTGCAGGCGAAGCTCGACACCGTCGTGCAGGTGCGCGACAGTCTCCTCAAGCTCAAGGCGGAGCCGTCGATCGACCTGAAGTCCGGCACCACCAGCGACGTCGCCTGGCTCAACCTGCTGCAGGATACCGTGCTGGTGCAGCTCGTCCGCCGCGCCCTCGAGCAGAACCGCGATGTGCAGGTCGCCATGGCGCGGGTGCGCGAGGCTCGCGCCCTCGCCGGGGCGGCGAAGGGCCCGCTCTACCCCCAGCTCTACGCGAACGGGTCGGTCAGCACCAACCAGGTGGTGTTCGGCACCTTCGGCGCCCAGCGGTACGACGCGCTGATCATCCAGGCCAACCTGCAGTGGGAAATCGACTTCTGGGGCGGGATCCGGCGTTCCGTCGAGGCGGCCAACTTCGACGCCGCTGCCGTGCAGGAAAGTGAGAACGCGGTGCGGCTGACGCTGGTGGCCGATGTCGCGACCGCCTACGTGGAGCTGCGCGAGTTCGATGACGAGCTCGCCATTTCCCTGAGCACCCTCGAGAGCCGCCGGGAGACGCTGCGGATCGCGAAGCGCCGCTATGAGCAGGGACTCATCTCCGAGCTCGACGTGCGCCAGTTCGAGGCCGAGGTGGCTGGTCCGGCTGCCGCGGTGGCCTTCTACACCCGCGCCGTTTCGCAGAAGGAGAACCAGCTCCGCGTCCTGCTGGGCGACGGTCCGGGCGAGATTCCCCGCGGCCTCCCGCTGAGCGAGACGGTGCGCGGACTCAGTGTGCCCGACTCGTTGCCGGCCATTCTGGTGGCGCAGCGCCCCGATGTGAAGCGCGCCGATCGTGAAGCCGCGGCATCCAGCGCGCGGATCGGTGTCGCCATCGCCAACCGCCTGCCACAGTTCCTGGTCACCGGGTCCTACGGCACCCAGGCTCCCAACACCAGTTTGCTCTTCAAGAGCGCCACCGAGACCTACCTGCTGCAGGGCGGGATCTCCATTCCGCTCTTCACCGGCGGCCGCCTCGTCAACGAGCAGCGCGCCGCCGTGGCGCGGGCCGATCAGTTCCGTTCGGCTTATGAGCAGACGGTGCTCGTCGCACTCGGCGAAGTGAGCGACGCACTGGTCGGCGTGCGGACCAGCCGCGATCAGGCGGCGGCACTCGACCTGCAGGTCGCGGCGCTCGAGCGGGCCCAGGTGCTCGCCACCATGCGCTATCAGTCGGGATTGTCCAGTTACCTCGACCTGCTCGATGCGCAGCGCGCGCTCTACACGGCCCAGCTCGCGCAGGCCGCGACCCGGCGCCTGCGACTTGTCTCCGCGGTGCAGCTCTACAAGGCGCTGGGCGGGAGCTGGACTCAGGAGGCCTCGAACTAGGGCGCCTGCGCGGAATGAGCGGGCGGCGCTTGCCGGCGCCGCATCATCGTGCTTGACCGACAGTTGCTGGGGCGACGCCCGATCCATCGGGCGCCACTTACCAACTGCCGGGATAACCCATACGTTGACCCTTCCCCTGTCAAAGGAGCCTCTCATGGCGATGTATCTGTGGCGCGCCTCATACGCGGCCGAGGGAGCGAAGGGTCTTCTCAAGGATGGCGGCACGAAGCGCCGCGACGTCGTGCGGGTGATGATCGAGAAGGCGGGCGGAAAGCTGCACTCCTTTCATTTCGCGATCGGCACCGACGACGTAGTTGGCATCGCCGAGTTTCCCGACTCCGCAACTGCTGCGGCGTTGAGCCTTGTAGTCAATGCCAGCGGGGCGGTGCATCTGCATTCGACACTGTTGATCACGCCGGAAGAAATGGACGCCGCCACGAAGAAGGCGGTGGCGTACACGCCGCCAGGTGCGTAGGTCGGGGCTCGATCGCCGGACCGTGCTCCTGTCTTCAGCCGGCGTCGAGGCCGCCACGGGTCTCGCCCTGATCGTGGTCCCGGCGTTCGTCGGGGGGCTGCTGCTGGGAGGGGAAATCACCGGCCTCGGACTGGTCGTGACCCGGTGCTTCGGCGTGGCGCTTCTCGCATTGTCCCTCGCCGTGTGGCCCCGCGGAGCAGCGACGCTGCAGCCCGTTCGCGCCATGCTGCTCTACAACGGTGGCCTCGCCTTCTACCTTGTCTGGCTCGGTACCGCCGGTCACCTCGCTGGTCCGCTGCTCTGGCCCGCGGCCATCATTCACGGCGTGGTGGCGGCTCTTCTCGCGCGGCCGCTCAGTCCCGGGGCTGGCGCCCAATCGAATCCATGACGAAGCGTGCCCGGGTCGATTCGGGCGCAATGCCGGTCGACAGGACCTCGTCCAGTGCGCGTCGTGCCCCGCTCTGGTCGCCGGTGTTGAGGCGCTGAGTCGCCAGTTGCAGGCGGGCGATGCCGAGGTCGTGGACCAGCGCCGGGTTCCCGGGGTCGAGTCGCAGGGCCGAGCTGAAGGCCGCCACCGCATCGTCGTACTGCTGCAGGTTCAGGCTGAGCGCTCCCAGTGCCAGGTGCACCTCCGCGCGATCCGGCAGCCGAGTCGCCGACGCCTGCAGGACCCGGCGGGCGCTGTCGGTCTTTCCGCTGAGCGCCAGCGACCGGGCCAGGTCCAGCGTCAGGGATACGGAATCAGGGTGCTCGCGCACCGCCCGCTCGAGAGGCGCGAGGCTGGCTTCGAGCACATGCGCTCGCAATTGTTGCGCATCGTGCGCACGCAGCTCTCGCAGGACCGACGCGACCGCCTCCTTGTGCAGGGCATAGCTCCCCGGCTCGGGCGCGAACCACCGGGCAAGCGCCGCTCCGCCGATCACCAGGAGCACCCCCGATGCGGCACCCACGGTTGCCACCCTTCGTGGAGTGGGACGACGGTCGCGATCGCCGCCCGCGGCCAGTGCCGCTCCAGTCAGCACCCCTCCGATCAATCCTCCCACGTGCGCCGCGTTGTCGATGCCCGGGCTCAGCGCCCCAAAGACGAGGTTGAACCCGAGCACCTTCAGCAGCTCGGTGCGGAAGCGCTTGTTTGCTTCCTGCAGGTCGGGATTCCGGGTGAACGTCGATGCGAAGAGCGCGCCGGCGAGCCCGAAGATCGCGCCCGATGCGCCAATGCTCACCCGGTTCGCGTTCACCGCGAGACTCAGCAGTGATCCCGCGATGCCACCGACGAAGTACGAGAGGAGGAATGCGCCCGGACCGAAGCGGAAGTGTGCCACTCGGCCGAGGTAGAGCAGGGACACCATATTGACCACGAGGTGCACCAGGCCGCCGTGGAGGAACATCGACGTGACCAGCCGCCACCACTCGTGCCCGATCGTGAGGGCGCCCTGGTTGGCGCCCCAGTGCGCCAGCACTGCCGGCTGGATGTCGAGCCAGCTGCCGCCGGACACGCCGACGATGACGTACATCGCCAGGTTTGCGATGACCAGCAGCAGCACCGGTATGCTCATCGAGGATTTCCCGGCGGTGAACGCTAGAGCCCGAGGTCGCTCAGGCCAGGGTGGCCGGCGGGCCGTACTCCCTGCGGCCAGCGGAACAGGCGCTCGCCTTCGTCGATCTCCACGTCGTTGATGCTCGCATGCCGCTCTGCCATGTAGCCGTCCGCATCGAACTGCCAGTTCTCGTTGCCATGCGAGCGGAGCCACTGGCCCGATGCATCGTGCCACTCATACACGAACCGCACGGCGATGCGGTCGTCGCCATGCGCCCACAGCTCCTTGATCAGCCGGTACTCGAGCTCGCGCGCCCATTTCCGCTCCAGGAACGCCACGATCTCGGCCCGGCCGTGAAGGAACTCCGAGCGGTTCCGCCACCGGCTGTCGGGCGTATACGCCTCCGACACCTTTACCGGATCGCGTCCGTTCCAGGCGTCCTCGGCTTTGCGCACCTTCACGATCGCGGCATCGCGGTCGAACGGTGGGACGGGAAGTCGCGTCATTGTTCACTCCTCCTGCTGGGGATCTTGCTTTCGCGGCATGGTCGCGTGCATCTAGTACCAATGCTTCGCTGGCTGCTCGCCGCCATCCACTTGCTGGCCCTCGGCATCGGCCTTGGCGCCGTGTGGGCTCGCGGGCGAGCCCTCCGTCAGCCACTCGATGCTCGCGGATTTCGTCGTGTCTTCGAGGCCGATGCCTGGTGGGGCATCGCCGCGCTCCTCTGGATCGTTACCGGCCTCTGGCGCCTGCTCGGCGGAACGGAGAAGGCGACCGCATACTATCTCGCCAACCACATCTTCCTCGGCAAGATGGCACTGTTTGTCGTCATTGTGCTGCTGGAACTGTCGCCAATGATGGCGCTCATGACCTGGCGTCGGCAGGTCGCGGCCGGCCAGCTGCCCGACGTGACCCGGGCTTCGCGACTAGCCCGCATCAGCTTTGTGCAGGCCGGGCTCGTCGTTCTCTTGGTGCTCGCGGCGACCGCCATGGCGCGCGGGTATGGCGCGCGGCCGTGAACGCATGATCGTCGTGTGCCGATACTCCCTGGTCCTGGTCGCGCTCGCGATCCTCGCCTGTGCGCCGGCCGAAAAGGGTCCTCCCATTCAGCGCGCGCGCGGCAACGAGCCCTTTTGGGCCGTCACCTTCGAGGGCGAGGGGGCAACCTTTCGTACGCCCGATCTTCCCGACGGCATCCACTACAGGGAAGGACGCTGGAAGCGGAAGGGCACGGCGACCCATTGGGTCTATAAGGCTCGTCGCGAGCGTGCCGAGGGACTCTGGCTCTCCCTCGAGATCACCGAGGCACCGTGCACCGATTCGATGTCCGGCGAATCTTTCCCGTACAAGGCGATCGTGACCTTCGAGGGAAGGAACATGGAGGGCTGCGCCTCCTGACACAGCCCTGGGTCGATTGGCCCAGGGCAGATAGCCTCTTGCCCGCGGAGCTTCTTGGCGATAGTCGTGATCATGCAACCGCGTCATGCCCGGTTCGCGCTGCTCTGCCTCCTCGCCGCCTGTGGGTCGGACACTCCCGTCACGCCTGGGCCGGTTTCTCAGGATCCTGGCCCCGTCGTCACCGCACCGAGCACCAATCTAGGTCTCTCCGCCGATTCGATCTGCATGCAGGCGCTGCTGGGCGGCATCGACCCACGTGATGACGACGTCAGGATAACCTCGCTCACCGGCTCCGAGATCAGCGGCCTGACCGCGACCATCGCCTATGGACCAGGTCAGCCCACCGGCTGGCTCACGACTTCCTTCACCCAGACCACGACGCCTTCGCGACTCTGGCTTCATGTCACCACTGGTACCGTACCCGTCGGGGCCTGGTGGGCGGACGTGGCCGTGAGCGCCCCGGACGGCGGTACGCCACGGGTCATCCGCATGCACTTCACCGTGAAGCCGCAGGTGACAGATGCGCTGGTCAATCTCGAACTCGGCGGCTTCACGAATTTCACCCTTTCGCCCGGCACCGGCACCGTAACCGGGAGCGGTTTCGATTGTGATTTCACGACCGGGTCTCTCTGTTCTCAGCACTTTCCCATCGGCACTGTACTGACGCTGACTGCGACGCCGGATCCGAACAACAGCTTCCTCTGTTGGGCGACGCCGACGCCCGACTGTCCCGGGTCGATGGACCCTCAGTACAGCGTCACGCTTTCCGGCGACCTCACCATCTGGGTCTACTTCGCCCTGCACGGCTACGGCATCTCCGTCACGGTGGTGGGAGCCGGCGCAGACGGGCTGGTGGAGGCTCCCGAGGGTCCCGACCTGCCTGGCGGCATCAGCTGCCAACTGGTAGCTGGGGTTCAGTCTGGCAAATGCAACGCCGTCCAGTGGTATGGCGCTCGCTCGACCGGCTTGTCTGCGCATGCTGGGGAGGGAAGTGTCTTCGTGGGCTGGACCGGCTGCAGTTCGGTTAACGGGAACACCTGTAACCTGGATGCTCTGCCCGGCGGTTCCTATTCCGTCACCGCGACGTTCGCAAAGCAGTAGGCCCCGCTAGTTTTGACGGGTGACCGCACCCGTCCGCATCGTACCTTTCGAGCTAGCGCTCGCTCCGCACTTCGCCCGCCTCAATCACGAATGGATCGAGCGCTTCTTCGTGCTCGAACCTGCCGACCTCGCCGTCCTCTCCGATCCGCAGGCCACGATCATCGATCCCGGCGGCATGATCTACTTCGCCCTCATCGGTGATGACGTCGTCGGCACCTGCGCCGTGATGCCCCATGGTCCGGGCACCTTGGAGCTCGCCAAGATGGCGGTGAGTCCGGCAGTGCAGGGGAGGGGAATCGGACGGATTCTGGGTGAGGCGTGCATCGCGTTCGCCCGCACGACTGATGCGCACACGCTGATGCTGCTCAGCAATGCGACCCTCGCGCCTGCGCTTCATCTCTACGAGAAGCTCGGCTTCCGCCACGCGCCCATGCCCGCGGGCAACGAGTACGCCCGCGCCAACGTACACATGGTCCTGGCACTTGCCGGAAACCTTCACCCTCCGATGCCGTAGAACTAGGAGACAGTACATCGCTCATCGCCCTGTCACGGAGTACCCCCCATGAAACGTTCCCTCATTGCAGCCATGGTATTGCTCACCGTCGCGCTCCCCGCTGCGGCGCAGCAGCGCATGGCCGGGCCGCCACAGTCGGGCACCGGCATTTTCACCGGCATCACCCTCACGGCCGATCAGCAGAAGAAGGTCGACTCGCTCTACGCGGCCAACCAGCCCATGCGCGACAAGATGCGCGCGCAGATGGAGTCCGGTCAGAAGCCCGATTCGGCCCAGATGGTCGCGATGCGTGAGTACCGGCAGAAGGCAGCGGCTTCCTATCGCGCGGTCCTGACACCGGATCAGCAGAAGATCTTCGACAAGAACCTCGCCGACATGCAGGAGCGAATGAGGTCGATGGCACCAGCCGGGGCGGGGCAGGGGAAATAGTCGAACCGGAGAGGCTGACGCTCAAGGGGGGCCGTCCCGCACTGGTGACGGCCTCCGTCGCAAGGAGAAGACAATCCGCAGTCCGCTTCGCGCTTCCCGCTGTTCCCGGTCCACTGTTCACGGTTCACTCTTCACCTTCTTCAGACGGCACACCGCATGCATTCCCGGCCTCCACCTCATCCCGGAGGCCCGTGTGAAGTACGCGCCGCTCGTTGCCCGCCTCGCCGTTTACGCCGCCGCCCTCGCTGTCGTCATCACTGCTCGATTGCCGGACGCCTCCACCGGCATCACGGCACTCCGCGCCCCGGTGTCAGATCCTCTCGTCGATCCCGTGCGCTTCCTGATGCTCGCTGTCCTGTGCGCGGGCGCTATCACCGAGTTCCTTCGCCGGAGGCCGGTATGGCACTGAAGAATTCGGCGCCCGTGAGTGAGGGCTTCAAGGCGAAGTTCAACTGGGTCACCCAGGCTGGCGCCAGTACCCTCAGGAACCTTCCCTTCGGTGGTGCGCTCGGCGTCGTCGCTGCGGGCATCGTGCTGTGGCTCGCCCCGCAGCTCATACCGGAGGGTTGGAGCGCCGAGGCAGTGCTCAGCCTCGGCATGGGTGCTGGTGTCGTGGTGCATCGGTTGTTCGTAGGGACGTTCGGCTGGTTCATCGAGCCGATGAAGCGGCACCTCGGCTCGCGCTGGGAGGCGTGGATCCAGCTCGGCAAGCTCGAGGGCTACAGCAAGCGCGGCTTGCTCGGGCCCGAGCAGGCGCACCTGCTCACTGATCGAATCGTGCAGGACGACATCAAGGCAACCGGAAAAGGGCGGCGCTAGCCGCCGGCTTCTTGTAGTGGTGGCTAGCGGGCGGCGACCGCTGCGCCTCCCGGACCCGGTTCTCGAGCCACTGTGACAGCGCCGGGTGCGGGAGCAGCGGGTCTCCGCTGTACACGACCGGAAGCCCGGCGAGATCCTTCATGAACGCCTCGCGGCTGATCCGCCCGCGCGAGATCAGCACCGGCACGACCACCACCGAATCGCCCGTGATCTGGTACTGCATGCTGATCAGCTCCCGTACCCGCGTCACCGCCTCGCTCCGGACTTCGGCCGGCGCGTCATCCCGCACCACGTCCACCCGCACGTCGCCGAAACCCGACCGTACCCGCACGCTGTCAGCCACCCGCCGCAGGTTGCTCATCCACGCCGCGTAATCTTCGGCGCTGTTGGGACCATGGCCGACCAGGAAGAGGGCGCGCTTCGAGACATCACCACCGGCGAGTGCCTTCGCGCGGTCCGCCAGGACCAGCGCCATTGCGGGTGAGTCGTCCAGTGCCCGGGCCACCACGATCGGCACGCCTGCCTGAGCCCGGGTATGACCGGCGTGATGGGTGTGCTCCTGCATCGTTGCCGAGAGCGAGTCCGTTTCACCCGCCAGCCACCGCACCTGCTCGTAGTGCTCGCTGTGACTCGACACGAGAAGCGGCACGACCACGATCTTCGACGCGCCCTTCGCCACGAGCCGAGCCACAGCATCCTGGAAGAGGTGCGATGCCGCGTCGGGACCCATGATGTAGCAGATCTCGAGCGGACCCGTGAGCTGCGCCTGCGCGGCGAGTTGCTCAACCTGGGCATTCCATTCGGCGCTCGCTCCATGGGCCACGAGCAGTGTCCCGACGATGGCCGGTTTCTGCGCGAATGCCGGCGCGGCGATGAGCAGGAGGAGTCCGAGGGCAGCCTGCGGAAGGCGCTTCATATGATTGCTTCTCAAGCATTTGCAGTGGATGAGAACGACTATCGACTGGTATCGGCGATCAAACTAGCCGCCAATGTGGAGGAGGGATATCAGTAGTTTGCCGGATGCCGGGTCAGGCTCACGCGGCGGTCATGGCGCGAGACACTTCCCAGAGCCGTTCGGCATTTCCTGCGTCCAGGGCGTAGGGCGCGACGCCGGTCGTATCGCCAGTTCGTTGCTGCACCACTTCGGCCTCGTTGCAGTCGACGAAGTACCGGCCGCCGACGCCCTCGAGCAGGGGTGACGTGGCGGCAAACACCGACGTCGCCGCGCCCTCCTCGACGGTTTTTCTCAGCTCGGGAGGGGTCGACATGCCGCCCCGGTATCGCTGCAGGTTGGTGGCGATCGCGCCAGGCGTGAGCGAGTTGGCGGTGATGCCGTCGCCGGCCCAGCGTTTCGTTGCTTCGACAGGGAAGAGGATGTTGGCTGTCTTCGATTGCCCATACGACAGCATCGGGTCGTACGCCCGGAACCTGAAGTGCAGGTCGTCAAACACGACGGGAGACAGTTGGTGCGCACTCGAGCTCACCGAGACGATGCGTGCGCCGCGGGCTTCAGCCAGCGCGCGACGCAGCCCGTTCGCCAGCACGAAGTGCCCCAGGTGGTTGGTCGCGAGCTGCATCTCCCACCCCTCGGCGGTGCGCTGCTCCGGCAGGGCCATGACGCCGGCGTTGTTCACGAGTACGTGAAGTGGCCCGTGCCAGCGGGAGATGAACGCCGCCACTGACGCCTGGTCCGCCAGGTCGAGCTTCTCCACCAGCACCGGCGCTCCACCCGCCTTCCGGGCGATCTCCGCCGCCACCGGCATTGCAGCCTCCACGTTGCGTACCGCCAGCGTTACTTCGGCCCCTGCGCCTGCAAGCGCCGCCGCAGTGGGAATTCCGATGCCCGAAGCGCCCCCAGTCACCACCACGCGTTTCCCACTCATGTCGATCCCGGCAATCACCTCTGCCGCCGTCGACCGGAATCCGAATTCCGTGCTGATTCTCGCCATCCTGATTCCTCTTCCCTGTTCCCCGTTCCCCGTTCCCGCTTTATTCCGGCCATGCCCCGAACCGCGACACCCCGACCGACCCTTCGCCAGGAGAAAGCCCGCTGGGCTGTCGGTCACCTCCTCATCGGCGTGGATGAGGTTGGTCGCGGGCCGCTCGCGGGTCCCGTCGTGGCCGCGGCGGTCGTCTTTCCAGCCAACGTCAAGCGCATTGCGGGCCTTCGCGACTCCAAGCTCCTGAGCGCGGCCCAGCGCGAGCGACTGATTCCCCGCATTCGCGAGCGCGCCCTTCGCATCACCATTGCGGCGGCTTCAGTTCGCGAGATAGACCGCTTCAACATCCGTGTCGCGACTGCCATTGCCATGCGCCGCGCCATCCGCCGTGTCCTCTGCGGACTCGATGCCTGGCAGATCCTCGTCGATGGCCTGCCATTCCCGGAACTCGGCTACCCTCACGAAGCACTGGTGGATGGGGACGCACACTGCGTCTCCATCGCCGCTGCCGGCGTCGTCGCCAAGCAGGTCCGCGATGAGCTCATGCGCCGCCTGGCGCTGCGCCATCCGGTCTATCGCTGGGAAACCAACATGGGATACGGCACTGAGGAACATCAGCAGGGCATCCGCGACCATGGACCCTGCCGCCACCATCGTCTCTCGTTTTCCCCGGTGGCCCAGACGACCCTCTGGTAACGCCCGTTCCCTGTTCCCTGTTCCCCGTTCCCTGTTCCCTCCCTCGTTCCCTGTTCCCTGTTCCCTGTTCCCTGTTCCCCGTTCCCTGTCCCCCCTTCCCGCTTCACCCCTCACCCCTCACCCCCTCCAGTCTCCAACGCCGCCCGCACCCCCTCCTGCCATCCTTCACTATGAATGATCCGTGCCCGAATCGCGCGGCGGAGCCGGATCAGTGGCTCGAGTTTCCGGAGCGCGAGACGTGAGGGGTTCTGCGGCGTGAGTTCGGCGGCGCTTCCCTGGAGTGCCAGCGCATGGCGGCGGAAGTGCAGGGCCTGCAGGTCCTGGTTCACCACGTCGATTGGCGCACCGAATACGTAGGTGGCGGCGCTGGGCCCGGCCAGGATCTCGAGTGCAGTGAGGGACCCGATTGGTACCAGCAGGAAGGACGCCCAGTGAACCGGTAGCGCGACCGCCGCTTCCATCGAGTCGGAGTCCGGATCGAGCAACTGCGCCAGCCCGAGGCGCGGTTCAGCTCCGCGGGCAAGGTCGATCAGCGCCGCGGCGCCCGCCGCCCGGGCCGGTGCACTCCAGCGCTTGACCATGGCATCGAACTCGGCGACCTGCCCCCGCGCGACACCGAGTCCATCGGCGAAGGCACTGCTGCCGGTGAATGCGGCGAGCAACTCGCCCTGCGCGTCCCGCTGCTCGGTGACGGCGCGGTAGAACTCGTCGCGTTTCCGCCCCAGTCTTCCCACCGTGGTTCGTTGACCATTCCTCGCCTGAAAAACGACGGCTGGAGGCTCATCCTGCCGCTCGACGGCGCTCAGGGCTCCCAGCGGGAGCTGCCAGGGATCACCGTCTGTCGGCACGATCGTGACGTGGGTCTGGTAGACCTGGCACGCCGCGGCGCGGGTGCCATTCTCGAGCAGGGCGCCCTCGAACAACTCCGGCAGTGTGATGCCATGCGCCAGCAACCCGGCCACGCGTGCCATGTTGCGGGAACGGAGCAGCTCGGCGGCGAAGGTGTCGAATCGCCGGCCGAGCTGTGTGAGGATGAGCCTGCCCGAGGGCCAGAAGTCGATCTCGATGCGATAGTCGGCGACGCGCACTGCGTCGGCATCCAGAAACGCAACGGTGACCGGGCCGACCTGAAGGCCGTCGTCACCGATCACCGCGGTGGCCTCGCCCTGTGCGTCGTGGCGCCCGTGCCATCCGTCAGCACAAACGCGGCGGGGGCCCGGCGCGTTTCGTCGCTCACGTCATGCCCCGTAGGGCTTGCCGCACTCCGGGCAGAACTTGGGCGATCCGTCGGCCTGGGCGCCGCAGTGCTGGCATGCCCGCTTGGCGGCGATCGAGGTGCCGCACTCGGGGCAGAACTTGCCTCCCTGCGTCTTGGCCCCGCACTGCGGGCATACGGCCGCTGCGACCTGCGCCAGGTCGCGCTGGCCCAGGTAGTCCACGCTGCGCGCCTTGGTCTGGACCTGTTCGCGGGCGGCCTGCGCCTGGGCCGACGCGATTTCCTCGTCGAGATCCGGCGCGCACGACTCGCACAGCCCCGCCTTCTTGTTCCAGCAGATCGGTTCGCACACCCAGTTCCCGCAGCGTGTGCACTGCTTGAAGATGGGGCTGATCTCCCTCACCGCCGCGTTCAGGGCGGAGTCATGCTGCGAGCCGGCGACCATCGACTGCAGCTGGTCGGTCGTCTGCGCCGCCCGCCGAAGATGCCGCCGAGCAGGGACGCGGCCACGTTGGCGGCGGCCGACGCGGCGCCGAGCTTGTTCGCCTCGAACGTGGACATGTAGCCGTTGCCGCACTTCTCGCACATGAACTTGAACTGAAAGCCCCGCTGCGACGAGAGGTCCTGGTAGTTGCTGGTGAACGGGATGTTGGGCATTGAGGCGCTCCTTTTCCGCTAACCTGTCTCCCGGAGGCTGGGGCGTCAAGCAGAGCGGACGGCTGGTGCTTGTCGGCCGCCGGCACCTCGAACGCCCGTCGCCCTTCGGCGGTGCGGTGAGCGCGGTTCGGGGAAGCCGCTCCAACAACGCGGACGCTGTGTGGCGACTCGCCATCGCTGGTGTCCTGCTCAGCGGGATTGTCCTCGAGGTCCGTCGCCGTGGGCTACCAGCAGTAGTCCAGTCGCTCCTTCCTGTCCGGATGCGGGCGATGCGGCGAACAGCAGGATCGCAAATGCGGAGGCCAGCACATGCTTCATTAGGCGTTGTCTCAGGCGGTTGGAAGTGATTCAGTGTCAGCCGATCGTCGTGGCTTTCGACCGATGCCGGCGCACGCCGCCGCCGGGACGCCCCCGGCGGCTTCCATCGCTCTCAAGCGGCGCCAAGCATCCGTGAAGGACCGGGCGCTTCGCCGTCTCGTGCGCTACGTCGCCGTCCCGCTGCGCTGGGCCTGCGTGGCTCCTTCCCCGCCGGCG
>CAWBMQ010000007.1:0-16285 GCA_963789925.1 uncultured Gemmatimonadales bacterium
GCCATCGGCCTCCCCTGAGTCGATCAACCCGAGAATGTGGGGGTGTTGCAGGTTCGCCGTGACCTTGATCTCGGCGAGGAACCGTTCGCCGCCGATCACGGCACTGAGCTCGGGGTGGAGGACCTTGATGGCGACGCGGCGGCCGTGCTTGAGGTCTTCGGCGAGGTAGACGTCGCGATGCCACCGGCACCAAGCTCGCGCTCGATCCGGTAACGGTCGGCCAGCGCGGACGCGAGGCGTGCGGGAGCTGTCATGGGAGCAAAGATACGCTCCGGGACGCTAGTTCGCGTCCAGCGCCGACTCGGACGGCAGGGTTTCCTAAACTGGTCTTCAGGCAATTTCGTATCGATGTGGGCGCGGCTGCGGGGAGGCTCCTTCGGCTCTCGTGCCGGCGCGGCCGAGTCGAGATCGCGGCAACGCAGCGATGGGGGATGCGCGTGGGGAAAGTTCGCTTGCGCCGCTGCCGGGCAACAGAGCCTCAGGAGCGATCCCCATGCGCCGCGCCTTACGCGTCCCTCGAAGTCTCGCAGTGGATCAGTTCGTTGCCGGAACGTCCTTCTGGCCGGATAGCCTTCGCAGCGCCGCCTTCGCTTCATCGACCAGGTAACGGTGAGCGGGGGGCGGCATGTCGTGCGCCGCAGGAACTGCTCGTAGTGGTCGCGGGCCAGGTCGGTGCGACCCTGTGCTTCCTCGATCCGGGCCAGTTCGTAGTATGCCAGCCCCGCAAACATCTGGGTGCGTGGGGGTTCGGGAGAGAGCGGGACGTCGGCCTCGTGCCAGGCCAGCAGCTTGACGGCCCTACTGGTGTCGCCCTGCTCGAGCAATAACCGTGAGGCCTCCAGATGAGTGATGGATCTGGCGTAGGCATCATGATAGAGACTGATCTCGGCACCCGTCGCCCCGAGGTCGAGGGCGGCGAGCGACTCCGCAGCCGCCTTCTTCGCTCCCGAAAGTTCCAGCGCGAAGCCGGCGGGGAGCGATCCATGAACTGGGCTTCGCTTCTGCTACTGTGCTGCAGGCGCGCGCGCGCTTCACTGAGCCCGCGCAGGTCGTGGCGGAGTACGGCCAGCATCCCGTCGGCCCACGCGATGCGCGCCTGCCCGATCTTGGCGGGGCGAGAGTCCTGAGGAATCCCAGCGAGGAACTTGTAGGCAGCCTCCTTCCGCTCAACCGCGCGCGCCGTATCGAGACCTCCTAGCCACGCCGCTGCTACCGCGGCCTGGTACATGAGCGGAGGTATTTGCTCATGGACCGCCCCCCCGTGGTCGGTTGCGGCTGAACGATCGAACGCGACCAGGGCAGAGTCCCAGGCGCCACGCGCCGCCCAGGAATGCCCCATGCCTTCCCAGACGTAATGCGTAAGTGAATCATCAGGCGCGAGCGCGACCAGGCGCCGGTCGAGTTCGATCTGCGCCGCCGGATATCCACGCCAAAGAAGGAAGGAGCCTCCAATGGCGCGATCCACCCAGTTCGTGCGACCATTGAGCTCCACGGCCAGGCTGTCCCGCAACGGCACAGGGAGTTGCCCCCTCGCGGAGAGCAGCAGGCGGTTGTGAATGCTTGCATGCCCCAGGCCGTCCAGTGAATTCTGGGCGAGCGCCGCCTGGGCTGAGTCATGGCCTACACTGGCGTCGAACAAGTGTCCCCACATGGGGGCCAGCTTCGGGTTCAGGTCCACGGTCCGTTGCAATGCCGCCCGTGTGTCGGCATTGGTATACCCGATCAGCGGTCCCCAATGGTGAAGTTCATCGGCGTAGAACCACCAGGCGGACCAGTCGCCTGGAAAGCGCTTGATAATGGCTCGAAGCCGAGCCATGTACTCTTCCTCTGGCAGCGCGGCCCCGTCTCTGTCCAACTCGACGAGCAGCCGGTCCCGCTCGCCGAAGGCCGAGAGGTGTGACTGGTAACCGCTTCTTATGATGGAATCTGCACGGCCCTCGAACAACCATCCATTGGCCGAGTTGTATCGCCAGCCGGCAAGCCAGAAGGTCGAATCGGCCTTGATGGCCCGTTCATAGGCGTCGACGGCTTCGGGCCAGCGTCCGGCAATGGTGAACTGCTCACCTTCAAGGAAGGCGCGGAGCGATGCCACCGAGCGAGTGGTGAGGTCGGCATAACTCGGTGACGGCGGCTCACCCCGCTGCCAGACCTGACGCAGCAGCGCCCAGGTGACGGAATCGGTAAGGGCTCCGATGGAATCGAGCGCGCTGGTGATCGCGGCGCGGGCCAGCGGCTGGGAATCGCCGCTGGTCGACAACAGCTTCAGCTGGAGCCGCACGGCGGGACCGTCGCGCACGATATCGCCCACCACCACGCTTCCCGCGCCGAGACTCCTGCCGAGCGCCACCGCGTCGGCCGTGCTGCGGCCACCCCTTGAATCAGTCGCCGCGGCGAGCACCAGGCGCGGGTCTGCAGTGCGGATGCCACCCACCCCGTCCAGGTTGGCACTGATGGTGAGCACCAGGTCCCGGCCGAGCCGTGCCAGTGCCGTGTCGGTGCTGCTGGGCAGGAATGGAAGCACCGCGATGACCGAGGCCGATGGCACCACCGGCGACCGGCGTGCGCGCATGAAGATCCAGCCGCCAAGCAAGCTGAGGGCCAGGAGCGAGACGCCCCCGACCGCCCATGCGCGCTTCCGACCAGCACCGGCGCCGACCACCGCGGGGGCGGTCGTGCCGGAATCGTTCAGTGCTTCAGCGAACTGCGTCGCCGTCGGGAACCGATCGGCGGGCGCCTTGGCGAGCGCCCGGGTCAGTGCCCGATCGACCGACGGGGGCACTGTCTCCCGTATCGTGCGCACCGAGGGCGCCGGGTTCGTCATCCGCTTGGCCAGGATGGCGTGCGCCGTAGGCCCGGTGTAGGGAGGCTCTCCCGCCAGCATCTCGTACAGCACCGAGCCCAGCGCATACAGGTCACTCCGGCCGTCGACGTCCCGCTCGGCCATCGACTGCTCGGGGCTCATGTAGGCCGGCGTGCCGATGGCGAGGCCGGTCTCCGTCAGCCGCTCACTCCCCGCGGCGTCGATCGCCCGGGCAATACCGAAGTCGGCGACCCGCGCGTGGCCGCCCGAGAGCATGATGTTCTCGGGCTTGATGTCGCGGTGAATGACCCCGCGGGCATGGGCATAGCCCAGCGCCTCGGCGACTTCGCGCGCTACCTGGAGGGCGTCGTCGAGGGGCAGTTGCTTCTGCCGCTTCATGCGATCCCGGAGGGACTCACCCTGCACGTAGGGCATGACATAGAAGAGGAGCCGGCGGCCACCAGCCGTCGGTGGCTCCACCACACCGCTGTCCAGCAGCGGCAGGATATAGGGGTGGTCGAACTGGGCGGTGATGGTGATCTCGCGCAGGAACCGCTCGGGGCCGAGCGCGTGGGCAAGTTCCGGATGAAGCACCTTGACGGCAACCGACCGGTCGTGCTTCAGGTCGTGCGCGAGGTAGACGGTCGCCATGCCACCGTGGCCGAGCTCGCGCTCGATGCGGTAGCGGCCGGCGAGGGCCGTCGCGAGCTGCGACGCGATATCGGTCAAGCGACGTCAGTCATTGGTCCGCGCCTTCCCTGGCCGCTAGAACGTGAACTCGACGCCCAGCCTGAGCTGGCTGCCGGCTCCATAGAAGTATGTCGGCGCCGCGGTGGCGGCGTAATAGAGGGCATTGGAGGCCCGGGCCTGCTCCTCCAGCGTGAAGATGCCGTCGCCGTCTCCCCAACGCTGCTCCGCTCGCGACAGGTAGATGCAGTTGGGCACCGATGGCACGTTCCCCCCCGGTGCCCGCGGTGACCCAGGTGGCGCATCCACTCCGGCCGGCACCGCCGAACGTGAGATCGATGCTTCCGTCGTCGCCGTACACCTCGTTCAACCGTCCTTCGGACGCGTACAGCGAACTGTCGGCACTGAACTGGTCCCGCTGCTGCAGCTGGCTGGTGATGCTGCGCGTGACGACGTACTGCGTCAGCACATTGGTGAAATTGAAGATGTTGCGTGCATCGAGGTAGACCGAGAGCTGGCTGCGACCGAAGCCGAAGCCCTTCACGAGACGCAGGTCGAATTGCTTGAACATCGGGAGACGCACCGTATTCAGGCCGCCCAGCAGTCCGCCCTGCTGGCACGAGTCGCCCGAGAGCACGGCCTGGTTGCCATTTCCGCTCGCGCAGGCGGTATAGGCCGTGCCGCTGGCAAACCGGAAGACCGCGAACACCTGGACGTTCTGGAGGATCGAGCCGACCGTCGTGCCGGCATTCCAGTGGTCGGGGAAGGTGAGGGCCAGGCTGCCCACCAGGTTGTGGGGGCGCGACAGCGAGGTTGGCGCGATCGCCTGCGGAGGCGGCTGGTTCCCGCCGGTCACGCGGTTCACGACGTTGCCGTATGCGAGGTAGGTGTACGGATCGCTTCCAGTGCTCGCCGCATTGGTGAAGCTGTACCCGATGGTCCCATTGAAGAGCTGCCCGAAGCGACGGTTCAGCCTGAGATCGATGCCCTTTGCATTGCCGAAGTCGGCATTGGTGATGAGGGCAAGGTCGGTATTGGTCTGATTGAGGGGGTCATACATGGACACCAGGCGGGTCGCGGCATTGGCCAGGTTGTCGCGATTGTACGCCGAAATATCGAGCACCATGTCATCGCTGAACGCATGCTGGATGCCGAACTCGAAGATGAACGACTTGCCGTAGTCGACGTTCTGCCCGTACGCCTGGTTGGTGTTGGTGACACTAAGGTCGGTGTTGATGCCACCAAGCACCAGCGCGAAATCCGGCGTCTGCACCGATTGCGCATACGAGAGCCGGAAGTTCGTCCGCTCCGTCACCGGGAACGCGACCTGCAGCCTCGGGCTCAGGTAGTCGAACGGCTGGTCCTGGACGTACAGGACCGTCGGATCGGTCCCCGGCGGCAGGGTGTCGAGTGCGGGGTTGGTCGAGATGCGGGGGAACCCGCTCCAGCGGCTGGCCCGGGTGTCGAAGTAGTCGTAGCGCAGGCCGAGTTGCACCACCACGTCGCCGATGTCGAGACGGTCCTGGATGAACGCCCCGTAGCGTACCGGACTCTCCGCCCAGAAGTCCGAGAAGGTCTGGGCGGCGATGGGCTGAGAGTAGTTCACCATGTCATAGTGGACGAACTCGCCGCCGAGCTGGATGCGGTTGTAGCGGTCCAGCTGCCAGTCGAGAGCCGCGCTGGCCACCCAGCGGTTCTCGGAATAGAGCTGGAGGCGCGCGTCGCTCAGGCCGCCATCGGGGAACACCGTTGTCTGCAGGCCGTAGGGATTGGACCGGTAAACGGTGGATGGCGTGTGCGTGCCGATGGAGTCGGCGTTGTCGAGCGGAATGACGCCGAGGCAACGCGCGATATTCCGGACGAAGCAATCGAGCTTGGAGTACTGGCCGTTGGGAGCCTGATTGCCGTCGGCGTCATACCGCGTATCGAGGACACTGAATCCGTACTGCAGCGGGATGGGCGAGAAATAGAAGCCGAGCGTGCCGGTGCCGGGGCCTCCGTCGGCGAAGGGGCTCTGGATGAAGCGGTCGGTCTGATAGGACAGGTTCACGTCGAGCGCGAGCGCGCGCTCCGGCGACTTGGCCAGGTTCTGGGTCCAGTTGGCGATCCAGGCTGCATTCTGGGCCCGGAAGCCGGTCTGCTGGCTGGCGGCAATCCCGGGGTTGAGTGCCCGGCCGAACACGAAGTTCTTGCCCTGGTTCTGGCTGAAGCTGCCGCCGATCCGCAGGCGCGATCCATTGCCGTAGGACAGGTTGAGGCTGGCGGTCCACTGGTATGCCGAGAAGCTCGCGGTCGGCAACCGCGCCCCATGGCACGGCTGGCCATTGTTGCCGGCGATGCCGGGGTCGGCGCTGCCGGCAAACGCCGAGCAACTGCCGGTGTAGATCGAGTACTGGTTGACGTTCACGTCCGTCGTAGTCGTGGCCCCGACGGAATCGGGATTGGCCACCACGGTGTCCACACCAGTCGAGACGAAGACGGGAAAGTCCTGACGGCCCTTGCCGGAACGCACCGAGAGGTTGCCTTCGGCTGCACCGGCAACGCTGAACGTCAATCCCTTCAATCCCATCGGGCCGCTGACATTGGCCTCGAACCGGTTGTATCCCATGCCGAGGGTGCTCCCGAACACCGCATCGGTCTCAGCGGCCAGCCGGGCTGCGAACTTGCTGCCGCCGGTGCGGGTCGAGATGCTCACGATGCCCGCCTGCGCGTTGCCGAACTGAGCGCTCGCCGCGCCGGTGGTCACCGACACTTCCTCGAAGCCATTGCTGCTCAGGGTAACGCCGGCATTTGAAACGTTGATGCCGCCGGGGTTCGGCGAGCGCACGGTGCTGCCGTACGCCCCTGAGCTGCCCCCGGCTGGCTCCGTACCGGCCCTCGAATTGGTCCCGGCCGACAGAAACCCGCTTCCCCGATTGCCCGGCTGCACCGTGACGCCGTCGAGGTAGTACGCGGCCTCGTCGGCGCGGCCCCCGCGGATGGACAGGGTCGTTCCGCCCGGGCTCGCGACCACGCCGGGCTGGAGTTGCAGCACCGCCCGACCTGGTCTACCGGGAGATTCTCAGTGAACTCGCCGTCGACGCGCTGCTTCGTCGTGACCTCGTCGCGAGGCACGAGTGGAGTGCCCGCGGCCGTGACCGAGACCTCTTCCAGCTGGACCGGGGTCGCCTGCAGCTGGAAATCCTGCGTGATCGTCTGTCCCGCGAGGATCTTGACGCCCTGCAATTCGATCCGCTGTAGCCGATGGAGATGATTCTTACTGCGATGGTACCGGGCGGGATGTTATTGACGAAGTAGTAGCCCTGGGCGCTCGTGAGGGCAGTGAATGCCGTACCGACGATGATCACCTCGGCGCCCTGGATCGGGAGCCCCGCGGTCGTTCGCACCCTGCCGTCCAGCTTGCCGGTCTGGGCGAGCATCCCCCCGGCACCCAGCAACCACAATGCCGCCGACAGAGCCAAGCCACGCATGCGTGACCTCACTACATGAGGCAGGTCGTGCAGTATCGGCGGCCATCAAGGCATGGAGATAGTGCACCCGGACGACAGCGACATCCAGATCATGGGTCGAACGCCCTAACTGCGGCGCCGTTCACCCCATCACCAGGCCCTCGTATCCAACCATTCCCGCCCCGATCCGGTCTGAGAGGGACGCCACGACATGTCCCCGTCCCGGAGCCGAGATGCGACCTTCCGTTCCCGCCGTTCTGATGCTGCTTGCCGGCACTCCCTGTTCCGCCCAGCTCGCCCCGGCCGATCCGCAGGAGCGTTCCTGCGCTGCCGGCAGTATCGCGACTATCTCGCGGGCACCTACCAGCCGGGAAAGAACGAGATCGAACTGGTGGCGTTCCCGCTCGCGCGACCCGGCGGCCATGCTTGAGGTCTTCGTCGAGGTAGACGGTGGCCATGCCGCCGGCACCCAGTTCGCGCTCGACCCCGTGGCGGTCGGCGAGGCTGGCGGCGAGTGCAGCGCGTGGGGTCGAGTTGTCGGCCATGGGGTCACAGAATGTACTGCCTGTGCTCACCTCGTGGCGGGAGCGTCGTTCTGGTCGTTCAGCCTTCGCAGCGAGGCCCTGGTCCACCACTCCGCTGTCGAGCAGCGGCAGAACGTATGGATGATCGAACTGGGCGGTGAGGGTGATCTCGCGGAGGAACCGTTCGGGGCCGAGGCTGTGGGCCAGTTCCGGGTGGAGGACCTTGATGGCGACCGGGCGGTCGTGCCTGCGGTCGTGCGCGAGATAGACGGTGGCCATGCCGCCCGCACCGAGCTCCCGCTCGATGCGGTAACGGTCGGCCAGGGACGCGGTGAGGCGGACTACCGCATCAGTCAAGCAGGTCCGCTCTTCCCGCGGGTGGACCAGCCGAAGGGTGCGTAGGCAGCGACCGGATGACCCGGTCGGCCGTACCCATATCTGCCTTCATGGCGTATTGCCTCCTCGTGCTTGAGTGCCGCTGGGCGATGTCCTGGCAGCAATGATACGCAGCGGACCCACGCGTGCTTTCTCCTAGGTGAGTGCCTTCAGGAGAGAGAGGATCATTTCCTTGAGCGGCACGCGCAGCGCCACGACCAGGACCATGGGGATGATCGCGGGGACCAGCACCGCAATGAGGCTGGTCTTATCGACCGGCACGGGGCGCATGCGCTCCACGGCATCGTACATGGAAATGGTGTCGGCGACCGGGCCGATTTCCGGGGCCTCGAGCAGGGGTTCGTCCTCCACCACCGGCTTTCCGTTGATCCACCGCTCGCGTACCGCGCGGCCATGCCGTGCCACCAGGGCGGCATACTCCAGCCGGGCGAACTTGCGCGTCCGCGCGAGGACGGGGAGATAGACGAAGAGCGGTGACAGGAAGATCACGAGGACCAGCACGAGGAAGGAAGCCGCCGGCACCTTCAGGCTGCTGAGGCTCATCTCGTGGTACTTCACGTCGTGGGCCCAGCCGGCGGAGAGCACCGCCGAGAGCGCCAGGATGACGAGGGCGAAGGCCCCCGGAACCGCAGAAAGGAAGCCGAGCCCGGCGTGACGATCGGGATGGGTAGGCACGAGCGAAAGCGGAAGGCGCGACAGGTAGAACATGAACCGGGTCAGCAGGAACAGCCGCCAGAACCACGCGAGCATCAGTGCCACGTAGACCGCGCGCGCGACGTACAGGTACCACCACCCTCCGAAGCCGACGCTGCGGGTCGCCGGCTCATCCACCGCCCAGATGATATCGTGCGCCTGGTTCGTCGCCGGGGCCAGGACGACCCAGGCGATGACCGCGCCGGCGATCAGGATCCAGGGCAGCGTCTGGTCGCGCGCCCGTTCGGCGCGCCTCACGACGGCACGGAATGCCTCGTTGTCCGTCACGATGCCGGCGCGCAGGAACTGGGGCAACAGGCGCATCGTCACGGCGTGGGCCACGCCTTCCGCGATGATGAGCAGGGGGATGGCGACCAGGCAGCGGATCGTCACGCCGAAGTGGTGGAGCAGCGGTTCATCGAGCGCGCCCGCCACGGCGTGACCACGCCACCAGGCCCAGGCAGCAATGGGCAGCCAGGTGACTAGCGCGAAAAACACGGCCCGCCGGCCGATGCCGAGCCCCTCGGCGGGAATGAGGCCGACGGCGCGCTGCACCCGGTACAACGGATCACCGCGGATCAGCGATACCGCCGGGGGGTGGTCGCCTGAGTCAGTCAATCGACCTCCTGGCTGAATTGGATCTCGGATTGGAATCTTGGAATCTCAGATTTAACCCGGAACAGGGCGGCCCGCTATTCATCCTGCGGGCGAGCACGTGACCGCGAACGCGACCGGTGTCCAGGCCAACAGCAACCTGGTGAGCGGCATCGCGATCCGCGAAGATGCCGACGGCACCCTCACGGCGAACATCACGAAGTCGCGCACGCTGTCCAACGCGGCACATGGCATCGACTTCGACGAGAACAGCACGGGCAACCTGGTGGCGACGGTGACGGAGGCGGTGTCATCGGGCAATACGCTGTTCGGCGTGTGGGCCGACCAGCAGCTTCCCGGGACGAGCACGCTGCTGCTCGCCAACGTGGACTTGGCGGGCAACACCGCCGGCACCACGACCGGGTCTAACGTGACGGTGACCGTGGCGCCGTAGGGAGCAACGCAGCGTTTCGGGACCTTTACACGCAACCCCCTGGGCCAATGTCGGGCCCCGGGGGGTTTTTGCGCCTTCTCCAGTAGAGGGCCCACACGAAACAGGAGGCGGCAAGTGACGGTCCCCGCTAGAATATCAGCCGGAACTTTCAGGGAGTCGCGGCAGATGCCAGGCGAATTGGTCGAGAGTCCGGTCACTCCCCCCGCGCTCCGGCGCGCGGTCCACCATGCCTCCGAGTGGCTGGGCAGCCTCGATACGCGGCCGGTTGGCGCACGGGCGAGCCTCGAGACGCTGCGCAGCAGGCTCGACCTGCCATTCCCGGAGCGGGGAAGTGACCCGGTCAGAATCATCGATGACCTGGTGGCACAGACCGCCGATGGCCACAACGCATCTGCCAGCGGCCGGTTCTACGCCTGGGTGATCGGCGGCGCACTCGACTCGGCGCTCGCCGCCGACTGGCTGACGTCCGCGTGGGACGGGAACTCGGGCCTGTTTGCGGTGGCACCGGCGGCGGCGGTGGTGGAGGAGGTGGCCGGGGCGTGGATCAAGGAGTTGCTCGACCTGCCACGCGAGGCGTCGTTCGCGTTCACGACCGGCTGCCAGATGGCGCACTTCACCTGCCTCGCGGCGGCGCGGCACGCGCAGCTGCAGCGCCGGGGCTGGGACGTGGCGCGTGATGGGCTGAGTGGTGCGCCTGCCATGCGGATCTTCATGAGCGACCAGCGGCACAGCACCATCGACCGCGCCGCGCGCTTCCTCGGGTTCGGGACGCGCAACCTCGAAATCCTGCCCACGAACGATGCCGGCCAGCTCGCGCCGGAGACACTCGCCAGCGCACTCGCGGCCTGGAAGGGCCCGGGCATCATCGTGCTCAATGCGGCCGACCTCAACATCGCGGCGTTCGATCCGTTCGAGCAGTTGATCCCGATCGCGCGGGCGTCGAACGCGTGGGTGCACATCGACGGGGCCTTCGGCCTGATCGCACGGGCGAGCCGCAGCAAGCACGCGCTCATGGCGGGCGTCGAAGCGGCCGACAGCTGGGCCACGGACGGCCACAAGTGGCTCAACGTGCCGTTCGACTGCGGCATCGCCATTGTGCGTGACCGTGAGGCCCACCGGGCGGCGATGACGATCAGCGCGTCGTACCTCGTGGCCGACGATCGCGCGCGGGACGAGCTCGACTGGACGCCGGAGTTCTCTCGGCGGGGGCGGGGCTACACGGTGTACGCGGCGATCCGCGAGCTGGGGCGCGAGGGGCTCGAGGCGCTGGTGGATCGCTCGTGCGAGCACTGCCGTGCGATCGTCACCGGCATCGGCGGGCTGAAGGGCGCGGAGGCGCTATGGGTGTCGGAACTCAACCAGGGCCTGGTGCGGTTCTGCGATCCGCGCGCCGGCGCGACCGAGGAGGATCACGACCAGTACACCGATCGCGTCATCGCAGGCATCAACGCGACCGGCGAGGCGTTCTTCAGCGGGACGACCTGGCGCGGCCGGCGGGCGATGCGGGTGAGCGTGGTGAACTGGCGGACGAGCGAGCGTGACGTCAGCCGGGCGATTGCGGCGGCGCGGGGAGTGCTCGCCGCCTTCAGGTAATGCCCAGGGACGTCATCCCCTGATCCCGGATTTCAGGTACCTTGGCTGAAATGCCACTCGCGCCGCGCGGCACGCTCGGGCTTACCCTGCTCATCGATGTGGGCGAACGAATCGACCTCGACGCCGCGGAAGCGCGCGTGCTGTCGGCCGGCCGGAAGGGCCGCCGGCTGACACTTACGCGAGGTGAGGCACAGAGCAGCATCCGCATACCCGTTGCCCCCCTGATCATCGACCTGCCGGGTGACCACACCACAAATGTCGCGTCGCCTCCCTCAGGCTGGACCGAGACCCTCCATGTCGCCGTGTACGACATCGGCGTCTTCAGTTGCCGCCGGATCCTCACGTGGCCGCCGGAAATGTCATGGCCGGAGCTGGTGTCGGTGGGCGCCGAATTGATCCATCGCACCGACATGCGAATCTGGGCGGAGCCACTGGCCCTGGCGCTTGAATCGTTGCTGGGCCCGGCGATACAGGAGGGGGACCGGAGCCCGATGCGGGAGGAGTACGCCATCCTCCGGCTGGACCGGGAGCCGCCGACCGGCATCAGCGAAGCCGAACTGACGTGCCTCCTGCTCGGAGAAACCCGCGTCCTCTCGGCTGATGCGCGGGAGAGCCTGCTCGGCCGCGAGTTCCGCTACACGGAGCTCGACCGCACCATCGTGGCATACGACGCGGCACTGGTGGTGGAACCGGACCCGGCGGATCACGACGTGGAGCTGCTGATCGAGTTCGCCAACGCGCAGCTGCTGGAACTGGAGGTGTACGACGCCATCCTCGAAACCCGCCTGCCGCAGCTGGAGAGCCGCGCGGCGGGCATGGGTGTCGGACCGGGGGCGTTGTTCGCACGGCGCACGCAACGGCTCGTGACCGAGGTGCACCGGCTCACGGCGAAGACCTCGCGACTGATCCAGCAGGCGACCAGCGCCCTTCGCATCACGGATGACATCTACCTGGCGAGAATCTACCGGGCCGTGCTGGACGTGATGAATGAACCGGCGTGGCGGCAGAGCGTGGAACGCAAGCTGACGCTGGCCCGTACCCTCGCCGAGTCGCTGAACGACATGGCGGTGGCCGCAAGAGCGGAGGCCCTGGAGATCATTATTGTGGTGCTGATCCTTGGCGAGCTGCTGCTGTCTCTGGCAAAGAGGGGATAGAGCAGGGAAGCGGGAACAGGGAACAGGGAAGAGGGAACAGGGAAGAGGGAACAGGGAACAGGGAAAGGGAACAGGGAAGAGGGAACAGGGAAGAGGGAGCAGCGAAGGGAGCGTTACAATCGGCGGGTCTGGACGGATCTGGTCCCGGGCTGCAGTATCGGCCATGCGTACCAACGACTGGTTCCCAGAGGGCATCGTGCTTAGAGGCACGCGCACTGGGACGACGGAAGAGATACTCGAGCCCTATTCACCGGAGTCGGCCGAGCGGCTGGCGATGACATACGCCGCGCTGTGGGGCGAGCCGATCGAATGGTGGGGTGTGGGAACCGAGTTCGGCCCGCGTAACCTCGCTATGCCAAAGCAGTTGCATCCATCTCCCCGTCCACGCCGCGAACGCTCAACCCGCTAGTCACTGTCTTGTTGTCGCGACAGTGACAGTAAGCTGTCGCCGGGGCAGTCCTGTGGTATCCGTGAGGGTACGCAGGAAGGCGATGATCGCACGTTGCTCCGCCGTAGTCAGGTCCAGCTTGTCGAAGGGCAGCGTCTGGTTGGGCACATCACTTCCGATCCCCGCACCACCACCACGATTGTAGAAATCCAGCACCTCCTCCAGCGTCCGGTACACACCGTTGTGCATGTATGGCGCGGTCAGCTCGACGTTGCGCAGCGTCGGGGTCTTGAACGCGTGTCTGTGTGTGGGGCGTCGCGTGATGACGAAGCGCCCGAGGTCGGGGTCAATGCTGGCATTCCGCGTCACGGCGCGTGACGGAACACCGATTACCTCCGACTCGGTCTGGGTGTAGGCAGGTGGCACGGTGCCGTTGAAGAGCGGCGCGAAGTGGCAGGTGCCACAGAGTCCCTTGCCCATGAACAGGTTGAAGCCGAGCCGTTCCTCGCTGGTATACGGCACCTCCTCCCCGCGTACGTACCGGTCGAACCGGCTGTCCAGCGACGTGAGCGAGCGGACATAGGCGGCGACGGCGCGCCTCACCTCGTTGCTGACGGCGGAATCGCCGTGCATCTCGTCGCGGTTCCGCACCACTTCACCTACCTGTCCCTCGAGCGTCTCGGTGCGGAGGTCATAGAAGCTGGCGGTCTGGAGGCCGCTGTTGATCAGGGTCGGCGCGTTTCGCAGGAGCGCACGCGGCGACGTGCTGATCGGCGCGCTCCGCGCCAGGCCGTCGGTGAAGGCGCGCTCCGGCTGGTGACAGGTGCTGCAGCTGCGATTGCCGCCACGCGACATCCGGGTGTCGAAGAACAGCCTTCGGCCGAGTGCGATGCGGGCCGAGTCGGGGCGGCCTCCCCATTGCCCGGATGGGGCGTAAGGATCGAAGGCACCGGCCTCGAAGACCGATGCGGCTTCCGCGCGCCAGATCCGGGCGTCTGCCGGTGGCGCGATGTGCGCCGCGACGCGGAACTGCGCCAGTGCGCGGGACAATGGTGGCACACGATCTCGGTAGAACGCCAGCCGGTCGAAGGTGTCCCACTCGGCGACCTTGAGCGCACGGGTGGTCCGCTCGAGCTCCACGAGGAATTCGGAGCGTTCACGCGTGGCTGAATCGGGAGCGACGAGCCAGGCGAGATCGCGGAGGCCGGAGAGTGCGGCGACCGCTTCCTCGAGGCCGTGATGCGCCAGCGGCGAGTCAAAGCCTGCGAGCGTGAGGACCTGGATGCGAACCAGCTCCTGGCGCATCGCATCGAGGAGCGTGGCGTCGGTCATGTAGACGCGCCGGCCATACTCCTCGAGCGTCGGGATCTGTGCCTGCAGCGCCGCGGCAATCTTCAGCAGCGAGTCCCGCCGAGCCGGATCGACCGCGGGAAACAACCCTTCCTCGATGCCCTGGAATCCATCGGCCGCGACGGTGAGGCGGGGATCATCCTCTTCCTCCGCTTCCAGCGAGGGCCCATTCACCGGTTCCACTGCGGTGGCCGAGTAGTACTCGGCCTGGGACTCGATCCGCTTGTACGCGGTGCGCGCCCGGGCAAACGCCTGCTGTGCCGAATCGGCCGCGGCAGGGGTGCCATCGATGGCCTCGATGGCACCTGTGAGTGCGGAAGTAAGAACTGCGAGGGAGTCGAGGCCCGCCTGATAGAAGGCCTGCGCGAGGATGTTGCCCCGGGGAGTACTCCTTGCCGCCGCGGGCGGTGTGTCATTGCAGCCTGCCGTGCACGCCCAGGCTGCCGACAACACCACCGCGCGGAGGGAGAGGCGCACCGGTATCAGCTGCCCGGGACGCGGAGGTACAGGAGCTGGCCACTCTCCTTGGAGTACTGCTTCGCATCGGCACCAGTGCCGACAGCGAAGGGATAGGTGTGCGCCTGCACATCGAAGAGCCAGGTACCGGGGCCGAGCAGGTCATCGGTGCTGATGATGCCGCTCGATTCCCAGCACAGGCCGGAGGCGTCGATGCACTTGCCGGATGGTCCCGGGATGAGGGACTCCTGTGCCACCTGCGCCACTTCCTTGAAGTCGCCGACGCGGCCGTGTGGATAGAGCCCTGCGTTCCAGATCCCCGGTGCCCGGCTTCCATCCCACTGGGTGTTGGCGGGATCCTCCATGAGCATGATGCTCTTGGTGGAAAGGGCGATGTTGTCGGGTGACGACCAGCCGCTCTTCGGTCCGGCCGACCGCGCCACCAGCGTCAGCTCGGCCCAGGTGGTGGGATCATTCTCGGCGAGCTCGATCTTGTACAGCGATCCGTAGGCATCGCACGGGCCGCCGCAGTCGGCGCCGACCTGGGGACGGCCGGTGGTGCTCTCGGCGCCCGTGTCCACGAAGTAGGCCGAGGGTTCACCGCGCTCATGGCGACCACCGCGCACATAGTCGGCGTCCTCGAGGCGCACGAACGGCATGGCGCCAAGCGCGTCGACCTTCGCCTGCAGGCGGGCGTAGCGGTCGGCGGGTGCGGCACCAAGATCGGCGGGATCATCGATGGGAACGAAACGCCCCTCGATGCTCTGGCCGACCTGCAGGTTGCCGGAGTGGAGCGGGTTGCCGGCCGCCGACTTTGCGTCGGTCTTGAAGACATAGAGCCGACCCTTCGACTGGTCACCGCTCAGGAAGGCGGCCTCGTCCTCCGCCACGTAGAGATAGAGCTCCGACTGCCCCTGCGAGTCGTCCGTGCCCAGCACCACGACGCTGATCGTAACCGGGCAGCGGCACGGTGTTCTCGTGACTGAAGGCGCCGAGGTGCGGCAGCTCGGTCTTCTGTCCCGCCCCGCTGGTCGCGAGAACCACCGAACCCTTCGCCGTGGCACCGTTTTCCTCGCCGGAGAGGAAGAACCCGGTGGGCAGGTTCTCCTTCGCATCGGCCCAGGTGGCCGAGCAGAAGCGGATGTAGCCGCCGCTCCCATCCTCGGCATACTCGCCATTCATGATGTTGAGCGATGACGGATCGAGCTGCAGGCGGGAGACGCGGGAAAAGAGGAACGCGGGGCCACCGTTGGAGGAAGTGACGCCGCTCGCGGTGATTTCATGGTTCGCGAAGACGACGATGCCGGTGCCGTCACGATACGCGCCGAGTCCATCGGGGATCGGGGCCCAGGGAAGGTTGCTTCCGGGGAGGATGTCACCGGTCGTGAGGATCGGTACCAGCCGGGCGCCGCTGACGAGCACCTCGGCCTGGGCGGGCTGCTTCGTGCGGAAGCCGGGATCCTTGTTCTTGTCGAGCGCAATGTCAGCATCCGCCTTAGGGGCGATGCGGTCCTGGTCCTTATTACAGGCGGCGACAACCGCGAGGGCGACGGCCGCGGTGAGGATCCAGCGTACATGCATGGGAAGCTCCGGGATTGGGGGAACCAGAATCCGCGAAACTTCGGGGGGGGCTGTCACCGCGACATGCGCGTCGTGTGTGGGTTGGGCGAAGAGTCCATAACGAAGGTGTTACGGAACAGGGAACAGGGAACAGGGAAGAGGGAAAGGGGCTAGGGGCGAACGATGC
>CAWBMQ010000008.1:0-45974 GCA_963789925.1 uncultured Gemmatimonadales bacterium
ACATGCGCGATGGCAGTCTCTCGCTCTGGGCGGAGAATGTGCGTGCCGCGGCGCAGCACCTTCGGGGGCTGGCCCCGGTGCGGCGTGTGGTGCTCCTTGGCCTGCGGCTGGGCGCTACGCTCGCGTACCTCGCTGAAGTTCCGGCGACCAGCCGCATCATCCTGTGGGATCCGGTTCTCGACGGACGAGCCTTCGTGGGGAGCCTGACTCCTGACTCCATCGTTGCCGATACCGATGTGTGGGAGGTGGGCGGCTTTCCATTCGGCAGGGGGCTTCGCGAGGAAATCGGATCGATCGACCTGGGCGCCGTCCGGCGCGTGGCCCCCGACATTCGCGTGATCACCACGCAGGAGTCTGCGGGTCAGCCTGAGCTCGAAAAGGTCCAGGCGGGCGGGCGAAGACGTATCGAGGCGGTTCGTATTCAGGCGCCGCGCGTCTGGACGGAAGACGAAGCCCTCGGAGTGGGCGCGGTTCCCACCGAAGTGATTCGCCAGATCGTATCGTGGGTGATCTGATGCCGCATGAAGGGTTTCCGGAACGCGCGATGGTCTTCGGCCGGTCCCGCCACCTGGTGGGCGTGCTCTCCACGCCTGCCGGCGGCAGCCCCTCTCCACCAGGCGTCTTGTTCATCAACGCAGGCATCATTCATCGGGTCGGTGCGAGCCGCATTTACGTTCGCCTGGCGCGTGCGCTCGCGCGGCGCGGCGCGTTAACGCTTCGTTTCGACCTCTCCGGCATCGGGGATAGCAGCCAGCCCGATGGCCAGTTCGGAGGATCCCGGACCGAAATCGCTCAGCGTGATGTCGACGAGGCGCTGTCGCTGCTCCAGAGTGAAGGTGCCGGCCCCTTGATCGTGGCTGGCCTCTGCTCGGGTGCGGATGACTCGCTGGCAGCAATCACGCGGTATTCGAGCGTAACGGGCGCCGTGCTGTTGGATCCTTTCGCCTTTCCGACGCGCAGGTACTACGCCGAGTACTATGGCCCGAGGCTGTTGCGCCCGTCGTCATGGTGGGGAGTGATCACCGGCAAGTCCAAGGCAGCAGGAACTCTCAGCGGCACACTCAAGCTGAGACTGCCGAGCTGGCAACGGACCAGCGAGCCCGCTGACATCGATGGCGATGCTTCTCCGACGCGTGCGGACTATCTCAGGAGCATCGAAGCACTCGCGGGTCGTGGGGCGCACTTGCTTTACCTCTTCACGGGCGGACTTCCCCAGCGCTATGGCTACCAGGATCAACTCTTCGACGCCTTTCCTCGAAGCAATCTACGCAAGTGGGTGGAGCTCGAATACCTGCCCGATGCCGGCCACACGTTTCGGAGCGAGCCTATGCAGCAACAACTCGAGGAGCGCGTCCTCCGTTGGTATGACTCTCACTATCGGAGCGCCAATTCGGCCCAGGCGCCCACCCGATGAAGGAACATTCTAGCGGGCGGGCGGTTGATTAGCGGGAGCGCTTGGGGGTTGTGGCCACAAGCGCGCTTCGCCAGCGTGGATACAGAAGTCCCTGCGCGCGCGCGTCCGCGACCGCATGCCGGCGTTGGACGGCCTTCGCGGACTCGCGGTGATCGTAATCGTTTGGCACAACGTTGCTGGCGTCGGGAACGGGGTGGGGCACACACTGCCGGCGAAGGTCTATTTCGCTGCCGCTGCCACCGGATGGGTTGCCGTGACGCTGTTCTTTGCCTTGTCCGGCTTCCTGATCACCGGCATACTGCTGGATAGCAGGGACGATCCCCACGCATGGCCCACTTTCATCGTGCGTCGTTTCCTTCGAATCTTCCCGCTCTATTATGTCTCGCTGGCGATAGCATTCCTCCTGCTGCCTCGCGTTGGCGTTCTGCCGTCATGGCTGGTCAGCGACCGGAACCACCAAGCCTGGTACTGGACCTACCTCGTCAACTGGAGCGCACCTTTCGGGCTTGCCGGACCAGGGCTTGGGCATTTCTGGTCCCTTGCGGTCGAGGAACAGTTCTATCTTCTGTGGCCGCTTCTCGCACTGAACCTGGCCTCACGCAGGCTGGCTACCGTGAGCGCCGCACTGGTACTGATCGCGCTGCTCGCGCGCGTCGCGATACTCAATGGCCCGTGGACGCCGGACGTGGCGACCAGCGCAATCTACCGATTCACGATCTGCCGATGGGATGCCCTCGCACTCGGTGCGATGGTGGCAATCGCCGCCCGCGATGAGCGGTGGTCGCATGGGACTGCTCCGGTACGCTGGCCGGGCACGCTCGTCCTGCTTGCCTGCACCTTGTCCCTCGCAGTGTGGCGACACGGATTCGGCAGCTGGGACTGGCCCATCGATACGGTCGGGGAAACCGTCGTTGCTGGCCTGTGCGCGGGAATTGTAGCGCTCGCAGCATATCCTGACCTGGGCGCCCCGGCCGCCTTCCAGAGAGTGCTGGTGCATCCAACGCTGCGTGCAGTCGCGAAATACAGCTACGCCATCTACGTGATTCACTTCCCACTGACACACGTGGTCGCGCAAAGGCTGCCGCAGAATGTCGTGCGGGCGGGTGACATGGAGTCAGTGGTGATGTTCACAGTTGCTTTTGTTGGCGTGTTCGCAATGTCCTACGCTGCGGCAATGATTTCCTGGCGGCTTCTCGAGAGCCCGATGCTATCCTTGCGACGCCATCTGGCCTGACGGTTTCACATGGCCAGCGGCAATCGCGACCAGCCGTGATGGTGGCACTGACACGTTGGGGACCTTGACGGGTCCGGGGGTTGCGATGGCGCACCCAGTAGGACAAGTCGCCGCAATACGCTGAATGTCGCCGAATTCCAGGCGATTGAATGGCAGCCCGGTGCGGTTGCGGTTGAGAAAGCGGACCAGTTCCTCCACTTCGTTGGCAACGCCGGTCTCCACCGCCCGAAACCCCGCGAGCACCGCAAGCACGAGTTCCGCGGGCGGCGTCTTTTGACCCATGCCGATCCCCATGTATGTCATCCCGCTCTCCACGACGTCTGCGGCACGCATCAGGTGGCAGGCATCCACGACATACCTCGCTGCCGGCGCTGCGGCGCGAATCGCGGCCCAGCCATCGGCATAGACCCGGTGCGGGCAGCAAACAATCAGTACCTCGGCGTCGCCCACCGCGTCCCGCAACTCACGGGTAAACAAGTCTGCCACCCCAAAATGCTTCAGGTTCGCATCGCCGGGGTGCACATACGGGTCGTGTATGCGCATCGGTACGCCATGGGATCGCAGCCCGCGGGCCAGGAACAGCGTTGGCGAGTTGCGCGTGTCCTCCGAGTTGCCCCGGTAGGCGGTCCCCAGCAGGGCCACCCGGCGTCCGGACAGGCTGCCGATCGCACGCTCCACCAGGCGCAGCAGCTCTCTTGGAGACTCATCGTTGATCCGGCGCGACTCGAGGATCAGGGAACGGGAGCTATCCTCTCCTGCCTCGAGCGCACGCCACCACAGGAGTACCCCGTCCTTTGGCAGGCAATGCCCTCCAACGCCCAGCATCGGCACCAGCAATCCGCCGCTGGGCACCGACTGGGGGTCGCTGGACGCAGTGTCCTGCTGCTTCGCCAGAATGTTCACGGCGTCCCGCAGTGCGAAGAAGTCGATGTCGTGTGCGTCGCAATACCGCGCCACCTCGGCTGCATATGCGATGCGAACGTCGCGATACGCATTCTCCAGCGTCTTGACTACTTCCGCCGTCAGGCTGTTGGTCGGCGTGCAGGTTCCCCTTGGTGACGATCCGGGAGTAGATCCGCCGGATGAGCCCTGCGGTTTCGGGATGCAGTCCGGCGATGATCTTGTCCGAGGACGCCACCCGCTCGACAAGCCTGCCTGGCATGACTCGATTGGGGCTGTTGCCGAGGAGGATGTCCTCGCCCTCCACCAGGCCGTGAGAGGCGAAGTGGTCCGTGATCACCGTGGCCATCGACGATGGTGCCAGCGTGGACTCGAAGACGATGAGCGGCACGTTCCGTGACGGTCGCTTCTTCAGCGCGATCGCGATGCCGGTCAAGCGCTTCGAACAACGGCCCATAATCCGGAGCGTCGCCCTTCTTGTCCGTCTGGACCGAGACCAGGATCACGTCGGCATCGGCGAGCGCCTCGTAATCGTGCGAGGCGCTCAGGAGTCCTGCCGCCACCGACTCCCTGACCAGTGCGGTCCAGCGCCGGCTTCACGCCGCCGATCGGCGACTTGCCGTCATTGATGGCGTTCACTTTCCAGCCCGATGTCACAGAGTTGCGCTGTATCACGACGACGCGTGCCGGCTTGCTGGAGCCCTCCATGATCCGCGCGTGTGCGAGCATCGCCGCCATGGGCATGCCGACGATGCCGGGCCCGACCACGGCGATCTTGTGCACGGCCCAGGAGGTCACCTTGTTGTTGAGCCAGTGTGAGTGGCATTCAGTAACTCCCGACTGCGTAGTCAAGGTCCATGAACTGGCGGTGCCACAACTCCAGGTTGAGCAGTCCCCATGCTTGCCGGCCGTACGCTTCTTCGCGGTCGAGCAGTCGCCGAACTTGTGCCGGGTCGAAAAAGTCCGCGCTCGCGAGAGCGGCGGGAGAGCAGCACGTCAAAAGAAAGTCTCGAGCGCCGCCCTTGGCCCACAGGTGAAGCGGAACCGGGAATCCCATCTTGTCCTTCCGCTGCAGGATGCGCGGCGGCAGGGTATCCCCCATCGCGCGCTTCAGGATGTACTTCATTTCACCACCACGGAACTTCATGGCCGGCGGCATACTCGCCACAAGGTCGGCCAGCCGGTAGTCGAGCAGCGGCACCCGGGACTCGAGCGACACCGCCATGCTGACGCGGTCCTCGACCTGCAGGAGCGCCGGCAGCGTCGTGACCATGTCAAAGTGCGTCATCTTGTTGTAGTAGGACGCCGTGTCGGGGTGGTTGAAGACACCCTGGAACCGCGCAAAGAGCGCCTCGGGGTGGTAGCCGGCGCGGAAGTCGTCGCTCAGGAACCCGAGCGCGCCGCCGCTCCGGTCGATGAGGCGGAAATACCGCCGGTCCATGGGCTGGAAGAGTTCGTCGGCCCAGAACTGCTTGAGCATGGGGACGTACTGCTTGAGCGCCGCCAGGTTGGGCACGATCGATCGGAGTGATACGATGTGTTCCTGCTCCTCGTTCGTCTCGAAGATGGCGCCCTTGAGCGCCTGCTCGAAGTACGCCACCAGGTAGCGCGTGTAGCCCCCGAAGATCTCGTCGCCGCCCTGGCCACCCAGGCATACCTTCACCTGCTCCCGGGCCATGCGAGACACGATGTACTGGGGGAAGAGCCCCGGCCCGGCGACCGGCTCGTCCATGTGGTAGACCAGCGTGGGCAACAGGTCCACGAACTCCTGTTCCGTCGGGAAGATCTCATGCGCCTCGGCCCCGCAGGTGCGGGCGACCTCGCGCGCGTAGTCGAGCTCGTTGAACTCCGGTCCTTCCTTGAAGGCGCCGGAGAAGGTGTGCAGCCTGCCGCTGACATGCGGTGCCGCAAGCAGGGTCACGAGGCTCGAGTCCGTGCCGCCGCTCAGGTAGCAGCCCACCGGGACGTCGCTGCGCATCTGCAGGCGCACCGCATCGTTCAGCAGGCGACGCACTTCCTCGACGAAATACTCCTCGGTGTGATATGGGTCGAGCCGGAAGGTTGGTTCCCAGTACTTCTCGGTCCGGACCGCGAGCGTCGCCAGGTTCACCACCTGGTAGTGACCCGGCAGGAGCTTTCGGACCCCCTGGAAGAGGGTCGCGTCGCCAAGCACGAACTGGAACGTCAGGTAGTCGTGCAGGGCCGGCGTGTGCGGGGCCCGCAGGGCCTCCGGGTGGCGCAACAACGCCTTGATCTCCGAGGCGTAGCAGAGTTGCCCGCCGATCTCGGCGTAGTAGAGCGGCTTCACGCCGAAGTGGTCACGAGCAGCCAGCACCACGCCGCGCGCCCGGTCATACAACAGGAAGGCGAACATCCCGTTCAGCAGTTTCACGCAGGCTTCGCCGTGCTCGGCATAGAGTCGCAGGATCACCTCGGTGTCCGACTGCGTCCTGAACTCGTGGCCGCGGCGGCGGAGGTCTTCGCGCAGCTCCACGTAGTTGTAGATCTCGCCGTTGAACACGATGGTGAACGGGCCGCTCGTCATGGGCTGCTGTCCCGTGGCCAGGTCGATGATCGCAAGCCGCTTGTGGTGCAGCCCGACCCGGTCATCGATCTGCTGCCCCTCGCCGTCGGGCCCGCGATGCCGGATCGTGTGCGCCATCGCGCCGAGGATATCGGCATCCACCGGGCGCTCCGGGCGCGTCAGGATCCCCACGAAGCCGCACATCGGCTAGGCCGCGACAGCCGGCGCGCGTAGCGCCAGTCCGGTTCGCCCGATCAATGCGCGCGCATGCGTACTCATGTTCACCAGCTCGAAGTGCTGGCCGAGCACCGCGAGTGCGCGCTCGAAGAGCACCGTCTTCTTCCGGCTTGTCATGTCCATCCCGGGAAAGAACGCCAGCGCCGGCGCCTCGTCGCCCCCCAGCAGGTCGAGCGGGTGCAGCAGGAACGACGGCTCCAGCCCGGTCACGCGGCAGAGGGTCACCGCCGTGCGCAGGTAGGCCGCCATCGCCGCCTCCGAGTAGCGTGCGAGGTAGAGCAGGTAGCTGAAGTGGAATGGCACCTTGAAGACCGGCATGGTCGTCACCGGGATCTCGAGCAGCCGGCGGCCGTCATCCAGGTCCCAGTGATACGGCTTGTTCGGGCGCAAACCTTCGCGCAGCGACCCGAAGAGATAGCTCCGCTTCTCCCGCTCCTCCCTCGAGAGCTTTGCCGTCCAGAAGTAGTAGGCACGTGCCAGTGGTCCCAGGAACGTTGGAAAGGTCGATGCGTCATACAGATAGCCGCGCCGGGAGCAGCACCCGAAGCAGCTCGGGACTCCAGCTGAATCCGGGGCCGCGAAAGCCGATGGGCCGCTGGCCCGTCGCTGCCAGGATCGCCGTCTCGGCCGCGCCGATCTCGCCCTCGAGCTGTTCCGGCGAGTACAGGTGCAGCCACGGCTCGTGTTCGTACGAGTGATTGCCGACCTCGTGCCCAGCCGTGACGAACGCGCGGAGCGCGGGCACGTTTTCCTCACGCGCGGCGTCCACGCCCACGATGAAGAAGGTGATCTTGATCCCCAGTCGGTCCAGCGACTCCAGTGCGATCGGGGAGAACACCGGCAGATACGTCGGACGGCTTTCCCACCCGGCATCACCATGCGTCTTCATGTACGACCAGAGATTATCCACGTCGAGCGAGACGCTGGCGAGCGGCCGTGTCATGCCACACCCGTGCTTGCGAGCGGTGCCGTCGCTGTACGCAGCCGCCCGGCCAACGCCGCTGCCTGCGCGTTCGCCAGGCCAATGGTCTCGTTCACGTTGAGCGTCCCGTTGGCGATCTGCGCCGAATTGACGATCGAGACATCCGGCAGTGAGGTGGCGAGCGCCGGCAGCCGCTTTGCCGTGTAGTCGAGTGTCGATACGGCCAGTACCTCTCGCACCCGCGACACCTGGAACGCGAGCACCTGCTCCCGCCGGAAGTGCGGGTACATCCGCTCGAGTGCCGACACGAACAGCTCCCGGATCTCGGCGTCGCTCCTGCTCCAGAAGGCGTCATCTTGCGCCAGATAACGGGGGAGGTACACGAGACTCCGGCCGCCGAAACGCTGCGTGTCGACCAGTGTCGTCATCTCGATGATGCCGGTGAAGGGCACCCAGCCATCGGTAATGTTGGTGACGTAGTAGTCCGCAAGCGGGCGCTCCAGGAGGAGCGAGGCACAGACGATCCCCTGGTAGACGACACTCTTGAGCCGCTCCACTTCCAACGCGCCCAGCTGGGGCGTGATGGAGGCGGCTCGTCCGCAGGGCACCGTGAGCACCACATGATCGAAGTGGCGTGCCGTGCCGTTCGCGAACTGCACCTCGGCGCCCCGGTCGAGCTGCCTCACCTGCGACACCGGATGACTGGTAAGCGTCTCGACACCCAGCGAATCGAGGTGCTGCTGGAAACGGTCCAGCACGAGCGCGTAGCCGCCGTCCACGTAGCCGAATCGCTCCTGCTTGAGGCCTGAGCGCCTCGCCGCGTACATGCGCTGGATGATGGCCCAGATGAACGAGGCGCTGGCAAGCCGGTAGTTCTCGCCCAGCTTGGAGCGCAGGAGCGGCAGCCACATCCGCTGGAAGACCCGTCGCCCGGACAGGCGCTCCAGCCAATCGGTCACCGGGACCTGCTCCAGTGCACGCCAGTCGGTGACGCGCGAGGCATAGAGAATGGTGGCGGCGAGTCGCGCCTTGTCGATCAGCGAGAGCGGCGGAAAGAGGGCGAAGTCGAGGCTGCTCGAGAGCGAATAGAGCCGTCCGTCGGTGTAGAATCCGGTGCGCGTCGTGCCCCATCGAAGCCGGTCCGCCAGGCCGAGTTCGTCGAGCAGTTCGTGCAGGTGCCGGTCGGAGAGCAGCACCACATGATAAAAGCGGTCCCAGCTGTACTCGCCGTGATGAGCCGCGCCCGCCAGCCCACCCGTCGAGGCCGCGGCCTCGATGAGCGTCACCCTGCTGCCCGAGGTCGTGAGCCGCTTGGCGAGCGTCATGCCAAGGACGCCGCCCCCCACGATGCCGACGCTAGGAGTTGGCACCCGGCGTCGGGACGGGGGAGGGAATTGGCTGACGAGGTTGCGGCACCGGCGCTGGAACCGGCGAACTGGTCAGGCGGATCACGATGAGCTTGCGCAGCAGGTCCAGCTGGCCCCCGATGGTCTTGAGTACCCGCATCTTGGAGCGCCCCAGCATCCGCACTTCAAGCCGGGTCGGATACTCCACGATCCGGGATCCGGACAGGTCCAGCTTCCCGATGAACTCAACCACGCCGAGGAACCCGCGCTCGATGATCGGGATCCGGATCGCCGCGCTGCGGCGGTAGACGCGGAAGCAACTCGTGTACGTGTGCAGGTCGTTGTGCAGGACTTGCCGGTAGATGGCGGAAAGCGAGCGGGACAGGAACAGGCGCCAGCTGGCCACGTTGAGCACACTGCCGTCGGGGTGGTATGGTGAGGCCGTGACAAGGTCCACGTCATCGGTGAGCAATGGCACCATGCCCGCCAGTTCATGGGGGTCGTAGCTGCAGTCGGCGTCGATCGACGCAACGATCTCGGTGTCGCATGCCTTGATACCAGTCATGATCGCGGCGGCGACACCCCTGTTCTCCTCGTGCCGCTCCACCTTGCAGTTGGCGCGGGCGCCAAAGGCCTCCTTCAGTTCCGCGTACGTGTTGTCGGTACTGCAGTCGTCGACGAACACGAAGCGGAAGTCGAAACGGTCACCCAGCCGCTTTTCCACCGACTGCAACGTGTTCTTGAGGTACGCCATGCCCCCTTCCTCGTTGAAGCAGGGAACCACCAACGTGATCGGGGTCGGGGGTGGAATGTCGACTCCGAGCTGGAGCTGCTCGGGCGTCACGATGCGCGAGGGGGCCGGCGCTCGCACGCGGACGTTCGCCAGGTGCGCCGACTCTTCAGGGGCCATGCGGAGCCAGGCCACCGTGCTGGTGAACCGGTATGTCGTGAGAGTTTCCCTCAGGAAGTCCTGCATGCGGTCCAGGTTCCGGTACTGTCGCACTCGCTGAAGGAATGGCGCGGCCTCAATGCGAGGCTGGTTGGGATCGATCTCCCACACATTGAAGTACGTCACCAGCGGCACTGCGAGGTGCGATGCCCAGCGCTTGAGTTCATGCCGCACCAGCGGCTGGGGGAACTGCCGGAAGAAGTTGCCGCCGAGCGGCAGGCGCCAGCCGGCGAGACTGAACGATGAGATCGGAAGGACCCAGAGATCGCGGTCATCCAGCGTGCGGCGGTGCGTGAACAGCAGGTCGGGACGGCCCTTGGCCCGGCGCATCCACGGACAGAAGCTCGAGTCGTACTGGTAGCCCGCCTCGGCGACGAGGTCGAGGATCCAGAGATGACCGGGGTCGTTCCACACCTCGCCGGCGCGAAAGCCCCGCACGGTCTGCCCGCTGGCCTTCTCCAGCGCTTCTTTCGACCGCGCGAGGTCGATCGCCAGTTCCTCGCGCGTGAGCTGCGAAATGTCGCGCGGATACATTCCGCGGCTGCCGACCTCATGACCCCGTTCCACGATCTTCCGCACCAACTCCGGCATGCTCTCGGCCAGGTGGCCGAACACGAAGAACGTCGCCTTCGACCGGGTCTCATCCAGGAGGTCCAGGGTCAGTTCGGTGTTGCGTTCCAGTCGATTCTCGAAACGATACCACTGGCCGGCGTGGATCAGCCGGTTGAACGCCTTGACGTGGTAGTAGTCCTCCAGCGTCACCGTCAGCACGTGCCGCGCGGCGCCGGCTTCGCGCTTCATGGCGCGTCGTTCCCCGGAAGCGGGCGGTGCCGGTTGGTCGGGCTGCTGCGTCAAGCGTGCTTCCGGGGTGGGGGCGGCGTGAATATCGAACGACGACGTGCTCCGACAGGAGCAAGGCGGAGGCCACTCGGGGGGGTAACGCGCGCGGGATGAAACACTCCTGTCACCGCCAGGCTTGGATGTTTAAGTGTCTGGAGTATAACAAGTTGAGCCAAGTTAGCCCATTGCACACCCGGGTTAGGGTCGGAGCGGCCGTCCGATCGTTGTCTCCACGCCACATCTCCGCGCAATCGGCTTGGCAAGTCTCGGTTCGGCGGACGGGTCCTGTTGCCGCCACGGCATCGCCTCTTGCGCCCGTGGCGCAAGGACTAAGTGTGGCTCACCGGGAATGCCGTCGTTAGATGATCGGTCAGCAACCCGATGAGCGTCTGCTGCGCCCGGACGTTCGTAAAGGTATGTCCTGACCACGCCACCTCATGGTAGGTGAACCCGGGAAGCCGCCTCAGCCGGTCCAGCGCATCCCTGTGCTGCGCGTGAAGCTGAAAAAGTCCCGGCTCGCCCCGGCTGAAGACGAGCATGATGTCGATCCCTTGATCGGAGATCCGCGCGAAGTCCTTGACGACGTCCTGCTCGCCGGCCCCTCCCGTGGTGACGCCCAATACACCGCGCAACAGGGTTTGACCGTGCGCCCGCATGCGGCTGCGGATCCAGCTCCCAACCGTTTGGGTAGCGTACAGGAGGTCGACCTTGCCCTGCAGCACCCTCCGCCAGGACTCGAGGCTGGTGACCCGCTGCTGGTACCTTTGGACTTCCTTGTGGGTCATCCAGGCAGACACCTCCAGCGCATCACTTGGCTTCCAGTAGAAGACGATGGGGTTCATCATGATGATGCCCACGATGCCCTTGTGCGTGAGCGCCGCGTGAAAGGCGGCATGCGCACCGGAACAGAGCCCGGCGACCACCAGGCCGGCGGTCTTGCACTCTTCCGGCAGCGCCGCAGCCGCCTCGCCTATGTCGGCGACCGCTCGGGCCGAGTAGGCGTCGTTCTCTATCATGCCGGGGAAGGGCGGGCTGTCTCCGATCCCCCCGATGTCGAGGCGGAGCACGGGAAAGCCGCGTTCGGCCCAGGCGCGCGCCATCGTGACATAGAGCCGACTGGACCCGATGCGGTGGACCGCCCCGGCGCTTGCAAGGATGATCGCCGGTCGGCCTGGCATAGCGCCGGCCGCAGGGCGCGTGAGGATGCCGAAGAGCCGACCGTCATGGTCTTGGAGCGGCTGCTCTTCGATATCGGTCGTGAGCCTCGTCGCCGCATGCAGTCCCAGCAACTCGGCTCCTGATGAGATTCCGCGGAGCACCGGGCGATTCGGTGTCTCAGCGATCTCCCGTGAGACTGTCGTCGTCAACCCTGCTTGTCCACTGTACGATGCCCTTGATGGCATCCTCAGGGACCAGCGTTGCATGCGCGTCGCGCATCATGCCGTCGAAGCCGGCATAGGACGCTCGTGTCACCTCCGTTCCAAGCCGCTCCAGCGCCCTGGCAAACTTGTCGTCGTCGGGAAGGTCGTCCCGTGCCACCACCAGGGCGCGCGGCGACGGGGCTCGCCCGAGGCGGCGGATATCGAGTTCGCGCAGGCTCTCGATCGTTTGCCTGCTGAACATGAATCCCGCTGCCATTACAGCGCCCCCAGGAACCTCCCCTGCCACGGGCTCATAGCCACTCATGAGCTGCTCGACCGCGTGGAGCTCCCGGACCTGGGTTCGTCCGCTTGCGACGGGCGCCCATGCGACAAGGCCTCCGACGTCCGAGCGTCGCGACGCCGCATACGCGGCAAGGAGGCAGCCCAACCTTACGCCCGCCAAGACCACCACCGAGGCTCCCGTAAGACGTCGCGCTTCTTCAATGGCGTGGTCCACACTGGCGATCCACGCGTCAACGCGTCCCGGCTCGTAATCCGAACCCGATGAATCGCCGGTGCCGTGATAGTCGAATCGAAGAGCTGGCATGCCAGCGCGAGCAGCGGCTTCCGCCAGATGGCGCAGCCCGCGATGTGACATGATCATGGGGAAACCCAGCGGCGGACAGATGACGATGACCGGGCCGCGCGCTGACCCGTCCGGCCGGTGAAACCACCCGAACAACTTCGCACCATCGGGGCCGAAGTACAGCGGTACCGCGGTGCGCCTCGCGTCCTGGCTGGAGGCTTCCGGCACAGCGTCGGCGGCGGTCATCCAGACGCCACTCGGCTGGGGGTCGGAATCAGGCGCACCAGGCAGCTTCCGCCGTTGAACGAGCGCACTTGAACGGTGGCAGGGCGTTCCGCGGCCGGCCCACAGAGTATTACGGTGGCCTTGCCACCCGGGCCAATGTGGAAATAGTTGTCGAGTGCCATCCAGCCCCTGCTCTCGATGTGGACGCCGTAGGCGAGCCGTTCGCTCTCCAGTTCGAGCCACAACTCGTTCGCGGTCAAGTGAACGACACGCCCGCTCAATCCCGGGCGGGTTACGGAGTGCGCGGGCAATCCATGCGGAAGCAGCAGGTCGCTCGAGAGGATGATGTCACGTCCGGCTTCATGCAGTTCTGCCATGACCACATCATGCCCGGGGGGGCCGAATCGATAGGCACCCGACACATCCGTGAACCTCCCGAGGAGCATGTCGGCCGCGAGGCGTGTTCGCCCACGCGCCGGCACCTCGATCGTCGAGTGCCCGGCGCCCACCGCTGTCGAGCCATCTCGATACAGGGTGAGCCGCACTTCGCCCAGGAATGGCGCGGGCGCATCGTTCACTACGTGGATGTCGATACCATTCACCCCCTCGTCACTGAGGAAGATCGCGGTTGGTGCGAAGGCGCGCCGCAGGTAGTGCCAGGCCGCCTTGGGCCGGCCGAGCGCGTCTATGACGCCCCAGCCCGCTCCGGGCCAGAGGTCCTGAAGGAGCCAGACGAGGGCGCCGCGGCAGCACTCGCCACTCCGCCACTCCGCGAAGCTGCGCAGCATCACCTCGCCGGTCGTAAGGCGGGACAAGGCGAGGTATCGTTCGACGTCGGAGTACCTGAGTACGGCAGGGTCGATGCCGTACAGGAGCTTGAGGTAGAAATCGCGCACATCGTCGAAATCCCATCCCGCGGCGTTCTCCCGAGGTACCCGCGCTTTCCATCGGGGGTGATGTGGCGGCATCTCGTCGGGGGCCAGGAAGGCCTCCAGCGTCGCCGGCTCCGGCACGTTGGAGAATCCGAGACTCTCGCTCGCGAATCGAACCCCCGCACGACGAGCGTCCTCCAGCGGGCGAAGGTAGGCGCCGACGCCGTAGTAGTGAGCGATGCCCTCGTTCACGCTGAAGGGCAACGGTCCCCCCGATGGGCTATTGCGCACATATGGCACTGCCGAACCATGCGTCGCGCAAACGTCCGGGAGCACCTGTTCGAACAGCGCACTCGACCACTGGCCCCGGGGCCGCCCCATCATCGCCGCCCGCTGCTCCACCTCGCTGCCGCCGCAGTACACCGCCAGGCAGGCGAACCGCCGCAGCGCTGCCACGATTTCCGCTGCCTCCGCCCGCGCCTCAGCGAGAAAACCCGCGTCATCAGCAGGATAGTCCATGCTGGCATACATGAAATCCTGCCATACCAGCAATCCCAGTTCATCACAGAGTTCGTAGAACCGGGCGTCCTCATAGATCATCGTGCCGCCCACCCGCAGCATGTTCATGTTCGCCGCCTGTGAGAGGCGCAGCGTTCGTTCCACATCAGCCGCGCTGGGACGGAGCGACACGACGTCGGGTGTGCTCCAGCATGCTCCCCGGCAGAAGATCGGGACGCCATTCACGGTGAGCCCGAACCCGTCGTCGTCGTGTCGTGCAACTATGGACCGGAATGCCAGCCTGCCCAGGTCGACCAGCACGGGACCCGCCGTGGTCGTGAGATGAATCACCGCCGGGTAGCGGGGCTGTGGCCCGTGTGTATGGGGCCACCAGGCTTCCGCAGCGGACAGTCTGTGTATTCCAGTGATGCGATAGCTACTGGCGTCGCCGGCAGACACACTGAGGGCGTACGCAGTCCCCATCACCTCCAGGGAAGCACCGGTGATGCTGGTGTCGGGGAATGTTCGCGCCACGATGTCCACGGACACGCATGCACCATCCGATTCCCAGGAAGGGATCGCATCGCCCTCGAGACTGTTCACCAGGCGCCGCCGCTCGAGCCAGATGGGTCGCCACGGTCCGACCGGCCGAACGGGAGGGCACCAGCCGGGCATCCGCCCGAGCAGCGTGGTGCGAAACCAGCGGAGCTGCTGCTGCTCCACCATGCTGGTGCGCCAGCGGGGACGCGAACGACGCTGAATCATGTCGGCGTGGAGTGAGCGGAACCTGATGCACAGGTCGTTCGTGCCTAGCAGGCGAGTGGTGACATCGACCTCCACCTCGCGAAACATGTTGGCACTCGTGGCCACGAGTTCGCCGTTCAGCCAGATGTCCGCCAGCGTAGCGAGTCCCTCGAACAGCAGTACGGCGGTCTCGTGGTCGCCGAGCGGGCTGGTGCCGAACTGGCAACAGTACCACCAGTCGCTTGCGTCATAGTTCTCGACTCGGTCCAGTTCGGGCAGCACGCCGTTCGCCCGGTGGGTAGCGGCCACCGTGCCCGGTACCAGCGCCGGAACCCACGACGCAGTCCCGAGTCCGAGCGGGGAAAGCGTATCTCCTGCGGGCAGTCGAGCCAGGCGCCAGCCATCGTTCAATGGCTCGCGGTGATGCGAGGTGATCCCGAAGACGTAGGGCCGTCCGGCGTGGCTGGTGCGGCCGGCCTCAGGCACCATAGTGGCGCTCGAGCTCCGCCATCGCCGTCACCCAGCTCGCTTCGAGACGATCGAACAGCTGCAGCAGGCTCCCCATCCCGGCAGTCCTCACGGCGCGCGCCAGCATGAACTGCAGCGCCTTGGACGTCGACGCGATCTCGTCCGTGGCCGTGATAGCCGCCTCCAGCCCGGCTTCTCCATGACTTGCCAGCCACTCGAGATAGCTGCACGTCAGTCCGAAGCACGAGCCAAGTTGCCGCAATGTTGCGAAGGAATACTGGTGAAACACCTCGGGAGGTTCACGCCGCAGCCAGGCAATGTCTTCCTCGAGCCGCGCTCGGTGGGCCCGCACCGGGTTCTCGCAGGGGCGGTCAGCCAGGTGGCGGCGAAAAAGAACGAGCGACCGCCGCACCAGCTCGGCGTCCGGCAGGCGCACCGCGTGCGCGAGCTTTGCGATCTCGGCGTAAGGAGGCAGCCCGCCTTCCCCGCCTTCCCCGCCCAGCCGGAACATGCCCTGAAAATCTTCGCCGGAGAGAACATGGTATCCGGTGCCGTGGAAGTATCCCAACTGCTGCGCCGGCGCGTCGACATGCTGAATCGCGATGGCGCTCTTCACGTGCTCCCTGTGATAGCTCACTCCGGTCGTGTCAGGCAGGTAGAATGAGTCAACGTCCATGATGAAGAGGCGGCCCAGCGCCACCTGATCGGTCGCATGCCGCAGAATCGGTTGCCAGACATTCAGCTCTCGTACTTCGATGCCGTAGAGGTACTGAAGGTCAGGCAAGGGAAGCTTGTAGAACGTGAACTGGTCGCCTTCGTAGTCGAGGCCGATGGTAAACCCAAGTGCTGCCGTCGGCTCCAGCGCCAGGCTGTGCAGCACCTCGATCCACAGGTCGACATAGCAGTTGGATTCCGGCCAATGCCGCGTGCCCGCGTGCAGGCTGTGCGCGACGTATGTGGCCGGGTCGAGGCCGGGCAGGGTCGCGTTCACAGTTCGAGTTGCCGACGGACGGACTCGGGCCAGCTCCCGGTGCGGAATCCGTGGTGCCGGAACAGGGCGAGTGCAATGCGCTCGAGACCGAAACCGACACATGCACTGTGCGCTGGATCGCCTGCCGCCGTATGAATGTCAAAGGCCCTGCCGAAATGGTCCTGGTGATAGTTGCACGATGCACAGGCCGTCAGTTGTTCCTCCGAACAGATCGGCACGAGCAGTTCGATCTTGAGTTCCTGGTCGCGCTGGTTGGCGGCCAGCATGCGGCCGGTCCGCCCGAAGAAGGGATCGCTCGCCGCTTGTGCCTCCACGGGCAGTCCGAGCGAGCGCAGGAGATCCATGCCGCGCTCGGCCCAGCGCTGCGAGTGAATGCGGCAGGCCCTGGCGTCGCCTGCCAGCACGAATTCGCGCAGCCGGAACACCTGCAGCCGGGTCGGGTCATCGGAGGGTTCGTTCCGGAACACGAAGGACACGACGTCGACCAGGCGCCCGGTGGCCGGGAGTGTGCCCGTCAGGACCGGATAGACGGCAAAACAGGCCGCAGGTGCCAGCACGACGCCAGTGGCCTCGAGGCCCCTGGACCAGTCCTCGTTCCGGTCGAGGTGCTGCAGCAATTTCGTGTGGTCATCCATGCCACCGCCGAAGCTGTGAACCGATCCAGCCAGGTTGGGAAACGACCTCAGGTAGTCGCTGCGCTCCAGGTTGCGACGGCTGATGAGGGGGGGAAATCGCATCACTTCGGGCTTCTCGCGGACGCCTGCGGCCGTGATGATTCGCTCGATAGCGGCGATCACCAGCTCCATGGCGGCGCCGAATCCGTAGAGTCCCTTCGCGCCCTGTGAAATGAGCACCTGATGGGCGATCAGGTCCTCCGTGAACGCCCGACAGCTCTCGGCGTAGTTCATCCCGGTCTCAGGCATCCTTCGCCACGAGCAGCATGGCTGCGTTGGCGCCATAGATCCGGTCGTCGCTGATCATGAGCCCGGCGCCGTAGGCATCCCGCAGGTGGCGCTCGACACTGTACCTGGAATCGCGGCGGTATCCGGTGATGCCTGTGACCCGCATCGTCTCGGATACGATCTCCACGACCAGCCGGGCGCCGGCCAGCTTGAGATTGTTCATCCGAAGTGCAAAGCCCATCGCAGACAGGGCGTCGGGGTCTTCCATGGCACGCTCGTATTCCTGGAGCGCGTCCCGCAATGTGGCACGCATGGTCTGCAGCGCACTGACCGCCTCGGCCAGCCGCAACGCGCCCGCCGGCAGGTGGCCAGGCTCCTTGCGGGATTCCGAACGCAGGTACGCGCGTGCGCGGTTCACCGCGTCCGTCGCGATGCCGAGCCACACGGACGTCCACAGGACATGAGACGTGGGCAGCATCGTGAGGGCCGAGATGAGCGCAAAGGACTCGGGCAGCACATGCTCCGCGGGCCCGCGCGACCGCAAGTGGTAGCCCTCACTGCAGGTGCCGCGAAAACCAAGTGTATCCCACGTCACGGTCCGTTCCAGCGAAGTCCCATCCCTGGTACAGAGCACCAGGACCTGGTCTCCCGACGCGGCTTCCGGGGTACGACGGGCCGTGGCCAGGATGGCGTCAGCATTCACTCCGTAGGAAATGACCCCTGCGTTCTTGTCGAGGAGAAAAGTGTTGCCGTCCAGCATCACCGAACACCGACTCGTCCGCACATCGCCCCCTATACCCGATTCCGTGGTCGCAGACGCGAGCAGCAGCTGCTGTTCCGCAATCCGGGTGAGGTAGTGACGAAGGAGCGTGCTGTGACGGCTGTGCCTGACAAGGCAATGCACCTGGATCTGGTGCATGGCATAGATGAGCGCAGTGCTGGCACAGCGCTGGGCCAGCGTCTCGCACGCGTTCGCGATGTCACTGATGGTGGCGCCGAGCCCACCCAGACTGACGGGAACCAGGGCGCCCAGCAGGCGCTCGGACTTGAGGGCGGTGAGGGACTGCTCGGGAAAGCGGGCTTCTAGATCGACTTCCGCAGCAGCTGGGCCGGCGATCTCATCGGCAATTCGACGCACGACCTGCGCCAGATCACCGGGCTGCAGGGAGGCGCCCAAGGCCACTTCCAATCCGTTCGCGATGGCCATGCCGGCTCACCGGGAAGACGCGCGCAGGCTGCTGAGTTCCTCAATCGCCAACTGGATGGCGGCCACGCTCTCGAAGGTGCGCCGGCGGAGCAGGCGCTCGGGAAACTCCAGGTCGAAGTGCTCCTCCAACGCCAGCATGAGCGTGATGCTGGCGTGTGACGAGAGCCCGGCATCATAGAGGTCGGCATCGTCGCTGAGGCTGGACATCTCCACGCCCAGCCGACCGTGCTGCTGCACGATTTGTCGGATCTCGTCCCGCATCCGATAGCCTCCGCTCCAATGCCACGATACGCGAACTGATCTTCACGGTGTCAACTGGGCAGCACCCGCCGGAGTTCCGGCACCAGCGCCCGTACCGTATTACCCGCCACGAGATCGGCCGCCGCATCATCATCGGCCGCACGAAGTGGTACCACGATTCGCACCATTACCTCCTCGGTCCGCGCCTTCAGGGCCGCGTCCCGAAGCAGCTCCCATTTCACCTGGTACTCGCTCGCCGCAACGCGGCCCCGCCCCTGGTACCAGTAATACACCAAGGCGCGCTGACCGCCTTGCGCCATCACATACCGGTTGATCGCGACGGGCCCACCCGGCAACTCGACCTGCCGGATGCTCGCCGATAGCGGTTCCCAGCCCGAGCCGGGCAGGCAGTTCTTGGGCGAATGGATCGTCTTTCCGTTGCGCTGGTGGTCGTAATAACCCACGTAGACCGAAAACTCCCTGCCGGCCGCCGAGTCGCTGAAGAACCGGAGCAGGTAGCTGGTGGCTCCGTTTGCCGCGAGTTCCGCGGGGTCCAGCACCTTGTCCTCCGACCCGAAGGACCCAAGGCTCGTAGGCAGGGTCGCCAGCGGTTCCCTCAGCGCCTGCCTATTCGGGTCGCGGATCCCGAGCACCAGCAACAGCCCGCTGACGAGCACCAGTGCAGGGGCCCAGGCGCGTCGGTCAGTCATGGCGACCTCGCCCCAGTCGTAGTTCTACCCCACTCACCACCCAAGTGACGCCCCCCAGGATGGCCAGGGACACCACGAAGAGCAGCCACCCTCCGCTCAGGTGAAGAAACCCCTGGCCCATTTCGGGCGAAATGAAGAACACGAAGAAGCCAGTCAGGAACACCCGAACCGCGTTGACCAGGACGGCGATCAGCAGGGCAACGGCCACAAGGGCGAGTCGAAACGCAGGCCGTTTGAGCCAGAGCGCCCCGAGCAGCACGCCCAGGCTGAGGAGCGCCGTGAGCGAGCGAAGTCCGCTGCACGCCTCGGTGACAAAGAGCTGATGCCCCGGCAGCAGGATGACGTTGCCGGCAAGCCGGACTGGAATCTGGCGCCACTCGAGCAGCGAGGCACCCATGCGGGATGCCTGGAGCTGCAGCGGCAGGGCAAGCTGGTTCAGGACGACCGCCGGGAGCGGAATCGAAAGGACCAGCAGAGTGGCGGGGAGCCACCAGCGCAGCAGCTGGCGCCAGCCGGAGAAGAAAAGTGTCAGCCCGGCCATCGCCCCCAGCATCGCGACCCGCTGGGAGAAGAGCTCTACGGCAAGCGCGCCAGCGAAACGCAGCAATACGGAGCCTGACAGGACCAGCAGCCCCCACCAAGGCGCAGGGCGGGACTTGGGATCGATTCCCGCGCGCCAGGCCAGCCAGATTGCGAGGGGGCCCAGGAGGAGGCCATGCCCGGCGTCGGGATTGCTCCACCAGTCCCGTAGCAGCCCGGCGAGCGTTGGCGCGAAGAGCAGGGAGAACGCCGCCAGCGCGCCCCAGACGGGCGGTCTGACATCGCTACCGGCGGCAGTCGCGATCGAGGCTGGAGTCGTTCCAGAGGTCATGCAGGATGGGTGAGCAATTACAGTTCCATCGCCTGTTTGGTTTGCGGGGCCATGGGGCCATCGGCGCGCTTGCGCGGCATAAGTTCGGAGCAGCCATTATGTTGCACGGTCGGGACACCTCCAATCTACCCTAGCCATGACCCCCCTGCGGAACTCGGTCCAGCAGTTCGCGCGTGCCATGCGGCAGCGCATCACCCCCGGCGTCCGGTACCATCAGGACGCCTTCGTGGAGGTCCTCTGGACCCACGTTCCGGCGGGAGGCCATTGGCTCGACCTTGGCTGCGGCCACCAGCTCCTCCCGTCCTGGCAATCAGCCCGGGAGCGGGACCTGATAGCCCGGGCCGGTGTGGTCGTGGGTCTGGATTACGACTTGGAGTCGGTGCGCCGCCACTCCACCATCGCCTATCGTTGTCGAGGCGACATCGGCTCCCTGCCATTCGAGTCCGAGAGCTTCGACCTCGTCACTGCAAACATGGTCGTCGAGCATCTCGATCACCCTGAGCGGCAATTCCGCGAGGTGGCGCGGGTACTGCGGCCCGGCGGGATTTTTCTCTACCACACCCCCAACGCCGACAACTATCAGGTCCGCATCGCGCGACTTGTCCCGAGGGGCTCAAGAGCATGCTGGCGCATGCACTCGAGGGACGGCACAGCGAGGATGTTTTCCCCACACACTACCGCGCCAACACCGCAGCGGACACCGGCCGTCTTGCCGGTGAGGCGGGGCTACTCGTTGATCGCATCGACTTCATCTCCAGCTATCCCGGCCTCGGCATGGTTCCACCGCTGGCCTTCGTAGAACTCCTCGGCATCCGGTGGCTCGAGCGTCCGGGTAACGAGCGCTGGCGGCACAATCTCATCTGCACCCTCCGAAAGGCGCCGCGGGCGTGAACCTGAAACAGGTCGGGTCACTTCGGCGCTGGCGGTATGTGCTTTCTCAGCTTGACCGAGGGGAGCGCCGCGCGCTGCTCGCCGCCGCGATCGACGCCATCCTCCACCCGCGGCGACGCGATTGGCGCGTGCCCGTGCGGAGCGCGACCAGTTTCATGTTCGTCTGCCAGGGCAACATCATTCGGAGTCCGCTTGCCGCCGCCGCGTTTGCCCGGGAGACGTCGTCACGCGGGAGATCGGTGCAGGTGACGAGCGCAGGCCTCGCCGCGCGCCCCGGCGATCCCGCCGATCCTCGTGCCATCGACTCGGCTGAGGAACGCGGGTTGGATCTCGAGTCGCATCGCGCCCGCTCACTCGATACCGCCCAGGTCGCCGGGGTTGGGGTGATTTTCGTCATGGACCACCTCAACCTGGGCCGCATCCTGAAACGCTTTCCCGCCGCCGCCGACAGGGTGTTCCTGCTTGGAGGATGCCGCCCGGATGGCAGCGTTGTCCTCACCGAGATCCTCGACCCCGTGTCCGGCACGCTCGCTGATGTCCGGGTGACCCACAATGAACTCGTCGCAGCGACGCGCCTGATTGCGAGTGCCCTCGACTTGCCGCTGCCATGACGCGGGATGACCTGCAGCGGCTCTTTCCGGCAGCGGTCGTTATCGAAGTCGCCACTGAAGCCGACGAGGACGATTCGATTCTCCATCCCGCCGAACAGGCCCTCATGAAGGCCATGGTTCCGGCCCGAAAGCGCGAATTCGCGGCTGGGCGAAACGCCGCCCGCCGGGCCCTTGCCCGCCTTGGCTTCCACAACGCAACGCTGCCCCGCAGGCCGTCCAGCCACGACGTCCTATGGCCCGAAGGCACCGCAGGCAGCATCAGTCATACACGCGGTCTTCGGGTGGCGGCCTGCGTGCGAACAACAGATCTGCGCTCGGTTGGAATCGATGTCGAGGAGGCGGGGCCACTTGGCCGGGACATTGTCGACGCCATCTGCCGTCCCGAAGAACTGCTCACGCTTGGACAACTGGCAGCGCCGGTTCCATCGGATTGGCCGCGGCTGGTTTTCGCAATGAAGGAAGCGGCGTATAAGGCCCTGTATCCCTTAACGCGCCACATGCTCGACTTTCACGACGCCCGAGTCTACGTAGACCCACTTGCTCGCAGATACCGTTTCGAAGTACTGGACAGCACGATGCCGGGAATGCCGGTTACCGGGTCCTTTAGCTGGAACGATGACTATGTCGCGGCGTCGGCGGTGCTGTCCTAGTCCACACGTTGTTGCATTGCATCCTCAGTGTCAGCACAAGTCCTCACTATTTCCCCGCTTCCGCCTGCGCGCCACCCCGATTCCGGCTAGGCCGATCCCGACGAGGGACATTGTCAATGGTTCCGGAGTGGTCGTTATCGGACCGGCGCCACCGATGGGCCAGGGACGAAGCACCGGGATGCTCGGTCTATGACTGTTGGGGATGCTCCTGAAGATGCAACTCAGGGTGCGGCAGTTCGGCAGCGGCTGCAGCCAGTGCTGCAGCTGTTCCGGGAGCTGAGCCTCAGCGCTGCCGGCAGCCGTGACGGCGAGAAAAGCGATCGCAAGCAGAATTCGACCAGGACGATTCACGATTCAACTCCGGAACGAGAGGCCTGACAGCACTGCATTGTCCAGTGCACTCTGCGCGCCACGCCGAGCTATTCGATTGTAACAGCGCCCCATAACGCCTTGTTTTGCATAAGCTTAGGACGATCGTCCTATGTGTTGTTACAATCGCATCTCAACCGCCCGTCTGCCTCACCCCACGGCCACCCACTCTCGCCGGTACCGCGCTCCCTCAGTGCCGATATCATCGGACACACTCGCGCGCCGGTGGAAGGTCTTTCGATCGGCGGACGTTTCGGCTGGAATGACGACTTTGTGTTCAGGGGCCGTGCTGACCCAACCTGATCGCTAGTTCGCCGCCGGCAGGTGGACCCGGCACTCTACGCCGGCAATTCGAAGACGGGTGGCAGGACGAAGGTTCGAGCCGAAAGTCGCATACACGCGCGCCGGAATCGTGATCGATGCATCGTCGGCCGGGAGCGTGGTGCCCAACTCGATCATCCCGGTGACCCGATCCCCATCGTGGCTCACGATGCTCAGCTGTCCCGCCTCCGCCCCCTGACAACCGAACCGATGACGTCCGGGCTGTGCGCCCGTGGCGGCTAGTGCCTGCCAGATCGGATGCGTCGCGTCGAGGATTGAAGAGGTCGTGGCGCCGCCGATAACGAGATTGGCGTAGCCCACCCGGGGCAAGGCGCCGGGCCAGATCCGGCTCAGCGCCTGCCGCACCCGGCCGGCCAAGCGGAAGAAGGCGCGGACCCGGTCCTGCTGGAACAGGAACCGGTAGCTGGCCACGTCATCCACATCGACGACAAAGTCATAGTCGTTGTAGCTCGAGATCAGGTCGAAGACCCTGGCCGATTCAAAACCCGCAGCGTGGAAGAGGCGCCGATAGCTGTTCGGGTGATACAGGTAGGTACGGTATGGCGTACCCGTCCGCAGTCGTGTCATGGCGTTGGCGACCCACCGCGGAAAGACGGTAGGCCAGATCACGCCGGTGTGGGTGTCCGGAAGGCCCAGCAGGCTTTCCATGGCGAACCGGTTCTCGATGGCCACGGCGAGGTGTCCACCAGGCGCGAGCACCCGACGAGTCTCCCTCAGCATCCGCAACTGCAGCTCCCGGGGGTTTCCCTCGGCGTACACGCCAGCCCACTCCAGCACCCCGTTCAAAGTGACGAGCCCGAAGGAGCCCACGGTAAAGGGCAAGATATGACCGCTCGCTCGCACGAAACGACAGTGGGTGCGACGATCCTGTGCCGCACGTGTCGAGGCGTAGGCAATGCGATTCGGCAGGAATTCCACCCCCACGGTTTCGCGGTAATACTGGGCAAGGCCCAGCGGAAGCGAGCCGAATCCACAGCCGACATCGAGCGCCCGGTCAGCACGGTCATGCAGCAGGAGCATGTGCCAGTTGCCGAGGGCGAGGTTTCGCATCCGCTTGACGAAGAACGGCGCGTCTTTCTCAATGCTATTCAACGCTTCGCGCCACCCCTCCTGGCGGGTGGCGTCCAGAAGGTCCGCAAGCCGCTGGGTATCCAGGTCGGCCCAGGCTTTCCCGCTGAGATATGGTGCGACGGCCATCAGTGTTCCTCTAATCCTATGACACCTGGGACAGTTCGACTTCCGCCGCGGCCAGCTGAGCTGCCCGCAGCCGCGTCCTGAACAGTTCCCCAAATACCGGATCGTGAACCAGCGAATTGTGCGTCCCGGGAGCATCGACCACCTCGATGCTACCCCGCACCGACGCGGTCCATCCCATCGTCGGGTCGGAAAAGTCGGCATCGGGGTCGTCCAGCGCCCGGAATAATACGATGTCGCCATCGTACGTCTGCGGCACATATTGCTGGAGCGCGGCCAGGTTCGCGTGTTCGACGTAGAAGTACCGCAGGCTGTGCGGCAGCTCCTTCCCGGTCGCGCGCAGCATCCGCGCCGCCGCGAGCCTGCCATAGCCTTGCAGCCGTTGAATGCCCCGGCGGAACAGGAGCTTCGCTTCTCCGGCTGCGCCTTCGCGCTGCATTCGGCGCACGTGGCCCTCGATCCGTCGCAACATGCGCCGCGGGGCCGCCGGCTGATGTCCCGTGGAGAACCATGTCGGTCCCCATGAGTCGAACATCATGAGCACGCCGATCGTTTCGCCCGCCGCCTGCAGTCGCTGCGCCATCTCCAGCGCCACGATGCCGCCGAGTGACCCGCCACCCAGGAAATACGGCCCGTGCGGCTGGATCCGGCGGATCTCATCGATGTACTGCTCAGCCATCTCCACCAGGCTGCGGAACGGTTCGGTCTTGCCGTCGAGTCCGCGGCACTGGATGCCGTACACCGGTTGTTCCGCGTCCACAAAGGTCGACAGCGTGCGGTAGTTGAGCACTGCGCCGCCGCGTGCGTGCATACAGAAGAACGGCGGAAGGCTGCCGCCCGGCTTGAGCGGAACCACGTGGCTCCAGAGGGGCCGGAGCCAATGCGCATGCGCCCGGGGGTCGCGCACCTCGTCCGAGGACGTGACGATGTCGGGTGCTGGTGCGGTGAACGCTGGCATCTGCTGTGGGGTGCGCGGCACCGATGCACTGATCTGCTGGTCGAACCGCGCCGCCAGAGTGCGTACCGTCTGCGCCTCCAGCAGGGTCGCCAGCGGGAGGTTGTGCCCGGTGATCTTCTTGAGCCGGGTGAAGAGCCGCACCGCGAGCAACGAGTGCAGCCCGAGGTCGAGCAGGTTTTCATCCAGGCCCACACGTGGCAGGGAGAGCAGTCCCGAGACAATTGTCGCGATTTCCCGCTCCAGCGGGGTTGCGGCTGCTTCGGCGGCTTCTACTACGGCGAGCGGCCGGGCCAGCACCTGCGGACGGGTGCTCTCGCGGAGCTGCCGGAGCAGCAACCACAGGGGGAGCGGCGACACCGCAACCTGGGGCACGGGCCCGGCCGCGAGGATGCGCTCCAGCGCTGCGACGCCCTCATCCGCGCGGATCCCCTCGCGGATCGTGAGGCCAAGCAGGGGATTGGCCGGCGCCGCGTCGCGGCCCCGCTGGCGAGGTACCGCTGGCGGTGCCGCAAGCCGGCCCATATCCCGCACGGCGAGCAGGCTGAGTTCCAGCACCTCTACCAGCACCCGGCCCGACGCATCACACAACGCCGCATCGTACACCGCGACGTCGCCCGGCGTCGAGAGATCCTCTCGATAGCGCACCCGGCTCCAGATCGCGCGCTGAAGGTCACCGTGAACTCGTACCGTGCCGATCGAGAGCGGAACCAGCAACTGGGTCGCGCGGTCGAGCCACGGCACCAGGGCCTGGGCGCCCGCCATCGCGATGTCGACCAGCGCCGGGTGCAGTGGGAACCACTCCAGGTCGGCGGCGAAGCGGTCGTTCAGCTCGAGTTCGAGCAGCGCTTCACGCTGTCCGATACCGATCTTCTTCAGGTTGTCCCACCGCGGCCCGAACGCCAGGAACGGCGCTGCGGTGGTGACGCTCGCCGGGTCCTCCGCGAGTGTCGTGCGCCGAGCGAGCGCAGCCAGGTCCACCGCCGGGGCCGTGTCGATCGAGGCGCCGATGCGCGCGCGCGCATGCAGGCGCCATGGTGCGCTCGCGCTCGGACGACTCTCGACCGACACGCGTCCGTCCGTGGTGTCGAGGCGCACCCGTACGTCGCTCTTCGTCCCTTCCGGCACCACCAGTGGATCCACGAACTCGACATCACGGATGGCGGCTGGACCAGTGCGCCCGGAAAGCCGGTCAGCCAGGTATGCCAGTGCAAGGAATCCCGTCCCCGGCACCATGGGCTGCCCGCCACGTACCCGGTGTTCTGACAGGAGCCAGTGCGTTTCCGGCGCGAGGCTGCCGAGATATGCCTGCTCACGAAGGCTCAGCTGCACGCGGCGTGTGAGCAGCGGGTGACCCGTTGGCTCGCCGGTAAGTGGAGCGCTGACACCCATGGCCGATGCCAGCGACGCCGCCATGCCGACATCCGACCATGGCGCCCAGTTGATCGAGACCACGCGTGTGCCGCCCAGCGTGAATTGCCGCTGCGACCACGCATCGAGGAAGGCATTTGCCGCCGCGTAATCAAACTGGCCCGGCAGGCCGGTCAGTGCGCTGATCGAGGAAAACAGGACGATGAAGTCGAGCTTGGTGCCGCGGAGCGCCTCTTCCAGCGCCATTGTGCCCTGCACCTTCGGCGCGAGCACCCGCTGGGCACTTTCGGCAGCGCGCACCTGCAATGCGCCATCGTCCAGTGTCCCCGCCGCATGGAAGACGCCATGCAGTGCGCCGAATCGGCGACGTGCGAGGTCGATCCCTTTCTTGAGCGCCGCCGCGTCGGTCACGTCGGCTTCCACCGGCAGTACCGACGCGCCTGCCGCCTCGAGTTCACGCACCATCAGGATGCGGCGTGTCGTCTCGTCATGCGCATCGTGCGACTTGATCCAGGCGTCCCAGGCGCCGCGTGCAGGCAGGGCGTGCCGGCCGAGGAGGGCGATACGCGCGCCATGCGCATGCGCCAGGTGTCGCGCCACTGCAAGCCCCAGCCCTCCGAACCCGCCAGTAATGAGGTAAGAGCCGCCGTCGCGGAACGGGGTTGATGTTACCGGATCGAGCGGCATACTCTCCAGCGACGGGATCCACCGGTCGGGGCCCCGCAGGGCCACCACGTCGTGGTCGCCCGCTGCAAGTTCGGCGAGCAGGAACTCAGTCAGTCGCGGACTCGCGCGTTCTGCCACCGGTATATCCACCAGCCGCGCGCCGATGCCGGGAAGCTCAGTCGGGATGACCCGCACCGCGCCAACGACGGTCCCCAGCCGCGGGTCGGTGGCCTCGTCACCGGAGACGCGCGCCGCGCCCGTCGTGAGCACCGTGAGCTGTACCTGGGAGACTTCCTCGCTGCCCATCGCCTGGCTCAGTGCAAGGAGCGACAGGAAGCCCGCCTCAATCGATGCGTCCTCGAGTGGCCACGCAAACACGATCCGTCGCGGGCTCCGGCCCGCCTCACGCAGTGCTGCCAGCAACGCGGCGGCGTCGTCGGCGTTGCCTTGGGTCACCGTGTATCCGTTGGGGCCGGCGGGACTGAAGCGCCCACCCCGGGTCGCGATGATCACGTCGAGTCCGGCGCGACGGAACTGATCAACCAGGGCGCGCACCACCGGTGAGCGGTCGGTAAACACCAGTACAGGTCCGTCCAGCGGTTCACCGGGTGCGACCGACGCGGTCCGTCTCCAGGATGGCTGGGTGAACCAGTGGCGCATGTCTTCGGTGCGCACGAGCGCGGCGCCCGGCGACGCTTCTACCGGCCGTGGGTCGATCCAGTGCCGCTCGCGCTCAAATGGATAGGTGGGAAGAGCCACGCGCCGGCGTGGCTCACCCGCATGCAGCCGCGCCCAGTCCACTCCGACTCCCGCGATCCACAGCCGCCCAAGCGCAGAGAGCATGTGCACTGCGTCGTCGACCGGCTCGTCCGGGTGCGGCATCGACGTCAGGGCCGCCGGGCCAGCGCCACCCTGCTGCCGCGCGAGCGTGGCCAGGGTGCGTCCCGGGCCCACCTCGAGCAGCACGCTCGCGTCGGGCTGCGTCAACGCGCGCAGTCCGTCGGCGAATCGTACCGTTTGCCGAAGGTGTCGCACCCAGTAGTCCGGATCCGTCGCATCCGCTTCCGTCATCCATGTGCCGGTCAGGTTGGACGCGACGGGAATGGTGGGAGGGCGCAGGTCGAGCCGGCGCACGAACGCGTGGAACTCGGGGAGGATTGGCTCGAGCAGCTTCGAGTGCGCCGCGACGTTGATACGAAGCCGTGAGCTCTCAACGCCGCGCTCGGCGAGCGTCCGCCGCAAGGCCTCGATCGCTGCAACCGGACCGGATGCCACCGACAACTGGGGTCCATTCGATGCCGCGATCGACAACTCGGTGCCCAGGAGTGGCGCAAGCTCGGCGGTGCCGAGCGGCACGCTCAGCATGGCGCCCTCGGCAATCGTCCCGAACAGTCGCGCGCGCGTGGTCACCGAGTGCGAGCCCGTCGGCCAGCGAGAAGACACCTGCCAGGCACGCTGCCGTATACTCCCCCATGCTGTGCCCGATCAGGCCCGCCGGCTCGATGCCCCACTGCATCCACAGTCTTGCCTGGGCATACTGGATGATGAAGAGCGCCGGCAGTCCGGTAAGCGGCTCTTGCAGCTTCGCCGCGGCTGCCGGATCGGTGATCGATGCAAGCAGGAGTGAGCGCACCAGGTCGGCATGCCCGCGATCGAGGAGCGCCAGGCACTCGTCCACCACCCGTCGGTAGTCAGGCTCCTCCCGGTACAGGCTTGCGCCCATGCCAGGATGCTGCGTGCCGCCACCCGCGAACATGAAGGCAACGGAGCGCGCCCGGTCGGGAGCCTTTCCGCTGAACACGGTCCGTGCGTCGCGCGCCGTCAGCGCGCGCGCAGCCGCTTCCGCGCTGTCCGTCACGACAATCCGGCGCTCGACCATCTCCGCGCGGCCTGCCTGGAGCGTCCAGGCGACGTCCGCCAGCAAGAGGGGCATCACGGTGCAATCAACGCGGCGGCGAGTCTGTCAGTCGCACGTTCCAGCGCACCGCTGGTACGTGCTGAAATCGGGCATGACCTGCCGGTGCCGGGAGGGTGCACGGGCCGGGATGGGTGGGGCTGGCTCCTGCAGCACGATATGGGCGTTGGTGCCGCCTACACCCAGCGAGCTCACCCCTGCGCGAAGGGGTGAGGGAGCATCCCATGCCTTGAGCGTCGAACTCACGTAGAACGGCGTCTCGGTGAACTGGCACGCCGGGTTCGGCGTCGAGAAGTGCAGCGAAGGCGGGAGCTGGCGATGCCGCAGGGCCTGGATCGCCTTGATCATGCTCGCGGCGCCGGCGGCGGTGTCGATGTGGCCGATGTTGGTCTTCACCGAGCCGATGGCGCAGTAGCCGCTGCTTGTCGGTATGACGCCGGAACGCCTCGGTGAGCGCAGCGACTTCAATGGGATCGCCAACCAGCGTCCCGGTGCCGTGCGCTTCCACCATCGTGATCGTCGAGGCATCCACTCCGGCCACCGCGAGCGCCTCACTAATCGCACTGGCCTGGCCTTTCACGCTCGGCGCCAGGTAGCTCACCTTCTCGGAACCGTCGTTGTTCACGGCGGTACCCTTCACGACCGCGTAGATCGTGTCACCGTCGGCAATCGCGTCACTCAGGCGGCGCAGCACCAGTGCGCCAGCCCCGCTTCCGAATACCGTTCCCGCCGCCCGCGCGTCGAACGCTCGGCAGCGTCCATCGGGAGAGAGGATCTCCCCCTCGGCATAGAGGTAGCCCTGGCGGTGCGGCAGTTCGATCGTGACGCCGCCCGCCACCGCGAGGTCGCACTCTCCGGCGAGCAGGCTCTGCACGCCAAGGTGCACTGCGACCAGCGACGTCGAGCATGCCGTCTGTACCGCGACGCTTGGCCCATGCAGGTTGAGCGCGTAGGACACCCGCGTCGTCAGGAAGTCCTTGTCGTTCCCCGTGTGGCGCAGCAGGAAGAAGCCCACCGACTCCACCAGTTCGGGACGCGTGAGCAGGTTGTAGCCCAGGTAGGCGTTGTGACCGGAGCCGCCAAATACCCCGATCGGGCCGCTGAACCGCGTGGGTGCATGGCCGGCGTGCTCCAGTGCCTCCCAGACGCACTCGAGGAAATGACGGTGTTGCGGGTCCATGATCGCCGCCTCGTGCGGGCTCAGCCCGAAGAAGCCGGCGTCGAACATCTCCATGTCTTCGAGTGGGGCACCGCGCGGCACGTAGTGCGGATTACCCAGCAGCGCCGACGACACGCCGGCGGCGCGGAGCTCATCGATGCTGTAGGAGCGGATCGACTCCACACCGTCGCGGATGTTGCGCCAGAAGGCGTCGGCATCGGCGGCGCCAGGCACGCGGCACGCCATCCCCACGACGGCGACGTCAGTGGGCTGCGTGTTGTCGGGCGGTGCTGCGGACATCAGCGGATCAGGCTCCCTCGCCACCGGCGCGTCGTGGCCGTCGCTGCAGGTTGCGTCGTGCCTCACCACGTGCGGCGCTGTCCTGGAGCCGGGACTCGCCCCCATCACCGCCGCCCAGGAACTCGGCGAGTGCCGCGATGGTGGGGAAGCGGAACAGGTCGGTGATGCCGACGGCGCGCTCGGGCAGCAGCTCGCGCAGCCGGCGGTGCACCTGCACGGCAAGCAGCGAGTGACCGCCCAGGTCGAAGAAGTTCGCGTCCCGGCTCACATGCGGCAGCTGGAGCAGGTCGCGCCAGATGCCGGCGATGGTCTCCTCGATGACGTTGGCCGGCCGGCTCTCGATCGACGGTGTCGTGGCGGTGACCACCGACGGGTCGGGCAGCGCCCGCCGGTCCACCTTGCCGTTCGGCGTCATCGGCAGGCGGTCCAGCACCACGATATGTGATGGTACCATGAAATCCGGCAGCGCGCGCCGGAGGTGGGCCCGGAGGCCCGCCGTATCGGCGGCGCCAGCTCGGAACACCACGTACGCCACGAGGCGCGTCTCGCCTGGCCGATCCTCCCGGGCCATCACCACTGCGGTGCGGACATCGGGGTGCGATTCGCAGTGTGCCTCGACGTCGCCCAGCTCGATGCGATAGCCGGTGAGCTTGACCTGCTGGTCGAGGCGTCCGAGGAACTCGAGCCGCCCATCCGCCCGCCATCGCGCGCGATCCCCGGTGCGATACATTCGCGCGCCGGTTCCCCGGAACGGATCGGGCACATACCGGCTCGCCGTCGCCTCTTCCTGTCCCAGGTATCCGCGAGTCACGCCCAGCCCGCCGATGTGCAGCTCACCCGGAATCCCCACCGGAAGCAGTTCGCCGCGTGCATCGAGCACATAGACGTACGTGTTTGCAATCGGGCGGCCGATTGGCACCGGACGTTCGTCGGCGGCCACGTCATGCATGGTGGACCAGACCGTGGTTTCCGTCGGACCGTACATGTTGTGCAGACGGCCCGAGGGCAGCGCAGTGCGCAGGTCGGCCGCCAGCGGCTCCGACAGCAGCTCGCCGCCCACCAGCATGTGGCGCAGGGCGCCGAGCGCCGCCCGCGATCCTGCGTCGGCGAGCAACAGTCGCGCGAGCGACGGGGTGCACTGCAAATGGGTGACTCCGTGTCGGGCCACCAGCGCGGCGAGGCCATGCTGGTCGGCTGCCGCCGGACGTTCGAGCGATGCCCGCTGGCGCAACTGGTCGAGTTGCTCCAGGTGCGCCAGCGTCACGTCGGTGGGCACCCCGAAGTCGATCAGGCAGGCGATCTCGTCCACCCCAATGGCCGCGAGACGGTCTACCCGCGCAGTGCACGAGTCCACCGTGCCGAAAAGTCCGCTCGTTTCGTAGTACCGCTCGAAGGCGTATTGGAGAACGCCATCGCGCTCCTGCTCGGTAAGCTGTATCCAGGTCCAGCGCACCGCCACTCGCGTCGTCGCCAGGACGCCGCTTGAGTGCTGGAAACGACCATGCGTAGCCCTTGAGCAGATCCACGGAGCTGCGCAGGTAGTCGGTAAGAGGCTGCGTTACCAGCGCCTTCACTTCGGCCTCGTCACGCCCGATGAGGGTATGCAGCATCAGCGTCACGCGCCCCTCGCCGGGATGACCCGCCTCCCGCCAGGCCTGCCGGTAGAGCGCGAGCTTGGCGCCAAGTTCCTCCATGCTCTGTCCCAGCAAGTGCGTCAGGACTCGCGCACCGATGAGCCCCGCCTGGCGATAAGTCTCCGGTCGGCCAGCGGCCGTAAGCCAAATCGGCAGTTCCGGCTGTACCGGTCGGGGCAAGGTGCGCACGGGTACGATGCGGCCGTTCACGCCGGGCAGGTCCACCGCTTCGCCACGCCAGAGGCGACGCACGACGTCGATGCTGCGCGTCATGACCGCCTTGTGATCGGCGTAGGCCTCCGGGCGCAAGACGAAGTCGTTCGGCTGCCACCCCGAGGCGAAGGCTACGCCCGCGCGGCCGCCTGAGATGCTGTCCACGACCGCCCATTCCTCGGCGACGCGGGCAGGATGATGGAGTGGCAGGACCACGCTCCCGCCGCGCACGTGCACCCGATGCGTCACTGCGGCAACCGCGGCGCCGGTCACCGCCGGGTTCGGGTAGATGCCCCCGAAGGCGTGGAAGTGCCGCTCGGGCGTCCAGACCGCCTCGAAGCCCCGCGCATCGGCGAAGCGCGCTCCGTCGAGCAGCAGTCGGTACTGGTCGGCACCTGCCTCGGCGCTTGCGAAGTAGAAAAGGCTGAAGGAAGGATGCCCGCATGCCTGTTCCACGCGCGGTAGTGAGCGCCCCTCCCGATGCAGCACCACGGTGTAGCCGCGGGCCAGAGTCCAGAAGAGTTCGAGCACGGAGATGTCGAATGACGCACTCGTAACCGCGAGCCAGGTTCCCGGCTCCGTCCCGAGGCGCTGGTCCATCGCCGTGAAGAAATTGAGCACATTGCCGCGCTCCACCATCACTCCCTTGGGGCGACCGGTGGACCCCGAGGTGTACATGACGTAGGCCAGGTGCCCGGGCTCGGCGACGCGTTGTCGGCAGAGCGACTGGCTGGGCACTCAACCCGGCGGCCAGTCCCTCGATGGTCACAACCTCACACTTCGCATTGCCTGCCGCGGCGCGCCGGGATTCCTGCGTGATCACCAGGCGCGCACCGGAATCTTCCAGCATCAGTGCGAGTCGCTGCGGCGGATACTCGGGGTCCAGCGGGACATAGGCGCCACCCGAACGGATCACGGCGAGCAGGGTCACGACCATCTCGAGCTCGCGATCGAGGAGCACCGCCACTCGTTCGTCGGGCCCGATGCCTCGCGATTGGAGCAGGTGTGCCATCCGGCTCACGCGCTCGTCGAGCTCGCGATAGGTGAGGCTCCTGCCGCGGCAGACAAGCGCCGTGCGCTCTGGCGTCTCGATGGCGCGCGCGTGCACGAGGCCATCGATCGACAGGCTGGTGTCCAGCGGAGTGCCGGTCGCATTCCAGTCTTCCACCAGCCGACGGCGTTCGTCATCGGCGAGCAGCGGTTGCTGCGCCAGGGGCGTCGAGCGCGACAGTCTGAAGCCGCGCGCGAGCCGGGCAAGCCGTTCACTCAGTGAGGCCGCCTGCTCGGTGGTGAGTCGGGCCGTGTTGTAGTGCATCCGTCCGCGACTTCCGTCCACCGAGACCACGAACGTCACTTCGCTCTCCGGCCGTAGCGCCACCAGGTCGGGATCAGGTGCCACCACGAAGGCGATAGGCATCGCGGCGGGCACCTGCCTGAGTGCTGGTTGGCGCAGGAAGAGATCGCTGGCGTGCGTCAGCCGCGCGCGCACCTCCGCGAGCGAGCCGGCCACGCTGGCCACCAATGCATCGAGGGATCCCTCGAATGGAAGGGAGAACCGGACCGGTACAGTACCGGCATACCAGTCCTTCACAGGATCTGCCAGTGAACGCAGTTCAGGTCCCTGGTAGGTCACACTGAACTCCGCGCGACCACGGAGCCGGGCCAGGAGCCCCGCCGTCAACGCGAGCGCCACGTCGGCTGGGTCGTGTCCTGGTACGATCGGCAGCGAGGAGAGATCGAGCGGGAGCGACTCCATCGCCGCGTTTGCTGTGTTGCCGCGCCCGGGGAAGGGCAGCGTGCCGGGTTCGCAGCGCATGAGATGCCGGACCCACCAACTCTCGTGCGGGACGACCCGAGCGTCGACGGCACTGATCGCGGCCGCCACCGCGTCTGGCAAGCCGAGGACATCGTTCTCGCGCAGGTTGAAGCGGAACGCCGCTTCACGGGCCGAAAGCATCTCGCCTGCCAGCGTGCGAAACATCGGGATGCGGACATCGGCGCTTCCCGTCGCCACCGTTGCGCCCTCCTCGGCAATCGAAATCAGGCTACCTGCGGCGGCACCTGAAGAGCGCTCCAGCACCTGCAGTTGCGGCACGACGAGCAGGCTTCCGCCAATAAGGGCCTTCGGCAGGCAGAGTGGGTTGGCATACTGACCGTAGTCGAGCGCACGCACGAGGGCCGAAAGCTCCGCGGCCGGCCGGCGCCAGTCGAGCGCCCCGGCGGCAGCAGGTCGCGCACTACCGCGGATCAATTCAAGAGGTGGCATGCCCGTCTTGTTGGCGGGCAGGTCGGATCGCAACGCGCTCAGTACTTCGGGGAGGCTGCTGATCGCGGCGTCGAAGCATCGCGCGTTCAGCGTCAGCGCCGTTTCGTCATGGGCGATCCGGAAGCGTCGCTGGGCGATGATCCTGCCCGCATCGACCGCGTCGGTCATCCAGTGCCAGGTAATCGCGTGCTCCGCATTTCCGCGCAGGATCGCCCAGGCCGGGGTGTTGAGTCCCCCCATCTCAGGGAGCGGCCCGTCGTGAAAGTTGATACCGCCGAGTTTCGCCCGACGCAGGACCGCCGCCGGGACGATCGACAGGTTTCCGATGCTGAATAGCAGGTCGAATGGCAGTGCGGTGTCAGCTTCCAGTTCAGCTAGCGTCGCAACCCGGAGCTGACGACTCTCGGCCCAAGCGGCGATTTCAGGGGTTTCGCTCACTACTGCCGCGACAGAATGCCCCGCGTCGAGCAGCGCGCTCCCGCAATGCACCAGCAGCGATTCGCTTCCGATCAGGACGTGTGAGCGTAGCTGCAATCGATTCTCCTGATGAAACTTGTCTTGGCGAGCCCGGTAACAATATGCAGATACCGGACTTGGGGCCGGACGATTCCGCCGCCGCGAACGACGGGCGTGTGGTACACAAGCATCAAGTGTAAGGAAAAGCCCCAAGGTTGCGAAATCCGGGCCGGTGGAGGGGGCATGGTCGGGCCGTAAACCGATGCCAGGCCCGGACTATCGGCCCCGAGCACAACTGGCCCACCTTTTGACAGGGCCTTGTCTAGGTACTGGTGCTGTCTCATTTTCTCACCGGACGGCCGTCAGCGGTATTTCGGCGTCTTCATAGGGACCAAAGCTATTCAATGACGAGCGGACCTGTTGCAGGCGTGGTCGATTGGTTGAGCCGCGTCGCGCTGCCCTTTGGCGCCTCGAGTCGGGGGGTGTCGAAGGCGCGCTCGTCATCATCAGATCTGGCGCCGTCATTGTCGCGCACCGCCAGCCATATCTTCTCCGTGGACGTGGAGGAGTATTTCCACGCCCTGGCCTTGGCTCCGTGCGCCCCGCCGTCACGCTGGACATCGCTGCCAAGCCGGGTCGAGGCCAATACCGGCATCCTCCTGGACCTGCTCGATCGCCACAACACGAAGGGCACCTTTTTCGTCGTGGGCTGGGTTGCCGAGCGTTGTCCACAGCTGGTGCGCCGCATCGCCGCAGAGGGTCACGAAATCGGTTGCCACAGCCAGTGGCACCGTCAAGTCTTCACCCTCAGTCCGGACGAGTTCCGCGAGGACCTGAAGCAGTCGAAGGGCGCGCTGGAACAGGTGGTGGGCCAGCGCATCCAGGGCTATCGCGCCCCGGGCTTCTCGATCATTCCGGGGTGCGAGTGGGCCTTCGATGTCATGCTGGAAGAAGGCATCACATACGACTCGAGTCTGTTCCCGATCGTCCGTCCGGAGTATGGATACCCCGGCAGTCCGGGTGATCCGTACGTCATCCGCCGGCCGGCCGGATCGCTGCTCGAACTCCCGCTGACGACCACGCGCATTGCCGGGGTCCAGTTCCCGGCGGCGGGGGGGGCCTACCTTCGTCAGTTACCCTATGCCCTTATTCATCGCGCTTTCAGCGAGTACCGCGCGCGGGGTGTCCCGGCAATGTTCTACGTGCATCCGTGGGAAGTAGATGCCGACCAGCCCCGGCTGCCTGTTCCGCTCATTTCGCGACTCCGTCACTACCGTGGCTTGAACGGCATGCTCGGCCGGCTTGATCGCTTGCTGGGCGACTTCAAGTTCACCTCGGTGGAACAGGCTCTCGACGTTCCGGCGCTTCGCGCCGCGGCGTGAGCCCATCGACGGCAGGAATGTGACCCGCGTCGAGCGGCTCACAGGAGTCGCCGCCGACTGGGATCCCTTCGTACGAAGCCAGCGGAACTGGACTCCATTCCATCTCCTCGCCTGGCGCGACGTCATCAGCCGGGTCTTCGGACACCCCACGATTTATCTCGCGGCACGCGACGGACCTGACCTGGTCGGAGTGCTCCCTCTGGTGCTGGTCAAGAGCATTCCTTTCGGACGTTTCCTCGTCTCGATGCCCTTCGTCAACTATGGCGGGCCCCTCGGCGGTACCGAGGCGATTCGCGCGCTCGCCGCGGAGGCCACCGTCATCGCACGGGCCGAGCGCGTCAAACTGCTCGAGTTGCGAAGCAGGGTGGAACTGCCATTGGACCTGTCGGTGTCGCACCGCAAGATCACCGTGGTGCTCGACATCCCCGCCGGCGAGCCTGAAAAGCTCTTTAAATCGTTCGAGTCGAAGTTGCGGAGCCAGGTGCGCCGTCCCCAGAAGGAAGGTATCGAGGTACGCTTCGGTCGTGACCAGCTCGAACCCTTCTACCGTGTCTTTGCCCGCCACATGCGCGACCTCGGCACCCCGGTACAGCCGAAAAGGTTGTTCACCGCATTGGCCGATGCCTTTGCTGAGGATCTGTGGGTCGGAGCGGCGTGGTACCAGGGCCAGCCGGTCGCGGCGGGCGTGGGTTTTCGCTGGGGAACCGAGTTCGAGATGACCTGGGCATCGTCGCTTTACGCGTTCAACAAGCTCTCGCCCAATATGGCCCTCTACTGGTCGTTCATGGAGCGGGCCTGCAATGAAGACCTGACCCTCTTCAATTTCGGCCGCTGCTCCGAGGGAGTGGGGACCCACCGCTTCAAGAAGCAATGGGGCTCCCGTGACGAACAACTCTGGTGGTACCACGAGGGTCACGGCGCAGCGGGCACGCCTTCGCCCGATGACGGGGCGTATTCCTGGGGACCGCGGCTCTGGAAACACCTGCCCGTCGGTGTTGCCAACCTGATTGGTCCGCCCATCGTGTCAGGGATTCCCTGACGCCTTCGGTGCCAATGCGCTATTTGCCTCCCGCCTACTCACCCGTTTCGGCGGGTTCACTCGCCGGCGGCCTGAAGAGGGCTTGCCCTGGGCCGACCGGCGGGCGTGGACCAGTGGCTCGCCCGCCGCTATGACGTGGACGCGGCGCTGCTGCTGGACAGCGGCACCTCGGCGCTCCGGCTGGCGATGGAGTCGCTGGCACGGAGCCATCATCACGTGTCCGCGTCGCGTTGCCGGCGTACGGCTGCTACGACCTTGCCACAGCGGCCGATCGGCGCCAGGTGCCGACGTCGCCTTCTACGATCTCGATCCCGTCACGCTGGGCCCCGACTGGGCTTCGTTCGGGGCGGTGCTCTCGGCCGGCGTCGATGCGGTCGTGCTGGTTCACCAGTACGGCATCCCTGTCGACCTCGATCGCGCGCGCCACCTCGCCGAGGCGCATGGCACGCTGGTCATCGAGGATGCGGCGCAAGGGGCGGGTGCCTGGTGGCGCACCGTCGACTTGGTGCGTGGGGTGATCTCGGCGTGCTCAGCTTCGGCCGGGGCAAGGGGATGACGGCGGGCGGTGGCGGCGCACTGCTCGCGCGGGGAACCCGCGGCAAGCAATTGCTCGAGCAGACTCAGGGCATCGCGTCGGCACGGGAGGGGAGGGGCCGGCAGCCTCGCGCGCCTCACCGCGCAGGCCCTGCTAAGCCATCCCATGCTCTACGGCGTGCCGGCACGAATGCCGTGGCTCGCGCTGGGCGACACGCCCTTCCACGATCCCTGGGCTCCGCGCGCCATCGATGCGGCTCAAGCGGGCGTGCTCTGAGTCGGCGGCGCCGCTGGCCGACGATGAGGCAACAGGCGCCGGTCGATGGCAGGGCGCCTGAAGGCAGCGCTCTTGGCGGCCCCGCCGTAGCCATCGCGATGTCACGGGTGAGGGAACCTTGGCCGGTTGGCTCCGGTTGCCAGTGCTGCTGGACTCCATAGCTCGGGCAAGGATTGCGGCATCACCGTCCCGACTCTTGGCGTAATGCCGGGCTATCCGTCTTCGCCTCCCGACGCTCGAGCGTACTGACTAGCCGGTCAGGCGGGGTCATGCCCGGCGCCGCCGCTCCTCGCGAACTCGCTGATTCACGCTGCCGGTGCATCGCTGGGTGACCGACGGCGATAGCACCGGATCTCGCGAATGCTCGCCCCCTAAGCTCTACTTGAAGTCACACACCGTCTATTGATAAACGGTACCTGCAGAAAGTTGCGCGGTGATTCGCTCAGCGTGACGGTAGATCTCCTCGCGCTCTCCATGTCGCACGTAGCCATCCAAAAAATGCCATTATCAATACACTAATTGCACGCAACTTAAGCTGCTCACATATAATGATATAACTTGGATCACAAAATATCGTATGGGTTGAAGAATAGTACACTTTGCTGCCCCACTGGATGGCCTGCTCCTTGCCTTTCCCATCGCGTCAGAACGCTCCCCGGTTACCGACCTGAACAAGACAGCACTGTAAAGCAAACAGTTAGGTCCAATTCGATCAAGTCGCGTGCGCATGTCCCACGGCTTGGTCGTGGCAGTGGGAGCCAGTGGGAAGTACGGCTCGAGGTCAACTCATTAGTCGGAGGCACAGTGAAGTATCTTTCGAAGCTCTCACGCCGGATGGCCTCGATGTTGTGCGTTCCCTTGCTTCTCGCTTCCCTCGCGGCGTGTAACCTCCAGGAGCCGTGCCCTTTGTTGACGGTCTCGAGCCGGATCCTACAGTAAGTGTCCCTCCTCCATCGTCGGCTACCTCCAGTTGCGACAATCGTCCCGCCGACTACGTCGTTGTCCTTGACGTGGGCTGGAACGTGCTGCCCGCCCAGAAGCCCGACGTATCCAGTGAAGGTTTCTGGTTTGCCGCTGGCCAGGCGAACACCCTGTCCCTCGTGACGGCCTCTGATGCCCCCCTATCCTCGCCCGGGGTGCTTCGCATTGGCTTCCCGAAGGGCTCACCGGGCGGCTCGAGCCCTTCGCGCTGGGGCTCGACCCCCGATTTCCCGGCGAACCAGGGCGGTGCCTACGTATGTATCTGGGTACGAATGAGTGCGGACTATTCGAACAACGGCAACGTTGGAACGAAGCTCTTTTTCTTGCATGACGGGGTCAACAACCATTATGCGGGATTCGACTCCCCGGATCGCGATCGGGGGGCGTTCCTGATGACGGGCTTGCAGTTCCCTGATAACCGCCTTGCCAACAACCTTGGCCAGGTGCAAACGCCAAGCAACAACATTGCGGGCGGGGGGTGGCACAAGATCGAGGTTATTTGGCAGGCCAACCGGCCGGGGGTAAAGGATGGTCGCTATCGGCAATGGGTCGATGGCGTTCTGACCAGCCAATCGAACACGGTTATGTTTTTCCTGGCGGGCCAGACGCCCCATTGGAAGCAGATCTGGTTTATCCCACCTTCGGTGGGGGCCCCAATCCAGTTCCCCACGATCAGTGGATTGACATGGATCATCTGCTGGTGGCGATCAAGTAGACTCGTACAGCTGAGGCCGTCGCGGGAACTCGCCGGCCCTGGTGCGCTGCTTGAACAGCGCATCAGGGCTTCATACTTGTCACACACTCACGTCGTTCCTTCTGGTTCGGGCTCAGGTAGACTTCCGACTTCACACTGCCGCGCCGTTGCCCGGGGCCGGAAGACCAAGCCGACTGACCTACTCGACTCAAGGCGAGCCGCCGATGCCGCGCATCAGACGGTGGGTCCATGCTGGGCAGCCCCGGCAGCACGGTGAGTCGTCGCTCGGACTGCTGGTTTCCGCGGTGCTCCTTGCCGGGACGCGCCCCGAAGACAACGGGCGATTCCGTGGACTGGGCTCGTGCCATCGCAAGGGCGCCTTCGTTTCGACACCAAGTCTATACGAAGCCGGACACCTGCTGTGGCGCCCGATCGGTGTCGTCCTGCGTGACGGACTCGGCAGGCCACTGGTGAGGACGCTGGGGCCGTGCGCGAGGCACAGCGCACCATGTCCATCGTCGCGGCCGTCGGCGCGATCCTGCTGACCGTGAGCACTGGCCTGCTCGTGCTCGACCTGCTCGGGTCCGTTGCTTCCGTTGTGGCCATGCTGCTGGTGGCGTTCGGCGCCGCCGTCATCAATTTCGGGCAGGCGGGGTCGCCTTACGTGCCCGGGATCGCACTCGTGACCACTGCGCTGTACGTAGGGACACAGCGTAAGACTGAGGGGGCGCTACGTGCGGGCGGCGCTCGCCGGCGGCATCCTCGCTGCCGGTGTCCTGCTCATGGCTGCCTTACGTGCTGGTCGTCCCCGCCACGCTGGTCGCGATCTTCCTGGCCGTGCCAGGCGATGCGGCCGTCGGCGCTGGACAGTCCTCATTGCCACGGGAACGTGCGCGCTGGTGGGCGTCGGTGCGTATTTGACGGCGGCCGCGGCTCAGGGGATTCGCAGTCTCGCCAGCGTTCATCAGCTGGGTTACCGGGAGCTCTCATGGAATCAGCCGGCCGGGGCTGTCGCGCGTCATCATCGGACTGCCGAGAAGTTTCGTGCACATGGGACATGATGGCAGAGAAGTGCGGCGCTACCTGCTGGGCGACCCCTTGAACCCCGTGAGCGCTGGCCAGTTAGCCATGCTTCCGGTGTGGCCCAAGCTGCTGGTGTTCTACGCCGTGCTGGCCGCCGCCATGTGGTATGCGTTGCGCCGCCCGAAGGGTCGTGATCTGTTGCTCACCTTATCGTGGCTCTGGTGCCCGTCGCTGCTCTCGGGGCGGCATGGAGCGGAGGCGAAGAAGAGCGGTACTGCGCTATTCCCGTTTCTCCTGCCGCTGGTGATCTGGTCCGCATGGTCCGCCGGCCGTGAGAGGCACCGCCGCACTGCCTGTTGCAGCCGGTACCTTTGCACTCCTCTGGGTGAGCAATGCTCTCGCGTTCAACCCGATCGTCTCCGGGCGCGATCCGAACAGGCGAGGCCAGGCTTGGCTGTGTTGCTCCAATGCTCGACGCTCACTCCGTGATCGTGGTACCCGATCAGTCGGATCCATTGGTCAACTTCGCGCGAGATCGCTCGATGAACTCCCCCGCAGCGTGTGGCGCGGCGGTCGTCTATCTGCTCCCACCGCGCGCCATCAAAGGACTGAGTTGGGAAGCACGCTCAGCGCTGTCGCGACGAATGCACTACGGACAGCCGGGGGCAGGGTCTGGGTTCCGGTCTACGTCCTGGATACGATTCCTCCCCGGGCGGTGGGTTGGGTGGAAGGAGCGCTGCGGTCACCTGGCGCCAGGTCCAAGGAGTGTTTCGCGCACTGGAGCTGCGTCGACCATGTGATGACACACAGCTGCTCGAGGTGGTCGCGCGGCACCATTGCAATGACGCGTCGGGTGCGAGCGTTCGGCCCAGTCCGCGGGCGCCATGGGCGTGGCGATTGGGCGCACCAGCACGAGGAGGCTGTCAAAGAGGTTCAGCGGCACGGTGACACGCGTGAGGAATGAAGGCGGGGTGAAGCGGAGCGCGGGAGGCAGGTAGGTCATCACCCGCTCCGCCAGGTAGGCGACGGTGAAGTACCAGCTGGGTCGGGCCCAGGCGACGCACTCCAGTCCTGCGGCGTGCATGCACCGCTCCAGCGTGCCACGATCAAAGTAACCGATGTGTGCCACGCGATAGTGCCACCATTTCCACTTCATCAGCCGCGCTGCAATGCTCCGCACGTCGGGGGTCACCACCAGGGCGACACCACCCGGGTCGAGCACCCTTCGGACTTCGCGCATCAGTCCGACGGGATCGGGGACATGCTCGATGACGTCCATGACAGTCACCGCGTCGTAGGGTCCGACGGCTCGGGGCGGGGCAGAACCCCGAGGTGCACCCGTAGTCCCCGAGCCGCGGCCTGCTGTCGCGAGCCAGCGAGAGGGCTCAACTCCCTCGACCTGCCAGCCACGTGCCGCGGCCGCCTCGAGCAGGATGCCGCTCCCGGCCCCAACATCCAGCAGGCGCCGGCGCCCGGACATCCGCTTGCGTGACGCCTCAAGTACATCGACCAGCCGCCGGGCCTGAGGCGCACGGGCCCGGCGGTTGCTTCGTACCCGGCGTCACTCCATGTCCTCGTAGAAACTGAGGACTTCAGTAAGGTCTGCGCACTGACGAAATCCGCAGACCCGGCAGCCATAGATCGCACCGGCGGCGCCGTATCCCGCATCGGTGATGCGGAAGGAGGCGGCGTCCACGCGCGCGGAAGCGTCGAGGCCTTGAGCAGATCAAGTGCTCCCCCACTGCACACCCAGCACCGCGCCTCGGCGTGTCCCTCACCATTTCCTCCATGATCGTTGACCTCGGACTTGGATTACCGCGCCCGCCGACAGGCGATGTCGGGGGGCGTAGTAGATTGCTCCGGAGCCAAGCGGAACACCCTTCGCTGCTGATACCGGGCAAGCAGTATCACCGTTGTCCAACCCAAAACCTAGGTAATCCGTGCCTCGATCCCCTGAATTCCCCGTCGATTCGCGGTCATGTGTCGATCATGCGGCTGGACCACTGGATCAAGAACGTGTTCGTGGTACCGGGTGCGGTTGTCGCGCTCAGTCTCGACCCCCAGCACCGGGGCTGGGATCTCGTCGTCCGCGGGATCGTGGCCTGCTGGCGACAGGACTGGTCGCCTCCAGTAACTACACACTGAATGAGCTCCTGGATGCGCCGTTCGATCGCCACCATCCCTCGAAGCAGAACCGGCCCGTGCCCAGCGGCAACGTCTCGGCTCCCTCTCGCCTACGGGCAATGGATAGTCCTCGCGAGTGCTTGGGATCGGCGCTCGGGCTCCTTGTGTCCAAGCCAACTGCCCTGTCTCTGCTGGCGCTCTGGGTCATGGGGCTGGTCTACAACGTACCCCCCGTACGAACGAAGGATGTCCCTACCTCGACGTGCTGTCGGAGGCGGTGAACAACCCGATCCGAATGCTGGTCGGCTGGTATATCGTGTCGGATTCGCGTGTTCCCCGGTCTCCCCTGCTGCTAAGCTACTGGATGGTCGGCTGCTTCTTCATGGCGATCAAGCGATTCGCCGAAATCAGGAACATCAACGATCGCAGCAGCGCGTCGCCGCCTATCGTCGTCGCTCGCCTTCTTTCGACGAACCACGCATGCTCGTGGCGATCATGTTCTATGCGGCTCGCCTCCCATGCTGTTCTTCGGTGCATTCATCGTGCGGTACCGACTCGAGTTGATCCTCACCTTTCCGCTGGTCGCGCTGGTGATGGCCGTCTATTTGTCGTTGGCGTTCAAGCCGGAGAGCGCCGCCCAGCACCCGGAAAAGCTCTATCGTCAGCAGATCCTGATGACTTCAGTGGGCGCCTGTTTCGCTCTCATGGTGGTGCTGCTGTTCGTCGACCTTCCGCGATTCCGCGCATTTTCGACCCCACCATCCCGAAAGCCGTGCAGCGTGCACGGCCGGTAAGGCGATAATGCCGGCGGCTCGAGTGAAGGTGCGGCGCTGGGACGCGATCCTGTTTGACGTTGATGGGACGTTGTATCATGCGAGAATCCTGCGTGCCCATGTCGCGATTGCCCTCGCAGCGACATTGCTGCGTTCGCCGCGAGTTGGCCCACACTATTGCGGTGATTCGGGTCGTACCGGCATTCCCTGGAGATGTCTGCGCGGGCAGCCCCTGTTCCCCGGCACATTCGGGACGCCCAGCTCGAGGAGACGTACGACGAACCGGGTCGCGTTCCCGAAAGTGTCGGCGCCATTGTCGATCGCTGGTTCTCGTCGGTGCCTGCCACGCACTGAGACGGCGCGCCGTATGCACCTCGTTTCGTGCCTACCGTGCCCGGGCACGTCGGGATCCGGCTGGGGGTGGTGTCCGATTACGAACCCAGAGAAAAGCTGGAAGCGCTGGACGTCGCCTGCTTTCTTCGATGTGATCGTTCATGCGGATGATCCAGAAGTCGAGGCCCTAAAGCCGTCGCCCCGCGGCATCCAAGTTGCACTTCAGCGCCTGAAGTGGATGCATCCCGTGCCGCAGACGTCGGAGACCGGCTGGACGTCGATGTCCCGGCCGCAATCCGGGCCGGGAGTGACGCCGTTCTCCTCGGGCGGCCCGGACTCCCGGGGCCATTTCCGATCGGTGGCTTCGATGCCCTGTCCCGCCTTGTCGGCGGTCGGGCAGATCGAGCGTACTGAAACTCCGGCCGCTGGCACAGGTACACAATCTGACCGAAAGTCGTTTAAGGCCTCCTGCCTTGGGATCAATGACCAGACCGAAGGTTCTGCTCCTGTCGCACAGGCTGCCCTTCCCTCCCCATAACGGGGCGGCCATCCGAACGTATAATATGCATGCGCCAGCTGGCGGTCGATTTTGACGTCACCGCGCTCCTCTTCGACCGCCGAGACCCGGCGCTCCGAAGGAATGTCGCACTTCAGGATCGCCTCGACGCGCTCGCGCCCTATGCAAGTGTAATGCTTTTCCCATCCCGGCTCTGCACTCGGCAACGCGCGGCTGGTCTGGGATCACGCGCGCAGCCTGACCGACGGCCAGCCCTATATCTACTACCTGCACGAGAGTGCACCATTCGAGGCGGCGCTGAGGAAGGAACTCGCGGCGACCCGTTTCGACATCGTCCAGATCGACAGCCTCGACCTGCTTCGTTTCGTTCCGCTGGTGCAGCACCTCCCGATCGCCTGCACCCATCACAACGCGGAGTCAACACTGCTTCTCCGGCGCGCGGCGCGCGAAAGGGCATCCGTTCCTGGTACATCCGGTACCAGGCGGGCTCTTGTCTCGCGCCGAATCCCGGCTGGCTTGATCGATTTGACGTGAATGTGACCGTGTCCGATGTGGATCCGGGTGTGCTCCGCCAGCTCGCGCCCTCTGCCCGGTTCGAGGTCGTTCCCAACGGGGTAGATGCCGATTTCTTCCGACCCGCCGCGAACGGTCAACGCACGGATGCGTCTTCGTGGGGGGCACCACCTGGTTTCCTAATCGCGATGGCCTCGAATGGTTCGCCGGGCGACGTGCTGCCGCGCATGCGGGCGGCCGGCGTGAAGGACGCCGTGAAGTGGGTGGGGCGTATCACCGATTCCGAGCGCATCGAGTTCTCAAGCCCGGGGCTGAGCTTTACCGGCTATGTCGAACGACATACGTCCGCACGTACTGTCGGCGGCGTGCTTCATTGCGCCCCTGCGCGTCGGTGGCGGTACCCGGCTAAAGATCCTCGATGCCTGGGCCATGGGGGCGCCGGTGGTGGCGACCCTGGGCGGCGAGTGAGGGACTCGATGCGGTGCACGGTGAAAACATGCCTGATCGCCGATGATGCCGACGATTTCGTGCGGGCACACGGTCCAGGTACTGCAGGACCGCGAGCTGGCGACACGTATCGGGGCGGGCGGTCGCGCCGCAGTGGAGAAGACCTACAGCTGGGAAGTGGTGGGGGCGCGCCTGCGCGGGCTCTATCACGACGTCCTGAGCCGGCGCCGGGCTCCATGAATCGCTAGGCACCGGCATGACGGGGTCGTCCGGTCCGCCCCGCAGCCCCAGGGTACGCGCGAGC
>CAWBMQ010000009.1:0-131980 GCA_963789925.1 uncultured Gemmatimonadales bacterium
TGATGGGCGGGCGGATCCGCACGATGATTTCGGGCGGTGCCCCCCTCTCGGCCACGGTCGCCCGGTTCTTCGATGCAGCCGGCCTGCCGATCTACGAGGGGTATGGCCTGACTGAAACCTCTCCGGTGCTGGCGGCCAACCAGCCTGGCACGGTCCGGCTGGGAACCGTGGGTACGCCCTACCCGGGCGTGGAACTGCGGATCGCAGAAGGCGGCGAGATCATCGCCAAGGGCCCCAACGTCATGAAGGGGTACTGGGGCAATCGTGAGGCCACCAGCCAGGCCATCGACGCCGAGGGGTGGTTCCACACGGGAGACATTGGAGAGTTCGACACGGATGGCTTCCTGCGGATCACCGACCGGATCAAGGATCTCATAGTGACGACGGGCGGGAAGAAGGTGGCTCCGCAGCCCATCGAGGGACGGACGACACTGTCGCCGTTCGTCGCCCAGGCGATCATGGTTGGAGACCAGCGGCCCTTCATCACGATGCTGGTGGTCCCCGACTTCGAGCGCCTCGTGCTCTGGGCTTCGGAGCACGGACTCGCAGTGAAGGACCGGGGCGATCTCTGCAGGCAGCCGATGGTCATCGCGATGCTCGAACAGGAGACGCTGGGCCGGCTGCAGGATCTGGCTCAGTTTGAGCGGCCCAAACGCATCGCCGTGGTCGCCGAAGAGCTCACGGAGGATTCCGGCCTCCTTACCCCGACGCTCAAGGTGAAGCGGCGGATGGTCGAAGCCCGTTTCCGCAGCATCATCGAGTCGCTGTACGCCGGAAGTGGGGGCGCGGAGCACTGAGAGGTCGGGTTATCCAGACCTTCATCAATTCCCCAAAGATTTCTTCATGGTCGGGCCGGTATCCATTGTGAGCGCCACTCACGACGACACGCCCGGTACCGACCATGACGATCTTGCTTTGCTGCTCAGGCAGCTTTATACCTCGGGTTCCCTCGAGAACGACGCCGAGGGGTTCCAGTTCAGCCTCAAGAACCGCTTCAGTGACGCGCTCCTGACGCGGATCTATCAGGTGCGGGTTGACGACCACGAGGTTCCGCTCGAGCATCTCCTGCTCGACCTCGGGGACGGTCACACACTGGTCGCCGCCGACGTCTCTCCCGAAGCTCCGGCCCCGTTTGCGCTCCAGCAAGTGGCCCGGCTCATGGCGCGGGTGGGCCCGTTACCCAACGGCAGTCACGAGATCCGCTGCGACGTGGAGACCGACTCCTTCGGCCGGCTGGAGATCGTCGCGAATGACGCCATCGCCACCGCACAGGCTCCGCGACCCTCGATTCCCTGGGCACCCGATGAGGTCACGAACTTCGGCGCCGAGATGGTGGCCCGGCGCCAACAGTTCGTCGAGGAGTTCACCGGCGTAAAGCTCCACCACGTCGCCGGGCACAGCTTCGACCCGGCCGTCGCCAAGGGAAACATCGAGAACTTCACCGGGGTGGCGCAGATCCCACTCGGCTTCGCGGGGCCGCTCCGGATCAACGGCGAGCACGCCGAGGGCGATTTCCTGATTCCGCTCGCCACGACCGAGGGCACGCTGGTCGCCTCCTACAATCGGGGCATGAAGGTCCTCAACCTTTCGGGCGGAGTCACCTGCACCATCTCGGCCGACTGCATGCAGCGGGCACCGGTCTTCGTGTTCGCATCGGCGCGTGAGGCGCGGGACTTCCGCAACTGGGTGCAGGAGCACCTGCCCGAGATTCGCCATGAGGCCGAGGCCACGTCGCGCGTGGCCAAGCTCCAGGACATCGATACCTACCTGGCCAATAAGTTCGCCTTCCTGCGGTTCAACTACACCACCGGCGATGCCGCGGGGCAGAACATGGTTGGGCGCGCGACCTTCGCCGCCTGCAGCTGGATCGTGGAGCATTACCCGGATGTGCGCCGGTTCTACCTCGAGTCGAACTTCGCTACTGACAAGAAGGCCTCACACGTCAACGTGATGCGTACCCGCGGCAAACGGGTCACCGCGGAGGCGGTCGTTCCGCGCGCCATCCTGAAGGAGCATCTGCGAGTCGAGCCGGAGTCGCTCGTATATCACTGGGGCGTGGCCAACGTCGGCGCGTTCATGTCGGGCGCCAACAACAACGGGCTCCACTCGCCCAACGCCATCACCGCAATGTTCATCGCGACCGGTCAGGACGTCGCCAACGTGGCGGAGGGTTCGGCGGCCGTGGTCTACACCGAGCTCACCGTGGACGGCGACCTGTACCTCTCAATCACGATCCCGTCCCTCATCGTGGCAACCCACGGTGGGGGCACGGGGCTGGCGACCCAACGGGAGTGCCTCGAGGTGCTTGGCTGCTGCGGGAAAGGCAAGGTGAACCGGCTGGCGGAGATCGTGGCGGGTGTAGTGCTGGCCGGTGAACTCTCACTGGCGAGCGCGATCTCGTCTCTGGAATGGGTGTCCGCGCATGAGCGATACGGCCGCCACCGCTGAGCCTCGCGACGCCGGGCGGGCAGACGGAAAGACCATGACACGGCAGGGGCAGGAGCCGAAGTCCCGGCGTCGCCGGCACACTGCGCCGGAAGAGCCGACGGAGCCCGCCTTCGAGCTGATGGTGGTGAGCGCGCCACCGGGGCTCATCCGCCGGGCCTTGGCCGTGAACCATCATTTCATCGCGCTTCTCGCTGGCGGGATCATCGCCCACGCCCGCGCGCAGGTGGGAGCCGACGCCGGAGGCCTGGCTGTCTGGCTGGAGCGCGTCCTTGCGGCGCTCCTGCGGCCCTTCATCCGTCGGGACCTTCGTCATGCCTCGTTCGCCGTCCAGCTTCGGCGGCGTCTGGAGTTGCTGGGGCCCACCTACATCAAGCTGGGACAGATCCTGAGCCTCCGTGAGGACCTGCTGCCGCACGACATCACGGAGGAACTCAAGCACCTGCTCAGCCGCCTGCCCGCGGTCTCGTTCGAGGACTTCTGTATGCTGGTCGAGCGGGATCTCGGCCGGCCAATCGACGAGATGTTCGCGTGGGTAGATGACGTCCCGCTCGGTTCCGCCTCGATTGCGCAGATCCACCGGGCTACCACCCGCGAAGGCGATGCGGTCGTCCTCAAGATGGTCAAGCCCGGAATCCCGGAAACCCTCCTGAGGGACGCGCGGCTCCTGCGCACACTCGCGGGCGCGCTGCAGCTGGCGTTCCCCAGCTACCAGCCCAGACGGATCATCCGCGAGTTCGTGGACTACACCCTGCGCGAGGTCGATCTGCGGCGCGAGGCCGACAACGCCGAGAGCTTCGCAGCCAACTTCCGGGATGAACCGGACATCGTGTTCCCGGCGATCTACCGCGAGTACAGCGGCCAGAGCGTACTCACGATGGAGTTCTTCGATGGCCTGCGCCCCGACAGTCCGGAGGCGAAGCAGCTTCCGCTCGAGGAGCGCCGCCGCCTGGTGGACCTCGGCGCGCTGGCGATCATCCAGATGATCTACCACGACGGCGTGTTCCACGCCGACCTGCACCCGGGGAACCTGGTGGTGCTGCCCGGGCCCAAGGCGGGGTTCATCGACCTCGGAATGGTCGGGCGGATGGACCACGACCTCCGCCGCACCCTGCTCTACTACTACTACTGCCTGGTCACCGGCGACACTGAGAATGCCGCCCGGTACCTCTCGGCCGCGGCGGAGCCTGGGCGTAACGGCGATCCCCAGGGCTTCCGGCGCGAGGTCGCGGATCTCTCCGGCCGCTGGAGGCGTGCCGCGACGTTCGACACCTTCTCCCTTGGCCAGCTGATCCTGGAGTCGGTGACCCGCGGGGCCCAGTACCGGATGTACTTCCCCGTCGAGATGGTGCTGATGGTGAAGGCGCTGGTCACCTTCGAGGGCGTGGGGCAGGCACTCATGCCGGGATTCGACGTCGCGGAGGTGTCCGAGCGCCACATCCGCCGGATCTTCATCCGCCAGTTCAGTCCCTTCCGGCTGGTGCAGGAGGAACTGCGGGGAGCTCCGGATCTCATCGATGCGCTGATCCGTGTGCCCCAGCTCGTCACGGAAGGGCTCCGGGTACTCGAGAAGACCACCCGGCGGCGCACCGAGAACCCGTTGAGCGGGCTCCGGGGAACACTCCTCGCCGGCTGCTGCCTGGTGTCGGGCGCCATCATCATGGCGTTCGGGGGTGCCTGGCCGGTCTGGGCCGCGATGTTCGCCGTGGCGTTCCTGCTCGCGTTGCGCCGGGGAGAGTGATCATGCCGAACGCGCTCGCGACGCGCCCGCCCATGACCCGTTCGACCCGGATTTCACCCGCCGGTGCATAGGGAAGGTGCTGTCACCGATTTCGGAGCACTACTTCCGCTGCGAGTTGCAGGGCGGGGAGCGTATCCCCCGGGATGGCCCGGTCATCCTCGCCGCGAACCACAGCGGCAACGCCTTCCCGCACGACGGCATGTACCTGGACGCGGAACTCTGGCGGCGGGGCGGATTCACGCCTGCGGCCAAGTTCCGCACGGTGTACGAGGCCGAGCTCTCGCTTGCGTGGTGGATGCGCCCCTTCGGGCTCGACAACTTCTGGCGGCGGGGCGGCGGGGTGGACATGACCTTCGACAACTTCGAGCGCCTGATCCAGCGGGGCGATCGAATTCTCTATTTCCCCGAGGGAGTGCCTGGCATCGGAAAGGGATTCAACCGGCGCTACCAGCTGCAGACCTTCAAGACCAGCTTCGTGCTCCTGGCGGCCCGGCACCGGGTGCCGGTGTATCCGGTTCACATCATCAACGGGGAGTGGATCCACCCGTTCGGCTACACCTTTCGCGGCCTGGACCGGCTGATGCAGAGGATCTTCCGGGTGCCGTTCCTGCCGCTTCCCATCGGCATCCTCGCCATCATCTTCCCGTGGATGTGGTACATGGCCTTCCCTGCTCGCCTCGTCTTCGTGATCGGAGAGCCCATCGACGTCCCGGCGCTGGTGCGGGTTGAGGAGATCACGGACCTCGACAACCCGGCGCGGAGCGGGCTCTGCCGAGTGGCCGCCAAGGTCCGCCGGCAGATGCAGGCAGAGCTGAGTGAACTCGTCGCGATCCACGGGCGGCAGCCCTGGCAGTTGCGGACGCTCTGGCAGGAGCTGAAGCGGTCTCGCGGTCGCTGGGGACGGATCCTCCCATGGGGCTGGCCCCTCGCCTTCATCCGGACCGAGCGGGACCACGACCGGCCACCGGCCCGCAACCGGCTGCACGCTATCCTGCGTGACTGGGACCTGATCGGATTCTACCTGCCGTTCGGCTGGCCGCTCCTTTCACTGGCCCGCGCATTCCGCCGGCCACCGTGCGGATACCGGGGCCTCACCCGGGAGGCGATCCGGCAGAAGCAAGGCAACTTCATCTGGCACCTGCGGGACAATCCCCTGCCGCCGCGCGAGCCTCGAGTGACCGCGGCCGACCGAGACCGCCGGCTGTCCCCCTGCCCCTCGCAACGACCGCATCACCGTACAGCCCGCCCGGTAGCAAAGCGCCTGCAAGAAGGGGAATGACGGAGCCTCGACCGGCGACGTACCGATCGAGGCTCCGCGGGGCGATCGCCCAGCGGCCCGGCCGCTGGGTCGTAGCGTACTACCTGGCCATCGCCCTCTTGGCACGGCGCACAGGCGCGGCGCGACGAGTCTGGCGCGCCTTCTCGACGCTCCGGGTGAGCTCCTCGACGCGCTTCGTCAGCAGCCCGATCTCCTTCCGGGTGGGAACCCCCAGCCGATGCAGGGCCGTGGTGACACCGGCATCGAACGGGGCCGTAATGCGCCCGAAAGTGTGCTTGGCGCCCTCACGCACGTTGCCCACCTTCCCTTGGACCTGGTTCAGCAGCTTCTGCACGCGAGCCTTGTTCATCTTCTCCAGGCCCTTGCCAGCCTTTACCAGGTTCTCGAATACCTTGTTTCCCTCTTCCTCGGCCAGCGCGAACGCGCCCAGACCCGCAAGGTAGATCTGCTCAGCGGCTTCCTGCACCACTGGCATCCGCTTGACCATCTTCGTCTTCGACATAAGGCACCTCCTCCTGAGATTACTGCAGTTACTGCGTTTCATGCCGTCAGGCGCTTCCGCGTCCTGCCCGGCGCCTTTTCCCCCGGTTCCTCGAGCGCGCCCACCAGCCGCTCCAACTCAGTGAGGCTGCGGCGCAGCTCGACGATCTCTCCCCGTGCCCGGCGAACCGGCGGAAGCCGCCGTACCAGGCGATCGACGCCGGCCTGCAGCTGCTCCACCTGTTCGCTCACAGCCTGGCCGCCGCGGCGGATGATCTGATGGAGGAAGTCCCCGGAGAGGAAAGACATCCCCTGCCTCTCCCCTTCATAGATCACCTGCGCCAGCGTGGCAGCGGTGACATCCTCGTCCGTCTTGCTGTCCACGATCCGGAGCTGCTGACCCCGGCGGATCCAGTCGGCGATTTCCATCAGCGACACATATCGGCTCTCTTCCGTGTCGTAGAGCTTCCGGCTTCCGCCGCCATACCGCCTGATCAACCGGATCATTGCCCACCAGCCTCCGCCACTTTTGCCGCATTGCGTCAATGACTGTGCTGTCGCATTGCGGCATGAAATTATCCCCCGGGTCGTGAAGCCTGCCTGAACGCCGAGTGAGACTCTCCTCGCGATTCGGCACCGCCTAACCGCGCGCGGCCGCCAGTTTCCCGAGGAGGAGGCGGCCCAGCGCGTCGAGCGCGGCCAAGTCGGTGGGAGGCGTGGGGAGAAGGGGCAGACCAACCACGGTTTCACGCGCGGTCAGCAGTGACTGCAGCGCGGCAAATCCGCGATGATCCCGCTCGCCCAGCCAGGCCAGCAGGCGGAGGCCCTCGGCAAGGTCCCCCGCTGGAGCCTGAGCGGACAGCGCGGGATGCATCTGATTGACGACGATCGGTCCGAGGTGGTGCCCGCCCTCGCGGAGTTTCCGGGCGAAGAAGAGCGCATCGGGAATCCTGTCCCCACCCGGGCCGGCCACCAGGAGGAAATGCGTGCCCGGCGCCCGCAGCAGCGTTCCGACGTCGTCAGCCCGCGACCGGAATCCGTCATACAGCGGTCCAAAGGCCTGGAAGAATTCGGCCATCTCGCGCAGCAGGTCGAGGCCGACCAGCCGGTCCAGCCACGATTCGATGCTCTTCCCCAGAACCTTGAGCGGCTTCACTGCAAGGCGGCCGCTGGCGTCGAACCACTGACGCTGGGCCACGCGGACCGGCCCGCTCTGGAGAAACTCGACCATCCGGTCGGGGGCGCCGAGAAAGTCGAGTGCCTGCCGGGTCGGGGGCGTGTCGAGGATGATCCGCTGGTAGCGGCCGGAGCGCGACACCTCGAAGAGGCGCTCGACTGCCATGTATTCGAGTATCCCTGCCAGGTTTCCCGCGAGGTGCTGGTAGAAGCGGTTCTGGAAGATGCGCTCGGCGGCGGCGTCCGACGGCGCGTACCGGTTTACGAGCTCATCAAACGTGCGGCGCGCGTTGAGCAGGCTCACGTCCAGTCGGCCCGGCGTGTCCACCTCGACCGGCACGTCGCGGTCCACCGCGCCTTCGCCGACTCCGAGAGCGTCCTTCAGTCGAAGAGAGGGATCGAAGGTCATCACCAGCGTATCCCTGCCCTCGGCCGCCGAGGTTAGGCCCAGCGCTGCGGCGAGCGTGGTCTTCCCGACCCCGCCGGATCCAACGACGATGAGGAGCGGGTAGGCCAGCTCGCCGAAGCTCATCGCGCCGGCTCGAGCGCCTGAACCAACCGGTCTCCCAGTGCGGCGACGAGGGCCGGACCCCGCTCCAGCGCGAGCAGTGGAAGGTCAACCCGGGCCCCACGCCATTCCGACGCGAGTCGCTGCAGCTCCCGCTCGTTGACCAACCGCCGCTGCCGCCAGAGCGCTAGCGCCGCCTTGGCAGCGGCAGCCACCTTGCCGGCGCGACCGGGGAATGCCGGGTAGAGGCCATTGACCACGAGCAGCTCGGGCGGGCGGCCCAGACGTTCGAGGAGCCCGGCAATGAGTTCCAGCGCCTCCTGCACCGGCATCTCCTCCGCATTCGTCGCGATGACGACCGCGGCCTGCTCCGGGTCACGCATCATGTCCGCGACCTCTCCAGCGAGCCGGCCCAGCGGGCCATTTCCAAGCACTTCCGATACGAGCAGGGGTGCCCAGAGAAGCGACATTCCATGACCGGTCGCGGGGGCGTCGAGCACCACGAGATCCACCTTGGGCTTCGCCTCCCCCCGCACCACCTGCATCGCGTGGCCCAGGACGGCCATCTCCTTCATGCCCGGCGCTCCCTCGGCGAAGTGCCGGAACAACGACGTCCCAACAATCTTCCGGGCGAGCGCCGCAACAGCGACCTTCTGCCGCACCAACTCCTCGAGCACGCGGAGCGGCTGCACGTTCTCGAGCCAGAGGCTCGCGTCCACCTTGGTCACGGCGCCACCAGAGGGCGGCACGTCGAGCAACTGGTGCAGGCTCTCGCGGGGATCCGTTTCGACCAGCAGTACGCGGCGCCCTCGCCCCGCCAGGACGCGTGCCAAGCGCGGCGGCAATCGTGGTTTTGCCCACGCCGCCCTTGCCAGTGACCGCCACGAGACGGGAACGGGCCAGGCGATCGAGAAGTCCCGGATGGGTGAGGGCTGCAGATGCTCTAGTCATCAATGCCGGTCGCCGAGCGCCTCCTCGAGACGCGCATAGGCCTGCTTCCCTTCCGCACCCGTCTCCAGTTCGCGCAGCGCCTTCACGCTCTCCGCAATGTTGGCCCCATGCTGCTCGTACCAGTCTTCGAACAACTGCAGCTTCGTCCGATAAATGGTTGCCCCGACCAGGCGCGCGTTGTTCACCGGCCCGCCCGGCCGCTTCGCAACCTTCATGGTGCGAAGCTGTTCTGCCACAGGGCCCTCGAGCTGTTCCCGCGCCCAGAGGCCGATCGCGACGCGGCCTGAGTCGAGGACGGCCGAATCCGGCTTCGTGGCATAGAACGACGTGAGCCGCCCCACCAGTTCGGTGTAGAAATTTCCCAGGACAATCTCATCGAGCCAGCGATTGGCCGCCGACTCGGCTTTCGCGCTGTCGCCCTGGTCACGGAAGAACTGTTCCGCTGCACGATAGCCGGCGAGCTGTGCAAAGCTCTCGTTGAACTCGGTGGCGCTCTTCACGTAGAGCGAGTTGTGCGCGATCTCGTGGAACACGAGCGCCGCGAGTTCCACAGAATCGCGGGTGAGCGCAGTCGAGAGCAGCGGATCCTCGAACCATCCCAGGGTGGAAAAGGCGCCCGCCGGTCGCAGGTAGGTGTCGAAGCCCTTCGCGTCGAACTCGGTCGCGGTGGCGCGGGCCTGGTCGAGGTTGAAGAACCCCTTGTAGGGCACTTTTCCGACGATGGGATACTTCCAGGTGTGAGGACAGATGCAGGTCTTCGGCGAAGCGGACAGCACCAGGAGCAGAGTGTCGCGGCCGACATCCGCGTAGCTGGTGTAGGTATCGCCGGCCTCGAAGCCCAGCTTGGCGGCGTAGGCGCGGACATCCAGGACCAGCTGCAACTGGCCACGCTCAGCCGCCGGCAGCGTGGTGTCCCGGGCCAGCTTCTCGATTGGCTGGCGCGACTGGAGGATGCGCGTTTCCTCATACCCGGCCCGCCAGAGGTACCGCACCTCGCCACTGGCGACGTAGGCGGTTGAGAACCCGCCGACAAGCAGTGCCACCAGGGCGGCGAAGATCATCAGCACTCTCCTCCTCGGGGGCTTTCGCACAGCGGGCTCCATACGCGTAAGCTATTGGTACACAATTACTTTGACAACTGAGATGCCGCCCGGTAGCTTTGTGCCAATGAAAGCTGATTCGGGGCTCGGGGCGGTCCGCTTCAACGCGGATGGTCTCGTGCCGGTCGTGGTGCAGGATGTCCTGTCCGGGGACCTGCTGATGGTGGCGTATGCCAATCGCGAAGCCCTCGAGCTGACCGTGTCCACCGGGAACGGCCACTACTTCAGCCGGAGCCGGAAGGCGATCTGGCGGAAGGGTGAGACCTCGGGCCATACCCAGGACGTAACGGAGGTCCGCCTCGACTGTGACTTCGACGCAGTCCTGTACCGCGTGAGACAGATCGGTCCCGCCTGCCACACCGGCTCGCGGACCTGCTTCGTCTCCCGGCTCGAGCCGGGTGGCGGCAGCTCCGTGGGCCCGGACCATGGCGGGCACCTGCTCCAGCGCCTGGCCGCTACGGTCGCCCAGCGGGCCGTCGAACGGCCCGCCGGGTCCTACACCTCACAATTGCTCGACGCCGGGATCACCAAGGTCTCGCAGAAGGTGGGCGAGGAAGCGGTGGAGGTCGTGGTCGCGGCCAACAGCGAGGACGCCGCGCGCCTCGCGTCCGAGGCGGCCGACCTCCTCTATCATCTCCTCGTGCTGCTGCAGGCGCGGGGCGTCCCGCTCGAAGCGGTCTGCGAGAGCTCGACCAGCGCACGCGCTGACAATGTCCTTCGTCCACCTCCATACCCACAGCGAATACTCCCTGCTCGACGGCGCCAACCGCATCCCCGACCTGGTCGCGCACGTGCGAGAGCTCGGCATGGACAGCCTCGCCGTCACCGACCACGGCAACCTCCACGCGGCCTGGTCGTTCTACGAAGCAGGCCGAAGCCGCGAAGATCCGCCCGATCCTCGGATTCGAGGCCTACCTCGCCTTCGGCCCGCGCACCGGCCGCGAAAAGCCCGCCGGGGCGCCCGGCCAACTACAGCCACCTCGTGCTGCTCGCCAAGAACCGCGCCGGCTACCGGAACCTGGTCAGGCTGACCTCCATCGGGTTCACCGAGGGCTTCTACCGCCGGCCGCGCATCGACAAGGAGGTGCTGGAGCAGATGCACGCGAGGGCATCGTCTGCCTCGCCGCCTGCCTCTCCGGCGAGGTGGCGCTCTGGCTGCGCCAGGGGCAACTACGAGGAGGCGAGGCGGAGCGCCGCAGTGGTTCGCCAGCATGTTCGGCGGGACGGCTTCTGGCTCGAGATCCAGAAGCACGGCATCGCCGGAGGAAGCGACCGGTCGCCGAGGGGATGTTGCGCCTGGGGCAGGAGCTGGGCCTCGGCGTGGTGGCCACCAACGACGCGCACTACCTCCGGCGCGAGGACGCCGAGGCGCACGACGTGCTGCTCGCCATCGGGACCGGCGCGGACCTCGACGACCCGAAGCGGTTCCGGTTCACGGGGCAGGAGAGCGTACGTCAAGTCCGAAGCGGAGATGCGGCGCTCTTCCCCGACCATCCCGAGACGCTCGACGAACACCCAGGCGGTCGCCGAGCTGTGCGAGTTCGACTTCGAGAAGCGCTACTTCCTCCCGAGCTTTCCCGCGCCCGGCGGAGTACGCCACGCGACGAGGCGCTGCTGGAGCACCTGGCCCAGCGCGGGCGCCGAACGCACGGTACGGCAACCCGCTGCCCGAGCGCGGTCGCAGCAGCGGCTGGACGTACGAGCTGGGGGTCATCAACACGGCCGGATACGCCGGCTACTTCCTGATCGTGCAGGACTTCATCGCGGCGGCGCGCGAGCGCGGGCATTCCCGTGGGGCCGGGCCGCGGCTCGGCGGCGGGCTCGCTCGTGGCCTACGCGCTCCGGATCACCGATGTCGATCCGCTCAAGTTCGACCTGCTCTTCGAGCGGTTCCTCAATCCCGAGCGCGTGTCGATGCCCGACATCGACGTGGACTTCTGCTTCGAGCGGCGCGGCGAGGTCATCGAGTACGTGCGCCAGCGCTACGGGCGCGACAGCGTGCGGCCAGATCGTCACCTTCGGGACGATGAAGGCGCGCGCCGCCGTGAAGGACGTGGCGCGGGTGCTCCGGATCCCGCCGGGCGAGGCCGACAAGCTCACCAAGCTGATTCCCTCGGGCCCGGCCTACAACCTGACGCATCCCCGAGGCGGTGCAGAAGGTCGACGAGCTGCGGGAACTGGTCGAAGGACAACCCGCCGTTCGGCCGGCTGATGGACCTGAGCTCGCGGATCGAGGGCATCTCGCGCCACCTCTCGGTGCATGCCGCCGGCGTGGTGATCGCCCCGGGGCCGCTCGCCGAGTACGTGCCCGTCTGCACCGCGCCCGACCAAGGGGGCCGGCGCAGCCGCCGACGGCGAAGACGTCGATCATCACGCAGTACGAGATGGGCGCGCTCGAGAAGGTCGGCATGCTCAAGATGGACATCCTCGGCCTCAAGACGCTGACGGTGATCCACGACGCCGTGGCCATGATCCGGCGACCGGCACGGCGTCGGCGCTCGACATGGACACGCTGCCGTTCGACGATCCGGCGGTCTACGAGCTGCTGCGCGCAGGGCCGGACCGCCGGCGTCTTCCAGTTCGAGTCGGCGCTCGCCACCGAAACCCTCCGCGCCATGCGGTGCGACCGGTTCGACGACCTGGTCGCCACCAACGCGCTGCTCCGCCCCGGCCCGCTCGACGCCGGCATGCACACCGTGTTCATCCGGCGGAAGCTCGGCCAGGAGACGGTGACCTACCCGCACCCGTCGCTGAAGGAGATCCTCGAGCCGACCTACGGCGTCATCACCTACCAGGAACAGGTGATGCGGATCGCCAACGTGCTGGCCGGCTTCTCGCTCGCCGAAGCCGACGTGCTGCGGAAGGCGGTGGGCAAGAAGGACGCGGAGCTGATCAAGAAGGAGCTGGGCAGGTTCGTCGGAGCGCGCCGTGGCGCTGGGGCACCCGAAGAAGCTCGTCGACGAGCTGGCCGCGCAGATCGAGACCTTCGGCCGCTACGGCTTCAACAAGTCGCACTCGGTGGCGTACTCGGTGCTGTCCTACCAGACGGCCTGGCTCAAGGCGCACTACCCCGCCGAGTTCATGGCGGCGCTGCTGTCGCTCGGAAATCGGCAACACCGACAAGGTGGTGCAGTACATCAACGAGGCGCGCGAACTGGGCTCGAGGTGCTCCCGCCCGACGTGAACGAATCGGGGTTCAAGTTCACCGTCGTCGGCGGACACGCGGATCCGCTTCGGGCTGGGCGCCATCCGGAACGTGGGCGGGGGCGCCATCGAGTCGATCATCGCCGCCCGGCGCGACGGGCCCGTCACGCGACGCTGGCCGACTTCGTCGAGCGGCATCGACCTGCGGCTCTGCAACAAGCGGGTGATCGAGTCCCTGATCGCCGCCGGCGCCTGCGACTCGCTCGGCGGCCATCGCAAGCCAGCTGCTCGAGGCGCTGGACGACGCGCTGCGGCGAGGCGCAGCTCGCAGCAGGAGACGGGACGCCGGCCAGGCATCGCTCTTCGGCGAGACCGCCCGCGGTACACGCACCGGCCGGTCGCACGCTGCCCGACGTGCCGCCATGGACCGAGAGCGGAGCGGCTGGCCCGTGAGAAGGAAGTGATCGGGTTCTTCATCTCCGGGCACCCGCTCGAGCGATTCCGCGCGGAGGTGGAGCTGTTCGGCACCCGCACCACCGCGACGCTCGCACCAGTGGAGCGAGCACCCGGTCACGATCGGCCGCGGTGGTCACGGCGCTCAAGCGGCAGATCTCGCAAGAAGACCGGCAAGGAATACGCGCGGCTCATGCTCGAGGACTTCCACGGCACGGCGGAGGCGATCGTCTTCCCCGACGCCTGGGCCAAGCTCAACCAGTCGATCCGTCCCGACGCGGCGCTGCTGCTCACCGGCGGCTACAGCGACCGCGACCGGGGCGAGGACCGGGCGCCATTCATCGTCGAGTCGGCGCGGCCCCTGGCCGAGATCAAGTCGACCGGCGCCCTGGCGCTGAGCCTGCGGTGGCGCGCGCCGAGCGCCCCGCGGCCGGACGCCGTGCGGGCGGCGGCCGCGCTGTGCGCGGCCCACCCCGGCCCGACGCCGGTCTATATTGAGTGGAGCGACGGCAACGGGGAGTCGGTGCGCCTCCGCGTCGCGCCGCCTCCGGGTGGCGCCCGAGGACGAACTCGTGCGCGGCCCTCCGTGAGCTGCTGGGTGCCGATGCCGTCCACTACGTCAAGGCGGGACTGACCATGGCCCCGTCCGCGTATACGCTGGACTTCGAGAAGCCGCTGCAGGAGCTCGAGCGCCAGATCGAGGAGCTCAAGCGTCTCGGCGAGCGACCGCGAGATCGACGTCAGCAGCGAGATCAAGCTGCTGCAGGACAAGCTCGACGCCGTGCGCGAGGAGATCTACCGCGCCTGACGCCGATCCAGCGGGTGCATGGTGGCCCGGCACCCGCGTCGCCCGTACACGCTCGACTACCTCAGCACCATCTTCACCGACTTCATCGAGCTCCACGGCGACCGGCTCTACTGCGACGATCCCGTCGATCGTGGGCGGCTGGGCGCGGCTCGGCGGGACCTCGGTGATGGTGATCGGCCACCAGAAGGGCCGCGACACCAAGGAGAACCTCCGGCGCAACTTCGGCATGCCCCACCCCGAGGGCTACCGCAAGGCGCTCCGGCTGATGAAGCTCGCGGCGCGGTTCGACGCGCCGGTCATCACCCTGATCGACACGCCCGGCGCCTACCCCGGCCTGGGCGCCGAGGAGCGCGGCCAGTCCGAGGCGCTCGCGCAGGAACATCCTCGAGATGGCGGCGCTGCCGACGCCCATCATCAGCCGTGGTCATCGGCGAAGGCGGATCCGGGCGGCGCGCTCGCGCTCGGCGTGGCCGACCGCATCCTGATGCTGGAGAATTCGGTCTACTCGGTCATCTCGCCGGAGGGGTGCGCCGGCGATCCTGTGGAAGGACGCGAGCCAGCGCGAGCGCGCCGCCGAGGCGCTCAAGCTCACCGCCGAGGACCTGCTGACGCTCAAGGTGATCGACGAGATCATTCCCGAGCCGGTGGGCGGCGCCCACGTCGACCCGGACGGCGCCGGTGAGGCGCTGCGCGAGCCGCGCTGCTGCGCCACCTGGCCGAGCTCGCGGAAAGTGCGGCCCGAGCGGCTGGTCCGCCGGCGCGCGGAGAAGTACGCGGCGATGGGCGCGTACACCGAGTCCTGATGCCGCAAACCGTCGAAGTTCGATTCAAGGGCACCCGCAAGGCCTTTTTCCAATGGCCCACGACGAGACCGAACCGCTCCGCCTGTCGGAGGCGGTCATCGTCGATGCCGACCGCGGCGAGGATTTCGGCCGCGTTATCTGCCGTGGGCGATGTGGCGGCGAAGAAGTGCGGGGGATCGTGCTCGGTCCCGAGCGCACCGGCCAGCGGGGAGGCGGCACCAGCCGCCGGGGATGCGGAACGTCGGCGCCCCCGAGCACCGACGAGCCGAAACGGTGCTCCGCCGTGCTCCGCCGGGCGCCCAGGAAGAGATCCGTCGCGCCAACGAACTGCGTCGCTCCGAGGAGACCGTCCGCCGGCGGTCGTCGCGCAGGGTGCGCGACGCACAAGCTCGACGATGAAGGTGAGCGACACCGAGTGGCAGTGGGACCGGCAAGAAGCTCACGGTCTATTTCACGGCCGAGCAGCGGGTGGACTTCCGCGGCGCTGGTGCGCGAGCTGGCCGGCGCCTTCCGCACCCGCATCGAGCTGCGGCAGATCGGTGTCCGCGACGAGGCGGCGCGGCTCGGCGGCGTGGGCCGCTGCGGCCGCGAGTACTGCTGCTCCACCTGGCTCACCGAGCTCTCCCCGGTCAACCTGGGCGCTCGCCAAGGACCAGCACCTCTCGCTCAATCCGTCGCAGATCTCCGGCGGCTGCGGGCGGCTGCTCTGCTGCCTCAAGTACGAGCACGAGTTCTACGTGACCGCGCGCAAGCGCTTTCCCCAAGGAGGGCAAGACGGTCGCGACCGCGCGCGGGCCGGAGAAGGTGGTGGCGGTGGACATCTTCCGGGAGCGGGTTTTCCTGCGCGGCGCCGACGGGTCGCGCACCATCGTGGCTCGCGGCAGTTGCGCGAGGAGATGGAGGGCGCGACCGGAGGCGCGGTGATCGCGGCACCTCCCGCCAGGCGGGTCGAGCGTCCCGAGTCCCGGAGCCGCCCGGAGCGCTCCGAGCGCCCACGGCCGGAACACCCGCAGAGGCCCGCGGACCGCCCCCGAGCGGAACGACCGCAGCGCCAGGAGCCGCGAGCCGAGCCAGCGGCTTCAGCACCATCCGCACCCGACGTCACCGCACCAGAGGCCAGCGGCGCTGACGCAGCTGTCGCCGCGCCCAGGAAGCGTCGCCGCCGTCGCCGCCGTCGGGGTGGAGGCGGCGCTGCCGGAGAAAATACCAGCCCGAGTGGACCCGCGGCCGAGTGACGTCGTTCTACCTCACCACCGCCATCGACTACGCCAACGGCGATCCGCACCTCGGCCATGCGTTCGAGAAGGTGGGAGCCGACGCGATCGCCCGTTATCGGCGGCTCCGCGGTGACGACGTCTGGTTCCTATCGGCATGGACGAGCACGGCCAGAAGGTGGCGCAGGCGGCGGCGGCCGAGCGGGCGTCACGCCACAGGCGCTGGTGGATCGCGTGGCCGGCCGGTTCGAGCGATGTGGGACCGGCTGGCCATGTCCCACGACCAGTTCATCCGCACCACCTCGCCGGAGCACCAGGCTGGCGTGCGGGAACTGATCGAGCGGATCTTCGAGCGCAATCCCGACGATTTCTACGAGCGCGCCTACCGGGGCTCTATTGCGTCGGCTGCGAGGCATTCAAGCAGCGCGCGGAGATCGTGGACGGGCAGTGCGTGCTTCACCCGACCCGGACGCTGGAATGGTGGCGGAACGGAACTGGTTCTTCCGGCTGTCGCGCTACCAGGATTTCCTGCGTCGGCTCATCGAGGCGAGCCCGGGGTTCATCCGAGCCCGAGAGTCGGCGCGAACGAGATCCTCGGCCTTCTGCACCAGGGGCTGGAGGACATATCCGCCAGCCGGGCGCGGCTCGGCTGGGGCGTGCCCTTTCCGCGGCCCGACCAGCGACGGGCGAGCAGCAGACGACCTATGTGTGGTTCGACGCGCTCCCCAACTACTGGACCGCGACCCGCCTGCCGAAGGCCTGCCCGCGCCAGCTGGCCGGCGCAGCTGCACGTGGTCGGGCAAGGACATCACCCGGTTCCACTGCGTCATCTGGCCCGCGATGCTGGAGGCCGCCGGGCTCCCGTTGCCGGAGCGCGTCTGGGCCCACGGCTTCGTGCAGTCTCGCGTGGCGAACGCTTCAGCAAGAGCGCCGGGCGTCAGCTCGACCTCGGCGAGGCCATCGACCGGTTCTGGCCCGATGCCTTCCGCTACTTCCTGTTGCGAGAAATCCCCTGGGATACCGACGGCAATTTCAGCTGGGAGCGATTCGAGGAGCGGTACATCTCCGAGCTGGCCGATGGGCTGGGGAACCTCGCATCGCGATCGCTCGCCATGATCCTCAAGTACCGTGAGGGCGTCGTGCCTCGCACTGCTTCCGGAACGCCGCTCGACGCGAAGGGCGCGCGAGCTGGTCACGGCGTACGCCGCCGCGATGGACGCGCTGGACCTGCGCCGCGGCGCTGAAATCATGGGCGAGCTCGTTACCGCGGCAAACCTGTTCATTGTCCAGAACGCGCCCTGGGCGCTGGCCAAGAGCGGCAACGAGCAGCAACTGGACCTGGTCCTGGAGCCCTGGCCCGGTGCCTCGCGCGGCTGGCGGTGCTGTCCAGCCCGTTCATGCCGGGCAAGAGTGCAGAATTGTGGGCACTGCTGGGAGCTGACAGCGCTGTGCAATCGGTGGCATGGGAAACGGCCACGGCTCCTGCGGTCGACGGCTGGGTGGTCAAAAAGCCCGATGGCCTCTTCCCCAAGCCTCAAATTGGCCCCGCAGCGCCAAAATGACATAAATCGTTGCGTCACAAAGCGTTAGCATAAACGCGGATTGCTTGACATCAATGAGGTCGGGGCTATCTTTCCCCCGGCCTTTTTCTTGCCCGACAGGGGTGCAGCTCCCCCTGAATCCCGCAGTTGTTCGGAGATCGATGGCCAAGCGTCGCTGGACCGTCATGCTCATCCCACACGGGACGGAGCGCTCGCAGATTCTCGAAGTCACCAGCTCCTGGCTGCGCGTTGGCGCGGTCGGACTTGCGGTGATTCTCGGGATCGCGGTGCTGACCGGTTATGCGATCGCTTATCGAGCCGCACAGACAGGCTTCGACGAGGGGCTCCTGACCCGCCGAAATCACCTGGCTGACGAACTGGGCCGCCTCAACGCCCGCCTCGGCGCCCTGACCGACACGATCAACACCATCTCCCGACACGACGCGCAGATCCGGGTCCTGGCTGGACTGGAGCCCCTGAATCCAGAGGTCCATTCCGCCGGCATCGGTGGCCCTGCCGCGCCGCGCCCGAGCTGGGTCGATGCCGATCCGCTCTCCGAGCACGCGGACCAGGTGCGGGTGGACATCAACGCGCTGGTACGCCGGGCCGACCTCCTGTCACGGTCGTTCGGTGAGGCCGCCGACAGCCTGGCATCGCATCGTGATCGCATGGCGGCGACCCCCTCGATCATGCCGACCCAGGGCTGGCTTACGAGTGCGTTCTCGTCGATGCGCGAACATCCGATCCTCCACCTGTCGCGGCCGCACGAGGGCATCGACGTGGCGACACCCATGGGCACGCCCATCGAGGCGCCAGCCTCGGGCGTCGTGGCGTTCTCCGGGCGCGAAACGGGCTACGGCAACGTGATCATCATCGACCACGGCTTCGGCATCCGCACGAAGTACGCGCATTGCTCCAAGCTCATCGTGGGCGCCGGCGCCAGGGTGACGCGCGGCCAGCAGATCGCACTCGTCGGGAACACCGGCCTCTCCACCGGTCCGCACCTGCACTACGAGGTGCTGGTGAACGGCGCGCCGGTGGATCCGCTGCGGTACGTTCTTTCCGATCGGGCGATTGTCGATTGAGGACGTGATGACGTGATGACGTGATGAAACAATGAGGCCCCGGCAATCGCCGGGGCCTTCGATTTTTCCTCATGTCCTCAGGTCCTACTCGATCCTCATCGCCTTGCTCACCTGCTCCGGCGTGAGCAGCATCGGTGCGATCGCGACAGCGTCCTCGCTGCCCGCAGGGAAGGGATTGCGCGGCAGGAACTGCGCGACGAATACGCGTCCTCCCCCTTCCGCAACCACCGGTCCCGGTGCCTTTCCAGACGCCTTGATCGACTTCCACTCGGGCTCTGCGTACTGGATGATCGTCAGCAGGGCTGGTGGCGTTCCTCCCGACACCGGGAGGAACATGAACTCCGATACCGACCTGGCACCGGGAAACTCCGGTGCCGTGCCCCTCTCGGTCGCCGTGTAGCGTTGCTCCCAGACATCAGGCACCGCGAACTGAAAGTTGCCCAGTAGCGAATTGAATGTCCGGCTCGACGCAAGCTCACCCCCAGCAGGCGGTACCACCGTCGCGACCGGCGCAGCGGCAGCCGTGGTGTCGGCCGCGGCCGAGGGCGTTCCGCGACCGCAACCCGCCAGCGCGGTGACAGCGACGAGGTACTCGAGGCGAAGGGTGCGCTTCATGTCTAGAACTTCACCTTCGGGGCTTCCTGCGCCCCCGCCTCGGCCTCGAAGTACGGGCGTGGCTTGTCCATGCCGAAGACCTTGGCCGTGAGGTTCGTCGGGAACTGCCGGATGTAAGCGTTGAAGTCGTTCGCCGCCGCGTTGTAGTCCTGCCGCGCGACCTGGATGCGATTCTCCGTTCCCTCCAGCTGGTCCTGCAACTGGCGAAACGCTTCGCTCGACTTGAGTGTCGGGTAGGCCTCGACGATTGCGAGAAGCCGGCCGAGGTCTGAGCGAACCGCGGCATTGGCCTCGGCCATCTGGCTGATGTCGCCCGACTGGATGGCGCCGGAGAGCTTGGCGCGCGAGGCCGCGATGCCGAGGAAGACGGTGGTTTCCTGGGCTGCCGCACCCTTCACGGTCTCGACCAGGTTCGGGATCAGGTCGACCCGGCGCTGCAGCTGGGTCTCGATGTTCCCCTTGGCCTTGTTGACGGCCTCATCCTTGGTCTGGATCTGGTTGTAGCCGCATCCTGTCGTCGCGAACGCAACAAGGAGTGCCGCCCCCAGCAAACGCACACGCTTCATGACCCGGCTCCAAGCTGAAGGTGATTCACAAATCGCGCAGCCGCTTCCACGGCCACCAGGTACGATTCGAACTGTTCCCGTGTCGCCATCCACTTCTGATCCGCGCGGTGACGCACGAACTCGAGCTGTGCCGCGGGATGCGCCCCTGCGGCGACGGATGCCTCCTGCACCACTGCCTCGATGCCCTGCGGTACTGGCCGTCCCAGCAGCGACAGCAGCGCCCGCTGGAGCAGGACGATCGTGGAAACGCTCGCGGTGCCGAGTTGGGCGAGCGCTGCGCGCTCGTCGGCCAGGGCCACATAGCCGCGGCGCAATTGCAGCAGCTTGCCCAGGAACTCGTGCTCCAGCAGCGTTCGCAGGTCGGCCGGCAGGACGGTCATGCCCGCGACCGGATCGGTGCCCTTCACCACCTTGTAGGAGTGCAGGATGTCGGTGACCTCGATGGGGAAGGCATCGGCGGCCCCTGCCCACTCCTCCCGGCTGAACACCAGTGGCGGGCTGTTGCCGCTCTTCCGCCAGCCCGCGAAGGCACTGGTGAGGGCGCGCAGCGATGCAGGCGACGAATCCTCGAGCACGAGAAGCAGGTTGATGTCGGACACGCCCGCCACCCAGTCGCCGCGTGAGGCGGAGCCGTACAGCACAGCGCTGTAGCGCCCGGACAGTGACTGGTCGAGGTCGTTGATGAGCGATCCCACGATCGCTTCCCACGAATCCGCCATCTAGAAATTCCCTCCTGCGCCGCCGCCGCTGAAACCGCCGCCGCCGCCAAATCCACCGAATCCGCCACCGCCACCAAACCCGCCACCCCCGAATCCGCCACCACCGCCCCAGCCGCCACCACCGATCCCCGGGCCCCAATATACCCGCGGCCGTCGACCCCGAGTTCCGCGGCCCCTGGACGAGCCGAGCGCCATCATGATCGCGAAGAAGACAAAAATCAGCAGCAGGACCAGGAAGATCGGCGGGCCCGACCCCGGCGACGCAGCGGCCTTCGGCGGCACCAGCGTCGAGTCGCGCACGCCGAGATCCTTCGCCACCAGCGCGGCGACAGTCTCGACGCCGGTGACGAGGCCCGGTCCATACTCGCCGGCCGCGAGTTGCGGACGCATCGCGTCGCGGATGCGGCCGGAGGTTGCGTCGGTAAGGACTCCCTGAAGGCCGTCGCCGACTTCGAGACGGATCTTGCCCGGCTGGCCCTCTCGCCGGGGAACGAGCAGCATGACGACGCCGGCGTTGCGGATCTTGTCACCAACGGAGCCCTTCGCACCCACGCCCCAGCGTCGCCCGATGACGAGCGCGACGTCAGATGCCTCGAAGCGGCCCAGAGTGGGAAGGGTGACGACCGCGAGCTCAGCGCCGGTCTTCTCGCGCAGCGTCTTCGCGATGTCCTCGATGCGGGCCGCACTGGCGGGATCCACCACGCCGGCCACATCGGTGAGGTATCCGGTCGGCTGTGCCGGGAAGAGCTTCTCCATGCCCTCCTGCGCCCGGAGCGGCGCCGCGAGGAGCATGAGTTGAAGCACCACTGCAGCCAGCATACCTTTGCGCCGTGCCACGCTCACTGCCAGTACTCCTCCTCGTCCTTGCGGCCTGCCAGAACACCACGAACGTCCATGTTCGTGCGCTCATCCCGGGGGCGGATGGCCAGGTCGAACCGGTACCCGGCGTGGTACTTGTGGCCCTGCCCTACGATCGCGACTCCATCATTGCCGCCCTGACCGCCAGGGCGGCCTCACCGCGACCGGACGTCGCATCGCTCGACAGCCTCTTTGCGCGTTTCCAGCGGCCCTTCGCTGCCTATGCCGTTGCCGCCGCGACTGCGACCCGCCTGCAAGATTCGCTCGCCCGCATGAAGACGACACTCGATTCTCTGCCGCGCGAATCGCCGGCCTATCGCAAGCTCTACGGCTCGTTTGTTTCCATCACCACCGAGCGGGCCGCCGCCGACCGGCGCCGTGATTCGCTGCAGCAGGCCCTGAAGCGCGCGCGGGCCGCGTTCGACGCACCATCCGACAGCACCCGGATGGTGCTTCGGGCGTGGGAAGATAGCACCTACGGGGACTACGAGAAGATTACGCAGGAGCTCGCGCGCAACACCGGCCTGCAGCCGCAGACTGACACCACCGGCGCCGACGGCACAACCACTCTCGTGCTCAAGAAGGGGCACTGGTGGATCTACGCCCGCTCCTGGGATGCCCTCGATCCGAATGCGGAGTGGTACTGGAACATCCCGGTGCGGCGCGACAGCGTAACGCTGTCGCCGGAAAACGCCCGCCGCCGCCCCCGTTACTGACGGAGTGCTCATGCCCACACCGCGCACCGCGCGCATCCTGCTGACCGGCCTCCTCCTCGCGGTCGCAGCGCCGCTCACGGCGCAAGGCACGCCCAACCTGGCCCCGCGAACCCGCGGAGTGGAGACGGCGCCGATCACGGTCTACGAAATGTCGGACTTCCAGTGTCCGTACTGCCGGCGCTTCGCGCTCAACACCTTTCCCGAGATCGATCGCGATTACATCGCGACCGGCAAGGTGCGGTGGGTGTTCATCAACTACCCGCTCACGATGATCCACCCGAACGCCGCCGTGGCCGCGGAAGTGGCGATGTGCGCCGCGAAGACCGGCAAGTTCTGGGAAGTGCATGACCTGCTCTTCCGGAACCAGGCCACCTGGGCACCGCTCACCGAGCCCGGGGCATTCTTCCTGACGCTCGCCGACTCGGCGGCGATCCCGGTCGACCCGTTCCGGAAGTGTCTGGCTGACCGGGAGACGCTGCAGGAGATCGCCAGCGATGCGAAGGGCGCGTCGCAATCCGGTGCCTCGAGCACGCCGAGCTTCTACATCGAGGGCGGCCTCCTGCCCGGCGCGCAGCCGGTCGAAGTATTCCGCCAGATCCTCGACTCGATCTACACCGTCAAGACCGCAGCAAAGCAGTAGTCACCGCAGCCCCGCGAGCATGTCGCTCGCGGCGGAAATCCGGTCGGCGGCACGCTGCAGTGCCGCCGCGACCACCGTGACCTGCGCTTCCGCCGTGCCCCACTGTCCCTGTTCGATTGATTCCCGGATCCCCGGCAGCGTCTTCACGCCGTAGCCGGTGTACAGCCCGGGCGCATAGATGGTGTGCTGGTACCATGGCCGCCCCGGGAGGCCCATGGGCTCGGCGAGAGCGCGCTCGACCTGGACCAGCGCCGTGTTGAGCTCGGACAGTCCCGCCCCCAGCGGCCCATTGACACCGAATCGCACCGCCGCAACGGAGTCATAGCGCGCCGCGGCGCTCCGGAGCGCCGCGAGGGCGTTGTCGAGTGGCGCAAAGTTGAGGAAGGGCGGCACCGAGTCGCGCCGTGGCAGCGCATCAGGCGAACGCGGATCGCGGATCGCCTGAAACACCCCCTCATCGAGCTGGCGGTTCCGCTCCCGCGCTGCCTCACTCTTCGACATCAACAGCTGCTTCACTTCCCCGGCATATCCCTCCACGGCGTCGGCCAGCGCGCCAAACTGGTATGGCACCACGTCCGCTGACGCGAGCCGCATCACCGAGAGACCGGTGACCAGCGCCAGTGCACGGCCATACGCATAGCTCGAGTCGGCGAACCGTCCGTACCAGGTGAAGGTGTCGTAGATCGAGTGATACACCCCGCCGCTGCCGGGCTGCTCGCCACCAAATCCAAGGTTCGCCGACGCGATCCCCAGGTGCTGGAGGAAAGGGGTGAAATCGGATCCGGAGCCAAGCGCCTCGAGCCGCAGGTCCGGGCGCCCGCGGAGATCCGCGCGCGCCGATTCGGGGGCATTGGCGATGCGCGCGAGCCGCAGCCGTCGCCCAGTCGTGAGGCCGGTCTCGGGATCGACGACGGTGTTCGCAACCTGGTTGAGCAATCGTTCGAGGATATGCGAGCCGCTCAGGTCGAGGAAGCCGCGATCGTTAACGTCGCTGTTGAGGTAGGCCACCGCCGCCAACTGCAGCTCCGCGGCATGCTGCTCGGCCCATTCCGTGGAACCGAGGAGGATCGGCTCTTCGCCGTCCCACGCGGCGTACACGATCGTGCGCCGCGGACGCCAGCCTTCCCGATACAAGGCGCCCAGGGCCCGCGCCTCCTCGAGCTCGGCGACGAGACCTGACACCGGATCAGCCGCACCGTTCACCCAGGCATCATGGTGATTGCCGCGCACGATCCAGAGGCCCGGCTCCACGTTGCCAGGCAGCCGGGCAATGACATCGTAGGCCGGTACCAGCTGCCAGTCGAACTGAACCGCAAGTCGCACGCGTGCCGGTCCGGGACCGACGTGATAGGTGAACGGGAGCCCGCCCTGCCACTCACCGGGTGCGACGCGACCGCCGATCGCCTGGAGCAGCGGTTGCGCGTCGCTCCACGAAATGGGAAGCACCGGAATGCGGGTAAGTGTCTCCGCGTCCGACCGGTCCAGCCGCTTCGCGCTGTCGGTGGCGCCGACGTTCGGCGTGAGGGGATCACCGGTGCGCACCGGCATGTCCATGACGCTGCCGCGCTGCACGCCCTCCGCCGGGCGCATGCCACCCGTTGGATAGGTGTCGCCGGCGTGGTAGCCGTCATCGTTCGGATCGGAGTAGAGGATGCAGCCAATCGCGCCGTGTTCGGCCGCTACCTTCGGCTTGATGCCGCGCCACGACTGGCCGTACCTCGCGATCACCACCGCGCCCTCCACCGAGATGCCCATCCGCTCCAGCCGCTCGTAGTCGGCGGGGATGCCGTAGTTCACGTAGACCAGCGGCGCCGTCACATCGCCGTCGATGGAGTAGGCGTTGTAGGTCGGCAACTGGCCGCGCTGGGAAGTAGTTGGATCACCGGGAACAACCGGTTCCCGCAGTTTCGCCACGTACCCCTTCGGGCCCAGCAGTTCGAGACGCCGCAGCTTCGGCACCGGGAAGAGCACCTGAAATACCTCGATGTCGGCGGTCCATCCCCAGGCGCGGAACTGGTCGCGGATCCACTCGGCGTTGGCCCGCCCCCCCGGCGAGCCGAGATGATGCGGCTGCCCGCTCAGGCGCCGCATGTAGCTGCGCGCGCTGTCGGTCGACGGGATCGCGGCGAAGCGCGATTCCCATTCCCGCTCGATTCGCGCCGCATCGGGCGTGAATCCCCAGATGGGCTCATCGGCGAGGCGACCGGGTGATGCGCTGAGGAGTACGGCGCTCAGCAGGAACGTGCGAAGCATGGATTACCCGATCGTGAGGAAGACGTCGTAGAGGGCGTGGGTCCACGCGGTGATGCCGAAGCCGCGGGTGAGGTAGAGTGCGCTGAATATCATGCCGGCGATCGCGCGGAAGGTGAACGACCCGATCTCGAGCGGGTCACCAAAGCTGCCGATGTAGTGGAAGGCGCTGAAGATGAGCGCGCCCACCACGGTGGCCAGGATGCCCGACGGAAGCGGCCCGAGCTTGAGGACGTGCTTGCCCAGCGCAGCGAGGGCTGACACGAGGAGTACGCGGAAAAGCAGTTCCTCATAGATCCCGGCGCCCAGCGAGATCATGAGCTGTGTGGGAAGGTCAAAGGCGCCCGGCATGCCCGCGGCCAGCGGTGCCGCGCGCAACAGCGCCGACGCGAGGAGGCTCGTTACCGATCCGAAGGCAAGCGCATAGGCCACCGATTCGCCTGCCATGCCGAGGTAGTAGCGTGGGACCACGCTGCCGGCACGCCGGAAGTCGCGCACCACGAGGATCGCACCGGCACCGAGTAGCACGCCGCCGAACCAGAGGACGCCGTTTCGCCCGCCAAGCCAGACGAAGGCGCTCTTGAGCAGCACGTCTGCGCCGTTGCGCACGCCGGCGTACGCATCGTGCGTGAGCGCGAAGGCCAGGGTTTCATAGGCCAGCAGGAGCGGCAGCGCGAAGAGCAGGCTGTAGCGCGGCGCGCGCGTGGCCGACCAGTAGGTGTCTCGAGGCACGTCGTAAACTAGTAGCGAGCGCCACCCCCCTCCCCTATCCTTCACCCGTGATCGCCCTCCTACTCATGCTGCAGCAGGGGCCAGCCGACACCGGCGCCTACTCCTCGCCCGCACTGCGCGCCCTCGTGGCACGCGCGGCCGACAGCAACGCGTCCTTCCCCGCGCGCAGTTACACGGCGCATTTCGAGTCCGAGATCGCCGTCAACAAGGCGCTGCCGAATCGAGTCGAGGGCATCTCCAGCGTGGAGCAATTCGACGGCACGCTCAGCTGGGGCGCGAACGGTGGCGACCAGCACAGCCAGGGGTACCGGATCGTGACGACCGGCCTGCCGCTGCCGGCCGGCTACGTCCTCGGCTCGGCCTGGATCGCGCCCGTGCTGTATGGTGATCGCTTCACCTTGCTCAGCGATCCGAAGCATGCGGGGACGACGGGCCTCACAGAGAAGGACAGTCTCGAAGCACGAGCGGAGAACGTCGTGCATCCGCTGGCAAGCGACCGCGACCGGTACTACAGCTATGCGCGTGGTGACACGATTGAGGTCGTGGACGCGTTCGGGCAGTCGCGCCGCGTCGTGGTGGTCGAGGTGACCCCGCACAGTTCGTTTCCCACCGAGACACGCATCTTCACCGGCCAGTTGTACCTGGAGGTGGGTACCGGGGCGTTGATGCGCATGCGGGGACAGATCTACTCCGTCAGGCCCCCGGGAAAGCCACTCACGGGCCTCAAGAAGATCGGCAATGCGCTGGTGGCAAGCGCCAGCATCATTGACTTCCAGAACACCCGTATCGACGGCGTGCTCATCCCGACGTACCAGTCGGCCGACCTCGCCATCCTGCTTCCGCTCACTACGGCGATGGGCACGATGGTGCGACTGGTGACCGTCCTCGACACTGTGAGTGTCCAGGGTGGCGGCAGCGTCGCACTTGGCGCGGGCACCGTCATGCCCGTCGTCCAGCGTACCTCGGCCCCGAAGGACTCACTGAGCCACTACAGGGGCTGGGAGGACTCCCCCACCGACTGGCCGTCGCGCTACCTGATCAATCAGCGGCTCGATGTCGGGCCGCCGCGTTCCGTCCCACCGGCGAACCCGGTCGTTCTTTCTTCGCGCGCGCCGACGACCTACGAGTTCTTCCGCTTCAATCGGATCGAAGGCATCTACCTGGGCGTGAACGGCACGCTGTTCATGCGGGACAAGTTTCCCGGCCTCTCGCTGCGCGGAGGAGTGGGCTACGGGTTCTGGGACCAGGAGGTGAAGGGCGGACTGGTGACCACCCTGTCGCGCGGGCGCTGGTTACGGAGAGGTCACCGCGGAGCACGAACTCGCGGTCGTCACCAAGTTCCGGGATCCCCTGGACTACGCGATGGGAACGCGGCCGATCTTCGCCCAGGACCTGTACGACTATGCCGATCGCCTGCTCGGACAGGTGGGCGGCGGCTACAAGCTGGAGAAGAACCGCAACGGCGTCCTGCGGGCGGACTTCGCGGTGGTGAAGGACAAGGCAACCCCGGTGGAACTGTCCACAGGGCCGGTGGGCCAGAACTACTACGGCAACCCGCACCGTCGACGCAGGGCACGTACTTCCGCTCGCGGGTGAGCCTGATCTGGCGGGAAGACATCAGTTCTCACTTCGCCCGTCCGGGCATCGGCGCCCAGGTATACCTGGAAAATGGCCAGGGCGACTTCCACTACAGCAGCGTGAACGCGCGGCTGGTGGGCCGGGCAAACGCCGCCGGCCTGCTGTTCAGCTTCGTCGGCTACGGCGGCGCCGTCACCGCCCCGACCGCCATCCCGACCCAGCAGCTGTTCCTCATCGGCGGCGACTTTACGCTGCCTGGCTATGACTTCGACCAGTTCGGCGGCAGCAGGGCGCTGCTGCTCACGGGCCAGGTCGGATATGTCCTTCCGTTCCTGAAGCGACCGATCCCGGTAGGCAAGAAGCTCGCGCTCCCGGCAATCAACCCGAACATCAACCTCATCAGCTACGTAGGCTGGACCGGCGCGTCGAGTATCGGCCAGGCTTCGCTCAACCAACTGGGCACGCGGATCAACAGTGACGGCCAGGTGGTACCCTATTCCGTGACCACCGACGGGGCCCGGGGGAGCATCCAGCTCAAGCTGGGAATCTTCGGCAACTTCCTGGGCTTTGGCGTGGCGCGAACGCTGGACGCCGACGGCAACTGGGCGTTCGTCTTCAGCATGAGCCAGTACCTGTAACGATCCGCATGCCGTGCCGATCCGGTCGGGGGTGTCCACTATTGGCGGCATGAAACGTCCTTGGTGATGCCGAACCTAGTCGCCGCTCTGAGGCGGGCATAGATTCTCCGACCCGGCTCGCGTAGTCCGGAAGCCCAGTTCGTTACGTGCGAGACCTACAAATGGAGTGCTGCCGATGTCGATCCGTTCACCGCTTGCGACGTTTGTGCTTGCCCTTGCCGTAGCCGGCTCCGCGTCGGCCCAGAAGGTGAGCACGGACTGGGACCACAGCGCGAACTGGTCCAAGTACAACTCGTATTTCATCCAGATCCAGAAGGCGTTTGGTGACCAGCTGAGCCAGGAGCGCGCCATTGCAGCGGTTGACTCGGCGCTCAAGTCCAAGGGCTGGAAGAAGGTGCCCTCACTCGATGCCGCAAGCGCGGCGGTGCTCATCAGCGGTGCCGGCCAGAAGGAAGAGACCAGCACGACGATGTACACCGGTGGCGGCTTCGCGGGCTGGGGCTGGGGTGGCGGCGGTATGGGCATGGCCACCACTTCGACGTCGTCGTACACGGTCGGCACGCTGGTGGTGGACATCTTCGACGTGATGAGCAAGCAGCTCCTGTTCCGGGGACAGGCGCAGGAGACGCTTTCGAAAGACCCGGAGAAGAACACCAAGACGCTCTACAAGGCCACAGAAAAGATGTTCAAGGATTTCCCGCCGACGGCGGCGAAGTAGTCCGTCACGCACGATTCGAACGGCGCGTCGCGGCGACGGACTGACCGCGGGGCGCCGTTTCGCTTTTCTGCGCGTGGCCACACCCTATCGTGGAGTATGATCAATGTCGATCCGGACACCGCTCATGACGCTCGGCCTGACGCTTGTTGTCGCGGTCTCCGCGTCGGCACAGAAGGTGACCACTGACTGGGACCACAAGACGGACTGGTCCAAGTACAAGACCTACTACATCGAAATCCAGAAGCCCTGGGGGAACCAGCTCGGCGAGCAGCGGGCTATCGCAGCCACGGACTCCGCGCTCAAGTCCAGGGGCTGGTCCAGGGTCCCGGCCCTGGACCAGGCGAACGCCGCCGTCCTGATCAATGGCGTCAAGCAGCAGCAGGAGAGCGCCACCACGATGTACAGCGGCGGCGGCTACGGAGGGTGGGGGTATGGTGGCTGGGGCGGCGGCGGTATGCAGACGGCCACCACGTCCACCAGCACGTGGAATGTCGGCACCCTCATCGTCGACATCTTCGACGTGCAGAGCAAGCAGCTGCTCTTCCGTGGTCAGGGCCAGGCGACGATCTCCGACAACGCGGACAAGAACACAAAGAACGTGTACAAGGCCCTGGCAAAGATGTTCAAGGACTTCCCGCCGATGGCGTCGAAGTAGCCTGCCGCGCGAAGCGCGAGCGGCGTCCCCGGCACATTGCGGTGGGACGCCGTTTCGCATTTCGTGCTGCGAGAGGGTCTAATGGATGTAGTGAATCAGCCGGAGCTGGAGGGCGTTCACGATGCTCTTGGGATCACCGGGGCTGCTGGAATTCACGGCCTCCTGCCCCTGCCAGCCGGCCTCGAAGCGCCAGGTGTAGTCGAACCGGAACCCGAGACCGAGGGTGAGGATGAACTTGTCGAGAAAGCGCTCATCGGGCGCTTCGTCCGGATTGAGCAGTCCCTCGAAATCAGCAATAAAGTAGAGGAGCTGGTTCCACTCAAAGGTCGGGTGGTTGATCGCGACCCTGGCCTCGATGCGATCGCGCAGGCGCCAGGAGGTGCTGATGGTGTCGCCGACCAGGTAGATGACGTCCCGGAACTCGAGCAGCGTGCGATTGCGCAGGATCACCCGGCTCGTCGGCACCCAGAAAAGCCTGATGCCGAGGGCCGGCCGGATCTCGAGCGTATTCACGTTGGCAGCCTGGTAGACGTAGTCGACCTGCACCTGCATCAGCAGGTCGGCCCACCGCGCCAGGTGATACTCGACGGCGGGCTGGATGCCGATCTTGTCCCACCGCCCCGTGCCATTCACCTGCGCGGCGCCGCCGACATCGAGCTTTCCGACGGTACGGCGACCCAGGGGATCGACCAGCTGCACCGTCGTGGCAACCTGCTCTGACGATTGCGCCAGCAGCGCGCCGGTCGGGGCCGCACACAAGAGCAGGACCACCAGGCCGGGCGCTCTTCGTGGAATCGACAGCGGCAAGACCTGGGAAAGGGGAGTGAGGATGCCGGCGGAATTTCGGCAGGCGAGTCGGACCTGACAACCCGGGCGTTGACCTGCGCGACCCTGTTCCCCGCCCTCTTGTTCGTGCGCCCGGCGGCGCTGCGAGCGCAGGAAGGTCGGCCGGAGTTTCGGAACGTCGCCAGCATCCTGACCGCAGCGACCATGCTCGAGGGCGATTTCGGCGCTACTTTCGGCGTCTCGTATGAGCGGCGCCTGGGCCACTGGTACGGTCTCGGCTTCTTCGTCGACTACCTCACAACCAGCAGTCGTAACGTGGCCACCGGTGTCTCCTTTTACATGCATCCCACCCGTTCCATCAAGGTGCTCGTCGCGCCGGGCGTGGACTTCAGGCACACCGGTCCCGATCTCGTCCTCCTCCGCATGGGCGTGGGGTATGACATTGCGCTCGATTCCCGCTGGGCGCTGTCACCGGAGGTCAATATCGATTTTGAAGGCGGATATCGTGTCTACGTGGTGGGCGTCGAGTTGGGCTGGCGCTTCTAGGTTGCTGCCTGCACACTCAAGCAGCCACCTTCACCCATAAACAGAACCATGGAGTGCCGATGTTACTCCCCCTCACGCGGTGGACCTGCTTCGCATGCGTGGCCGCGTTGTGCGGCTGCTCGCTTAATGCCAAGCCGGAAAAACCCGCGGTGATGGCGAGCACGCAGGTTACCGCAACCGTCGAAGGGCTCCGGGCGGCCGTGCTCCGCCAGGCTCAGGATGCGGCTGAGCGTATCGAGCGCGCCGCGGACACCATGGCCACGCTGACCAGCGACCCCCGGGTACGCGTCAACGCCATCGAGTGGAAGCTGGTAGCAACGGCCGACCTGCAGACAGCCTCGGTTTCACGCGACCCGGTTGTCAGCTTTCTTGAGTTGATTCTCTTCGCCCTCCAGAGCCAGGCGTACCTCACCACCGGACAGGGCCGCGATCTGTTCGGGCCGCAGCAGCCGCTGGCGGTGGCCACGGTAGACAGCATCCTCCAGGGTCTTCTCGGGTATGTGAACTCGGTTACTCCAGCCGGCGGCAGCAAGCGCGCGCTCCAGCTCCTGCAGCCCTGGGCGGATGCGTACCCGATCCAGAGCCCGTACGTCGGGCGTGTGAACATCGTGGGCGACTCGCTCGCCAATGCCTTTGCAGGTGATAATCGGTCGGCACTGGCCGCCGTCGGCGACATAGAGCTCAGTGTGCGGATTCTCGATGCCCGAGTGGCCCAGATCCAGCAGACATTCCTGAAGCAGGCCCGATGGCAAGCGGAGCTTCTTCTGGCCGACGCCGCGCGCCAGCCGGTGGTGGACAGCGTCATGGGACAGATGAGCCGGCTCAACTTATCGATGGAGCGGGTCACCGCGGTGGCCGAATCCATGCCGGATCTCATCGATCGGGAACGCATCGAGACGTTTCTCTCCGTGACCCAGGAGCGTATCGCGATGTTGCAGGCCATTACCGCCGAGCGCGAAGCACTGCTCGCGGCCTTGGCGAGCGAACGGGCCACCGTGGTCGAGGCACTGCACGAGGAGCGAGTAGGCACGCTGAAGGATGCCGAAGCGTCAGCGCAGCGTTTGATCGACTACACGCTGGCGCGGCGTTTGGAACTGCTGGTGAATTACGTACTGCTACGGCTCTTCCTGGGGGCCGTTGCCCTGATCCTCCTTGCCCTGGCCGCCGGGCTCATCGTCGTATCCGTGGCCCGGCGACGCGGGCGATTCGCCAGCGCTTGACCCGAGTCGTAAAGCAGGCGACCAGGCAAACGGCGCCGCGATCCAAGCGATCGCGGCGCCGTCGGTTGTCATGGGGCTCAGTCGAGTCCCGGTGAGCCGGACCGTTGCTGCCAGTCCGTGGTTCGATGGTTCAGCGCGCCACCAGGCGATCGCTTGCCCACGAGCCCCTGATGCAACTATGGCCACTTGGCAACGGATCACCTCCTTCGCTCAGGGTTGAACATCGGGCGGAACGTAATTTCAAGGTAGCAAGATCCCGGCTGGACCCGCAACAGCGGCGTTGACCGGGGGCGCGCCGCACGGCGACCTTGGAGCGTGCCGCGCACCTCTCTTGCCTACCGTGCCCTTCTGCGCACCGCCACTGCGCTGGCGCCGCTGGGCGGCCTGTTCAACCAGAAGCTCGCGCGCACCATCGCGCTGCGCCGCGGCGTCGGTGAACGGCTCGCCTCGTGGGGTCGCACGTCGCGCGACATGGATCGGCCACTGGCATGGTTCCATGCGCCCAGCGTGGGAGAAGGCCTGCAGGCGAAGGCTGTCCTGCGCGAGTTCCGTCAACACCATCCCCGCTGGCAGGTGGCGTACACGTACTTCAGCCCCTCGGCCGAAGCCTTTGCCGCTGGTATCGGTGCCGACATCGCCGACTGCCTGCCGGTCGACACTTCCGGCGCCGTTGCCCTGGCACTGGACGCCCTCCAGCCATCGCTGCTCGTCTTCGCCAAGCTCGACGTGTGGCCCGAGCTCGCCACGCAGGCGGCGGCCCGGGACATCCCGGTGGCGCTCGTCGCCGCCACGGTTCGACCGGGTAGTGGTCGCCTGCGCCCGCTCGCCCGTGCTCTCCTCGCGCCCGGATACCGGGCGTTGTCCATCGTGGGCGCCATCAGCGAAGACGATGCGGAACGACTGGCCACTCTGGGCGTGCCCCGCGATCGGATCCGTGTCACCGGCGATCCGCGCTGTGACAGCGTCCTGGCCCGGGTCGCGGCCGTACCGGCCGACGAGCCGCTCCTGGCGCTCGGAAAAGGGGCGCCGACGCTCGTGGCTGGCTCGACCTGGCCCGCCGACGAGGACTGCCTCCTGGAGGCCTTTGTGGCGGTTCGGGCACGCCGGCCGGAGGCGCGCCTCGTCCTCGTGCCGCACGAGCCAAGCGCGGAAGCAATGGAGCGCATCCAGCGCGCGTCGGAGCGGCTTGGCGCCCCGCCAGCTCGCCAACTGGAGGCATCGCCGGTGGCGGGGGCGCTCGTGGTGGTGGATCGCCTGGGCGTGCTCGCCGGACTGTATGGAGCCGGGAAACTGGCATACGTAGGGGGTGGGTTCGGGCGCGCCGGATTGCATTCGGTGCTGGAGCCGGCCGCCTGGGCCCTGCCGGTGATCTTCGGGCCGCACTGGCAGGAGAGCCGTGACGCCGGGCGGCTGGTCGCTGCCGGGGGCGCCGCGAGTGCCGCCAGCGCGGAGGCGCTGGGCCGGCTATGGCACGGGTGGCTCGAGAACGACGACGCCCGTGCCGCCATGGGGGCACGGGCGCTCGCGGTGGTGGAGTCCGAGCGAGGCGCCTCGGCGAGGTCGGCCGCGCTCCTGGACCAGTTCGCCTAACTGGCCGGGAAGCACTCGTCTCGCAGGAAGCGCTGAAGCGCCGGCCAGATGATGGAGTCGGTCGGCTCCGCCAGGGTGAAATTCACGTCATCATGCTGGTACTGGATCGCCTTGGCGGTCGCGACCGTTCCCCCGGCCGCCTCGAGCGCAGCCTCGAACGCGTCCGCCTGGAGAGAGCGTCCCGCGTTTTCGCCACGATGCAGGATGAAAAACGGGCTCAGGTCGGCACCCGCCTTGACCTGCCGCGTGGCCGACGCGAGCACCCAGTTGTCGCGATCAGGCGTGAAGATCGCCTCGATTTCAGGGACGTCCCGGGGGATCTGCTCGGCCGCGAGCGGGATGTCATACAGCCGCACGTCCAGCGACGCGGTGCACCGCAACGACTTCATGTCGAGCCCGGCGCTCGCGAGATAGCGCGGGTCGGTACCGACGTTGGCGACGATCTGGGCGCCGGCAGAAAATCCGATCAGCGCCATGCGCGAGGGATCGCCGTCGAACGACGGCGCTTCGCGCTTGAGCCAGGCCATCGCCACCGCCACGTCGTTTGCATGCGTCGGCCAGGTGACCGGCGGGTCATGCTGCGTATAGATGAATGACGAGAGCCGGTAGTTCACGCTCGCCATGATGAAACCCATCTCCGTGAGCTTTGCGGCGATGCTGTCGCTCAGCTCCGCCTTGTCTCCGCCACCCCAGTTTCCGCCATGGACCCACACGATGATCGGCGCCGGTGCGCAGCTGGCGGCGCGGGCCGGGAGGTACAGGTCCAGCACGCGCTCGCGCTCCGACACACCTGGCAGGTCCTGGTACACGAGGTCATTGCGCACCTCGGACACGCCCCCGGGTGAGACGCAGGGATCAGGAGAGGCCGTGCGCATCATCGCCGGAACAGGCGCCGATGAGCCATGCTGTGAGCGGGAGGAGCAGGTGGTGGAATCGCATCAGAACGAAAGGGAGACGTCGCATGCGCAGGACCGCACACGCAGCCCCCGGACCCGCAGTCCGGGGACTGCGCATTGCACAAGGCTAGAAGGTAAAGACCAGGCCCAGCGACCCCTCGCCCTGCGCCACGACCGAGGTCCCCTCGGTGGCATAGCAGCCATAGTAGTAGTCGCACCAGGCGTTGTACGTGCCGTTGGGGACGAATGACCACCAGCCCCGGACCGTCGCGCGGATGCCGAAGCGCTGCTGGGCGCCCTTCCCCAGCATCATGCGGATGCCGCCCTCGGCCGACAGGGAGAAGTTCGTGCTGCTGCCAATGCCGTCTTTGCCCGGGTCGAAGATCGTGGCGCCGACGCCGAGCCCCAGGAACGGGTGCACGTTGCGATCGCCGAATTCGTAGCGCGCGCCACCGTGGATGTAGTTGGTCGCGAAGCCCGACGAGGTGAGGGGCGCGGTGAAGCCCGGGTCGGGAATGAACGTGATGTCGGTCGTCTGCCTCATGAACGTGCCCTCGAACCAGAGGCGACCGCTGGGGGTGAAGCCGATCTCGGCGCCGTACCCGATACCCGACCGCAGCGAGAGGTTGCCGGGCGGCACGTCGTCGAGCGCGTCGGTGTTGAACCCGCCGCCGAAAATGTACGCCACCATCGGGGTGATCTCGAAGGCAGAACGGCCCTGCGTCACACTCAGGTCGTAGGCCTGCGACGTGGGATCGTTCGGACCCATCGGCGTGGTGACCGGCACCGGCGCTGCGGCGACGCCGGGCGCCGGCGCAGGAGCCGGCGTGTAGTCGGCACCTGGCAGGTTGGCCGTCGGATCGCCGACGATGACACCCTCGAGTGTCACCGTGCGCGGCGTAACGATGCCCAGCGTGATGACGCTCACCAGCACATCGTACCACCGGCTGCCGACGGTGATCTTCAGGTCCTCGATGGTCTGGCCACCCACCAGCTGCGAACTGAGCGGCTGTCGCAGGGACGGCTTCTTCACCGGTACGGCGCCCCACAGCACCCAGAGTGATCCGGAACTCACCTTGAACGGCTGGCCCTTGGCCGGTGCTCCCGCCTTGGAGCCCATCGTCACGGGAACGCCAAGCTTGGAGCCGTCGAAGGTCATGGAGCAGGCGCTCAGCGTGAGGAGGGCCAGCGCGAGCATGAATCTGGAGCGAAGCATCAGAGGCCAGTATCGAAGGAGAAAAAGACGCCGACGCCGAAGGTCGAGAGATCGTTGCCTGTCAGGAACATCCGGTCGTACGCCGCGCGAACACCGAGTCCATTCAACAGCGTGACACTGAGGCCGGCACTGAAGCCTGCGTGTACCGCTCCGTCACCCTCCCAGCCGTTGCCGGGATTCATGTACTGACCACGAAACCCGAGCCAGGGCTGCAGCGACACGACCGGCGTCGGGATCCACACCGAGAAACCGGTACCGAACGGAGCCTGGACGTCACCGTTCGTGGTTCCGGCTGCCCCGCCCTGCACGACCAGCGTGAAGGGGCTTCGTTCCGCCCGGAGCAACGAGATGGTGACAAGCCCGCCAAATCCGGACGTGGCGACGCCCGCCGATACGCCCACCCGGCCAAACCCCACCGAGGCGCTGCCGCCGGCACAGGTGCCAGGGCATTCATCACCACTGGGAAAGGCGACGTCCCCGCCCATCGTGACGCCTCGGGGCACCTGCACTGCGTACAGTGGGAATCCGCGCAACTGAGACTGCGCCTCACGGGCGCCTGCTGCCAGCAGGATGGCAATGAGCGGCACCACCCGGCGGCGCATGGCGGGGCAAGCTAGTCCGCGTCGCACGGGAACGACAAGGGCCCGGCAGCGGTCATGCGGCCGGGCCCCTGATGGTCGACCGAAGCGTCGTTCAGTGCACGTATGCGAGACCAATGGCGACGCCGTCGATGTCGCCGATACCGCCCGATACCCGGAGGTCCAGCCGCCCGCCAAACTTGATGTCCACGCCGAGGCCAAGTGCGAAGTCCACCCCGCCATCCGGAGCAAGGTCGCCGGAATAGAAGGTGGGTACGATGATCGGCTGGAAGTAGGGAACGAAGCTGGTCTTTGAGTTCTCGAGGTCGATGCGCCTGCCCAGTGAAATGCCCAGGGGAACGAAGAACGTGTCGTATGCCCCGGATGCGAGCTGCGTACCGAAGCCAGCGGTCAGCGCGCCGTCGAGCGGGAAGCCCTCGGAGGCATGAATGATCCGGCGGCGGAAGTCGATGCCGAGTGCCACGGCCCCTTGTGGCCCCTGGTCCACGTAGCCGCCACGCAGGCCAACATCGTTGGGCCCGCTTCCGAAGCTGTAGAATCCCTCGATGGCGTAGGACGCAGCCTTCGGATCGGAGAGCGATACACCGAGCTCCCAGTTCTCGAAGGAGCGGTACGGCGCCTTGAATACCGGCGTGCCGGTCTCCTGTGCCGCCAGCGTCCCGCCGCCCCCGAGAACGAGGGCGAGCAGCACGCCGAACGTGCTAGGGCGAATTCGCGGCATTGTCATCTCCCTGAACCTGTTCTGCAACTATCCGCACGCGGTCATCGACCACCTGCAGAAAGCCGCCTTTCACGCGGAACGCGCGGGGAGTGCCGGCCTGGCGCACAACCAGGCGGCCCTCGCCGAGCAGCGTCATGAATGGCGCGTGCCGCGGCAGGATACCAACCTGTCCGTCGAAGGCGGGGGCCGTCACGGCCTCCGCCTCACCGTCGAACACGCTGGCCTCAGGAGAGATGATCGTGACTCGCATCACGACGCCTGCAGCTTCTTGGCCTTCTCGACGGCCTCTTCGATATCGCCCACCATGTAGAACGCCTGCTCGGGCAGGTGATCGAACTCTCCCGAAAGCACGCGCTCGAAGCTCTCGATGGTGTCCTGCAGCTTGACGTACTTGCCGGGGAAGCCGGTGAACTGCTCGGCCACGTGGAACGGTTGCGAGAGGAAGCGCTGCAGCCGGCGCGCGCGGCTCACGATCAGCTTGTCTTCTTCGCTCAGTTCGTCCATGCCGAGAATCGCGATGATGTCCTGGAGCGCCTTGTAGCGCTGCAGGGTGCGCTGCAGCCCGACGGCGACGTCGTAGTGCCGCTCACCGAGATACTGTGCCGCGAGGATCCGGCTGGAACTGTCGAGCGGGTCGACGGCAGGGTAGATGCCGATCTCGGCGATGGCACGTGAGAGCGTCACGGTCGCGTCGAGGTGGGCGAACGCCGTAGCCGGCGCCGGGTCGGTGAGGTCGTCCGCCGGAACGTAGATGGCCTGCACCGACGTGATGGAGCCCTTGTTGGTCGACGTGATGCGTTCCTGGAGAAAGCCCATCTCCGTGCCCAGGGTCGGCTGGTAGCCCACGGCGCTGGGCATGCGGCCCAGCAATGCGGACACCTCCGACCCGGCCTGCGTGAAGCGGAAGATGTTGTCGATGAACAGCAGCACGTCCTGGCCCTCGACGTCGCGGAAATACTCCGCGATCGTGAGGCCGGAGAGGCCGACACGGAGGCGCGCGCCCGGCGGTTCGTTCATCTGGCCGTACACCAGCGCCACCGAGTCGAGGACCTTCGCCTCCTGGAACTCGAGGTACAGGTCGTTGCCCTCGCGGGTGCGCTCACCCACGCCGCAGAAGACCGACTTGCCGCCGTGGCCCTTCTGCACGTTGTTGATGAGTTCCTGGATGATGACGGTCTTGCCGACGCCGGCGCCGCCGAACAGGCCGACCTTGCCGCCCTTCACGAACGGCGCGACGAGGTCGATGACCTTGATGCCGGTCTCGAAGACCGTCGTCTTGGGCTCGAGGTCCACGAAGTCGGGCACGTGCCGGTGGATCGGCCAGCGCTCATTGGACGCCGCGATGGCGGGGCCACCGTCGACCGGCTCACCGAGCACGTTCAGGATGCGGCCGAGTGGAGCGTTGCCGACCGGCACCGAGATCGGTCCGTCAAGGTCGACTGCCTTCATTCCGCGGACAAGCCCGTCCGTGCTCGACATGGCGACGCAGCGCACCTGATTCTGCCCGATGTGCTGCTGTACCTCGAGGGTCAGGTGGATCGGAACCGTGCCGTTCTTGTCCTCGACGAGCACCGCATTGTTGATCTCCGGCAGCTGCTCGGGCGGAAACTCGACGTCGATAACGGCGCCGATGACCTGGACGATGTGGCCGACGTTCTGCTTGGTCGCGGTGGCGGTCATGCGAAATTCCTTGGAAGATTCTTCACGTCATCCCTCCAGGGCGGCGGCGCCGCCCACGATCTCCGAGAGTTCCTGCGTAATGCCGGCCTGGCGCTGGCGGTTGTACGACCGCCTCAGCGTGCCCAGGAGTTCCTGCGCGTTATCCGTGGCGCTCTTCATGGCGGTGCGTCGAGCACCGTGCTCACCTGCCGCCGTCTCGACCAGCCCGCGATAGATCGCATTGCGCACGTAGAGAGGCAGCAATTCGTCCAGGATCGCCTCGGCGCTCGGCGCGAGCAGGTAGTCGCGCTGTCGCCTCCCCTCGGCGACGGGCGCCACGACCGGAAGCACCTGGGTGGTGGTGGGCGGCGTGGAGAGCGCGCTGTTGTACCTGGTGTGGACGAACTCCACCCGGCCCAGCGTACCGGCGACGAAGGCGTCGATCAAGGGCCGGGCCAGCTCGTCCGCGTGCGCGGCAGTGGGCTTGTCGCCGATATCGACGCGCTCGAGCGCCATCTTTCGCCCCATGAAGCGGATGAAGCTCACGCCCTTCTTGCCGATCGCGTAGATGTCCACCGTGTAGCCCTCGGCTTCGAGGGCCAGCATGCGACGGCGGCCTTCCTTGATCAGGTTTGCATTGAACGCGCCGGCAAGTCCGCGATTCGACGTCACCAGCATGACGGCGGCCCGGGTGGGCCCGCCATTCGCCGGTGACGCCGGCGCGCGCAAGAGCGGGAAGCGCTCGGCCAGCTCGGCCGTCAGGAGGTCACCCAGCACCTCGCCCAGCGCCTCGGCGTACGGCCGGGCCGCCGCGACGCGCTCCGTCGCCCGCCTCAGCTTGGAGGCCGAGACGAGTTCCATGGTCTTGGTGATCTTGCGCGTGTTCTGGACCGAGCGGATTCGTCGGAGCAGCGCGCGATTTGCCGAGGCCATCGCTGATCAGCCGGCGATGAACTTGGGCTTGAACGCCTCGATCGCCTGCGTCAGGCGGGCGGTCAGGCCATCGTCGAGCGCCTTCTTGGTCTTGATGTCGGACAGAAGCGCCGGATCGAGGGAAGACAGGAAGTCACGCTCCCACTTCCGCACCTGCGGCACCGGCACGTCATCGATGAAGCCCTTGGTGACCGCAAAGATGATCGCAACCTGGTTCTCTACCGGCATCGGCTGGTACTGCGGCTGCTTGAGCATCTCCACCAGACGCGCGCCACGGTTCAGCTCCCGCTGCGTGGCCGCGTCGAGGTCGGAACCGAACTGGGCGAACGCCTCCAGCTCGCGATACTGCGCCAGCGAGAGACGGAGCGGACCGGCCACCTGCTTCATCGCCTTGATCTGCGCATTGCCGCCCACGCGACTGACGCTGATGCCGACGTCGACCGCGGGACGCACGTTCGCGAAGAAGAGATCGGTGGTGAGGAAGATCTGCCCGTCGGTGATCGAGATGACGTTGGTCGGGATGTACGCCGAGACGTCACCGGCCTGCGTTTCGATGATCGGCAGGGCCGTGAGCGAACCGCCGGGCACCTTGATGCGGGAATCGACCTTGGTCTTCTCGGGGTCGGTCGAGATCTTGGCCGCCCGCTCGAGCAACCGGCTGTGCACGTAGAAGACGTCGCCCGGGTATGCCTCGCGGCCCGGCGGCCGGCGAAGCACCAGCGACATCTGCCGGTACGCGGTGGCCTGCTTCGAGAGGTCGTCGTACACGCACAGCGTCGCCTTGCCCTCTTCGTACATGAAGTACTCGGCCAGCGCGCACCCGCTGTAGGGCGCCAGGTACTGGAGCGGCGCCGAGTCGGAGGCGGACGACACGACCACGATGGTGTACTCGAGGGCGCCGGTCTGCCGGAGCCGATCGACCACCGACGCGACCGTGGACTGCTTCTGGCCGATGGCGACGTACACGCAGATGACGCCGTTGCCCTTCTGGTTGATGATCGTGTCGACCGCGATGGCGGTCTTGCCGGTGCCGCGGTCGCCGATGATCAGCTCGCGCTGGCCCCGGCCGATCGGGATCATCGCGTCGATGGCCTTGATGCCGGTCTGCAGCGGCTCGTTCACGGGCTGACGCACGATGATGCCGGGGGCGATGATCTCGACCGGGCGGCTCGTCTTCGCCTTGATCGGGCCAAGCCCGTCGACGGGGCGACCGAGCGGATCGACAACGCGTCCCAGCATCTCCGGGCCGGCGGGCACCTCGAGGAGACGGCCGGTGCGGCGGACCTCGTCGCCTTCCTTGAGCACGAGGTAATCGCCGACGATGGCCGCGCCCACCGAATCCTCGTTCAGGTTGAGCACGAGCGCGATGACCGTCTCGCCGGTATCGCGGGCGGTGATCTCGAGCATCTCGTAGGACATCGCCGACTTGAGCCCATAGATGCTGGCGACGCCGTCCGCCACGCTGAGCACCGTACCAACCTCGGCGTCCTGCGCCGACGTCAGGTCGGCTGACGCGATTTCCTTGAGGAGGACTTCCTTGAGCTCGCCGGGGCGGAGAAGTGTCTCAGAGGCCATGAGATTCGCTGGAAAGACGTTTTAAGAAAACGGTTCGGGAATAGCTTGTGAAAATAGTCACAAAAGCAGGAGTCGAGCAAGGGAAGAAAGACCGCCAGGACTCGACCGGGGGTGACTTCCGGTGGTCGTTACAACCGACTGCGTGTCCGACCGCGAACGAAGGCCGACAAGACCCCTCGGGGACCCAGTTCCGCCAGATCGTTTACCGCCACATCCGCGATCCGGCGTACGGTTGCGGCGAGGTGGCTGGCTGATGCATAGCGAAGTATTTCCGCTGCCACCGGTGCGGGAGTGCGGGGATTCTGAAGCAGCTGGGCGGCGCAGGCCACACGGGCCAGGTCGATCACTCGCTTGAGGTTTGGGGCACCCCCCGCCCCGAACTGTCTTGAGAGGTGTTCGCGGCTTACCCGCAACCGGGCGGCAATCTGTTCGGTCCGGAGTGGCTCCTCCACGTCACGTACCACCAGGTCCCAGGCGCGCAGCTGGAGTGGCTCGGTGAGGCGAAGCACACGCGGCCCGTCCCCGAGGAGGCGGCGGCGCTCTGCGGCCAGTGTGGCGCGACTCACCAGTTCACCAGCCACGGCATCGTCCACACCCTCGACCACCAGCGCTGCTACCCCGCCCTCCCGGCATGCTGCCAGCGCCTCGCCATCATCGGCTCGAAACGGTGCCCAAGCCACCACGGGCAACGCCGGAAGGTGCTCCCGGACATCGCGCAGCACCGCGAAGCCGGCGCCAAGTGGCGAAAGAATCACCGCGTCGAGGAGCCGGCTGGTGGCGAGGCGCCAGAGCGCTTCGGGGCCTCGGCATCGAGCGATGCGCACCCCGGCACGGGGCATCGAGCGTCGCAGGACGGCACTCGCCGGCCCGGGCGCAAGCACGGCGATGAGGGACACCTGGGAGCTGGGCTAGCTGCGGACGGAGGGATCGGGCTCGCGGCGAGGACGGCCGGCACCGACGGCGACGAGGGTTCGGGCCATTTCACCGGCGCGCTTCAGGACGCCGCGGGCGTTGTCGTAGCTCAACGCCTCGAGCGCCTCGTCGAGGGTGCACCAGCGTACGGCAGTGATCCCCTCGTCGGTCTGCGGAGCAGCATCGCCCTCGGGAGACTCGAGCAGGAAAAAGTGACAGTACTTGTGGATCCGCCGGCCGCGGAACCGGAAATGCCAGTCGATGAGGCGGATGGGCCCGTGCATGGTGAGGTGCTCGAGGCCGGTCTCCTCCTGCGTCTCGCGCAGCGCCGCCTGGGCCGGCGTCTCACCGTCCTCGAGATGTCCCTTGGGAAATCCCCAGTTGTGGTAGGAGTCCTTGATGAGCAGGAAATGGGCGACCCCGTCCGGCTCCCGCCGGAAGACGATGCCGCCCGCGCTCACCTCAAGATCCACCGGTCGCTTGACCATCCTAGAACACGCTCACCTTCAGGTACTTCTTGGGATTGTTCCGGATGTCGGCGATCAGGGCCCGGGCCTCCTGGAAGGTGAGGGTCGCTTCCCGGTACAGCATCGTATCGCTTGCCAGCATGCCGAGCGTACCCTGACCGCGCTCGATACGCCTCAGGATGGAATCGGCAGACTGGAGCGCCTGTACCATGCTCACCTTGTTCTGCGCCGCAGCCTCCGTCACCTCGCGGAGGTCTGCTGCTGCCTTGCGCAGGTCGGCCAGCGCCATGCGCGTGTTGCCGGCCACTTCGGGCACGATGCCACCGGACGTGGCAGAATCGAGCCGGGTGACGGTTCGGACGAAGGCGCTCGAACCGACCGAGATATTCTCTCCCACGGTGTCGAGTCGCTGTGTCTGCGATCGCGCAAAGCCGGAGAGCCGGCGGGAGATCTGGGAGAGATCCTGGATGCTGGCCTTGAGCTCCTTCACCGCGTTGCTGTCGAGGACGCCTTCGAGCCGCTTGGTGACGTTGGCAACGTCGCCGGCGATGCGGCTGGCCTGCTGGGTCAGCTCGCCGATGTCGGGGAGGGTGGCACCCGGCCAGGCCTCGCCGCCGGGAGCCCGCGCCTGCTCGAGTGCGGCACTCAGTTCGGGATCGTCCTGCTGCTCGGCGAGTCCGAGGATGTTCGCGCGCCATTCGCCGAAGAGGCTCGACGAGGCGGCCACGACCGCGGGATCGGGGGGAAGGTCGGCGGTGCGCTCGAACTGCATGTCCACCTGCACCCACTCGTCGGCCGCCAGACGGATGGCGGTGACCCGGCCTACCTTGACGCCCCGCAGCGTCACCGGGGCACCGGGCTTGAGGCCGCCGACTTCGCGAAAACGCGCACTCTTCACGATCTGGTCGCGCGACAGGCTCGTCTGCGAGAGCCAGATCGCGCCGGCGGTCACCGCGATCACCGCCGCGACGACGGTGATGCCGACAATGAACTCGCGGCGGCGCTTCACGTCACCCCCGCCGACGTGGTTGGTCGACCCTCGATGAACCCGGTGACGACGGGATCGGTGCTCTGGCGGAGCTCGTCGCCGGTACCGATGGCGCGGACGCGGCCCTCATATAGCATCGCGATGCGGTCTCCACACTTGAAGCTCGTCCGCAGGTCGTGGGTGACGATCAGCCCGGTGGCGCCCAGATCGCGCGTGCGCACCATCAGGTCGTCGATGACCGCCGAGGTCACCGGGTCCAGCCCGGTCGTCGGTTCGTCATACAGAATGTAGCGCGGCTTCAGCGCCACTGCGCGAGCGATCCCCACGCGCTTGCGCATGCCGCCCGACAGCTCGGCGGGATAGCGGCCTTCCGTGCCCTCCAGGTTCACGACAGCCAGGCTTTCACGCACGCGGACTCGCTGGTCGTCGGCGCTCATGCCCTGCTTCCTGAGCCCCAGCCGGATGTTCTCCTCCACCGTCATGGAGTCGAAGAGGGCCGCGAACTGAAACACGAAGGCGATCTCGCGCCGCAGCAGCGCGAGGCCATCGGCATCCAGGTCGGGCACGTTCTTCCCGTCCACCATCACAAGGCCCGAGTCGGGCGCGAGCAGTCCTGCGATGAGCTTGAGGGTGACGCTCTTGCCGCCGCCGGAGAACCCCATCAGCACCGTGTTCTTCCCTTCCGGCACGTCGAGGGAGAATCCGCGGAGGACTTCCTTGGGGCCGAAAGACTTGTACACATCGCGCAGCTGGATCACAGGAGCACGACTGCCCAGAACGCGTCGAGAACCAGGATCGCCTCGCAGCCCAGCACGACGGCACGCGTCGCTGCGGCGCCGACGCCGGCGGCCCCACCATCGCTCGAGAGCCCCTTGATGCACCCCATGAGCGCGACCGCGGTGCCGAAGCTCGCCGCCTTCACCAGGCCGTACCAGATGTCCTTGAACTGGTAGAACTGGCGCAGGCCGCGCACGAACTCCTGCGCCGGCAGCTCCAGGATGAACGTGGAGGCGATCCAGCCGGAGAAGACGCCGACCAGCATCGCGAAGGCGGTGACCACCGGGAACATCAGCGTCGCCGCAAGCACGCGGGGCACGGCGAGGTAGGCGAGCGGATCGTAGGAGAGTGTCTCGAGCGCATCCACCTGCTCGGTGACCTTCATGGTGCCCAGTTCGGCGGCGATGTTGGCGCCCACGCGGCCGGCCAGCGCCATGCCGGTGAGGACCGGAGCCAGTTCCATCATCACCGTCTTCCCCACCAGCGAACCGACCAGGTAGAGGGGAACGGTGTTCGTAAAGATGTAGGAGGCGAGGAGGGCGAGGACGATGCCGGTGAACACGGCGAGAAAGATGGCGATCGGCACGGAACCCACGCCGAGCACCACCATCTGGTCCAGCAGAACCGGGCGCCATGTCCGCACGTCACTGACGGCGCGGGACACCCGGAGCGTGATACGGCCTACCTCATCGAAAAAACCAGCCGGGAGAGGCGGGCGGGTCTCAGCGGCCCGTAGCATGGCCACTAAGGTACTGCGATTTACGCCGCGAAGCTCGCCAGCGCGCGGCCCACCTCGCCCTCCCGCAGCCGCTTGAGGGCGCGATCCCGGAGTTGGCGCACCCGCTCCCGGGTGACGCCGAGCATCCCGCCGATCTCCTCGAGGGTATGCTCGCGTCCCCCATCGAGCCCGAAGTAGAGGCGAAGCACCTTGGCATCGCGCGGCGGCAGGGTCCGGAGCGCGGAATCGATTTCCTCGGTGAGGAACGCGTCCATCGCCTGGTCCTCGGCGGAATTGCCGTCCTCGGCGACGAAACGATCCATGAGTGACCGGTCGCCCTCGGGATCGAGCGGGGCATCGAGCCGCACTTCGCTGGTGTTGAGCGCCGCCAGCGACTGTACCACGTCGAGCGAGAGGCCGGTGGAGTGGGCGATTTCCTCCGGCGTCGGCTCGCGCCGCAGTTCCTGGCGCAACGTCTCGGCGGTGCGCACGATCTTGGAGAGATCGGCGGTGCGGTTCAGCGGCACGCGGACGGTGCGTCCCTGGCGGGCCAGGGACGCGAGGATGGCCTGGCGGATCCACCACACGGCATAGGAGATGAACTTCACGCCCTGGTCGGGGTCGAACTTCCGCGCCGCGGTCAGGAGGCCGACGTTGCCCTCGCCGATGAGGTCGGTCAGGGGCAGGCCACGATTCTGATATTTCTTGGCGACCGAGATGACGAAGCGGAGGTTGCGCTTGACCAGCTCCTGCATCGCTTCAGGATCGCCGCCCCGCACCCGTTTGGCGATGGCGATCTCCTGCTGCGGGGTCAGCAGGGGCGTCATGCTGACTTCGTACAGGTACTGGTCGAGAATGTCCTTGTCGGCATCGTAGACACCGAGCGACTTGGACGTTTCACGTTTGCGCGTGCGCCGCGGCTTGGTGGGTGGCGTGGCCGCGAGGATCTGCGCCGTCGTGAGGTGCTCCGGAAGCGGCTTATGCGGGTCCCAGACGGGTTCGATTTTCTTCGGGGCTTCCACCGTCGGTTCGATCGTCACCCGGGCGGCACGCGCCTTCTTTGCAGCCGGCGCCTTGGCAAGTGTTGCCGCGCGCTTGGCCGTTTTCTTCGCCGGCTTTCCCGGCTGATCGCCCTTCTTCCCGCTACTCGGCATGACGCTCCAAAAATTGCTTACGAAACGCGCCGTCCCTGATGCGAGCGCGTTGTCTTGTCGCTTGACACCCCTACAGCCCGCTCATAGGTTCCCGTGCTGCTCCGGCCCCTTGGTTCAGGGGCCGCCCAATATATAGGGGGCGTAGCTCAGTTGGGAGAGCGCGTGAATGGCATTCACGAGGTCAGGGGTTCGATCCCCCTCGCCTCCACTCGGTTCGCCGGGCGTGAGCAGCGTCGCGGTGAAGACTTGGAAAACGGTTGCGGACGGCGCAGGGGCGCGCTACAATCCGCTTCCGCTAAGCGGGAATAGCTCAGTTGGTAGAGCACAACCTTGCCAAGGTTGGGGTCGCGGGTTCGAGTCCCGTTTCCCGCTCTCCAGGGGAAAATCGCCCAAAACACCGGGCAGCGTCGCGGGGTGGAGCAGTCTGGTAGCTCGCCGGGCTCATAACCCGGAGGTCGTGGGTTCAAATCCCACCCCCGCTATCAAGTGGCAAGGCGGCAGGGCGGCATGCCTGCCGCCTTGCCGCCTGTAGGGCGGTTAGCTCAGTTGGTTAGAGCGCCACGTTGACATCGTGGAGGTCACAAGTTCGAGCCTTGTACCGCCCATGGCAGAGGAGTTGTTTGGGGCGGACGCCGGTCCGTCCACGCGCCCATAGCTCAATTGGATAGAGCATCTGACTACGGATCAGAAGGTTAGAGGTTCAAGTCCTCTTGGGCGCACTAGGTAGTACGGGGCGTAGCGAAGCCCGGTTATCGCGCCTGCTTCGGGAGCAGGAGGTCCCCGGTTCAAATCCGGGCGCCCCGATTGGAAAACCCTGTGGTGGCCCACAGGCTTGTTGGTCTGGAGTTCCTCACCCTGCCGGCACCGCCCCGAGGCGGTCTCGCTCGTGAGGTGAAGGAACGGCGCCGCGAGGCAGGTCGTACGCATACAGACGAAACCGCGAGCGACTCCCACCATGCAATGTCCCATCTGCACGCACTCTATTGTCACGATCGACCACGCGGGGATCGCGCTCGATCAGTGCACGTCCTGCGGCGCGCTCTGGTTCGATCGCACCGAATTTGCGGCCACCATGGAGCACGATGTTCCCGGGGTGGCGATTCAGTGGGGCAAGACGGTCAAGGAACGCAGCGGCGCGGTGCGTCACTGTCCGCGTGATGCCAGTCCCATGAAGGCCATGGAATGGGATGGGATTCCCTTCGACCGGTGTGCAGTGTGTGCTGGAGTGCTGCTCTCGAAGGCTTCCTGGACCGCAGTGCACCTGGCGGCCGAGGCCCACGCCAAGGGGTCCAAGTTCTCCGCCGTGGAGTTGATGCGCGACATGTTCAACCTGTGAGGCGTGTACCGCGCCGTGATGAAGCGCCGGGTTCCGCTGAACTCGGCGCTCTTTGTTTGGGGAGACTATGATGCTGGGTCGCGCCACGGCCCCGCCGGGGAGAGATTCCCCCGAGGTTCTTCGTACACCGCCGGCACCATGGCGAGGATGCATGATCGATCGTGTCTCGGGCCAGGCCCTCAAGGCCGTGGCACTCAGCCTGCTGGTTCTGCTCCCGCCGGTGGTACTTCAAGCCCAGGACCAGGCGCAGTGCCGTCCGGGTACCGACGTCTCGGACGAGGCACTCGCCCACCGCTACGCGCCGGTGCTCCGCTTTGCCCCTGCCGAGCCCTACTTCCCCACGATCCCGTTCTTCTACGCGTTCGATGGCGTCGACAACAACAGCAACGGCCTCGTGGACTTCGCCGACCCGGACGAGATCGCGGCGTTCAACCCGGGCGACACGACCCTGCCCTCGTGGCAGATCCTCGACGAGCGATACATCGCGGAACTCAACCGGAGCACGCCGGCCAGCGGCACGCCAGTGGCACCGGTGCCAGCGGTCTTCTACCACGTCCGGACCCTGACCGAGAGTCAGGAGGACCATATGAGCCGGTTCCTCAAGAAGGACATTCTCTCCTGGGACCATGCTGAGAAGACGCAGATCGGGTCGCTCGACGTCCTCAACAAGCCCTTCAAGGTCATCGAATACTGGTTCTACTACACCCGCGACCGCGGACTGGTGGGACATCCTCAGGATATCGAATTCACCTTCGTGTTCGTGCCGGCCGATCCGGTGCTCGCCTGCGTAGCGCGCATCGTTGCCGGTGCAGGGCACACCAGCTGGGTACCGAACAACGTCCTCCTGTTGAGCAACGAGCTGGTGCTTGGCAACATCGACTTGGGCGAAGTGGACACGCTGACGGGCATCCTTACGGAGCTCGGCGGGCACTCGAGTGCTCCCGACGTTCCGCCCTATGGCGAGTTCCGCCTGGGTGTGGACGTGAATTGGCAGGCGACCAAGGCGTGGGGCGTACGAGATATCCAGGCACTCGCGCGAATGGGCTACGGCGGGGCGTACCAGACGGACATGACCCTGTCTCGTGATACGACGCTGCATCCTGTGGTATACTGGCCCCGGGGCAGCCAGCACGGTTACGGCCAGGACTACAGTCTCCTGCCCGCGCCGCTCTTCGAGCGGCTGTACGTCGTGCTGGACAGCGTCGCCGAAGGGGTGAAGCCTGCGGAATGGCCCGTGCGGATCTTGGAGGTACGCGCGCTGCTCGACTCGATCGCGGTGCTGATGGGGCGAGAGTCGTTCAACGGCGTCGCCGAGCTCGACACGAACGCGGTGAAGCGGATGGCGGCATGGGTGCGGCCGATGATCGCGACGAACGTTCCCTCGGGAGGTATCGTCTCGCCGAAGCGCGGACAGGTGTGGCGGCATGACGCCTATGATGGATCACCGTCCGATGTTTTCGAATCCTACCTCTATGCGCCCTCGGTGAAGAGCATCGAGCATCCCAAGGACGTGTTCCGGCAGGTGACGTGGGGCATCACTACGTGGCCCGGCAACAGCAGCCAGATCCAGGTGGGCTTTGTGCTGCCCTGGATCCGGCTGCCGATCGAGCCGCGGGGCTTCACGACGTTCGAGGTCGGCTTCATCGGCTCGGATGATTTCAGCAACGGCGGGATCGCGTTCAACCTGTCGTACTTCAGCTCATTCTTCCAGCGCGTCAGCTGGTTTACCACGGTGGGCTACACCCCGGACCAGGCGATCACGGGCAGTCATTTCACGGTCGCGATTGGTCCCTCGGTCCTCATTTGGCGGAGTACCCATCCCAAGCTGCTGAACCCGCTGAATGCGCTGCGCGTGAGCACCGGGCCACGCTTCCGCCTCTCGGGGCCGTCCTCCGAGGCAGGCGTGGACTGGGAATTCAAGTTCACCTTCCGACAATAGTGCCGGCGATCAGGCCGATGGCGGGGCCGGGTTTCGCCGGGTGAAGAACCATATGAGCAGCATGGCCCCGGCCACTGAGGCCGCATAGCCCAGCAACGGGCCCAGACCGGCCATCCGCGCGCCGAGGCCGAAGATCAGCGCGCCGGCCATGCCGAACGCCGACGTGGCCGGCACTCCCATGGGATCCGGGCCCGGCAGGAGCAACCGGGCGACCGCTCCGATTGCGAGTCCAATGGCAGCGAAGGCAAGCAGCAGGAAGATGAGCGCGGTGCCGAGCAGGAAGATCCCCCCGCCGCTACCCATCGACTCCCCGCGACGAAGCCCTGCCCCGACGCGTGAAGAACCAGATCAGGAGCATGGCGCCGCCCACCGAGAGCACGTAGCCCGGAACGACGCCTGCGCCGAGCCGGCCGAGCACACCACCGACCAGCGACCCCGCGATGCCGAAGCCGGCAGTCGCGGGCAGGCTCATCGGGTCGGGCCCCGGAAGGAGGAAGCGGGCGAGGGCACCCACCGAGAGGCCCACGAGGACGAGCGTGAGAAGGAAGATGACGCCGACCGCGCCCACACTGAGCGCGATGGCCGTTCCCGTCGACATGGAATCCATGCCGAACGATACGCGAGGATCGCCTAGCTGTCGAGGAAGAGCGCCACCGGCTCGAGCGGCTTCACATGGTCGCAGATGATCTTGACCATGACGGTGAGCGGCACGGCGAGCACCGCGCCCGTGATGCCCCAGATCCAGCCCCAGAACAGCAGGCCCAGGAAGAGCGCTACCGCATTCAGTGGCAGCCGGCGCCCGAGAATCATCGGCGTGGCCAGGTTGCTCTCGATCATGTTGATGATGAAGAACGCGCCGGCCGCGAGGAGTGCGGTCCTCGGCTGGTCAAAGGAAACGAGGCCCGCCACGCCGATGACGATCAGGGTCGCGAGCGCACCCACATATGGGATGTAGTTGAGCACGCCCGCCAGGGCGCCCCAGAGCGCAGCGTTGGGCATCCCGAGCAGTGCCAGCGCGCCCCACGTCATCAGGCCGACTACCGCGTTGATGAGCGTGGTGAGCACAAGATAGCGGGACATCTGCACCTCGATCTCGGCGAGCGCCTCCACCACGTGCGCCCGCTCGGTCCGGCCGGGAAGCACCTCGGCCAGCTTCTGCCGGAACAGCGTGCCGGCCGCCAACAGGAAATACGTGAGGAAGATGACGGTCAGCGCGGCGCCCAGGAAGCTTGCCGTGGTGCCAGAGAGCCGGGTCATCAGTCCCGGCTTTGCGAGCTCCACCTTCTGGGGATCGTCACCGCTGCTCGTTGGTGTCGTCGCCTCCTCGACCTTGCTTGCCGTCTCCTGGATGCTCGCGAGCGGACGGAACACGCGCCTGAGCTTTCGCTCGACCTGGACCATGGTCTTCGGCGCGCGCTCGATCCACTCCGCGGCCGGATCCGACAGGAAGTACATCCCGCCGCACAGCACGATCACCGTACCGAACACGAGCACACCCGCGCCGATGCGCCTCGGGGATACGGCGCTTCTTCAGCCAGCGAACCGGCGGGCCGAGCAGAAAGGTGAAAAGCACTGAGACGACAATCGGGAGCACGAATGTGCTCCCGATCTTGAGTGCCGCAATGCCTACCAGTAGAAAAATGCCGATGAGCGGCCAGCTCACGGATTGACCGGACTGTGCATCTCGGCCAACCGCCGTTCGAACGCCGTTACCTGGGCATCGGCGTCTTCCTTGAGCGTGCCGTACCGCTGCTGGATCAGGCCGACCAGACGGTCGCGCCGACCCGCGATGATGTCGACGTCATCGTCCGTCAGCTTGCCCCACTGTTCGCGGACGCGCCCGCGCATCTCCTTCCATGAGCCCTTGATTTCATCCCAGTTCATACAGCCCTCCTCAGAATGACGCGGCGCTGCCGCGGGGATTTCGTTTGGGCCGGCCCGGGCCGGCCCAAATCTATGCCCATCACCGGCGGCAGGGGCGCCGAAACGAAAAAAAGGCCCACGGAATCGGCTGGAGCCGATCCACCATGCGCCTTCGACTGGTGAGCCACCATCGCTCACCCGTACAAGGTAGCTGTCACGTTCACAGCCCTTTGTCTCCCTGCACTTTTCAACCTAAGGCGCAGGGGAGGACATGCAAGAGGCTGCAGTGTCACAAAACAACGCAAGTGACGCTCGCCACGGGTTACACATGCTCCAGAAGCAGTTCGAGGCGATGACGGAGGTCGGCGAGCGTCTTCGACTTGAAGGCCCCCTTCGTCTCCTCCAGCACGTCGACCGTGTCTTTCACCGCCTGCTGCAGTTGCAGCCCGCGCGGACAGTTCAGGAGCTGGCACGGCGTCTGGGCCGTGGGCGCGTTGTTGAGCGCGCGGCTCAGCTGCTGGAGATCGGTGAGCGAGCCCATGACATTGCGCAACGTCAGCGCGAGGAAGACGTCGACCGCGTTGCCATCCTGAGAAAGGCTCCGGGTATCGCCGATTTCCTGACGCATGCGGCGCAGCCGGTCCTCGGTGCTCTGCATGACCTGGTACGACCGGAAACGGGCCACCGCCTTCTGCACCTTCTCCAGCAGCAGCGGAAAGCTCACCGGCTTCGTGAGGTATGCCGCGACCGGCAGCTCGATCGAGGCCACCGCCGAACGGACCGATGGATAGCCGGTGAGGATGATGACCGGCAGCCCGCCGCTCCTCTCACCGACATCGCGCACCAGCTGCAGGTCGGCGTTGCCGGGCATCTCGAGGTCCGTGATGAGCAGGTCGTAGTGTCCCTCGGACACCAGGGCCAGCGCGGCGGCGGCGTCCCCGACTTCGTCGCAAAGATATCCCTCGCGGCGCAGCAGGTCGGCGGTCGCGGCCAGGAACGTGGCCTCATCGTCGGCGAGGAGGATCCGGGCTGCATCCATCTTTCGTTCCTTTTCGAGAGTCATGCCATCGGCTTGAGCGGCACGCACACCGTGAACACCGCGCCGCCACCGTCTGCGTCGGTGACCTTGATCGATCCGCCCAATGCCACCAGCGACCGCCGCACGAGCGCGAGCCCCAGGCCCATGCCGCTGTTGCTGACCCCGACCTTCGAAGTGGTGAACGGCTCGAAGATGTGCTCCCGCGATTCCGCTGGCACACCGGGACCCGTGTCGCTGACGGACAGCATGAAGAATTGGTCCTCCTGCCATGCCCGCACCGCTACGCGCCCGTTTTCCGGGGAGGCATCGATGGCGTTCTGCACCAGGTTGTAGATGGCCTGTCGCAGCAGCCCGGCCGGCACACCGACGATCCCGGGCGACCCGGTGGTGTCGACCTCGATGCTGACGGTGGAGCTGCGGTTGATCTGCTGGATCATGGCCACCGCATCAGCGATGATGGTGCCGATCGACGCATTCGACACTCCCTCCGGCTCAGGGCGGTACGTCTCGTAGAGCTGGCGCGTGATGCCGGCGATCCGGCCGATCTCCCGCTCGATGGCACCCACGTAGCGGAAGTAGGGATGCGTCTCGGGAATCGCATCCTTCACCAGCAGGAACGAGTTCTGGATGCCGGCGAGCGGGTTGTTGATCTCGTGCGCCACTTTCGCGGCGAGCCGCCCCATCGTGCTGATCGACTCCAGTTCGCGGAGCGTCGCCTCGACCTGCTTCCGCTCCGTGACGTCCCGCCCCTCGGCGAGCAACTGGATTACCTGGCCCTCGTCGCCCAGAATCGGCTTGATGGAGAACTCGATGGTGGCGCGCCGGCCATCCGGGCCGTCGAGTTCCTCCTGATATTGCACGTACTTTCCCAGCTTCGCCTCTTCGCACGCCTTCCGAAGCCGCTCGACCCGTACGGGCGACCCCGCCCAGGACGGTGTCTCCCAGATGATCTTGCCGCGCATTTCCGTCAGCGAGATGCCGGCGAAGTCGAGCGCCACACGGTTCGCCTCGAGGCAGGTACAGTCCAGGTCCAGCAGCATCTCGATCTGGGCCCCGCCATCGAACATGGCCCGGAAGCGCCTTTCGCTCGCGGCCAGCGCCTGGACGGCGTGCTTGCGCTCAGTGACGTCGGCGATCGCGCCCAGCATCCGTACAGGCCGCCCATCGGGATCCCGCTCCACCACGCGGCCGCGCTCGACGATCCAGTGCCACTCACCATTCCTGGCCTGCAGCCGTGCCTCGACGTCCAGGGTATCGGTTCGCCCCGCCAGGTGTTCCTCCAGGGCGCGCTGCACGCGGGGCCGGTCTTCCGGATGGATGAGGCTGTCCCAGACTGCGGTAGCGCCCCTTGGTGTGAGTGTGTGCGGATCATACCCCAGTCCCCGCCAGACGCCCTCACTGCGATGTGATTCCCCGGTATCCAGGTCTTGTTCCCAGAGGCCGTCGGTGGAACTGTCGAGTGCCAGCTGCAAGCGCTCGCGCTCGACGGTGCGCGCGGCAGCCTGGGTGAAATACAGCAGGCGGAGCAGCAGGCTCACGAGGATAGAGACGATGACGCCGAGGACGGCGATGACCTCGCGGAGATCGGAGCGGTACAGGCCCTGAACCGAACTCATCGGCCAGGAGCTCACCGTCCATCGCAGGCCGCCGACGCGCACGGTGTCGGTAGCGAACCACGCCACTTCATTCGTGGGATTGTCGTTGTGGTAGAGCTCCCGGGCCATGCCACGAACTCGCACTCCGTACTCGGCCGGGTACAGCGCCAGTGCCTGTCGAACCAGCTGGGTGGCATCGACGAACGACAAGAGCACGCCATTGCACCGTTCATCGTTGCATGCTGGAGCACCGGCCAGGAGCATGGTGCCAGGCCCATGACCTCCGACTTCGACAATGCCTACCGGTGCCCTGTCGGCGGAAGCGCCTCGGGCCGATTCGTCGGCGAGCACGCGCATCAGGGTGGCGGAGTCCACCGGTGCGGCGTCGATTCCAATCGCCTCTACCTGGTTCCAGGCCGAGTCAAGCCAGACCAGGCGCCTGATGCCGGGATTGTCCTGCAGAACCCGCAGGGTCGACGCAGTCCACTCGCTTGAGCTCGTCACGCTCTGGTCGGCCGAGAATGCCGCAACCCGCGCCACAAGCTTGAAGGTCGACTGGAGTTCTGCCACCAGCTCCGCCGTGGCGGTGCCCGCGATGGCCTGCACCTGCCGGCGCCCTCGCATTTCCTCCTGGCTGGTGACGGCACGCGTAATGACGAGGGTGGTGCAGAGCGTAGCCACCCCGGCCGCCAGCGGTACCCAGCTGGGCATGAGCTCGGGACGTCCCTGCTCCCAGGCACAGGCGACCAGGCTGGCGCCGATGCCGAGGAACGCGATGGCGCTGCCGATGGCAACGCCGGTTATCGCGCCGAATCGGAGGTCGCTGAGGACACCGGTGCTGTACGAGAGGAGGGTGACGACGGAGAGTGCCAGCAGGGTGAGGCCGACCGTTCCTACAATCCCGCGCGCGGCCTCCTCGGCCCGGGCATACAGGATGGTGAGAAATGCGGCGCCGACCAGGATGAGGGCGAGTGCGGTCGATGCAGCCATGCGCCCCGGGAATTCCGGGCGGATCTCGAATGCGGTCGGGTCAGAAAGGAGAAGCCGGTCAATTGCGAGGTCCACGCCAGCCACATACTCGACCAGCGTGAGGCCGCCGACGAGCAGGGTCACGACCGCCCCGGCAAGGAGCCAGCCGCGGCGGTCTTCGGCGATGCCATAGAGACCGGCACCGGCGGCGAGCAGCGCCAGACGCGCCGTTCAGGTGCAGGGGAGGATAGCCCGGCACCACGCTCACCAGCTCGACGACGCCGAGCACCCAGCCCAGCGCCACCAGGCCACCGATGACGGCGCAAGTGACCGCCCCCCAACGCGCTATGGTGCGGGCCCTGGGGCCACGCATGCCGCTCAGCAGGTCGCCATCTCCATTCGCACGCGGAACTCCCGGGGTGGGACTGGCCTCACGCTCCCGACTTCCGACCTCCAATCAGGCCGGCCACCAGCGTGACGAAGAAACCAGCCAGTAGTGCCACGAAGAGTACCCGCGCTGCCGCCTCGAACGGAGAGGCAAGCCCCAGGAACGCGAAAAAGCCGGCTATGAGCGCCGCCAGCAGCATGCCCAACGCCCAGCGAAGCATGGTGAACCTCCAGTGGAGCAGCCGCCAATTCTCCACCAGCGCGCGAGGGTTGAGCGCAGGGGGTGAACGAAGCAGGGATCCGGTTTCGAATGACAGATATTGTGACCGTGACTCGGCATACTGGCCCATGATGTGACGTACCTCTCGACCTATGCCCGATGGGCAATGAAAAAGGCGCGAAGGGCGCTCCGTTTCCGGGGCCCACCTCGCGCCTTCGCCTGGCAGCACATGTAACGCTGCCCGACAAGGTGACCCGGGCTCGCCCCGGGCCGCTGTATGGTTGCTGACTCAATATGGGGCCGCGGCCGTACCGAGTGCCAGTCCTGAATCGTCCCCCACCGAGCGGTGTAGAAACTGATTGGTCCGGACAGTCTGAAAGAAGGTGCGCGCCCATGTGATGACAATCACTGCGCGCAGTCCGGCGGCGATGTAGACTCATGCAGCGTCGGGGGCAGCCCGATGCCACCTTACTGTCGGAGGGAAGTTGCCTCCGTTCGTGAAGGCGTATTCCAGGGACCTGTCGGGTCCGGAGTGCGCCTTTTTTGTTGACACTTGTCGGCGCCTGACGCCGAGGAGACTCAAATGCGCAAGGTAATTCTCGCTGCAGCGTTGATGTTGCTTGGCGGCACGGCCGTGGCTTCCGCTCAGGATCCCGCGCCACCGCCGAAGGCTGATAGCAGCGCCATGAAGCAGGGCGCGATGAAGGACACCGCCATGAAGCAGGCGGGACAGGTCGCCACCGTGAACGTAAACACGGCGACTCAGGCCCAGCTCGAGGCGATCCCCGCGCTCAAGCCGTACGCGGACAAGATCATCAAGGGCCGGCCCTACAAGTCGGTGGACCAGCTGGCCGACAAGAACATCGTGCCCAAGGACGTGCTCGGGGCCACCAAGTCCCAGCTCACGGTCAGCAGCTACTGACCCGAGTGCAGTAAGGCGGATATCTTCAGCCGGGAGCTTGTTCCACAACCCGGCTGGAGATTCCGCATGCAATTGTTCGTGAATGGTGAGCGTCGCACCTTCGATGGCGATGCTGCCATGCCCCTCCTCTGGTTCCTTCGAGACGAGCTCGGCCTTACCGGTACCAAGTTCGGGTGCGGCATCGGCGCGTGCGGGGCTTGCACCGTGCATCTCGAGGGATCGGCGATCCGTTCCTGCTCCACCCCGATGCAGGTGCTCGACGGCAAGCACGTCGTCACCATCGAAGGGCTGGACAAGGAAGGCAATCACCCGGTTCAGGTAGCCTGGCGCGCGGCGAACGTGCCGCAGTGCGGATACTGCCAGAGCGGCCAGATCATGCAGGCCGCCGCCCTCCTCGAAGCGACACCCAACCCGACCATCCAGGAAATCGATACCGCCATGACGGGCAACATCTGCCGTTGCGGCACCTACGTGCGCATCCGGGCAGCGATCCAGGCCGCTGCGAGCGGGAGGGGCGCATGAGCCAGTCGGTACCTCGCCGGGATTTCGTGAAGGCCGTCGCCATCGGAGGCCTGGTGATTACCGTCACGGCCAGCGGCTGCCGGAAGATCAGTGAGGAGGCGCGCGCCCCCTCGGCGCCAGCTGCAGAGCCGTTCGAGCCCGTGGTCTATGTCCGGCTCGATCCCACCGGCACGGTCACGATCGTCTGTCCCCGCTCGGAAATGGGCCAGGGCATCCGCACCACCATCGCGATGATCGTCGCCGATGAGATGGAAGCGGACTGGAAAGACGTGAAGGTGGTGCAGGCTCCGGGCGACGAGAAGAAGTACGGATCGCAGAACACCGACGGCTCCACGAGCATCCGTGACTTCCTGCCGAAGTATCGCGAAGCGGGCGCCACGGTCCGCGCACTCCTCGAGGCCGCTGCGGCAAAGGAATGGAACGTCCCGGTGGTGGAGGTGACCGCGGAGAACGGCCGTGTGGTGCATGCCGCGAGCAAGCGCTCCTTGACGTTCGGCAAGTTGGTCTCGACCGCCTCCTCCCTGCCGATTCCTGCGGCGTCAAGCCTCACCCTCAAGAAGCCCTCGCAGTTCCGTTATATCGGCAAGGAAGTGCCCAGCGTGGACCTCCGCGACATGACCACGGGCCGCGCAATGTTCGGGCAGGACTTGCGTCGGGACGGGATGAAATATGCCGTCGTGGCGCGGCCACCGGTGTATGGGGGCAAGGTGGCGACCGTCGACTCGGGCGACGCCGAGAAGGTGCCGGGTGTCGAGCGGATCGTGCGCCTGCCCGAGGCGACGCCACCGACAGGCTTCCAGGCGCTGGGCGGCGTCGCCGTCGTTGCGAACAGTACCTGGGCGGCAATGCAGGGCCGCAAGAAGCTCAAGATCACCTGGGCCGACGGTCCGAACGCGAGCTATGACTCCGAGCGCTACCGCGTCGAGCTGGAGAAGGCAGTGCGGAAGCCAGGCAAGGTGGTGCGCTCGCAGGGCAACGCGGCCCGCGCGCTCAAGGCCGGCACGCGCGTGAGCGCCGACTACTACATCCCCCACCTGGCGCACGCCTCGATGGAGCCCCCGGCCGCACTCGCGGTGTTCGAGAATGGTCGCTGCGACACCTGGTCGTGCACCCAGAATCCCGGTGGCACGCGCGAGACGGTGGCCAAGGCTCTCGGCATCCCGGTCGAGAACGTGGCGTCGCACGTGACGCTGCTGGGCGGCGGCTTCGGCCGAAAGTCGAAGCCGGACTACGTCGTCGAGGCGGCACTCCTGTCGAAGGAGATGGCCGCGCCGGTGAAGGTGGTGTGGACCCGTGAAGACGACATCCAGCACGATTTCTTCCACACCGTCGCCGCGGAGCACCTGGAAGGCTCGGTCGATGCGGACGGAAAGGTCACCGCGTGGCTCCAGCGATCGGCCCTCCCCTCCATCGCCTCGCTGTTCGCGCCGGATGTGCTGTACCAGGCCGAGTGGGAAGTGGGCCAGGGCATGACCGACTTCCCCTATGCGGTGCCGAACCTGCAGGAGGAGGTGGGTCCGGCACCGGCGCATGTGCGCATCGGCTGGTACCGGTCAGTCATCAACATCCCGCATGCCTTTGCGATCGGGTCCTTCATCGACGAGCTGGCGCACGCGGCGGGCCGGGACCCGAAGGAATTCGTGCTCGAGTTGCTGGGGCCCGACCGCATCATCGACATGAGCAAGGTGGGCCTCACCGGGAAGCCGTGGAACTATGGTGACAGTTTCGAGAGCCACCCGATCGATACCGCCAGGCTGCGGGGGGTCGTCGAACTCGCTACCAGTCGAGCGGGATGGGGGCAGCCGCTTCCCCCGGGACGTGGTCGCGGGCTCGCGGTGCACCGCAGCTTCCTGAGCTATATCGCGATGGTGATCGAAGTCGCGTCGAACCCCGACGGCAGCATTGCCATCGAGCGGGTCGACGTCGCCGCTGACGGGGGGTTTATCGCCAATCCCGATCGCGTGAAGGCGCAGTTCGAGGGCGCCACGATGATGGGCATCGGCAACGCGCTGTACGGCGAGATCACCTGGCGTGAGGGACGCCCGATTCAGTCGAACTTCAGTGACTACAAGGTGGCGCGTATGAACGTGGCGCCGAAGGAAATCCGGGTGCACCTCGTTGCCTCCGAAGCGAAGCCGGGCGGAATCGGTGAACCAGGTGTTCCGCCGGTGGCGCCGGCATTGGCGAATGCGATCTTTGCGGCGACGGGGCGGCGGATCAGGAGCCTCCCGGTCGGCGACCAGCTGACGAAACCCGAGGACAAGCCGGCGGTGAAGACGGTAGGATGAGCTGATCGAGCGGGGCGCTGCGCTGTTGAGGCGGATGAACCGGCTATAGATGTCGCGCGAAAACTATTCGGCTGCGGCAGGTCCCGTGGTGTCGGGGCTCGCCTGAGGGATCTGGCCAACCACCTGCATCCAGCGCCACCAGCGGGGGTCCTCCTGCTGGAGACCGAACACGGCGAGGGCCCGTGACCAGGGGTTGTTGGACACCGGACGGAAAAGCCGGTCGGCAAGCACCGAGTCACCCGGCACGACCGTGGAGTCGGCCCGCCAGCGCCCGAGGCTGTCGACCTGGCTGGTGAATACCGGGTGCCTCAGGAAGATGCCGAGCATGCGCTTCACCCCTGGCATTTCCTGGCTCACTTCCGAGATCGAATGGCGGGTCCACTCGCCCTTCCGCTCCAGGATCAAGGTCGTGAGGGCCCAGCTGGCGGCGTCGGCCTGCTGCTCCAGCGGGTTGATGGCCCCGTAGCGCCGCAGGTCCTTCTGCCGCGGAACCCCCCGGAACAACGTGCGCCACACCTCGGGATCGCGGGCCTGGCTCGCGTGCACCAGCTCATGCACATAGACCTGGAACGTGCCGATCGGCACGCCGTCGACTGCGTCGATGGTAGCATCGGTCCGCGGTGCGTGGTGCGACGTGCGGAGGTACACCATGTCATGCGGTGCGGCGTATACGCCCAGGGTAAGCGGGTCCACCAGATCACGGGGGAGCGGGACCACCGGGATCGAATCCACCAGGCCAAGTGCCCGCCGGGCGATGAAGGCCCAGGAGCTTCGCTGGATGTCGACCAGGAGTGCAGTGGTGGCGGGATCGTAGGCGCTGGCCGGGACGTCGCCGCTCGCCAGCCATTCGATGCCGACCCACGCGGTGCTGTCATTCCATGCGGGGTGGCTTGCCTCGATGGCGAGCACCGTCACGACGGCGATAATTCCCGCGCGAACGCGCCGCCGCCATGCGGCGGTTTGACTCGGGCTCGAGTTGGCGGGATCCTTCTGCATCGTTCGCGGGCTCCAGCAGGAAGCGATTGACCAGTGACATGCATCGATCGCGCCGAAATTTCGACGGAGGCTTGGGGGTCCTCCAAGCATTGGCACTGCAGGCCCTTACGGGTGATGGCCCCCGACGGCGGCGGCATCGAATGTGACACTTCAAGCGGGCACGATGGGTCAGTCGTGGCGAGTGGCAGGCAGCTCCGTGACAATCTGGCGCGGCCCTACCAGTCCCTCCCGTCCCCTCCATTCCCCTTCGGCCGGCGACCTTCGTGCTCCGTGAGCTGCTGGCGCTCCACCGACTCGAGGAGCTTCCTTGCCTCCTCCTCCGTCAGTTCCTCGGCCGACTCACCGGCAGCATCACCCGACCCGCCCCCGGCCATGGCGCCAATGGCCTGCTCGCGCTCACCGTTCAGACCCTCCTGGGTGCCGGTACTTTGTCCGGCGAGCGCGCGCCCGCCCCTGCCCGGTGAGCCGGAGCTCTCGACCTCGTCGCGCTTCTTGAGGGCAAGTTCGAGGTTCCAGCGGATGTTCTCGTCATCGGGTGCCGTGAGCAATGCCTCCTCGAACGCCGCAATGGCACGATCATAGAAATCAGCCGCGCGTTCCTTCGAGGCCTGGCCGGCTCGGAACCAGGCGTCCCCGAGATTGAAGAGCCCGATGGTGCGGATTTCTGCTCCAGTCGCCCCAGCCACCACCGCCTGATAGTGCAGCGCCGCATCCTCGAACCGGCTCACCCGGTATCCGGCATTACCGGCCCCGAGTTGCACGAGCGGATCCTTCGATTGCTGCAGCGGACCCTGGTAGAGCGCAAAGGACTCCGGGTACCGGCTCTTGTGATACAGGCGCACGGCCCGGCGGAAAGTGCCGCTCTCGCCCCCGCATCCCACCATCATGGTGACCAGCCCCACCACCAGCGCCGGGGCGGCACGCCGGGACCAGCCGAGCGCCACGAGCAGTTCCAGGGCCAGGAACAGGAGTGCGGCGGCGAGGGGCCACTGGAACAGCTCGACATGCTGGGGAACTCGCTGGGTGCCCAGCGGTCGCTCCGCCACCTTGCGAAGGGCCGCCACGAGTTCCTTCCGCGCCGCGCGATCATCCCAGCGCGCAAACGCCCCTCCTGAGGTTTCCGTAACGCGGCGCAGCGTCTTCTCATCCAGACGCGACTCCGCCGGCCGGCCGATGTTGTCCCGGTGCCACTGGCTTCCCGAGTCGCTCGGCGCCTCCGGGTCGGCGGGGACGAACCCGCCGGCCGGAGTGCCGATGCCGTACGCGAAAACCGGAATCTGGGCCTCGCCCAGCTTCTCGAGCGGCTGGTCGAGGTTCCCTTCGCTCCGTTCGCCGTCGGTGAGCAGCACGATCGCCCGGTGGCCCTCGCCACCTTCGTGCTCGAACACCGTCCGGCTCACCTCGAGTGCCGACGCGATGTCGGTGCTCGGGTCCTCGATCGCGTTGGTCGTGGCCGCATCGATGAAGCGATCGAACACCGCATGGTCATTCGTCATCGGCAACTGGAGAAATGCCGCGCCGCCGAAGATGACGAGCCCGACGCGGTCACCCGGCAGTTCGCCGGCGAGGTCTTTCGCCAGCGTCTTGGCGCGATCGAGCCGGGTCCCGCCCGCATCCTGCACCAGCATCGAGCGCGACAGGTCGAGCGCCACCAGAAGGTCGCGACCCGATCGGTTGGAGCGGGTATCGAATTCGCCGCCCTGCGGCCGGGCGAGTGCCAGCAGCCCGAAACCGATGGCCGCTGTGCGCAGCACGGCCCGGACGCGCCGTGAACCGGGATCGATCCGGAGGCCGGTGCGCGCGAGCACCACGGGATCACCGAGCGTGGCGAGCGCGGCGGCACGCGCCCGCTGCGCGTGCCTGATGAGCCACGTCGCCGCGAACGGCAGCGCCACCAGCAGGAAGAGCACGGCCGGCACCGCAAAGATCATGGCACCGACCTGAGCCAGGTGGCGCCGAGGATGGATTGCAGGCCCAGCATGAGGAGGCCGGCCAGGAGGACGACCGGAAAGAGTTCGCGATGATCCCGCACCTCGCGGATCGGCACCTCGGTGCGCTCGAGGGGGTCGATGGCACGCATGACGCTGTCGAGCGCAGCAGGATCCGTGGCGCGGGCAAAAGTGCCGCCGGTGCGCTCCGCCACGCGACGGAGGGTCTCTTCGTCGCGCTTGGAGAGCTTCGCGGCACGGGTGCGCACGCTCCACACGCCGTTGAGGTCATACTGCGTGGTGTCGGCGGACGTCAGTCCGATCGCGTGCACGCGAATGCCGAGTGCGCGCGCCATCTCTGTCGCCTGGGGCAGTGTCGGTGAGCCAGTGTTGTTGGCGCCATCGGTGATGAGCACGACGGTACTGGACGCCGCCGGCAGCTTTTTCAGCTGGTTGATGCTCACAGCCAGGGCAGTACCGATGGCGGTGCCGTCGGGCAACTGCCCGATATCCGTCAGGTCGAGCATGCGACCGATGAGCGTCATGTCGGCGGTCAGCGGAGCCTGCAGGAACGCCTTGCCAGAGAAGAGCACCAGGCCCACGAGGTCGCCTTCCCGCCGGGCCACGAAATCACGCAGTGTCGCCCGCGCGACCATGAGACGATTGCCCGGCTGGAAGTCAGTCGCCTTCATGCTGCTCGAAATGTCGAGCGCCACGATGATGTTCCGGGACCGGAGCCGGATTTGTTCCTTGCCTGCGTCGAGCTGCGGTCGCGCCAGCGCCAGTACCAGCAACGAGCCGCCGGCGAACTCGAGCCAGCGTGGCAGGGTGGCGAGGCGGGTGCGTGGCGTGCGGGGAATTCCCTCGAGCACGCCCGCCGAGACCCAGGCAACGGCGCCGTCGCGCCGCCGCTCATGGCGCCACCGCAGCCAGAACCGCAGCAGCGGCACCAGCAACAACAGGAGGAACCACGGAGTGGCGAAGCGCATCAGCCGTGCTCCCCGGCTGGTGCCGCCCACGAATCGATGACGCGCCGGGCGCTCTCAGCATAGGCCCGCGCCGTCCTCACGTCAGGCGAGACCCCGGCGAACTTCACCAGGTCGGCATCCCCGAGCAGCCGGGCAGTCCCATGCCACGTACCGTTGGACCGGCGAGTCGCGAGCACGCGCAGCAGTTCAGTAGACGTCTGTGCGGCGTGAACCTTGGGGTCGATCGACCCGAGGTAGTCGCGCATGACGCCGGCGATCGCCTCGTAGTGTCTCGCCATGTCACCACGGTCGGCCCACCCCTCCTGCTCGATCCGGATCAGTGCGGCGCGTGCAATGTCGGCAGGTGTTGCCGCACCGGCCGCGACCGGCGCCACCGCCACGTGGACGGGGCGCCGGGCAAGCTGTCGTCGAACGAACCAGGTGAGGGCCGCGAGCCCAGCCATGACAGCGGCCACCATGACCGGATCGACGGCCTGCGCCGGCACCTGGTCCCGGATGTCCTTGAGGGACGGGCTGCCGGCGGGCAGCGTCGGCACCACATCGACATAGAGCGGCTCGCTCTCGAGCATGAAGCCACGGTCGTCCGGCGTGGCTTTCACGATGACGCGCAGTGGCGGGATGCGAACGCGGCCGGTGCGGAGGAAGGCCATGCGCACTTTCCCGATGAGCAGTGTCCGGTCGGCCTGATGCTCGAGTGAATCGACGCCTACCACCCGCCCCCCGTCCGGCATGCCCTCGGCCACCACCGGCACCCGGTACGCGAGCGTCTGCTGCGGACCGATATGAATCCGCGCCTGCAGTTCCACGACCTCGCCGAGCTTCACGCTGTCACGACTCATCTCGAGGTCGAAGTGCTGGGCCTCGGCGGGGGCGGCCCCGAGGACCAGCAGCAGGATGGCGATGAGACCTGGACGCATCGGCAAGGTCAGCGGCGGGCACGGCGGCGGAAGAAAGCAACGAGCGGCTCGGCGAAGTCGCCGGAGGCGTCGAGTCGCACCAGCTCAGCGCCGCTGGCATAGAGATCGTGCGCGAGCGTCTCCTCGAAGCGGGCGCGGCGCTCGGCAACCCACTCGCGCACGGCGGAACTGGACGCATCCACCGTGACGATGCTGCCGCTTTCGGGATCGCGCAGCCGGATGAGACCGATCGCGGGCAGTGCCTGCTCGATCGAGTCGCGGAGCTGCATGCAGATGATCTCGTGCTTCCGCGCGAGCCGCGAGAGCGGGAGCTGGTAGCCCGAGGTATAGAAATCGGAGAGGATGACCAGCACGACGCGGCGCGGCAGGAGGGGCTCGAGGGCATCGAGGGCTGCGCCGAGGTCGGTGGTGCGGACCGTCGGCCCGCGCCGCGAGCAGTTCACCCAGTACGCGGAGGGCGTGGCGGCGACCCTTCTTCGGCGTCACCATCCGGCCGAGTCCATCACTGAAGAAGGCCGCGCCGACGCGGTCGTTCGCATGGGCCGCCGTGAGGGCGAGCACCGCGGCCACCTGGGACGCGAGCTCCGACCGGGTGCGCCTCCGGCTTCCAACCTGGGCCGACGCGCTCTCATCCACCAGCAAGAGGACGGTGAGTTCGCGCTCTTCGTGATGCCGGCGCAGGTAGGTGACGCCGAGCCGCGCAGTGACGCGCCAGTCGATGGTGCGGACGTCGTCACCCGGCTGGTACTCGCGTACGTCCTGGAACTCGATGCCGCGGCCGCGGAAGGCACTTGCGTAGTCGCCGGCCGAGAGGTCGCGCACCAGCCGGCGCGTCGCGAGTTCGAGTCGCCGCACCTCTTCGGCGATCTCGTCCGTGATCATGGGACGGCGATCTGCCCCAGGATCCGGTCGACCATCTGGTCGGTGGTCACGTTGTCCGCGTCTGCGCGATAGGTGGGGACGATGCGGTGACGCAGCACGTCGGTGGCCACCGACTTCACGTCCTCCGGGATGGCGAAGCCGCGGCCGGCGAGGAACGCGTGTGCCTTGGCGGCGCGGATGAGGTAGATCGCGGCACGTGGCGAGGCGCCGAAGGCAATGAGCGGCGTGAGCTGGGCGAGGCCGGCATCGCCCGGCCGGCGGGTGGCCGCGACCAGGTCGAGCACGTACTCCTTGATCCGTCCATCCACGTGGACCCGTTCGACCCCCTTCCGCGCGCGAAGGATGTCATCGGCGTGCAGCACCGGGCGTGCGACCGGCGGGGCACCGTCGGTCATGCGGTCGAGCATGGAGCGCTCGTCGGCCCGCGCCGGGTACGTCACCACCAGCTTGAACAGGAATCGGTCGACCTGCGCTTCGGGCAGCGGGTAGGTGCCTTCCTGCTCGATCGGGTTCTGCGTGGCCAGGACCAGGAAGAGGCTCGGCAGGTGCAGGGTCTCGCCGCCGATGGTAACCTGGCGCTCCTGCATCGACTCCAGCAGCGCCGACTGCACCTTTGCCGGCGCGCGGTTGATTTCGTCGGCGAGGAGGATGTTGGTGAAGATCGGCCCCCGCTGCACCGAGAACTCGCTGGTACGCTGGTTGTAGATCATCGTCCCGATGAGGTCGGTGGGCAGCAGGTCGGGAGTGAACTGCACCCGGCTGCAATCGGCCTCGATGGTGGTCGCGATGGTCTTCACTGCGAGGGTCTTGGCAAGTCCCGGAAGGCCCTCGAGCAGGATGTGACCATCGGCGAGCAAGCCGAGCAGGAGACGCTCGAGCAGGATGTCCTGCCCCACGACTACCCGTTGGGCCTCGGCGAGCACACGGCGCACGCCCTCGCTTTCGGCGGTGATCTCGTCGCTGCGCGCGGCGGCCGAGCCTGCGGTGAATGAGGCAAGCTCGGGTGACATCGCGTCGGTCATTGGCCGGTGCTCACTGGGAATCAGGGGACACGAAGGAAAGGGACTGGTGCCCGGCGGAGCAAGGGTTCAGGCGTCCTTCAGCCGGTAGCCCACCCCGGGCTCCGTGATCAGCACCCGCGGGCGGGCCGGATCCTGCTCGATCTTGTGCCGAAGCTGCGTAACATAAACGCGAAGGGCCTGGGTCTGGGTTGCATTGTGCGACCCCCAGACCTCGAGCAGCAACTGACGATGGGTCAGGACCTTGCCGGCATGTTTTACGAGCACGGCCAGCAGCTTGTACTCCGTCGGTGTCAGGTGCACGTCCTCGCCAGCTACCGTCACGCTGCGCCGGGCCAGGTCGACCTTGAGGGCACCAGCCTCGAAGGCCGCTGGCGGCTCGCCGCCGGCGGAGCGGTGCCGCAGCGCGACGCGGATCCGAGCGAGTAGTTCACCGACACTGAATGGCTTGGTGAGGTAGTCATCGGCGCCGGCATCGAGGGCTGCGATCTTGTCCTGTTCCTGGCCGCGCGCTGAGAGCACGATGATCGGAGTGCCGGTCCACTCCCGGAGCTGGCGGGTCGCGTCGAGCCCGTCACCGTCGGGAAGCCCCAGGTCGAGGAGAATGACGTCCGGATTGCGGCCCGCGGCCTGCGCCAGGCCCTCGCGCATCGTGGCTGCCTCGACCAGGCGGAAATTGTGCGTGCCGAGCGCGGCGCGCAGAAAACGACGCATCGCCGATTCATCCTCGATGAGCAGCACGAGCGGGCCATCGGTCAAACGGTGTCCTCCTCGATGAGCTCCTCAGCAAGCACAGGCGGCGGACCGTCCTGCGGAAGCGTAAAGCGGAGCACCGCACCACCACCCGCGCGGTGCTCGGCCCAGATCCGGCCACCGTGCGCCTGGATGATCCCGCGGCAGATGGTGAGGCCGAGTCCCACCCCGCCGACCGTGTCGCCCTGTGAGGCGCGGTAGAACTTGTCGAAGATCCGCATTTCATCCCCGGAGGGAATACCAGGTCCGCGGTCGCTGACGCTCACCGTCACTGCACCGTCGCGCGCCACAGCGGAAATCTCGATGGGACTGCCAGGCGGCGTGTACTTGGCCGCATTCTCCAGCAGGTTGATGAACACCTGCTCGAGCAGGATGTCGTCAACCGACACGAGCGGCAGGTCGGGCGGCAGGCTCGTCGTCACCGGATGATCGCTCAAGCGTGCGTCGAGCCGGATGAGCGCCACGCCAATGACTTCCTCGAGCGGCACCCACTGTTTCTGCACGGCGAGCGACCCGCTTTCAACGCGGATCATGTCAAGCAGGTTGGCTACGAGGCGCGTCATGCGACGCGATTCGCCCAGGATCGTCTCCGCCAGCTCCCGCCGGGTCTCGACCGACAGCGTGGGACCGGAGTCGAGCAGACTGCTCGCCGCGCCCTCAATGCTGCCGAGCGGCGTGCGCAGGTCATGCGACAGGGAACTGAGGAGGCTGGTTCGGAGGCGCTCGGCTTCCACTTCCATGCGACTGGCCTGGTTTCGCTCGGCGAGCGCGGCGCGTTCCAGCGCCACCGCCGCCTGGCGAACGAAGGACTCGAGCTGCTGGCGCCCTTCGGGATCGGCGACGTCCCGCGGATCACGCGGCACGACACGCACCACGCCGAGGACCGCCTCCGCGGCCTGGAGCGGAAGGTAGAGCGCCGGCGAGGCTGGAAGCGTGCTCGTGCCGAGGCCGGCCATCTGGCCGTGGTCGAAGGTCCAGGTCGCGACGCCGTCCTCCTCCGGCAAGCCACCGCCCGGTTCTGCAAGCAGGAAGGTCACACGGCCGGCGAACGCGTCCTCGATGTGGCGAGTGGCAGCGGCCACGATCTCGGGCGGTTCACGCGCCGCTGCCAGCTCCCGGCTCAGCGCAAAGGCACTCGCGGTCCGTTGTTCCCGTGCCCGGGACGCATCGGCCTGCTCGCGAATGCGGCCGGTGAGCCGGCTCATGATGATGGTGATCGCCAGCATCATCGCGAACGTCAGGACATAGGTGACGTCGTGAACGGCAAAGGTGTAGAACGGCGGGACGAAACAGAAGTCGAACGCCGCGATACTGAGCACCGAGGCGAAGAGCGCGGGGCGCTGCCGCACGCGCGACCCGATGACAACGGCTGCCAGGAGGTACAGCATCGCCATGTCGGTGGTGCTCAGGAACGCGCGAAGGCCCAATCCCACCGCAGTGGCCAGCCCGACCACGCCGGCAGCCCAGGCATACTGGCCGAACGGCGGCGGACGGCGGAACGGCCTGGGAGTCGCCGTGTCGTCGGCTTCACCCGTGATGACCAAGACGTCGATGCTGTCGCTTCGCTGGACCAGGGCGTCGAGCAGGGAACCGCGAAGACGAGTCACGAATCCCCGCCGCTGCGGTTTGCCCACGATGAGCCGCGTGATGTTGCGTTGGGCCGCCCAGGCCAGGATCTCGTCGGCGACACTGGCCCCGCTCAGCGTGACCGTCTCGCCGCCCAGTTCCTCGGCGAGGCGAAAGGCGCGCACCACCGCCTCCCGCGCCTCCTCGCTCACCTGGCCAGGCACCTCGACGAACACTGCGGTCCAGGGTGCCTGCAGGCGCTCCGCCATGCGGCGCCCCGCGCGAATCAGCCGGAGTGCCGAAGGATCAGGGCCGATGCAGACCGCGAGGCGGTCGCTTGCGGCCCAGGTGTCGCGGATGCCCTGGCTGCGCATGTAGCCGCGCATCTGCGCATCCACCCGGTGTGCCGTCTGGCGCAATGCCAGCTCGCGCAGGGCGATGAGGTTGCCCTCACGAAAGAAGCGCTCGAGCGCGCGACTGGCCTGGTCGGGCAGGTACACCCGCCCCTCGCGCAACCGCTGCAGCAGCACGTCGGGCGAGACGTCGACGAGCTCGATTTCGTCGGCGCGCTCGAGCACCGCATCGGGCACCGTCTCGCGCACGGTGATCCCGGTGATCTGGGCCACGACGTCATTGAGGCTCTCGACATGCTGCACATTCAGGGTGGTGTAGACGTCGATCCCCGCGTCGAGCAGCTCGAGCACGTCCTGCCAGCGCTTGCCGTGGCGGCCACCAGGGGCGTTGGTGTGCGCGAGTTCGTCCACCAGGATCAGCGCCGGCTTCCGGGCCAGCGCGCCATCGAGGTCGAACTCCTGCAGCTTGCTTCCCTTGTAGTCAGTTACTGGCGGGGAAGGATGCTGAGGCCCTCCGTGAGGCGCGCGGTCTCGCTCCGGCCGTGGGTCTCGACCACGCCGACCACCACGTCCACGCCCTCGGCCTGACGCGCGCGCGCGGCCTCGAGCATGGTGTAGGTCTTGCCCACGCCCGGGGCCGCGCCAAAGAAGAGCTTCAGTCTGCCGCGATGCTGTCTGGCCTCCTCTTCGCGCACGCGGGCGAGGAGGGCATCGGGATCGGGCCGGCGCGAGTCAGTCATTCATTGGAGAATAACTCCCGCGCCGGTCCCCGGTCACTTCAGCCTCATAACTGGTAGGTGGCCCCGATACCAATGGAGGGCTGGGTGCTGGTGGGATCGTCGAGCTCGCCGTAGTCGTCCAGGCTGGAGAAGTCGATCCGGAACTCGGGCCTGATGGTCGCCTTGGGGAAGACGTGGATGTTGAGGGTCGCCGTCACGCTGCCGAATTTCCGCGCGTCCGCCACGCGGTAGCCCAGCACGCCGGAGGTCCGGACGCCGTTCTCGTCATTCACGTAGTCGCCCCGCAGCGCCAGGTTGAAGGTCGCCGAGAGGTCCTGCACGAGCCACAGTCCGCCACCCCACCACTTCGCGTTCTCGTCCGGATCGGGGAGCAAGCCCTGCTCCTCGCCGTAGTCGAACTGGGCGATGATCGTCGTCTTGGTCCCCAGCTTGAACGTGCCCAGCCCCTCGAACCCGTACCGCATGTTGCTGTCGTTGTCCGGCTGTTCCGCGCCGACGTACCCGAGGAGGCCGATCGTCACCGACGGACTCGGCGTGAGGCCCAGCCGGCCCATGAACGACAACGCGCTGTTGTTGTCCACGACGACGTCCCACCCGTTGATGAGGCGCAGCTGCGCATCCACCTTGGGCCCGAACTTGAAGTCGACGCCCAGTCCGGTGTTGGTGAAGTTCTCCAGGTAGATGAACTGGTTGCCCACATCGAGGTTCGGATCGAGGACGTCATCGATCACCTCGTACCCCATGATCGTCCACATCTTGCCCAGCTTGAACTGGATCCAGTGGTCGGTGCCTCCCGTGGGGACGTTCAGGACCACATACGCCTCGGTGAGGTCGCCATCCGGTCCCAGCGACAACCCCTGCGACTGGGTCACCGCCGCGTCCTGGCCAAAGAGCAGCTCGGCCCGCGCCCCCGCATCGAGCTTGCTGGTGTCGACCGGCTTGGTCAGGCCGAGCTCGAGGCCGTTCGCCATGAACTGCTTCTGGTAGCGGTCATAGAAGCGTCCCACCAGCATGTTGCCGGTGGCCGCGAAGGAGTAGGTGAAGGTCGAGGTCACGTACCCCGACAGGTACAGGGGCAGCGATCCCAGCTTGAGCCCCACGGTCTCGTCGACCGGCTGGGCGGTGGTGTCCGCCTTGACACTGTCGGGCTCCTGCGCGACGAGCATGCCGGGCACGCTGGCGGCCAGAGCCGTCAGGATCAGCAACCGTGCACGGATCATCGCTGGGCCTGGTCGAGTGCCAGGTTGAGCAAGACCACATTGACGCGCGGTTCGCCGAGAATGCCGAAGGTGCGGCCCTCGGTGTGGGCAGCGACGAGCTGCTGGACCTGGGCCTCAGGGCAGCCTGCCGGGCGCGCGCGACGCGCGCGACCTGGTACGCCGCCGCCGCCGGCGTGAGATCGGGATCGAGGCCGCTGCCCGAGGCGGTGACGAGGTCCACGGGCATCGGTGCCGTGTTCGTCGGATCGGCGGCACGGAGTGCGGCGACGCGATCGGCCACCGCCTGGGCCAGCGCCGGGTTGCTGGGGCCGAGGTTGGATCCGGAGGAACGCGGCCGCGTTGTAGGCCGGGGCCGGTGGCCGACGGGCGGCTCCAGAAATAGCCGGCGCCACTGAACGGCTGCCCGATGAGCGCGGAGCCGCGATCGCCGCGCCGTCGCGAATGAGGCTGCCCTCCGCCTGGCGGCGGAAAGAGCACGCGGGCACCCAGCGTGACCACCGCCGGGTACACGACGCCGGTGAGCAGCGAGAATGCTGCCAGCAAGACGAGCGCGGGACGGAATTCAGCAAGCATGGATGGCTCCTAGACCGCGCCGATGGCGGTCAACAGCATGTCGATGAGCTTGATGCCGGGGAACGGGGGGAGAAACCCGCCCAGGCCGTAGACCAGGAGGTTGCGCCGCAACACGGCGCCGGCGCCCAGCGGCCGGTACTTCACGCCCTTGAGCGCCAGCGGAATCAGCGCCGGGATGATGAGCGCGTTGAAGATGATGGCCGAGAGGATGGCGCTCGACGGCGTCGCGAGCCGCATGATGTTGAGCGCGGCCAGCGCCGGATAGGTGGTGGCGAACGCCGCCGGGATGATGGCGAAGTACTTGGCCACGTCATTCGCGATGCTGAAGGTGGTGAGCGACCCGCGGGTCATCAGCATCTGCTTCCCGGTCTCGACCACCTCGATCAGCTTCGTGGGGTTGGAGTCGAGGTCCACCATGTTGCCCGCTTCCTTCGCCGCCTGGGTGCCCGAGTTCATCGCCACCGCCACGTCGGCCTGCGCCAGCGCCGGGGCGTCGTTGGTGCCGTCGCCGCACATGGCGACCAGCCGGCCGCCCGCCTGGTACTCCCGGATCAGCGCCAGCTTGTGCTCCGGGGTCGCCTGGGCCAGGAAGTCGTCCACCCCCGCCTCGGCCGCGATCGCCGCGGCCGTGAGCGGGTTGTCGCCGGTGATCATGACCGTCTTGATGCCCATGCGAGCGCAGCTCGCCGAACCGCTCCTTGATGCCACCCTTCACCACGTCCTTGAGGTGGATCACGCCGAGGCCGCGTGCCGTCCGCCACGACGAGCGGCGTGCCGCCCGCCTTCGCGATAGCGGTCGACCGCCGCCTGCGAGCGTCGGCGGGCATGCGACCCGCCGCCGGCGCGCACGTAGGTCGTCGATGGCGTCGACCGCGCCCTTCCGGATCTGGCGCCCGTCGAAGTCCACCCCGCTCATCCGGGTCTGCGCCGTGAAGGGCACGAACATGGGCGCCGATGGCGTGCACGTCCCGCTCGCGGAGGCCGAACCTCTCCTTGGCGAGCACGACGATGCTGCGTCCCTCGGGCGTCTCGTCGGCCAGCGAGGCGAGCTGCGCCGCGTCGGCCAGCCGCTCCGGGCGTGATGCCGGCGGCCGGGATGAACGCCGTCGCCTGGCGGTTGCCCAGCGTGATGGTGCCGGTCTTGTCGAGCAGCAGCACGTCCACGTCGCCGGCGGCCTCGACCGCGCGGCCCGACATGGCGATGACGTTCTTCTGGATCATGCGATCCATGCCCGCGATGCCGATGGCGGAGAGCAGCCCGCCGATGGTCGTGGGGATGAGGCTGACGAGCAGGGCCACCAGCACGGTCAGCGTGATGGGCGTACCCTGTCCCGCGACCGTGCACGCTGAAGATGGAGAACGGCAGCAGCGTGACGGTGACGATCAGGAAAATGAGCGTCAGCGCGGCGAGGAGAATGTCCAGCGCGATCTCGTTCGGCGTCTTCTGCCGCTTGGCCGCCTCGATGAGGTCGATCATCCGGTCGAGAAACGTCTCGCCCGGGTTGGTGGTCATCCGGATAATGAGCCAGTCGGAGAGCACGCGGGTGCCGCCGGTCACGGCGCTCCGGTCGCCGCCGGCCTCGCGGATCACGGGGGCGCTCTCGCCGGTGATCGGCGCTTTCGTCGACCCTCGCGACGCCTTGGACGATCTCGCCGTCCCCGGGAATCAAGTCTCTGGCCGCCACGATGACGAGGTCACCCTTTTCAGCGCATTGCCGGCGACCGCCTCGATCTCCTTGAGGTCGGCGGGATCCTTGAGGCGCCGGGCCAGGACGGCTGCCGGGTCTTGCGGAGTTCCGCCGCCTGGGCCGGCCCCGCCCTTCCGCCATCGCCTCGGCAAAATTGGCGAACAGCACCGTGAACCAGAGCCAGGCGAGATGGCGAAGATGAACCAGGGGCTCTCCCCGCCAGGCGCACAAGGGCGGCGACGGAGAGCACGGGCGTGAACAGGCTGCCCACCGCCACCACGAACATCACCGGGTTCCGGAGCGAGGTGGCGGGGATCGAGCTTGCGGAACGAGTCCCCGATCGCGGTAGTGACGATCTCGCGATCGAACGAGGGAACGCGGGGCATGCGTGGTCATGGCGGTCTACCTGGCAAAGAGCTGGAGGTGTTCGACGATCGGGCCGAGCGCGAGCGCCGGCACGAAGGTGAGCGCGCCGACGAGCAGGACGGTGCCGACCAGCAGGCCGGCAAACAGCGGGGTGTGCGTCGGAAGCGTGCCGGCACCGGCCGGCACCAGCTTCTTCCGGCCAGCGCGCCGGCGATGGCGAGCACGGGGATGGCCAGCCAGAATCGGCCGATCCACATGCAGATGCCGAGCAGCAGGTTGTAGAACGGGGAGTTGGCGCCCAGGCCGCCGAAGGCGCTCCCGTTGTTTCCGACGGCAGACGTCACCCCATACAGCACTTCGCTGAACCCGTGGCGCCCGGATTGAACACGCCGGCGCGCCCGGCGGCAGTGCTGACGGCGAGCGCGGTGCCGAACAGGATCATCATGGCCGGGATGAGGATGACCAGCGACGCCATCTTCACCTCGTAGGCCTCGATCTTCTTGCCCAGATACTCCGGCGTCCGGCCCACCATCGAGCCCGGCGATGAACACCGCGATCAGGGCGAAGACCAGCATGCCGTAGAGGCCCGAGCCCACGCCGCCGAACACGACCTCACCGAACTGGATCAGCCACATCGGGACGAGGCCGCCGAGCGGCGTGAAGCTGTCGTGCATGGCATTGACGGAGCCGTTGGAGGCCGCCGTGGTGGCGGTGGCCCAGATGGCGGAGCTGACGATGCCGAAGCGCGTCTCCTTTCCCTCCATGTTGCCGCCGGACTGCAGCGACGAGGGCGCCTGGTCGGCACCGGCCGCGGCCAGTACCGGTGTGCCGCCCTGCTCGGCCGCCGTCGCCCCGATCGACGAGCGGCACGAGGATGATTGTCATCGCGGCCAGCAGCACCCAGCCCTGCCTGCGGTCCTTCACCATCCTGCCGAACATCTCGCACAGCCCCGCCGGGATGAGCAGGATGGCGAGCATCTCCAGGAAGTTGGAGATCGGCGTCGGGTTCTCGAACGGATGGGCGGAGTTGACGTTGAAGAAGCCGCCGCCATTGGTGCCGAGCTGCTTGATGGCGATCTGGCTGGCGGCCGGCCCGACCGCGATCGTCTGCTGCGTCACGACGGTCGTGTCGGATGCGTGCAGCGGTTCCACCAGCTGAGCTACCGGGTATGCGCCCACGTCTGCACGACGCCCTGCGAAACGAGCAGCAGGGCCCACACCAGCGCGAGCGGGAGCAGCACATAGAGCGTGGAGCGGGTCAGGTCGACCCAGAAGTTGCCGATCGTTACCTTCTCCGCGCGGGCAAAGCCACGCGTGAGCGCCACGACCACCGCGATGCCGGCGGCCGCGGAGACGAAGTTCTGCACCCCCAGGGCCAGCGCCTGCGTGAGGTAGCTCATGGTGGTCTCGCCACCATACGCCTGCCAGTTGGTGTTCGTGGCGAAGCTGACGGCGGTGTTGAAGGCGAGCGCCGGCGACACGGCGCCGAACTGCGCAGGATTCGCCGGCAGGAACCCTTGCAGCCGCTGGAGCAGGTAGACCACGGCGAAGCACGCCGCGCTGAACACGAGCAGCGCCGTCGCATAGCGGGTCCAGGTCATTTCATCGTCTTCGGCCACGCCCGCGAACCGATAGAGGGCGCGCTCGAGCGGTCGTCCCAGGCGCGTCAGCCACGTCTGCTCGCCCGACATTACCCGCGCCATGAAACGCCCGAGGGGCAGTGGCCAGGGCAAGGAGCACGACGAAGTACACGACGATCTGAATCCAGTCATTGGCCGTCATGTGAGCGACTCCGGCTTGAGCAGTGCGAACAGGAGGTAGCCCAGCAGGCCCGCGGCCAGTACGGCGGCCGCCACATAGAGTCCGTTCATCTGATTTCCCCTAGAGTCTGGCGCACAGCCGGATCAACCCGGCCGTTGCCACCACCAGCAATGCGAGTATTCCGATCATCAGCAGGTCCACCGGTTCCTCGAGAATTGAGTGACGGAGGAATGCTATGGATCGGCGCGTTAGGGAGGGGTAAGGAGGGAATGCTCGAGCGTTAGGAACTTGTTAGGAGGCGCCGACTGCAGATATCACAACGGCAAGGAGACCACGCGGCAGACCGCGGCGCCACTGTCGCAGATGCTGGCGCGAAGATGCGCACCCCTGAGGGAGGTTGAGGCGGGAATGATGACCTCGGGAGGCGCCGCGAAGTAGGCGGAATCGGGCGTGATCATCGAGCTGGTGAGGCGTTCCGTCCGGCCCGATGCAAGTTCGAGCTGCGGCGACCAGGTGGGCGTTGATTTTCGTCCCCGGCGCTGGGATCGCCCGCACCACGACCTTGTCCCCCGAGGGAATGACGCGCACCTCGACCGACGCCACCTGTTCTGCGAGCAGCTCCCGGATGCGGGCATCCCACTGCTCGTACCACTTGTCGCCTACGTGAAATTCGCCGTAGCCTTCATAGCGGATGTTGCCCTTCCTGTCGATCAGCACGAAACTCGGCCAGTAACGGATGCCGTACAGGTTCCACGTCGCGTGGTCGTTATCCTGCGCGTTGGGATACCTGATGCCATGATCGAGGAGGGCGCGCTGTACGTTGGACTTGTCGTGCTCTCCACCGCTTGGCGGGAACTCGGGATCATGCATCCCGATGATGACGCAGGCCTGCGTCTCGGAAGCGCTGGTCGAAGTCGACCAGTGAGGGGACGGTGTTGGTGCAGTTGTAGCAGGTGAAGGTCCAGAAGTTGAGCAACACCACCCTGCCCTTGAGCGAGGACAGGGTGAGCGGCTTGTCGGTATTCAGCCAGCTGGCATTGGCCCACGATGGGGCCGGCCGCGGCGCCTTCACCCGGTCGCGTGAGGGCCCGAGGACACCAAGCAGGAGAATTGACGAGATGGCAATGAGGTAGCGGGGCATCGACGGCTCCGTGAGGGCATCTTCAGCTCAACGTCACCACGGGCCTTCCGGATTGCAGCGCGGTTGCTTCGGGCGCCCGTCGCGCCTAGCGTTCGCGCAACTTTCAGGAGCCCGCCGGCTCCCGAACCTGTTACAGAACGGAGCGGGATTGAAGGACGAGAAGGACATCACCGAACTGGTCCCGGAACCTCCAAGGGCGCTGCCCCCGGCAGTTCCGGTCTGGCTGTGGCCTGCCGTCATGCTGGTCCTCACCGCCGTGGCGTTTGCCGGCGCCCGCTGGCAGCCGTCGCATTCGCGGCTGTGGCTCTTTCTTCCCTATTCGTTCGCGGGAAATTCGCTGGCACCGCTGCCATATGATCCGGCGGTGGTCTACCTGGGCCCGCTCTACCCTGTGTGGCTGATCGTACTGGTCGGCACCGTGGGTACCGTGATCATCGAGTACTGGAACATGGAGCTGCTGGCGCGCCTGCTTTCACGTGAGGGCACGCGCGGGTTCAGGGGTCATCGCATCACCGGGTGGGCGCTCTACTGGTACCGGAAGGCACCGTTCTGGACCCTCGTGAGCACCTGCATCCTGCCGATCATTCCGCACTACCCGATGCGGTTCCTGGCGGTGCTCGACAATTATCCGATGTGGAAGTACCAGGGTTCGGTGATTCTCGGGCGAGGGCTGCGCTACGCGCTGCTGGCGCAGCTTGGCATCGCGCTCAAGGTACCGCCCGTGATCCTCTTCAGCCTGGGTCTCCTGTTCCTCGGCATCATGATCTTCAAGATGCGGCAAATGAACCGCGCGCCCATCGATGCGGCTGTTCCGGTTGTGCCCATCGCGCCGGTTCCGGCTTCCGAAACGCCATGAAGCGCGCCTTCCTCATCCTGGTGGACGGGCTCCGACCGGATGTCCTCGAGTCGGAGCTCGAGGCAGCGCGACTGCCCAACCTGGCCAGACTGACCGAACTTGGCGCCCGGACACGGGCCGTGAGCGTCTTCCCCACCACGACCAGTGTCGCCTACCTGCCGTTTCTCACCGGCTGCTTCCCCGGCACCTGCAACATCCCGTCAATCCGCTGGCTCGACCGCGCGGCCTACGGGGGCCGCTGGTGGAAGGATCGGGCCGCGGTGCGGAGTTACTGCGGTTACCAGGCGGGCATGCTCGACGACGACATCGCACCGCAGGTCGAGACGATCTTCCAGCTGGTGCCGGAAAGCCTCGGCATTTTCACGATGATTACCCGCGGCCTCACACCAGAGCGCGACCCGGCGCAGGGTGCCCGGCGGTTCGTCGGCAGCATTGCGCACTACACGAATGGCTATGAGCCGCTCGACCGCCGCGCCGCGCGGGAACTGCTTGCCGCCGTCGATGGTCCGATGCGCTTCGTGTTTACCCAGTTCCCCGGCATAGACGGGTACACCCACAGCGGATCGCCTGACTCACCCCAGGTACTGCAGTAGCTCCAGCTCATCGACCGCACGATCGGTGCGGCGATGGAACGCTTGCAGGAGCGAGGTGAACTCGACGAGACGCTCCTGGTGCTGGTGAGCGACCACGGGGCGACGAAGATGCACACGCACCTGGACCTCGCGCAGTGGTTCACGGCGCAGGGCGTGCCAACGCTCCATCATCCGGTGGTGTGGACCCGCAACCCGCGCGCAGCGGTCATGGTGGCAGGCAATGCCTTCGCCTCGATTTACGCGCGACCCGGCGTCCGTCGCACAACGCGCCTGACCATGGACCAGTTGCGTCGTCCCGATGCCTTCGGGACGGACCATGACATGGTGGCGGCGCTGGTTCGTGAGCCGGCGGTGGGGTTCGTGGCAGCAGAAAGCGGCGAGGGAAACATCCGGATCGCCTCGTCGGGTGGCGAGGCGATCATCACTCGCGACGGGGACTCGATTCGCTATACCGTGCTTTCCGGGGATCCGCTCGAAATGGGCACGTCGTTCGCGGGAGATCGCGACGAGTGGCTGGCGCACACCTTCGACTCGCCCTATCCCGATGCGGCGGTGCACCTGCTCGACCAGTTCACTTCACCGCGCGGCGGCGACCTCGTGGTGTCGGCCAGCGAGGGCTACGACCTCCGCGATCGCTACGAGATTCCGGAGCACAAGTCAGGGCACGGCAGCCTGATCCGCGCGCACATGCACACGCCGCTCTGGTCCAATCACCCGGTGCCGCGGGCACCCATGCGCACGGCCGATGTCTTCCCCGCGCTGCTCGACTGGCTCGACGTGCCGGTGCCGGATGGGATCGACGGACGCTCAGTGTGGCAGCCTGGACGCGCCGCGCGAGAGCAGGTGCCCCGGCGCTTCGTGGCCGAATCCCGGCCCCGCTAGGGCTGGTCCAGCAGTTCGCGCACCCTTCCCAGCCGTTCGCCCCGTAGTTCCTCCCACGCCGCACTCGCCGAGACGATGCGGCCGTACGGCACAGCCGTGAGCGCACCAAGCATCTGCACATCCTGCATGACGCCAAGCGACTCCTGTAGCACCCGCATCCGCTCGAGCGCCGGAAGCCAGTCGGCGCCGAGCACGCGCGACATTGCCTCCAGCTGGTACCGGACCTGCTTGATGCGGCGCCGGAGCTGGTGCAGTAGTTCCGCGGTGGTGTGGTCATCGTAGACCGAGTCGGGAGCGTGGAGGGCGCCGGATTCGTCTGGCACCAGGGTGAGGGACCAGGCGGGGTGCAACTCGATCGCCGCGACTCGCGAGCGAAGGCCGGGCAGCACGACCGTGGCAGGTGTGTCCTCGTCCACGATGAAGGCGGGGGAGTGGTCCCAGCGGCGGAGCGCCCGCAGCATGCCGCGTAGGCGTGGGCCACGCAGCCGTTCGGTGACCCGGTACGCCTCACGCTGCCGTCGACGCTCAAGCTTCCTGAGGTCCGGCCGCGGTTCGGGCGCATTGTCTGGTTGCGCCTGGATCGCCTCGAGTGCGACGTCCTGGTCGCGAAGATCGGCGAGCTCGTGGCCGGTGCGACGGAGCTCGCGATCGGCCAGGCGTCGTGGAACGACCAGCACCGGACGGAAAAGGGTGAGGACGGCACGGAGCCGCCGGAGGGCCACCCGCAGGTCGTGGAGCGACTCGGCGTCCTGCCGGTCGATGAAGCGCCGTCGGCTGCGGCGGAACTTCCGGCCGGCTTCGGCAATCGAGGCGTGGGCGGCGGTTCCCGCCGTGGGTGGGTGCCGCGCGGCTCGGTCGGCTCGATCGGCCCATCCGGGCCTTGGATTGGTTCGGCGGTTGCAGTCATGTCACGATCATACCCCGCAAACGTCACGACGCCAGATGGATTCGACCGGTTGCGTAACGGCCACCCCTGAGCGACTTTTCTGCCCCTCTGCAGCACCCCGGGTCCGTAGCTCAGCTGGATAGAGCGCTTGCCTCCGGAGCAAGAGGTCGCGCGTTCGAATCGCGCCGGGCCCATCCCGAGCTTACTTGTTGCCTCGCCATCACTTGCTGATGTGCGAGGCAATTTTGTTCTGGTGAGTAGCCATGCGAACCTTGCGGCATTCCTTCACGACCCGGCTAATTGGATGCGGTGTGTGAAGTAGCCCCCAGGTGCGGAGAGACGGATCATGAAGGCCAGTATTGACCTCACTGCCGTTCTGCTCGTCGGCGCCGTGGTGGCAGTCACGGCGTGCAGTGGCGACAAGCCGGCAGCGCAGAAGGCGGCGCCGGTCGAGGAGGTCCCTGCTCCCCTGCCGCCTTCCGAGCTGGAAACCCAGCTCCCGCCCTCGGTGCGCGAGGCCGTGCTGAAGCCGTTCACTGGCGACCTCGACGCGCTCGTCGAGCGCCGGGCCGTGCGGATCGGCGTGACGTTCAATCGCACGTTCTACTTCATCGACAGGGGCGTGCAGCGCGGCATCGCGTACGAGTACGGGCAACTCATGGAGGAGCGACTCAACAAGCACTTCAAGACCGGCACCGCCAACAGAATCCACGTGATCTTCTTCCCGCTACCGCGCGAAATGCTGCTTGCGGCGCTCGTGGACGGCAAGGTGGACCTGGTTGCGGCGCAGGTCCCGCTGACGCCCCAACTGGCAGAGCATGTCGCGTTCAGCGATCCCACCCGGATGAACGTGAACCAGATCCTGGTCACCGGTCCCGGCGCGCCGGCGATTGCATCCATTGAGGATCTGTCCGGCAAGGAAGTCTTCGCCCGAAAGCTGGGCGGTTACTACGAGAACCTGCTCGCGCTCAACGAGAAGCTCCAGGCCCAGGGAAAGCCTCCGGTAGCGATTCGGGAGGCCCCGCCGAACCTGGAGGACGACGACCTGCTCGAGATGGTGAACGCCGGCCTGATCCCTGCCGTCGTGGTCGACGACTATCTCGCAAATTTCTGGAAGAAGGTCTTTCCGGAACTCGTCGTCCACGACAGTATCGCGCTGCACACCGGTGGCAGCCTCGCCATCGCCGTCCGCAAGAACAACCCGCAGCTTCTCGCCGCCCTGAACACCTTCATGGGGAAGTACGGACTCGGAACGCCCTTCGGCGATCGGGTGGAGCGGCAATACCTCGTCAACGCGAGCTACGCGAAACGAGCCACGTCCGAGCAGGGGCGGAAGTCGTTTCTGGCAGTCGTGGATCTCTTCCGGAAGTACAGCGACAAGTACAACGTGGACTTCCTGCTGATGGCGGCACAGGGATTCCAGGAGTCCCGCCTCAACCAGAACGCCCGGAGCCAGGTGGGGGCCATCGGCATAATGCAGGTCATGCCGGAGACCGGGGCAGAGCTGAAAGTCGGCGACATCACGCAGATCGAGCCCAACATCCATGCCGGCGTGAAATACATGCGGAGGGTGCGGGACACGTACTTCGCGGACGAGCCGATGGACGACCTCAACAAGGCGCTCTTCACCTTCGCGTCCTACAACGCCGGGCCGGGTCGCGTGCGCCAGTTGCGGCAGGAAGCCGAGAAGCAGGGACTGAACCCGAACATCTGGTTCGGCAACGTGGAGCAGGTCGCGTCCGAGCGCATCGGACGCGAGACCGTGACCTACGTCGCCAACATCTTCAAGTACTACATCGCATACCGGCTCGTTCTCGAGGAGGCCGAGCGCAGGGCGGCTGCCAAGGCGACAGTGAAGACGCAGTAACTCATTTGGGGTTCGTGGCCCAGACACTGAGCTCCGGGATGAACCCGCGGTCCTCCATGGCCAGCATCGCCACGACCGCGTGGGCAATGTCGGCCCCGCGCAGCTTGGAGGGGTTGTCCTCCTGCGCATGGCCCGCCCGCTGGGCGAACTCGGTGATCACTTCGCTCGGATTGAGCAGCATGACGCGGACGTTGTGGGTCCTCAGCTCGGCCCGCCACACTTCGGTGAGTCCGCGCAGCGCGAACTTCGTGGACGCATAGGCACTGCTGCCGGCCCCGCCCCGCAGTCCCGACGTCGACGAGATGTTGATGATGTCGCCGTACCTCTTTTGCACGAAGTGCCGCGCCGACTCCCGCGCCACGATGGTGGCGCCGAGTACGTTCACCTCCCACACGCGACGCATGCTCTCGGCGGTCGTCTCGAGCAGCGGGGCGAACACGCCGATCCCCGCATTGTTCACCAGCACATTGTAGTCGCCGAAGGCCTCGATGGTGCGGCTCACCATGCGGACCGCGTCGGCCTCGACACTTACGTCGCCCTGGATCCCCGTGGCGCCGAGAGTCCCCGCCGCCTGCCTGAGCCTGGCGTCATCCCGTCCCGAGATCGCCACCCGCGCGCCACGCTCGATCAACGCGCGGGCAATCTCGTAGCCGATGCCGCTGCTGCCGCCTGTCACCAGGGCCTTCACGTCACTGAGTTGCATGCTCTCTCTCCCTTTCCAGCCATCTTGAGATGTCAACCATATACCCCGCAATGTCGCACCCGGGGAGCGCTCGAGCGCAAGGGATGGCGGTGCCCGCTGAACGTCGCGGAGTAGCCGCGGGAAGCCCGCTCGTCACCGCCGGGCTCCAACACTGTCACGAAACGTCAACAAGGCGGCGCAACCCATCGCGCCGCCTCATTGATCACTGATATGCTCCGGCACTTCTCGCTGGAGCGAGCATGACCTGGCGCACGATTTTCCTGTCGGACATCCATCTCGGCATGGCCGGTGTACGTGCCACGGAATGCCTGGCCTTCCTCAAGGCCAATCCCATGACGCCTGTGGTACTGGTGGGCGACATCTTCGACCTCTGGGTCATGCGGCGCCGGGTACGGTGGACGCCCGACACCAACCGCCTGCTCCGGCACCTCCTCAAGCGGGCGCAACGCGGCTGGCCGGTGACGTTCATTCCGGGCAACCACGATGAGTGGTTCCGCAGCATGTCGGGCAACCTGGCGTTCGGCATCACGGTCGAGCGCAACCTCGTGCACACCACCGCCGATGGGCGGAGACTGCTCGTCCTTCACGGCGACGAAGCCGACGCGCTGGTACGCACGCACCCGCTCATCGCGCGGCTTGGTTCCCATGCCTACGATCTGCTCGTCACGATCAACACCGTAAGCAACGAGCTTCGTCGCCGCCTTGGCTTCCGTCCCTGGAGCTTTTCGGGAGCGCTCAAGCGTGGCGTGAAGCGGGCGGTGACCTATATCGGCAATTTCGAGCTGGCGCTCACCACGATGGTGCGCGACCGCGGGCTCGATGGAGTGATCTGCGGTCACATCCACGTGCCGGCGATCGACCGGAAGGACGATATGGTTTACGCCAACTGCGGGGACTGGATCGAGCACGCCAGTGCCATCGCGGAGGCGTATGACGGCACACTGGTGCTGCTCGAGTTCCTGCCCGAGGTGCGGGAGACGGTAGAACCGGGTCGGGTGGTGCCGAAGTACGTCCTCGAGGACGGCCTGGTACTGATGCCTGCTTGACAGGCGCGGTGCCGGGGGCAATCGTCCTGCATGCCGATTTCCAGCGAACTGCCTCCGATTCCAAAGGGTGTCTCGCGCCGTGACTTTTCCCGGCTCATGGCCCTTGCCGCCGCCGGCGTTGCCCTGCCCCGCGGATCGAGCGAGGGTGAACTCGCGTGGCGGGCGCTCCGGGGAATCTCCCCGGCGAACGCGATCCGGCTCAACTCGAACGAGAACCCGCTCGGCCCGTCGCGCGCCGCGCTCGAAGCAATGCAGAAGCTCGGTTCGGAGGAGGGGCGTTATGCCTTCCAGGCTCGACAAGGCACTGCGCCTTCGCATCGCCGAACTCGAAGGGCTCCGGCCGGAATACGTGGAGACCTTCAACGGGTCGAGCGACCCCTCCATCGCGCCGTGCTGGCGTTCACCGGCCCCGACCGCGCGTATGTCTACGGTGAACCGGGCTTCGAGGCGGGCTGGCAGGCGGCGAAAATCTCGGGCGCACCCGCGGTCCCGGTACCGCTGACCCCGACAATCGCGCATGACGCCAGGGCAATGTGCGCGGCGACGCCGACGCCGGGCCTGCTGTACATCTGCAATCCGAACAACCCGACCGGCACGATCACGCCGCGCGACGAAATCGTTTGGGCGCTGGCCAACAAGCCGGCCGGGTCGATCCTCCTGGTGGACGAGGCCTACATCCACTTCAGCGACGAAACGTCGGTGGTGGATCTCGTGGACTCGCATGGCGACCTGCTGGTCCTCCGCACCTTCTCCAAGCTCTACGGCATGGCGGGCCTGCGCATGGGGCTCGCAATCGCGCAGCCGCCCGTGCTCGACCGTCTCCGGGCCTTCGGTGGAACCATCAGCTCGATCACGGGAGTCACCGCCGCGCGGATCAGCGTGGACGATCCCTCGCTTATACCCACCCGGCGCGCGTACACGAAGCAGGCGCGCGACGAGACGTTCGCCTTCCTCACGAAGTACGGATACGGGTTCCATCCGTCGCAGAGCAATTGCTTCATGCTGGACGCAAAGCGCCCGGCCGGCGAGCTCGCCACCGCCATGGCGCAGCGGAACGTGCTCATCGGCCGGACGTGGCCGGCCTGGCCCAACTACTCGAGGGTCACGATCGGCACCCCCGAAGAAATGCAGCAGTTCTGTGCGGCCCTCCGCGAGGTGATGGCCTAGCGGCGGAACCCGCCGCCGCCGCGACCCCAGCCGCCGCCGCCACCACCACCGAAGCTGCCGCCGCCGAAGCCACCACCGCCGCTTCGGCCCCATCCCCCACCGGCGCTCCCGCCGCCGAAGCTTCCACCACCTCCGCCGCGCCACGAATCGAGATTCGAGTCTCCCAGCGACGACGCCGACCGCGCGGCTTCGTCATTGTTGAACTCGCTCGGCTTGGCCGCATTGTTCCACCCGCCGTTGCCGGCCTGCTGCCAGCCGCTGCCTGTGTTCTTGTAGGCGTTGCCATCGTGGCTGGCGTACATGTTGTTGTTGATGCCACCGACCGCCGTGTTTCCGCTCATGGTGTTGGCGTGAGCGCCCCATGCGGTATTGCCGTTCTTCGACGCGACCGAGGAACCATACGACCCGTAGGCATCGGATCGCTGCCAGCTTTCGGCACTGGCACCGGTGCGCGGATTGTAGGCCTGGGCCACGCCGGCAGTGCCGTACGGGCCCGACGCCCGCGCTCCGCGGGCGTACGTGCCGGTCGTGGGATTGTAGGAAGCGCCCACGCTCCGTCCACCATAGGGGCCATAGGCTGACATGCCATGCGAGTACGCCCCGGTGTAGGGGTTGTACGCCGCGTGATAGCCATAGCCGCCATACGGGTAGGGCGGATGGTAGTAGACCGGATAGCCGAACCCGATCGGGTAGTAGGGCGCGGTGGCGGCGAGCGCGATGCCGACGCCGAGCATGACCACGCCTGCCGCGACAAAGGCACCGTTGTATCCCGCCGTGTAGCCGGTGACGACGGTGGTTGGTGTCGAGTTGTAGATCTGCACGTACGTCACGTTGTACATCGGCGACGTCGGCGGAATGCTGTAGATGACCTGGGGCACGCTGGTGGCCACCGTCCAGGGCCCATTCGGCGATTGCGACACGAACCAGATGGCCTGGTTGCAGACGTAGTAGCTGCCGTCGGCCTGGATGACCTCGTTATTCGTGTTGGTAGCGTACTGCATCGTGGTGCCCGTGATCGGGGCGAACTGTGGCGGCCCGCCGTACTGGACGTTCACCGTGGTGGTGGCAATGTCGACATCCGCCTTGTGCGGCATTTCCGCCATGGCAACCGCCTGGCTCGCCTGCGACGTACCGGGTACCGACGAGAGCACCGCGGCACGAGGACTGTCCGCGGGGATGTTGCGGAAGTCGGCGGGCAGGTTGTTGGTGGCGAAGGTCCATGGCCCACTCATGCCCGTGGCACTGAACCAGCGGCCCGACACGAGGTAATACCAGGTCGACGTCGGCGTGTAGAAGAAGAGGTCGCTCTCGGTGTTCGTGACCCATGACAACGAGGTCCCGGGAATCTGCTGCAACTCCGCCGGCCCATCGAGCAGGATCAGCTCGGCCGGCGTCTCGCTCACGAAAACCTGGGGGACCATTCCCGGCCCCCACGACATCCCCGGGATGTTCTTCGTGACGTCGGTCCACTCACCGTTGTTCGGCAAGCTCGACAAGCTCGCCGGCAGCGTCCCCGCGGCCGTCCAGGGGCCAGTGGCGTTCTGTGCCTGCAGCCAGCTCGCCTGGTCCTGCAGGAAGTACATGCCGCTGTTCTTGTCCTGGAACACCGCCCAGTTGGTATTCACCGAGAAGAGGAGCGTAGAACCCGACGTGACCGGCGCAAATCCCGGCTTGCCCTCGAAGATCACGAGAATGGCCGGCGACTCGCTGTAATAAATGGGCGGCGCCGGCTGCGGCAGTGTGGGCGGCAGTCCGGGTCCCGTCCTGGGATTCGGGCCCGCGGCCGCGGGCGGTGCCCCAGCGGTGGCATTCGCGGTGCTCGTGCTCGTCATGTACGCCTGCACCTGCGACAGCGTGAGATTCATCGTCGTTGTCGGGATGACCGCCTGGACGATGGAGCGGTACTGCTGCGCGGTGGCGGCGTCGACGCCGGGGAAGGTCGCACTGACGATCTCCTGGCTGTAGAGCGCGACGGTTTGCGCGGCGAGATCGGTGCTGGTCTGCCCGGTCATGCGGAGCGTGCCCGGAATGGTGGACGATGCCCCGGGAAACTGCAGCTCGATGGCCATGTGGTAGTCGAGGACCGCGTAGTACTCCCACGAATCGACCTGCGGCTGGTAGAACGTCACCTGCATGCCATCGGTCGACGTGAGCGTGCGCGGCCACGCCAGCTCGTTCACCGCCTGCGCGCGCAGCGGCGAAGCGCCGACGGTGACGATGATTGCGATCAACGCGACCCGTCGAAATGACATTCCCATCATGGATCCGTGCTCCAGTGGACTGCGGGTTGGAAACGGACTCGTCGATCAGACTATCGAGCGCCCTCCTCCGGAGCAAGTGTCACCCAGCAGCATCCGAAAGCGAGCGGGTCACCGACGTCTCCCGCCGCCGCCACCACCACCGCGGCTGTAGCCGCCACTGTAACCGCCGCTGCTGCCGCCGCTGTAGCGGCTACCACCACCGCCCTGCCAGGAACTGGTACTCGAGGTCTTCGCCGCAGATGAGCTGCGAGCGGCCTCGTCGTTCGACGTTTCAGCCGGCTTGTCAGCGTTGCTCCAGCCGCTGCTGCTGCCCTGCTGCCATCCGGAACCGGTGTTCTTGTAGACGTTGCCGTCGTGTGTCGCGTACTGGTCACCGTCCGCCGTCTTGCCGGCCGCACTCGTGCCATTTGCGTTGGACACGCCGGCCGCCTGGCCGCCCTTGGAGGTCTGCACGGTGCCGGTACTGCCGTAAGCATTCGACGAATGGCTGGTCCAGGCGGTGTTCCCGTTCTTCGACACCACCGATGACCCGTACGATCCGTAGGCGTTCGAGTGCTGGTATGTCTCTGCGCTGGCACCGGTGCGCGGATTGTACGCCTGCGCCGCCCCCGCCGAGCCGTAGGGACCGGATACCGACGCGCCCCGGGCATAGGTGCCGGTGCTGGGGTTGTATCCCGCCCCGGCGCTCGCGCCGCCATACGGTCCGTACGCCGAGTAGCCGTGCGCGTAGGCGCCGGTATACGGGTTGTAGGCCGCGTGGTAGCCGTAGCCGGTGTAGGGATACGGCGGATGGTAGTAGACGGGATAGCCGAAGCCTGGCGGATAGTACGGGTGGTAGCTGTACGCCATCGCCATGCCCACGCCGAGCATGACCACTCCAGCCGCCACGTAGGCCCCGTTGTAGCCCGAGGTGTAGCCGACCACGACGGTGGTCGGTGTGGAGCTGTACACCTGCACGTACGTGACGTTGTACATCGGTGACGACGCCGGAATCGTGTAGATCACCTGCGGCACCATCGTCGCCACGGCGAAGGGGCCGTTGGGTGACTGCGACACGAACCAGACGCCGTTGCTGCACACGTAGTAGCTGCCGCTGGCCTGGATCACCTCGTAGGAGGTATTGGTCGCGTACGTCATCGAGGTCCCGTCGATCGGCGCGAATTGGGGCGGTCCACCGTACACCACGTTGACCTTGGTCGTCGCGATGTTCACGTCGGCCTTGTGCGGCATCTGGGCCTGCGCCACCGCCTCATTGGCCTCCGTGGTGCCCGGCACCGACGACAACACGGCGGCACGCGGCCCATCCGGCGGGATGTTCGCGAAGTCGGCAGGGAGGTTCGGCGTGGCGTAGGTCCACGGCCCGTTCCCCAGGTTCGGCGCGCTGAACCAGCGCCCGGACACGAGGAAATACCACTGCGACGTCGGCGAATAGAAGAAGATGTCGCTGTCGGTATTCGTGACCCACGAAAGCGAGGTGCCTGGAATCGCCTCGAGCTCCGCCGAACCCTGCAGCAGGATCAGTTCGGCGGGCTTCTGGGTGACGAAGACCTGTGGCACCTCCGACGGCGACCACGACTGTCCGGGGATGTTCTTGTTGACGTCTGCCCATTCGGCCGTCTTGGGGAGACCCTTCAGGCTCGAAGGCAGCTGTCCTGCCGCCTGCCACGGACCATTCACATTGCTCGCCTGGAGCCAGCTCGCCTGGTCCTGCAGGTAGTAGGTGCCGGTGTTCTTGTCCTGAAACACCGCCCAGTTGGTGTTGACCGAGAAGAACAGCTTCGACCCCTGGGATACCGGAGCAAACGCGGGCTCCCCCGAGAAGATGACGAGGATCGCCGGAGACTGGCTGTAGTAGATCGGCGGTGCCGGCTGCGCGAGCGAGGCCGGCAGGCCGGCGGGATGCGGATTCGGGCCCGCTGTCGCGGGCGGTGCGCCCGCGGTGGCCGCAGTGGCGCTCGCGGCCGCGGCATAGCTTTGCACTTGCGGCAGCGAGAGGTGCAAGGTTCGCGTCGGTATGAGCGACTGCAGGATCGACTGGTACTGCTGTGCCGTGGCCGCGTCGAGCCCCGGGAAGTTCACCCGCACGATCTTCTGGTTGTACAGCGCCACGGTCTGGGCACCCAGGTCCGTGCTGGTCTCAGCGGTCATGAACAGCGCACCGGGCACTGAGGAAGAGGCGCCCGGCAGCCGGACATCGACCGCCATGTGGTAGTCCAGCACCACGTAATAACTCCACGAATCCACCTGCGGCTGGAACAGCGTAACCTGCGTTCCGTTGGCAGCGGTCCGGATGCGTGGCCAGGTGAGGCTCTCGACCTGCTGTGCCCCTGCCGTTGTGGCCGAGGCAAGCACGAACGCAAGGGCCAGCCCCGCCCTCACGGCTTGACCGACACGATCTCCGGGGGCGACCATGAGCCCGAGAGCGCTTCTTCCTTCGGCCAGTAGAGGCGCATCACGATGTACATCGGGCCATCGGGCGCCGGGAGCCAGTTGGACTCCCGCGCCTTCCCCGGGGCGCCCTTCTGGATGTACAGCGTCACCGACCCGTCGGCATTCTTCTTCATATGCGACAGCATGGGCGAGTTGATCAGGTACCGCTTGATCGGATTGTCGATGAGCAGCTGCGTCTTGCCGTCGTACATCGTGACCGACCAGAACGCGTTCACCGGCGGCAGCTGCCCGGCCGGGAATGCCAGCGTAAAGGAATCTGTCGCGGCACTGAGGCCGTTGTTCATCGGGTACATCGCCTCGGCTTCATCATTGCCATAGATCCCAGCCAGGGCAGCCGCCGCGCGAAGCGTATAGTCGCCCTTGAAGAAGGCGCGGTCGCCGAACGCGGCGCCGACGTGCCACCCATTCACCACCTTGCCGATCGCATTGCGCCGGTCATCGATGGACTTGTAGCCCTCCTTCGCTCCTAGGCCGAACGCGGCCTTGTCGGCGTCCTTGAGGCTGTCGAACGCGAACGGCAGGCCCGGCGCGATGCCGATCTTCGCGAACCGGGCGCGGATCGAGTCCTCCGACGGCACGGTGGGAGCGAACTGGAGGAGGAAGTTGAGGTACGCGGGGAAATCGGTCTTGAACGCCGCATCGGTGAACTTGGGGAAATCAATCCGTGGCGCGGCGGCCGGGGCCGGCTGCCCGAGGTACGCCGACAGCGGCTGCACCTTGTAGCCATCCTGGACCTTGATGACGTTCGGCATGTCCGACGGGCTGAACAGCTGCGTGCGATAGATGGCGAGGCCGAAGGTGGTTTCCAGCGTGAACACCTTCGCGATGCCCTTTGGCGCATCGCCGGTCCAGCCCGGGCCAGCGACCAGGTAGCAGCCCGCCTTGCTCCCGGTGGCGCGACTCCCGATGTAGCCGACGTTGAACGAGTACAAGTCGGTCAATTGCACGGAGTAGTAGCGCTTCGGGTCGACCGCGGGGACGCAGAGCACCAGTGGCTCCGCCCGCAGGTCCATCCAGAGAATCGAGTATGGCGTGTCGCTGTTCGGGGTCACGATGGCCTTGTCGGCTGGCGTGGCGACGTGGTGCTCATTCTGGAGCACATTGAACGGCGCCTTGTAGTCCGGTCCGCCCGAGTCGACGGCAAATCCGTACATCGCCTTGTAGCCCGCGATCATCGGGAAGCCGTAGATGTAGGCCTCTTCGGCGATCTTGCCCGTCTCGACGGCGTTCGCGTCGGGTCTCTGCTCCGCCGGCCTGCTGCAGGCCGCCAGCAACACAAGCACCACCGCACCCCAGGCCCCACGCATCCCGTACGACATGATCGACTCGGTCCCTTTCGGCTACTGGTTCAGCTGATAGTTGAAGTTCGTGATCGTCGCGACGACCTCCTTGGCCGGCACGGAGATGCTGATCGTCGATGCGTACTGCGGACCGCCCGGCACCTGGGCGAACTGCACCGTGCAGTTCACCGGGTCGCCCTGGAGCGAAGTGGTGAACGCATAGCGCACCGGCTGCTTCGTCGCGGGGTCGATCCAGTACGTCGCCTCGTCGCCCGGCTGGATGAAGCCGGTGTCGGTGGCACGCACATTTCCGCTGGGCACCGGGCTGAAGGTGGCGCTGGAGTAGAAGTCCATCATGTTGCCCGGGGTCGGCGCCATGTATCGCTTCACCAGGTCGGTGAGCTGGGCGGCCCAGGCCTTGAACTCGTCGATTTTCTTTTCCTTGATGCGGTGCTTGATCCCGTGCTTCCGCCCGGTTTCAGCCGGCGGGGCGCTGAGCAGGGTCTTCTGCAGCTGTCCATTCGCGTAGTTCATCTGGTACAGCTGAGCGGGCTTGTCCTCACCCTTGTAAGTGATCTGCACGCGCATCTTCCAGGTGTACTTCTGCATCAGCTCAGCGTTCTGCTTCGCGTGCGTCGCGTACGCGTCCGCCGCGAGGCCCGGGTTGGGCCCCTGGGCGTGCGCCACCGGAGCCAGGCCCACCGCAAGGCCGGTCACCATCATCAGCACCGTTCTCATTGAACCTCCGCGGCCACGATCGAGGTCACTGATTCAACTGATATTCAAAATTTGTCACCGCCACCGACAGCTTGTCGCCCGGATCGTTGATCGTGAGCGACGAGGCGTACTTGGGGCCACCCGGCACCTGTGCGAACTGCGCCGTCCCGGTGACGGGCTTGCCGCTCAGCGATGTGGCGAAGTTGTACGCGGTCGGGCTCTTGGTGGCCGGGTTGATGAAGTAGGTCACGTTGTCGCCCGGCTGGATGAAGTTCTGGCCGGTGGCCTGCACCCCGCCCGTCGGCGCGGGACCGATGGTGGCCTTGGAATAGAAGTCGAACATCTGGCCCGGGGTCGGCGCCATGTACTTCTTGGTGAGGTCGATCAGCGCCTCCACCTGCGACTTGATCTCGGCCATCTTGTCTTCCTTCACACGGTGCTTGATGCCGTGCTTGCGGCCCGACTCCTCGGGCGGCGCGCTGATTTCGGTCTTCTGCAGCTGCCCGCCGACGTAGTTCATCTGGTAGAGCGACGCCGGCTTCTGGTCGCCGTCGTAGGTGAGCTGGACCCGCATCTTCCAGGTGTACTTCTGCATCAGCTGCGCATTCGCCTTGGCGCCGGCGGCATACGCATCGGCCATCTGGCCGGGGTTCCCTGCCTGTGCCGCGGAGATGGTGGGGCCCACCATGAGCAGGTACGCAATGACACTCACGCTGCGGTACGTCATTTCATCATCTCCTGTGGTCGTTGACCCGCCTGTCCGCCCATCATCTCCACGCCCCCCATCATGTCACCCATCGACCACCACTCGTCCATCGTCATGACGTTGCGTGTGGGGTCGCGGAATTCGTCCAGCTGCTCCTCGATCATCCGCCCCTTGTCCCGGCGCGACAGGCTGTCTGCGATGAGGATGTCGGAGATGATGTCGTGCATCATGTGCAAGTTGTCAAATATGACCGCGGCGCGCGGGTGGCGCCTCGAGAAGTTGGGCGCCACCGCGGCCGTCATCGGCATGACGCGCGGCACCTGCGCACTGTCCCCCTCGAGCATGGCCCAGAAATGCCTTACAGTCGCGTCGACCCCGGCTTTCTGCTCCACCGGGGGCCCGCCGGCAACGAACGGCTCGTAGAGCCCGACCTGCAGCCAGTGGTACGCCCAGATGAGGCCATTGAAGCGCGGCTCCCGCCGGCGGAACACCTGGCTGAACGACTGCCCATCCATCAGCATCATCGACTTCGGCACCGCCGGGAATGCGTACGCGCGGCGGCTCAGGTAATAATCAGTCAGAAGCTCGATTACCGAGTCCCGCGCCGTGGGCGACAGCGACGGGTCGGCGTACACGTCGTAGATCTGCCGATGCAGCACATGCGCCCAGTCAAACATGAGCTTCGCCTGCCAGGCGATGCGCGCATACTCCGGCTCGATCGCCACTTCGGCCACACCAAAGCGTGGTGGCCGGCGCAGCAGGTCAGTCGTGAGGTAACGATACTGCCTTTCGAGCGCCTGACTCACCCCGGAAGGGGGGTTTGTGAGCAGGTTCTCATAAAGCGTCGCGTGTCCGTAGTCGAAGGCGTTGAAGAGCCGCGCCGCCTGTGGATAGCGGGCCAGAAACTGCCAATTGAAGCTGCCCGGATAATAGAACTCTTCCGCGCGTACAGCCGCATGCATGCCCTTGGGCGGTAGCGAATCGGCGGGAGGCCGGGGCCGAGGCATCAGGCCGCGCCTGGCGAAGGAATGGGAGAGTCCCGCGGTGACCTCGAGGTTGGGCCCCGCGTCGCCGGTGAGGCGGCGCGCCACTCCGGCATCGAGCACAAGGGTTGGCGTCCACTGCCAACGAGCTCCCGCCGCCGCGACGACTCCAACCGGTGACGCCGTCATGGTCCTGCGACGCGGTGATCTCAGCCACGAGCAACGTACTGCTGCGGAACAGGGTGTAGTCGGCTGCTGCGCCCGCGAACCAGCGGGGTGGTGCCTCGAGGCGGGGGCCAGCAGTGGCAGAGGTACCGAAGGTCCAGGCGCCGTTCAGGTGCAGGCGCGTGAGGCCAAAGGTGCGCGTCGCGATCGCCTTGAGGGACAGAAGCGTCCGGTCACCCGACAGGGCGCCGCCGGGCAGGAACAGGTCGCCACGCGCCGAGAAGGCTGGGAGTGTCGGCCCCTCGGCATTGAAATTGTAGATATCCGATATCTGCACGCCGCCCACGCCGGCATCGCTTCCCGAACTGTCGATGACGCCGATTGGCACTTTGACGCTCAACTGCGTGTTGGGCCAGAGGCCGTATTCCAGCTCTGGCTGAACGATGTAGCGCCGCGTGCCGTCGACGTCGGCATCGTAGGTGAACGGCGCCAGAATCTCGAACTCGTAGTGATCGACGACGAAGGCGTCCTCGGTTCGCACCGGACGCCCGTCGTCGAGGTTGCGGTAGTCAATCTGGCCACGGGCCGCGGTCGGCAGGGCGGCCAGCACCAGCGTCACGGCGAGGGTGGCGACAACGCGTCCCATGGTGCTCCAGTTGAGGAAGCCGGGGCGACCCCCGGGGGGCCGAAAGATGGCGAATTGGGTATCCCGGCGTCCCGGAATACCTGCCAATTGCAGAACCGGACCCAGTTCGCTAGATTGTTGCGGTTCGCGCTGGTGCGCGAGCAGTTATGGCCAGATTCTTCCACGAGGACCTGGGACCATCCTGGGTCCTCTCATTGTGTCTAGCCATCGCGGTCGAGTGACCGCACCCACGGCGGAGGGAGTTTCCGCCAGCAGTCGGTGGGTACGGCATGTCCGGACGCCCGACAGCACAAGTCTATTGAAAGGGTTTCACATGCGTACCACCGGCAAGGTGAAGTGGTTCAACGACGCCAAGGGCTTCGGTTTCATCACTCCTGACAGCGGCGAGAAGGACTGCTTCGTGCACCACTCGGCGATCCAGGGCTCGGGCTTCAAGACGCTGAGCGAAGGCGAGGTCGTTGAGTTCGACATCGTGCAGGGGGCCAAGGGTCCCGCCGCCGAGAACGTCGCCCGCAAGAAGTAAGCTTCTTCAGGCACGTTGAAAGGGCCGCATCCTCACGGATGCGGCCCTTTTTGCATTTCCCCCAACGGCGTTACTTCGGGCGGAACGCGAAGTACACTGCCCCCAGGAGGCACAAGCCCGCCCAGGCGAAGTCCCAGTGCATGCGCTGCTTCATGTAGACGATGGCGAACGGCACGAACACGAGCAGCGTGATGACTTCCTGGGCGACCTTGAGCTGCGGCAACGTCATCACGCCGTAGCCGATGCGATTCGCCGGCACCTGCAGCAGGTACTCGAAGAGCGCGATCCCCCAGCTCACCAGGGCAGCGAGGTACCAGGGCCGGTCGGCCAGCGTGCGGAGATGGCCGTACCAGGCGAACGTCATGAACACATTGGAGAAGAGCAGGAGAACGATGGCCTGGAGGGCTCGGGACATTTGATCGCAAGGCTAAGGGTGGCGAGATGTGAGTTGAATGTCGCGTGAAGGCGCGAAGAAGCGACCGGCAACCGTGCCAAGGATCAGCCCGGCGAGGAGCATGGTCCAGCCGAGCGGCGATTGTTCTGCCACAGCAAAGAGGCGGGGCGTGGCGACCTGGACCAGGACGACCCAGCAGAAGACGAACATGAGGACAACCTGCGAACGCGACCTGCCCGACCAGTACCCGGCAACGGCGAGCATGCCCGCGGCCCACAGGAACGGCTCGACTCGCCACCGAACACCTGGCTCGGGAGTCCGGGGTGCAAGGACGGCCCATAGAAGTTCAGGTGCGATGCGATAGTCGGCGATGAGCCTCTTTCCGTCACGGTCGGCCGTACCGCGGAGGTTGCCGCGCGAGCGCGATACGTCCAGCGTAGCGGTGCCGCCCGGCGGCACGTCGAAAGCGTGACCGAAGCTGAAGCTCGGTGTGCGCAGGCGCACGCGCGCCGCATTGATCCGGTATGAAAGCAGCGCTCGCGTCTGCACGCGGTTCAGCGTAAGGACGAGCCTGTTGTTGCCTTCATGCCGGACGGGTGTCACATCGATGATGGTGACGACATTCTCCCGCCAGGCGATGGGCGGACCCGGCTGGATGACGACGTGCAGGTCGAAGGAATCGCGCCCGAAGCGCTGCTCCACTTCGGGCGGGAGTGAAGCCGGCACCAGGCCGAGCGGCGCGCCACTGATGGTCGCCTGGACCGCTACGCCACTCAGTGCCGGCGCATCCGGCAGGTCACCCGGAAAGCGCCCGCGCCATTGGCCCGCACCGATATCGCCCTCGAGCGCCCACCCGCCAAAGAGCCACAATCCTGTCCATACCAACGTCGTCAGGAATCCAAGGCCGGCTGCCGCGCGCCGACCGGGCCGCAGGAGGGTGGCAAAGTGCGGTGCCAGTGCCGCGCCCAGTGCCGCACCTGCGGTATTGGTAATGACATCGCTAACGGCCGCATCGCGGCCGGTGACGACAAAGTATTGCAGCGTTTCCACAATGACCGACAGAGCCAGCCCGGCAAGCGCCGCGCGGCCGGGCCGGGTCCCGGCCAGACCGAGGAAGAACCCGAGCGGCACGAGCAGCAGGACGTTCTGGAGAACGTCCTGCATGCCTTGGTCTCCGCAGACCAGGCAGGAAACCGGAGAGAGTGAGGCCTGGTAGGCCTGTTCTGGAAGGGGCCAGAGGGTGAGCAGCAGGATGGCTATGACCGTGAGCGCCGCAGCCAGGAGGGCCGTGCGGCGGCTCACCTGGCGGCAGGGTCAGGGGGAGGACCCTCTTGACGGCACGACAGGCCGCACCTTACGTTATGCCCCATCAAGCCCCGTATGCATTTGCTCCCCCTGACAAGTCCGATGGCTGAGTGACGCTTTGCGCCTGCCGCCATTATTTCTGACACGTTTTCCCTGAGCCTTTCCCCAAACCGCTGTTGCTGACCGCCGCGCCCTGCGGCGTCTCCGACCCGCTTGGAGTCCCTCCGTGGATATCGCTGAACTGAAGCAGAAGTCCGTCGCCGAGCTGCATGAGCTCGCGGAAAAACTGAACATCACGAACTACTCCGGCCTCCGCAAGCAGGACCTGATCTTCCGCATCGAGCAGTCGCTGCTCGACCAGGACACGGTCATTCGCGGTGAGGGAGTGCTCGAGATCCTTCCCGAGGGCTACGGATTCCTCCGCAGTCAGGACTGGAACTACCTGTACGGCCCCGACGACATCTATGTGAGCCCGAGCCAGATCAAGCGGTTTGACCTGCGCACCGGCGACACGGTGATGGGCCAGGTGCGCCCGCCCAAGGAGGGCGAACGGTACCTGGCGCTGCTCAAGGTGGAGAGCGTCAACTACGAGGAACCGGAAAAGACCAAGCACCGGATCGCGTTCGACAACCTGAAGCCGCGGTACCCCGACGAGCGGATCCGTCTCGAGCGGAAGACCAGCGACCTGTCGATGCGGGTGGTGGACCTCCTGTCCCCGATCGGCAAGGGCCAGCGCGGCCTGATCGTGGCGCCGCCCAAGGCCGGCAAGACGATCCTGATGCAGAAGCTGGCCAACGCGATCAGCGAGAACCATCCCGAGTGCGTGCTCATCGTGCTGCTGATCGACGAGCGGCCCGAGGAAGTGACGGACATGCAGGAGAACGTGAAGGCGGAGGTGATCGCCTCGACGTTCGACGAGCCGGCCGACCGCCACGTGCAGGTGGCCGACATGGTCATCGAAAAGGCGAAGCGCCTCGTCGAGCACGGCCGCGACGTGGTGATCCTGCTCGACTCGATTACCCGTCTCGCCCGCGCCCACAACGTGGTGGTGCCGCACTCGGGGAAAATCCTGTCGGGCGGGGTGGACGCAAATGCCTTGCAAAAGCCAAAAAGGTTCTTCGGCGCCGCCCGCAACATCGAGAAGGGGGGCAGCCTCACCATCATTGCGACCGCCCTGATCGACACCGGCAGCCGCATGGACGAAGTGATCTTCGAGGAATTCAAGGGCACGGGCAACATGGAACTTGTGCTTGACCGTCGCCTGGCCGACCGCCGCATCTACCCCGCCATCGACATCCAGCGGACGTCGACCCGCAAGGAAGAGCTCCTCATGGACAAGGACGAGCTCAACCGGGTGTACCTGCTGCGCAACTTCCTGGCGGACATGCCGCCGGTGGAGGCGCTCGAGTTCCTCCTGGAGCGGATGAAGCGGACGAAGAACAACAAGGAGTTCTTTGCGACGATGGCGCAGTAACCAGACCGCGTGAGGGGAACTGCAACAGCGTGAGGGGTGAGGGGTGTTCCCCGCGGGTGCGGCCTACGGGTCGTACCCGCTTAGGTTTTGTGCATGCCCGACACGCTGTCCCCTGACCCTTCACGCCTCACCCCTGACCTGCCTGGTCAGGGCCGCCTCCTCGCCCTCGACTGGGGTGAGCGGCGCATCGGCATCGCGCTGAGCGACGAGCTGCAGCTCTTCTCGTCGCCACTCGCCACGGTGACACGGCGCGACGGGAAGCGCTTCCCCATGCCGGTGCTCCTCGGTCATGTCGAGGCTCACCATCCAGTGGGAATCGTTGTGGGGTTGCCGCTCACGCTGGAAGGCGAGGAGGGCGAGTCGGCCGGGTTCGCGCGGCAACTGGGCACCCTCATGACACAGCGGTCGAGGTTGCCCGTCGTGTACTGGGACGAACGCTTGAGCACGGCCCGCGCCCTGCGCGTGATCCGGGAACAGGGTGGCCATACTCGTGGCCGGAAGGACGAAGTCGATGCGCTCGCGGCGAGCGTGCTCCTGCAGGCGTTCCTGGATTCACGGCGGGGAACCAGCGGTCGTCGATCCAGCGACGGAAGCGTGAGCGGTGAGCGCTAAGCGGTGATCGGGCCCTCGGGGTCACGCGCCGTGTCGACGGCGCTGCTGCTGCTCGCAGCATGCACGGGTACGCCCGGCCCGATCGAGCAGGTCACCATTCCGGCGGGAAGCTCTTTCGGCGTGATCACCGATTCGCTGGCGGCACATCACGTCATCGAGCACCCGAAGTGGTTCAGGCTGCTCGCGCGCGTGCGCGGGCTGGATCGGTCGGTGCGGGCCGGCGTGTACCAGCTGGCCCGGGGCTCTTCGGGCTGGGCGGTCATGGACGCGCTCAAGCGGGGCGACCAGCTGATGCTGCGCATCACGGTGCCCGAGGGCCTCACCCTCGCCGAGATCGCGCCGATCGCAAACGCTGAGCTTGGCATTCCCGTCGATTCCTTCATGGCGGCCGCCAACGACGCGGCCGGCGCTTCCGCGTTTGTACCGGGCGCCATGACGTTCGAGGGACTGCTCCTGCCGGAGACCTACCTCGTGCCGGCGGGCGTCACGGCGCGAGGCCTGGTGCGGATCATGGCGCAACAGGGCCTGGAAGCATGGGACCCGGGGTGGGCGCCGCGGCTCGACAGCCTCGGCATGACGCGACTGCACCTCCTCGCGCTTGCCTCGATCATCGAGGGCGAGGCCCGCGTGAACAGCGAGCGTTCGGTGATTTCCGCGGTGTACTGGAACCGGATCAGGAAGGGGATGCCGCTGCAGGCTGATCCGACGGTGCAGTATGCCATCCAGTTGGCCACGGGATCGCGCAAGCCGCGACTGCTCACCAAGGACTACGGCTTCAAGTCCCCATACAACACCTACCTCAATACCGGTCTGCCCCCGGGGCCGGTCAATTCACCGGGTCGGGCGAGCATCGAGGCGGCCTTGTATCCGGCGCCGGTGCCCTACTTGTTCTTCGTGGCTGCGGGCGATGGGCATCATGTGTTCACCCGGACGTACGGTGAGCACCTTCGGGCTATTGCGAAGATCCGTCGTGCGAGAGGGCCCGAGTTGACCGATTCCACGCCTTAGCTACAGCGCCCGATAGCGGCGAGCCGCCGCAGAGATGTCCTCGGCACCAAGAATTCCCGATATGACCGCTACCCCTGCTGCTCCAGCGCCTATTGCCACCGGGACATCGTCAGGCTGGATCCCGCCAATCGCGATGCATGGTCTGGGGCCGGCGTGGGCGTGGAGGCGCGTGAAGCCGGCGGGGCCAAGTGGCGCTCCGGCATCGGGCTTGGTGCTGGTCGTGGACCAGGGACCAACGCCCCAGTAGTCGGCCTCCGCACCATTCTCGAGTTCCTTCACCCCTCCGACACTCGCCCCGATGACGAATCCGGCGGGACTCAGGCGCCGCGCCATGGCCACCGGCATGTCGTCGGGGCCGAGATGCACGCCCTGCGCGCCGATGGCGAGCGCCACGTCCACCCGGTCGTTGACGATGAGGGGAATGCGCACCGACTGCAGCAGCGCCCGGCCGAGTTCAGCCAATTCAGCGGCGGAGGCAGACTTGAGCCGGAGTTGCACCGAAGTGACACCCCCCTGCTCTGCCGCTCTGACCAATGCCACGAGGTCCCGCCCCCGGACGAGCGTATCGTCGGTGACGAGCATGAGCTCGAGTGCCTGCGCTAGATTAGTCGCCATGTCTGACCGGGAAAACTACCGACTGCAGGGGATCCGCGGGGCCACCACGGTGGCCGCGAATGATGCCGCGCAGATCCTCGAGGCGACCGACGAGTTGCTACGGCACCTGATCGAGAGCAACGGCCTCCAGCCCGACGATATCGTGAGCGGGATCTTCACGGTAACCAGTGACCTGGATGCCGCCTTTCCCGCGCGTGCGGCGGAGGATTACGGCTGGAACATCGTGGCCTTGCTGCACTCGACCGAAATCCCGGTGCCGGGCTCGCTGCCGCGGTGCATCCGCCTGCTGGTCCATGCGTACACCACGCGTCCGCGCTCGGAAATCCGCCATATCTACCTCAGGGAAGCGAGCGCGCTTCGGCCGGATCGCGCAGGGAAACCGTGAGTGGTGAGCGAGCCCGCGTAACAGCGCGCGGTGCCGAGCGCTGGACGCGCGGTCATCCGTGGATCTATCGCAGTGATGTCGCGGCCGCTCCCGAGGCGGCCGGTCTCGTATCGGTCTACGATCCCAGGGACAAGTTCGTCGGACAGGCCATCTTCTCGCCCCGATCCGAGATCCAGCTTCGGCTGCTCGAGCGTACTGAACGGACCATCGATGCTATCTGGTGGCGCGAGAGGCTCACTTCCTGCCTCGCGCGACGTGCCGGCATCGACGCCTCAGCTTATCGGGTGGTCCATGCCGAAGGCGATGGAATTCCCTCCCTGATTGTCGACCGGTACGATCGGTGGGTGGTGGCGCAACTGCTCTCAGCCGGCCTGGAGACCATGCGCGGCGACATCGTCACCGCCATCGCGGACGTACTTGAGCCCGAGGGCATCCTGCTGCGGCATGACAACTCGACACGCCAGCGCGAGGGGCTCTCTACCGGTATCGAGCTCATCATGGGCGACGTGCCGCAGTCACTCGACGTGCGCGAGGGTGCGGTGCACTATCTCGCCGCGCCATGGACCGGCCAGAAGACCGGTGCGTTCCTCGACCAGCGCCCGAACCGAATGCTCCTCTCTGCGGAGGCAAGGACCGGCGGCAGAGGACTGGACTGTTTCGCCTACCATGGATCATTCGCCCTGCACCTCGCCGCGCGTTGCGCATCAGTCGTGGCACTCGACTCGAGTGCCGACGCGCTCGAGCGGGGCAGGCAGAACGCGCAGCTCAACGGATTCGACAACATCAGCTGGACACAAGGTGACGCATTCGACGTGTTGCGGGATTTCGATCGTGGTCGGGAGCGGTTCGACGCGATTGCGCTGGACCCGCCGGCGTTTGCAAAGTCACGCTCCTCGGTACCGCAGGCGCTCAAGGGGTATGCCGAGGTGAACCGGCGGGCGATGCGTATACTGGCTCCGGGCGGCGTCCTCGTGACCGCGTCGTGTTCCCACCATGTGCGGCGGGCGGATTTTCTCGAGATGCTTGCCGCAGCGGCCGCCGATTCAGGCCGAGGTCTCGTCCTGGAACAGGTCCTGGGCCAGGGGGTCGACCACCCCGAATTGCTGACCGTGCCCGAGACCGGGTACCTCAAGGGGGCACTGATCCGGGCCGCGGCCTGAGGCCGGGCGGGAATGGGGGCGGCTGGTGTCGGGTTTTCGCGCCTTGACTGAAACAACGTAATTGCCGAGCTTGCAACGAGATGGCTCCCGAATCCGCCTCGACCGACCGTAACGCATGCTGACCGCCTCCGACGCCCTCCGCACCGGAGCGCCGGGCGCCGTCGGCCGGCGCCTTCGCTTACCCACTTGTATCACGAGTACATCATGCAGCGCATCGAGGCGTTCAAGGAATCGGTGTCGCGCGATGAGCTGATGCGCATGGCCGGCGAGGCGACGGCTGACCTATACGAGTCGGACGAAGGCCAGCTCGTACTGACGGAGGTGCTCATGGGCGAGGTGGTGGACCAGCTCATCCGCAAGAAGCTCAAGCTCAAGACAGCGAAGCGAGTTCGGGCAGCACGTCCTCAAACTTCGGGCTGCCCAGAAGGAGCCGACACACTGGGGCCTCGACGGCGTCTGCCCGGTCGTTCCGCTGCTGCCGCGCCTCGTCCCCAGCGACCGGGCCCTGGTGGTCGGGGCCGGCGCCGAGGCGTGCGCCTGCCTCCTCGCCGGCGCACGAAGTGGACGTGGTGTTCTGGACCTCCGACATCGGCGTGGTGGAGCGGCTGGAGCAACGCATGGCGACCGAGTCACTGTCGGCACGCCTCCTCCCCCAGATGGTGAAGTTCGGCGGCTGGCTGCCCACCTTCCCCGACCCCTTCGACCTGGTTGTTGTCGACCTCGGTGCGCTGGCCGAAGTCGACAGCCCCACCCGGTTCGACGCCCTCCTGGCCCTGCAATCACAGACCAATCCCAACGGTCTCCACGTCCTGTTGCCCTCGACCGCCCTGGTGCCCGAGGCGGTCTTCACGTTCTATGACGGCTGGGATCGCGAGCAGACACCCCGCCGTCGGCGTGGCCCCCGCCCCGCCGGCTGTGTACTGGTCAAACCATCCCCGACCGAGCACCGGCAGGCCGCCGGCGCCTGATCCCCGGGGCCGCGCCGGCCTCTGATCCCGGGGCGCAACACCCTGTGCGACAAACCCTTGCCCCACCTGCAGGAGCCCCTTAACCTCGAATGAGGGGATCCCTCGCTAGAGGGACCTGGCCCGTTCGTGGGAGCCGTACATGCCACCATGAAGATCAACGGGACGCCAGTCGAATTCGAGGCCGGCGCCACGATTCTCGACGCCGCCCGTAAGGCCGGCATCGATATCCCTACCCTCTGCTGGTATCCCAAGCTCACCACGGTAGCCAACTGCCGCATCTGCCTGGTGTCGGTGGATGGCCAGGGCAAACTCACGCCGGCCTGTTATACCCAGGCCGCCGAGGGGATGTCCGTGCAGACCGAATCGCCTGAGGCGAAGAGCAACCGGAAGGGCGTGCTCGAGTTCCTGCTCGAGCGGTACCCGGGCGACCACCTCGAGAACGGTGGCCGGGCCGAGCCGAGGAACGTGTTCGAGGAGTACGTGGTGCAGTACGGAGCGCATCCACCCGCGAAACGCACACTGGCACTTCGCCACGGCGACGAGCGGCCGGGTGACCAGATGATCCAGCACGACATGAGCATGTGCATCCTCTGCACCCGCTGCGTGCGCGCATGTGAGGATATCCAGGTCGTGGGCGTGCTGGACGTGGGACAGCGGGGAGAGCACACCGAGATCATCGTGGGTGGCGACGGCAACCCTGACAATGCCGGCTGTACCTGGTGCGGCGAGTGTGTCCGCGTCTGCCCGACCGGCGCAATCTTCGAGTTCATCCCCAAGCACCGTTTCGGCTCCGAGGCGCTCGCGCACCCTGACAAGGTGGCCCGGTCGGTCTGCCCCTACTGCGGCGTCGGGTGCCAGATCGACATCCAGGTCAAGGGTGACCGGATCCTGCGCGTCACGAGTCCCGATATCGAGGCGTACAGCCCGAACCAGGGGTCGACCTGCGTGAAGGGCCGGTTCGGGTACGACTTCGTACAGCATCGGGATCGTCTCAAGGCACCGCTGATCCGGAAGGGCTGGGAGCACAACGGCGACAAGTGGGTCTGGACCGGGGAGTGGCCGCGGGAGCGCGAGGGCCCGTGGCAGCTCATCGAGGAGATCGGCCGGAAGGACAAGCCGCGCCCGCCGAAGCGCCAGCAGGGCAAGCCGCCGCAGACTGGCCTGCCGATCGTGGACGATGACGACGTGCGCGACCGGGTCGCGACGCCGCCGGCCTGGTACAGCGCCTTCCGCGAGGCGTCGTGGGAAGAGGCCTTGAGCCTCACCGCGCAGGAGCTGATGCGTATCCGGGACGAGAATACCGAACGCGATCGCGGCGCTCGCCTCGGCCAAGTGCAGCAATGAGGAGAACTACCTCTTCATGCGGATGGTGCGCGGGCGCGCTCGGCACCAACAACGTCGACCACTGCACGCGGCTCTGCCACTCGAGTTCGGTCTCGGCGATGAGCCGCGCCATGAGCACGTCGGCGGCCTCGGGGTCGATGCGCGAGATCGAGGAGGCGTGCGACGTCATCTTCATCTCGGGCGCCAACACCACCGAGAACACATCCGGTGTTCGGCGCGCTGATCAAGCGGGCGGTGAAGAAGGGTGCGAGGCTGATCGTGGCCGACGTCCGGCGCACCGAGCTGGCGGCGCTGGCCGACATCCACCTGCAGATGATGCCGGGCACCGACGTCGTGCTCTACAACGCGATGCTCAACCACATCATCGCGAAGGGAATGGAGAACCGGGAGTTCATCGCGACGCGGATGAACGAGTTCGGGACACGGTGCGGGCGGCGGTGCTGCCGTACACGCCGGAGATGGCGGCGAAGATCACCGGCATTCCGGCGGCCACGATCCGCGCAGGCGGCCGAGATGTACGCCCGCGGACCGAACACCTCGACGCTCTGGGCAATGGGCCTGACGCAGCACACCACCGGCACCGACATCGTGGCGAGCCTGCTCAACCTGATGCTCGCGTGCGGAATGATCGGGCGCTGGGGCGCCGCCATGATCCCGATCCGGGGCCAGAACAACGTGCAGGGATCGAGCGACGTGGGCGCGATCCCGTTCGCCTACACCGACTACCGCTCGGTGGAGGATCCGGAGGTCCGGCGGATCTTTGCGGACGCCTGGAACGTGCCCGAGGAGAGCTTGTCGCTCAAGAAGGGGCTGATGGTGACCGAGATCGTGGCAGGAGGGCAGCCCGATCCGCGGCCTGTACGTCATGGGCGAGAACCCGGTACTCTCCGACCCGAACATCGCGCACGCCGAGCACTGGGTACGCGGCCTCGAGTTCCTCGCGGTGCAGGACCTCTTCCTCACCGAGACCGCCCGCTGGGCCGACGTGGTGCTGCCGGGCTCGTCCTTCGCCGAGAAGGAGGGCACGGTCATCAACACCGACCGGCACATCCAGCTCATGGAGGCGGCGCAGCCCGTGCCCGGCGATGCGCGTCTCGACCTGGACATCCTGATCGACCTGAGCAACCGGATGGGCCTGCCGTCGCCCTACACCGGGCCATCAGACGTCATGGACGAACTGGCGCGGGTGACGCCCATCTGGAAGGGCGTCAACTACGACCGCCTGCGGGAGCTCCGGTCGCTGCAGTACCCGGTACACCAGTCGCCCATCCGGGCACCACGTTCCTGTTCGCCGATGGCTTCCCCACGGCAGACGGGAGGGCACGTTTGTGGGCGTGGAATACCTGCCGCCCAACGAACTGCCCGAGCGAAGAGTATCCCTACGTGCTCAACACCGGTCGCCAGATGTATCACTGGCATACCGGCACGATGAGCCGCCGGTCACGCGGGCTGGACAGCCGTGAGCCGGTACCGATCGTGGAGATGCACGTGGAAGACGCGGCGGAGCTGGGATTGCGCGACGGGGATGCGGTGGACCTCACCACCCGCCGGGGGTCGGTGCGCATCAACGTGCGCATTTCCGACCGCCAGGCGAAGGGACAGGTGTTCATGCCCATGCACTTCCGCGAGGCGGCGGCCAACCTGCTCACCAATCCCCAGCTCGATCCGTACGCACGATCGCCGCCTTCAAGGTGAGTGCGGTACGCATCGAAAAGGTGGTCACCCGGGAGCCGGCACTGGTGTGAACCGCGCCGACATCGGCGCAGTTCTCGCACGACCGCACCTCCCAGCCCTCGATGGGCTTCGCGCCGTCGCGGTGGGGCTGGTCGTCGCATACCACGCCGGCGTGCCGGTCCCGGGCGATCTCGGCGTCACGATGTTTTTCGTCCTCAGCGGCTTCCTGATCACGTGGCTGCTCCTCCGCGAGTTCGAGCTCACGGGCGGCATTGCCATGCGGGCGTTCTACATCAGGCGCTCCCTCCGGATATTCCCGGCGTACACCGTGTTCATCCTCTTCACATTCATGCTGGATGCACTGCTCGGCATTTCGCGTCCCACCATCCTGACGATCGCAGCACTCACCTACACCACGAACTACTACTTCGCTTTTCATGCGCACCAGGGATCGCTTGCGCTCACCTGGTCGCTGCGCGGTTGAAGAGCAGTTCTATTTGCTGTGGCCCATGACCCTGCGCCATCTGCTGCGCCGCGGCATGGCCGTGGTGCGGCGATTCCTCGTGGCCGTGGTGGTCGCGGTGGCGGCGTGGCGCACCTACTTGTTCCTCGTGGCCGGCATTGGCACACTGTATGTCTATGCCGCCTTCGACACGCGCGCCGACAGCCTGGCCATCGGAGGCCTCCTCGCGGCCCTGACGCGATCGGACAGCTTCTCCGCCGGCGCCGAGGCGGTGGCCCGGCGACCATGGTGGGGACTCGTCACGGTGGTGCTCGTCGCGATCTCGCGCACAGGGATTTCGAATGCGTGGCACTATACGCTTGGGTTCACCGTTGATTCGCTGCTGATCGCGGTGCTCATCGTACAGTTGCTCCAGTGGTACGCTCATCCGCTGTACCGGTGGCTCGGCTCGCCCGTCGCGCGCTACCTGGGGCGCATCTCATACTCCCTCTACCTCTGGCACGGCTACGGCCTCGCGATCGGCGCGCGGTTGCCCGGCCCGGTGCTCCTCAGCGCATCGGCGGGGTCCTCGCGGGCATCGCGCTGGCGTCGGGGTCCTACTATCTGATCGAGCGCCCGATGCTCCGGCTCAAGTCGCGCCTCGCACCCGAACCCGCTCCGGCCGCATCGTGAGCGCCACGATTGAGTCTCCCAGATGATAGCCGGGGCCTCCTGCTGGCCTCTCTCGCCCTCGCCGCGATCGCAGCTGCCGATCCTGGCCGACCGGCTCGCGCTCCTGCCATTGCACGTGGCCCTCAACCCGAACGAGGGATGGAACGCGCTTCACACCCAGGCCTGGCTGGCGGGACGGGCGCTCTACCTCGATCCCACCGGGCCTGTGCTCAACAACTATCCCCCGCTGTCGTTCACCGTCGTGGCATTCCTGGGCCGCTTCACCGGCGACCTGATTGTGGCCGGCCGGATCCTCTCGATGGTAAGCCTGCTGGTGGTTGCGACCTTCTCCGGGGTGATCGCGTGCATGCTGGGCGGGGCCCGGGCCGCGGGGTGGTTCACCGGATTGCTCCTGCTCACGACCTTCCTGGTGGGCTATACCGACTACGTCGCGATGAACGACCCGCAGATGCTGGCGCTGGCCCTCTCCACGCTCGGGCTCTGGACGCTGGTGCGCTGGTGGGGGTCGACCCAGGCGCTCGCGACGGCGATGGTGCTGATGCTGCTGGCGGGACTCACCAAGCACAACATGATCGCACTCCCGATCGCGACCATGATCACAGTGTGGCTCGAGTCGCCCCGGCGCGGGGTAGCACTCGCGGTGGCCGGCGCGATCGCGACAGCGCTGACCCTGGGGCTGATTCGCCTCACCTGGGGACCCGACGCGCTGCACAGCCTGCTGGCAGGACGACAATGGGAGGCGCTGTATCTCGCGCAGAACATCCTGCGCGGAATGCCGGTGCTGGCGCTGCCGCTGGCCAGCATCGTCGCCGGGGCCGGGCTGCTGTCGCGACGCGGGCCCGATCGCCTGCTCCTGATCTATTCCGTCATGGCGCTCGCGACGGCACTGTTCACCGGCGGAGGGGCCGGGGTTTACTACAACTGCTTCTTCGACCTGGTGATCGCGTCGTGCACCCTGTCGGGCATCATCGTGTGCCGCGCGATGCAGGCCGTCGGCGCCCGGTATCCGCAGGTGCGCTTCCTCCCGCTGGCGCTGGTGCTGGGCGTGGCGACGCTCGCCATCAAGCCGCTGCTCACGGCGCGGTGGAACCTGCAGGGTGGGGATGCAGCGGCGCTGGCCGCCCTGACGGCCGCCGATGTTTCCCGGATCCGCGAAGTGGCCGGCCCGGTGGCCTGCGAGACCACCGCGCTCTGCTACTGGGCGGGCAAGGGGTTCGAGCTTGACTACTTCAATGCCAGGCAGGCGATGCTGACGGGACGCAGCGGCGAGGATAACGTGCTCTCCCTGCTCCGGTCGCAGAAGTTCTCCTTGATCCAGCTGCAGGACCGGTTACCGGGTGCACGACTCTCGCCGCCGGTCCAGGGGGAAATGGCCGTCCTGGACAGCAACTACGTGGAGGTTCACCACTCGGGCACGGGGATCTATCTTGCCCCCCGCCGCTCGGCTGCTGTCGCACCGTCACCCTAGTCCCAGGACCGCATGCGCGCGCTCGTGAAGACACAGGCCGGACCCGGCATGGAAGTGCGTGAAGTGCCGACGCCGTCGTACGGCCCGAATGACGTTCTCATCCGGGTGCGCCACGCCGGGGTCTGCGGCACCGACCTGCACATCTGGGAATGGGACTGCCTGGGCGCAGCAACCGGCTCAAGCCGCCGGTCGTGATCGGTCACGAGTTCGCGGGCGAGATCGACGAACTGGGACGCGGACGCCGCCGCGACGGGCCTGCTGGCGGTCGGCGACCTGGTGACGGCGGAGGGACACATCGTCTGCGGGCACTGCCTGCAGTGCCGCACCGGGCAACGGCCACCTCTGCCGCCGCACCCAGATCATCGGTGTGGACCGCGACGGCGCCTTCGCCGACTACATCGCGATGCCGGCGTCCAACGTGATGCAGCTCGACGGCATCCCTACCGAGATCGGCGCCATCATGGACCCGATGGGCAATGCGGTCCACACCGTGCTCGAGGGCGAGAGGTGCCGGGAGCACCGTGCTTCGTGCTGGGCTGCGGCCCGATCGGCTGCTTCGCGGTGGGGGTGGCCCGCGCCGCCGGGGCGTCGCTGGTCATCGCCAGCGACTTCAACCCGACGCGGCTGGCCCTGGCGACGGCGATGGGCGCCCACGTGACGCTCAACCCGGCGCACGACGATGTGGTGGCGCGGGTGCGCGGAGCTCACGCACGGTGACGGGGCCGACCTGGTCTGCGAAATGAGCGGCCACCCGAGCGGGCACGCCCAGGCGTTCGCGGCGGCGCGACTGGGCGGCCGGGTCAACATGCTGGGCACGCCCAGCCGCACCACCGAGGTGGACTTCGCCCGCGACGTGATCTTCAAGGGGCTGACGCTCTACGGCGTCACCGGCCGCAAGATGTACGCACCTGGGACGAGATGCAGCGGTTCCTTCGGGCGGGCGAGCTCGACCCGCGGCCGGTGGTCACCCACCGCTTCCCGCTCGAACGCATCGCGGACGCGATCGCGGTCATCAAGGACGGAAGCGCGGGCAAGGTGATTCTGGAGGTCGACGCAATGACGCTGCTCGACACCCGGCTCGAAGCGCCAGAGCTGGAGCAGTTCGGCGGGACGGCGTCTACAAGCGCCTCAACTACCTCGACGGACCGCAGGGGCCGCGGGCGGAGATGGAGGGACGCGGCGAGGTCATCATCCTTTCATCGAACAACTATCTCGGGCTCTGCAACGAGCCGGAGGTGGTTGCAGGCGGGCAAGGAAGGGCTCGACCGTTACGGCGCCGGCACCGCATCCGTGCGGTTCATCTGCGGCACCTTCACGATGCACCGGGAGCTCGAGGCGGGCCTGGCGCGCCTGGTGGGCACGCCCGCATCGCTGACCTTCGTGAGCTGCTGGAACGCCAACGAGGCGGTACCCGGCACGCTGCTGGGCGAGGAGGACCTGGTGCTCAGCGACCAGCTCAACCACGCCTCGATCATCGACGGCGTCCGGCTCGCCAAGGCGATCACCAAGTGCCAGACCGGGGTCTACCACCACGCGAACATGGCGGATCTCGACGCCAGGCTGGCGGCAGCCAAGGACCGGCGCATCAAGATGGTCATCACCGACGGCGTCTTCTCGATGGAAGGCGCCATCGCGCACGCTGCCCGACCTCGTCGACATCTGCCGGAAGCACGGGGCGGTGCTTGTCGTGGACGATTCCCACGCAACCGGCGTGCTGGGGGCCACGGGCCGGGGTACCGCAGAGCATTTCGGCATGGTGGGACAGGTGGACATCATCACCTCGACGCTGGGCAAGGCGCTCGGCGGGGCGGCCGGCGGTTTCGTGGCGGGGTCCGGGGCAGTCTGCGACTTCCTGACCCAGCGGGCCCGGCCGCAGCTCTTCTCCAACGCCCTTCCCCCCACGGTGGCAGCCAGCGCCCTGGCGAGCGTGCGCTATCTGGAGGCGGCATCCGGAACGGGTTACCCGGCTGCGGGAGAATGCCCGGTACTTCCGGGAACAGCTGGGCGAGCCTGGGGTTCAAGCCCCTGTCCGGAGAAACGCCGATCGTTCCGGTGATCCTGGGCGAGACCGCCGACGCCATCCGGATGAGCGAAATGCTGCTCGAGGAAGGGGTTTTCGTGACCGGCTTCGGGTATCCCGTCGTGCCGCAGGGTCAGGCACGAGTCCGCTGCCAGGTCTCGGCAGCCCATACCCGTGCCGACCTCGACCAGGCCCTCTCCGCCTTCGCCCAAGTTGGCCGCAGGCTTAAGCTTATATAACTTTCTGGCTGCAAAAACCGGACAAATTCCCTCCGAGGCCCGGTCTTTGCACTTTGGTGCAGCCGTGTGCGCGATCCTGTGACTGCCTGGTAAGCAGGAAGGGGGGAGCACACAGGGCGCTCCGCTGCCCGGGCCAGTCCGTCGGCCCTTCGCGGAACCTGTTGATAAACAATACCTTGTCAGGCGCGGAGCTGCGAAAGGTGCCGGGAATGGCCGGCAAGTGCAGAATTCCGCAGTCACTGACCAAAGTCGTTCTCCGGGGATGCTCTCGCGCTCCGGTACCGTACCACCGCCATGGAGGCCGTTCGGATGAGCATGCTCACGCGTAGCATCACGTTGGGAGTGCTGGCGCTTGGAGTCGGCGCGACGGCGCTCGCCGCCCAGCAGAAGCCGCGGGGCTACTCGAACTACCGCTGGTACATTGGCGGCCAGGGGAGCTACTTCAACTTTCAGACAACCGGCCAGACCCGTGGGTGGATTCCATCGGTCGGCGGCAATACGATGATCATCGCCAAGCGCACCGGCCTCCTGATCTCGGTGGACGATGCCCTCGGCAGCGATGAAGTCGCCACGATCGACTACTCCGGCTCGGCGACCGGCACGCAGCAGGTTGCCTTCAATGACGTGCTCCGGTTCTCCTTCCACCTGATCGCGTTCCCATGGCGTGGCATCGTCGAGCCGTACATCGGCGTCGGCGGCGGCATCATGTACGCCGTGAGTCCGGTGGCGCTGAACACGGCGGGCTACACGCCAGCCGAGGTGTCGACGCTCTACGAAACGGTCGACGACCTCACCAGCACCGGCTTCGCGTCGCTCGTGGGCGGACTTCAGATCAAGGGTGGCCCGTTCATGATCTTCGGCCAGTACCAGATCAACACGGCTCCATCGCGCGGCAACGCCTTCGTCGGCAGCACCCAGACGGCGAGCGTCGGCCTGCGGCTCCTGCTCGGCAGCTCGCGCGAGTACAACATGGACAACAGATAGACGTCAGGGCGTGGCGTAACTGGAAGGCCCGGGTGGGCAACGCAAGGAGGGGGCTCGGTGAACGCCGGGCCCTTCTTCTTTTATTTGCTCACCCAGTGGCTCCCGCGTTGGGTGAACCGGAGCGGCCAGTCGACCGCTTTCGTGATCCCTATGCGGTGGCTCACCTCGACGGTGATATCCACCGGATCCTTCGCCAGGATGACGACGTCGCTCCGGCGCATCGGCTGCGCATCGAGATCATGGTTGATGCCGAAGGCCTGCGTCAGGCGCCCCGGCCCTGATGCCAGCAGGCGATCGCGCTCCACCCTGCCCCGCCGGCGGCGCATCACCTCGAGCCCCTCCAGCGGCTCCAGCGCCCGCAGCAGCACCGCGCCGGCGTTGGTCTCCCGTTCGCACACCAGGTTCGCGCACCAGTGCATGCCGTATGACAGGTACACGTACCAGGTGCCCGCGGCCGCGTAGAGGGTTTCGTTGCGGGAATGCCGGCGGTTGCCAAAGCCGTGAGACGCCGGGTCGCGGTGGCCGAGATAGGCCTCCGTCTCCACGATGCGCCCAACTGTGCGCATAGGGCCGCTGCCCGAAACAAGCACGCGCCCGATCAGCTCCCGCGCAACCACCGCGACCGGGCGCTGAAAAAACGCGACGGGCAGTATGGCTGCCCGTCGCGTGCTGGTCATTTCCCTGCCCATCGCCCGTTCCTCACTCCGCCTTCTTCGCCGCCTTTGCCCGCGGGCGGCTTGGCTTCGTGCTAGCGGCGGCGGCCGGCTCCTTCGGGGCGGCCTTCGCCGCCTTTACGGGCTTCTCGGTCTTCGCCGGCTTCTCCGCCTTCTTCGCCGGAGCCCGACCCTTCTTCACCGGCGCCTCCGCCGCTGCTGTGGAGGGCGTCGGCACCTCATCGTCGAGGCTCACGGCACCGACCAACGGCAGGCCAGAGGGACGAATCCCCGGGCGGGTCCCGGGACGCGAGCGCACACCGTAGCGAATGACCGGTGCGGACTCGATCGGCACCGAAGGCGTGTCCGGCACGCTTCCGTTCGAGGGCGGGACAACGGCGGCTTGCCGCATGGCGAACCCCGCGCCGGCCCGCGCGCGCGGATCTTCCGTGGGATGGAGCGACACCTCGTACTCGTCCTCGCCGATCTTGCGCACGTCGGCGACCTCGGCGTCGTTGGCCTGACGCAGCAGCCGAGCAAACTTCTCCGCCGTGAGCATCGCGTCGTCCTTGCCATGGATCGCCGCCATGCGCAGGCGCAGCGCTTCGTGACCCACCGACGTGCCGAGCTGGGCCAGCGCCTCACGCATGAGGTTGAAGGCGCGTGCGAGGGACAGGCCGCCGGCGCCCTCGTGGCGGGTTTCGTGGCGCGGCGCGGCCGACTCCGGGGATGATACGCTCCCCTCCTCGGTGCGCTCACGATCGCGACCCCGTCCACCGCGGCCACGACGGCCCCGGCGGTTGCGGTCTCGGGATTCGGGCGACTCGGCCTTGGCGTCACGGGACGCCTCGCTCTTCGGGCTCGGGGTCGTACCGGCGGCCACTGCTGCAGCCGCCGGCGCAATCTCGTACTGGCCATTGTCGAGCTTCGTGACCTTGATGAGCCCCTTGCTGCCGGCCTCGGTGACGAACTTGCTGAACCGGTTGAAGCCGGCGTTGCGCTCGTCGAAATTCGTGTCGATCTGCTGCATCACCTGCTTCAGCCGATCGGAGCGCATGACGTCGCCGTTCTTCACCATCTGCACGGCGGCTTCCTTCACCAGTTCCCACGGGTCGCGCTGGGCCGACGGGGTGTCCGGCTCCTTCGTGAGCCCCGCGAGGTCGCTGTACGAGAAGTATTCGTCGCAGTTCTGGATCAGTATATCGCTCGCTGACTCCCTGATCCCGACACCGATGACGTACTTGCCGTATTCCTTGAGCTTGATGACGAGCATCGAGAAATCGCTGTCACCCGAGAGGAGAATAAAGGTGCCGATCTCGGGCCGGGTGAAGACGAGCTCGATCGCGTCGATCGCCAGGCGGATGTCGGTCGCGTTCTTCTTCACCGAGCCGAAGGCCGGCGCGAAGATCAGGTCGATCGAAGATTCCGAGAGCGGGACGATGTACTGCGGGTAGCGACGCCAGTCGGCGTAGGCGCGCTGGACAGCGACCTTGCCCTTGATGATGTCGCTGTTGAGGAGGGTACGGAGCTCCTTGGTGAACTCGGAGCGGACACCCAGCGTGACGTTGTCGAAATCGATCAGGAGTGCGGCGTTGGGCGAGTGAACGGGCGGCTCGGCGCGCGTCAGCGCCGGTCGCAGGTGAGATGGCATCGAGGTTCTAGTCCTCTGTGGGTCGCGTCATCCGCTGGATCCCCATTGGATCGAGCGGCCGCCCTGCCGTCCCTTGGTCGCCGCGGCGGGGGATGCCGACGCCGCCCTGAGGCCCCATTGGCCAGGCGACGCGCGCATCCGCCGCTCACGCGGTGACCGGAGTCCGGTGCGGGCGGAGCGATCCCGGCGGCGCAGGCGCCGATCAGGATCGGGGGCAAATGTAGCGGGAACGGGGAGCGGGGAACAGGTCGCCGAGGATGGCCTAGGCGAGGAGTGCGATGATTCTCTCGGCGGCATGGCCGTCCCAGAGCGGGGGCCGCCGGGGGGCTCCGACGCTGCGCCCCTGCTGCCGTGCCTCGTCGAAAGCCGACTTCATCGCCTCCAGCGTTGGCGCCACCAGCCTGTTGGTGCCGCTCTCAACGGTTTCCGTCCACTCGGTATTCGGGCGCACGGTGAGACAGGGCACACCCAGGATGGTGGTCTCCACCTGCAGTCCCCCGGAATCGGTGAACACCAGGCCGGCGTGTTCTACCAGGCCGATGGTCTCGAGGTAGCCCACCGGATCGAGCAGGCGAACTCCCGCGGCGAAATGCTCCAGGCCGAAATCGCTGATACGCTGCCGCGTGCGCGGATGGACCAGGAAGAGGACCGGCATGCTGCGAGCAGCGTGGCTCATGCCGGCGAGCAGCGCGGTGAGGGTGGCCGCATTGTCCACGTTGCCGGCGCGGTGAAAGGTGGCCACCGCGTAGTCGCCCGGTGCGACGCCCAATCTGCCAGGCATGTGAAGCATTGCGGCCCTGGGACGGAGGGCGAGCAGTGTATCCACCATGACATTACCCACGGCGCGGATCCGCTCGTCGGGAATGCCCTCGCGGCGCAGGTTCCCGTCCGCGGAGGCCCCCGGCGTCAGGCAGATGTCGGCGAGCTGGTCGGTCAGGACACGGTTCACTTCCTCCGGCATGGACCGGTCGAAGCTCCGCACGCCGGCCTCCACATGCGCAATCCTGAGCGACTTCTTCGCGGCCACGAGTGCTGCGGCGAGCGTGGAGTTGACGTCGCCGTAAACCACGATCCAGTCGGGCGCATAGCGATCGAACACCGGCTCCAGCTCAGCCATCATCCTGGCGGTCTGCACCGCGTGCGAGCCGGAGCCGACCCCGAGATTCACGTCGGGAGCAGGAAGCCCCAGGTCGCGAAAGAATGCGTCGCTCATCCCGGCGTCATAATGCTGGCCGGTGTGGACGAGAACGTGCTCGATGGGGTGTGGCGATGGCGCCCGGAGGAGTGGCGCCACCTTCATGAAGTTCGGGCGTGCGCCGACAACGTGGAGAAGCCGGCTCATCCCTGGGAGGGCGACCGTCGGCTAGCCACCCTGACCCGCCCGCGGCAGCTCGAGCACGAAGAAGAATCGGGTTCCCTTCCCCGACTCCGTCTCCACCTGCATGGTCGAGTGCATTGCCTCGACGAGCTTCCGGCAGATGGAGAGTCCCAGTCCCGAGCCGGAGAAGGCGTACTCCGCCTGGCGCTGCCGGCGCCGGAACGGCTCATACAGCGTCGCCATGTGCTGCGGCGGGATGCCCCGGCCGGTATCGCGCACGGAGAACTCGATGCGTTCACCGCCGAGGTTCGTGCCGCGCACCTCGACGAAGCCCTCGTTGGTGAACTTGAGGGCGTTGGTGGTGAGGTTGAGCAGCACCCGGCTGAGCGCAACAGGGTGACCAATGCGGAAATCGGCGTCCGGGGGGCTCAGGTTGACGGCAAGCCCCTTTTCCTCCGCAATCGGCAGCACGATGTCACGGACCGACTCGAAGATGTCGTTGATCGAGAACGGAATCGGCTCGAGGTCGACCAGGCGATCACCGCCGCGCGCCAGCTCGATGACATCGCTGGCAACCGTGCTGAGGCCGAATGCGGCGGAGTAGATCAGGCCGAGCTGGCGCTCCTGCACCGTCGTCAGTGGCCCGCTGCGGCCGCGCTGGAGTGTCTCGGCGAGGAACAGGATCGATGTGAGCGGCGAGCGGAGGTCATGGGCCACCTCGACCACCAGCTCGAGTCCGTCATGGCCGGAGAGGCGCCCGGCGAACTGCTGCGACCAGTCGAGCTCCAGCGCATTGCTGACACGCTCCAGTGCGCCGAAAAGGCGGACCACCTGCTGGGCATCGAGCGGCGAAGGCCACGCATTCAGGATGGCGGTGAGGTGAGTGCGAAGCAGGCTCAGCTGTGCGCGTGCGAGGATGCTCCGAGGCAGGGCCGCGCATTCACCGGCGTCATCCGCCAGCGCGGCCCGCACCGCATTGCCGACGTCGCGGAGCAACTGCAACATTTCCTCGGGCGTGCCGGCATGGTGGAGCAGACGACGCGACTCCGAGTCGGTTTCAAGCACCGCCTGGCGAAGAGCGTCGAGCAGTGGTGCCGCGACCAACGTGGGGTGAGGGCCATCGGGATCCCACGGCTGCAAGGGCGATGGCGATTTAGAAGCGGCAGTGTCCGTGACCTGCACCGCGGTCGAGGCGGAGCCGGAGCTCACTCGGGCTCCCCGTTGTCGGCCTTGGCGAGGCCATGCTTGTCCATGAGCCGGTAGAGCGTGGTTCGGTCGATGCCGGCGAGGCGCGCCGCCTTGGACATGTTGCCACCGGCACGCGTGACGAGCCGGGTGAGGTACTCGCGCTCGAACTGACCGATGAGGCGATCCTTCGCGAGGTGGAAGGCCTCATCAATGCCGGCCGCGAACGACGTCGCCGCGACGGCGGCGGGTTCAGGAGGCGTCCAGTCGGGCGAATCCTCATAGAGCGGGATGTCGTTCGGCTGGATGAGCTGTTCCGGTTCCGCGAGCACGGCCACGTGCTCGATGACGTTCTGCAGCTCTCGCACGTTGCCTCGCCACGGCCGCGACCGAAGGAACGCGATGGCGCTCTCAGTGAGGCGTGGAATCCGCTCGCCCACCTGCCGATGCCGCTGCCAGTAGAAGGTGAGAAAGTGGGCGGCGAGCAGGGGAATGTCCTCCTGCCGCTGCCTGAGCGGCGGGAGCTTTATCGGCACCACGCGGAGCCGGTAGTACAGATCATTCCGCAGGCGCGCCTTGTTCCACCGCCTCGAGCGGCTCACGGTTGGTGGCGGAGATGAACCGGACATCGACCACTCCCTCGGCCTGTTCACTGCCGACCCGTCGCACCACGCCGTCCTGGATGACCCGCAGGAGCTTCGCCTGCAGCGGGAGCGACATCTCGGTCAGTTCGTCGAGGAAGAGCGTGCCGCCATTCGCCGTCTCGAGGAGGCCGGGCTTGTCGCGGTCCGCGCCGGTAAACGCGCCCTTGCGATGGCCAAACATCTCCGATTCGAGCAGCTGCTCGGGAAGGGCGGCGCAGTTGATCGCAACGAGCGACTTCGTGGCGCGGCGGCTCGACTGGTGAATGAGCTGCGCGATCACTTCCTTGCCGGTACCGCTCTCGCCGCTGATGAGCACGGACGCGTCGGTGGGGGCCACCTTCCGGGCCAGTTCCACGGCCTTCCTGAAACCCGGGGCAATGCCGATGAGGGCGAACTTGTCGCTGTTGCCGTGCTGCTGCTGGAGCTGGAGGCGGAGTTCGCGGGTTTCCCGCGATACCATGACTGCGTGCGATGCCCGGCCGATGAGGACATGGAGGTGCGTCGCGGAAAACGGCTTGGGAAGGTAGTCCCAGGCGCCTATCCGCAGCGCCTCGATGCTGCTGGTGACGCTCGGGTTCCCGGTCATCACCACGACGATGGTATCCTTGCTCTCGGCAAGGATGCCCTTGAGGATGTCGAGGCCGCTCACCTGCGACATGTACAGGTCGACGAGGACGACGTCGAACTTCCTCCGCCGCACCGTCTCCAGCGCCTCCTCGCCCCGGCCAATGGTCGTGACGTTGTAGCCGTCGGCCTGGAGCACCGAGGCACAGCTCTCGCGCAACGTGCGCTCGTCGTCGATAATTAGTATCCGGATACTGGCCTTCACCTCGGCGGGGATGGCCAGCGGGTCGCGGGTGGCTTCGGACACCTCCATGAGGCTAGTCAACGTCTGCTCCGGGGTGTCTTGCGCCTGCAAGGTTTACGGGATTGGTGCCAGGTCACACTAGCCGCCCCTGTTGCGTGCGTCAAGCAGGTTTCGTGATTATTCCTGCTCCATGCCACAGGCAAGCAACATGCCGATGCGATTGCGCCACAGTGACCGGGGTAGCAGAAGCGGCTAACCGCCATCGGGGTAAGGAATTGGGAGAATCGCGTCCCCATCCGTCGGGGTTGGTGAAGCGGGTACTGGTCTTGCGAATTTCCGCTTCAAACGCCGCATGTCAGACCGCCCGCATGGGGTGGAATTCCAAGGAGATTGCATGGCCAGCGAATTGACCGGTCCGGTAGCCCCAGCACTCGGGGGGGCGTCGCTTACGGCCCCCAGCGCTTCCGGTCTGCCGTGGGCGGGACAGCTGCCGCCGATGGAGGAGCCGGAAGCCGGCATCCCATGGGAGCGGTTCATCGCGGCCATCAAGCGGTACCGGTGGCTGGTCATCGCGGTGGCCCTGGTCGGTACGGTCCTCAGCGTCCTTGGCTCACGCTTCGTGAAGCCCGAATACACCGTCACCTCGACGATTTACATCGAGACCCCCACGGCCAAGAACGGCCCGATCCGGGCAGAGGAACTGCTCGAATCGGTGCAGTGGGTTGAACTGCTCAAGACCAACGCGGTGCTCGACTCGGTGGTGCAGCGGCAGGCGCTCTTCGTGACGCCGGCACGTTCGCGGGACAGCGCCCTGCTCAAGGGTTTTGCCCTGGCACCCCGGTTCCGGCCAGGGCATTACACGGTTGAGCGCGATGCCTCCTCGGGCTCATTCCGCCTCCTCCTCGACGACAAGAGTGTCGTGGCGCGAGCCGGCCAGGGCGATTCGCTGGGCAAGGAAGTTGGTTTCGCCTGGGTTCCGGATGCGAAGGCCCTGCAGCCGGGCCAGAAGGCGGAATTCACGGTCGACTCGCACCGGGATGCGTCGGCCGCGCTGCTCAAGAAGCTGCGTGTAGTCATGGCAGACAACGGCAACTTCATGCGGGTGTCGATGTCGGGCGATGACCCACAGCGCACCGCCGATATCGTGAACGGCCTCACTTCCCAGTTCGTGGAGCTGGCGGCCGACCTGAAGCGGGCCAAGCTCCGCGAGACGGCCACGGTCCTCAAGGAGCAGTTGACGTACAGCGCGACTCAGCTCCGCGATGCCGAGCAGGCACTCGAGGGCTTCCGGGTCAAGACGATCACGCTGCCGTCGGACGTGCCGGTGGCCGCGGGTCTCACGATCACGCAGCCGACGGTGATCAAGCAGTACTTCGACGAGAAGATCCGGGTCGACTCCATTGCCCGCGACCGTGAGGCGCTCGCCTCGGCGCTCAATCAGTTCGCGTCTGGCGCCACATCGACCGATGCCTTCCGTACGATCCCCGCGGTTCGCGGTGCCCCGGAATTGAGCCATGCGCTCGATACGTTGTCGAACGCGGAGGCGAGCCTCCGGGTGATGCGGCAGCGGTTCACCAGCGAGTACAAGCCGGTACAGGAACTCGAGGCCAAGATCAGCGGATACCGCACCACGGTTATCCCCGGCCTCGTGGCACAGCTTACTACTCAGATGCAGCAGACCGAGCGCTCCATTGATACCCGGATTGCGACGTCGTCCAGGGACCTGCAGTCGATCCCGCAGCGCTCGATCAATGAGCAGCGGCTGACGCGCGAGATGCTGGGTGCCGAGGGACTCTACCGCAACCTGTCGCAGCGTTACGAGGAGGCGAAACTGGCCGAGGCGAGCGCACTGCCCGATGTACGGGTGCTCGATCCCGCGGTGGCGCCGACACGCCCTGATGCCAACGACCGCTTGCGTCTCATCGCCATGGGCGCACTGGGCAGCCTCGCGTTCGCGCTTGGCCTCGCAATCCTCCTCGACAGGTTCGACCGTCGGTTCCGGTATCCCGACCAGGTAGAGAAGGAATTGGGGCTGTCGATTCTCGGGGCGGTACCGCAGATCCGGCGACATGGGAAACTGGCGCAGAGCCCGGAGGAAGCCGCGAACGTGGTGGAAGCGTTCCGCACGATCCGGATGAACGTGACCCACACCCTGGGTTCCGCGAAAGGTCCAGTGACGATCACGATCTCGAGCCCCGGGCCGGGCGACGGCAAGTCGCTGGTCTCGGCAAACCTGGCGCTGAGTTTTGCGGAGTCCGGTTACAAGGTCGTCCTCGTCGATGGCGACATCCGGCGCGGTGAGTTGCACCGGAGCTTCGGCGTTGACCGGAAGCCGGGCCTGCTTGATTGCCTGAGTGGAACTGCGAACATCGAACAGGTGCTTCGCTCAGGTGGGCACCCGAACCTGACGATGATTCCGTGCGGCACGCGCTTCGAGCGCGGGCCGGAAATGCTGGGCAGCGAGGCGATGGTGAAGCTCATGACTGCGCTCCAGCGTCGCTATGACTGCGTCATCGTGGACAGCCCGCCGCTCGGTGCCGGCGTCGATCCGTTCGTCCTCGGTACGCTGACCAAGAACGTCATGCTCGTGCTGCGCGCGGGTGAGACCGATCGCGAGTTCGCCCTGGCCAAGCTACGCCTGTTCGACCGGCTTCCGGTCGAGGTGCTCGGTGCTGTGCTGAACGACATCCGAGCCGAGGGAGCATACCGCCACTACGCCTATGTGTATGGGTATACGGCAGACGAGATCAGCCCGATGGGTGAGATTAGTTCGGGCAGCGGAGCCACAACCTGATAGCATCAAACCAGTTACGCCGGTGTAGAAAGAGGGCGACCATGTTGGTCGCCCTCTTCGTTACGGGGTTGCATCGGTGACTCGCCGGCTCAGGCGGTGCTGCGTTCGATGATGGTCTCGTGGAGGAGTGCTTCGGCTCGAATGGCGCGCAATGCGTCGGCGGCACGCAGGAAAGTCTCTACCTTGGCGAGTACCAGTTCGCCATCAAGCGGCTGACCGAAGAAGTCCCAGGCCCCGGCACGGGTCGCCTCGAGTTTCTGGGCGCGCCCCGACGGGCCCGCAGTGGTAATAATGATGGGTATCCCGGGACCGACGCTGGGATCGCTCTGCAGGGTACGGCAGACGTCGAAGCCGTGAATGTCGGGAAGCTGGGCGTCGAGCAGGATGAGCGCTGGCTGTCCTGAACGGACACGATCGAGCGCCTGCTGGCCGGTGAATGCACGCAGGATCTCATAGCCGTGGGGAGCCAGTACACTCTCCAGCGACCGCGCAGTCCATTCCTGATCATTCGCGATCAGGATCACCTTCGAGTTCAGGCGGGGCTCCGAATCATGGCCTTGCAATCCTCGGCTCTGCGTTCCGCGGGGGCCCGCTGCGCGATATCAACAATGGCGTCGCCGACGGACCTGAACCTCAGGGGTTGTGGTCCGCAGCACGCAATCTTGACGGGACACGTTGTCCCAGCCCCACACCCTGAAGGATGCGGGACCGGTCGCGCGCGGCGTCGGGGCCTATTGCCGCTTCATAACATATTGACATACAATGACTTAGTGAGCCGCAACCCCATCGCAACCGCCCGGGGGTCTCCCGGCTTCAGATTTGATACTGCAAGTTGGGGAGCAGTGATGCGGTGGAGATCCCCAAACCCGGTTCCGGCGATTCGATGGGTTGCCCAAGCTGTCATGCGAGCGTCAAGCCGGTCCAGCGGAGCAACGAGACTTTCCCTCGCTGCCCTGCCTGCGGTACCTGGCTGCTGCCGCCTGACACGGAAGCAGAACTCGACGGTTTCCGGGCCCGCCTCCGGCAACTGGGCCTCATTGGAGAGCGCTTGACGACACCCTTTGGCCGTACGCCAGGAGAAGCCTGAATGCGCGTTCTGCTCGCCGGTGCCCTGCTGCTGGCGGTACTTGCCACGACGGCAGCCGCGCAGGAGGCACCGGGCGGACCACATCCCCTGGCGACCCGGGCCCAACTGGAGAAGCAGCTTGCTTCCCTGCCCCCGGATGAAAAGAACGGGGCTATCGCGAACGTGATACGCGAGCGGCTGGCGAACGGCGACTTCCTGCCGGGGGACCGGATCCAGCTCGTTGTCGTGGGCGACACGGCCTTCTCCAGGACGTTCTCGGTCCGGCCCGATACCACCATCGAGCTGCCGAACATTGATCCGATTAGCCTGCACGGGGTGCTGCGCTCCGAGCTGGACGCGTATCTCGACCAGAAGCTGCGGAAGTACCTCACCAATCCGGACGTCCAGGCGCGGTCGCTGATTCGTCTGGCGGTGGTGGGCGAGGTGGCGCGACCCGGCTTCTACGACCTGCCGCCCGACGCTGCGGCGTCCGAAGTGATCGTGGCTGCGGGTGGCCTCTCGGCAGCGGGCGATCCGCAGCGTACCGTCGTGAAGCGGAACAACGAGACGATTTACAACAAGTATCAGGTTCGCCAGTTCTACATTGACGGGGCGTCGCTCGACGAAATGGGTCTCCATACGGGAGACCAGTTCAGCGTCGGCCGGCGCGGTAGCACCAACGTCCTCCCGATCATTGCGGCCATAAGCGGCATTGCCTTCGCCGTCGCGGCGTTTTCCGGTCTCTTCGGTGGAAACTGATGCCCACGCCTGAGTCCCTCATGCCGCAGTCGAACGAGCGCGTTCAGGCTCGACACACGCCCCGGGCCACGCCGAGCGCGATCCCGGCCTACAAGCCGGAGCAGCGGCAGGTGCCGCGGCTCAGCCAGGTCACCGATCAGCCGCAGCCTGACGCCCGGAGTCATGAGGTTCCGCGCCGGCTGTTGAACGTGGCAGTATCGCTGCTGCTGATCATCGTCACCGCGCCGATCATGTTGATCATCGCGATCCTGGTGAAGCTGACATCGCCGGGCCCCGTGATCTACACCCAGACGCGGGTAGGCCTCGACCGTCGCGCGGGACGTGCGTCGCGCCGGGATACCCGGCGGCGGGACGACGTGGGGGGGCTCCCCTTCACGATCTACAAGTTCCGGACGATGCGCACCGATGCCGAAAAGGGTACCGGCGCGGTGTGGGCGTCGAACGATGACTCTCGTGTCACGAAGATCGGCAAGGTGCTGCGACAGTTCCGCCTGGACGAGCTCCCCCAGCTGTTCAACGTGCTGCGAGGTGACATGAACCTCGTGGGCCCGCGTCCGGAGCGCCCGAGCATCTTTGCGAAGCTGCGGGAAGAGATTCCCGAGTACCAGCAGCGTCAGCGCGCGCGCCCGGGGATCACAGGCTGGGCCCAGGTCAACCAGTCGTACGACACGAACCTGGATGACGTCAAGCGGAAGGTGCAGTTCGACGTCGAGTATATTCACCGTCGCGGACTGACGGAGGACCTGAAGATCATGTTGCGGACGGTACCGGTGGTCCTGTTTCGCAGGGGCGGCTGGTAGTCACGACGGGAGAATCAACGGCGGCGCGCCATCAGCGATAGAACGAGCAGCGGGGGCCAGAAGGCCCCCGCTTTTCTTCTTAGTTGCCGCTTGAGGCGGCGTCGGGACGTCGAGTTGGTTCCCAGGTGGCAGCGTTGGTCCCGGCGAAGAACTTCATCCAGGCGATGAAGCCGGCGAGCGCCGAAGCCACCGCGAAGCCGGCGCGCTTGACGACGCCGGGCAGCGTCTCCGAGTCCCTGCGGTTGAGGGCGAGAAGCCCGGCCGCGACGCCAGCGGCGCCAAGTGCCACGAGCACCGCCGCCCACGAGTGGGTTGGCGCAAGCGTGGCCAGACCGATCGGCGCGAGCGGCAGGGCGAGGAAGCCGAGCCAGCGCGCAAACTTGTGGCTCGCCAGCATCCACGCAAAGCGGCCGTAGCGAAGCGGATTGAGCAGCGAGCGGAGGAACCAGAGCGTGTTCAGCCCGCGCAGCATGGTGCGAATCTTCCGCTTGTATTCGGCCTGCAGCGACCGGGCGCGAGGTACTGTGCACAGCGCCTCGTCAACCGAGACGGTACGATAGCCCAGCTGCCGCGCCCGGAGGGGGGAGGCGAAATCGCGACTCAGTTCCTCGGGAAACGTGGTATCCACGAGGTCGCGGCGGATGGCGTAGAAACAACCGCTCGCACCGATGATGCCCCCAAGTCGCGTCTCCAGTGCGCGGATGCCCATTTCATAACCGACATATCCCGCTTCGCTTGCGTTCGCTTCGGCGTTGAGGTCCCCCACGCTCACGTCACGCCCCGACGCCGCGCCGACGGTAGGATCCTGAAACACCTTGATAAGGGGTCGCAGAGAACCACTCGGGATGCGGATCGTCGCGTCGGTGTTGACCACGATATCGCACGTGACCAGTGGCAGGGTGCGATTCTCGGCAGCGCTCTTTCCCTTCCGCACCGGCATCCGCACCAGGCGCACGCCGCGCGATTCGAAGCTGCGCACGATTTCGTCGGTACGATCGCTGGAGGCATCGGACATCACCACCACCTCCCGCCGATCCAGCGGGTAGTCGAGCGCCAGCAGGCTCTCGAGGGTCCCCCCGATAGAGGCCTCCTCGTTGTACGCCGGCACCAGGATCGCAACGCGCGGCCAGTCTGCCGGGTCGCCCCAGGTGCGCGGACGCGGCGCCATCCGGGAAAGGATCCAGAGGACGACCGGGTACCCCGCCAGGGCATAGGCAAAGAGCGCGACGGGTACGGCGATGAGTGAAAGGCCAGCCGAATCGGAAATCAACGGTGCGCGACGCTCCATGACACGCTGGTACACCGCCAGATGGCGACTGACCCATTCGCCGGGAGAGAAGTGCTCGGCGACGCGGGCTCGCGCCACCGACGCACGGGAGGCCGCTGCGCCGCGATCCGCCAGCACGTCGTCCATCGCCGTCGCGAGTGCAGCCGGGTTGTTCGGCGGCACGAGCAAGGCGGTGCCAGGGGCGAGCAGGTCGGGAACCCCACCGACAGCACTCGCCACAATGGGTACGCCCGCGTGAATCGTCTCCAGCAGGATCATCGGGGTTCCCTCGCTGCGTGAGCTGAGCACCAGCGCATCGAACGCCGCCAGGATTGAAGAGGCCTGCGGCACCATGCCGGCAAACCGGACGCGCGATGCGACGCCAAGTGCGGCGGCCTGGGCCTCGAGTGCCGGACGATCGGGACCGTCACCCACAAACACCAGGCGCGCCGAGTCGTTTCTCAAGCGGGCAAGCGCCGCGAGCGCGATATCCGCCCCCTTCACATGACTCAGCCGGCCGACCCAGCCGAGCAGCGGCACCGCCCCGTCGAGACCCAGGCGGGCGCATGCAGCGGCACGGTCGAGGGGCGGGACGGATGGAGGACGCCAGGCGTTCGGGATCGTGACGATCCGGTCGGGGGGAACACCCATCAGGGCGAGCCGTGTCGCAAGCGGTGTCGACACCGCGATCACGGCGTCGTCACGCTGCAGGGCACGCGCTGCGAGCCACTGGTTCAGGCGATTCATGCGAGCACCGTCGGTGAATCCGTGCGCCGTGGCGACGACGGCGCGACCATCAGACCGAGCGGCAAGAAATCCCATCATGTCAGCCCGGTACCCGTGCGTATGCATCAGGTGGAGGTCGAGCGCCCGCATGATCCGCCGCAATTCGGACCAGTCGCGCAGATAATTTCGACCAGGAGCGTCGATGACCACCACGTTTCGCCCTTCTGCCCGCGCGCGCTCAATGAAGGGTCCCGAACTGGCGTCTGCCAGGACCGCCAGAACCACCTCAACTCCCCCCTCGGCCAGTCCGGCAGTAAGCCCCAGAACCGCCGATTCCGCACCCCCCACGGGCCCAGGGGCAATGGCATGCAGCATTCTCACGTTGCCGCCGGGCCACAAAGTGGGGTGTCATGACGGAAACCTATCCTATAAGTCGGTGTAATACAAAGACTTCAGAGGCTCGGTCCGTGGCCCCTTCCTTGCCCCCTCGGTAAGGATGCCAGCCATTGCAGCGCTGCTCGGGGCCAAGTCCCCGGCTACCTTCGTTACAGGGGAAACTTGAATGCAGACCCTCCCGGTGAGGCGAGGCACCCCTGCGACCTCCAGCGGCACCCGGACCCCACGGATGATCCAGGAAAAATGCCCCATTTGCGGCGGTGAAACGGCGCGGCTGGTGGGCGAGAAGCATGGACTACGAGTGTTCAAGTGCAGTGCCTGCACGGTTCAATACTCCGAGCGGGCACCGGAGGTAAGCCAACTTTCGGAACTGTACGATCGGGCGTACTTCCATGGAGGCAAGGCCGGGTATCCAGCGTACGAGGCCGACGAGTCACTGCATCGAAAGCGGTCACGGAGCTACCTCAGGGACCTCATGGCGCACGCGTCGTCCCGCGGCACGCTGCTCGACGTGGGATGCGCCACCGGTTTCTTCCTGGACGAGGCGCGTCAGGCGGGGTGGGACGTACGAGGCTGCGAAGTCAGCGAGTGGGCTGCGACCTATGCCCGACAGCACTTCCGCCTGGATGTGGTGATGGCGCCGTTCCCGACCCCGCTCCTCGGGCCGGAACAGTACGACGCGGTGACGTTCCTCAACGTGTTCGAGCAGTTGCCCGATCCGCACGCAGCGGAGCGGGTACTGCGTGACCTGGTGAAGCCGGGCGGGTTGCTGGCGCTCGAGACGTGGGATGTGGATGCCCTCGTCGTGCAGATGTCGGGCATGAAGTGGCACAAGTACCGGCCGGACGAAACGCCGCTTTACTTCAACCGGCAGTCACTTATCACACTCTTCAGGCCGGAGGAGTGGACGCTGGTGGAGTACCGCGCCCGGACGAAGTGGATTACGCTCGCTCATGGGCTTCACGCGCTCGGCCTCGCGGCGCACCCCACGAAGAACGGAGGGCCGCCGCGGCACGGTTGGCGCGACCGGATCGGGCGGCTGTCGCTGCCATATCATCTGGGTGATCTTGTCTGGGCCGTATTGCGACGGCGCGAGGACGCAAAGACGTGAGGTCGTGAAGTGATTCGATTGGTGGAGGTGGGGCCAAGGGACGGGTTGCAGAGCATCAGTCAGTTCGTGCCCACTCTAGAAAAGGTGGCGTACGTCGATGCCCTGTCGCAGACAGGGCTGACGGACATCGAGGTATCCAGTTTCGTCTCGCCAACATGGGTTCCCCAGCTCGCCGACGCGGAAGAGGTGTTTGAGCGCATTGAGCGCCGGACAAGTGTGCGGTACCACGCACTGGTGCCCAATCTTCAGGGGCTGGAACGCGCGGTTGCAGCGCGGGTGGACGTGGTGGCCGTGTTCACGGCGGCCAGCGAGACCTTTTCGCGCAGGAACACCAATGGGTCGATCGCCGACACACTGGGGCGGTTCGCATCGGTCATCGCCGCGTCGCCGGTACCGGTGCGCGGGTATGTCTCCACCGCCTTCAGCTGCCCCTTCGAGGGGCCGGTGGCGCCGGAACAGGTCCGTCAGGTGGCTATCGCACTCAGTGCGCTCGGCTGCCAGGAGATCTCCCTCGGCGACACCATTGGACGTGCCAGCCCGGACCAGGTGCGCCGTCTGCTCGAGGTGGTGCTGGTCGACGTGCCCGTCGATCGAGTCGCGCTCCACTGCCATGACACTTTCGGTCAGGCGGTGGCGAACGTCCTGGCGGCGGCCGAAATGGGGGTTAGAGTGTTCGATGGCAGCGCCGGGGGCATCGGCGGCTGCCCCTACGCACCCGGTGCACCCGGAAACGTGAGTACCGAGGCCTTGGTACGCGCCTTTCCCGGACAGACTGGTGTCGATCCTGACGCGCTCGCGTCAGCCGGACAGTCGATCGTGAATGCCATCCAGGCCGCGAGCAGCAGCGCGTGAGCGTGACAACCCCACGCGTCAGCGTCATCATGCCGACCTACAACTATGGTCGGTACGTCGCAGACGCCATTGAAAGCATCCAGGCCCAGACCTTCGGCAACTTCGAGATCGTCGTGGTGGACGATGGCTCGACTGACGATACGGCTGCCATCCTTGCCCGCCTCGCCGAGCCGCGGCTCAAGGTTATCCGGCAGGAGCGTGCCGGAACGGCGTCAGCGCGGAACCGCGGATTGGAGGCCGCGCGAGGCGAGTTCATCACCTGGCTGGACGCTGATGACTTGTGGAAGCCGACGTTCCTCGAGCGACACCTGGCGGTTCTCGAGGCCGAGCCGGAGGTGGGCTACTCGTTCTCAAACTTCATGCGCAGCAGGGACGGGGTCCCTCTTCCCGGCACCCAGTTCGATCTGGTGCCCGGCTGCGCCAGCTTCCCACGCGCGCCGCCCGGGGGGGCATTCGCCCGTGTCGTCGAGATGGATACCTTTGCCGCGCTGGCCCCCAGTACCGCTCTTCCCGGTTGGCTTCAGGCGAGCGTCTTCCGCCGCTCCGCCTTGGAAGGACGCCGGTGCGACCCACGCCTCAAGGCCGCGGAGGACCTGTTCCTCCTGCTGCAGGTGTATGCCGGCGGGACACCGCGTGGCGTTCCTGGAGGAAGTCCTGGTGGAGGTACGGCGACACGGGCAGAACAGCTACGCGACCGGCGAACAGATACAGAATGCCGTGATTGAATCCGTCCTCTTCATCAATGCCGATATTCCACTGACGGCGTCGCAACAGGCTATCCTGCGTCGGCGCATCGCAACCGAGTACTGCGCCCTCGGCTGGCGGCATTTCTGGCGCCACGACGCCGGCAAGGCTGCGCGATCGTATGGTCGTGCGCTGCTGTGGCCCGGGCGGCGGCTCAACGCCCTGGTCCATCTGGTACTGGTGCCATTGCTTCCACTCCTGCCCCACCGCGAAACCGGCTTCTGAGGACAATTTGACGGTCCAATCACTGTCATCGCGCATGCTCGCAAGGTGACCGCGCCCAGCCCCCGTCCCGGATCGTTCCGGACGCTCGGTCGCCAGACCGCGATCTACAGCTTCGGGGTCATGCTTGGTCGCGCCGTCAGCTTCCTCATGCTGCCGGTCTACACCAGGTACCTCACGCCATCAGACTATGGCCTGGTGCAACTGCTCGAGCTCCTGGTCGAGGTGGTAGCGATCTTCTTCACCGCCGGCGCAACCGCTGGCCTGCAGCGTTTCTACTTCAAGGCATCCTCCGCTGACGATCGCAAGAGCCTGGTATCGACGACGTTCCTGAGCGTCCTGGCCCTCGCGCTCGCCTGCACCGTCTTACTGCTGACGGTCAGTCCGCTGGTCTGGCGCTACGCGCTCAAGTCGGCGGGCGAGCCGTGGTTCATTCGCCTCGCGGCGATCAATTTCATGCTGTCCTTCCTGACCACTTTCCCCATGAGCTTCGCCCAGACGACGCAGCGCCCGGGGATATTCCTGTCGGCGTCACTGGTGAAGCTGGTCCTGCAGCTCTCGCTGAACATCACGTTCATCGTCGGCATGCATCTCGGCGTCGCCGGGTTGTTGTGGAGCACGTTCACGACGAACCTGTTGATCGGTACCGTCATGACCGTGTGGTTGCTTCGTCAGACGGGCCTGAAGTTCGATCGCGGCATGCTCCGTGAGTTGCGCCGCTTCGGCACGCCCTACCAGGTCTCGTGGGGTGGAGCGTTCCTCCTCACCTTCGGCGACCGCTTCTTCCTGCAGGCGGCACGCGGCACCTCCGCCGTTGGCCTCTACGCCCTGGCCTATCAGTTCGGCTTCCTGCTGGTTCAGCTGGGTTCTACCCCGTTCCTGAGCGCATGGAACCCGCATCGGCACGAACTGGCGAAGCTCCCGAAGGCCGAGCGCGATTCGCACTATGCCATGCGGATTCCTGTACTTCAACGTCCTGCTGATCACGATGGCCACGGCGCTTGCGGTGTTCATCCGCCCCGTCATACGCACCATGACGACCGCGGCGTTTCACAGCGCGGCGGGCATCGTGCCAATCATCCTGCTGGCCTACACCATGGAGGCGTGGGCGGAGTCGTTCAGGTTCGGCATCGACATTTCCGAACGCACGGTGCTCGTGACGAAGGCAACATGGTCGACGGTGATCCTCGTCTGGCTGCTGTATGCGACCCTCATCCCATTGTTCGGGCCCATGGGAGCGGCGGTGGCAACGGCTTGTGGTTCGTTCCTTCGGGCGGCACTGCTCTATCGGTGGGCACAACGTGAATGGCCGATCGCCTACTCCTGGAGAAAGCCGCTCCTCCTGCTGTCCATTGGCGGTATTGATGGCGGTCACGGCTTTCCTCCTCCCGGAACTTCCGATCCCCGGCCAGCTGGCCGCCGGCGCCGCATTGATGGCGATCTACTTTACCTGCCTCCACACCTTCATTCTCGGCGCCGATGCGCGCGCGGTCCTGCGTCGGGTGCTCACCGACCCGGCGAGCGCCTGGTCGTTCATGACCCGGAAATCCTGATGTGAGCTTCATCGGTGAGCGCCGATGAGCGTTGGGTCAAGACGCCCGGTACAGGGCCTCGTAGCGGTCGGCCATCGCACCCACGCTGAACTCGCGCCGGCCCCGCTCCGCCGCTGCGCGTCCGAGGGAGGCACACAGCGTATCATCGCCGAGGACACGGGCGAGCGCATGCGCGAGCGCCTCCTCGTCGGCGGGAGGCACCAGAAGTCCCTCGACTTCGGTAGTGACCGCCTCGGGAATGCCCGAGACGTTCGAGGCGATGATCGCACGCCCGGCCACCATGGCCTCCAGCATCGCGAGGGGCAGTCCTTCCCAGAGAGAGGGCATCACGAACACCTGCGCTGCCGACTGGAGGTCGGGCACGTCGCACGATTCGTGAGCACATGCACGCGGGAGCGCCATGTCGTGTTCATGGATGAACGCCTGAAGTCGCCTCGGCCTCCGGCCCACCCCGTCCTCCCGCGATCAGGAGTCGCCACGGTCTGCGGAGGCCGCCCTGCGTCATCCGGGCGAGCGCCCGCAACAGGATGGCATGGCCCTTCCGCTTCTCGAGATTGCCCACGGCGAGCAGCACCAGTTCGTCCCCGCCAGCGAGAACTCGCGGCGCACCGGAGCCGGTTCCCACCCGCAGCGGCACCCCGTTGTGTGCGACGTGAATCACCCGGGATCGAGGCCAAGATCCTCATCCAGCTGCAGCTTGGTGGGCGAGAAACCGCCGCGGCGTTCCACCATGCCGGAACGCGAGTCGGAGCGCGGCGCGGCGGCGCCACGCCGCCGTCATCTTCTGGTTGCCGTGCATTGTCATCACATGTGGAACACCGGCAATCGCCGCGGCCGCCGCGCCATATATCGACATCGTGAATTCATGGCTGTGGACGAGGTCTGCGCGCTGCGCCCGGATCAGCTTGACCAGCCGGCGGACACATCCGGGATCGATCGGCCCGGCCAACCAGTATGATCTCCGGCTCGAAACCACGCTCTCGAAACCGGGCGCCAAGCCAACCCGCACGATTGATCGGCCCCACCGGAACGACACGGTGGCCACGATCGCGCAGTTCTTCCGACAGTTGCAGCATGACCGTTTCGGCGCCGCCGGGACCGTCAGACTCGAGCATCTGAAGGATGGTCAGCGGCTTCACGGCGCCAGACCCGGCGTGCTTCTCGGCGTCGCTCGATGTTTCCAGGGCAGGAGTCATAGACACACCTAAAGCTATCCCGTAACTCGCTGTAACACAACGACTTTACATCATGTGACCGACCCGTGACCGCGGCGGGGTCGCAATGGTGACGGAACGCCGCCAGCCACGCAGTCGCTTGCTGGGTCTTGGCGTGCCGGACTAACTTCGACACTCGCTTCCCTCCCGAGGTCATTACGCAGTGAGCAAGGTCATCGCCGATGCGCGCAGCGCCGTCGCGGATCTCCCCGAAGGGGCCACGCTGCTGGTTGGCGGCTTCGGCCTGTGTGGAATCCCCGAGGAACTGATCCAGGCCGTCCGGGAGCTTGGCCGTCGTCAGTTGACGGTCGTCAGCAACAACGCCGGCACGACACTCTTCGGGCTGGTCCAGCTGCTGCGCAACGACCAGGTCCGCAAAGTCATGGCGAGCTACGTCGGGGAAAACGACGTGTTCGAACAGCTGATGCTCTCCGGCAACCTCGAAGTGGAGCTGGTGCCACAGGGAACGCTCGCGGAGCGGTTGCGCGCCGGCGGGGCCGGCATTCCCGGCTTCTATACGGCGACTGGCGTCAATACCCTCGTGGCCGACGGCAAGGAGAGCCGTCGCTTCGGCGACCGGGAGTACATCCTCGAGCTCGGCATCACCGGGGAGTTCGCGCTCGTGCATGCGTGGAAAGGCGACACCGAGGGCAACCTTATCTATCGCAAGACCGCGCGGAACTTCAATCCGCTCGTGGCGATGGCCGGACGCATCACGGTAGCCGAGGTGGAGGAACTCGTGCCGGCGGGAGCGCTCGACCCCGACGCGATCCACACCCCGGGGATCTTCGTGCAACGCGTCGTGGTCTGCCGCGAAAATGCCAAGCGCATCGAACGCCGCACCGTGCGAAAGGATTGATCGCTTGGACGTCCGCGAAGTGATTGCCCGCCGCGCGGCACAGGAACTGGCCGCGCTCAATCCGTGTCAACCGGGTACTACGTGAATCTGGGCATTGGCATGCCAACGCTGGTGGCCAACTACGTGCCCGCGGGAATTCCGGTCGTGCTCCAATCGGAGAACGGGATGCTCGGCGTGGGACCCTACCCTCGCGAGATCGAGGTTGATGCCGACCTCATCAATGCCGGCAAGGAAACGGTGAGCGAAGCCCCGGGATGCAGCTATTTCGACAGCGCGCTCAGTTTTGCGATGATTCGGGGCGGACACGTGCCGCTGTCGATTCTCGGCGCGCTTCAGGTGTCTCGCGAGGGCGACCTGGCCAACTGGATGGTGCCGGGGAAGATGGTCAAGGGGATGGGAGGCGCGATGGACCTGGTCGCCGGCTCGCGGCGCGTAGTGGTGATCATGGAGCACACCACTCGTGACGGCGGTCCGAAGATCCTGGAGCAGTGCACCCTGCCCCTCACCGGGCGTCGATGCGTCGACCGCATCATCACCGAGCGCGCGGTGATCGACGTGACCCCGACGGGACTGGTGCTGATGGAGATGTCGCCGGGGGAGACCTTCGAGTCGATCCAGGCGGTTACTGAGCCGGTGCTGCGCCGAGCGCCGTAGCACTGGAACTGCATTGACGGCTCCCGATGATCCTCCACCCGAGAT
>CAWBMQ010000010.1:0-165430 GCA_963789925.1 uncultured Gemmatimonadales bacterium
TCGGCGGTGCGGCTCACGCCGCCGCCGAGTGCCGACACGCTGGGCAGCGCGGCGATCGCAATGCGTTCACGGCCGAGGCGTTCCAGGATGCGGAACCGGAAGCCGCGTGCCACCTCCCACTGCTTGCCCGGATGGGTCCGGAGCAGCGTGCGGATGGTGACGCCGCGCTCGGCGAGCTGCTGCACGCCGAGCACTTCGGGCGTCCCGTCGAGCAGCTTCGACCAGGCGGGGTCATTGGCGAACCGGGAAGCCTCCTCGCGGAACACGCCCAGGGCGCGGTCGATGTCGGACTCATAGGCCACCGTGACGTCGACAACGGCGCGCGACCATCCCCGGGTCTGGTTGCTCACCGTCGTGATCTGGCCGTTCGGGATGATGTGCAGGGTGCCGTCGACATCGCGCAGGCGCACGACGCGCAGCGTCACCCGTTCCACGGTGCCCGTCTTGCCCGCGATGTCCACCGTGTCGCCCACGGAGATCGAGCTCTCCACCAGCATGAAGAAACCGTTGATCACGTCCTTCACGAGGCTCTGGGCGCCGAACGACACCGCAAGGCCAAGGATACCGGCTCCGGCCAGAATCGGGCCGATATTGATGAACTGGTTCAGCGTCATCAGCAGCGCGAGCGCGATGATGAGGAACCGGCCGACGCTCCGCAGCAGCTGGGCCACTGTGCGGCCCTGCTTCTCCTGCATCGTCATCGTGTTGTCGTCGCCGTCGTCCACCGCGCGCTCGATGCGACGTGCCAGCAGGCGCACCACCCGGTCGCAGAGCCACGCCACCCCCCAGATCACCGCCATGGTCAGCAGCCGGCGGACGACCACCTGCGGGTCCACCTGGAGGAAGCTGGCGATCCGGCTGATGAACTCTGGTATGGACAGGATGGGCAAGCAGGCTTCTCGGTTCGGGGAGGAGAAAACGTAGCGCGTCCCGACCTGAGGTCAACGCGGACGCCCCGACGCGAAAATGGGTGCCCGCCTGGCGGACACCCATTCTGCCTTCCCGTGAACGCTCGGGGGAGTCGCGGCCGGCGCTCGGAGCGCCGGCCGCTCACGACCTCACTTGATCGTGATCCGGCTCTTCGGAGTCACCTCGAGCTTGGGCAGCGTGATCGTCATCACGCCATCGTTCACGGTCGCCTCAATCGTGGCCTCGGCGACCGGTCCGGGAAGCCTGATTGACCTAACGAACCGGCCAACCTGCCGTTCCTGCACGAAAAACGCCTCGTTTTCCTGTTCCCTGTTGATCTCCCGATGACCCGACACCGTAAGCACCTGACCAACCAGGTTCAGGTCAAGATTTTCCTTCGGGATACCCGGGACCTCGAGGCGGCACACGTACGTCTTCTCGGTCTCGCTGTAGTCCAGCACTGGGATCCAGGCGGACTCGACTGGCGCGACCGGCATGTTGAAGTGAAACGGGGTTCCCAGTACGCGATCGATGAAGCGATCGAGTTCCGGGGTGAATACCATCGACTGCGGCAGTTTCGCATTAATGAGTTTCATATGGCCCTCCGGTTCAGTACTTCCTTTGACAGCGTACCTTGCGAACCGATGGTAACATGCAACACGCCCGCTTAAGCGGGCGTGAAGGACGTGCGAACCTTCCTTGACGAGCGCGTCAGCCGGCCCGGCGTCGCGCGAGGTAGCGCTGGCGGTCCTGCAGCAATGCATCGATCAGGGGTGCCGGGTCGAAGCGGACGGGATCGGTGCACGGCAGGCCCGTTTCGGCCTGGGCGGCATCGCACGCGCGGCGGGCCGCAACGTCATCCAGGTCATAGGTGTTGAGGGCAATGCCCACCACCTTCGTGGGATGCACCGCCGAGCCGATCTGCTCGTACAGCTTCACGTACTCGCTGAGCGGCGGGATCTTGAGCCACGCTGCCTGGCGGTAGTCGCCGATGTACTCGCGTGTCGCCTGGTGGCAGAGGATCAGCGCATCGGGGCAGGAGCCGTGAAGCAGTCCCAGCGTCACGCCGCTGTAGCCGGGGTGGTTGATGCTCCCCTGCCCCTCGACGAGCACGATATCCGCGTCCTTCGCCCCTTGCACGGTGATCTGCTCCGTCGCACCGGCGATGAAGTCGGCGACGACCGCGTCTACCGCGATGCCCCAACCCTCGATGAAGATGCCGGTCTGCCCGGTGGCAACGAACCGCGTCTTCACGCCGCGCGCATTGAGCTTGTCCACCAGCTGCAGCTGGGCCGTCATCTTGCCCACGTTGCAATCGGTGCCGACGGTAAGCACCACGTAGGCATCGACGTCCTTCGCCAGTCCGCCGGCCACGGCGAGATTCGCGGGAGGGCGGCGCACGTCGTGAATCGCCACGCCCTTCGCCTTCGCCTTGGCCGCGAGCACGGGGTCGTCTCCGAGGAAGGTATGGAGGCCGCTCCAGAGCTCGCATCCCGCATCCAGCGCTTCACCCAGCCACGCCTTCCACTCTTCCGGCAGCCGGCCACCCGATGGCGCGATGCCGATGAGGATCGCCGTCGGCTTGTGGGCAAGGCCCTCCTTCATCGACGCGACGACCGGGATGGCGCCGCCGAACCCGAGCACGTCCTGCGACGTGCGCCCGGCAAGCTGGCGATCCAGCACGCCGACCACCTGCTCTGGGCGGTAGCGAATGACCGAATTGGCCGTCTTCGAGGTCATGGGCCCGAAGTCGCCGTCGGCGAGGATGAGGAAGCGGGGCTGGGACATGAGCCTGTCGTCGGGGGTCGGAGTGGTCAGCGTTCAGGAGGCAACAATATCGCCGTGGGTGCTACCGCTGCCAAGCCGATCTGGCTGGCATCGGTCCGGTCGCCTATTCTCTGATCAACCCACAGGAAAGGCAGCGTGACCAGCCTCGGTGACGGTGATCGAAGCTGAACTCCGTGACCGATACACCCTCGAGCGCGAGCTCGGGGAAGGCGGCATGGCACGCGTCTGGATTGCGACCGATGTGCGTCACCACCGGGCGGTCGCCCTCAAGGTGCTCCGGCCCGAGCTCGCGCTCTCCGGCGTAGCCGACCGCTTCCTGCGGGAAGTGCGCCTCCTCGCCGAGCTGCAGCACCCGCATATCCTCGCCCTGCTCGATTCGGGACTCCTTCCCGTGACGCCCGGCGGCGAGCGCCTGTGCCCGTTCTATGTCATGCCGCTGGTGCGCGGGCGAAACCCTGCGTGACCGGCTTGACCCGCGAAGGCCCCCTTCCGCTCGATACCGTCAATGCCATCACGTCCCAGGTCGCCGCAGCGCTGGACTACGCGCACAAGCGTGGTGTCGTGCATCGCGACGTGAAGCCGGAGAACCTCCTGCTGGCCGACGACCAGGTATACCTGGCCGACTTCGGCATCGCCTCGGCGCTCGAGGATGCGGCCGGCGGCCGTCTCACGGAGACCGGGCTTACCCTCGGCACGCCGGCGTACATGAGCCCGGAGCAGGCGTCGGCGGACCGTCACATCGATGGCCGCAGCGACCAGTACGGTCTTGCCTGCGTGGTCTACGAGATGCTCGCCGGCGAGCCGCCTTTCTCCGGGCCGACGGCCCAGGCGATCATTGCAAAGCGCCTCTCCAGCGGGCCACCATCAATCAGCCTGGTCCGCCCCGGTCTCCCATCGCACGTCACCGGTACGCTGAAACGGGCGCTGGCCCAGGCACCGGCCGATCGCTTCCCCAGCTCCGCCGCGTTTGCGGCGGCGCTCGACGGCCGGGTGGCCACCACTCCCACAGTCCCGGTGCCGGCTGCACACCCCCGCAGCCGCTGGTGGGTATTCGGTGGCGTCGCCGTGGCCGCGCTGGGGCTGGTGCTCGCCTTTGCGCAACTGGGCCGGGAACGGACCGCCGCCGTGGCGACGCGAGCGGCAGGCCCCGATTCCGCGGTGATCGAGTTGCGGGAGCGAGCGGACCGGGCGTACGCACAGCGCACCCAGGCCGGGATCAGCAGCGCGGTCGAGCTCTACTCCAGGGCAATCGCTCGCGATTCCAGCTATGCGCCAGCCTGGAATGGACTCGCACGCGCCTACGTGTTCGCGAATGGCTGGGGCTTCACGATTCCCGGTGTGCCAGGCGACAGCCTGCTCACCATGGCCCTGCGGGCCAGCGACGGTGCCTTCATCGCCGACAGCGGCCTCGCGAGCACGTGGGTGGCACGGGCAATCGTCATGCGCCAGGTCACCCCTTCCTCGCGCGTGGACGTGTTCCGGGCGGTGCACCGGGCTCTCGCGATCGATTCACTCAATGCCGATGCATGGCACGCCTATGCGGGCGCCCTGGTCGACACCGACAGCATCGACCGGGCGCTCGAGGCGTGGCGCCGCGCGGTGCACCTGCGACCGTCGTTCGTGGAAGCGGTCGCATTCCTGTCGCTCGCGCACCTGTGGGTCGGCCAGTTCGACAGTGCCGCTGCGTGGGGAGACAGTGCGATCGCCCTGGGCCCGACCATGATCCAGGGTCATCATTCGGCCGGCTTTGCCGCGCTTGCCCGCGGGGACGCCGCGCGCGCCGAACGGGAGTTCGCCGCGGCCGAGCGTCTCGGGGGTGGGCGTGAGCACGTCGAGCTCGCTCGCAGGCCTGGCCATGGCGCGCGCCGCGCAAGGCGACCGCGGCGGCGCGCGACGACTCCTCCTCGCCGCCGAGGCGCCCGCCGCGGCGAGCGGGAGCTACCCGGTGCACTCCGTGGTCTGGGTGGCCGAGGGATGGGCTGCCCTGGGTGACCGGGACCACGCGATAACCCTGCTCCGCCGCTTCGTCGAGCCGAGTGACCTCCACTTCCAGCTGCACCTTCGTCGCGACCCGGGCATGCAGCCGCTGCGCGGCGATCCCCGCTTCACGGCGCTGGTGCAGGACCGGGCCATGAGGGGTGCCGTCCAGGAATGAACGTGAAAGGGTCGCCCGGGGCGATGCGCCGCGTGCAGAACGGGAATTCGCAGCGGCGGAACGCCTTGGAGGCGGGGCCGAACGTATAGGATCCCTCGCTGGAATTGCCACTGCACACGCCGCGTCGCTCGACACGGCAGGCGCGCGCTGCTTGCTGCTCTGCGCCGACAGCGTGACGCGAGGATACCCGCGGGTTACCGTGCACATGGCCGTGTATCTCGCCGAGGGGTGGGGCGCCGTTGGGGACCGCGACCGGGCGTTCGGCTGGCTCCAACGCTACGAATAGCCGCTCGCCCTGCACTTCCTTTGCACCTCCGGTGCGACCCGGGCATGGACGCTCTGCGCAGCGATCCGCGCTTCGCGACCTTGCTGCCGCCGCCGTCGCCCAGCCGCGGGTGCTGATGCTGCCAAGTTGATCTGGCTGGCCGCGGCTCGGCCAAGTATTCTCTCTTCGACCCTCCAAGAAGGGCTGTGTGGCCGACCTCCGCGACGTAATTGAAGCTGAACTCCGTGATCGATATACCCTCGAACGAGAGCTCGGCGAGGGCGGCATGGCGCGCGTCTGGATTGCGACCGATATCAGGCATCGTCGATCCGTCGCGGTGAAAGTGCTGCGACCCGAACTCGCCCTCTCGGGCGTGGCTGATCGCTTCCTGAGGGAAGTGCGCGTGCTCGCGGAATTGCAGCATCCACATATCCTCGCGCTCCTCGACTCCGGGAGCCTGCCCCTGATGACCGGTCGGCGAGCGCATCTGTCCCTTCTATGTCATGCCCTTGGTGCGCGGTGAAACCCTGCGAAATCGCCTCACTCGCGAAGGCCCCCTCCCGATCGACGCCGTCAACATCATCACTTCGCAGATCGCAGGAGCATTGGACTACGCCCACAAACGCGGCGTCGTGCACCGTGACGTGAAGCCGGAGAACGTCCTGATCGCCGACGACCAGGTGTACCTGGCGGATTTCGGCATCGCCTCCGCGCTCGAGGATGCGGCCGGGGACAGGCTTACGGAGACCGGCCTCACGCTCGGTACGCCAGCCTACATGAGTCCGGAGCAGGCGGCGGCCGAGCGCCGCATCGATGGGCGAAGCGATCAGTACAGCCTGGCCTGCGTGGTGTTCGAGATGCTCGCCGGGGAACCCCCGTTCTACGGGCCCAACGGCACAGGCCATTATTGGCCAAGCGACTGTCAAGGGACCAGCGCCGTCCATCGGCGTGCTGCGGCCCATCCCTGCCGGCGCAGGTTGCCGGCGTGCTGGCCCGGGCCCTCGCGCAGGCACCCGCCGATCGCTACCCGACCCAGCGGCGCATTCGCAGCGGCACTCCAGGCAATCGCCCCTGGCGATTCCACGGACGGACCGCGCGGATCAGTTCGCGCGGCAATGGTGCTGGTGGTCGCGGCCCTGCTGCTTACGACGCTCACCGCCTATGTGTTGTATGGTCCGTCCCTCCACGGCGCAGAACCGTCGGGCGCGCGACCCGACGACAACAGAAATATTCGACAGCGCGCCGAGCGGGCGACGCAGCCAGCGAACTCAGGCTGGGATCATCGATGCGATGCGACTGTACGGCGCGGCCATCGCGCGCGATTCCACCTAACGCCGAAGCATGGAGCGGGCTCGCGCGCACGTATGCGTTCGCTTATAGCTGGGCCTTCTCCATTCCGGGTGTTCCGTCCGATAGCCTGCTCGACCATGGCCCTGCGTGCAAGCGACGGGGCTTTCGTGACGGACAGCGGGCTTGCCAGCACGTGGGTAACACGCGCAATCGTCATGCGCCTGGTGTCCCCGTCCTCACGCGCCGACGTGTTTCGTGCACTGCATCGCGCCCTCGCGATTGATTCGCTCGACTCCGAAACATGGTTTGCCCTCGCGACAGCCACGGCCGAGTCTGGCAACCTGGAGCAGGCAACCGACATGTGGCGGCAGGCGGTCCGGCTACAAGCCCACATAAATGGCGAGCCGGTGGCGTTTCTGGCCCTCGCTCACTTCTGGGCCCGGCGATACGATAGCGCCACCGTCTGGGCCGACAGCGCGATTGCGTTGAGCCCGACGTACGTCCTGGCGCGATCAAACCGCCGGCTATACAGCACTCGCCCGGGGCGATGCGCCGCGCGCAGAACGGGAATTCGCAGCGGCGGAACGCCTTGGAGGCGGGGCCGATAACGTATAGGATCCCTCGCTGGAATTGCCACCGCGCGCGCCGCGTCGGGCGAACACGGCAGGCGCGCGCCGCGTGCTGCTCGGCGCCGACAGTGTGGACGGGAGAGATACCCGCGGGTTACCAAGTGCACACGGCCGTATATCTATCGCCGAGGGGTGGGGCGCCGTTGGGAGACCGCGACCGGGCGTTCGGCTGGCTCCAACACTACGAACTAGCCGCTTCGACCTGCACTTCCTGCTGCACCTCCGGTACGACCCAGGCGATGGAACGCGCTGCGCAGCGATCCCGCGCTTCGCGACGCTTGCTTCGGCCGTCCGTGATCATTGGGCACCGCCGCGGTAGGTACAAGAAAAGGGCCCCGGTCAGCGCCGGGGCCCTTCGCATTGCCTGGTCGCCTTTTATCAGCCGTGCGTCGTGCCGTCGGCCTGGCCGGTATCGTCCACGAGCTCGGCGTCCTGCACGTCTCCACCCCGCCCCAGTTGCTTCGCCTTCTCGCCGGACGCCGGCGGCAGCACGCCCATCTTCCGCTTCAGCTCGAGCAGGGCCTGGTCTGCCGTGCCGTGATACTCCAGCACCTCGAACTGCTTGATCGAGCGAGTCGCCCTCGAACTCCTCCTGCAGCTCGGCCGACGCGATCGCCTTCCGCTCCTGCGCCTCGATCTTCTCGGCCATGCGCTCGAACGACTCGAAGGCACCCTTGTCGGACATGCCCGACATCGTCTCCTGGATGCGCTGCTGCGCCTCCGCCCGCTTGGCCCGCGCCAGGAGGATGTTCTTCTTGCGCTTCGCCTCCTCGATCTTGTCGTTGAGCTGGCGCAGCGAAAGCTTGAGCTTCTCGGTCTCGGAGCGGTGCTTGAGCCACGTCTCGTGCAGCTGCTGCGCGCCGTGGAGCGCCTCGTTGTAGCGCATCAGCGCCTGCTTCGCGAGGTCGTCCTTCCCTTCCTGCACCGCCAGCATGGCGCGCCGCTCCCAGTCCTCAGCCTGCTTTCGCAGCGCCTCGGCGTCGGCCTGGAGCTTCTTCTCGTCGGCAATGGCAGAGGCGACCTGCTGCTTGGCCTTCCCCAGCTGCGTCTTCATGTCGACGATCAGCTGGTTCAGCATCTTCTCAGGGTTCTCGGCACGGCTGATCAGGTCGTTGAGGTTCGACCGGAACATGGTGGAGAAGCGATCCCAGATCCCCATTGCGACTCAGGCCTCCTTGTAGGGCGCGAGCGCCGAGTAGTGCGAGGCAAGCGCCAGCGTAATGCGAGTCGAAGCTCGCTTCGAACTCGTTGTAGTCCAGGTTTTCCAGTTCCAGCGTGTCCGTCAGCACCACGTGATCGCCCTCGAGCCCATAGGAGCCGTGGACCAGGTCGCGCGCATTGAACTCCAGCAGCTGCCGGAACAGTTCGCCGCGCCCGGGCTCGGCCTTCGGCAACTCCATGACCCGCACTCGGAGGATCACCACCGGCGTCGCGAAGTTTACCACTACCTCGGCGCCATCGGGTGAACGGGCGATCCAGAGTCCCGGCTCCACTTCGCGCACGTCGAGCGTCCCCGCATCCAGCCGCTCCAGCCAGTTCTGAATGTCCTCACGCGTCACCATTGTCCCTGCCTCCCTGTGACCGGCACTACCCGTGCCATGGCGGATAAATCTAACTGTGCCCGTTGATGCGCTCGGGCTCGCGCGCCTTGCTGATCATGCGCTCGGTAAAGTCGAGGCGCTCTTCCAGTTCCATCACCCGTCCCCGCATCTCGTCGAGCTCCGCCAGGTACTCCGGCGCCGGCTCTGCGGGGGCGCCATGCTCGAGACGGCGCCCGAGCGCCTTGCCCACCGGGCCCTTGAAGATCACCGCCCCGACCACGCCGAGCGCGATGAGGCCGGGGACCGCGAAATCCTCGCCCATCGTCATGGCCATCGTGGTGAATGCCGCGATGGCCGCCAGGCCCAGGATGGTTGCGACGACGAGGTACCGGCTGTCGATCCGTCCGTGGCTCATTCGCCCTTTCCTCCCGCCGGCAGTTGATCGACATCGCGCTGCTGCGACAGCATACGCTCCGCGAAATCCACGCGCTCCTCGAGTTCCGCCACGCGCTGCGCGCATGCTTCCAGGTCGGCAACCCGCTGTGCCAGTTCCTCTGATTGCTGCCCGCCACCGCTGATCTTCGCCTCGATGCGGCGTCCCCAGGCCTGGCCGATCGGCCCGAGTGTGGCACCCAGCAGGCCGGCACCGAGTGCCAGCATCGAAGCGAACTCGCCACCTTCAGTCATGGAACCTCAGTTCCTGGGGAGCTCGACATCCCGCCGCTGCGCGAGGAGCCGCTCGGTGAAGTCGAGCCGTTCCTCGAGCTCCGCCACCCGGTGCTGCGACGACTCGAGATCCCCGACCCGCTCGCGCAGTTCGTCCAGCTGCTGGAGCAGGTCATGGCTCACGCCCCGTCCCTCGAGCCGCCGCGCGATAGCGCGTGCAATCGGGTAGAGCACCAGCGCCGCGCCCGCCACAATCGCGATGGTAATCAGCGCCACCATCTGCGGCGGCATCACCATCCAGGGCGGCAGCACCTGGATCTCGGGGATGGGCGGGATCGGCGGAATCGGCGGAATCTCCGGCACCTGCACCGTCACCGTCCCCTGCAGGAACGTCATGGCCGCCTGCCCTCCGGCAGGCGCGGCGCCTCGTCGCGCTGCGACAGCAGGCGCTCGGCGAAATCGAGCCGCTCCTCGAGCTCGGCGACCCGGTTCTGCAGCATGTCGGCGTCCGCAAGCTGCAGCTGCAATTCGTTCACCCGCTGTTCCAGGGCCGGGTTGGCGCCGCGCCCCTCGATGCGAGCGGCGAAGGCGCGAGCCAGCGGCACCAGCATCTTGTAGGCGACGAACGCGAACGACACGGCCATGACGCAGATCGCGATCGCTTCCAGTATGGACGGCCCGCCACCGCCAGCGGATACGATGATGGCTTCCGGGCTTGGTGGCGCCGGCGGCGCCGGCAAGGGTGTCTGTAACATCATTCGTCCCTCCTGCGGGGCAGGCGCTCCGCATCACGCTGGGCGAGCAGTCGCTCGGCGAAATCGAGCCGCTCTTCGAGTTCGGCAACCCGGGCATCACGCTGTTCCAGATCAGCGATGCGCTCCGCAATGCCGGCCAGGCCGGCACCCGTCAATTGCTCCGGGGCGGAGGTCCCCTCGAGACGGCGCGCTATCGCCTTTCCCAGCGGACCACGCAGGATAAGCACCGCCGCGGCGGACACGATCATCAGAGCGATGATGAGCACGGGAGCGACATCACCTGGTGGCATTGGCACCTCCGCCGAGGCGCTCGGCCTCGCGCTGCTGCGTGAGCATTCTCTCGGCGAAGTCCAGGCGCTCCTCCAGTTCTGCGATGCGCGGAGGCAATCCGTGGAGATCGTCGACCTCCGCGCCCAGGCTGTTCACTGCTGCACTCGACGCCCCGTCCGATCGGTCCGCCCTGTTGGCCATCCGCATCGCCGCCCGGATCAGGATGAAGGCGAGCGCCGGGGCAGCCAGTGCCACGATGATGCCGAGACCAAAACGCAGGGCGTCCGCCATGTCACTCAGCCCTGGCCATCTCGCAGCTGCTCTGCGGCGGGACGATTCGCGGCAAGGAGCCGCTCCGCGAAATCGAGACGCTCTTCCAGTTCCGCCATCCGCGGGGCGAGGCCACGAAGCTCGTCGACTTCCGCACGCAACTCATCGAGGTCGCCGGCTTCTTCCCTGCCCACCAGCTTGGCCTTGCGGTAGTTCCGCAGGAAAACCGGGACCATGTACATGACGAACGTCCCGACCACCAGCAGCATCGCGACCACGAAGCCGAGCTTGATGACGTCATCCATGGCCTAGCCCTGGCCCCCGGGCAATTGCTCGTGGATTTCGCGTTTGGACGCCAGCAGCCGCTCCGCGAAGTCGAGTCGCTCCGCCAGCTCCGCGACATCGTGCCGCAACCCGTCGACCTCAGCCAGGAGCTGGGGATCCATCGCCGGTCCCGGTCCGGAATTGCGGATCCGCTCCGCGATAGCCTTGCCGATCGGGCTGGTGGCAAGCAGAAACATCGTGCCGCCGCCGAATATGAAAATGATGGCGAGAATGCCTTCCATCGGTCTGCCTTGCTCGGCTTCAGGGTGGCGTGGCGAGATCGCGAATTCCGTCCGAGCCCGCATTACGGGGGCGATGTTTCAAATGTTTCAGTCCGCTACATACTGGGCGCTTGAGCTGGACCAGTCGCTCCCCAGGAAGCTTCCGCCCGATTGGTGTCGCCGCCAGCCCACCGCTGGAAGTCTTCCGGTACCGGACGTCCATGTTCCGGCCGATCTCGCCCATCGGGTCTGTTATTTGGTCGACGGGAACGGCCCGGCAAGGCCCGGGCGAAAGGCACCGGCAGTATGTGAGGATGGTGAGGGCCCTGCCATGACCGGGCCGATGATGTCGAGCTGGGAGACCATGGGGGAAGCTACAACAGCCGCACGTCCCGTATGACACTGAGGGAGATGGCGATCTCGGTGTCTTCGGCCCCGGCAGGCCGGAGGTAGACCTCGTGCGCGGTGATGTGGTCGTCCACGCTGGTCGGTATGCCAACCACCTCTGCCGCGCCGTCCGTGGTTACGCGAACGGCGTGGCCATGATCACCGGCATACGACAGGAGCGCCAGTATCTCCTGGTATTGCATGCGACACCCCCGGTCAGAAGGTGTAGTTCTTCGGCGTCGGTGCCAGCAGGTTCTCCTGCAGGTAGCGGGTCATCAGGTCGAAGAGGTGCTGCCGCGTGTTGCCACCGAAGATGCCGTGGTTGCGGTTCGGGTACTCCATCATGGAGAACTGCTTGTTCGCCGCCACCAGCTTGTTGACCAGCGCCTCGGTATTCTGGTAGTGAACGTTGTCGTCACCGCTGCCATGGATGACGAGGAGGTTCCCCCTGAGCCCGTCCACATGGGAGAGCGGTGATCCTGCGTCGTACCCCTTCTGGTTGTCCTTCGGCAGTCCGTTGTACCGCTCGGTATAGATGTTGTCGTAGTACTTCCAGTGGGTCACGGGGGCCACCGCCACGGCGGTGCGATACACCTCGGGATGCCGGAACAATGCGTTGAGGCTCATGAAGCCGCCGTAGCTCCAGCCCCAGATGCCGATGCGGGTGGAATCGACGTAGCTCCACCGTCCGATCGCCTTGGCCGCCTCGGCCTGGTCCTCGGTCTCGACCACGCCGAGCTGACCGTAGATCACGTCGCGCCACGCCTTGCCCCGCGCGCCGGTGCCGCGATTGTCCACGCTCGCGACGATATACCCCTGCTGCGTGAGCATCGTATGCCACAGGTACTGGGCGCCACCCCAGGAATCGACGACTGTCTGCGAGCCGGGCCCGCCGTACACCTGGAAGAGAATAGGATACTTCTTCGCCGGGTCGAAATCGGCCGGCTTCATGACATAGCCATTCAGGACGATGCCGCTGTCGATCGGCACCTTCACGAACTCGGTGCTGCCGCGCTTCAGAGTCGCCAGCTTCGCCTTCAGCTTCTCGTTGGTCACGACGGTCCGCACCGACGCGTGGGTCGGCAGGCGCACCAGGTCGATCGTCGGCGGCGTGGTGAGGTTCGAATACGTGTGCCACGCATGGATGGCATCGGGCGACATGTTGTACACGTTCACGCCCGCGAGCGACGCCGGCGTCACCTGCTCCGCCTTCCCCTTCCCGTCGAGGCGCGTGCGCCAGAGGTAGCGCTGCGTCGGGTTGTTCGGGGACGCCAGGTAGTACAGCCAGCCGCCCTTATCGTCGATGGTGACGACATCGAGTACATCGAACGAACCGGGCGTCAGCAGCTTGACCGACTGTCCGTTCCGCGACACGAGGTAGACGTGCTCCCAGCCGTCGCGTTCGCTGACCCAGGTGAAGCTTTGCCCCTTGTTGACCCAGGTCAGGTCGTTCACGACCTCGACCCAGGTACTGTCCTGCTCGGTGAGGATGGTGCGGAGCTGGCCGGTGGACGCGTCGGCGAGGAAGAGCTCCAGCGTGTTCTGCAGGCGGTTGAGCCGCTGCACCACGACCTCGCTGGAATTGGCTGCCCACTCCATGCGGGCGGGATAGTGCTCTCGCGGGTCGCCCTCGAACGGCAGCCACACCGTCGTGCCACCGGCGGCACCCACCACGCCCACGCGGGCCGCGGAGTTCGCCTCTCCGGCCTTGGGGTATTGCACCGGCGTGACGAAGGAGTACAGCGAGTCGGTGTCGTTGATCAGGTCGAAGCTCAGAACGCCATCGGTATTCAGCTGCCAGTAGGCGATGCGCTGCCCGTCGGGGCTCCAGCGCCAGCCGTCACGCAGGTCGAGCTCCTCCTCATACACCCAGTCGAAGGTGCCGTTGATCAGCATCTTCGCGCCGTCGGTGGTCACCTGGGTGATCGCGCCGGTCGCGAGGTTCTCGACGTAGATGTTGTTCTCCCGCACGTAGCCGATGCGACCGCCATCCGGGGAGAACTTGGCGAAGAGGAGCGTCGATGGCTTGGCCTCCGGGCCGCCCAGCTTCTGGAGCTTGCCCGAGGCCCGGTCGAGCACCCAGTAGTCGCCCCGGTTGTTCTGCCGCCACACCGGCTGCGAGTTGGTGAAAATCAGGAGCCTGGTGCCGTCGGGCGACCAGCTGTAGTCCTCGATGTCGAGCGCGGCCGTGTCCCCGGGCGCCGTGATCGCGGTGGCCGATACCAGCACGGTGCGCGCCCCCGATTCGGTGACATAGCGCACGATATCCTTGCCCTTCCCCTGCTCCGACTTCTCGAGCGTCGTGTATGCCGCGCCGTTCTCGAGCCAGCGAGTGGGACCGAAGCGTTCGCCGGCGAAGTCGGGCGACCCATAGATGCTGCGCACATTCAGCATTGAAGGGTCCGTCTGTGCGGCAAGCGGGGCGGCAACGAGAACAAGCGTGCAGGCGATGCGGAGGATGTGCTGGAATCGATTCACTGGGCTGTTGCTCACAGGGTTAAAAGGGGAACTTCCACGGCGGGAAGGCTAACGTGAGGGACCCTACCGCGCGAGGACGCGCCGCAGGTACTGGCCGGTGAAACTTCCTGGAACATTCGCGACTTCTTCGGGCGTCCCGGCAGCCACGATCTGCCCGCCGCCCTCACCGCCCTCGGGGCCAAGGTCCACCACCCAGTCTGCGGTCTTGATGACGTCGAGGTTGTGCTCGATGACGATGACGCTGTTGCCCTTGTCCACGAGGCGGTGCAGCACCTCGAGCAGGAGGCGAACGTCCTCGAAATGGAGGCCGGTGGTGGGCTCGTCGAGGATGTAGAGCGTGCGGCCCGAGTCACGCTTCGCCAGTTCGGTGGCGAGCTTGACCCGCTGCGCCTCCCCGCCCGAGAGCGTGGTCGCGGCCTGTCCGAGATGGATGTAGCCAAGCCCCACGTCGTTGAGCAGCTCGAGCCGCTCCGCGATGCGCCGCTGGGCGCTGAAGAAGTCGAGTGCATCGGATACGGTGAGGTCGAGGACGTCGGCGATGCTCTTCCCCTTGTAGCGCACCTCGAGGGTTTCCCGGTTGTAGCGGCGACCCTTGCATACCTCGCAGGGCACGTACACGTCCGGCAGAAAGTGCATCTCGATCTTGACCAGGCCATCCCCCTCGCATGCTTCGCAGCGCCCGCCCTTCACGTTGAAGGAGAAGCGGCCGGGGCCGTAGCCCCGCAGCTTGGCCTCGGGCAGCCCGGTGAAGACCTCACGGATCGGCGTGAAGAGCCCGGTATAGGTGGCCGGGTTGCTGCGCGGCGTGCGGCCGATGGGACTCTGGTCGACGTCGATGACCTTGTCGAGCAGGTGGAGGCCGTCGATGCGCGTGTGATCGCCCGGGATTACCCGTGCGCGGTAGAAATGGCGTGCCAGCGACTGGTACAGGATGTCGGTGACGAGGGTCGACTTTCCCGAGCCCGACACGCCGGTGACCGCCACGAACATCGCCAGGGGAAACTCCGCCGTGACGTCCTTCAGGTTGTTGGCCCTGGCGCCCACGACGCGAAGTGCGCGATCGGTGTCGCGCGCGCGGCGGCCTGCCGGGACCTTGATGCGAAGTTCATCGCGCAGGTATCGCGCCGTGAGCGAGGTCGGGTGCTCCAGGATCCTGTCGATGGTGCCTTCGGCCACGACTTCGCCACCGAAGCGCCCGGCTCGCGGGCCCAGGTCGATGACATGATCCGCGGCGCGTATCGTGTCCTCGTCGTGCTCCACCACGATGACCGAGTTGCCGAGGTCCCGGAGACCCTTGAGGGTGCCCAGCAGCCGTTCATTGTCGCGCTGGTGCAGCCCGATACTCGGCTCGTCCAGGATATACAGCACGCCCACCAGTCGCGAACCGATCTGGGTCGCGAGCCGGATGCGCTGCATCTCGCCACCCGAGAGTGACGAGGCGCCGCGCCCCAGGGTGAGGTAGTCGAGTCCGACATCACACAGGAAGCGAAGCCGGTCGCAGACTTCCTTGAGGATCGGTCCGGCTATGTCGGCATCGAGCCCCGTGCCGCTGGCTCCCTGCTCGCGCAGCGGGACGGACGCGAAGAAGTCCGCCGCGCGCCCCACCGACATGTCCACCACGTCGCCGATGCTCTTGCCGGCGACCATGACGGCAAGGCTCTCCTGCTTGAGGCGGCGGCCGCCACAGGTATGGCAGGGCTGCGCGGTGAGGAACTGTTCGAGCTGACCCCGGATCGCGTCACTGGACGACTCGCGGTACCGGCGCTCGACGTTCTTGAGAATGCCTTCCCACTCCGCCTCGTGTTCGGTGCGGCCACGACCCGTCTCCGGGGCGAACTTGAACTTGCCCGGCAGACCGTGGAGGAGCGCCCTCTGGGCCGATGCCGGGATTTCCCCCCAGGGCGAGTCGAGGTCGAACTTGAGCACCTTGGCGAGCGTCGGCAGGACTGCCTTCCGCAGGTAGCCGGATGGCTCGCCCCACGGCAGGACCACGCCTTCGAGGATCGCGATGGTTGGATCGCCCAGGATGAGGTCGGGGTTCACTTCCTTCCGGGTGCCGAGGCCGTTGCAGTCCGGGCAGACGCCGAAGGGACTGTTGAAGGAGAACTGGCGCGGCTCCAGCTCAGGGAATGACAGTCCGCATACCGGACAGGCAAAACGCTCGGAAAACAGCTGCGACCTGGGGGGTGCCTTGCCGTCGTGCCGGACCACTTCTACCACGCCGTCGGCCAGCTTGAGCGCCGTTTCGATCGAGTCAGCGAGGCGGCTGCGATCCTCGCCTCGCACCACCAGCCGGTCGACGACCACGGCGATGTCATGGTTCTGCCGGCGATTCAGCGCCGGAACCGACCCGAGGTCGTGGGTTTCGCCATCGACCCGCACCCGCACGAAGCCGCGCTTCTGGACGTCCTCGAAGAGATCGCGAAACTCGCCCTTCCGGCCCCGCACCAGCGGCGCCATGACCTCGATGCGCGTGCCCTCGGGCCAGGCCACCACGGCGTCGGTGATCTGGCTGGCGCTGGATCGGTTGACCGGACTGCCGTCATTGGGGCAGTGGGGAACACCCACCCTGGCCCAGAGGAGGCGCAGGTAGTCGTAGATCTCGGTGACGGTGCCGACCGTGGAGCGGGGGTTCTGGCCGGTGGTCTTTTGCTCGATGGAGATGGCCGGCGAGAGCCCCTCGATGGAGTCCACGTCCGGCTTCTCCATGAGGCCCAAGAATTGCCGAGCATAGGCCGAAAGTGACTCGACGTACCGGCGCTGCCCTTCGGCATAGATGGTATCGAACGCCAGCGACGACTTCCCGGAACCCGAGAGCCCGGTGATGACGGTGAGCTCGTTCCGGGGAATGCTGACGGAGATGTTCTTGAGGTTGTGCTCGCGGGCACCACGGACGACGAGGAATTCACGGGCCATAAGCCCCGAAAGCTACCCGAACCCGGCAACCGCTTCAAGCGGCTAAGATTCCGGAGCATACCTACCCAGCAGTTGGAGCACGCAACAGCGAAATGCGCCGTACCCGTCACAGCCGCAGCAGTGGTCGCGAGAACGCCATCGACGAATTCTTCGGCACGGAAGGCCTGGAAGCAGACCCGCTTCCGCGCCAGCCGGATGCCAGCTTTCCCCTCAGGCCCTTCGCCGCGAGCGCCACGCCCGACGCCCGGGTGGAAGCGCCCAGCAGTGAGCCGATCGATCCTGAGCGGGTGTACCAGCGCGCGCTCGAGGCCCTGGAACAGGCGCGCGCCGCCGAGGCCGACGCCCTGTTTCGCGAACTCCTGGCCCTCGAGCCCGCGCACGTCGGCGGTGCGCTCGGGCTGGCGGCCCTGCTCGAGTCGCAACTGGACGTGCCGGGCGCGCTCGACTCGCTCGCGGCCGGGCTCAAGCTGCACCCGGACCATCCCCAGATCCTGCTCGCGCGTGCCGGGGTCCGGCGCCGCCGCAAGGATCTCGCGGACGCCGAGGCCGACGTACGCCGGGTGCTGAAGGCGAGCCCATCCAACCCCGACGCGCTGATGGAACTCGGTCTGGTGCTCCTGCGGAAGGGCCTGGCGGCCGAAGCGGGCCAGGTGCTCATGCGTCGGGTCGAGCAGCGGCCGGATGACGCCGAGACATGGCTGTACGTCGGCGAGGCACGGAACCAGGCCGGAAACCTGCCCGCAGCCCTCGAGGCACTGCGGAAGTCTGCCGAACTGGACGACCGCAACGATCGCGTCTACTACCTGATGGGCCGCGTACTCGACCGGATGGGACGCCCGGACGAGGCAATGCCGATGTATCGCCGCAGCAAGGAACTCAGCGCACCATGATCGAGGTGGTGGTCGACGACCTCGCCTTCGTGGAGGCCGACGCCATTCTCCGCCCGGCCGACGACACCCTCGCTCCACTCACCCCGGCGATGAAGCGCCTCGACCTCCAGGCCGGGGCGCGCTTCGCCACGCTCTGTCAGGTGCAGTCGCCACTCGACGCGGGTGCCGCGGTCGTGACGGGTGGCGGCGATCTCTCGGCACCACTGGTGGTGCACCTCGTTCTCCAGGACGCCGATGGCTCGGGTGGCCGGGAAATAATTCGCCGCGCCCTCCGCTCGGCATGGCAGCAGGCGGCGGCCTGGCAGCTGGAGCGGATCGCGACGCCCCTCATCGGCGTTGGCCCTGGACGCCTCACGATCGAGGACGCCGCCGAACTGCTGGGCGAGAGCTTTCCCAGCCATGATGGGGCTGGAACAGCACCCCACCTCCTCCGCATAATCGTCGACACGGACGAGGAGCGCGAGACGGTCGACGCGGCCCTCCGAAAGTATCGCTCCTGAATCGTCGCACGATCGGCATCGTCATCTTCGCGGCATGGATCGGGTCGCTGGCATGGCTTGCCCAGCGCACCTGGTTCCCCAGCGCCAGCCATCGCGCGGTCCCTGTCATCGCACGCGTGTCTCCCGCAGCCGCGTACTACACGCTCAGCATCGGCGGCAAGACAGTCGGGTTCGCGTCCCTCACGCTCGACACGACGCTTACCACCGTCGACGTCACCGAACAGGTCGACCTCCGCCTGCCCGATGCCGATACGGTGCTGCGCATCGTCCAGCACTCGCGCACCACGCTCGACCGCAGCCTGGGCTTCGTGGGGACAGTGGTATCGCGCTCCCAGTCCGGGGAGCGCACCGAGATCCGGGCGACGGCGGTGGGCGACTCGGCGGTGGCGTGGCAGGCCGGGCCCGAGGGGCGTCCCGGCAGGGCGGACACCGTCGTCGTGGAGCGTGGCATTGCCGCGCCACCTTCGGCGCTGCCGCTGCTGCTGGCGGCCCGGCGCACCCCGGCGAAGGGGATGCTTCGAAAGCTCCGGATCGTGGACCCGCTCCGCCGCACACTGGCCCAGGTCGACATGGCGGTGCTGGCGGACTCGACGCTGATCGTGGCCGACAGCGCGGCCATGAACCCGTCCACCTCGCAATGGGAGCCCGCGCGATTCGATACCCTGCGCGCCTGGCTGGTGAGCCGTCGCGGCGATGGTCCTCCTGTGACAGCCTGGGTGGATGCAGATGGTTTGCTGGTAAGCGGCGAGCTCCTGCCAGGCCTCCACGCCGAGCGACAGCCGTTCGAGATCGCGACCAGTGCGTATCGGCAGCAGTTCGCCGGTGGCGCACAAGGTGAGGCGCGGAGCCCCGCGAGCGCGACGGTCTCGGCACCGCCCGCTTCCCTCCAGGCGATGCTCGTGCAGCTTTCACAGGTCGAACTGGATACCGCGGGCTGGGCGCGAGCGGAATTGTCGGGCGGTAGCCAGTTTCTCGCGGGCGACACCCTGCACGTGACGCTCGATACCAGCCGCATCGGACGCGGAGGCATCGCCGGCAATGTCGAGGCGCTGGTGCCGAACAGCGACCGGGCGGTGCGGACCCTCGCCGAGCGTGTGATCAACGGGGAGACCGACCAGCGCCGCATTGCGGAACGGCTGCTCACCTGGGTGGCCACGGAAGTAAGCAATGCAGTGAACCCGGGCATTCCCAATGCCCGTCGAGCGCTCCGCACCCGAAAAGGCGACGCCTCCGAACGTGCCATATTGTTCGTGGCGCTGGCTCGCTCCGCGGGCCTGAAGGCACGACCTGTTGCGGGGATCGTAGCACAGGAACGCGGCTGGGCCCGTCATGCGTGGGCGGAAGTGGAGCTTGGAGGCTGGGTTCCGGCCGATCCCACCTTCGGCACGTTCCCTGCCGGGGCGGGATATGTTCGATTGGTCGCCGGCGCCCCGGCCGATCCCCTTTACCTCGTACCGCTCGCGGCGTCGCTCGAGCCCGAACGGCTGACCCGGCTGAAGACCCGATGATTCGCCTTACGAACCTGACCAAGCGCTACGGCAGCTTTACCGCCGTCGATGGCATCGATCTCCAGGTGCCGGCCGGCGAATTGTTTGGCTTCCTCGGGCCCAACGGCGCAGGGAAGACGACGACGCTGCGCATGATCGCCGGCATCCTCAAGCCAACAAGTGGCGTGGTGCAGATCGGCGGCGACGACCTTGAGCGGAAGCCGCGCAAGGCAAAGACGCGCATGGGATTCATTCCCGATCGCCCGTTCGTCTATGACAAGCTCACCGGCGCGGAGTTCCTGCGCTTCGTCGCGGCCCTCTACGGGCAGGACGGCCCGGTCATCGAGCGGCGGATGGACGAACTGCTCCGGCTCTTCGACCTCGCGCCCTGGAAGGACGAGCTCACCGAGTCGTACAGCCATGGGATGCGGCAGAAGCTCATCATCTCGAGCGCACTGATTCATCAGCCCGAGGTGATCGTGGTGGACGAGCCGATGGTCGGCCTCGACCCGAAGAGCGCGCGATTGCTGAAGGATCTCTTCAAGCAGTTCACCCAGCGTGGCGGCACCATCCTCATGAGCACGCACACGCTCGAGGTGGCTGAAGACATGTGCGACCGCATCGGAATCATCCAGGGCGGCAAGATCGTCGCGTGCGGCACCATGACGGAGCTCCGGCACCAGTTCGCCGCAGGCGATGCGAGCCTCGAAGACCTCTTCCTGCGGCTCACGGGCGGCGTGTCGGCCCTCGAGCTGGGTCATGTCCTCGACCGCTGACGTGCTGGTGGCACCGGTCCCCGACCCCGGGGTCCGCACGGTGCTGCTGCCGAAGTGGCGCACCGCACTGGCACGCGCCCGCGAGGAGCGCTCGGGCACGCCGCTCAAGCTGCTGCTGCTGGCTCTGGTTGCGGCCGGCTTCTGGTCCGCGGTCTTTACGGTCGCATACCGGGTCCTGCTCTACGCCCGGAGCGCACCCGAAATCGGCAGCTTCCTCCCGCAGAAGATGCTGGGCGTCATTCTCCTGGCGTTCGCCTCGATCCTTCTCCTGTCCAACCTGGTCACTGCGCTGTCGACGTTCTTCCTCGCGAAGGACCTCGACATGCTCATTGCGGCGCCGATCGACTGGCTCCGGCTCTACCTCGCGAAACTCTGCGAGACGGTCGCCCACTCATCGTGGATGGTGGCACTGCTCGCCGTCCCGATCTTCACGGCCTACGGCATCGTGTACGACGGTGGTCCATGGTTCTGGCTCGTGGCGCTGGGCGCCTTCGTGCCGTTCCTGCTGTTGCCCGGCGTCATCGGGGCAGTGATAACCCTGGTGCTGGTGAATGTGTTTCCCGCGCGGCGCACGCGCGACCTGCTGAGCCTCGTGGCCATCGGGGCAATGGCGATCGTGGTGGTGACGCTCCGCGTCCTGCAGCCCGAGCGGCTGGCACGACCCGAGGGATTTCGCAACCTGGTCGACTTCCTTGGCGCGCTGCAGAGCCCGACCAGCCCGTTCCTGCCGACCGAGTGGACGGCGGACATCATCATGAACTGGCTCAATCGCGTGGCCGATCCGCTGCCGATCGTGCTCCTCTGGAGCACCGCCGGCGCGTTCGTCGTGCTGGGCGCGCTGGCGCACAAGCGCCTCTACCGGAACGGATTCACGAAGGCCCAGGAAGGCGCCGAGCAGTACGTGCGCGGCAAGCATTGGCCCCGGTTCGCCTCCCGGCTGCTGGGTCGCCTGCCGGTAGCCAAGCGGGAGTTCATCATCAAGGATGTCCTGCTGTTCTTCCGCGATACCACGCAGTGGAGCCAGCTGATCCTGCTCGCGGTGCTCCTCCTGGTGTACATCTTCAATATCCGCGCCCTCCCGCTCTTCACCGGCGAGCGCGTGTCCGTGCTGCTGGTGACGATGGTGGTGTTCCTGAACCTGGCACTCGCCGGGTTCGTGCTGGCCGCCATCGCCGCGCGCTTCGTCTTCCCGTCTGTCTCGCTCGAGGGAAAGCAGCTGTGGCTGCTATGCTCCAGCCCGCTGGATCTCGAGGCGCTGATGTGGAGCAAGTACTGGACAGGAACCGTGCCGCTGCTCGTGCTGGCCCTCCTGATCACCGGAGTCACCAATGTGCTGCTGCAGGCATCACCGTTCATGATGGCCGTCAGCATCGGCACAATCACGCTCTACACGCTGGCGACGAGCGCGCTGGCACTCTGTTTCGGGACCATCTTCCCGCAGTTCGACACCGAGAACGCAGCGCAGATCCCCACGAGCTTTGGTGGCCTGGTGTACATGATGGCCAGCGTGTGCCTGCTCGGCGTGGTCATCGCGCTCGAAGCGCGTCCAGTGCTGCAGTTTGTGCGGGCCAACCAGGCCGGCGTGCCAGTGGAAATCGACCTCGGGATGGCGCTCATGTTCGGGGCCTCGGCAGCACTGTGCCTGGCCAGTACGCTCGTGTCGCTCCGGATCGGGCTCAAGCGAATCCGTGACATAGACGCCTAGGCCCGTCGTTCTCACGTTGTCGCAGCACCATGAACCGCCTTCGGGCGGTTTTTTCCGTTCCACGTCGCACTTCCCCGGTGCCGGACGGCGCGCGCCGACCCCGCACTGTGTGCACGCCCGTGCCACTCCGGCCGGGCTCACACCACGGAGGTGCGTATGCAGTTCCATCGCCTGTGGCCGGCGCTGCTGGTCGCGGCCGGCCTTGCCGCCTGTTCCGATCGTCCCGCCGCTCCCACTGCGCCTGAGGAAACCGCGACCGCCACCGACCCGGTGGCGGTCGCGGGTGGTGGAATCAACCAGGCCCGGCTCGAGCGCCTCGCCCGGCGCACTGCGAGGGCCCTCCGCGACCCGTCATTTCGCGCCGATGTGAAAGCCACGCTCGATCGCTCCACCCATCGCGAGGGCAAGGTGCACTTCCAGCGCTACCTGGAGAGCAACGGCCGGCGGGGCTCGGGGCTCTTGCCTCCGCCGACGGCGAACCGGAATCCGATGTCCAGGCTGACGCGAGCCAGTCGGAAGCGCTGGAGATGTACTTCCCGGTCCCGGGACATCGCGCGGCCTGGGCTGGCGACGAGAACGTGCTGGTCGCAACCGCCGAGCGCGACGGCGAATCGCCGGTGGCCTATGACCTTGCGGGCCGCCGAATTGTCCTGAGCCCCGACACACCGCCAGCCACGCCGGTCCTGGCCGTCGAGCCGGCGGAGCTGGATTTCGATGCGCCGCCGTCGGTGGCGAAAGCGATGTGCACCGAGGAGACATGTGGCGGCGGGGGTGGAGGTTACGTCGTTCCACCGACCCCCGGCCTGTATATGACGAGGGCCGAATTCGCCGAGTCGTTTGAGTCCTGGTTGAAGGGGAATCCCGAGTATGAGATCCACGTCATGGGCCCCGCGGCAAAGGGCGACAACACGAACCTGGCCTCGTTCCAGTGCATTGGCGAACACGCGATCGGCGAGTACTCGTGGGACACGAACGAGAAGACCTGGCAGGGCAACCAGCTCCTGTTCTCGAAGGCGCAGATCGATGCGATGAATGTCGCGCACAAGGGCGTGCCGTTCACGATCATGGCCTACGAGGATGACGATGGGGCCTGCCAGATCAGGACCGACGCCGATCGAGCCAACAAGCTCTTCACGGCACTGGGAGCGTTCATCGGCCAGTGGAAGAGTGCGAAGGGGACCGAGGGCAGGATTGAGGCCGCACCATCACTGTTCAAGCTCCTCGCCGCCGTCTACAGCTTTCTGACGACAGCAGACGACATCATCGGCGTGGTGGTATCCGACGCGGTGACGGGCCGGTTCCACACCGGCACGAACTGGACGGCGCTGAATGACAAGACCAGCTCCAACGCCTGGTTCAAGCTGGAGATGAAGTGACTATCCACGCCGCGCCTCAGGAAAGGACGGACCTGTGCGATCTATTTCGTGCCTCTTGATCGTGACGCTGCTCGCGGGTGGTTTCGCGGTGCCTGCCGCTGCACAGGGACCCTGGTCGATTTTCGCCGGAGGGGGCGCCGTGGGGTTCGGCGGCGCCTCGACCTTGCCCGAGGACGAACCGGGAGCGACTGCTCAGATCAGGCCCTCCCCCACGACGCGATTCCATGTGGGAGTGGCGCGCAGCTTCGGCAGGATCGCCGCCGCGTTCAATTTCGCGTACAGCAAGTCCGGGCTCGGCGGCTACGGCGATGGCGGCTCGTACAGCCTAAGCCCGGCCCTGACGCTCTACGATCTTCGGCTCCTGTGCAACTACCGCATCGCCGGGTTCGATCATTCCTCACTGAACCTTGCCCTGGGGCCGATGTTGCAAGTGTGGAGTGGCGATGCGATCCTGGACACGCAGACCCGGTTGGGCGGAGCAGCCGCTCTCACGCTGGCAGTGCCGATCAACAGGAGCATCGGGTTACTCGTCACCGGAAGTCTTGGCCTGGCCGGGAGCCCGTTCGACGCCGGGCTCCTGGAGAGCGCTGGCGGGTTCGAGCCGGCGAATGTCTGGACACGGGAACTCGGTGTCGGCGTGCGCCTCTCGCTGTAACGACACTGCGGCCATCGGAGCGTCGTGACTCCGACGGTGTATTACCTGTGTGAAATGTGCATACTCGATTCCCCTTCGTGAATTGTTCGTGCAGCGTGGGCTCGGCAACTCGTGACCAGCTCCCTGCGTCGCCTCTTCGGTCCCCGGCAGCGCCGCCGCGCTGAAAGCCCTCTCCGCGCCGAGCTCTTGAGCGTCGAGCGTCTGGAGGAGCGCGCGCGGGGGCTCGCCGCCAGCTTCACGCTCGAGCGAGCCCGCGATGACCGCGGCCAGCAGTTCTTCGCGCGGGTGGACGAGAACGCGCGGGTTCTGCGCGACGCCTACCGCATCCTGGCCGATGACGTCCATCGCGGCGAGTTCCTCTCCCCTGCCGCCGAGTGGCTCCTCGACAATTTCCACCTGATCGAGTCCGAGATCCGCAGCGTACAGCATGACCTGCCGGGCCGAGTACTATCGGGAGTTGCCCAAGCTCGCGCCCCGCGAGATGTCCGGCATGGCGCGGATCTACGCCATGGCACTCGAGCTCGTTCGCCACACGGACGGCCGTTTCGACCGGAGCCAGCTGGTGCGGTTCATGGCCGCCTACCAGACCGTCGCGCCGCTCACCATCGGCGAGCTCTGGGCCTGGCCGAGCATGCTCAAGCTCGCGCTCATCGAAAACCTGCGGCGCCTCGCCGAGGAAACGCTGGAGGGACGCGCCTCGAGGCTGAATGCCGATCGCTACCTCGACCAGATCGTCGAGGCCGGTGCGGCCGGCCCGCTGCCGCGCGTGCTGGAAACCGCCTACGTCGTGCGCCTGCTCCAGCGCATGCGCGAGTACGGACCACTGGTCTCCCCGGTTCGCGCCGAGGTGGAGGAACGCCTCGCCACCCAGGGCATGACCGCCGAGGATTCGATTCGCACCGAGCACCAGGCCCAGGCGATGGGCCAGGTTTCGGTCGGCAATGCGATCACCAGCCTCCGGTTCTGCACGGCCCTCGACTGGACACTCTACTTCGAGCAGGTCAGCCTCGTCGAGCAGGTCCTGCAGCGCGACCCCGCCGCGGTGTATGGCAGCATGGATTTCCAGAGCCGCGACCGGTACCGGCAGGCAGTGGAGGAACTGGCCGAGCCCAGTGGCGAGGCCCAGTTGCGCGTGGCACTGCGCAGCGTCGAGAGTGCGCGGGAAGTCGCCGAGCGAAAGTCGGCCGACGATCGTGCCGCCCACGTGGGCTACCACCTCATCGGGCAGGGACGGCGCGACCTGGAGACCGACGTCTCCTACCAGCCGACCGTCGGCGGGCGACTCCATCGCTTCCTCTTCGCGCACGCCACGAGCGGCCTATCTCGGTGCGATCGCGCTCATCACCATGCTGCTGCTCGCATGCGCGGTGGTATATGTGCGCCGCGTCGGGGGCGACGTCTGGTGGGAAGGTGTCACGGCCCTGCTGCTGCTGCTGCCTGCATCGGAAATCGCCATCGCCACCGTGCAGAGGCTGGCGGCGCTGGCTTCGCCTCCGCGACGGCTTCCGCGCATCGATTTCACGGGCGGCGTGCCCGCGCAGCATCGCACGATGGTGGTGATCCCGACCCTGCTCACGAGCGTCAGCGGCGTCACCGAACTGATCGAGCACCTCGAGGTGCTGGCGCTGGGCAACAGTGACCCGCAACGTGGACTTCGCCATCCTGAGCGACTTCACCGACGCCCCAGCCGCGGTGATGCCCGCCGACGATGCGATCCTTGCCGCCGCCACCGCAGGCATCACGGCGCTCAATACACGCGTTGAGCCGGGACGCACCGGCACCTTCCACCTGTTCCATCGCGTGCGCCAGTGGAATGCCGGTGAGGAGTCCTGGATCGGCTGGGAACGCAAGCGGGGCAAGCTCGAGGAGTTCAACCGGCTTCTGCGTGGTGCGCGCGACACCAGCTTCACCACTCATGTGGGCGACCCGGAACTGCTGGCCGGGGTGCGCTACGTCATCACGCTCGACAGCGACACCCGGCTTCCCCGGAACGCGGCGCGCCAGCTCATCGGTATCATCGCGCATCCGCTCAATCGTCCGCACTTCGACCAGCGCCTCGGACGCGTCACCCAGGGCTACGGCATCCTGCAGCCGCGCGTCAGCGTAACAATGGCGAGCGCCGCCGGGTCGCTCTTCGCCAGGGTGTATTCCGGCCACACAGGCGTGGACCCCTACACCACAGCGGTATCGGACACCTATCAGGACCTCTTCAGCGAGGGGCTCTTCGCCGGCAAGGGGCTGTACGACGTCGACGCATTCGTGGCCGCGCTCGAAGGCCGGGTGCCGGAGAACGCCTTGCTGTCGCACGACCTGTTCGAGGGACTGCATGCGCGGCCGGCCCTTGTCACCGACGTCGAGGTGGTGGACGACTACCCGGCCAGCGTGCTCACGCATGCCCGGCGCCAGCACCGCTGGGCCCGCGGTGACTGGCAGATCCTCTTCTGGCTCTTTCCGCTGGTGCCGACACGCCGGGGCTTCGAGCGCAACACACTGCCGTTCATCTCGCGCTGGAAGATCTTCGACAACCTGCGGCGGACACTCGTGGCACCGGCCACGCTTCTCGCCCTGGTCGCCGGGTGGCTGGTGCTCCCCGGCAGGCCCTGGGTCTGGACCGCCGCGATCGTGGGTAGCCTGGCATTCCCCGTCTATCCGCATCTCCTGCACCTTCTGGTCGGGCGCGACGCGCGACAGCCGCTGCGCGTGTTCCTCCGGATCGTGCGCGAGGACGTCCAGACGGCGGCGGCGCAGGTGCTGCTGTACCTCACGTTCCTGGCGTATCACGCCTACGAGATGGTGCACGCCATCGCGCTGACGCTCATGCGGCTCCTGTTCACCCAGCGGCGCCTGCTCGAGTGGGAAACCGCGGCCGCGGCGGCCGCCCGCGCCGCGGGGCTCAGCGCGCGGAGCGACATCCTGCTGTTCGTCGGCGAGATGGCGGCCAGTCCGCTGATCGCGCTGGTACGTGCTGGTCATCGTTACCGGTGCGCGACCTGCTGCCCTGCCCGTCGCAGCGCCCATCCTCGCGCTCTGGCTCGCCGCGCCGATCATCGCCGCGTGGCTGAGCCGTCCGGTCCAGCCCGCTCGACAGCGACTGGATGAGGAGGACCGCCTGCTGCTGCGCGTGGTCGCGCGCAAGACGTGGCGCTACTTCGAGGCGTTCATGGGCGCGGACGACCACGGGCTTCCGCCCGACAACTTCCAGGAGGTTCCCGTCCCGACCGTCGCCCATCGCACGTCGCCTACCAACATCGCGATGGGGCTGATGTCCACGCTCGCCGCACACGACCTCGGCTACATCGGCACCGCAGAGCTGCTGGAGAAGCTCGAGAGGCTCACGACGACGATGGAGGGGCTGGAGCGATACCAGGGTCACCTCCTCAACTGGTATGACACCACTACGCTGGCACCGCTCATGCCGCGTTACGTCTCCACCGTGGACAGCGGCAACCTCGCCGGCGCGCTCATCGCCATCGCGGACGGGCTGCAGCACCTGATGACCAATCCGCAACCCGTCTCGGTGACCTGCAGCGGGCTCCTCGACACGGCGGAAGTGGCTTTGCGCTCAATGGAAGCGCTCTCGCGGTCCCGCGGCATGTCACCGTCCGACCGCGCGCTCCTGCTTGCCGTGCTCACGGCGGTGCGGAATACGCTTGGCGCAGCCGACGATGCCGGCGACCGCCTCGAGCGCGCTCGAGTGCTCCTGCCGGAGCTTTCGGAGGCCATCGACGTCTTCGCGACCGACGAACCACCGGAGCCGGACCGGCTCGACGTGGCCTACTGGTCCCGGACGCTCGCGGCGGGACTCGCCGACGCGCCCGTTCCGCCCGATGCCGCAGGCAGGTTCCGAGCGCTCGCAGAGCGAGCCCTCACCTTCGTCGACGGGATGGACTTCCGCTTCCTCTACGACCGCCAGCGCCAGATCTTCGCCATCGGCTATCGACTGGCCGATGCCGAGGGCCCGGGTCGGCTCGATCCGTCCTTCTACGACCTGCTGGCCTCGGAGGCGCGACTCGCGAGCTTCATCGCCATCGCCAAGGGCGACGTGCCCGACAGCCACTGGTTCCACCTCGGGCGACTGCTCACCAGCGTGGATGGCGCGTCGACGCTGCTGTCGTGGAGCGCCACGCTGTTCGAGTACCTGATGCCGCTCAGCTGGTGATGCGGAGCTACCGGAGACGCTGCTCGGCGCAGTCATGCCGGAGCGCGGTGCGCCGGCAGATCGAGTATGGGCGGCAGCGGCGGCGTGCCGTGGGGCATCTCCGAGTCCGGCTTCAACGCGTCGACCGCCACGGCAACTACCAGTACAAGGCATTCGGCGTACCGGGCCTCGGCCTCAAGCGCGGACTGGGCGACGACCTGGTCGTGGCGCCATACGCCACCGCGCTCGCCGCGATGGTCGACCCGACGCGCGCCGCGCAGAACTTCCGCCGCCTGGCGCGCGAGGGCGCCGAGGGGCCGTACGGCTTCTACGAGGCCATCGACTACACCCACCGGGAGGCGGCGGTGAGCGACGAGGCGGCGCTCACGCGGATGCGCAACACGGGCCCGCAGGGCACCGTGGTGCGCTCGTTCCTCGCGCACCACCAGGGCATGACCCTGGTGTCGCTGGCCAACACGCTGCTCGATGACGTGATGGTGCGCCGCTTCCACGCCGATCCGCGGGTGCAGGCGACGACACTGCTGCTGCAGGAGCGCGTGCCGCGTCATGCGCCGATTACCCAGCCTCGCCCCGCCGAGGCGACGAGGGTCTCCGCCGCAATTCCTGCCGTGGCGCTGCGCCGTTTCCGGTCGCCCGCACACGCGCTATCCGCACGCGCAGTTCCTCTCGAACGGCGCGTACGTCACCGTAGTCACCAATGCCGGTGGGGGCGCGAGCCTCTGTCGCGGCAAGGCGGTCACGCGCTATCGCGAGGATGCCACGCGCGACCCGGGCAGCCAGTTCCTGTACCTGCGCGACGTACGCAGCGGCTCCGTGTGGTCGGCGACATACCAGCCGACGGCGCGCGAGCCGGAGGAGTACCTCGTCACGTTCCAGGCGGAACGCGTCGTGTTCCGCCGGAAGGACGATGACATCGCGACCCAGCTCGACATCGCGGTCTCCACCGAGGATGATGTCGAGGTCCGTCGCCTCTCGGTCACGAACCTGAGCGATCGTCCCCGGGAACTGGAGATCACCAGCTACGGCGAGATCGCGCTCGCGGCGCTCACCGACGACCTCGCCCACCCGGCATTCGGCAAGCTGTTCATCGAGACGGAATACCTTCCCGAGAGCGCCGCGCTCATCTGTGCCCGTCGCCCGCGCTCCCCGGAGGACGCGGGGATGTGGGCGGTGCACGTGCTCAGCATCGAAGGGAGGATGCAGGGGCCGGTGGAGTGGGAGACCGACCGGCTCCGCTTCCTCGGGCGTGGTCGCGGTCCGGAGGATCCCGCGGCGCTCGACGGACGGGCGCTCTCGGGAACCACGGGGGCGGTACTGGACCCGATCGTGAGCCTGCGCCAGCGGATCCGCCTGCGGTCCGGTGGCTTCGTGCGCATCGCGTTTGCCACCGGCATGGCCGACGAGTCGCGACGCGGCGCTCGCCATCGCCCAGAAGTATCACGATCCCAGCGCCACTGCCCGCACTTTTGCGCTCGCATTCACCCAGGCGCAGAGCGCGCTGCGCCACATGGGTATATCCAGCGACGAGGCGATGCTCTACGACCGTCTCGCCTCGCGCGTGCTGCACTCCGATGGCTCGCTGCGCGCCGGGCCGGAGGTCCTGTCGCGGAACGTGCTGGGGCAGCCCGGGCTCTGGGCTCACGGGATTTCCGGGGACCTCCCGATCCTTCTGGTGCGCGTGGTGGAGGAGAACGACATCCCGCTGGTGCGCCAGGTGCTGCAGGCCCAGGAGTACTGGCGCCTCAAGGGACTGAGCGCCGACGTCGTGATCCTGAACGAGCATCCGGTGAGCTACCTCGACGAGATGCATGTGCAGCTCGCGGCGCTGCTCGACACCGGGCCTTGGGGTGCCTGGAAGCACCGGCCCGGCGGCGTGTTCCTGCTGCGCGGCGACCGCATGAACGAGGACGAGCGGATCCTCCTGGCGGCCGCGGCGCGCGCCATCCTCAGTGGCGAGCGGGGCGAGCTCGCCAACCAGCTCGATCGGCCGTATGCCGAACTGCAATGGGAGCGTGAGCTGCCTGCGCCGCCTCCGGTGCCGGTACCGGAGCGGGACGGCAGGGCCATCGCAGCACCCGACCTGATCCTCGCCAACGGCACCGGCGGCTTCGCGGATGAGGGCCGTGCGTACACCATCGTGCTCGATGGCGACCAGGAGACGCCACTGCCGTGGGTGAATGTCATCGCCAACCCGGGCTTCGGCACCGTGGTCTCCGCATCGGGATCCGCCTATACCTGGGCGGTGAACAGCCGGGAGAACCGCCTCACGCCCTTTGCCAACGATCCCGTGAGCGACCCGACGGGCGAGGTGCTCTACCTCCGCGATGACGACACCGGCGACGTATGGTGCCCGACGCCAGGCCCGGTGCCTCGCACCGCTGAGAGCGGCCGGTACGTGGTGCAGCATTCCGCGGGTGTGTCCCGCTTTGCCCACGCCTCGCACGGGGTGGAGCAGGAGCTGGCGGTGTTCGTGGACGCAGTGGACCCGCTGAAATTCTCGCTGCTCACCCTCACCAACCGCAGCAGCCATCTGCGCCATCTCAGCGTGTTCGCCTATGCCGAGTGGCGACTCGGCCCTCCACGGGCCGGCGAGCACCTCCACGTCGTATCGGAACTCGAGCATGAGTCCGGAGCGATCCTCGCGACGAATCCATACAACCAGGAGTTCGGTACGCGCGTCGCCTTCGCCGGCGTGAGCGAGGCGCCGCACTCGGTGTCGGCGGACCGGCTTTCCTTCCTCGGCCGGAACGGCTCGCTCGCGCGGCCGTCGGCGATGACGCGGCATACCTTGTCCGGCGACACCGGCGCGGGGCTCGATCCCTGTGCCGTTCACCAGGTACGGATCGAGCTCGCACCCGGGGAAACGCGCCAGGTTTGTTTTACGCTCGGACAGGGGCGTGACCGCGATCACGCGCGTGAGTTGCTGGCCCGCCACCGGAGTGTCGCGGCCGCCGAGGCGGCTCTCGCACGCAGCCTGGGGGCGTGGGACGTGACGCTCGGCACCATCCAGGTGAAGACGCCGGACGATTCCTTCGACCTGCTCATGAATCGCTGGCTGCTCTACCAGGTGTTGAGCTGCCGCATGTGGGCGCGCTCCGCCCTCTACCAGCCCGGCGGGGCGTTCGGTTTCCGGGACCAGCTGCAGGACGCGATGGCACTGGGCATCGCTCGCCCGGACCTGCTGCGGGAACATCTCCTGCGCGCCGCCGGGCGCCAGTTCGTGGAAGGCGATGTGCAGCATTGGTGGCACGAGCCCTCGGGACGTGGCACCCGCACTCGGTGTTCCGATGACCTGCTATGGCTGCCGTTCGCCGTGGCCCACTATGTCGAGTTGACGGGCGATGACGGCATCCTTCAGGAAGTGGTGCCCTTCATCGATGCCGCCCCCCTCGCGGCGGGTGAGATGGAAGCGTACATCCTGCCCGGCGTGTCGCCCGAGTCCGCCTCCCTGCTCGATCATTGCATCCGGGCCGTCGAGAGAGGCCTTACCGCCGGCACCCATGGCCTGCCCCTGATCGGCAACGGCGACTGGAACGACGGGATGAACCGGGTGGGGCACCTGGGACGCGGCGAGAGCGTGTGGCTCGGTTGGTTCCTGTTCACCGTGCTGCAGAAGATCGCGCCGCTTTGCGAGCGCGCGGGTGACGGCATCCGCGCGGCGCGGTTCGAAAGTGAGGCGGCGCGCCTGGCGACGATGCTCGAGCTGGCGTGGGATGGCGACTGGTATCGGCGGGCCTACTATGACGATGGATCACCGCTCGGTTCGGCGCAGAACGACGAATGCAAGATCGACTCGATCTCGCAGACGTGGGCCATCCTCTCGGGCGCGGCACCCCTGCCCCGCGCCGAGCGCGCCATGGACGCGGTCCGCACCCACCTGATCCGGCGCGCGACGCGCGCCGTGCTGCTCCTGACGCCGCCGTTCGACCAGTCGGCGCAGGACCCGGGCTACATCAAGGGCTACCCGCCGGGCATGCGGGAGAACGGTGGTCAGTACACCCACGCTGCCATCTGGACGATCATGGCAGTGGCCCGCCTCGGGAACGGCGACGAGGCCATGGAGCTGTTCCACATGCTGAACCCGGTCAACCATACGCGGACCGCGGCCGATGTCGATCGCTACAAGGCTGAGCCATACGTCATGGCGGGCGATGTATATGCCCATCCCGCACACAACGGGCGCGGCGGGTGGACCTGGTACACCGGATCAGCCGGGTGGATGTACCGCGCGGGTCTCGAGTCCATCCTGGGCCTGCAGCGCCATGGCAGCAGCTTCACGATTGACCCGTGCATCCCGGCAGAGTGGCCGCAATTCTCGCTCACGTGGAGGATCGGCCGCACCCTGTACGAGATCACCGTGTTCAATCCGCAGCATCACTGCCGCGGGGTGGCACGGGCGTCCCTCGACGGCGTCCGGTGCGACGCGTCCGCCATTCCTGTCCGGGACGATGGTGGCACGCACCGGGTCGAGATCGTACTGGGCGAGAAGCAATCCGGACCCAAGGCATCGTCCCGAAGGAGCACCGCGCGCGCCTAGCAACGTGCCTGCGGACACTACTAGCCGGGGGACGCGAAGGAGGCGGGCGGGCCGCTTACGATCGAGGAGTGGGACCGGAGAGGCGAACGGCGACCGGGAGGCCTGATCCGGGGTGGATCAGGCGGCGACGCGCGTCCCGCACTGGTCGCAGAAACGGCTGCCGGGCGGCAGGGTCGCCGAGCACCCTCCGCAGTTCCGTGCGTCAAGCGCGCAGCCGCAGGTAGAACAGAAGATCGCATCCGTCTCGGGCCGCGGCCCGCAATGCGGGCAGGTGGAAGTGGAGGAACCTTGCGCTCGGATCGCCAGAGCCCGCTCCGCGATGACCGCTTCGAGGTCGCCGGGGCCGGGGCTGACATCCTCGGCCCGCAAGGCGTCGAGGGCCTGTGCCGTGTACTTCCCCTTCAGCATCGCGTAGTCCTCGTCGGACAGCTTGCCGGTAGCCTGATCGAACTCGATCTCCTTGAGCGCCGAAAGCGCGATGCCCTTCGGCGTCTCCTCCAGGTCCTGCGGCTCGTCGTCCACGAGTGCCGGCACCAGCTCACGCGAGATGAGCGGCCCCAGCACCACCAGCAGGAGCGCAACGCCCACCAGCGCCGCCGCCGCCGCCTCCAGCCAGATCACTTTTCCATCTCCGCCAGCTCCCGTTCGAGCCGCTCGAGCTCGGCGTTCGTCGCCGCTGCTGCGACCGGAAGGCCCGCGTCCGCCCCAGCCGACGCGCGGTGCCGGGAGAGTTGCACCCGCCGGTGGATGATCCATGCCACGATGCCGCCGACGGCGAGAATTGCTGCGCCGGGAACGACATAGCCGGCGAGATTGAAACCCTCCGGCTTTGGCGCCATGAGGATCTTCTCGCCGTACTTGTCGACGAACGCCGCGATGACGGCCTCGGAAGTCTTCCCCTCCGCGAAGAGGTCGACCACTTCGCGATGAAGCGCGGGTGAGTAGGTGCAGGTGAAATCGGTGGTGCGGCAGGTGAACACGTCGAGCGTGCAGCCGCAGGTGCACCGTAGCTTCAGCTCCGTATTTCGCACGGAGGCGTCGTTGTCGCTCTCGAGGGTCGGCGCGCGCGGTCTCCCGGCGACATCGGGATTGAACAGCGTGCCGACGGCGCCCTGGCCGGCGCGAGGACTGGTGATCGAATCCTTGCGCACGGAGTCCTGGCGGAAGGCGAGGAAGCTGCGGCGGTCCATCATGTCTCCGCGCCCGCGCCGGTGGTGGAGAGCTCCACCCCGTAACCGGCCTGCGCGCTCCGGCGCGACGCCGCCATCGTCCCGCCACCCGGCCACATGGTGATCAGCCCGCCGAAGGCCAGGATGAACCCGCCGGCCCACACCCACCACACCAGCGGGTTGATGTTGAAGCGGTACACGGCCTCCTCCGTCCCGTTCACCGCGCCCGCGAAGACGATGTAGATGTCCTCCTGCAATCCGCTGCGGATCCCCACCTCGGTGGACGGCTCGAACGATGCCTCCTCCGTCCCCAGTTCATTCACCGTGAAATGCTGCCGTTTCTCGGAGACGATCCGGCCATCGGGCACGCCATCGCGCGCCACCTCGATGGTCGCGGCCGACACGTATCGGTTGAACTGCTTGAACTGGGAGATACCGACATGCGTGAAGGTGTAGGTGTGGCCAAACGGACTCTTCAGCTCGACCGACTCACCCGGCTTGAGCGTCGCCTCACGCTGCACCTTGAACGCCATGCCGGCGAACGCGACGAAGTAGACCAGCATGCCCAGGTGCACGATATAGCCGCCGTAGCGGCGGCGATTGCGCCCCACCAGGTGCGCGAGCGCCACCGGCACGGTCTCGCCATGCATGCGGATCCGGGCGCGCGTGCCCCGCCAGAACTCCTGCGCGATCGTCCCACTGACGAAGCCGGCCAGGCCCCACGTCATGAGCGGCGCCAGCTCCCGCACGCCGAGCGCTGACAGCAGCGCAGCGACGACCACGCCGACGCCCACCGGGAATGCGAACTGACGCCGGAGATTCTGCACCGACGCCTTGCGCCACGCGATCAGCGGCCCGATGCCGGTGAGCCCCAGCAGCAGAAGGCCGAGGGGCACGTTCACCTTGTTGAAGAAGGGCGGGCCGACCGTGATCTTGGTGCCCCGCACCGCCTCCGAGAGGATGGGGAAGAGCGTTCCCCAGAGCACGGAGAACGCAATGCCCACGAAGAGCAGGTTGTTGAAGAGGAACGCCGCCTCGCGGCTGACCATCGACTCGAGCTCGACGTCGGCCTCGAGCAGGGGCCAGCGGGTGTAGAGCAGCGTGTAGGAAACGACGGCAATCAGGAAGAGAAAGGCGAGGAAATAGTAGCCGACATTCGACTGGGTGAAGCTGTGCACGCTCGCAATGACGCCCGAGCGCGTGATGAACGTCCCGAAGATGCTGAGCAGGAACGTGCCCACCACCAGGGAGAGGTTCCAGCGCTTCAGCATCCCCCGCTTTTCCTGGATCATCACCGAATGCAAAAAAGCCGTCATCGTGAGCCATGGCAGCAGGCTGGCGTTCTCCACCGGATCCCACGCCCAGTAGCCGCCCCACCCGAGTTCCACGTACGCCCACCACATGCCGAGCGTGATGCCGATGCTCAGGAAGAGCCAGGACACCAGCATCCAGCGGCGCATCGCATGGATCCACCCGGTATCGAGCTTCCGGGAGAGGAGCGCAGCCATGGCGAACGCGAATGGAATGGTGATGCTGATGTAACCGAGGTACAGCATGGGCGGGTGGATCATCATGCCGGGATTCTGCAGCTGCGGATTGAGCCCGCGACCGTCGGCCGGCGTGAAGGGGAGCCGCTCGAACGGATTGGCCCCCGAGAAGAGCATGACGGCGACGAAGAACACCGCGACCGATGACGTGACCCCGGCGACGTAGGGCATCAGGGCCGCATAGCGTCGCGGCGTCATCGCCTGCGCCAGCGAGGCGAAGAGCGAGAGCACCACTGCCCAGAACAGCAGCGAACCCTTCTGCCCGGCCCAGAACGCCGAGAAGAGGTATCCCGACGGCAGGTTCCGCGAGGTGTAGGCCCAGACGTACTCCATATTGAAGTCGTGGGCGATGATGCCCTTCCAGAGCGCCACGGACGCGACGACCAGCGACGCGAAGACGGCGTAGACCGAACGCGTCACCGAGAGCGCGATTTCCGGCCGGCCCTGCCAGCGATTGGAGAAGGCGAGAACGGCGCCCCAGATACCGAAGAGGAGCGCCGCCCAGAGCGCGAAGTTGCCCAGCAGTGTCATGTCAGGAGCCTGCGATCAGGCCTTGGCGGCCTTGTCGAGTTCGGCTTCGTAGCGGGAGCCACACTTGGCGAACACTTCGGTGGCGTGGAACACGCCATCCCGGCCCAGCCTGCCCTCGACGATCACCTCGATGTCATTGGCATCGGTGAAGGTGTCGGGAACGATGCCGCGGTAGGTGACGGGATACTGCCGGGCGCCATCGCTGACCACGAAGTCGACCTGCTGCACCGCCGCGACCCGCTTGATCGAGCCTGGCACCACCTTGGCACCGAGCTTGAGCCCGACGTCGTAGAAGGTGGGATCAGCGCTGGTCTTCGCGGCCAGTTCGGTCGGCGTCAGGAAGTACACCCCGGTTTCCTTCACCCCCTGCGCGATGAGGAACCCGACGCTGCCCACGATCAGCACCGCACCGATAAGGAACTTCGTACCCGGCTTCATCTCGTCTCCTCCTGCGTCCTGCACTCCGTAGCCACTGCATCAAGGCACAAATATACCAGATCCGGGCGATCGCGGGCCGGTTCACGACCCTGAGGGGGGCGGGGGCGCCTGTCCCAGGGCTGCCGCCCGGAAGTCGCTCACGGCCCGCTCATGCTCGCCATATTCGGGGCGCTTCGCCTGCATTTCCTGGTCATAGTGTCCGCAGGAAGTCCGTTTGTGCCTTCTTGAGCGCTGCCTGGTCCTTGTTCCAGCGCGCCACGGTGCCCTGGATCATGTAGCCGAACAGATGACCCGGCGAGAACTTGAGAATGCTGTCCGCCTCCGCGCTGGCCCCAGGCACCTGACCGGTATGCAGAAGCAGCATGGCCATGTGGAACCGCGCATCCGCATCGATGGTGTCGAGCTGCTGGTACGCCATGACCGTCATGGGCGTGAATTGCTTCACGGTGGCCTGGTCACCCGTCTCGGCGGCACGCATGACACGGTTGTACAGCCGGTCATAACGCTCCTTGGGCGACATCTTGCTGATGTCGGGTGGCGTGCCCTCCGGCCCGTCAGCTGCCGCCGCGCCACCCGCGAGCGGCGCCGCCATCGGGCCGGCCGGAGATGCCCCCCGACGTTCATTGCTGGCCAGGAATGCGATGACGACTCCGAGCAGCGCCACACCCATCACGGCAGCGGCAATCCACCCGGAACGTCCACGATCTCCGCGCCCGGTCGCCGGGCTGGCCCCAGCTGGTGCGCCGCATTCCCGGCAGAACTGCGCTCCAGCCGCAATGGGCTGGCCGCACTGTACGCAGCTGCCGGGGCGAGAGTGCAGCCCCGCAGGCACTGCAGAACATCCCGGTCGCGGCCGCACCACACGCGGGACAGGTCTTGGGGGAACAGAGGTCACGAAGGGTGTCGCCTCGCAATGGAAGTCCGTGCGGGTGTGATGGCGGACAATACAGGGAGCGCCAGCCACCTGGAATGGTGGCGCTTGGTACATTGTAGCGGTTGCCCAGAACCCCAGGCGTAAAGCAATAAATAAGATCTCTTTACTAAAGATCATCATCGAATTCTACTTGTCCGTACAACTACGGGGCAGTAGTCTACCACAGACCCCAGCAGATTCCCACGTCCCACCCCGAGGACCATATGGACTGGAACCCGCGTCGGTACCTGCCGCTGCTTGGGCTTACGGTCCTCGCGATCGGCTTCGCGACGAGCGCCTGCACAAGTACCGAATACGTCGAGGTCCGAGCAGCCGCGCTTCAACCCTGCTCCGGACAGCGTGGCTGGGTTCCTGGGCCTGTATGACGTCCCACCAACCAGACGACGTGCGGCAATTGCCACGTCAACAACCAGACCGAGTGGTCCGGCACCTTGCACGCCGCAGCCTACGGGAACCTGCTGGCCGCAGTGCCGAGCCCGGCGGCCACCTGCTTCAATTGCCACACGGTAACCCAATTTGGGAATACCTATGCAGCCACCGGCATACCGGGCGGCTGGAACGCGGTGCCCGACTCGGTCTATCACAACGTGCAGTGCGAAAACTGCCACGGCCCGGGCCTGACCCATGTCACCAACCCGAACACGACCAACATTCCGCTGGCGAGCGTCCTGATACCGTGGAAAAACCTCGAGACCGGCGTTGTTGAAGGTGGGCCCAAGGACCAGAGTTGCTCGGCCTGCCACTCCGGTACACACGAGCCGTTCGCGGAGCAGTGGGCGCAGTCGGCGCATTCCAACCTGCGCAATGAAGTCGGAGGACCGGCCGAACTCCCGACCTCGTGTGGCGCGGCGTGCCACCGGGGCGACGGGGCCATGGCCAAGCTGAGCGGCAACGCGCCGACCAACTACATCGGCAAGGGCACGGCGTTCCCGATCGTCTGCGCTGTCTGCCACGACCCGCACAACAAGTCGAACTCACACCAGCTGCGCGCCCCGATCGACAACCCGGAGATAACGGCCAACCTGTGCACGAGTTGTCATGTTCGCTCTGCCTTGGCAACACCGTCCTTCACCATCAATTCCCGCGGCGCGCACGCGTCCCAGGGCGCCGTGTACTTCGGCGAGGGTGCCGGCTGGACCCCGCCCGGGTTCGTCTTTGACCCGAACAATCCGGTGCAGACCTCGCACGTAACGGCCAACCAGCGGCTGTGCGCGGGTTGCCATGTGGCGAGGTTCACGACTACCGACCTGTCAACCGGCGAGGAGTTCACCTCGGTCGGGCACCTGTTCTCGCCCAATCCCTGCAAGGATCCGGCGACCGGGCTTCCGATTGGTCCAAGGGAACCGGGCGGGGATTGTGCCTTCACCGCGACGGCCCGGTTCTGGACCGGCTGCGTGAACTCCGGTTGCCATGCTGACGAAAACGTGGCGGCCAACCTGTTCAATGGCTTGCACGGCACGGTCAGGGCGTTGATAGGCATCCTGTGGACCGACACGAACCACGACACGGTACTCGACATCACCGACGGCGGCCTGCTCCCGCAGGTGCTCGCGCAGCACCCAAGCACCACGGTGCCGGGGGCCGACTCGGCGTGGTACTGCTGCACCGCATCGGCGAAGGACAGCAGTCTCTCGATCGCGGAGGGCGCGCTCTTCAACGCCCGGATGCTCGGCGACTCTCTGTATGGCCACAACGACGGGTCGAAGGGCGTCCACAACCCGGCGCTGTACCAGGGTCTGATCGCCGGCTCAATCGAGGCTGTGAACAACAAGTACTTCGGGGGCGCCGCCGTGCTGTCACCGGAGCAGCAGAACGCCGTGCAGAAGGCCCTGTCGGCGCCGGGCATCAAGTACACTGCGCGCGAAGGCGCGCGGCAGACCGCCGCAAGGTGACCCTGGACCGGAGCGAGCACATCCCGTGCTGATCTCCCTCATCAACGGAGCGGCCGCCCTCGTGGCGGCCGCTTCTGTTGGCGTTCAGGACACCACGGCCATCCGCGTGCCGGGTCATCCCGGCGTCGCCGACTCTACCGTCGATGTGACGCTGCTGCCAGACGTGATCACGCCGGTCGTCCAGTGGATCTTCCAGAAGCCGCCATGGGTCATGTGGGGTGGCGCCGTTCTCGCCGTCCTGGTGGCGGCGGGCGTCCTGTGGTGGCTACGGGGCAACATCGTAAGGGTCTATTACTACCTCCGCACCCGGAGCGGTGCCGTGAAGGGCATGATGGGGGCGGCGGTTGTGCTGGTCATGCTGGCCACGGTGGCCGCCAGCATGAAGACGTACGACTTCATGATGAACGACAAGCGCTTCTGCAACGGCTGCCACATCTTCGTGCCGAGCGGTCAGGTCATGGAGCGCCCCGACAGCGGCAATTACACGCTGGTCAACAAGTTGGAGGGCAAGCACGACACCCTGAATTGCCACACCTGCCACGCCTTCCACCCCCAGAAGGAAGCCGTGAAGATGGTGCTGTGGATGTCGGGGGTGAGGGACTCCACGATTCCGGAGCATGGCAAGGTGCCGCGCGATGTGTGCGAGAAGTGCCACGAGCAGGGTGCCGCGAAGGAAACCTGGCAGGCCATCGCCCAGACGGCCGGCCACCGGACCCACCTCGAGTCCGACAGCTCGGCGCTCCGGGGCAAGGTGGAGTGCCTTACCTGTCACGCCCGCTCGGCCCATCACTTCGTGCCGGTGGACAGCACCTGTTCCCAGAAGGGATGCCACCTCACCGACGACATTAGCATCAAGCTGGGAAAGATGGCCGGCCAGACCGGGCTGCATTGCATCGTCTGTCACAAGTACACTCGCGTGGTCCCGGGGCTTGCGACCTTCGATTCGGCGAAGGGATCGCTGGTGCCAGGGTCGAAGCAGTGCTTCTCCTGTCACGCCATGCGGGAGCGTCTCGCCGACTTCAATCCGGCTAGGGATCCGCACAGCGGCACCTGCGGCATGTGCCACAATCCGCACGAGAACGTGAAGCCGAAGGACGCGCTCAAGAGCTGTGCCGACGCGGGGTGTCACTCGGACTGGCGGAAGGTCGATTTCCATCAAGGCGCCGCGCACCGCAAGCTGGCCACCCGGTGCGAGACCTGTCACACACCACACGCGGCGCGGGTGGACGCCTCCGATTGCGTTGGCTGTCACCAGAGCTCGAAGGCCCGCGCCGCACAGCGGGGGAAGAACCCGCCCCTGCCCTTCGACACTCTGAAGGCGCTGCAGCGCACCTCGGGGCCGCTGGAGATCGCGCCGCCATCACCACACGGCAAGGGTGACGCACCCATCGACGATCCACCGCGGGTGCCGCCCTCCCCACCAGGAGCACCGCCCCGACCCTTCTCGCACAACAACCACAAGAAACTCGCCTGCATCAAGTGCCACGATCTGAAGTCGCAGACGAGTCACCTCAATTTCCAGGCACCCCGCGGCTGCCTGCTTTGTCATCACGAGGCCCCGGCACAGAGCGACTGTGCTGTCTGCCACGCGCCCACCCGGATGGATTCACTGCAGTTCAGTGAAGAAATCCACGTGCAGACCTCGGCGCCGAAGGCGCCAGACCGGTCCCGCGAAGTGTCGTTCAGCCATGAGCCCCATGCCGACGTGAAGTGCCTTGACTGCCACACCACGGCAGCGGCGACCCTCGCGCCGTCCACGAAGGCCGCAGCCTGCCAGGGCTGCCACGATCAGCACCACGATGCCGGGCGCACGTGCGCCAACTGTCACTGGGCGGAGACCAGTTGGAAGGCCCACACCCGCGAGTCGCACGTGGAGTGTACGGCGTGTCACAAGGCCGCCACGGTTTCCCGGCTCTCGCCCGACCGGCAGTTCTGCCTAGGCTGCCATGATCCCAAGGTGGATCACCAGGCCGGGACGCAGTGCACGGTGTGTCACCTCCTGGCCAGTCCCTCGGAGTTCCGGCCCCAGCTCATGGGCGCGAACTGATGCACCGGGCGCGCGGCGTGGCGCTGCTGGCGCTGAGCGCCGCGCTGGGCGCGCACCCAGCGGCAGCACAGGGGTTCCGCGCATCGTTCGATGTCCGGGGCCAGAGCGTAGCGACGCGTGGATGGCTGCTCGACAGCATCCCGCGAGGCCAGGAGGTAACGGGCGAGGGCGGCGGGCTCTACACCCCTGACGGTTACGCCGTGGCCTGCAGCGCGCCGGCCTGGTGCTACTTCTATGCGGCGGGCCCGAGGGTGCAGTACGCACCGATCGTCTTCACGACCGAGATGACGGCGTGGGGACTGGGAACGCCCGGCCTGAGCGCCCACCTCAACTTCCGCATGAACGCCAACGCCGGGGACGATCCGTTTCCAAGCACCACACCGGCATTCCAGTTCTGGGAGGGCTACCTCAGCTATCAGCACGACTGGTTCGCCGTCGTCGCCGGGCGCCAGACCTTCACGTCACGCCTCGGGTTTGCCGGCTTCGATGGCGGGCGGGCGACCGTGCGCTACCAGAAGCTCGGGCTCGAGGCCACCGGTTACGTGGGACTCGGGCTCGCCCGGGCAAGTTCCGTCGGCGTCAACGACCCGGTCACCGCCCCACTCGGCGACTTCATTCCGGGCGAGCGCAGCCTCATCGGCGGTGTGCTGGTTGGCTTTGCCGGGGGCCCGGTGGAGGCGCGCGCCGAGTGGCAGCGGCAGGTGGACCGCTCGACCGACTACATGATGTCCGATTTTCTCTCCGGTAGTGCCGTGATTCGCCTGTTGCCGCGCGTGGCGGCCGCTGGAGGCCTCGATTACGACCTGGTCCAGGGTTGGGTCGGGAGCGCGGACGCCGAGTTGCGCTACACCGCTCCGCGCCTCTCGGCGACGGCGGGATACAAGCGGTACATGCCGCGGTTCGATCTCTGGAGCATCTGGCCGGCCTTCTCCCCGGTGCCATGGAATGGCGTTCAGGCGTCTGCGATCTACTCCCCGCTGCAGTGGCTCAAGCTGCGGGGCCGCATCGAGTGGTATGAATACGAGAACACGGGCGCCGAGACCGCCCTGGGCAGCGCCGATCCGACAGCGACGCTCTGGGCTGCCGGCGCCACGGTGACGCCCTGGTCACGATGGACTTTCGATGCCGGCTGGATGTACAACAAGAATTTCGGCGCGGCAGGGGCTGGCTGGGATGCGTCTGTTGGCTGGAACCCGTACGACGCGATGATTCTGCGACTCTACGGCGCCCACAGCCAGCGTCCGCTGGTCTATCGCTTCGACGAGAGCTTCGTGACCTGGGTCGGCCTGGACATCAGCATGCGCACGACGCAGCAGGTGCTGGTCGGGGCTTCCGTCGTCTACATCAACGAGGACCGGGTGCGGCCCGACGCGGCCGCGTTCGAATGGGACCAGGCACGGGTAAGCGCCTATGTCACCTATGTGTTCAGCGCCGGCGGCGCCGACCGGCTCAGCCTGCCGGACGCCGTGAAGCGCATGCCGAGCGCCGTGGGATACAGTCAATGACCGCACTCGCGCGGGGATTCGCCGTCGTTGTCCTGACCGGCCTGCTCGCGGCTGCGGTGCGCGCCGTGCCTTTCGATCACACGGAGCACGCCACCCTGTTCGTGCGCTGCGAGACTTGCCATGCGGGAGCGGCGCGGCCGGATCAGCCGCTCTGGCCGGCGCCGGCAGAATGCGCGACGTGTCACGATGGGAAAGTCGAGAAAGAGGTGACCTGGACCCCGCGCACCGGCCCCCTGCCCTCGAACCTCCGGTTCACTCACGAGGCCCACCGCAGCGCGTTCTCGAAGGGAGCGCCCCGCGATAGTTCGCTCTCGTGCGCCGCGTGCCACAGCACCGAAGGCGCGAAATGGATGACCGTCCAGCGTGATGTGATCGGCAACTGCCTCGCCTGTCACAAGGCGGGTGCCGACCACTTCGACGCGCAACCCGGCCAGTGCGCGACCTGTCATGTGCCATTCTGGGAAATGCCGGCAGGAGTGACTGCCACCACGGTGGGGACGTGGAAAGCCCCGGCATCACATGCGGCGTCCGATTTCCAGTCGACTCACGGCAAGCTGGCGGGTCCCGTCGTCGTAAACGGCAAGAGTGCCGTCGTGTCCCCGGCGTGTGCGACGTGTCATGCACGCGAGTACTGCATCACCTGTCACGTAAATGCGCCCGAAGTCGCGGCCATCCAGGCGCTCCAGCCAGACCCGCGTTCTCTCGCGATGGCGACGCCTGAAGTGAAGGCACCCGCGTCACACGCCGCGACGGCCTTCATGACGACGCACGGCCGCAGCCTCTCGAAGCAGCAGGCTGCCCAGCAGTGTGCATCCTGTCACACGGCGACCAGCTGCGAGGCCTGTCACATGGTACCGCCACAGCCGGTGCGGGTTCTCGCCGTCGCGGGACCTGGTCGGGGTGTTGGAGCAACCGTTGTGCGCCCGCGACCAGCCACTCATGGCGGCGATTTCACCGACGGACACGCGCAGCTAGCGAGCAGTTCGCCGCAGACCTGCGCTGGATGCCACGTTCAGGAGCAGTGCCTCCAGTGCCACCGTCCCAACGCCGGCACCCAGGGAACCTATCACCCGGCGGACTTCACCACCCGGCATCCAGTGGAGGCTTATGGCCGGACGGCCTCGTGCTCCGACTGCCACAATCCCGGCCAGTTCTGCCAGACCTGTCACGCGCAGAACGGCATCGCGTCCAGTGGCCGCTTCGTCGGCGGCCAGGCGATATACCATGACGGAAACCCGACCTTTGCGGCCGGCCATGGCCCCGCGGCGCGCCAGGGACTCGAGAGCTGTGTCAGTTGTCATAGTGAGAAGGACTGCATGGTGTGCCATTCGGCTTCCGGCGGGCGCCGCTTCAACCCGCACGGACCGAACTTCCCGGCCGAGAAGCTTCGCAAGGCCAACCCGCAGATGTGCACCGCGTGTCACGCCTACGGCATTCCATCGAACTAGCCCGACCTGACTCCGTTCCGCTCAGGGCGAGGGTCTCGCATCGATGAAGATTTCATCATCCGTCATTCACCCCTATCCAACGCGTCCGGCCGCACCATACTAAGTGGCGACCGGCGCCATGCTCATCCCCGCGCCGGATCGCAGTCTTCCCGCAGGCCGTTTACCAGGGTTCCTTCGTCCCGGAGGCCCGCATGTATGACCCCAGGCACTCGCCCCTGATCCCCGGTCAGACGCTCGGGGACCGACTCCTGGAGCGTGGCGTCTCCCGTCGCGACTTCCTCGAGTTCTGTCGCGGAACTGCCATGCTGCTCGGGCTCGGCAGCGCCGCCGGCCCCCGTATCGCGCATGCCCTGCAGCAGGCTCGCCGGCCCACGGTGATCTGGCTGCAGCTGCAGGAATGCACCGGCTGCGTCGAGAGTATCCTCCGCAGCGGGCGATCCCACGATCGGTGACCTGGTCCTCGACCTGATCTCGCTGGACTACTCGCGATACCCTGATGGCGGCGGCGGGGCACCAGGCGGAGCAGGCGATGGCCGACTCCATGAAGGCGAACACGGGGAAGTACCTCCTGGTGGTGACCGGGTCGGTCCCGCTGGCGGAGGACGGCATCTACACCACGATCGGCGGCCGGACCGCCAAGGACGATCCTCGAAGAGGCGGCCGAGGGGGCGGCGGCGATCATCGCCATCGGGGCCTGCGCCCACTGGGGCAGCGTGCAGGCGGCGCGGCCCGAACCCGACCGGCGCGGTCGGCGTCGCGCGACGTCATCAAGGACCGGCCGATGGTCAACATCGCGGGCTGTCCGCCGATCGCCGACGTGATCACGGCGACGCTGGTCCACTACCTCACCTTCGGCCGCCTGCCCGAGGCCGACGCGAAGGCCGTCCGCTGTTCGCCTACGGCGCCCGGATCCACGACCAGTGTCCGCGCGCGGGCCAACTTCGACGCCGGCCAGTTCGTGGAGGGTTCGACGACGACGCGGCCCGCAAGGGCTGGTGCCTGTACAAGGTGGGATGCAAGGGGCCGGCGACGTTCTCTCCCTGCCCGATCTTCCAGTGGAACGACGAAGACCAGCTGGCCGATCGGCGCGGGGCATCCCTGCATCGGCTGCACCGAGCCGCACTTCTGGGACACCATGACCCCGTTCTACGACCGGCTGCCCGACGTGGGCGGGTATCGGCGTCGAGCGGGACATCGACCGTCTCGGCGCGGCGCTCGCAGGCGCGACGGTCGCGGGCGTCGCCGCCCACGCGACGCGACCGCCGTGCACGAAGGCGCGCCGGCGGCGGGAGCTGCCGGTCATCCAGATCACCACCCGCGGTGGCAGGGCGCCGCCGCAGCGGGAGGAGGTGTAGCCATGGCGGTCACCAAGGTCGTCGTCGATCCCGATCACCCGGATCGAGGGGCACCTCCGGATCGAGGTCGCAGGCCGAGAACGGGCATATCCCAACGCCTGGGCGATCGTCGACCCAGTTCCGCGGCATCGAGCTGATCATGCAGGCCGGGATCCGCGGGACGCCTGGGCGTTCACCCAGCGCATCTGCGGCGTCTGCACCGTCGGTCCACGCGGTCGCAGCATGCCGGGCGGTGGAGGACGCGCTCGACATCACCATCCCGCCCAACGCCAACCTGATCCGCAACCTGGTCCACGGGATGCAGTTCGTCCAGGACCACGTCATCCACTTCTACCACCTCCACGCGCTCGACTGGGTGGACGTGGTGAGCGCGCTCAAGGCCGACCCGGCGGCACGCGGCGGCGATCGCGAGCTCGATCTCGCCCTGGCCCAACAACTCGGCGACCTACTTCACGGACGTGCAGGACCGGCTGAAGAAGTTCGCGGGGAGCGGGCAGCTCGGCATCTTCACCAACGGCTACTGGGGCCACCCGGCGTACAAGCTGCCGCCCGAGGTGAACCTGATCGGCGGTGGCGCACTATCTGGAGGCGCTCGACTGGCAGCGGGACGTCGATCCGGCTGCACACGATGTTCGGCGGCAAGAACCCCCACCCGAACTTCCTGGTGGGCGGCATGGCGTCGGCGATCAACCTCGACGACACCGGCGACCATCAACGCCGCGCGGCTCGCCGACGTCCAGGACATGATCGCGCGGGCGCGGCGCTTCGTGGAGCAGGTGTACTGGCCCGACCTGCTGGCCATCGCCGGCTTCTACAAGGAGTGGGCGTCGATCGGCGGCGGGGTGCCGAACTACCTCTGCTGCGGCGAGTTCCCGCGTGCGACATCCGGGACACCGACTCGCTCTACTTCCCGCGCGGCATCGTGCTCGAACAAGGACCTCACGAAGGTCTATCCGTACGACCGCAGAACTGGTGAAGGAGTAGATCACCAGCTCCTGGTACGAGTACCCGGCAGATGGCGACGCCGCGGGCCTGCATCCGTGGGAGGGCGAGACCAAGCCCAAGTACACCGGCCCGCCGACCGCCGTGGGAATACCTGCAGGGCCTCGAAGAAGTACACCTGGATGAAGGCGCCCCGGTATGACGGCCGCCCGATGCAGGTCGGGCCGCTGGCCCGGATGCGTGGTCGGGTTACGCGTCAGGGCACAAGGACATCCAGGAGATCGCGAAGCAGACGATGCTCAGCGGCTCAAGGTGGGCCCGGCGGCGCTCTTCTCGACGCTGGGCGGACGCGCGCCCGGGGCATGGAGACGGTGCTGATCGCGCGGCAGATGGACGACTGGTATGACCAGCTCATCGAGCGGATCAAGAACGGTGACGTCGCGCACCTTCAACGCGGGACAAGTGGGATCCGTCGACCTGGCCGGCCAAGTGCCAGGGGTACGGCTACCTCGACGCGCCGCGCGGCGCGCTGGGGCACTGGGTGCAGATCGAGAACGGCAAGATCTCCCGGTACCAGTGCGTGGTGCCGAGCACCTGGAACTGCTCTCCCCGCGACGACAAGGGCCAGACGGGCCCGTACGAGGCGGCGCTGATGGACAATCATCCCGCTCGCCAAGGCCCGAGCAGCCGCTCGAGATCCTGCGGACGATCCACTCCTTCGACCCCTGCATGGCGTGCGGCGTCCACGTGCTCGACCCGAGGGCAGGCCGGTGACGGAGGTCAAGGTCCAATGACCAGCACGAGCCACCCGATCGGACCGGGCGGCCGGCACCGGGGCCGCCGAGCATCCGCTCGGGCGCGGGTTCCGCACCCACCGGCGAGTACCGGTGGGTGTACCTCTGGGGCCTGGCCGACTCCGGGCCATGCACTGGATCGCGGCGGCGTCGCATCCTGGTGCTGGTGGTGACGGGCCTCTACATCGGCGATCCCTATTTCGTGGGAGGAATCGAGCCGGCGACTCATCATGTGCGAAGTTCCGGTTCGCCCACTTCCTCGCGGCGGGCGCTGCTCGTCACGACGGCAATCGTCCGGGTCTACTGGCTCTTCGCCGGCAACAAGTTCGAGCGGCTCAAGGCCCTTTTCCCGATCCGCCCGCGGGACTGGCAAGAACCTGTTCCGGCAGGTCAAGTACTACCTGATGATCGGCACGCGAGCAGGCGCCGCGCTACCTCGGTCACAACCCGCTGCAGCAGCTCAGCTACACCTGGTGTTCGTCGCGGCGGCGCTGGAGGTGGTGACCGGGTTCATGATGTTCGGGCAGGCCTGGCCCGGCCGGCTGGATCTACCAGGCCACCTACTGGATGGTGCCGCTGGTTCGGCGGCATCCAGATCGTGCGCTTCATTCACCATTCGATCACCTGGTTGTTCCTGATCTTCATCCCGGTCGCACGTCTACCTGTCGCTCCGGGCCGATGTCATCGAGCGGGGGCGGCACCATCTCCTCCATCGTCACCGGCGGACGCTTCGTGCGAGGCAGACAAGGTCTATGAAGACGAAGACGCCTGCACCCGCGTCATCGGCCTCGGCAACCCCATCATGGGCGACGACGGCTTCGGCCTGCGCACCCTGGCGCGGCTGGCGCGAGCGCTGGATACTGCCCGAGGAAGTGGCGTTGGTGGACGGCGGCACCTGGGGGATGCAACCTGCTGCCCGAGATCGAGGCGAGCGACTGGGTGCTCTTCATCGACGCGATCAACACCGGCAGCGCGCCGGGCACGATCGCCGTGGTGGAGCGGGCGGAGCTGCCCCGCTACTTCGGGCGCAAGCTGTCGCCGCACCAGATGGACCTCGCGCGAGGTGCTCGCCTCTGCGAGCTGCGCGGCACGCTGCCGCGAGGACGGTGGCCTTCGGGGCCCAGCCGGCCAGACATCGAGATGTCGGACTGAGCTCAGCGGGGCGCTCCAGGCCCGGGTCGATGCGGTGGCCGACCTGGTGGCCGAGCGCCTCGCCGCACTGGGACACGAGGTCCGGCGCCGCCAGCCGGCCGCCGCATGTCGCGGCCGGCGATGCACGAGTTGAGCGTTGCGCTCGAGATCTGCCGGATGGCCGAGGCGCAGGCGCCCGCCGGCCAGCTGGCGCAACTGGTGACGGGTGGGCGTCGAGGTCGGCGACGAGGCCGGGGTCGAGCCGGAGAACCTGTCGTTCTGCCTGGAGGCCATGCTGGCACAGCCCCCGTTCCGGCAGGCCCGCCCGATCATCCGGCGCACAGCCGGCGATGCCCTGCGCCTCGAGCTACCTGGAGGTCGACGATGGCCGTCCGGACGATTGACGTACGCGGGAAGGTGATGGCCCGGAACGACGAGCTGGCCGCGGCAGGTGCGCGCCGCGCCTGGCCGACGCCGGCGTACCGGCGCTCAACCTCGTTTCCTCGCCGGATCGGGAAAGACGACGCTGCTCGAGCGGACGCTGGACGACCTCGGCGACGAGCTGCGACTGGCGGTCGTCACCGGCGACGTGCAGACGCAGAACGACGCCGACCGGCTGGCCCGGCACACGCGCGCCTGGTGCAGGCGGTGGTGACCGGCGGCGCCTGCCACCTCGATGCCCGCCAGGTGCTCACGGCCCTCGAGGCGGTCGACCTGGGCGCGACCGAGCTCCTCTTCATCGAGAACGTGGGCAACCTGGTCTGTCCCGCGAGCTGGGACCTGGGCGAGACGGCCAAGGTCGTGGTGTTCTCAGTGACCGAGGGCGAGGACAAGCCGCTCAAGTACCCCAAGATGTTCCGCCTGGCGCGCTGCGTGGTGCTCAACAAGATCGACCTCCTGCCCCACGTCCCGTTCGACCTGGCCCGGCGCTGAGGCATACCTGCGCGAGGTGAATCCGGCACTCACGCATTCTCCGGACATCGGCGCTCACCGGCGCAGGGCATGGACCAGTGGTACAGTTTTCTCCGGCAGCGGATCGCGTCGACCCGGTCCGCGTGACCGGGCGGGACACGACGGCACTCGCCGCCAGTCACCTGACGTGACGGGCGTAGTGCAGGGCGTGGGTTTCCGCCCGTTCGTGGACCGGCTCGCGCGCCGCCACGCGCTCGCGGGCTGGGTTCGCAACACCGCCGGAGACGGTCGAGATCGAGGTCGAGGGCGCGGCGCGCGACCTGGAGCAGTTCCCCGCGGAGCTGCGGACTGAGGCCCCACCGCTGGCCCGGATTCACGGCGTGCGAGCGGAGCCGACTACGCCGCGCGGCGGACACGACTTTGCCATCCTCGAGAGTTGCGACGAGCCGGCCGCCACGCCGGCGGTGCCCGCCGACGTGGCGCTGTGCGACGCGTGCGCAGGCAGAATTCGACGATCCGGGCAACCGGCGCTTCATGTACCCGTTCATCACCTGCACCGACTGCGGCCCGCGCATCACCGTAATCGAGCGGCTGCCGTATGATCGCGCGCGCACCAGCATGCGCGCATTTCCCCAGTGTCCCGACTGCGCCCGCGAGTATGCGACACCGGGCGACCGGCGCCATCACGCCGAGATCGATCAGTTGTCCCGCCTGCGGCCCACGGCTGTGGGCGGAGCGAGCGGGGACGGCCAAACCGGAGCGGGCACCGGGCATGTCTGCCTTCTCCGGGCTCGCGGCCAGCGCGTCGTGGCTCCGCGACGGCCTCATCGTCGCCATCCGGGGCATGGGCGGGTTTCACCTCGCCGCCGATGCCACCAACGACGCCGCAGTGCGCCGCCTGCGGGCACGGAAGGGACGCGAGGCGAAGCCGTTTGCAGTCATGGTTCGCAGCATCGAGGACGCGGGCGCGCTCGGGGTGCTGAGCGCCGACGCGGAGAGGCTGCTGGTGTCCTCCGAACGGCCGGTGGTGCTGGTTCCGGCGCGTGAAGGCGCTGTGGCGCCCTCAGTCGCCCCAGGCCTCTCCACTATCGGGCTCCTGCTTCCATCGACGCCGCTGCACCTCCTGTTGCTCGGATGGGTCGGCCGGCCGCTGGTCATGACGAGCGGCAACCTGAGCGAGGAGCCGATCGCCGCTGACAACGACGAGGCCCGCGCGCGTCTGGGCAATGTCGCTGACGGATTTCTTCTGCATGACCGGGAGATCACTGCGCGGGTGCGACGATTCAGTCGTCCGGCCGGCCGTGAGCGGCCCGATTCTCCTGCGCAGGGCTCGGGGCCACGCGCCGCTCCCGATTCACACCCTGCCGGCGCCACGACCAATCCTGGCCGTGGGCGCGGAGCTCAAGAACACCTTCGCGCTGGCGCGGGGCGACACGACGTGGGTCAGTCCACACCTGGGCGACCTGAGCCGGCTCGAGACCCTCGAGCATGCGCGTGCCACCCTGGCGCACTTCGGCACGCTGCTCCGGCTCGAGCCGGAGGTGGTCGCGCACGACCTTCATCCGGGATATCTGTCGACCCGCTGGGCGCTGGAAACGGGATTGCCGGCGATCGGTGTGCAGCACCACCACGCGCACATTGCCGCGGTGCTGGCCGAGCATGGCCTTGCGGGCCCGGCCGTGGGGCTGGCCTTCGACGGCACCGGCTACGGCGAGGATGGCCACATCTGGGGTGCCGAGGTCCTGGTGGCAGACCTGACCGCGTACCGAAGGGTGGCTCACCTGCGGTATGTCCCGCTCGCCGGAGGCGATCGCGCCATTCGCTCGCCGTGGCGCAGCCTCGCCGGATTTGCCTCGCTCGACCCTGCTCTCGCTTCGGCGGTGGAAGCGGTGCTGGCGAACATCGACGCGCGGGAACGGAGCGTGTGCGGTGCGCAGATCGCGAGCCGCCTGAACGCGCCGATGGCCTCGTCGATGGGCCGGCTGTTCGACGCCGCGGCGTGCCTGCTGGGCCTGCGCTTCGAGGCGCAGTACGAGGGTCAGGCGGCGATGGAACTGGAGGCGTGCGCCGGACAGCGCCGGGGTGAGGTCCTGCCGTTCCCGTATCTGCCGTCGCCGGAGCCATGGGTGCTTGACCCGATCCCGCTGCTGCTCGCGCTCGCCGAGGGGCGGCGCCGCGGCGACGACCCGGCCGACCTGGCCGCGAGCTTTCACGAGACGGTTGCCCGCGCGGCGATCCAGGTGGCGCGGACCTGCAGCGAACGCGACCGGCCTCGACCTCGTGGTGTGCTCCGGTGGCAGCTTCCAGAATGCCCGGCTGCTCGACCGTTGCCTGGCACTGGGCGCCGACGCCGGGCTCGTCATGCTCCGACCCCATCGGCTCAGTCCCAACGATGGCGCCATCAGCTTCGGCCAGGCGGCCGTTGCGGCGGCCCGGCTCTCCCAGGGCACGCCGGCGGCGGCGCCCGCACCGCGGAGGTAACGATGTGCCTCGGCATTCCCGGCCGGATTGTCGCGATGCGCGACGATCGCCGGCCTCATGATGGGTACGGTGGACTTCGGGGGCGTGCGCCGGGACGTGTGCCTTGCGTATGTCGCCGACGACGTCGCCTTGGATGACTACGTCGTCGTGCATGTCGGCTTTGCCATCTCGAAGGTGGACGAGGAGGAGGCTCGCCGCTCCTATGCCATCCTGCGGGAGATGAGCCAGCTCGAGGAACTGGATTGGATGCGGGAAATTGCCGAGACCGGCTTCCGCGACGCGGAGCGGACCTCGTGAGGTACCTGAGCGAGTATCGGGATCCAGAGGTCGCGCGGACGCTGGTGCACCAGATCTGCAACGAGGCCACACGCCGCTGGGTGCTCATGGAGGTGTGCGGCGGCCAGACCCACACCATCGTGAAACAGGGGCTGGGCGAACTGCTGGGCGACGCGGTCGAGATGATCCACGGACCGGGCTGTCCCGTGTGCGTCACTCCGCTCGAACAGATCGACAAGGCCCTCGCGCTCGCCGCGCGGCCGGACGTGATCTTCACGTCGTTCGGCGACATGCTGCGGGTGCCAGGCTCGGATTGCGACCTGCAGCAGGTGCGGGCGCGCGGCGGCACAGTGCGGGTGGTCTACTCGCCGCTGGACGCGCTGGCCCTGGCGCAGGCGAACCCGGAACGCGAGGTCGTCTTCTTCGCGGTGGGCTTCGAGACGACCGCGCCGGCCAACGCCATGGCGGTGTACCGGGCCCGCGAACTCGGGGTGGAGAACTTCAGCGTCCTGGTATCACATGTGACCGTGCCGCCGGCGATGCGCGCCATCCTCGACGCGCCGGACAACCGGGTGCAGGCTTTCCTCGCCGCGGGCCACGTGTGCACCGTCATGGGCTGGACGGAGTACGAGCCGATCGCTGCAGACTACAAGGTGCCCATTGTGGTCACGGGGTTCGAGCCGATCGACATCCTCGAGGGGATTCACTTGGCGGTGCGGCAACTCGAAGCAGGCCGGCACGAGGTGGAGAACCAGTATGTGCGGGCAGTCACGCGCGACGGGACGGTCCCGGCGCGCACACTCGTGGAGCGGGTGTTCCGCCTGGCCGACCGGAAGTGGCGCGGCATCGGGGAGATCCCCGGCAGCGGGCTGGTGCTGCGCGACGAGTTTGCGGCATTCGATGCGGAAACAAGGTTCGGCCTTGGCAACATGTCCGTGGAAGAGTCGCCCGAGTGTCACGCCGGCGACGTGCTGCGCGGCCGGCTCAAGCCGCACCAGTGTCCGGCGTTCGGGGGCCGCTGCACACCAGAGCATCCGCTCGGCGCTCCAATGGTCTCGTCGGAAGGCGCATGTGCTGCGTACTACAACTTCGGGCGGTACCGTGCCACGGACGCCGTGGTGACCGCATGACCGCGACTCTGGGCGCGAGCGGCGTGGTGTGTCCCGCTCCGCTCGCTGCGGCTGACCGGGTACAACTGGGGCACGGCTCGGGGGGCAAGTTGAGCGCGGCGCTGCTTCGCGAACGCTTCCTGCCGTACTTTGGCAACCCCATTCTGGACCAGCTGGGAGACGCCGCGGTCCTGACGCTGCCTACAGGCGAGATCGCGATTTCGACCGACACCTTCGTGGTGCGGCCGCTCGAGTTCCCGGGAGGCAACATCGGTGCGCTCGCCGTGCACGGCACGGTGAACGACCTGGCCATGATGGGCGCCGAGCCGCGCTATCTCACACTGGGTGTGGTGCTGGAGGAGGGTCTTGCGTTCGAGGTCCTCGACCGCATCCTCGCCACGATGGCAGCCGCTACCGCTGAGGCCGGCGTCACCATCGTGACCGGCGACACGAAGGTCGTTGAACGGGGAAAGGCCGATGGCATGTACATCAACACCACCGGCGTGGGATTGCTTCACCCGGAGGTGCGGCCGGCGGCCCACCGCGCTGCTCCAGGCGACGCAGTGCTGGTGAGCGGCATGCTCGGCCGTCACGGGATGGCGGTGATGGCGCTGCGGGAGGGACTCGAGTTCGACACCACCATCACAAGTGATACCGCGAGCCTCTGGCCGCTGGTGCGGACGATGCGAGATGCGCTCGGGACCGACCTGCACGTGCTCCGGGATCCGACGCGCGGCGGCCTGGCGAGCGCACTCAACGAAATCGCCGCCGCGTCGGGCATGGGGATCGCGCTCGACGAGGTGGCGCTGCCGATCCCAGCGGATGTCGGCGCCGCCTGCGAGATGCTGGGCCTCGATCCGATCTACGTGGCAAACGAGGGCGTGCTCGTGGCCATCGTGCCCAGCGGCCCGGGCCGATGCCGCCCTCGCGGTACTCCGGGCCCATCCGCTCGGCGCTTCGAGCCGCCGGATCGGCGAAGTAGTGTCACGGCATCCCGGAATGGTCGTGCTGCGCACCGCACTGGGCGGCACACGGGTGGTGGACCTCCTTCCGGGCGACCAGCTGCCGCGAATCTGTTGATCTCTGAAAGGCGGGACGCGTGAACCCCTGGCTGACCCTGGGAACCGCATCGGCGCTCGGACTGCTCCACGCCCTCGAGCTCGATCACATGGTTGCTGTGAGCGCCTTCGTGGCGCAGCGACCGACACCCCGTGCCGCCGCGAACTTCGGCGCGCGATGGGGCATCGGCCATTCCGCCGCCGTGCTGCTGGCCGGAGGCGTGCTGCTGGCGAGCGGGCTGCGAGTGCCGAGCCGGTTCGATAACTACGGCGAGATGGCGGTCGGGGTGATGCTGATCGCCGTGGGCATATGGGCGTTCCGTTCCGCATACATGGCCTCGGTCCACGCGGGACGCGGGCACGGGATCCATGCCCATGTTCCCGGAGAGAAACACGAACACGACCACCGTATCACGGCCGTCGGCGTGATGCACGGCCTCGCCGGAACGAGCGGCATTGTCGTCCTCGTGCCGGTCACGCTGATGGATGACACCGCGCTCGGGCTTGGGTACCTCCTGGCGTTTGGGGTCGGGGTCACGCTGGCGATGATCTGCTATGCAATGGTGGCGGCGTCGGCGATCCAGGGCGCGACCAGGCGATCGATCGCACTGGGCCGGCCAATGGGGATGGGGATGGGGGTGGCTGCGGCGGCCGTCGGCTTTATATGGGTGGCGCGGGCAGCACTCGCTTGATCACTATCAGGGAGTAGGCACATGCCATTTCGCACAGGGGTTTACATCGTACCGACACACCGGTGGTACATCGAGCGGACCGTCTGGCTCATCGCCGGTTGTGTCCTCCTCGGCGCAACCGCCCTGGCCGCACGGGTCGACCCGCGCTGGGTGGTCGCGGTCATCGTCACAGCGGCGGCCTCCATTGGAGTGTCACTCACTGGCTTCTGTGTCGTGGGCAACGTGCTTGCCCGGCTCGGGTTCACGCCGATGCTGGCTCGGCCCGGCTGGGCACCCGGCCAGCTCTACTTCATGCAAACCGACAAATGGTACCTCGAACGGCGGATCTATCTCGCCGTCGGCATCAACCTAACGGTCGCCTCGGTGCTGTCCCTGGTTCACAGTCCGTGGTGGCTCCTCTTCACGGGCTTTGTGGGCGGGGCAATGGTGTGGTTCGCCGCCACCGGCTATTGCATTATGGCCAATGGCTTGTACTGGCTCGGTGCCGAGCCCCGTCTGGCCCCCCTCTGCGAGACTGGCGCAAGCGCTGACTCCTCACCCAGCCGCCACGCACCCGCCTGATCAAGAGAAGCCCCGTGCCGGCGTGACGCGCAGGCACGGGGTGCAGTTCATGAGCGCGGTATGTCATGGCTGGAGCGGGCCCGGCGGCTCCTGCCGGCTCAGGTGCGGTAGCGGGCCCAGGCGAGCGCGGCGTGAACGGCGCGCTCCCAGGCGGCCATGCGTCTTGCCCGCTCGCCGTCACTGATCACCGGATCGAAGCGGCGGACGGCGGCACCCCCCCGCAGTTCATCCACGGACGACCAGACGCCGGTCGCAATTCCCGCCAGTGCGGCGGCGCCAAGCGCGGTGGTCTCCAGCATCGCCGGTCGTTCGACCGGCACGCCAAGCAGGTCGGCCTGGAACTGCATGAGGAAATCATTCGCGGCAGCGCCGCCATCGACCCGGAGCACCGGCACATCGAGGGCACTCGAGTCCATCACGGTGCGAAGCAGGTCGGCCGTTCCATAGGCGATCGACTCGACCGCCGCACGCGCCAGGTGGGCCCGGGTAGTGCCGCGCGTGATGCCGGTGATGGTGCCGCGCGCCTCCGCTTCCCAATACGGGGTGCCCAGTCCGACAAATGCGGGCACGAACGTGACTCCCCCGGTGTCCGCGACGCTCATGGCAAGCGCCTGCGTTTCTGACGCCGTCGCAATCACGCCAAGTCCGTCGCGAAGCCACTGAATGGCGGCTCCCGCAATGAATACGCTTCCCTCGATCGCGTAGGCCGGCTCACCCCGGGGACCGCACGCCACCGTGCCGAGCAGGCCTGCGGCCGGTTGCGGAACGGCGCTGCCCGCGTGCACGAGGAGGAATGCACCGGTGCCGTAGGTGTTCTTGGCCAGGCCGGTACGCGTGCATCCCTGCCCGAAGAGCGCCGCCTGCTGGTCGCCGGCCAGGCCCGCGATCGGCAGGCGGAAGCCGAGGTGCTCTTCACGCACCTCGCCCAGCACGCCAGACGAAGGCACGATCTCCGGCAGCATTCCGCGGGGCACCGAGAACAGCGCCAGGAGCTCGTCATCCCAGGCCCGCGCCGCGAGGTTGTAGAGGAGGGTGCGGGACGCGTTCGTGTGGTCGCTCACGTGAAGGCCGCCAGTGAGCCGGGCCACGAGCCAGCTCTCCACCGTTCCAGCGGCGATGTCACCACGCTCAGCGGCGGCGCGCAGCGCCGGATCGCGGAGCAACCACTCCAGCTTGGTCGCGGAGAAGTAGGGATCGCACACCAGGCCGGTATGGCTCCGGACCATCGCCTCGAGCCCCGCGGCGCGCAGCTCGCGACAACGGGCGGTCGTACGCCGGTCCTGCCAGACGATCGCCCGTGCCACCGGCTCGAGGCTGCGTCGGTCCCAGAGCACGATCGTTTCGCGCTGGTTGGTGATGCCGAGCGCCGCCGGGCGCGTGCCGGCCTGGGCCACGGCCTCGCGCATCGCCTCGACGGAGACCCGGAGCAGCTCGAGCGGATCGTGCTCGACCCAACCCGGTTCGGGGAAGAACTGGGTGAACTCGCGGTAGCCGCGGCCGATGACGCGGCCGTCGTCGCGCACGACGAGCGCCGTGGAGCCCGTCGTGCCCTGGTCGAGCGCGAGTATGGAGGTCACGGGCGTGTCAGCAGGCCGCGGTCGGTGATGAACCCGGTGATGAGCGCTGCCGGTGTCACGTCGAACGCCGGATTCCACACCGCCACACCTTCGGGAGCAATCCGGAGACCGCCCAGCATGGTGATCTCCTCCGCGCGGCGTTCCTCGATCGGGATGGCGGCGCCGTTGGGCGTGGCGAGATCGAAGGTCGATTGCGGCGCGGCCACGTAGAAAGGCACGTTGTGCGCCTTTGCCGCCAGCGCCAGCGGATAGGTCCCGATCTTGTTCGCGGTATCGCCGTTCGCGGCGATCCGGTCGGCACCGACGATGACGCAGGTCACGTCTCCTTTCCGGAGCCGGCTGGCCGCCATGCTGTCGGCAATCAGCGTACAGGGCACGCCCGCCCGCGTCAGTTCCCACATGGTCAGCCGGCCACCCTGCAGCACCGGTCGGGTCTCGTCCGCAATGACGTGCACCCGGCGCCCCGCCTGATGCGCCCGGTACACCGGGGCCAGCGCCGTGCCGATACCACCTGTGGCGAGCGAGCCGGCATTGCAATGCGTGAGTACCACTGCCCCGTCTGGAATCACGGCCAGGCCATGCTGGCCGATCGCCTCGCACATGGCGCGGTCCTCTGCGAGGATCGCCTGTGCCTCGGCCACGAGTGAATCGGTGAGGCGGCGGGCATCGGGCATGGTCCGCTGAGTCACCTCCAGCATCCGGTCGATGGCCCAGCGCAGGTTGACCGCGGTGGGACGCGTCGCCACCAGCAGCCGCCCGGCACGGTCCGCCCGCCTGCGCACAGCGGCGGCCGAGTCGTCACCGGGTTCGAGCGCGGCCAGGGCCACGCCCATCGCGCCCACGATGCCGATGAGGGGAGCGCCCCGCACCCGCAGATCGCGAATGGCGTCTGCCACCTCCCCGACAGTATGCAGCGTCAGGTAGCGTTCTTCGCCGGGAAGGCGAGACTGGTCGAGCACCACCAGCCCCTCGGGCGTCCAGGCGACCGTTACGGGAATCGTCATCCCCAAAGATAGGCGGCTGGACGCTCGGCGCGATTAGCTTTAGGCATGGCTTACGAGACCCTTCTCTACGATGTGGCCGGCGGCCTGGCCCGCATCACGATCAACCGTCCCGACAAGCTCAATGCCCTGAACGGCACCGTCATCAGCGAGCTGGGAGCAGCCGCAGACGCGGTGGCCTCCGATCCCGCCGTCCATGCGGTGATCCTCACGGGGTCTGGACCCAAGGCGTTCGTTGCCGGGGCCGATATCGCTGAGCTCAGCAGCCAGGGACCGCTGGACGGCAAGGCGCGGGCACGCGCCGGGCAGGTGGTCTTCCGCTCCTTCGAGCGACTGAACAAGCCGGTGATCGCCGCCATCAACGGATTCGCGCTCGGCGGCGGCTGCGAACTGGCCATGGCCTGCCACCTACGAATTGCGAGCGAGACGGCGAAATTCGGCCAGCCCGAGGTCAAGCTGGGGCTGCTGCCCGGTTATGGCGGCACCGTGCGGCTGCCCCGGCTCGTGGGCAAGGGCCGTGCGCTGGAGCTGCTCCTCACCGGTGCCATGATCGACGCGACCGAGGCGTCCGCATCGGGCTGGTGAGCCGGGTGGTTCCCGCCGACAAGCTCCTGTCCGAGGCGGAGTCCCTTGCGCGAGGCATCATGGAGCAGGGTCCGCTCGCCGTGCGCTCGGTGCTCGAGGCGGTGGACGCCGGCTACGAAATGAGCCAGGAGGACGCCCTGCTCCTGGAGGCCAACCTCTTCGGGTTGCTGTCCTCCACCGACGACATGCGCGAGGGCATCCGCGCGTTTCTGGAGAAGCGGAAGCCCGCCTTTGAAGGTCGCTGACAGGCCTGCAACACCCTCCCCAAACCGACTATTTTTGTCGAGGCTTTCCCGCCTCGCGATCCGTGGCTTCCGCAACCTGGCGGACGGTGAGCTGGACCTACCGCCGAGGGGGTTCGCCCTGGTGGGGCGGAACGGCCAGGGAAAGACCAATCTCCTCGAGGCGGCGTACTACCCGGTCCTGCTCCGGTCATTTCGCGGCGCAGCCGATTCGGAACTCGTCGCTTTCAACGGCACGGGATTCCACGTCGAGGCGGCGTTCGACGGAGAGCGGCGGGATCGCTCAGCCGCGACATTCCTGGCCTCGGGCCGGAAGAAGCGGATCGCGGTCGACCAGGTGGAGGAGCGGCGCCTCACGGCGGCGATCGGCCGTGGCTGGCGGTGGCGTTTCTTCCCGGCGACGTAGAGCTGGCGGGAGGTCCGGCTCTCGAACGACGCCGCTATCCTCGACCGCATGCTTTCGCTGGCGGAGCCGGCGTACCTGCGGGCCCTGTTGCGCTATCGCGCTGCGCTGGCCCAGCGCAACGCGGCGCTCCGGAGACTGCAGCAGCCCGACGTCGCCCGCGCGTTGAGCCGATCTGGCCGCCGAGGGCGCCGCGCTGGTAGCACGGCGGGTCGCGTGGGTCGATGGCGCCAGCCGAGTCGTTCGGGAACGGGCTGTCGCGGGCTCAACGAATCCGGCCGCGCAACGCTCCGCTACTACCGGGCGTCCGGAGCTGGCCGAGCCGGCCGCATGGACCGAGGCGTTCGCGGGGAGCTTCGCGGCCGACCGCGCCCGCGGCATGACCACGATCGGCCCGCATCGCGACGATGTGCTGCTGGCCATCGACGGGCAGCCGCTCAGGGTCTTCGGCTCGACGGGCCAGCTCCGGAGCGCGGCGATGGCGCTCAAGCTGCTGGAACTGGCCACGCTTCGGGAGCGCCGTGGCATCGAGCCCGCGCTGCTGCTGGACGATGTGTTCGCGGAGCTCGACGCGGAGCGGCAGCGCCGGCTGGCCGCGCGGCTGATGGGCGACGGGCAGCGGCAGGTATTCGTCACCGCGCCGCGGGCCGACGAACTGCCACGGCAGCTGGCGTTGCCGCGGTGGGACATGAACGCGGGCCAGGCACGGCCCGACAGGGAAGCGGCATGAGCGACGATGAGGCCAGGAGATCCCGCAAGCGCGCACCGGCACCAATCGGCGATGCAGTGGCGGCCTGGCTGGGTCGCACCGGCATCGGCGAGCGGCGTGGAGCGGGCCGAGGCGTCATCGTGGATTGGCCGCGGCTGGTGGGGCCCCAGATCGCGGCAGTGACGGAGGCCGAGTCGATCACGGCCGACGGGGTGCTGCGGGTGCGCGTCGCCACGGCGCCGTGGGCCAACGAACTGAGCCTGATGACCCCGCAAATCCTCGCGCGGCTCAACGCAGGACGTCAGGGACGGATTCGCGGGATCCGCTGGATCGCCCGGGTCCCGGCACGAGACCCTCACCATAGCGGGAGACATGGCAGCCAACGAGACCGCAGTGGCAACACCAGGATACAAGGCCGACTCGATCCAGGTCCTCAAGGGCCTGGAGGCGGTGCGCAAGCGGCCCGGCATGTACATCGGGTCCACCGGCGAGAACGGCCTGCACCACCTGGTCTACGAGGTGGTGGACAACTCGATCGACGAGGCGCTCGCCGGCTACTGCGACCGATCAGCGTCACGATCCACGCCGACAACGCGATCACCGTGCACCGACAACGGCCGCGGCATCCCGGTGGACATCCACCCCACCGAGAAGATTCCCGGCGTCGAGCTGGCGCTGACCGTGCTGCACGCCGGCGGCAAGTTCGACAAGAGCACCTACAAGGTGTCGGGCGGCCTGCACGGCGTCGGCGTGTCGGTGGTCAACGCGCTCTCCGAGCGGCTGGAGGTGTGGTCGACCGCGACGGCAGACCGGCACCAGATGGCGTTCGTGCGCGGCCAGACCACCAAGAAGCTCAGCGTGCTCGGCAAGGCGCAAGGGCACCGGCACCACGGTCACGCTTCAAGCCCGACCCCGAGATCTTCACAGGTCCTCGAGTTCAACTACTCCACCCTGGCCGACCGGCTCCGCCAGCTCGCGTTCCTGAACAAGGGCGTCACGATCACCCTGCAAGGACGAGCGCACGGACCAGACGAAGGAGGAGAAGTTCTTCGCGAAGGGCGGGCTGGTCCAGTTCGTCGAGTGGCTCAACCGGAACAAGAAGGCGCTGCACCCCAAGCCGATCGCCTTCATCGCCACCAAGGACGACGTCGAGGTGGACATGGCGCTGCAGTACGAGGACGGGTACAACGAGAACACCTTCACCTTCGTGAACAACATCAACACCCACGAGGGCGGCACCCACCTGACGGGCTTCAAGTCGGCGCTGACGCGCACCATCAACGACGCGGCGAAGCGTCGCGGCTTCCTCAAGAAGGCCGACTTCACCCTCTCGGGCGACGACGTGCGCGAGGGCCTGACGTGCGTGCTGCACGTCAAGGTGCAGCGAGCCGCAGTTCGAGGGGCAGACCAAGACCAAGCTCGGCAACTCCGAGGTCGAGGGCATCGTCAAGACGGTGGTGAACGAGCACCTGGGCAACTACCTCGAGGAGCACCCGCCGGTGGCGCGCGCCATCATCGAGAAGGCGGTCAGCGCGGCGCGGGCCCGCGAGGCGGCGCGCAAGGCGCGGGACCTGGTCCGGAAGAAGTCGGGCCTCGAGAACGCCGTGCTCCCCGGCAAGCTGGCGGACTGCTCGCTCGACGACCCGGCGCTCTGCGAGATCTACCTCGTCGAGGGCGACTCGGCCGGCGGCAGCGCCAAGCAGGGCCGCGAACCGCGCCTTCCAGGCCATCCTGCCGCTCCGCGGCAAGATCCTGAACGTCGGAACGGGCCCGGATCGACAAGATCCTCAGCAACGAGGAAATCCGGCCGATGATCACCGCCATCGGCACCGGCGTGCGCGAGGACTTCAAGCTGGACGACGCGCGCTACCACAAGATCATCCTCATGACCGACGCCGACGTGGACGGCGCCCACATCCGGACGCTGCTGCTGACGTTCTTCTTCCGGCAGATGCAGGAGCTGATCGACGCCGGCTACGTCTACATCGCGCAGCCGCCGCTCTACCGGGTGGCCAAGGGCAAGGAAGAGTTCTACGCCTACAGCGAGGCGGAGCGCGACGAGTACGCCAAGCGGCCTGAGCAACGGCGACGGCAAGACCAACATCAACATCCAGCGCTACAAGGGCCTGGGCGAGATGAACCCCGAGCAGCTCTGGAACACGACCATGGACCCCGAGAAGCGCACGATGCTGCGGGTCACGCATGGAGGACGCGGTCGAGGCGTCCAAGCTGTTCGAGGAGCTGATGGGCGACGAGGTCGAGCCGCGGCGGCTCTTCATCGAGCGGAACGCCAAGTACGTGACCAACCTCGACGTCTAGGTGAGAATCGACCTCCTGCGCCACCAAGACCCCCGAGCTCCTGACCGAACTCGGGGAGGATCCGGCGAATCTTTGGCTCGGCAAGGATGCCTGGGTGGTGCGCCGGGCACCGTAGCCGGCTATGTGGCGATCCTCGGGGCGGACGACGCCGAGGCCGATCCCTTCCTCCACGTGAAATTCCGGGTGGTGAAGCTCCCGCAGCGAGGCCGCAAGCGCCTGCTCCGCACCCTGCTGAGCCTCAACCACGACCTGGGCAATACGCGGCCTTTCGGTGGACGAGACTGACTGCGTGTGGCTCGGGGCGGGCCGGTTCTGCGCCGATGTCGAGGAGCCGGAACTGCTGGAACTAGTGGATCGCAGACGGATGCCGCGAGCCGGTAGATGATGACCTCATCGAGACCTTCGGGCGAATGTCCCTCCACCTAGTCCTACTGCCGTCGCGGCTGGTCGAGCTCCGCCCGCCGTCGCGCCACCGCATCGCGCTCCGGACGCAGTGGCGCATCGGGATCGCTCCACAGAGTCAGGAACTCGTCGTAACTCTTGCGTGCCAGTACAGAGTCCCCAAGTAGCGCGGCCACCCCGCCGCGCCGCGCGAGCGCGCGCACAAACAGCAGCCAATCCGTGCTGGCCGAACTGCCCGGCTCGACGTACAGCGAATCGAGCTGGTTGTAGTAGTCGAGCGCATCGACGGGCCGTCCGATGGCCTCCGCGGTGACGCCCAGGGCAAAGAGGTTGTCCGCGTCCGAGGCGGTATCACGCGCGGCCCGCTCGAACAGGCGCGCTGCACGCTGACGATCCCCGGCGGCGGCCACCGCCGCCGCCTCGAGGGCGAGGAGGCTGTCGGTACCCGTTGCGGCGCGCCAGGTGCGCGCCGTGGCGGTGTCACCCAGCGCCGCCGACGCCACGAGCATCGGACGGGCGGCACGCAGGCGCAGTGAGGCGCGCTGATCCTCCGGCGCCTCGGCGATCATTCGCTGCAGGCGCTGACCGGTCTCGTTGAGGAGCGCCCGCGTGACCGTGCCCGCGCGCCCGGCGACGCGCAGGTCGATGGCGGCGTCGGACAGGGCCAGCTGCCGGCGGATCTGGTCGGATTGCTCGAACCGCTGCAGCTCCGCCATCCGCGCGCGGATCAGTGTGGTTGCCTCGGCCACGCGACCCCGCGTCATCTCGTAGTTGGCGATGAGCGAGCCGTACAGCGGCGACGCCAGGGACACGCCGCGCCCCCCGCGCGGCGCGAGCGAATCACCCAGCGGAATCGCACCGGAATACCGCCGGGCCGTCAGCAGCACCCCGAGGCGTTGCAGCGGCATGGGAACCGGCGAGATCGTACCAAGCGACTCGGCCTTCGCCAGCGACCGGAGGGCCTTGTCGTACGCCTTGTCCTCGAGGTCGAGTGACGCCAGCAGGAGCCACGCCTCTCCCTCGTCCGGTGCCACGGTCAGCCAGCGACGTACCACCGAGGCGGCGCGATCACGCGCCCCGGTGCGAAGCGAGTCGAGCACGCGCCGCGAATAGCGCTGCGACAACGATTCGGAAGGAACGGCAACGAGCGAGTCGCCCTTCAGCACCAGTGAGTACCAGCGCGCAGGCACGCGGAAGTGCAGGCTCTGTATGGTGCCGCTGGGAGGATCGCGATAGCCCGGCAGCGCCTGTTCATGCCGCGACATCGCCCAGCTGCAGCATGCTCGCGAGATTGAGGTAGTTCCGGTGATCCGAGCCGTCGAGCTCGATCGCCTTTGCATAGGAGCGGATCGCCTTGGTGAAGTCGGCGGGCAGGTACTCGCGCCCCGCCGCATCGCGCCGCAGGGTGAGGTCCAGGCCCGAGGCGAAGGCCAGCCACCCCCACACGTCCGCATTGAGCGAGTCGGTTCGTGAAAGCGCCTCCAGGCTCTTCCTGGCCGCGGGCATGTCGGCGTGCATCAGTGCGCCGTAGCCCTCGAGCAGCTGCCGTTCCTTCGGGCGGCTCTTGTCGGCATAGCGCAGCGCACTGTCCGCGTACCCGATGAACGTGGGCGTGGGGCTCGCGCGTTCCGTCCACACCAGCGCCTGGCTCAATTCATAGTAGGCCAGCGCGAAATGCGGGTCCTCGGCCACGGCGCGGCGGAACGCGGTCACCGCGGAGTCGATGCTCCAGCGGCTCCGCAGCTGGATTCCCTCGATGTAGGCCTTGTATGCGGTGAGCGAGCGGGTCGGCGGCTCCATTTCGGCGAGCCCCGACGTGGGAGCGCCTGACACAGCGAGTATCTGCCCCGCCAGGGTGCGGAACGCCGCCTGCAGGTCGCCCTTTTCCGGCGCCATGGCCTGCGCCGAGAGGATCTGGCTCCGGTCGGCGACGTCGTAGACCTTGATCGTGAAGAGGAGGGAGTCGCGAACACGCACGACAGAGGCGAGTGTCGCGGTCCACACGCCGGCGTCGCGCGCCAGCCGCAGCACGTCGTCCTGGCTGAGCCGGCGTCCCATTGGTATCTCGGCCCGGCGCGAGAGGTCGAGGAGGCGTTCGGCGTCGATGACGCTCAGGTCCTGCCAGCGCCCCAGTGCCTGCGCCAGGAGGTCGACGCCGCCGACACGCAGCCAGTCGAGCGAGGGATCCTGAGTGGTGTTATCGAAATAGCCGATCAGGATCGACTTCCGCGAATCGACACCCTTCGGCAGATCACTCCGCCCGCGGGTCGCGACCATGGCCCCGCCAAGCACGGCAACCACCAGGGCAATCATGGCTCCCACGCGACGCCGGTGTCGCGCCCGTTGGACCGGCATGGCTACCGTGCCTGAACCGGAGATGGCGCTGCTTTCGATTGCCTCGCTCAGCTCCTCGGCCGAGGCAAAACGCTGCGAAGGGTCCTTGGCGAGCAGCCGGTTGGTGATGACCTCCAGTTCCTTCGGTACGTCGCCAACGCGGGTGACGAGGGGAATCACCGCGCCGGTGATGTGCGAGAGGGTGTAGTTCGGCGGCTGGCCGAGCCGGTAGGGATACTCGCCGCACAGCATCTCATAGAGGATCACGCCGAGCGCGTAAAGGTCGGACGCGGGCGTGAGGTCACGGATCCCGCTCGCCTGCTCCGGGCTCATGTAGCGCGGCGTCCCCATGACCATCCCCGCCGACGTGAGCCGGTCACTCTCGCCGCTGGGTGACGCGGCCGCGACGCTCGCAATGCCGAAGTCGGTGACCATCGCCCGACCAGTCTCGCGATCGAGGAGCACGTTCTGCGGCTTCACGTCCCGGTGGATGATGCCGCGACGATGGGCGGCACCGAGTGCCTCAGCGACTTCGCCGGCGATTCGACGGGACTCGCGAGGTGAGAGCCGGGCCATTCCCCGCATGCGGTCGGCGAGGCTCTCACCCTCGATGTACCCCATCGTGAAGTACGACAGGCCGTCCGCTTCACCGACCCGGTAGATGGGCACGATGTTCGGGTGCTGCAGCTGGGCGGCGGTCTCGGCTTCGAGCTGGAATCGATTGCGGAAGATCGGGCTCGACCCGAGGTCGGGATCGAGGACCTTGATCGCGACGAGACGCTTGAGCGCCTTTTCGCGGGCGAGGAACACCGTGCCCATGCCGCCGGCACCGAGCAGGCGCAGGATCTCATAGTCCTGGCCCAGGGCAGCCCGGACGCGTTCGAGTGTGAGCGGCGTGGTTGTCACGGACGAAAACTAGCGGGCGTCATTCCCGGCTACTACGTCGCCTGTCGGCCGGGGTTTCCATTGTCTCCGGCCGGTCACGATTCAGAGGCGGATCGGCGGTCGCGGCGCTCCCGGGCCCCAGTGGTCCCGCTCGTCGAGCGGCACACGATCCTGCGCGCCCATTGCCTGGACCTCGCGCTCCGCCTGCTCCAGCTCCGCGCGATGGATGATGGGGCCGCCGGGAACACGATGGCGGCGGCGGCGCTGCATCAGCCAGATGACGAAGGCGATACCAGCGAGCAGACCATACCAGGGCGAGCTGATGCTCATGCGAGGTCCTCCACGCCTGCGGGGGTCACTCGATGGGAAACCAGGGGAAGGGGCGACGCCGTTTCACCGAAGCGCACGGCACTCGCAAGCGCGCGGCGGCCCACCTCGAGCCCATGCTCCTCGCGCGCATGAATTGTCGCCAGCGGCTGGCCGCGCCGCACCACGTGGCCTGGCTTCACCGTAATGTGAAAACCGACCGAGTGGTCGATGTGGTCGGACACACGCTGCCGACCGCCGCCCATCACGTTGATCGCCCGACCGATGTCGCGCGGTTCCACCTCGTTCACCAGGCCGTCCCGCGGCGCCACCCATACTTCACTGTGCCTCGCCTGCGGCAGCGCCCCCGGATCATCGACGATCGCGGGATTGCCACCCTGCGCCTCGATCAGTTCCCGCAGCTTGTCCAGCGCGCGGCCGCTGGAGATGGCCTGCTCGAGACGGGAGCGCGCCGCCGGGCGGACGGTCTCGATGCCGACGGCGAGCAGCATCTCGACGCCCAGCGCGAACGTCACTTCCATGAGGTCGGCCGGCCCCTCGCCACGGAGCCCCGCGATCGCCTCCTCAACCTCCAGTGCGTTGCCGCAGGCGTGGCCGAGGGGCCGGTCCATGGCCGTGAGCAGGGCGACGGTGTGGCACCCGTGCGATCCGCCAAGGCCGATCATCGTCCGCGCCAGCTCGAGCGCGCTCTCCAGCTGCGGCAGGAACGCGCCACTGCCACGCTTCACGTCGAGCACCAGTCCGGTCGAGTCCCTCGGCCAGCTTCTTGGACATGATGCTCGACGCGATGAGCGGCACCGACTCCACCGTGCCCGTCACGTCGCGCAGGGCGTAAAGCCGGGCGTCGGCCGGCGCGATCTCATTCGTCTGCCCCAGCATGACGCACCCGATGCGCCGCACCTGCGCCTCGGCGTCGCGAAGGGAGATCCTCGTGCGGAAGCCGGCGATGGCCTCGAGCTTGTCGAGCGTCCCGCCCGTGTGGCCCAGTGCCCGTCCCGACATCATCGGCACTGCGACACCGACTGCGGCCACCAGCGGCACCAGCAGCAGCGAGGTGTTGTCGCCGACCCCTCCGGTGGAGTGTTTGTCGACCCGCGGCACCGTGAACCCGTCCCAGCGCAGGCGATCACCGGAATCGAGCATGGCCTCGGTCAGCGCCGCCAGCTCCGACGGCTCGAGCCCCCGGAACATCACCGCCATCGCCAGCGCCGACACCTGGTAGTCGGGAACCTCGCCCAGGGCGAACGCCTGGATCAGCGAGCGCCATTCCTCCGGTGCCAGGGCGCCGCCGTCTCGCTTGCGCTCGATGAGGGGGGCAATCACCATTCAGCGCTGCTCGATCCCATCGCCGGCTTCCCCATGGAGATTCCCTGGATGCGCCCTGCCAGCCTGCTGGCGTTGCACCTGCTGTTCCCGGGTATCGCTGGCGCACCAGACCGAGGCCGCCGACATGGCCCGCGGCAACGCGGCCCGCCTCGCGCTCGATCCGCCCGCGGCGCTCGCGGCGTATACCGCGGCCATCGCAGCCGACTCGATGAACGGCACCGCGTACTGGAAGGCGGCGCTCACGTTGCTTGACATGGGGAAGCTGACGCCCGACTCGGTGCCCAGCCCGGAGCGTGATTCCCTGTACAGCCGCGCGGAGGTGCTGGCGCAACGCGCCGTCGTGCTCGAACCGAAGAGCGCCGACGCCTACTTCATCCTCGCCAATGCGATCGGGCGCGCCGCACTCACGAAGGGCACCAAGGAGCGAGTGCGTCGGGCCGTCGAGATCCAACAGGATGCCCTGACGGCGATCGGCCTCGACCAGTCGCACGACGGCGCCTACCATGTGCTCGGTCGCTGGAACGCCGAGATCATGCGACTGTCGAGCATGGAGCGATTCTTCGCCAAGTCGTTCATGGGCGGGAGCGCGTTCAACCAGGCCAGCTGGAACAACGCACAGATGTACATGCAGCGCGCCGTGACGCTCAACCCGGCCTGGATCTACCACCGGCTGGATCTCGGCCTGGTGTATGTGGATGTCGGGAACTATGCCGGAGCGCGCGAACAGTTCGAGATGATCGCCACCCTGCCCGTGGCCGACGTGGGCGACCCGATGTACAAGCGGGACGCCGCCGCGATGCTGACGAAGATCGCCGGCAAGAAGTAGGTGCTGCGGCGGCCCGGGGCGGCGTACGCCGCCCCGGCGGGTCGTCAGACGCCGAGGTTCCGGGCGATCTCGCGACGACGCCGCGCTACTTCGTCGCGCACTTCCTCGGCGGCATCCTCCACCACTTCGCGTGCCGTTTCGCCGACCCGGCGTGCCTTCTTGCCGAGCTTCCGGCGCACCGACTCGCCCTTCTCGGGGGCGAACAGGAGGGCCAGGCCGGCACCGACCAGGGCGCCGACGAGCAGGCCTGCCGCAAAGCTGCCACCACCGTCTGATTCTTCACGATCGAACATGGGACCTCCTGCTGCTGCCCCGGACGCGGCTCGGGTACGGTGTCTCCGCCCCCGCGCAACCGGCTTTGTTAAATGAACTTACCGCCGGACTGTCGACCCTCCAAGCGCCCCGACAATACCGGTGGCCCTACACTGTTGCCCTGATTACGTTTGGCACATCTCCAACCAGCGGACCCGAGCATGACCACGTCGGTCGGACAGGGCCAGGGGGAGGAGCTCGAACGGCTTCTCCAGCGGGTCGAGCACCTCGAACACGAGCGCAAGCACCTCCTCGCCGTCATCGAGATCCTCCAGGAAATCGGCGGGTCCCTGCATTTCGTTGACATCGTGCAGGCTGTCGCCACGCCGCCTCGGCGAGACCTTCGGCCTGGACCGCTGCTCCATTTTCCTCATCGAGCGTGGGGGCCAGACTGTGCGTCTCGTCGCCAGCTACGAGGACCCCAGCATCCGGAACTACGTGGTCGATCTGGACCGCTATCCGGAGCTCAAGCGCGCCATCCAGACCGGCGAGACGGTGTTCATCGCCGATGCGGCCAATGATCCCGCGCTGCAGGCACGTCGCGGGGTCAACTGCTCAGCCGCCGCGTCAAGACCATCACCGTCGTACCCATTACGTGGCGGGGGTCGCCGATCGGCGCGATCTTCCTGCGCACCTTCCGCGACGGCCCGGCATTCTCCGAGTCGGACATCCAGTTCTGCCAGCGTCGTCGCCAGCCTCACGGCGAAGGCGCTGCGGAATGCGCATCGGTTCGAGCGGCTGCAGGAGCGCATGGGCGAGGAAGCCGGCCGGCCGCGCACAGGATCGGGAGCGCGTGGCGATCCTCGGGTACCTGCGGCGGCTGCTCGATACCTTCGCCGACAAGCAGGGACCGTGGAGCGAGGGCCTCCTGGCGCGCGCGAGCGCCGAGGAGATCGACCGCCTCGTCGGCGTGACGATGACGGTCATCACGCAGGAGGCGACAGGCCGGTGAGCCCGCCGGTGGCGGCGGCCGCGCGCGAGCGTGTCGCCGCCCTCCGCCAGCAGATCGACCGGGCCAACCACGCCTACTACGTGCTCGACGCGCCGACGATTTCCGACGCCGAATACGACCAGCTGTTCCGCGAACTCGCAGGCCCTCGAAGCGGCACACCCCGAACTCCAGTCGCGCGACAGCCCGACGCAGCGCGTGGGTGCCGTGCCGGCCACGGCGCTCGCCAAGCACATGCATGCGCGCCCGATGCTGTCGCTGGCCAATGCGTTCACGCGCCGAAGAACTGGTGGCGTGGGAGGAGCGGAATGCGAAACTGGCGGCCGGGGTCGCGGAGTGCCGGGTACACGCTCGAGATCAAGATCGACGGTGCCGCGGTGAGCCTCACCTACGAGAGTGGCCGCTTCCTGCGCGGAACCACGCGCGGCAACGGCCTCGTGGGAGAGGACATCACGCCGAACCTTCGGACGATTCACGGCATTCCACTGCGGCTGAAGGGCGCGTCGCATCCGGCGCTGATGGAGGTGCGCGGCGAGGTCTACCTCCCGTTCAAGGACTTTCGAGCGCGTCAACGCAGGAGCGCGAGGAGGCGGGCGAGCCGGTCGTTCGCGAATCCCCGCAACTCCGCGTCGGGCGGGCTCCGTGCGCTCGATCCCGCGATCACCCGCCGCCGCCGGCTGCGGATGTTCGCCTTCACGGCGGAAGTGCTCGAGGGCAAGGCGGTGGCGACCACGCAACACGGCCTGCTGGAAAAGCTCGAGGAGTGGGGCTTCCAGATCGAGCCGCATCACTGCGCGTGCCACCTCCATGGAAGAGGTGCAGGACCGGGTGACTGAGATGGCTGCGGCCCTGGCGTCGCTGGCCTTTGCGGCCGACGGTGTGGTGGTCAAGGTCGACCGCCTTGCGCTGCAGTCGGAGCTTGGCGCGTCAGCGATCGCGAACCGCGCTGGGCCATCGCGCGGAAGTTCGCGCCGGAGGTTGCGGTGACGCGCCTGCTCAGGATCCGGATCAACGTGGGCCGCACCGGTGCGCTGAGCCCCTGGGCCGAGCTTGAACCCGTGGAACTCGCCGGCGTGACGGTGTCGCGGGCGACGCTGCACAATGAGGACGTCATTGCGCAGAAGGACATCCGTGAGGGCGACTGGGTGGAAGTCGTCCGGGCGGGCGAGGTGATTCCGCAGGTGCTTGGCCCGATCCGGGAGAAGCGGGATGGCAGTGAGCAACCGTTCGATCTTCCCCGACCACTGCCCCGTCTGCGAGACGCCGGCGGTCCGGGTGGCCAGACGAGGCCGTGCGTTATCTGCCCCAACGTCGCCTGCCCCGGCCGGGTGCTCGAGGGCATCGTGCACTTCGCCTGGGCGCGGCGCCATGGACATTCGCGGACTGGGCTACGAGCGCGTGCGGCAACTGCTCGACGCCGGGCTGATCCGCGACGTGGCCGACCTCTACCACCTCGCAGGCGGCACGCCTCATGGAGCTCGACCGGTTCGCCCGGCAGTCGGCGGAACAGCTGGTGCAGGCGATCGCGAACTCGAAGACCCGCCCCTCTCGCTCCTGCTCTTCGGGCTCGGCATCAGGCACGTCGGCAAGAGGTGGCGCAGACCCTGGCCCGGCAGTTCGGGACGCTCGATGCGCTCATGGCGGCGAGCCGGGACGACATCAACGAGGTGCCCGGTGTCGGCAACGCCATCGGCGAGGCGGTCGCTGACTTCTTCGGGGAAGAGCGCAATCGGCGGTCATGGAGCGGCTCGAGGAGCGCCGGCCTGAACTTCACTGAGCCGCGCGCCGCGTCCAGCGATGGACCGCTCAAGGGGTTGAGCGTGGTCCTGACGGGAACGCTACCCACGCTGAGCCGCGCGAAGGCCACCGAACTGATCGAGCAGGCGGGCGGCAAGGTCGGGTCGGCAGTGACCGGGAAGACGAGTTTCCTCGTCGCCGGTGAAGAGGCGGGAAGCAAGCTCGAGAAGGCAAAGAAGTTGCGGTGTCCGAGATGACTCGACGAAGCGGAACTCTTGCGCCGGCTTGGCGTGACGCCGTAGACTCCCACTCGAAACCAACATGAATACCAGCCTCCTCGCTTCCAGCCAGTGCGTCGGCGTCGGCCGCCGCTTCCTCCTGCAGCTTCGCTCCACACTCGAGCACGAGGTGGGCGTCCAGACGGCTGCGTACCTGCAGGAGGCCGGGTTTGCCGGCGGCGCGGAGCTCTATACCGCATACGGCGCCTGGCTGTCGGAGACCTACCAGCTTGCCGATCCCGGCGACCTGGACCAGGCCTTCCTGAGTGAAGTGCTCTCCCGCTTCTTCACCGAAATGGGCTGGGGTCCGCTCACCGCGCGCCCGCTGGGCGACGCCGTGCTCGCCCTCGACGCCATCGAGTGGGCGGAGGCAGGCGAGCCGGGTTCCAGCGAGTATCCCTCGTGCCACGTGAGCTGCGGCATGCTCGCCGAGTTTTTCGGCAGGCTGTCGGGGCAGGTCACGGCCGTGATGCAGGTGGAGTGTCCCTCCCGCGGCGATCCGCGTGCGCGGTTCCTCGCCGGCGCGCCCGAGACCCTGGGCGCGATCTATGACCGCATGTCGCAGGGCATGGCGTATGGAGAGGCATTGGGGCTGGCCTGAACTGCCGGAACAACAACTGCGGGAAGAGGGAACGGGGAACAGGTGATTCGACTCGCTCTTGCCGTGACGTTCGTACCCGCGCTGCTCGCTGCGCAAACCCGTCCCGCCGATCTCGTCATCACGAATGCCATCATCTACACCGCCGACTCGGCGCATCCGCGAGCCGAGGCGCTCGCCGTCTCCGGGGACCGGCTCATCTTCGTCGGATCAACAGCTGGCGCGACGGCGCTGGCGGGCCCGGCTACAAAGCGAATCGACGCGGCGGGGCGCCCGCTCTATCCGGGCTTCATCGATGCCCATGCTCACCTCAGGAACCTGAGCCTCATCCTCGCCACGCTGGACCTGCGTGGCGTCCCTTCGTACGACTCCGTCGTGGCTCTCGTATCGGCGAAGGCGGCGCACGCGGAACCTGGCAGCTGGATCCGCGGCCGCGGCTGGGACCAGAACCTCTGGGGCACCGCCTTCCCGACCAACGCGCTCCTGTCACGCGCCACACCAGACAATCCGGTATACCTGCGCCGGGTGGACGGACACGCGGCGCTGGTGAACCAGGCTGCGCTCCGCCTCGCGGGAATTACCCGTAGCACTCCCGACCCTCCGGGTGGCCGCATCGTCCGCGACGCGAATGGCGAACCGACAGGGCTGCTGATCGATCAGGCATTCATGCTCGCCGAGCGCGCGATCCCGCCTGACGACGCGGCGCAGATGCAGGCCATGACGCTGCCGGCGATCAGGGAGGCAAATCGATATGGGCTCACCGGGATCCACGATGCCGGGATCGGACCGAACGAGCTGACGGCGTATGAGGCGCTCGCGCGCGCGGGCCAATTCAACCTCCGCAGCTATGCCATGATCTATGGGGGCAGCGACACGAGCGCCTTCCTGGCACAACAGCTGGCACTCGGCCCCCGGCTGGCGCTGTACAACGGGCATCTCTGGCTGCGCGCCATCAAGATCGAGTTCGACGGGGCCATGGGGAGCCGGGGCGCGGCCCTGCTCGAGCCGTACACCGACGATCCCGGCAATGTGGGACTCTTCCGGATTCCGCCGGCTCAGGTCGAGCAGATCGCGGTACGCGCGCTGCAGGCCGGCTTCCAGATGTGTACCCACGCCATCGGGGACCGCGCCAATCGCGTGGCGCTCGATATTTACGCGTCCGCGTTGCGCCAGGTACCAACGGCCAACCATCGCTTTCGCGTCGAACATGCGCAGCTGCTGACGCCCCAGGATATCCCGCGCTTCGCCGAGCTTGGCGTGATTCCCTCGATGCAGGGAAGTCACCAGTCCGGCGACATGTCCTGGATCGGGAACCGGATCGGGCCGGAACGGGTCCAGTTTGCCTATGTCTGGCGATCCCTGCGGAACACCGGCGTCATCATCCCCAATGGCTCCGACGCGCCGGTTGAGTCGATCAATCCGCTGGTATCGTTCCACTCGTTCATCACCAGACAGAATGCCGAGAATGAACCTGCGGGAGGCTGGTTCCCCGCCCAGCGGCTCACGCGCGACGAGGCGCTGCTCGGCATGACACAATGGCCTGCCTACGCCTCATTCATGGAGAACGAGGTGGGGAGCCTGTCGGTGGGCAAGTTTGCGGACTTCGTGATACTCGACCAGGACATCATGACGGTTCCGCCCGAGCGGATCCTCGCGACCAGGGTGCTACGGACGGTCCTGGGCGGACAGACGGTGTTTGAACAGCAGTGAACGGGAAACCGGGGACAGGAAACGGGGAGGAAGGATGAGGATGTCCATGAGGCTGCTGGGTCTCCTGTTGCTGTGCGTCGGCAACCTGTGGGCGCAAACCGCACCCGACACGATGCCGACGGTCATCCGCGCCGGCCGGGTGTTCGACAGCGACAAGGGGACGATGTCAGGACCGCAGGAGATCCTCGTGGTGCATGGTCGCATCGCCGAGGTCGCCCCGAAGGTGACCGCTCCCACGGGCGCGCGCGTCGTCGACCTGTCGAAGTACACGGTGATGCCCGGGCTCATCGATGTGCACACCCACCTCCTCTACCTCGAAGACCCGAAGAACGGCGGCGCCCTCGAGGGGGTCAAGGCGGTGACGATGGAGGGGACGCCGCTCCGGGCGCTTCACGGTGCGGCGCGCGCGCGGAGCTTTCTCGCCCAGGGCATCACCACCGTACGTGACCTCGGCAACTCCGGCCGCTTCGGCGATGTGGCGCTGCGTTCGGCCATCAGGGACGGCAGTGTGGACGGACCCCGCATGATCGTCTCCGGCCCGGGCCTTTCACCGCCCGGCGGGCAGTTCCCCGGCGTTCTGCCCGGGTACCAGGCGATCGTCGACGAGGAGTATCGCATCGTTCGAGGCCCTGCCGATGCAGCGCTCGCGGTACAGGAAAACGTCTCGCAGGGAGCACAGGTCATCAAGATCTACTCGAACAACACCCCCAATCCCGGAATGCTGTCACCGGCGGAGCTGGATGCCATCGTCGCTACGGCAAAGCTGCTCGGCGTTAGGGTGGCGGCGCACGCCACCAATGACGCCGCAGTGTGGCGCGCCGTCACGGCAGGCGTGAACTCCATCGAGCATGGCTATGAGGTGTCCGATTCAACCCTGCGCTTGATGGCGAAGAAGGGTGTGTTCCTGGTGCCTACCGACGTCGATACCCTGCTGGCGGTGGCCTACGCGAAGGCTGCGGGCATGGCTGGGCCCCTGCCCCAGGGCCTCGTGGATTACATGAATTCGGAGCGCGAACGGCTGATGCGCGCCGTAAAAGCGGGTGTGCCGATCGCCGCCGGCTCGGACATGTACATCGCCCTTGGGTGGGCGCAGGGGTCGGCAGCCAAGCGCAACCTCTTCGCCTATGTCGAGGCGGGCCTCACGCCGGCGCAGGTACTCCAGGCTGCCACGCGAACCGACGCCCGCCTGCTGGGCCTCGAGAACGAGCTCGGGGTTATCAAGCCGAATGCATTCGCCGACATCATTGCCGTAAACGGCAACCCGCTCGATGACTTCAGCGCCATCGAGCGGGTTGTCTGGGTGATGAAAGACGGGACGGTCTACAAGGCCCCGTAGCTAGGGTCGCTTGAGCAGATGAACATCACCCGATCCGGTGTCGATGTCGATTCGTCCGGTGCCGGAACCGATCGTGCCGATCAGCTCATCGCCGCCGGTCTTGCGCACCTGGATGGGGAAATCGGTGGAGATGTCGCCGCTGCCTGTTTCGATGGCAACCTGGGCACTGAGCGTGCCCGGCACCGCGATGGTCACGTTGCCCGAGCCCGTGTCCACGGCGAGGTGATCCAGGGTCGCCTTGAGGCCGAGATTCACCGATCCGCTGCCGGTATCGATCGTAATGTCCTCGGAGGTCACGTCGCTCAGTTCGACGTCGCCCGACCCGGTATCGACGTCGAGCGACGTGGCCTTGATGTCGGTCCCGTTCACTTCGCCCGAACCAGTATCGATCGAGATCGCGCTCCCGGAGGCCCCGGTGACCTTGACGTCCCCGGACCCGGTGTCGATGCTGAGGTCGCCCTTCGTGCCGGTGACATCCACGCGCCCGCTCGACGTATCGAGCCGCAGGTCGCCATTCACGTTCGACGCGGTAATGTCACCCACACCAAGATAGACGTTGACGCTCCTGCCCTCGGGAACACTGATGACGATATCGGCGTAGGCTTCGAGGCCTGAACCCGAACCGGTGATCCGGACCCGCCCGCCGCGGTTGTGGCGGCGGGATTCCTCGTCCCCTCCGAACGTGCCGTCTTCACGAACGGAGAGCTCGGTGCTGCTCCCCTTGCCCATTCCGCTGTAGATGATCCGGTCGGAGGGGTAGATCACCCGGAGCGTGTTCCGGCCCGCGACCGTCCCTTCGCCGAAGGTGAGCTTGCCGGCGTCGCTGCCCTTCGGCGTGACCGCAACCGTCACCGCATCACCCCGCCCCGCCGTGACACTGACCGTGCCCGCCAGGTTGTAGACGGCGACCTCGCTGCCCGAGAGCGTGAACTGCTTCTGTGCCTGTGCGATGCCCGGGGAACTGAGGGCGAGCGCCGCCAGTCCCAGCGACGCGCGAACGAAAGACATTGGACCTCCGGCCGTTGTGGGTATCGGGGACTTAGACGGGAGGCCGGCCGGATTGGTTGCAGGAGTCAGCGAGGGGCCACGCTCACGCCATGGAGCAGGAGCGGCGGGAGGAACGAGCTCCCGACCCAGCGGGCGTCCCGACCGATGCCGCCGACTGCGCCGAGGGCCTCGAATACGTTGCCAGCGACGACCACCCCCTCGACCCTGCCTGTCACCTCGCCGCCCTGGACCCGGTACCCCAGGAGCACGGGATGCGTGAAGGTCCCGGACCGGGAACTGCCGCCGGTCCCACCCGCTACCGCATCGACCAGCAGGCCATCTCCCATCGCCAGGAGCAGTCCCTCGAGATCGAGGTCGCCCGCCTGCAGCACCAGGTTGGAGAAACCGGGCTGCGCCTTCCCGAACGTCGAGCGGCGGCCGTGCCCCGTGGAGGGACGTCCCGCGAGGGCACCGGTCTCCAGGTCGTAGATGCACTTCCGTATCACGCCGCCCTCGATGAGCGGCACACGGAAACTGGGGACCCCTTCATCGTCCACCGGCCGGGACCCGGGCTGCCCGTGACGCAGTGGGTCGTCCGTGAGGGAGAGACTCGGGTGCAGCACCTGCTCCCCGAGACTGTTCGCGAGCGGCGAAGTGCCGAGCAGGAATGCCTTGCCCACCAGTGCCTGCTGCACCGGAGCCAGAAAGGTGCGGAGCGCCTCGGGAAGCAGCAGCACCGGAGCGGCCGTCGCAGGGGCCGCGGCAGACCTCCCTGCCCAGGTGAGTCGCTGCTCCAGGCCGACAATGAGCTCCTCAATCTCGGCCTGGCCAGGCAGGTCGGCGCCGGCGATGTGGCCGACGACCCGTACGCTGTCGTCCCCCGCCGTGCTCACCACGTCGATGTCGAGCGATACGAGCGTCACCTGGTACTCGGCATCCACCCCACCCGTATTGCCCACACGCACGGACCCGACCGAGCGCTCGACATGCACGGTGATGCTGCGGCCGCCCTTGCGAAGGCGATCAGACAGCAGCCGTCCCAGTTGCGTCAGCTCGACCACGCCGGCCCCGGCGGCGCGCGGGACATGCGTTTGCACCCTGGGGAGCGGCGACGGACCCGGCAGGAGCAGCGGGGCCTCCTCGCCGGCTGCCGCGGAGGCCATCGCCGCCTCGAACAGCGCCGCGGCATCGGTGCCGGTCGTACCGGCGACGCCGATCCGTCCGTCCACCACGAGCCGGAGGTGATGCCCGGCCTGTTCGGACGTCTGTGCTGCCACGACTTCGCCCTCGCGGAGGCGAAGCGTGATGGACTCGTCGGTCTTCGCCACCGCGTCGGCCATCTGCGCCCGCGCACGCGCGTCATCGAGCAGGTGTCTGATCATGGAGCCTGCCCCCGGATCTCGGCCGCGCGAAGCCGGATGTGGGGAGCGCCTTCCGACACCGGCAGGGGAGACTGGCCCGCCTTTCCGCAACCGCCACCCGACTCGTGCCACCGGAAGTCGCCGGCAACGCGATCGACCGCACCGAGCAGTTCGGTGACGAACCCCACGAGCACCACGCTCTTCACCGGCTCCGCGATGGCGCCGTCGCGGATCATGTAGCCGTGGCCCGCCGTGAAGGAGTAGCCGTCCCCCCGGTGACGGCTTCCGACGGCATCGCAGGCGTACACCCCGAGCTTTACGCCCCGGATGAGGTCGGCAAAAGTGCCGCTGCCGTTCGCGACGTAGGTGTTGGTGAGCCGCACGAGCGGCACATGACGGAAGGAGATGGCCCGCGCATTGCCCGTAGGACGTTCGCCGAAGCGTGCCGCCGTTTCGCGCGAGTGCAGCCGCCCAACGACGACCCCATGCTGTACCAGGAGAGTATTGCTCGGCGGCGTGCCTTCATCATCGAATGGCAGCGTGCCGCGGAGACCAACCACGCTGCCGTCGTCACCTATGGTGAGGAGCTCGCTGCCGAGCTGCCGCCCGGGCGCCGCGAGCGCGGCGGCCACGGGGTCCTCGAGCTGTGTGTCCGCCTCGCACAGGTGACCCACGGTTTCGTGGGCCACCACACCGGCCAGCCGGGGGTCGAGCACCACGGGGAAGCTTCCGCTCCGCACCGGCTTGGCGTCGAGCAGGCTCACCGCGCGCCGGGCGGCGGTGCGGAAGAGTTCCTCCTGGTCCCGCACCCTGGTCCACCCTCCCCGGGCACCGAGCGACTCAACCGCTCGCTCGAGCACGCCGCCATCCCGCGCCACCGCCAGTGCCGACAGCGTCACGTCGGGTCGGAGTTCGTGCAGTGCGGTGCCGTCGGAATTGACGAACCAGCATTCGGTGACCTCGTCGCGGTACGCCGACTGGGTATCGATGATGCGACGGTCGAACCGGAGCATCTCGCCATTCAGGTGCTCCAGGTACCGGCGCTTTTCGAGCAGCGGGATGTCTCGCGGATCATCGGTGGGCGCCGCGCGAACCTGCCCTTCGCGCACCGGTGCCGGCGCCAGGACGACCGGCTCCGGCGGCCGCACGGACAGCGAGAGGTCGTGGGCGCGCGCGAGCCGGGCCTCGAGATCGTCGAGCCGATTGAAGGTGGCGACGCCCCAGCCGTGCCCGTGATTGAGGCACCGCACGGTGCCGCCCACATCCGTACCGGTGCTGGCGCCCTCGAGGCGGCGGCCGCGCCACGCTACACTCGTGATGAACGAGCGTTCGAGGCGAATGTCGGCATAGTCGGCGCGGGAACTCTTGATCGCGTCGAGGAGGCGTTCGAGCACGGAGGCGTGATCAGCCCAGGCGGGCGGCGTAGTCGGGACGGGTTACCAGCTCGCCGTTCTGCACGATTTCGCGGTCCCAGGGGAGGATGATGAAGTTCTCGGTCTCGAAGGCATGGTAGTCGGGGGCGAAAGGGCCGGTCTTGAACGACACGGCAGTGTGCACCTCGGCCGGACGCAGGGCGCGGACCTCGCTGAGGGCGAGGCGCATGGTGTGGCCCGTGTCGCAAGTCTCGTCCACGATGAGCACCCGCCGGCCGCGGATCGAGGCAGGCGGGCCGGCGACGAGCACTGGTTCCCCGCCCTCGGTCTGCCTGGTCACGATCATGGAAGCGAAGTCGCACTGAAGGATCGACGCGACGACCGCGCCGGGGATGACCCCTGCCTTGGCGATGCCGAGCACCACCTCGGGCTGGTATTCCCGGGCGACGTGCAGCGCGAGGGCGCGGCTGATCTCGCCGAAGAACGCCCAGTCCACCACGAGGGTGCCGCGTGGGCCCGGCGGCGGTGGCCGACGCATGGGGACTCCCGGGGAAGGGTGAGAAGGGCGAACGGGATCGGGCGCCGGGTGCCGGCTCGGGAGAGCGACTGCGTTGCGGTGCTCCGCGCCCACGGACTACAATACTATCTGACGCAGCCACCTGCAGGCCAGTCTTTCACTTACACCCGGAAAACGCCCTTCTTTCATGAGTATCTGGCGACGACTTTTCGGGGGCAAGGACAATCTCACCCCGCAGCGGCTCGATTACCTCAATGAGGCGCTCGCCCTGGAGCGTCAGGGGGACTACGAGGCGGCCCTGACCTCGTACCGGCTGGCCCATCGGGACAACCCGAACGACGCCCGTATCATGCTCAACATGGCGATTGCGTTTACCAAGACGGCGCAGCAGGAGGAGGCGATCCGCCTCTACCGTCGCGCCCTCGAGGTGGATCCGACGCTGGTGGGTGCGCACTACGGCCTGGCGTTCCTGCTGCTCAAGCGGGGCGAGTCGGACGCGGCCTCGGTGCACCTGCGCGAGTTCCTGGCGCGACCGCCAAAGGGCACCGACGCGGAGCGCTGGGTGCAGCACGCGGAAGAGGCCCTGCGCCAGCTGACCTCCCAGGCAGAGTCGCAGTGAAGGGCTTGCTGCGCGTCGGGCTGGTGCTGGGACTCATGTCCTGCAGCAACGCGGGAGAGCTGGCAGACGGCGTGATCGAGATCCAGGTGATCGCGCCGTCGCCCGCGATCGTGGACTTCGGCGACACCACGCAGTACGTCGCGGTGCCGCTCAATGCGAACGGCGACAGCGTCGGCGCACCGGTGCGTGTGGGTAACGCCGGACGACTCCACCATCATCATCGTGAACCCCGCCACCGGGCTCGTCACCGGGGTGAAGCCGAATTCGCAGGGACGGGTCCAGGCCGTACTCGGGTCACTGACTACGGCGTTCTTCACGCTGACGATCCTGGCGCGGCCGGACACGATCGTCTTTCCGGCCGATTCGGTGCAGACGGTGACGTGCCGACGCGAATACGAGCCTGCCACTGCTGCCGGTGCTCGAGTCGGACAACCCCGCGGGCCCAACGGCAGGGCATCGCGTGATCTTCACCATCGTGCAGCCGACATTCACCGACACCACCGGCGTTCAGAATGTCCAACTGGGCGTTGGACCGGCTCGTCCCCTGACGCAGACGGTCACGACCGCAGCGGATGGCACCCCGGCGGTAGGGGTCATTGTTTCCAGGATCTCCGGGCGTGCCTCTCCCGACTCCGTCCTCGTCGAGGTGACGGCATACCAGTCATCCGGCAACCCGGTACCCGGATCCGGCCAGAGGTTCCTCGTTCTCTTCGAATAGCGGGAGGACACCGGCGTGACCCATCCCCCGTCATCCACCCCACCCGGCACGCTCAACGAGCTTTTCCTCGGCGCGGTCGTGCGGTACCGGGAGCGTCCGGTCGGCGATGCGCTGGAAGCCGGCAGGCGCGGGCTGGACACCTCATCTCCTTCCAGCAGCTCCTGGAGCGAGTCCGCGCCACCAGCCTCGCCCTGGCCAACCTCGGCGTGAAGCGCGGCGACCGCGATTGCCATCCTGTCGGAAAACCGTCCCGAATGGGCCATCGTGGACTACGCGACCCTGGCCCTCGGCGCCGCCGACGTCCCGGTCTATCCCACACTGCCCACGCCACAAATGGAGTACATCCTGCGCGACGCCGGCGCCTCCGTCGCGTTCGCATCCACCCAGCAGATGCTGGACAAGCTGCTGGAGGTGCGCTCTGCGCTGCCGGGCTTGCGGCACATCGTCGCGTTTGACGCGACGGCGCGCGGACCGGACGTGCTCTTCTTCAGCGAACTCGAGGCACAGGGGCGCGCCCTGCCGGCCGAGGGGTGGGAGGCGGCAGCGCTGATGGCCCGGCCTGACGACCTCGCGACCATCATCTATACCTCGGGCACGACCGGAACCCCGAAGGGCGTGATGCTGACCCATGGGAACATCACGTCGAACGTGATCGCGGGACTTCTGCGCATTCCGATCCAGGACGACCCGGGCCAGCAGGAGTGCCTCTCCTTCCTGCCGCTCTCGCACATCTTCGAGCGGATGGCCGGGCACTACTCATGACCCATGCCGGCGCGATCATCAACTACGCCGGCAGCATCGACACCGTGCTCGGCTGGAAATGGGCGAGATCCGCCCCACCGCTGATGTGCTCCGTGCCCCGCCTCTACGAGAAGATCTATTCGCGCGTGCAGGAGAACGCGATGGCGGGTCAGCGGCCAAGCGGCAGATCTTCGTCTGGGCCAAGAGGGTCGGCGAGACCTGCGTGGACCTCACTCTCGCGGGCAAGCCGGTACCGCTGGCACTCGCCGCCCAGGTAGCGCGTGGCGGACCGGCTGGTCTTCGGCAAGCTGCGTGACGCACTGGCGGCCGGCTCCGCTTCTTCGTGTCGGGCGGCGCCCCGCTCATCGGCCGATATCGCGCGATTCTTCTTCGCCGCGGGCTTGCCCGATCCTCGAGGGATACGGGCTGACCGAGACCTCGCCCGTCATCTCCGTCAACAGCTTCGAAGGACCTGCGGCTCGGCAGCGGTGGGCAAGGCCGATTCCCGGCGTCGAGGTGAAGATCGCGCGCCGACGGCGAGATCGTGACGCGCGGCCCGAACGTGATGAAGGGTTACTACAACAAGCCGGAGGCGACGCGCGGAGGCGCTCGAACCCGACGGGTGGTTCCACACCGGCGACATCGGCGAACTCGACGCGGACGGGTACCTGCGGATCACCGACCGGAAGAAGGACCTGATCGTCACCGCGGGCGGCAAGAACATCGCGCCCCAGCCGATCGAGAAATCGCCGTGAAGAGCAACGTTCGTACTCAACGCCGTCATGATCGGCGACAAGCGCAAGTTACCCGATCATGCTGGTGGTGCCGAACATGGAGCCGCTTCGGAAGTGGGCCACGGCGGAGGGCCTGGGCGGGCGCGACGACGCGGCGCTGCTGGGCGGCATCGTGGTGCACGAACAAGCTGAGCGGGAAATCAAGAAGACGCTGCGCGAGCTGGCGCAGTTACGAGATGCCCAAGAAGTTCCTGATCGTCGACACGGACGATTTCAGCATCGAGGCGGGGCGAACTCACCCCGACGCTCAAGGTCAAGCGCGGCGGATCGTGGAACAGCGCTACCAGGACCGGATCGAGGAGCTCTACGCGGCAGGCGGCGTCGAGACCGTGTCCTAACCCGCTAGCCGACGGCCGCCGGGTCCCACCCAGACCCCGTCCGCGCTGGCGATCACCTCGACTCCGGCGCGGACGGGGTCGCGCCTTCACCGACCAGGCGGAGGCCCGGCAGGAGCACCCGGATCCCTCGCGCATCCACCCGGGTCGCTCCGCGAACCCGGGGCCCAGCACCACGCCACGCAGCGACGCGCCTTGACCGGAAGGCTGGCGCTCCGCACGACGCTCAGCCCGCGGCCGTCGGCGATGTCCGCCGGCGGATTGACCGCCACGAGCTGCACGCCGTCACGGCCTCCTCCATCTCCCGCCAGTCCGAGCCGCGCTCGCGCCCACCAGCGCGACGTAGCCGCCGGGACCCCGCAGGCCGAGGAGCGCGGCGATCGCGAGGCACCGTCGAGTGTCGGAGGGCCGGACTGGACGGCCGGGGCCGGCCCGAATGTCCAGCACGCCGTCCGCGAAGTGGATACGCGCGCTGCCGCAGTCCGGGCAGCCCAGTTGCCCGGCTTCGACCTGAGCGATCGCACCACGCCATCGGGAAGCAGCACGAGGAACGCTTCCTCGTGCGTCGCGCCGGGCAGCGCAGATGATCGGTCAGCTCGATGAACATCGCTACGGCCGGAACACGACCCAGGTGAGCTTGCCGCCTCCACCGTACACGCTTGCGGAGCACCTTGCTTTCCGTCGATCTCCACGCCCATCACGTAGGTCGCCGGGAGGAACGTCGCCCACGGCGAAGTGCTCGCCGTAGAGCGGGTGCGGATGGTTCTTGTCGCCGTACGTCTCGGCGTAGGAGTACGGCGTCTCGGCCGGCTCGGCTTGACGATGCCGTAGACCCGCGCCTGCGCCACCGGCTCGCCCCGCCGCATCCGAACACCTGCCTGCCACGATGCCGGTGCCGGGAAGCGGCTGGATCCACAGCTCGGGGTTGGTGGTGTAGTCGGGATAGCGCTCGAGCGAATCGACGATGAAGTGCACGTCGTCGGTGGGGGCGGCATGGACCTCGAGGTGCAGGTGGTCGTTCGTGGCGCGGCCGGTGTTGCCGACGCGGCTGATGACGGCTGCCCGGCGCGGACGCGCTGCGCCGACTTTCACGTCGAGCGACGAGTTGTGGTAGTAGACGGAGAAAATGTAGTGGGCGCCCTCGGCATCGAGCGACTGCGTCATGCCGGATGGCGACGGTGAGCGCGCCGGCCTCCGCGGGCCCCGCGTACACCACGAGGCCATCGCCGATGGCGATGGACCGGCGTGCCGTCAGGGTTGTTGAACTCCACGCCCTGGTGGGGCTGGAAGATGCCGCCCATCGTGGAACCGTAGCGGTACGTCTGGTCGATGTAGCTGTTGTGCCGAGGCTGATCGGGCCGCTGGAACCAGATCGTCTTCGGGGCGGCAGCCGGTCCGGCTGCGGCCAGGCGGCCGGCGCGCGTCGTAGCACGGCGTGGTGTCGCTCGCCTCGCGGATCCCGCAGGGCGTGCCCCTGCCATCTGTCCAGGCGACTCAGCGGCGGGAAGTCCGGCATAGGCCGCGCGGCTGGCGGCGACGCTTCCCGTCGCGGAGCTGAACGCCAGGGTCAGCACCCGCCGCAGCGTGGAACCTGCCGATCCCGGCGCGGGTCCGCGCAGATAGCGACAGGACGTACTCGCTCGGGAGCAGCGACAGCGCGGTGTCGGCGGGACCGCGCGCCGGGGGGCCCACGGTGTCCACCGATGATCGCGGTCCAGTGCGCGCCGTCGTCGCTCGTCATCTGCACGCCGTCGGCCGTCCCGATGCAGAGCCGTGTCGCCCCGGATGACGATGCCCGCCGGCGCCACGTACTGCCATTCCGGGCCCAGCTGCGTGAAGGTCCAGTTCTGCCACGTGTTCCCGCCGTCGAGCGACAGCCCCCAGCCGTTCCCGACCGTCCCGTACCACACCTGCCGCGCGGCCCGAAGGCGATCGCATGGACGAAGTCCAGGACATGGAGGTGGCGTCGGTATCGCTGCCGGATGCTGATCGCCACGCCGTGGCGCCACGCCGTGAGCACGAAGATCCCCTGGCCGTAGGTGCCGGCCCAGCGAGAGCCGTCCCGAGGGGTCCGTGACGCCAGGGTGAGCACGTGCACGCCCAAGCCGGTGGAATCGGGAAGCGGCGGCAACGCGGCTGCGCGGCGAGCGGCGCCGGCGACGCGAGGGCCACAGGGCCAGGAGACGGGCGAGCGTCATGGTGCGCACAGGGAGAGAGTGATGTGGAGTCTTTCCTAGACCGGGCCGAGCCGGAGCCAGTCCACCTGAACGTGCGCCGGCCGGGTGGCGACGAAGAGCACCGCGTCGGCCACATCGTCGGGTCGAAGCATGCTGGCGCGATTGGGCAGGTGCGGCACATGATCCGGGTCGACCGGATTCCAGGCATCCGGTATCGGTCGGGCCGGGCGAGAGAAGTGACAGACGAAGGCCGGTGCCGCGGTACTCCGCGAGCAGCGTTTCGTGCAGTCCCGCGCAGCCCGAACTTGGAGGCCGCATAGGCCGCGTTCTCCGGGAACGCTGCGTGGTCGGCCACGCTCCCGACGGTGATGAAGGTACCCGCGCCCCGCCGCACGCATCGGCGGCAGCAGCGCCCGCGCCACTAGCCAAGGGAGCGCGCAGGTTGATGGCGAGCTGTGCGTCGAAGTCGTCCTGGGTTGTTTCGTGCAGGGCTTCAGGGTGAAACGCGCCGGCATTGCTCACGACGATGTCGGGCACGCCCCACTCGGCGCTGATCGTGAGCCGCGGTCGCGCCGTCCTGCCGCGGCGTCGGTGAGGTCGCAGGGGAAGTCGGCGAACCCGTCGTGCGGGCCCCGCCGTCGCGAGGGAACGCGCCACGCGCACGACCCGGCGCGCCCTGACCTCGCAGAGACGCGGCCGCCGTCGCCGCACCGATGCCGCGGGATGCGCCGGTGACGACCGCCGACCTGCCCGGCCAGAGCGCTCACTCGTGCTCGCTGGCGCCTGCGCCAGCCGGAGGAACTCGGCCCGCGTCTCGGGTCGTCGCGGAAGATGCCCCGGAGCGCGCTGGTCACGGTGCGCGAGCTCTGCTTCTCGACCCCGCGCATCATCATGCAGAGGTGGGATGCCTCGATGACCACCCCGACGCCGCGCGGCTGCCAGCACGTCCATGATCGCATTGGCGATCTGGTCGGTGAGCCGCTCCTGCACCTGCAGGCGCCGCGCGAACATGTCCACGACGCGGGCTGCCTTGGAGAGCCCATGATCCGGCCGTGCGGCATGTACGCCACGTGCGCCCGCCCGAAGAACGGCAGCATGTGGTGCTCGCAGAGCGAATAGAACTCGATGTCGCGCACCATGATCATGCTCTCGTGCGACTCCTCGAAGAGGGCGTCGCCGATCGCTGTCATCGAGGGTCATCCGGTATCCCCGCGTGAGAAAGCGATAGGGAGCTTGTCGACCCGTTCGGGCGTCTTCAGGAGGCCCTCGCGCTCCGGGTCCTCGCCAAGTCCGCGAGGATGCGCCCGGACGTGCGGGGCGATGGTGCAGTCAGCGCGCCGGCGTAGTCGACATAATTCCTCGGTGTTTCCCAGAGACGGATGCTGCAGCGCCAGCTCGGCGGGCACGGCCCGGCGCCAGGCTCGCGCCAGCAGACGACGGCGAGTTTTCGGACGTGGGACTGAGGCTGGCGAACCAGGCCACGTCGAGATTCAGGTTCTTGTGGTCCAGGTGCCGGGTCAGCACGCGGTCCTCCGCCAAGCTGCTTGAGCAGATTGCGAGTCGAGAACGTAGCCGGTAGTCGGCGTTGATCTCTCCCTCGACGGTGATGTCCAGCTCGTAGTTGTGCCCGTGGAAGTTCGGGTTGTTGCACACCCCGAAGGTTGCCACGGTTCCAGGCATCGGTTCGGGCAGGATTGTGCAGGCGGTGGGCGGCATTGAAGTGGACTCGCCGCGTCACGCGGCATCTCGGCATGGAGCATCCCCGGCGTTAGGTATGCATCTGGCGACCCCACGGTGCCAGTCAGGTTCTGGAAAGCAAACGCCGACCCACTGGGAGTCGGCGCTCGCCTCGAAGAAACGGCGACGGAGAGGGTTACTGAAGCCCGAACCGGAATCCTCGGCACCCTCGTCATGGCTTTTGTCTTCCCCCGAGGGGCATGGCAGCAGCCACAATATCTGGGCCCTGGGCCTAACTTATCGGCTCGATAACGTAGTTCCCCGCCGCCGACCACCATAAGTTAGGACAGGTGCACAGACCGTCAACACAGGAAGCACTGTCCATGACACCAAAACTGTCGCTTGTCGTCGGCGTGGTCGCCTTGATCGCGTGGGCATTCCTGATCTTCGTACGACACGTCCCGAGCGGAGTACCGAATGGACTCTATGCCCTCGGAGTAATGCTCGTCGTGCGCTGGATCGTACTCCGCCCCGCCTAGATCTCCCAGTTCGACATCAGGACGCCATCGACTTCCGGTTCCGGCGCATCGGGAAGTGTCATCCGCAGGTCGGTCCAGTGCACCCGAAAGCCGCGACCGGTGAGGTGCTGTAGGCCGCGCTCATGGCCGTCTGGCATCGTACCGCGATTCGCCTCAGGCGTGAGGCGATCGCGTCGGCCTGGAGTCCATCGATCAGGCGTTCGAACGCCGCGGCATCGGACGCCACCAGCTTGAGCACGCGTTGCTCGTCGCGCGGACGGCCCGCGGCGAGCGGCGTCGACTGCCACAGTGCAAAGCCAACCAGGCGGCCAGCCCGTCGCACGAGCGTGGTGTCCCCAAGGCCCATGTCATGGGTCAGCAGCAGCTCACGGCTGAAGTTGATGCCGGGCGCCACACGCGTCGTGAGCTCGGCGCACTCCGCGATGCCGCCGGGGATATCGCCACTGGAGAGCCGTGACGCATCGCGCGCGACCGCGCGCACCGCGTCGCGCACGAGCGTGATCGTCAGGTGCCGCGGCACGAACCCGATGCGTGCCGTAGAATCCGATGTTGTCGGTGGTGCGCGGCATCGTCTCGAGGCCAATCGTCGTGGCACCGCGTGAGCGAAGCAGCTCGATACCCGCCTGCACGATCCCGCGCCCCACTCCACTGCCCTGCCGGTCCGGCCGTACGGCGATCGGTCCCATCCAGCCCTCCGTGCCTGACTGGTGGACCATGTTGAAGGCCGCGAGCTGGCCGTCGGAGTCGCGCCACAACATGGCGCCCTCGGCGGCATCCTCGATCGCGTAGCGCCACACCGCGGGGGTGAGCGGCGGCACCCGCACCCCCGAGAGCCCGTCGCGCGCGTAACGGTCCGTGAACGCATCGGTGAAGAGCCGGTTGAGCGGCTCTACATCGGCACCTGTGGCGCGGTCGGGACCGTGCACACTCCGGTCAGGCCGCCACATCGTGCCCCTCGAGCTGCTCGTCGCTCACGACGGACGTGCCGCGGCGCTGGTCGAAGCCGACACGCACGATGCGATCGAAGCCGTCGCGCACGGAATCGATGTGCGTGATGAGAATGACCTGCGGGAAGCGGTCGGCCAGGTTACGCAGCAGCTCCACCACGGAGGCGCGATGGTCCTCATCCAGCGACCCGAAGATCTCGTCGAGGATCAGCAGTGACAGCGGCTGGCCGGCGCGCTCCGCGATCATCTGGCTGATGGCCAGGCGGAGGGCCAGGTTCGAGATGTCCTCCTCGCCCCCGGAAATGACGACCTTGGGCTCACCCTCGTCCAGCAGGGCGGTCTTGTATTCCTCATCGAGCTCCAGCTCCGAGTAGCGACCATTCGTGAGATCGCGCAGGAATCCCGAGGCGAGATCGGAGAGGTCCGGGCGAAGCGCCGCATTGAGCTCGGCCCGCAACTCGCCCAGGGCGGCGATCGAGTTCCTGGTTCGTGCGCAGCTGAAGGGCCACCTCATCGGCCTCTCGCGCCCGCCGGGCCCGATCCTCCACCTGGCGCACGGCCTGCGCTCGCGCGTCGACGGCTGACTGCATCTCGCCCTGCGCCCGGATCATCGCGATCGCAGCATCCTGGCGACTCTTTTCCGCCGCGACCCACGATTCCTCGAGCGTGCGAAACGCCGTCTCGCTGAAGCCAAGCTCCGCGAGCGAGACCCGCACCTTCGCCTCCCGCGCCTGTGCCGCCACGCGGGAGGTCTCCGAGGTCGCCGCGGCCTCCTGCAGGCCTGACAGCCGCTCTGCCCCGACGCGGTGGCGCTCGACCTCGAGGGCCAGCGGCTCGAGTCGTTTCAGTTCTGCCTGCACCTGCGCGTGCCGTTCCTGATCGTACACCACGCCTGGCAGGTCGGCCAGATCGGCCTCGATCGCACCGAGCCGCCGGTCCAGCTCGGCGGCTTCCACCTGCCGTTTGCCCGACTCGGTCACGGCAGCCGCGAGGCTTGCTCCCACCCGCACGGCCTCCTGCAGCTTCCGTTCGAGCTCCTGCAGCTGCTCCTCGAGCTGCTTCATCTCGGTCGGCATATCCTTGAGCTGTTCCAGCCGCTGCGTGTAGAACCCGCCGTTGAACTTCACTTCCTCGGCCTGGCGGTCCAGCACACCGAGCACGGAGTCGTACTCCTTGCGAAGCGGGCGGCCGCACGTGGGGCATGCTCCTTCGGCACCCGCGCTCACGATGCGCTTTCGCTGCTCCGCGAGATCCTTGTACTGATCGCGGAGCCCCTCGCGCTTTGTCTTGGCTTCCTGCGTGTCCTGCACCCAGAGAGTGCGCCGGGCCTCGAGTGACCGGAGAGTGAAGTCGCGTGCCTCCCGCACCGTATTGAGGGTCGTCGTGGCACTCTCGATCTCCGGCTCGCTGGGCGCCTTTTCCAGCAGCTTCGCGAGTTCCTTGCGCCGGCGCAGCAGTTCCTTGCGCTCGGCGCCCTTGGCAGCGCGCCGGGTGTTGCCCTCGGCGTCCCGCGTCAGGGACGCCGCCTCCTCGCGCAGAGCGGGTAGCAGCGTGAGCAAGGCTCCGAGCTCCATGACGCGCGCCGACGCCGCGGTCGCCGCCTGCACCTCGGTCACCAGCCGGGCTGCCTCCCTGGTCGCGTTCTCCACGTCGCGCTGGGCCAGCCGGAGTTCCGACTCGAGGGCCGCGGCCGCCTCGCGCTGTTTCTGCGCCGCGGTCCACTGGGGCCCGAGCTCCGCATGACGCCGCTCGACGGCCCGTACGCGCTCACGTGCCTCGGCGACCAGGACCTCCGCCGCAGAACAGCGGGTGGTGGCGGCCGCCACGACCTCCTGGAGGACGGCGGGATCCGGCAGCCCGCTCCGCAGGGTGTCGAGTCGTGCACGCAGGGCCGTCCTCTCGTTGCGCAGGCGGTCCTGTCCCACACGGAGGCGCTCGTAGCCCAGCACGCGCGACAGGAACTGGGCCCGTTCCGCCGGCTTCATCGCCGACCATGACCGCGAGTTCCTTCTGGCCCGGTGAAATAGGTGTTGAAGAACTCGTCGCGGCGTCATGCCGATCAGGCGCGTGACCCGGTCGGTGACCGGCGCCGATACCGTTGGCGATCGGCGCGTCCGAGGCATCGAGATAGAGCTCGGCGCTGCCCATCTTGCGGACCACGCGATAGCGGTGCGCGCCGAGGGAGAACTCCAGCTCGACCTCGACGCCCGCGCGCGGCGGCGCACCGCGGCGCTTGATGCTCTCCCTGGTACCACGCGCGGCCGGCATGCCGTACATCGCCCAGGCGATGGCCTCGAGCAGCGTCGTCTTGCCGGCGCCGTTTGGTCCCGATGATGCCCGTCAGCCCGGTCCCGAAGTCGAGCTCGGTGTTCTCGTGCTGCCGGAAGTTCACCAGGCGCAGGCGATGGATGCATCACGGCGCGTCCCCGCCGTCGGTCTCGGCCTGCTCGACCAGCTCCACGCCACGCGCAACGAACTGCTCGCGATCGATCTCGCCGGGCAGCACGCGCGTGCCGAGCCAGTCGCGCACCACCTCGGGCAGGGTCTGCCGCCGGCCGGGCGCGCCAACGCCCGTCGTACGGGTGCGCTCCGGCCGCCGCAGGTCGAGGTGGAAGTGCAGTGCCGCAGCCTTCCACGCGCGGAGCTGCGTGTGGTCGAGCTCGCGCGCGACGTGTGCGCGGCACGTTGAACACCACCAGCCGGACGATCTGCTGCGAAATGCCGCCCGGGACGGAATCCACGCGATCGGCGATCGCCGCATCCAGCTCGGGGGCGCCGAGTCCGTCGGCGTAGAGCGGCGGCAGGTCGATGACCCGGCGCGGCATGCTGGACGCTGTGCGGCGTCACTTCGCCGGTGGCCACGTCCACCAGGAGCCAGCCCTTGGCGTCGATGCCGTTCGCCTCTTCTTCCGCGCGCTCGCCCCAGATGTTGGTGCTGGTGTACTCCAGGGCGCCCGAGTACCACTCCTTGGCGGCGACCTGGTGTCGCACGTGGTAGTGGCCCCAGGCCACGTAACTCCAGCTCCCGGACCCGATCTGCTCCGGCGCACGATGACGCCGCCATACTCCAGCGACGGAGCGGCCGGCGGCAGAGGTCCGGCGCTTCCCGTGAATGGCCAGGACCTGGTATCTCGCCGGACCGCTGGGCCGGATTTCCGGTGGATCCGGATCGAGCAGCGCCGGGTGCGGCACCGCGAGCACGCTGAGGTCCAGGGCCGGGAAGTCGAACCGCCGCGCCTCGTCGATCGCGACCGAGATGCCGAGCTCCTCAAAGAGCCGGAGGATGGAACCGGTCTCGGATGAGCGCGGCGTATCGTGGTTGCCGGCGATGATGACGATCGGTGCGCCGGGGCCAAGCGCGTCCCGCAGCCGCTGGAACTGCCGGAACGCGAAGACGATCGCGGCGTTGGTCGGGCGCACCGAGTGAAACAGGTCGCCCGCCATGATGACGGCGTCGGGACGCTGTGCGATGACGCCGTCGATCGCGCCGCGGAAAGCGTTGGCGACGTCGGCTTCCCGCTGGTTGATGCCCGTGGGGGTCTGGCGGTGGTACTGACGGAATCCGAGGTGGGAATCGGCGAGATGGGCGAGTTTCACGAGTAGAGAATGGCAGCGATGGCCCCGGCGGGGCAAGCGGTTACTGATAGGGATCGGCGCCACTCGGAACGGGACGGATGGTGCTCCGGGGTGTCCCCACTTCCCCGCCGATACGGCGCCCCAGCTTCGCGGTGAAGAAGGCCAGCACGTCGTCCGGGCGGGTGCGGCGCGTGAGGGCCAGGGCCCGCCGGACGTCGAGGTCCGGACGGCCCTCGACCAGCGCACGGACTGCGTCCGTTGCGACGCGGCGGTCGAGCTGCTTGAGCTGGCGCGCCACCGCATCGGCGAATGGCAGGTCGGCTCCCGGCGGAAACCGCTCCACGCCGTCGCGCCCGCACAGCATGGCGGGCCGCGGGAAGCGGGCGAAGATCGGCTGCGTGAAGTGCGGATGCCGGATCATCAGCTCGCCCTTGGGCAGCGTCGCGAGCTTGATCTTGATCGCCGGTGAGAGCGTGGCATAGGCCGGTGTCGCCAGCTCATCCATGTCCATCCGGCCGAACACCGACGTGCCGGCATTGCCGACGACGCGTCGCTGCACCTGCGAGCGGAACTGCTGCGCGGAGAAGAGCACCAGCCCGAGATAGCGGCCGCGCTCGGACGAGGTCGAGCAGCATCTTCCTGACGTACGTATCGGGGCCATCGGCGGGAGCGTACTTGTTCAGCTCATCGACGAACACGACCACGTGGTCGACGCCGAGGTCGCGGCGCTCGAGGTGCTCGCGCAGCTTGGAGACGCACGCGCGCGAAGACCAGGTCCTGGGCCAGCGGATCGACGCCGGCCACATCCACCACATAGACGGTGCGGTCGCTCGAACCTGCCCCAGGGCAGGTCGTTGGGCGCCCCGTCGTCGGTGACGAGCCCCTTGGCGCGCGTGCTGATGTTGCCGAGACGGTTCCGGACCTTCCGGATCGTGGCGATGTGATGCGTGCGCCACACCTCGCCCCCGCGGCCCATCGCTTCCATGAAGTCGAAGATCGCCCGGAAGAACTCCTCGAGATCGGCGAAGCTCTCGACCTTGAACGGCTTGCCGCGCAACAGCTCGTCCGTGAACTCGCGGCCCACCACGCGCTCGCCGAGGAAATCGATGAAGGCGTCGGCCTTGGCGTCGATGTCGTCGCGATTGAGCACCACCTCCGCGTAGTCCAGGACCTCGCGCAGGCCCCACACCAGCGGCTCGGTGTTGTGCGGCAGCGCCTCGATGCGTCCGCAGCGTGTTGAGGTTCACGCCATCGGCCTTGAAGGGCGCGAAGTAGCGGGCGCGCTCGAGCGGCTCGGCAGCGAGTCCCAGCTTGTCATACAGCGCATGATCCTCGCTCCGAGATCTCGCTCGGCTGGTCGAGGAAGCAGAGATCGGGGCCCTTCACGTTGAAGCAGACTGCCGCGATGGACCCGTGATGCGCCGGGAATGTCTGGAAGATGCTCGAGAGCAGGAACTCGACGGCGCTGGTCTTGGTGGCCAGACCCGACACGCCGGTGATGTTGAGGTGCGCCGCCTCGGGACCGAGCAGGAAGTCGGCATCGAGCAGGACCGGCGACTCGTGACCGCCCAGCGCGTAGACGCCGACCGGGATGCCGGTGGGTCGCTCGGAACGGGTGTAGGCGTCCATGCGGAGCGCGAGCGCGACGTCGGCGTCGCTCGCAAGGTGCACGGCGCCGAGCGGTACCGGCTGCAGCGGCTCCTCGGGGATCTGGCGCAGCACGGCGGCCAGGAACAGGCGCATCTCGGTGCGCGCCGTGGGCTCGTGTGCGCGACGGACGGATCACCCTCGGCGCCGATCACGGCGTGCAGGGGTGATGCGAGATCCGCGTATGCCATGCCGTCGGTGACCACCCCGTAGACCGTGCGGCCGGCGATCCTCGACCCGCACGATCGCGCCGATACCGACCTCAGACTCGCGTCGCGGTCCAGAAGTGGAACTGGTGCGGCGTGCTGGGCTTGAGCTCGGTGGCGACGACGCGGCCGATGGGAGGCGCTGACATGCGACAAATCTAACGGTGGGGTGTGACGCGCGTCGCCTTGAGGAACTCCTCCACACTCGCGGATCCCGTACAGCATCCGGTCCCAGCGCGGATCGGGAGCACTGATCGGCGCCCGCTCGGCCAGCAGCCAGCGCGAGATCCTGTCGGCCATCTCCGGCGTGCCGTTCACCGGCGCCACCTCGACCCGGATCAGGCCGTGGAGGAGATCCTTCCCTTCCCACGGCCAGAGCCGGACGGCCCAGGCCCGCACTGGCGCAAGGCGACGCGAGGCGGGAGCGAAGATGGGCGAGCGACTGCCCGGTGGCAGCCGGAGGTATGCCTCGAGGTTCGCTCCGTCGAATGGCAGCGACGAATGACTCTTCGCCACCCCGACCATGCGTGCATCCTCAGCCCAGACCTGGCTTTCCGCGAGCGACCCGTCCACCACGAGCCAGCCATGGCTGTCGCTCCGGTACGCCACGCCGACGGCGACCTCGAGCGCGCCGCGCGCATCATCGAGAGCTGCGCCCGCCTGCGCCAGCTCGCGGATGGGGTGCGGCGGGTCCGCGTCGGAGAGTTCGATGCGCTCGAACGCATCGAGGGCCGGACCGGCGGCATCGAGTGCGGCCCGGCGCCCGATCGCCACGTCGCGCCGCCGTACGATTCGGGTGGCGAGCACGCGCTCATTGCGCTCCCGCACCGCCGCCGCCAGCGACGCCACCACGATAGGCGACGACCCGGCGTAGCCGACCACTTCGGAGTGCTGGACCCCATCCAGGAAGGCCACGGGATCGGGCCAGCCGACCGCCTCACCCACTTCGCGGGCTTCGACGACGTCACCCTCGAGCAATTGAGCGAGATGAATCTCAGCCTCTTCGCGCCGGCCGGCGCTGGCCGGCGGTATCACGGAAGCGGGAGTTATTCCTGCGGCAGCGAGCGACCGGCGAAGGGCGGTGAGGTCGCTAATCATCCAGGCTGGGGAACGGCGGCACGCCCAGGAGCCAGCAGCCGACGAGTCCATCCTCGGCATCCAGCTCAACCAGCAGCTGATCGGCCACACGAACGGCGCGCGCGGCCGGCAACCCGCCGAGCTTCAGGTGATAGAGGCTCTCGCCGGGGTTGGTGCGTATGGTGAGCACCGCCTCGATCTCGACCGATGTCGTGCGATCGGCCCGCGGACCACGCAGGACGACGCGGCCACTCTCGACGACGGACGGAAGGGTCAGGCTGCGACTGGACGTCACCTCGGGCCATACCACGACGTCGAGCCCCGCCACGGCCCCGTCGGCGACGTCCAGCACCGCGATCGCGCCTTCCGCATCGGTCAGCTCGATCGTGCCGTCGAGGCGCGAGCTGCCCGAACTCCGGAAGGTGCCCGAGAGGATGTCCGTCTCGGGATCCCATCGCCACGAAATCGCGGGCAGCGCGCCCGCGAGTCGCTCGACGGTGAAGCGGGGCCCCAGTGAAGCTTCAGGCGGCACGGGCTGCTCCCATCGTGCGGATGACGCGAATGATGCGATCCACCGCAGCCTCGAGTTCCTTGTCGGACACCGCGTAGCTCATGCGCACCCAGCGATCGTCGCCGAAGGCAGCGCCCGGCACGAGCGCCACCCCCTCGCGCTGCATGAGTTCGTCGCAGAACTTCGACCCGGTCGCGCCATCGCGGATACCGTCGACACGGAAGAAGAAGTAGAACGCGCCATGCGGCTCGACGAACTCCACCCCCGGCACTTCTGCGCGGAACCGGTTCACCAGCTGGTCGCGCCGGCGACGGAAGGCCGCCACCATCTTCACGACCTCCTGATCGACCCGCTCATCGCTGAACGCCGTCACCGCCGCCCACTGCGCCGGATGGTTGGCGCCAGTCGTGGTGTGTGACTGGAGCGCTGCCATCGCCTTCGCGATATGCGGAGGAGCCAGCGCCGAGCCGATGCGCCAGCCGGTCATCGCGTAGGCCTTGGATGCGCCGTAGATCAGCACGGTGCGCTCGAGGAGCTCGTCGGGCAGGTCGAGCACCGACGCCGCCGGTCCTGGTCCATAGTTGATACGGCGATAGATCTCGTCGGAGATGATCCATACCTGGTGCTTGTGCGCCCACTCGGCGATCGCCTTCAGTTCCGCGAGCGTATAAACCGCCCCCGTCGGGTTGCACGGAGAGCAGAGGATCAGGCCCTTCACCGACTTGCTGTAGGCGGCGTCCAGGTCGCGCACGCTCACCTTGAGCCCCCACTCGATGTCGCCCGGTACCAGGATGGGCTCGGCCCGGGACAGGTGGACGATCTGCGGATAGGAGACCCACGCCGGCCCCGGGATGAGAACGCGTTGCCCCGGACCGAAGAGCGTGAAGCAAGCGTTAAAGAGGGACTGCTTCGAACCGGAGCTCACCACCATGTGATCCGGGTTGACCGCCCGCCCACCGGACATGAGCGACAATGTCCTCGCGATGGCCGTCCGCAGCTCCGGTAGCCCGATATTCGGCGGGTATCGGGTGAAACCCTTCTGGATGGCATCGATCGCCGCCTGACGGATCGGCGCCGGGGTGTCGAAGTCGGGTTCGCCCACACTCAGGTCATACACGTCCTCGCCCGCCGCCTTGCGCCGCTTGGTCTCGGCACTGATGGCGACGGTCTCGGAAGCCTTGAGGTGCGCGAGGTTGATCGAGAGTGGGTCGGGCATGGACGGTCCAGAGTAAGGGCGAAGGCAGCCGCGCGGACCGGGAAGGTTCGTTCGGCGCGTGGTCCGTGTCAACGCCATTTGGACTTGGCCGCTGCCCTCGTCCGGGCTAGCTTCGATCCCCGCGACAGTCGCGACTGCTTTTTGAGAATCGAGGAGCCCGTGTCGGAGCTTGAGCTGCACCTGAGCGCGCCCGTGGCGCGCACCCTGGAATCGTGGGACTGGCAGGCGTCGGACCCCCTCCTGAGGGACGCCGTGCCCACCGTGGCCCGTGGCCACAACCTGGTCGCCGTGTTGCCGCCCTCCCCGGCGGCCGCATCCCCTCTGATCGGGGCGGTTCTGGGTCGACTTGGTAACGGGGTGCGTGGGCTCATGGTCGTGCCGCCCGGCATGCTGGCCGAGTGGGCCGGTGTCGTCTTCGGAGTTGCAGCAGGCACCGGACTGAAGGTCGGCGCAGCGCTCGCGTCCGCTCGCGCGCTCCGCGAGCTGCGGGGCGGCTCCCTCGATCTCCTCGTGGCCTCTCCCTCGGTCATCCAGGAACTCATGACCAGCTCCGCCCTCAAGGCGGAGGGTCTTGGTGTCATCGTCCTCGCACAGCCGGAGGCGTGGGCTGGTCATTCCGCGGTGTCCCCGCTGATGCAGGACCTCCCCCTCGAAGCACAGCGGGTGATCCTTACCGCCGATCCAGCTGCCGCGGCCGACCTGGTCGAACGCTACGCCCGAAAGGCACTCGTGCTGGGGACGCCCCCGGCCGAGGCCCCGCCGATCCAGCCGGTCGGCCCCGTTCGCACCGTCAGCGTGCCGTGGTCGCGCCGGGCGGCGGCGCTGGGCGAGCTGCTTCAGTTGCTCGATCCCGCTTCCGTCACGATCTGGGCGCACGACCGGAGTTCCGCGGCCCAAATCGCGCGGGCACTGCCGGTCGACGGCGAGACGATCCGCCTGGTGACGGGCGATGCCCCGAAATCCAGCCTCATCATCGCATTCGACCTGCCCTCGCACGAGCGCCTGTCACAACTCGTGCAGTCGGGGGACACCATCCTGCTTGTCCCCCCCGGCACCGAGTCCTACGTCGCCGGCATCGCGCGTCCGGCGCGTGCGCTCCGTCTCCCGGGCCTGCTCGAGGAGCATGCGGCGATTTCCGCGGCCGATCGGGCGCGCATCCGTTCCGAGCTCGAGTCCAGCGATGGAGCGTCAGCCCTGCTCGCGCTGGCCCCACTCTTCGAGCAGCATGATCCCACGCGGGTTGCGGCGGCTTTGTACGCGTTGTGGAAGGATCAGTCGGCGAAACCGGCCGGCAGTCAGGTCGCAGGAGGGCAGTCGGCAGGAAGTGCAGCGCCGGCAGCCCAGGCGGTATCTGCCGCTCCCGCCATCGCCAAGGTCTGGGTTTCGATCGGCAAGAAGGATGGCGTGACGCCGGCCGATCTCGTCGGTGCGCTGACGAAGGAGCTTCGGGTGGAGCGCACGGCGATCGGGAGGGTCGAGTTGCGGGACGGCTTCTGCCTCATCGAATTGCCGGCTGCAGACGCCGACCGGATTGCCCAGGCACTCAGCGGGAAGATGATCCGGAAGGTGCGGGTGACGGCCCGGCTGGACCGCGTGGCGGGTGCAACCCCGGAGCGTCGTCCTAGGACCGGCGCCGGGCGACCGCGTCCTTGAGTCGCTTGCCGGCCTTGAACGCCGGCGTGACTGACGCAGGAAGTGTGATGGTCTTCCCGGTACGCGGATTGCGCATGGCGCGGCCCGCACGCCGGCGAACCTCGAAGTTGCCGAATCCCGTGATCTGAACCCGACCACTCTTCCGAAGTTCGGACGCGATCAGGCCGTCGCTGGCGAAGAGCGCATCGACGATGTCGGAAGCACGCACCTTGGTCACGTCCAGGCGCTGCGCAAGCGCCACAATCAATTGTTGCTTGGTCACCGGGCGACGATAGCCGCAACTGTCCCGGTCACGCAAGCACCGCTGGCGGCGATGCGTCCCCGGCCCGTACATTTGTCGGCCCACCGCCTGCCAGTTTCCGTCCAGGTAAGCCGCTGCTGGAGACTCACCGATGTATCAAGGGTCGCGCACCGGGTGGCTCGAGGTTGTCTCGGGCGTCATGTTCAGCGGCAAGAGCGAAGAGCTCATCCGCCGCGTGCGCCGCGCCATCATCGCCCGACGCACCGTCCAGGTGTTCAAGTCCCATCTCGACAGCCGGTATGCCGGCGTTTACAACGTCACCAGTCACGACGGAACCGAGATCGAGGCGATTCCCATCGACTCGTCCGACGAGATCCTGCGCCAGGTGCGGCCGGCTACCGAGATCGTCGCGATCGACGAAGCCCAGTTCCTCGACCGTGACATCGTCGCGGTGACGACCATTCTTGCGCAACGCGGGGTGCGGGTCATCCTGGCGGGGACCGATACCGACTTCCGAGGCGAGCCATTCGGCGCGATGGGCGACCTCATGGCGGTGGCGGAGATGGTGGACAAGCTTCGCGCGATCTGCATGGTGTGCGGTGGTGAGGCGTGCCGGAACCAGCGGCTGGTGGACGGCCGTCCGGCACGATGGGATTCGCCGACGATCATGGTGGGCGGACGGGAATCGTATGAGGCGCGCTGCCGGCATTGCCATCGGGTGCCGCGGGCAGACGAAGACCAGACAGCGCTGCTCTAGATGCTCAACGTGGCGCTCACGGGCAACGTGGCCTCCGGAAAATCCACCGTTGCGAGCCTCTTTCGCCGCTGGGGCGCTGTGGTCATCGACGCCGATCAACTCGTCCGCGAGGTCCAGGCGCCGGGGACCCCGGTACTCACCGCCATCGTGCGGCATTTCGGGCCGGGGGTACTTCGCCCCGATGGCACACTCGACCGCGGGCAGCTCCGCGCCATGGTCCTTGCCTCTCCGGCCGCGCTCAGCGACCTCAATGCCATCGTGCACCCTGCCGTGAACCGGCTCCGGCGGCTTCGGGTGGCCGAGGCCCGGGATGCTGGCGCCCGGGTGGTGGTGACCGACATTCCACTCCTGTTTGAGGTCGCCGATCCCGACTCGTTCGACGTCGTCGTCCTGGTCGACGCGCCCGAGGACCTCCGCCGGCAGCGCCTCTTCGAACGAAGCGGACTGCCCCGGCATGAGTCCGACCGGCTCATGGCCGCGCAGCTGCCCTCGGCCGTGAAGCGACCGCGGGCCGATTATGTCATCGACAACGAGGGTGACCTGGCCTCCCTCGAGGCCCGGACCGCCGAAATCTGGTCAGCATTGGAAGCCCGCGCGGTTCCTTGACCCACCCTGTGGCTTCCGGTATCCTTGCCCCCGATCGCTTCCCTCTGGAGCATTCATGTCGAACATCCCCGCCGACCTTCGTTACACCGCCGACCACGAGTACGTAAAAATGCTGAGCAAGGGCCTCGTCCAGATCGGCGTGACGGACTACGCCCAGGGCGAGCTCGGCGACATCGTGTTCGTCAACCTGCCCAAGGTCGGGGACAGTTTCGATGAACATGGGGTTTTCGGTGTGGTTGAGGCGGTGAAGGCGGTGTCCGACCTCTACTGCCCTCTCGCAGGTGAGGTAGCGGAAGTGAATGCGGCACTCGACGCCGATCCTGGCCTCATCAATCGGGACCCCTACGACACCGGCTGGATGATCAAGCTCCGCATCAAGGATCCGGACGGTCTTGCCTCCCTGCTCACGCCTGAGGCCTACAAGGCTCAGATCGGCGAGTAGGGTTTTCGTGCGTCATCCGTCGTTACCTGCGCTCCGGGCATCTTGTCCGGGGCGCATTTCGCTTGGCCTTGTGCAATTTTTCACGAGTTGGAGCAATCGCATCACATGACCGCCACCCATCGTCCCCCCACCGATACCGCCTCCGACCAGCCGGACACGGCGAGCGGGATTCGGTCGCACCGGATGCCCTCGTTCGAGGTGATGCATCCGAACCATTTCGCCTACCGCCATATCGGACCGCGCAAGGAAGACGTCGCCGAAATGGTGAAGTTCCTCGGCTACGGCTCGCTGGACGAGCTGATCGACGCCGTGGTGCCGGAGGACATCCGCCTGCGCCGGCCGCTCGACCTGCCGCCGGGCCGCGGCGAGCGTGAGGTGCTGCAGGCCCTGCGCGGCATGGCAGACCAGAACCGGATCTTCCGCACCCACATCGGCATGGGGTACTACGGCACCTTCGTGCCGCAGGTGATCCAGCGGAACATCCTGGAGAATCCCGGCTGGTATACGGCCTATACGCCGTACCAGGCCGAGATCGCCCAGGGCCGCCTGGAGGCGCTGCTCAACTTCCAGACGATGGTGGCGGACCTCACCGGACTGCCCATCGCCAATGCCTCCCTGCTCGACGAGGCGACGGCTGCCGCCGAGGCGATGGCGCTGACGCACGCGGTCGCCCCGCGGCACGATGCCCCCGTGTACCTCGTCGACGCCGATTGTCATCCTCAGACGGTCGCCGTCGTTGTCACCCGCGCGGAAGCGCGCGGCGTCGCCGTGAAGGTGCAGTCGCCGGAGCAGTTCGAGTTCGGGCCCGGAGTCATCGGCTGCCTGGTGCAGTATCCGGCCACCGACGGCGGCCTCCGCGACTTCCGCGCGATCTGCGCCGCCGCACATGGCGCCAAGGCGCTGGTGACGGCTGCCACCGACCTGCTGGCGCTTACGCTGCTGGTGCCGCCGGGCGAATGGGGGGCGGACATCGCCGTCGGCAACAGCCAGCGGTTTGGCGTTCCGATCGGCTATGGCGGGCCGCATGCCGCCTTCTTCGCGACGAAGGATGAGTACAAGCGTCACATGCCGGGGCGGATCATCGGCGTATCGAAGGACCGCGACGGCCACCCCGCCCTTCGCATGGCACTGCAGACGCGGGAGCAGCACATCCGCCGCGAGAAGGCGACCAGCAACGTCTGCACGGCGCAGGTCCTGCTGGCCGTCATGGCGAGCATGTACGCGGTGTACCACGGGCCTGACGGGCTCCGGCGTATCGCCGAGCGGACGCACAACCGGGCGGTGATCCTGGCGAATGCACTGCGCCGGCTGCGCTACCGGATCGTGCACGATCACTTCTTCGACACACTCTGCGTCGAGGTGGAGCGATGGGCGCTCCCCCGCATCGTCGATGCGGCACGGTCACGCCAGATCAACCTGCGCGTCATCTCCCCGACGCGGCTCGGCGTGGCGCTCGACGAGACCACGAGCCTGGGCGACGTGGCCGACCTGATTACCATCTTCTCGCTCAATGAAGCGCTGCCGTTCATGCTCGATGACATCGGCGGCCGGGTCGAGCGCGCCATCCCGGAGCACCTGAGCCGGACCAGCGCCTACCTCGCGCATCCCGTCTTCCACCAGCATCAGTCGGAAACCGAGATGCTGCGCTACATCAAGCGGCTCGAGGCGCGCGACCTTTCGCTGTGCCATGCGATGATCCCGCTCGGCAGCTGCACCATGAAGCTCAATGCGACCAGCGAGATGATGCCGGTGAGCTGGCGCGGGTTCAACCGCATCCATCCGTTCGCGCCGCGCGACCAGGCGCAGGGCTACCAGGAGCTCTTCCGCCAGCTGGAGTACCAGCTGGCCGAGATCACCGGCTTCGCAAAGGTGTCGCTGCAGCCCAACGCCGGTTCCCAGGGCGAGTACGCCGGCCTGATGGTGATCCGCTCCTATCATCACAGCCGCGGTGCCACGAACCGCACGATCTGCCTGATCCCGATGTCGGCGCACGGCACCAATCCGGCGAGCGCGGCCATGGTGGGCATGACCGTGGTACCGGTGAAGAGCGACCAGGCCGGGAACATCGACATCGACGACCTTCGCGCCAAGGCGGCGCAGCACTCCAGCAACCTGGCGGCACTGATGGTGACGTATCCGTCGACGCACGGCGTCTTCGAGTCGGGCATCCGCGAGATCTGCCGCATCGTCCACCAGCATGGCGGGCAGGTCTACATGGACGGGGCGAACATGAACGCGCAGGTGGGCCTCTGCCGCCCCGGCGACATCGGCGCCGATGTCTGTCACCTGAACCTGCACAAGACGTTCGCCATTCCACACGGCGGCGGCGGTCCGGGCATGGGGCCGATCGGCGTGGCGGCGCATCTCGGCCAGTTCCTGCCTGATCACCCGGTCGTCGACCTGGGGCACGACGCCAGCTGTGGCACCATCTCGGCCGCTCCGTGGGGCAGCGCGGGCATCCTTCCGATTTCATGGGCCTACATCAACCTGCTGGGCTATGATGGACTGGCCGAATCGACCAAGATTGCCATCCTGAACGCGAACTACATCGCCAAGCGCCTCGCGCCGCACTACCCGGTGCTGTACTCCGGGAACCACGGCCTCGTGGCGCACGAGTGCATCATCGACACGCGCGGGTTCAAGGCGACGGCAGGGGTCGACGTTGAGGACATTGCCAAGCGGCTGATCGACTATGGGTTCCACCCGCCGACGGTCTCTTTCCCCGTGGCGGGCACCCTGATGATCGAGCCCACGGAGAGCGAGTCCCTCAAGGAGGTCGACCGCTTCTGCGACGCGATGATTTCCATCCGGCAGGAGATCCGCGAGATCGAGGAAGGCAAGGCCGACAGGGAGGACAACCTGCTCACCAATGCCCCGCATACGCTGAAGCAGGTGGTCGGTGACGACTGGAACCGGCCGTATCCGCGGGAACGCGCGGGGTTCCCCTCGACGGCCGTGCGTGAATCGAAGGTGTGGCCCACGGTGGGACGCATCGATGGCGCGTATGGGGACCGGAACCTGATCTGCACCTGCGTTACCATGGATGAAATCGCCGGCGTGACGGCGTGAGGAAGTGAGGACGTGACCGCGCAGTCTCCTTACGTCCGCTCGTCCGTACGTTCGCAGTCCTGGTTCCTCTGGCTCGACCGCACGCCGCGTCCCGGCTGGCAGAACATGTCGCTCGACATGAGCCTGCACGCGCGGGCCGCGCGGACGGGCCGCAGCTACCTCCGTTTCTATCGCTGGAGTCCCTCGTGCCTTTCCTTCGGGAGGCATGAGCCCGCCCTGAAGCGCTATGACCGGGATCGAATCGCGTCCCTCGGGCTCGACACCGTGCGGCGGCCCACCGGCGGCCGGGCAGTTTGGCATGCCGCCGAGGTCACCTATTCAGTAGCGGCACCGGAAGCAGCGATGGGATCGCTGCCCGAGGCCTACCAGCGCATCCACCTCACCATTGCGTCGGCACTGCGCGCGCTGGGCGCCCCAGTAGCACTCGCCGGGGCGCGGCGTGGCGTCCCGGTCGATGCCGGCGCATGCTTCGCCGCCGCTGCGGGTGGCGAAATCATCCTGGACACGAGCAAGGTGGTGGGAAGCGCCCAGGTTCGACACGGCGGCGCCGTGCTGCAGCATGGTTCCGTACTGCTGGACGATGACCAGTCCCTGGTGCGCGACATCACGATCGGCCCGGCCCCGCCACCGGATGTGAAACCGCTGTCGAGAATCCTCCAGCGCCCCGTGGAATGGGAGGAGGTCGCCACGGCGATCGCCACTTCGGCCCGGGAATGGGGCGATCAGTGGGAAGGCCTGGCGGACGATGAACGCCTCCTCGGCGAATCGGAGCCGCTGGCAGCGCAGTTTCGCGATCCTGCATGGACCTGGCAGCGCTGAGCGCTGCCCCTGCCTGAGTCGCCGTCGTATTATTCCAGTGCTGGCGATGCAGGTCTCTCCACCGCGTCACATCCGACACTCAATCCGGAGCACCATGCTTCGTCGTTGCGGACGCCACGTTCTCCTGATGTTGGCCTGCCTTCCCGCACCCGCCGCGGCGCAATCCACGCCGGCGTCGGAGCGGAGACTGGTCATTGCGATCGGGCAGACGGTGACGAACATCGTGCCAACGCTGAGTCGCAGCGCGGCGGCGATGCAGATCTCCGACCTCGTCTTCCTGCGTCTTGGCCGCTATGGCGGTACTTCCTTCGGCGATCACGCGGCAGTGCCCGAGCTTGCCAGGAGCTGGACCCGCCGTGACTCGCTGACCATCGCATTCGACCTGGACCCGCGCGCCCGCTGGCACGATGGCAAACCGGTGACGTCGCGCGATGTCGTGTACAGCTTCGCGAGGGCACGAGACCCCAGGCAGTCGTCCTCGACCGCAATGCTGCTGGTGGACATTGCCAGCGTGCAGGCCGAAAGCGACAGCCGGGTGGTGATTCGCTTTTCCCGTGCCTATGGCGAGCAACTCTACGACGCCACGTACCAGGTGCAGATCCTCCCCGAGCACCTGGTGGCGAACATCCCGCCCGACAGCCTGGTGAGCAGCGCCTTTGCGCGGGCACCGATCGGCACCGGGCCCTACCGGTGGGACAGGCTCGAGCCGACGGAGTACCTGCAGCTGCGTGCCGTGCCGGATTTCTTCCTCGGCTCGCCGGCGATCGAGCAGCTGGTCTGGCGCTTTACGACCTCGCAGGAGACGCGGCTTGGCATGCTGCTGAGCGGCGAAGCGGACGTGCAGGAAGACCTCATCCCGCCCGTGACGAACCTGGCGCGCCTGGCCGAACGTCCTGCGTTGCGGGTCGCGCACTTCCCATCGATGTCCGTGAACTACCTGCTGTTCAACGAGCGCGCCCCCGGAGATACCACACGGCCGCACCCGATCTTTGCCGATGCGGAGGTGCGGCATGCACTCGTCCTCGGACTCGACCGCGCTACCGCGGCCAAGGCGATCTTCGGGAAGTACGCCGCTCTGGCATCCAGCCCTGCAGCCCCGGCCGCGTGGTTCGGCGGCCTTGCGCCGCCGGCAGTGGAGTTCGACCCGAAACGGGCGAGCCGCATTCTGTCTGAGCGGGGCTGGAAGGACCGCGATGGGGACGGCGTACTCGATCGCAACGGCGTGGCGCTGTCGTTCACACTGCTGGTGCCGAGTTCCAGCGAGTCACGCAAGCAACTCGCGCTCATCGTCCAGGAGCAGTACAAGCGCCTCGGCGTGCGGGTCGAAGTCGTGCCGCTCGAGATCACCCAGTTCTTCGCGCGCCGCGGTCCGGGAAATTTCGACGCCAGCATGGAGAGTTACGGGAGCGAGCCGGCGCCGTGGAGCCTCCTGGACCGGTGGGGATGCGGCGCATCGGCCAACTATGGACACTACTGCAACCGGAGCGCCGATTCGCTCCTCCGCGCCGCCCACCTGGCGCTGCGCGACCCGGCACCGCCCATCCGAGACTGGTTGCGCACCCTGACCGGAGACTACCCGGCGGTGTTCCTCTTCACCGCGGACCGGGTCTACGCCATTCCGAGGTACTACGGCAACGTCTCATTCCCGGTCGAGTCCCCCTGGCAGCGCGTGTGGACGTGGACGCTGGCCGGCACGGGCCGCTGAGGTGACCTGGCTGGCGCGCCGCGCGCTGCAGGCGGTGGTCACCGCCCTCATTGCACTCACGGTGCTCTTCTTCCTGGTCCGCAGCCTGCCGGGCGATCCTCTTGCGGTCCTGAGCGAGGATCGCCCACTCACCGGCGCACAGATCGAGGACCTGAGACGCCGATACCAGCTCGACCAGCCAGTCGGTACGCAATTCATCGCGTTCATGGGCGGGGCACTCCGCGGAGACTTCGGCACGTCGATCCAGTACGGGCGCCCGGTGCGCCAGCTCGTGCTCGAGCGACTTCCACGCACGCTCCTGCTCGGTGCCGCCGTGCTCCTCATCAACTTCACGGTTGGACTCTGGTTGGGCGTACAACAGGCGCTGCAGCGTGGAAGGCCCGTCGACCGGGTGCTCACTACCCTTTCCCTCGCCGGATACGCAATGCCGTCGTTCTGGCTCGGGCTCATGCTCGTCATGGCGTTCGCCGTACGACTGCACTGGCTCCCCGCGGCCGGCTCACAGGATCCCGGACTCGAGGGCGCCGGGCTCCTGAGCGTCGTTGTCGACCGGCTGCGGCACCTGCTCCTCCCGGCCTTCACCCTCGCCGCCGTGAGCATCGCGTCGAGCATGCGCTACCAGCGCGCGGCCATGATGGACGCCCTGCGGCAACCCTACGTGGCGGCGGCCAGCGCACGCGGGCTCACGCGGCGGCGGGTGGTATGGGGACACGCGTGGCGCTCGGCATTGCCCTCCGTGCTGACGCTCTTCGGTCTGTGGCTGCCGATCCTCGTGGTAGGCGCGGTGTTCGTCGAGCAGGTGTTCGCCTGGCAGGGACTGGGCAGCCTCACGGCCGGCGCCGCTGCGGCGCGGGACTACCCCCTTCTGATGGGGACCGCGGTACTGGCCACCGCGGCCGTCGTGACCGGGAGCTTCCTGAGCGATGTCCTTCACGCGCTGCTCGATCCGCGGGTGCGCACCTAGTGAGCGATCGGGCGATGGCACTGCTCAAGGTGGTGTGGAGGCGCCCCTCCGGACGCGCCGGGCTCGTCGCGCTTGCGCTGCTGGCACTCCTCGCGGTCATCGGGCCCTTTCTGTTGCCTGATCCGACGGCCCAGGGCGACCTCCTCACGCAGTCGCTGCTCCCCCCGGGCGCGGGACACTTGCTTGGCACGGACCAGTTGAGCCGCGACGTGCTGTCCCGGGTACTGAATGGGCTGCGACTGTCGCTCATCATCGGGCTCTTCGCGGCATTCCTGGCCGTGGCCCTCGGCGCCGCGATCGGTATCATGGCAGGATCGCGTGCCGGCGTCGTGGACGCCGTGCTCATGCGGACGGTCGATGCCCTGCTCGCCATTCCGCGCCTGTTCATCCTGCTCCTCGTGCTGGCCGTGTGGGATCGCGTGCCACTGCCCGCCCTCGTACTGCTGCTGGCGCTCACCGGCTGGTATGGCACGAGCCGGCTGGTGCGCGCCGAGACGGTCCGCCTGCGAGGTGAGGACTTCGTGCGCGCGGCGGAGGCGCTGGGCGCGAGTCGGCTGCGCATCGCGCTGCAGCATCTGCTTCCCGAACGTGGCGGCGCCGATCCTGGTGGCCGGCACCCTCGGGGTGGGTGATGTGATCCTGCTCGAGGCGGGGTTGACCTACCTCGGACTCGGCATCCGTCCGCCGACGCCGTCCCTCGGCGGCATGGTGCTGGACAGCCGTGCGGTCTTCGCCACGGCTCCATGGACGAGCATCTTTCCCGGCCTCGTCATCGTGCTGACCGTGCTGTCGGTCAACCTGGTCGGCGACGCCCTGCGCGAGGCCCTCGATCCCCGGAGCGCATGACTACCCTGCTCGAAGTACGTGACCTGCGAGTCAGCTTTCCCGTCAGTGGCGGCCGAACGATCCACCCGGTGGATGGCGTGAGCTTCGCACTGGAGCGCGGGCGCACGCTGGCTCTCGTTGGCGAATCGGGGTGCGGCAAGAGCCTGACCGGGCTCGCCTTGCTGCGCCTGGTGCCATCTCCTGGCCGGGTGGATGCGTCGAGCTCGATCCGCCTCGACGGCACGGACCTGATGTCGCTCGACGAAGACGCGATGCGCGCCGTGCGTGGAGGCCGTATCGGCATGGTGTTCCAGGATCCCATGACCAGCCTCAACCCGGTGCTCACCGTCGGGGACCAGATCGCGGAAGCGGTTCGGGCGCACCGCCCGGTGTCCCGGGGCGCGGCGCTGTCGCGCGCGGAGGCGCTGCTCTCGGAAGTCGGCATCGCCGACCCCTCGCGACGGTTGTCAGAGTATCCCCACCAGCTGAGCGGGGGCATGCGCCAGCGGGTCATGATCGCCATCGCGCTGGCCGCGGGGCCGGAAATACTCATTGCCGATGAGCCGACGACGGCGCTCGACGTCACGGTCCAGGCCCAGATCCTCGAACTGCTCGATCGCCTGCGCGTGCAGCACGGCATGGCCGTCCTGCTGATCACCCACGACCTCGGCGTCGTGGCAGGTCGGGCGGACGACATGTGTGTGATGTACGCCGGCCAGATCGTCGAGCGTGCCTCCACCCGGCAGGTCTTCGAGGCTCCAGCCCATCCATATACAAGGGGCCTCTTCGGCTCGGTTCCGACCATCACCGGGCCCCGGGAGCGGCTCACGCCAATATCCGGTTCGGTACCGCCGCCCACGGCCTGGCCAACCGGCTGCCGTTTCGCGCCACGATGTCCGGTGCGGTTCGAGCGCTGTGACACCATGCCGTCGCTGCGCCACGCGGCACCGGGTCACGAATCCCGCTGCTGGCTCACCGGAGTCGAGCCATGACCGCGCCGGACGGCATCACGCCGCTGCTGGAGGTGCGCGACCTGGTGAAGCACTACACCGCGCGCCGCATGCTCGGCCCGAGCGCGCCGCCGGTGCGCGCCGTGGACGGCGTGTCACTCACCCTCGCACGGGGCGAGACGCTCGGGCTGGTGGGCGAATCGGGATGCGGCAAGACCACCGTGGGTCGCACCATCATCCGGCTGCAGGAACCCACTGCTGGTCGAGCACTCCTGGATGGCACCGACATTTTCACGCTCGGCCCGGACGCGCTGCGGGCTTTCCGCCGCCGGGTGCAGATGATCTTCCAGGATCCGTACGGATCGCTGAACCCCCGGATGACGGTGGGCGATGCCATCGCGGAGGGAATGGAGATCCATCACATCGGCACCAGGCCGCAGCGGCGCGGCCGCGTCGCGACCCTCCTCGAGGAAGTAGGTCTCGATGCCGGCTACGCCACGCGCTACCCCCACGAGTTCTCCGGCGGGCAGCGCCAGCGCATCGGCATCGCGCGGGCCCTCGCGGTGGAACCCGAGCTGATCATCTGCGACGAGCCGGTTTCCTCGCTGGATGTGTCGGTCCAGGCCCAGGTGCTGAACCTGCTCACGGACCTGCAGCGCGCCCGTCGGCTGTCGTACCTCTTCATTGCGCATGACCTCGCGGTGGTGCGCCAGGTAGCCGACCGGATCGCGGTGATGTATCTCGGGCGGATCGTGGAGACCGGCGCTGCCGAGAAGGTCCTGGGCGCGCCCCGACATCCTTACACCGTGGCGCTGCGGTCGGCGGTGCCGGAAGCGACCATCGCGCCGATGGCCGGACGGATCGTCCTGGGCGGCGACCCGCCGAGTCCGGCCGCCCCACCTCCGGGCTGCGCCTTCCACACTCGCTGTTTTCACCCGCGACGGGACGAACGCTGCCGCACGGAGCGGCCGGAACTGCGGCCGCTGGCTGGTGTGCAGGTGGCGTGTCACTACGCCGAGACGACACCCTGAATGCGAGTATCCCCATGCGACAACTGGTAAGCTCGGGCGCGCCCTGGGAATCGATCGTCGGCTATTCCCGTGCGGTGCGCACCGGCAACCACGTGCACGTGGCCGGTACGACCGCGACCGGCGCCGACGGCAAGGTGGTGGGCGAGGGCGACGCCTATGCCCAGACGCGCCACGCCCTCCTCACCATCGAGCGGGCGCTGGCGGAGGCGGGCGCCGGATTGCGCCACGTGGTGCGGACGCGGATGTTCGTGACGGATATCTCCCGGTGGGAAGAGATCGGACGCGCTCACGGCGAGTTCTTCCGTGACGTGCGGCCCGCCGCCACCATGGTCGAGGTCAGCCGGCTCATCGATCCCGCTCATCTGGTGGAGATCGAGGTCGACGCCATCGTCGACGAGGACCCATGACGATTCCCCTTTTCCAGGTCGATGCCTTCACGGACCAGCCGTTCCATGGCAATCCCGCCGCCGTGTGCCTGCTCGAGGTGGCGCGCGATGAAGAGTGGATGCAGTCGGTGGCCGCCGAAATGAACCTCGCCGAGACGGCATTCGTCTCGCCACGGGAAGATGGCTACGACCTGAGGTGGTTTACTCCCACCTGCGAAGTCGACCTCTGCGGCCACGCCACGCTCGCCACCGCTCATGCGCTCTGGGAAACGAAGCGCTTGCCGGCCGGCGTGACCGCGCGCTTCCACACGAAGAGCGGTTGGCTCACGGCGAGCCAGCGCGACGGCCTCATCGAGCTCGACTTCCCCGCGACGCCGCCCGATCCTGCGCCTGCGTTCGCGGCCAGCCTCGACCGCGGCGGTGCGCGCGCCAGTGGAATGGGCAGGCCGTTCGCGTTTCGACCTCGTGGCCCGGCTCGCGAACGCCGACGCGGTGCGACGTGTGACACCCGACCTCGCCCTCGTCGGCACCCTGCCCTGCCGCGGCGTGATCGTCACCGCCCCGGGCGATGACGGGACGCACGACTTCGTCTCCCGGTTCTTCGGACCACAATCGGGCGTGAATGAAGACCCGGTCACCGGCTCGGCGCATTGCGCCCTGGCGCCCTACTGGGCCGGGGAACTCGGCCGCACCACACTGGTGGGATTCCAGGCATCGCCCCGTGGCGGCACGGTGCGCGTCCAGCTGGACCGGGACCGCGTGCGCCTGGGCGGCCACGCCATCACCGTGCTGCGCGGGGAATTGCTCACATGACGACTCCCCTGGACGCGCTCGGCATCCTCGACCTCCGGGTGGGCCGCATCTCGCGCTGCGAGGCGAATGTGAAGGCGCGCGTGCCGGCCTACTGCCTCTGGATCGACTTCGGGTCGCTGGGGATGCGCACGTCGAGCGCGAAGCTGACCGAGCTCTATACCGTCGAGGACCTCATCGGCCGCGAGATCGTCGCCGCCGTCAACCTCGGCACCAGAAAAGTGGCCGGCTTTGCCTCCGAAGTGCTGGTGCTGGGCCTGCCGAGCGAGGATGGGCACGTCGTGCTCATCGCCCCCGATCGCGACGTGCCCCTGGGCGGGCGCGTCTACTGAGGAATGTGCCGCCGATGAACGTCTATATCTCGGTCGACATGGAAGGCGTGGCAGGGGTGGCGCATGAAGACCAGACCGATCCGGTCAACCCGGCGCACGCCGTCGAGTACGCGCGGTTCCGCCGCCTCATGACCGACGAAGCGAATGCCGCGATCCAGGGCGCTGCCAGCGCCGGTGCCAGCCGGATCCTGGTCAACGATTCGCACTGGCTCATGCGCAACCTGCTCGCCGAGGAGCTCCATGAGGCCGCAGAACTGATCTCCAGCGGTCCCAAGCGACTATCCATGATGGAGGGAGTGGATGGCGGGTTCGATGCCGTCATGTGCATCGGATATCACGCGATGGCCGGCACCCGCCACGCCACCATCGACCACACCTACACCGACAAGATCCACCAGGTGAAGCTGAATGGCCGGCCGGTGGGCGAGCTCGGACTCAACGCCGCCCTGGCGGGATGCTTCGGTGTGCCGGTGGTAATGGTGTCAGGCGATGCGGCACTCGCCGCCGAGGCGCGAGAACTGCTGGGAGGCGACATCGAAACGGTGGTCGTCAAGGAGGCGGTCGGGCGCTTCTCCGCACGCAGTGTGTCACCGGCAGAATCCTGCCGGCGCATCCGCGCCGGCGCGACACGGGCACTCCAGCGGAAGCACGCACCCTTCACGCTGGGCTCGCCCGTCACACTGGAGGTGGAGTTCGCGCTCACCCAGCACGCCGACAATGCGGAACTGGTGCCGGGTGCCGAGCGGCGCGACGGACGGACCCTCTCATACATGCATGCCGACTACCGCGAAGTGTTCCGGGCCTTTCGCGCCATGTACAACCTCGCCGCCGTCGCGTAACCCGCTAGGTCGATGGGGCTTCCCGGTACAGCGCCGGGAAGGTACGGCGAAGGTTTTCCAGCTTCGGCATGTCGTTGATGACGATATACGGCTGGGTGGGGTGCCGAGCCAGGTAACCCTGATGGTACGACTCTGCCGGGTAGAACGCGCTGAGCGGCGCCACCTCCGTGACGATTGGCTGTGGATACACCTTCTTCTTCGCCAGCCCTGCGACGTACGCCTGCACCGCTGCCTGCTGCGCCGGACTCGAATAGAACACCGCTGAGCGGTACTGCGTCCCGACATCCGGCCCCTGGCGATTTCGCTGCGTGGGGTCGTGCGCAACCATGAAGAACACCTCGAGCAGCTGCTCCAGCGAAACCTGGGCGGGATCGAACACCACCTGGACCGATTCTGCGTGGCCGGTAGTGCCGCTGCTCACGTCGCCATACGTCGGCGACTTCGTGGTTCCACCGGCATACCCTGATACGGCGGACGAGACACCCTTCACGTGCTCGAAAACGGCCTCGACTCCCCAGAAGCAGCCGCCGGCGAACACGATCGTCTCGGTTCGCGCGATGGAGTGCGGCGCCGTGGCCACGAGGAACGGAGCCACGGCAGCCAGAGTAATGGTTCCCAGCAATCGCTTGATCATTTGCAGTTCATCCCGTAGTGGTCGTCAAGGTAACGTCAGCCGCGGTTCGCTGGATCCATCCCACGCCTGTCCGAATACTGCAGGTTGCCATGTCGAGCCTTGCGACACAATAGGGGAAGTGTCTACCGTTGCGGACTGGAAAATCGTTGTTGCGGTGTAGCAACGCAGTCCTCGTCCTGTTTCGGAGATATCCATGGGTTCGGTTCGATCGGCTTTTCGTAGTCTTGCATGCACCGGTTCTGCACTTGCTCTGATCCTGACGACGGCTTGCGGTGGTAGTGATGGTGGTAGCGCGCCGACCGGTCCCTCCGGGACGGCGATCGCGATCGTCGCCGGCAACTTCCAGCTGGCCAAGTATGGTACCCCTGTGCCCGTCGCGCCGGCGGTGAAGGTGACTGGCGCGAACGGCCCGGTCGCCGGCGTGCAGGTCACCTTCGCACCGGTGGCTGGCTCCGGCTCGGTCACCGGCGGCTCAACCACGACGGACGCAAATGGCGTGGCGACGGTCGGCAGCTGGACGCTGAGCGCCGCCCCCGCCGTCAACACGCTGAAGGCCACTGCCGGTTCGCTCACCGTGAGCATCTCGGCGACGGCCATTCCGGGCGCTCCTGCCGCGATCACAGCGAAGACGGGCAATGACCAGAGCGGGGTTGAGCGTTCTCGCATCAGTGCCCCGGTCCAGGTGGAAGTGACCGATGGCACCTATCCCATTCGAGGTGCTTCAGGTCGACTTCGCGGTCACATCTGGTGGCGGCTCCCTCGACGTTCCCAACCAGACCACCAACATCGACGGTCTCGCGACGCTGGGCGGCTGGAAGCTGGGCGACGCCGGCGTGAACACTGTCAAGGCAACCGTCCGCGGAACGGCCCTGGCGACGACCTTCACGGCGAATGCCGCCGCCCTCCAGATCAGCGCGTTGAACAAGGTCGACGGTGACAACCAGACCGGCTTCTACGGCAATCTTGCCCCGAAGCAGGCAACGGTAGTCGTGCTCAACCAGTTCGACGCCCCAGCCGAGGGCGTAGTTGTCACGTTCAGCCTGGTGTCCGGCGGCGGTACACTGTTGAAGACGGTCGATACGACCGGCGTCGATGGCCTCGCCGAGATCGGCTCCTGGCGCCTCGGCAACGCCGGCTCGCAGTCCATTTCAGCCGCGGTGACATCCGCATCACCACCGCCGCCAGTCACGTTTTCGGCAACCGCTACGCCAGTCCCCGCCTCGACGTTCAAGATCGAGGTCCGGTATCCCGAGGGTGAACCGTCGGCCGAGGTGAAGGCTGCGTTCGATGCCGCGGCGGCCAAGTGGTCGACGATCGTGGTCGGCGACCTCCAGGACGTCGTGCTCGCCGGAACCGATGTCATGGGACCGGATGCGCTCGACGGCAGCCCGTGCATCCCGCTGGTTGCGAACCAGACCCTCGACGACGTCGTGATTTTCGCCTACGTCAAGCACATCGACGGCCCAGAGGGCATCCTCGGGTTCGCCTCGCCGTATTACACGCGCGACAACGACACCACCACGGTGTCGGGATGCATGACGTTCGACGAGGAGGACCTGGCAATGCTGGCGACGAAGGGCCTGCTGCAGTCCACCATCACGCACGAGATGGGTCATGTACTCGGCATCGGGACACTGTGGACCTTCAAGCACATGACGGTCGGCACGTGCGACCCGAATACCGGCATGCGGATCGCGGAATCCCTTCTTCATCGGCGGCTCCGCGCGCCAGGCCTTCCGCACCGCACTTAATTCCAGCGTCGTCTGGACCGATTCGCTGGTCCCGCTCGAGGGAGATGGCTCGTGCTTCAATGGAACACGGGATGGTCATCCGAGCGAGTCGATCTTCGGCAACGAGCTGATGACCGGCTACATCGATCCAACCAGCAATCCGCTCAGCGCAGTGAGCGCCTCGTTCCTCCGCGACCTTGGTCTTCAGGTCAACGACCTTGCGGTGGATCCCTACACCGTTCCGTGGGGGCTCCCGGCGCTGCACATGAAGGCGCCCGGCGGTGTGCAGCTGAATGAAAAGCAGGTCAATCCTCCGATCCACGTGATCGACCGGAACGGCCGCACGACGCGCATCATCGAGCGCTGAAGGCAGGCCAGAAATTGAGCACAAGGAGGGGCGGCCATCGGCCGCCCCTCCTTGTGTGTTTGTGTGGCTCGACCGACCGGCTATCCGATTACTGCACAACGACTTCTGGCAGAAAATGTCGGTTGACACCGATGGCCAGTGCGCGTACTGTTGGCCCGCTGCACCGTCAGGTTCGCGACGGGCGGTGCCCCAGGGATCATGTGGTTCAGAAGCAGCAGCATCTACCCAAAAACTGGTGTGTCATGAGACTGAATACGCACGCACGCTCGCTGTTCCTCCCCGCTCTCGCCGCCGCAGCGCTTGCCGCCTGCAGCAGCGACGACTCGACGGCTCCGTCCGACAAGTTCACGGGGCCGACGGGCTTCACGCTGCTCAACGCGTCGAACCCGATCGACATCACGCCTGACGGGCAGACGGTTGTGGTCGAGGATCTCATCGGAAGCTTCGATAACGGGATCTACTTCTATAACGTCTCGACGGGCGCTTATAAGTACAAGACAACGCCCGGCAGCCCCTTCATGAATTTCGCCTCCGGCGTCTCCAGCGACCTGAAGTTGTCTGCGGTCTACAATGATCCGGCCGTGGCCGGCGTATGGTCCGAGGCCACCGACTGGGTTTCCATTCCGAGCACGTTTGCTGGCGGGTGCGACGTGAATGTCAACGGAGCCTGGGATATCAGCCACGACGGCCACACCATGGTTGGCATGGACTGGAACGGTTGCAGCACCAACGCCATGCGTTTCAACGATGCGGGCGGCACCTGGGTGTCGCAGCCGCTGGAGCTGCTCGGCGCCCCATTCCCGGACAGCCCGAACCCGCCGAGCAACCGGGCGTCGGTCTTGTCGGGCAACGGACTGGTCGCGGCCGGCTGGGCGCAGACCGAGATCGTCGACCGCTCGCCGGCGGTGTGGCAAGCGGACGGCAGCGGATCGTTCCTCACGTCCGGCGTCAGCAGCGACACACCGGGTGAAGTGCTCGCGATCAACGAGGACGGTACGATCATGGCCGGTACCTGGGGCGGGCAGGGCTTCATCTGGTCGAATGGCAGCACCAACTTCATCGAATCGCTCCCGTCTAACGACGAGTTTGCCAACACGTATGCGAACGCCATCGCAGCCAATGGCCAGCTCGTGTTCGGCGGCTCGGGCGGCCAGGCGTTCGTCTGGACTGCCGCAGGTGGCACCAGGAAGCTGCAGGACATTGCCACCGCAGCCGGAATCGAGATTCCGCAGGGTGTCGTCCTGAGCACGGTCAAGGCCGCCTCGGCTGACGGCACGATCGTCATCGGCCAGGCGATCAATGCTACGCAGCGTGCGTATTCGTTCGTCCTCAAGCTTCCGGCGTCGGCCTACGGTCTGTAGCCAGCTGCCCGTCTGAAATCGCCGACAGAAAGGACCCCGGTGCTCACTGAGCGCCGGGGTCCTTTTGCGCCCGCCTCAGCGTGAAGAGCGGCAGTTCGGCCGGACACCTGAATCGCGCACGGATGGTCGTGGTGCCCACGCCACGCGATACGTAGAACGGGGCACTCGGCGTGTCGTACCAGCCCTCGAGGAAGCGGCCCGAGCCGGACGGAGTGTAAGCCGGCAGCAATGGCAAGCGGATCTGTCCGCCGTGAGTGTGGCCACCCACCAGTAGCGATGCCGGGGTACCGGTGGGGATGAAATCGGCATAGCCCGGCGCGTGGAGGGCCCAGATCATCGCGTCGGCGTGATCGACCCGTGCCATCGCCTCCGCGGCGTCGGGACGCCCGCTCACATAATCATCCAGCCCGACGATTCCGAGCCGAGCCGACCCCAGCTTCAACTGCGCGGTCTCATTGCAGAGGAATTGCACGCCTGCCGCCTCGTAGGCCTTGCGCGCCATGGCCGGCTCGATGCGCCCGCGGCGTTCCCAGTTTCCCATCACCGCGTACGTGCCAACCGTACCCCGGGCTCGCTGCGCAAAGGCGATGAGATCATCGAGCGCATCGTAGCTCTCCACGATATCGCCGGTGAGGATCACGATCTCCGGCCGCTCCGCATCGAGCAGCGCGAGCGCACTCCGCACGGCGCCGATGTTGGCGGGCAGGTGCACGTCGCTCACCTGCGCGATGCGCAGCCCCTCGAGCCCGGCGACAAGTCCCGGCACCAGCACGTCATGCCTGGTCAGTTCGACGGTGGTGGCTTCGGGTCCGAACGCCCAGCCTGACAGCCCAAGGACGGCCAGCGCCGGCCGCCCCGGTCGCCGCCAGGAAGTGGCGACGCGAGACATGACCGTGCCTGCCCGCGTCAGCGGGGATCAGCGGGCCCGGGGGGCCGACGCGGGGAGGGTGCGCTCGCTTCATCTCTGGCTGAATGATACGCACCTAGGTCCAAATCCTTATCCCTCGGCACGCGGTCTTCGCTTCGATGGCCAGGCGGCCGAGCATCACGCCGGTGGCGCGCCAGCGTTCGATGGTCCAGACATCTTCGCGGCCGGTTGCCGCCCTGCCCCATCGCTCGAACAGCAGGCGGGCCCCGTCGCAGCGTTCGGTGGCAGGAAGGGCTGGAAGAACGCGGAGCGCGGCCGGCACGGCGCCGGCACCGAGGCTCGCGAGATACTCAGCATCGAGCGACCGGCCCTTCCCCACGCGCCACGCGTTCGTCCGGACGATCACCTCGTCTGGCCCGACGGCGTTGAGCAGCAACAGCGTCACGAGCGCCGAGCCGAGCGCGCCAGCGGTGAACCGTTCGCGGCGTCCACGAAGCACCGTCGCCGCAAACCACGCGAACACGAATGCCAGCCACCCCATGAAGACCGTCGCGAAAAGCCGTTCCTCCGTCAGGCCGTACTCGCTGGTGTAAATCGACATCCGCAGCAGGGCGGAGCCGAGCAGGCCCGCGAGGAGCACCAGGAGGCTCAGTGCGAGGCGCCGGAAGCGACGTCGATCCGCTTCGGTACGCTGGTGCGCGACCCAGTCGGCGAATAGCAGGATGGGCAGCATCATGGCCGAAATCGTCACCAGCTCAAAGAAGCCGTGGCGCGCGTACTCCGCGAAGCTGAGGTCCGCAGTCCCCCTGACCACGGCGCGTCCGCCGAAGAGGTAGCGGGACTGCACCACCAGGAATGCCAGGAAGAGAATCGCGATCGGTGCCAGGGCACCGGTTACGGCAGGCGAATCGACGCGGCCGCCGGCGGGCGCCGCCTCGGTGGCCGACGGAGCACGCGTCAGGGCCCAGAGAAGACCGGCCCCGAGCCATGACCAGAACAGCACCGGCACCACCTGCTCGACGACCAGCTCGGGATCCACGACGCTCTCGAGCAACTGCCGGAATACCGGATCGGCGCTGCCGAGCAGCAGGCTGAACAGCAGCAGTACCGGCGAGATCGCCAGCACACCGACCCCGGCTGCCCAGCGCGCTCCCGGCGCTTGCACCGAATCGGGACCTCGCACGGCCACGAGGAGCGACCATGCACCCATCGCCGCCCCTCGGCCGGCATGGATCAGGCGACGTAGCAGGTCACCAACGCCGCTGTGGAGCAACTGTCCCTGAAGACCGACGCGAACCGGGCGCGCGAATGCGATGAGTCCGCACAAGGCCAGGAGGTTCACCCCGAACAGCGTCTCGGAATCACGCCAGATGATTGCGCCAATCAGGAGGATCGCCGGGACCCCGAGCAGCATGCGATCGGTCTCGGGCAGGTGGAGCAGCCCCCGGCCATGGAGGACCGCCAGCACAAGCAGCAGGAGCCCGGCGGAGAGGGCGAAGTCGAGCCGGCCCGGCACGGTTGTCTGCAGCAGGCGCCATCCGATCCCGAGCGCGATGCCGGCACCGAGCAGGTGCGGAGCCACGCGGCCTCGCATCAGCTCGACGCCGAGTCGGCGGTCAGCGCGATGCCACTGCGGCGCTGCACGTAGATGTTGTCGGGTCCGGGAATGGCATAGGCGGGCCAGCCTTGCCAGGTGCCGACGAGCTGCAGGCCGGTCGCCGATGCCGGGACGTCGAAGTGAACGGTGCGTTCGTACGAGTCGCCCGGCCCGAGCGGAGTATCGAGCGTCATCGAGTCGGCGGCGTAGCGCGCCCCGCTGGCATCGACCACCGAGAGCGTCACGTAGCGTGGGTCCTCCGGGGCCGCGCGAGCGTCGCTGCGTGCGCGCACGGTCACCTGCAAGCCGCCGTTTCGCGCGACATGTGTCGCGGTGAGGTGGAGGTGGCAGTCGAACCCGCAGAAGGCGAGTTCCTCGCCCGGCCGCAGCGTACGACGGCCGAGCAGCACCGGTCCGGCGATCAGCAGGCCTCCGTACACGGCGAGTAGCGATGCGCCTACGAGCGCGGCGCGACGCGTCCAGCGCCGGTTACCGCGCACCAGTCCCAGCACGATGACGAGCAGCGAGGCCGTGATTCCTGCTGCGAGCAGGAGGAAGGCTCCGGCCCCTCCAAGCCGCAGGAGCAGGCCGAGCGAGGTTTCGGGATCGATGCGCAGCATGGCGTTCTCCTTATCAAGTACTTTACAATACAAAGTGATGTCACCGAGAGAAGGGGACCACCATGCGATCCCCTGGACGAATTCACCGGCTCAGGTCCTTCACATCTTCACGCCTTGCGCGTTGCCCGGATCAGCGCCTCCATGTGCGACAGGTACCGCTGCAGCGCCTGGCGACCACTGGCGGTGAGCTCGTAGTCACTGCGTGGCGTCCGGCCCTCGAAGCTCTTGCTGCAGCGCACATAGCCCGCATCCTCGAGCTTGCGGGCATGCACACTGAGGTTGCCGTCCGTCGTGTCGAGCAGCCGCTTCAGTTCATTGAAGCTGAGCGTGGGATTGACGGCGAGCGCGCTGACGATCGCCAGCCGCATCCGCTCGTGTATCACGCGATCCAGCTCCAGTGCCTCACCGGCGCCGCCCTGCACCGCGCCGAGCGGCGACGTCGCGGGCGACGGGGCGGGCGCGGGACGGTCGAGCCGTCGAGCGTGCGAGTGCTTAGCCACCGTACCTCCGGGCAATCAGGAATCCGAACACCAGGTGCAGACCGCCGAACCCGAGCCCCATCCACAAGCTGGCAAGCGAGGGTGGCGTGAAGAGCGCCACCGCGCCCAGGAGGATGAAGCAGGCCCCCATGATCGGCACCACCCGCACGGAAAACGCTCCGCCAGTGACGAGGCCCGTACCGTAAAGCAGCAGCCAGGTGCCAGCCAGCGCACCGTACAGCTCGTGACGCACCAGCACCAGCGTGAGCAGGCCACCGACCGCGACCGGCGGGAGGTACCCGAGGAAGAACCGCCGGGCCTTGCTGGTCAGCACGGCGCCTTCCTCACGCCGGGCCTTGGCGGTCATCGTCACCACACCGATCGCGCTGGCGATCGCCGCCACCGCAAGCCAGGTCACCAGCCACGCGCGCGGGCTCGTGGCGCGGGCAGACACGAAGGCCCCGATCACCGCCGACACGCCCATCGCCATTCCGCCCCACCCCGGCACCGCCGTGAACGCCGACGCGCGCTCCATCGTGTCGCGGATGAAGCTGAGGTTGTCCATCGCCCGGGTATGCAGGGCGGGTACGTCCGATGGGGGCTCTATCAAAGTGCTTTGTAGTATAAAGTGAAATGCATTCCAGCGCAAGCCAGCCGGCGGACTGCCCCTCACGCATCCCACCCGGCCGGGTTACATAAATAGCATGGAACGGAACAGCGCAGTGCCCCCGACCCCTGCCGGTGGAGGCGAAGTGAAGAAGGTAATCCTGGCCGAGAAGTTCGCCGAGATCCGTGAACATTGGCGCCCCACCGTGGTGGGCGCGCTCAACGGACAGCACGTAAAGCTGGCCAAGTTCCAGGGAGAGTTCGTGTGGCATCATCACGCCGACGAGGATGAGCTATTCCTCGGCGTGCGGGGCCGGTTCCGGATCGAGTTCCGCACGCATGTCGAGGAGATCGGGCCGGGCGAGTTCGTGATAGTGCCACGCGGTGTCGAGCATCGCACGGTCGCGACAGAAGAAGTCGAGGTACTGCTCTTCGAGCCGGCCGGCACACGAAACACCGGCAACATCCACCACCCCGTGCTCACGGCGCCTCCCTACGAGCAACTCTAGGAGAAGCCCGCCGGTGTCAGCATCTTTCGGCTCGCGTCACCGTGGCCCTCCTCAATAGCCAGGAGCACATCAATGGGCATGGTTCAGGAATTCAAGGAATTCGCCCTGAAGGGCAACGTCATGGACCTTGCCGTCGGCGTGATTATCGGTGGGGCCTTCGGCAAGATCGTCGACTCGGTGGTCAACGACCTCGTCATGCCGGTCGTGAGCCGGTTCACCGGCGGACTCGATTTCTCGAACCTCTTCATTCCGCTGCGGGAATTGCCGCCCGATGTGCCGCACACACTTGAAGCCGTCAACAAGGCCGGCCTCCCGGTGTTCGCGTACGGGCACTTCATCACGGTCGCCATCAATTTCGCCATCCTGGCATTCATCATCTTCCAGATGGTCAAGTTCATGAACCGGCTGAAGAAGTCCTCGCCGGCCGCCCCGGTCGCGACGCCGGAGGATGTGGTCCTCCTGCGCGAAATTCGTGACGCGTTGAAGGCGCGCTGAGCCATGACGCTGATCTACATCGTCATCGGCCTCGCCGCCGGTGTCCTCGCGGGACTCTTCGGTATCGGCGGCGGCATCCTGATCGTACCGGCACTCGCCCAGTTCGCGAGAATGCCGTTCAAGGAAGCGACCGGCACCTCACTGGGCGCGCTGCTGCTGCCGGTGGGCCTCCTCGGGGCGCTCACCTACTATCGCAGTGGCAACCTGGACCCGCGGGCATCACTGCTGGTCGCCGTCGGCATCCTGTTCGGGGCATTCGCGGGCGCAAAGCTGGCCGAAGTGGTGGCGTCGGCCACACTGCAGCGCGCCTTCGCGATCTTTCTCGTACTCGTGGCGGTGAAGCTCTGGCTCAAGGCGGGGTGAGGTTACCTTTGGCCAACTTTCACATTCACGCCTGACGCGGAGCTCCCTTTGGCAACTGCCCTGGGGCCCTATGGGGCTCCCTTTCGGAAGATCAGTGGCGCCCTGTATCTCACGAGCGCTCTGCTCATCCTCATTCCGATCGTCGATTTCGTCACCAGTATCGTGCCCTACCTGCCGGGATCTTCGAAGTGGCGCTTCGCCTCGAGCGCGCTCTTCGCGGGATTCCTGCTCACGCCCCTGCTGGGCGTCGCCATGGCGATGATCGTTGCCGGGCTGATGAACCACCGGTTCGTGTTGCGCTGGATCGGGATCCTGAGCCTCGTCGTCGCGGTCGGGCTCGTCGTCGCGTGCGCGCTGCTCGCGCTCGACATCATCGAGCTCCGGTCGACGGCGGAACCGGAGGTGCAGGGCGCGCTCGTGTTGACGGGCGTGCGGGCGATTTTCAAGAACCTCGTGATGTCGGGATCCCTGGTGTATATCGGACTGGCATGCCGCAGTGCGAGCGCTCGCATGGAGCCACCGCGGGCCGAGTCGCCGATGGCCCCGATCGTCGGCACGCCCCGGCGCTAGGTCGATCGTCCCAGGTGGCTTGAGAGACCAGATGCCGGTGTGCGAGTCATTCGTCTACCGGCGTCCTTCTGTATGCTCGCCGGTCGGCTGCCCGGCGCGTACCCCTCTTCGCCGAAGTGAGTGACCAGAACCTGCGGAGCACCCGTGCCCCCTAGCGCGCGCGTCCGTTCCCTGCTGCTGCCCGCGTTTGTGCTCGCGGCGTGGGGGTGTGGCCACTCGGAACCCTTTCAGGACCCGAACGAGACCAGCAACGGTCCGTTTTCTCCCGCGATACCAATCCAGCTCACCTACAATCCCGGCACTGACCTGACGCCGGCATTCCTCCCGGGCGACACGCTGGTGCTGTACAGCTATGAGCAGAGCGGTGCGCTCAATCCCAACGTGTGCATCGGGTCCCTGCCCGTGGCGGGCGGAACCCGCGTCAGCGACAGCTGCCCGAAGAGCGCCGCGGCACTGGATTCGACGGAGCGCTACGAGAACCCGGTGCCACTAAACGACTCCATGATCGTGCTGGTGCAGTCGGCGCGCCTCAAGGGCAATGGTTTTGATGCCATTACGCTGCTCGGTACCGCCCCATGGCGTGCCGCGGACCAGCTGGTGCCGCGGCTCGAATTTCCCTTCGCGTCCTCGAGCGGCGTCTTCGAGATCTCGGCGGACTACATCTCGCTGACCGGCGGCAGTGATATCGCGTACCTGGCACTGGTCGATGTGTCGGCCTGCCCCGGCACGAGTCCATTCTGTGACGATCCTCTCCTCATCCGGGTGGGCCGCGAGATCGGCCAGCTCAACCTCCAGGCTACCGGTGACCCGTCCATCGCCGCTGGCAGTGCCTGGGCCACATCGGTAGCGACCGGGAGGACGACCGGGACGTTCTTGTTCACGCTTCCGTTCGACAGCCGGGTGTACGAGCGCCAGGCCGACGGGAGCACGGTGACAGTGTTCGAGTTCGCGGGCGAGATCGTGCGTGACCCGATGGTGGTGGGCAGCCAGATGCTCGCCATTGTCGGCGGGAATGTGGCCCAGTTCACCGGTGCCGACGGGATGGCGTTCCAGGTCGACGGAGGAGGCAGGATCGCTCTCGTCGACCTCACCAGCAGGACGGTGCAGTACGTCACTGCCGGCGGGGACGCCATGTACAAGCGCGCCGCACTTTCGGCGACCGGCAAGGTGATCATCGCCGAAGGATCCGGCAGCAACCTGTTCCGATTCGACCTGCAGTGAGGTCCGCGCTCCGGATCGCGCGAGCGCTGGGATGGGGGATCATAGTGACCTGTGCATCGCCGCTGGTCGCGGCCGCACAGGATGGCGCCATCGACGGCCGCGTTCGCGACTCGACCTCGGGTGTCTACCTCTCTGACGTGTCGCTCACGGTGGAGGAAGCGCGCCGGGGCACCGTCACCGATTCCTCGGGCAACTTCCGCATCCGGCAGGTGCGCAGCGGCAATTACACGGTGCAGGCACGCCGCATCGGATACCAGCCGACCACCATCCGGAATGTCGTCGTACGCTCGGGCGAGACGACCAGGCTGATCATCGTCATGGTGTCGAGCACCATCGAGCTCGAGGAACTGGCGGTGGAGGCCGGCCCGACCGATCCACTCGATGCCCTGTCCACCCGTACCGAACAGCGCTACACCGCCGAGGACCTCCGGAACCTGCCGATCAGCTCGCTCGATGAGGCACTCACCCTCAGTGCGGGTGCCGTCGGCACCAGCTATCGCGGCGGTCGACCGGGCGAGCAGTCGTTCATCCTCGATGGCCTCGGGGTGAAGAACCAGCTCGACGCGTCCACCAACCAGATCGGCCTCCGCATACCGACGGACATCCTGACCGAAGCAACGCTGGTGACCAACGGCTTCAGCGCCAAGTACGGCCAGGCGATCTCCGGGATGGTCAACGTGGTGACCACGGACGGCGGCCCGAAGTGGACCGGGCGCGTCGCCTATGAGACCGACCGCGCTTTCACGGGCACCGCGGACCTCGGCCTGGACCGCTTCATCGTGTCGGGGAGCGGTCCCGTCGTCGCCGGCATTCAGGCGGTGTTTGGGATCGACCTCAACGCCCGGGTGGAGTTCGACCCGACGAGTGCCCCGCCACCCACCGATCCCCAGGACCCGCGATACGCCATCCCTGAGCCGCTGCCGCACAACGCCGGCCAGCAGCTCTCGTACGCCGGCAAGCTCATCATCCCGGCGGGCACGGGGAACACCGTGCGCCTGTTCGGGCTCTATGGGACGCAGCAGCAGACGCTCTATGACCAGCTCTACAAGTACGACCTCGAGTACGCGCCGGCCCTGAACTTCAACGGCACACTGCTCAGTGCGAGCTTCCAGCATTCATCGTCGCCCACCGCGAGCCTGCCCCTCGTCATCGATGCGCGGGCCGGCTACTTCGATCGCAGCTTCGTGCGGGGACAGCTCGCTGACTCCGTGGACTATTTCCTCGGCGCCTTCACGACCTCGCCGTTCAACGTTGTGGGCGAGGACATCGCGAGCGCGCGCGACACCATCGCCGCCCAGCAGCCGATCCCGGGCATGTACCTGCCCGACTATTCGACCCGCTCCCCGTGGGGCGTGCCAGCCTTCTTCCAGACGCAGGGGTCGCTGGGCTCGCTCGACTGGAACAGCTTCCGGGAGCTGCGCGGCCAGCTGGACGTGACCATCGGTCTTGGCACCAGGGGCGACCTGTTCGTCGGCGGTGAGTACGTGAGCCAGCGGGTGCAGACCTTCCAGCGGGTGCTCGGCTACCTCCCGGTTGGCGACAGCGTGCCGCCGGCGACGGCCTCCGACTTCTCGCCCAATTCGGCCGCGCTCTATGTGGAAGGTCAGTATCGCGTCAACGAACTCGGGTTCACTGCCGGGCTGCGTTACGACCAGTTCAACACCCAGCAGGAGTTCGAGGGCGTTCCGGCCACGTCGCAGCGATCGCTGAACCCGCGCTTTGCCGCGTCCACGGTGCTCAAGAGCTTCACGATCGTCAGCAGTTTCGGCTACTTCAGCCAGCCCCCGGACTACCAGTACCTCGTCAACGCCGCCTTTGACGATGTCGACCGCACCGGGCGCTTCCGCATCGGCAACCCGAACCTCGGCTTCGAGCGCGCGTGGCAGTTCGAGTTCAACGTGCGCATGCGGCCGACACCCAATCTGCTGCTGAAGACCGGCGTCTACCTGCGCAGTTTGTACGGTCTCGTGTCGTCCGTGCCGCAGGGATTCAATCCCGACTCGACCATCTTCGGCAATACCGACTACGGCACCGTGCGCGGCTTCGAGGCGATCTTCGAGCGCGCGATCGTGGGGGGCTGGGGCGTGCGCCTGTTGTATACGCTCCAGTTCGCTGAGACCAATTCCTCCAACGCGTACCTGGTGCGGTCTGCCTACACCATCGACCCCGCGACGGGCGACACCATCATCCCGGGACAGATCCAGTATCCGTTCGACTTCGATCGCCGGCATGCCTTCACGGCCATCGTGCAGGGCGTGGTCTCACCCGAAGCCGGGCCGACGGTGCTGGGGAGCAAGCCGTTCGCCAAGTGGCAGGGCTCGCTGATCGTCCGGTTCCTCAGTGGCCTTCCCTACACGCCGGTCGACCCCTCGCTCACGATTCCGCTGCCGCCCAACAGCGCGCGCCTGCCGTGGACCAACACGATCGACGTCCTCATCCGGCGCCCGCTCCAGTTCGGCAGGGTCGCGGGCAGCCTCTACTTCGACGTGCGCAACCTCCTGGGCCGCCAGAACCTGCTGTCCGTGCGACCGGAGACGGGGACGCCGTACGCATCCCCGGCAACGGTTGACAGCGCCGTGGAGGCGGCCTACGCCGCCAATCCGCAGCCGATCCCGTACGAATCGCCCCGCTATCGCTCCTCCGCCGACCTGAACCACGACGGACTGGTGTCCGGTCCGGACGAGCTCCTGCCGCTCTATCGCAGTGCCGCCAAGGACTATTTCTGGCCCGTCTTCTTCTACGGCCCGCCACGCATGATGCGGTTCGGCATCGAGGTGTTCTTCTAGCTAGAATCGGGGATGACTTCGTCCCCGGGTGTCACGCGGTCACCGATGGCCTGGCCGCTGCTCCTTCCCGTCGTGCTCCTGGCATTCGGCATCCACGCGCTGCCCCAGCCGGGCTTCGGCTTTCATCGGGATGAACTGCTCTACTTCGCGATGGGCGACCATCTCGAGTTCCTGCGCATGCAGTTCCCGCCGCTCATCGCGGTCGCCGCACGAGTCATGAAGGGCATTTTCGGCGACTCGGTCGTGGGTGCACGGCTCCTGCCGGCACTGGCGCATGGCGCGCTCATCATCCTCACCGCCGCGATGGCCCGGGCGATGGGCGGCGCCGCCCGTTCGCAACTGCTCGCCGCGCTCGGCGTTCTGGTGGCTCTGGTATTCGTGCGGGCCGGGACGCTCTTCCAGCCGGTGGTGTTCGAGATGCTCTGGTGGTCGATCGCCTTGCTCGCGCTCCTCGAGTTACTGTCGGCCGGGCCGGACACTCGTCGCAGGACCTGGTGGATAGCGCTCGGCCTCGCACTCGGCCTCGGGGCCCTGACGAAGTTCAGTATCGCCTTCCTCATGCTGGGTGTGACCATCACCGTGCTCCTGTCGCCGCTACGGCGTGAGCTGCAGACGCGCTGGCCCTGGCTCGCCGCCGGCATCGCCGTGGTGCTCGGCCTCCCCAGTGTGCTTGGCCAGGCTGCCTGGCACTGGCCATTCCTGGTCCAGATGCAGGCGCTGCGACAGTCGCAGCTGGAGCGGGTGTCGCCCGTTGCCTTCCTGTCGGCGCAACCGCTGATGCTCGGGCCCGCGGCAGCGCTGATGCTCGCCGGCGCCTGGTCGCTGCTGGCGGGCAGTCTGTCGGCACGCTTCCGGCCCATCGCATACGGGGCCATAGCCGTCCTGGTGGTGCTGCTCGTGCTGCACGGCAAGGACTACTACTTCGCCGCCATGCACCCGCTGCTCATCGCGGCTGGTGCGGTGGCGCTGGTCCAGTGGAGCGACCAGCTCGGCGGACGCTGGCCGGTGCCTGCGATGGCCGCGTTCCTTCTGCTGGGTGGCGTTCTGCTCCTCCCGCTGGGAGCACCGATTCTCCCGCCCGATCAGCTGGCGCGCTACACGGCGCGTCTCGGGATCACCCAGGCAGTCACTACCAACCGGGGCACGGTGCTGCCCCTGCCGCAGGATTTCGCAGATATGATCGGATGGGAGGAGCTGGCCAGGGCAACGGCTAGTGTCTACCGCGCGCTGCCCGAGGCAGATCGGCAGCGCACGGCGATCGCCGGGGGCAACTATGGACGGGCGGGCGCCCTCGCGCTCTACCGCACCCGGTTGGGCATGAGCTATCCGATCAGTCGAAATGGCGACTTCTACAATTGGGGACTGCCCGAGCGCCCCATCGACATCCTCATCATCACAGGTGGCAGCGTGGAGGAATTCCGGTCGGTCTGCGAGACGGCATCGGAGGAAGCTCGGGTACTCAATCCCTGGGGAGTCGACGAGGAACAGGAGGTCCCGATCATCCTCTGTCGCGGGTTGCGGCGCCCGCTGCCCGAATTGTGGAAAGCGCTGGGCCCGGAATGGGGATAGCCGTGTCCCGGTTGCCTGGGCCTATCTTCACAAGCCATGACCATTGCTGCGTTCGACTGAGATGAACGACCTCCTCGCCGCGCGTTCCCAGATGGGAATGTCGCTCGCCTTCCACATCATCTTCGCGGTCGTGGGGATCGGTATGCCGCTGCTCATGGTGCTGGCCGAGCGCCGCTGGCTCACCACGGGAGACAGGATCTACCTCGAACTCGCGAAGCGATGGGCCAAGGGCACGGCGATCATGTTCGCGGTGGGCGCGGTGTCGGGTACGGTTCTCTCGTTCGAGCTGGGACTGCTGTGGCCGCAGTTCATGGAGTTCGCCGGCCCGATTTTCGGCATGCCGTTCTCGCTCGAGGGTTTCGCGTTCTTCGTGGAAGCGATCTTCCTCGGCATCTACCTCTATGGGTGGGACCGGCTGTCGGGACGCGCGCACCTCGGGGCGGGCATCGTCGTCGCGGTGAGCGGCGCCCTGTCCGGGATCTTCGTCGTCATTGCGAATGCGTGGATGAACGCCCCCGCCGGCTTCACGATGCTCGACGGCAAGCCCACCGGCGTCGACCCGATCGCCGCGATCTTCAATCCCGCGGCGCTCACGCAGACGATCCACATGACGCTCGCCGCCTATGCGGCCACCGGGTTCGGTGTAGCCGGGATTCATGCCATCCTGCTCCTCCAGAAGCCTGCAAACGCATTTCACCGGCGGGCATTGGCGATTGCACTGCTCGTCGGCGGACCAGCGGCCCTGTTGCAGCCGCTGTCAGGCGACCGGAGCGCCAAGATGGTGGCGCAATTCCAGCCGGCGAAGCTGGCGGCAATGGAGGGGCACTTCCGCACGGAATCCGCAGCACCGCTCATCATCGGTGGCATTCCCGACGAAGAAACCGGCCAGACGCGCTACGCGATCCGGATCCCCTACATGCTGTCGGTGCTTGCGCACGGCGACCCGCAGGCGGTAGTGACAGGCCTGGATCGCGTGCCGCGCGACGAGTGGCCCAACGTCCTCCTGGTCCACCTCTCGTTCCAGCTGATGGTCGGCCTCGGCACCTTCATGATGGTCATCACGGCGTGGGCGGCCTGGCTCGCGTGGCGCGGGCTGGACTTCACCGAACATCGCGGGTTCCTGCGCGGCGTGGCACTCGCCACCCCCATGGGATTCCTGGCGGTCGAAGCGGGATGGATGGTGACGGAACTGGGTCGCCAGCCCTGGATCATTTACGGCGTGATGCGCACCGCCGACGCGGTGACGCCGATGCCCGGCCTGGTGGTGCCGTTCACCTTCTTCACGCTGCTGTACTGCCTGCTGACGGTGGCGGTGGTGTGGCTGATGTATCGCCAGATCGCGAAGAGTCCAAGCGACGAGGACTGGCAGCGGATCTACACCCCGGTGCTGCGCGATGCCTGAGATCACCCCGGCACTGCTCGTCGCCGCGGGACTCGCGGTGGCACTCGCGGCGTACCTGGTCATGGCCGGGGCCGATTTCGGCGGCGGGGTGTGGGACCTCTTCGCCACCGGCCCGCGGCGGAAACGGCAGCGCGCCCTCATCGCCGAATCGATCGGCCCGATCTGGGAAGCCAACCACGTCTGGCTGATCCTGGCGGTGGTGCTGCTCTTCGTCTGTTTCCCCCCGGCCTTCGCGCGGCTGTCGGTGTCGCTCCACATTCCGCTCACACTGATGCTGGTCGGCATCGTGCTGCGCGGATCGGCCTTCACCTTCCGCACATACGACCGCCAAAGCGACGACGTGCAGCAGCGGTGGGGCTTGCTTTTTTCATGGGCAAGCCTCGTCACCCCGGTCCTGCTGGGCGTGGTGGCGGGAACGATCGCCGCGGGCGACGTCGTGGCGCGGCCGTCGGGCGCTTTCGTCGAGGCGTACGTGCGCCCGTGGCTCCATCCGTTTCCGCTGGCGATCGGTGCCCTGGCGCTGTCACTCTGTGCCTACCTCGCCGCCGTGTACCTCACGATGGAGACCGACGACCCCGACCTCCAGGACGATTTCCGCGTCCGCGCGTTCGGCGCGGGCATCGGCGTGTTCGTCGCGGCAATGGTCGCGCTTGTGCTGGCTCGCCGGCACGTGCCGCTGGTGTGGCAGGGCCTCACGGAGAGCGCCTGGGCGCCCGGTTACCAGGTCGTCGTGGGCGGACTGGCGCTGCTTGCCTTCACTGCGCTCTGGCAGCGGCGCTACCGGATGGCACGGGTGGCGGCCCCCGTCCAGGCGGTGCTCATCCTCGGCGGCTGGGCGCTCTGCCAGTATCCATATCTTGTCCCGCCCGACCTCACCATTGCCGGCGCCGCCGCCCCGGCGGTGACGCTCGAACTCGTCCTGGCCGCCCTGGCCCTGGGCTTCGTGGTGCTGGTCCCGTCGCTGATCTACCTGTTCCGTATCTTCAAGAGCCGGCCCCAGCGAGTCTGACGCCGACCCGGCCATGGATCCGTAGGGGGTAGATGCTCCAGCATCGCACCCCGCGATCCACAAGGGATGACCCGATCGACCGCCTCCGCTCGGCACTTGCCGGCCGCTACGCCGTCGAATGGGAGGTCGGCCGCGGCGGCATGTCGCGGGTATATGCCGCCCGCGACCTCAGGCATGGGCGCCGGGTCGCGATCAAGGTGCTCCGGCCCGAGTTGGCCACGATCCTGGGTGCGGACCGCTTCCTGCGGGAAATCGAGATCGCCGCCCGGCTGCAGCATCCCCACATCCTGCCGCTGTTCGATTCCGGGGAGGCCGGCGACCTCCTCTTCTACGTGATGCCATTCGTCACCGGCGAGACGCTGCGCGCGAGACTGGCGCGCATGGGCCGGCTTACGATCGCCGATGCGGCACGAATCGGACGCGAAGTCACGGATGCGCTCGGATACGCGCATCGCGAGGGCGTGGTTCACCGCGACATCAAGCCGGAAAACGTGATGCTGGGCGCCGGTCACGCCTACGTGATGGACTTCGGCATCGCCAAGGCGCTGAGCGAGGCGACCGATCACAGCGAGATCACCAGTGCGGGGCTGACCCTCGGGACGCCGGCATACATGGCGCCGGAGCAGGCCGCCGCGGCTCCCACGGTCGACCACCGCGCCGATGTCTACGCGCTCGGCACGCTGCTGTACGAAATGCTCGCCGGCCACACGCCGTTCTCCGATTCGACGGCGCAGCGAATCTTCGCGCGCCAGATGACCGAGGCACCGGCACCAATCCAGGGCGAGCGCCCGGACACACCTGACGCAATGGCGCAGGGCATCGAGCGCGCGCTGGAGAAGGATCCCGACCGGCGCTGGCAGACGGCGGGAGAACTGCTGCCCGCCATCGAGGCGGGACTCGCCAGCGCCACGGTAGACGCGCCCGAACCGGTGCCTCGCCGGCCGTGGATCGCCATGGTCGCGGCTGGCCTCGCACTGGCGGCTCTGGGCATCGCCGTGCTTCGCGGGCGCGGCACACAGGGCCTGCTGGTCGTGGGCCAGAGCAAGCAGCTCACGTTCGACAGCGGACTCGAGCTCGATCCCGCGCTGTCGCCCGACGGACAGATGCTGGCCTACGTTGCCGGCGGTCCGGAGGTGGGGGAACTGTACGTGAAGCAGCGCGACGAAGATCGCCCGCTGCAGGCGGCACCGGGTTTGCCGCGTCCGCAGCGTTCGCCGAAGTGGTCGCCCGACGGCACCCGCATCGCCCTGCAGACCCCGGCCGGGATATATGTGATCCCGGCGCTCGGTGGTACGGCGCAGCTGGTCCCGGGGAGCGACTCGGGCGGCCCGTTGTTCGGGCTCGACTGGGCTCCCGATGGACGCCGGCTCGCCTACTCGGTCGGGGGAAAGCTGTACGTCACCGACGCGGAGCACGGGGGACGCCGGTTGCTGCACGAGGGCCGCTGGGACATCCGTGGCGCGTCGGCCCCGGCCTGGTCACCCGACGGGAAGGCGATCGCGTTCATCGTGGAGAATGCCGACTTCGTCTATGGCAGTGTCGGCAACTTCGCGAACTTTGCGCCCACGCGGATCGCGCTCGTGACGCTCGCCGACAGCGCAGAGACCACGCTGGTCGACGATGGCGCGATGAACCTGAGCCCGCAGTGGCTGCCCGAGGGCCGCGGCCTCCTGTTCGTGTCCAACCGCGCGGGAGGACGGGACATCTACCGACTCCCGCTCACGCGCGCGAATGCCGTGGCCGATTCGGCGGAACGGGTGACCACCGGACTAGGTGCACAGACCATCAGCCTCGATCGCGCGGGCACACTGCTCGTGTACAGCCGCCTCGAACTGCGATCGAACGTCTATTCGGCGCCCATACCGCGCTCGCTCACGCTGCTGTCGACCGTCACGCCCCTCACCAGCGGGACACAGGTGATCGAGGGATTCGACTTGTCACCCGAAGGCGCGTGGCTCGCGCTCGATTCCGACCGCGAGGGCAACCAGGACATCTACAAGCTGTCGCTGGTGACCGGAGAGCTGGTGCGGCTCACGTCGGACAATCGCGACGACTTCCTCCCGAACTGGTCGCCCGATGGCCAGTGGCTCGCCTTCCACAGCATCCGGCAGGGAACGCGCGACGTCTTCATCATGCCGTCGGCGGGCGGAGCCACACAGCAACTGACCAACGACCCCGGCCAGGACCGGAGTCCCCGGTGGTCGCCCGATGGGATGCAGCTGGTCTTCGAGTCGACCCGGGAGGATGAACGGCGGGAGATCTACGTCGTGCCACGCGATTCCCTCGGGCATTGGGGCCGCGTGCGGCGGGTGACGCACAACGGCGGGCGCTGGCCGGTGTGGTCGCCGGATGGCAGCACCATCGCGTACCTCAACACGCAGGGAATCTGGAAGGTGCCGGCCCGGGGCGGCGAACCGAAGCTGCTCACGACAACCGCGGCGCAGCACGTACGGTGGTCCGACGATGGGAAGGAACTCTACTTCGTGTCGACGGCCAACGACTCCACGGCCGGCTTCTGGAGCATCCCGGCGCGGGGAGGGCGGGAGCGGCAGCTGCTGCGTTTTTCGCCCGATGGGCCCCGGGTGCGGCGAGCCTTCTTCCAGCCGCGGAATGGGCGCTTCTACTTCACCATCATGGAGCACCAGAGCGATATCTGGTCGCTCGGCCTCGGCATGCGCTGACTCACTCGCCCATCGCGTCCCGGTAGTAGCGATCGAAGGCCGCGCTCAGGCTTTCCCTCCGGCTGTACGGCCCCGGACGGTACGCGCGGCTCCGTACGCCGGCCTGTGCCATCTCGCAGATGTGCCAGTCCTCCCGGTTCACCCCGTCCCAGAAGCCCGCGCCATCATCAGGATTGAACGCCGGGTTCGCAAGGGTGTCGGGATGAAAGAGGAACTCACAGGTGATCAGCGTGCGATCCGGGGCCGCCGGCTGGAAGGTGTGCACCATGACGTAGTCGTGGTGCAGGCTCAGCAGCATGTTCGGGAAGATGGAGTAGTAGTACACCCGCTGTCGCTCGTCGTCCGAGAGCTCGCCGACCGCGACACCACAGGACTCGCCACTGAGCGTGAGGCTGCCCCCCCGCTCCGTGATCGTCATGAACCCCCCGAGAATCGGGCCGTCGACAAGATCGTTCTCGCCACTGGTGGGCGGTGAGAGCTTCACCAGTGACGGGTGCAGTGGAGAGCAGTGATAGCACTCGGAGTAGTTCTGGAAAAGCAGCTTCCAGTTGGCCTTCACGTCGTACTCGAAGCGTCGTCCGACCCGGAGCGCCGCCAGGTTCCACTGGCCCACTCGACCGATGAGCGGCGCGAATGCCTCGGCGAATGGTTCCGGTTCGTCGGCGAGGTTGACGAAGAGGAAGCCCTCCCAGGTCGCCACGTGCGCCTGGATGAGTGGATAGTCGGCCTTGTTGAAGCCCTCGAGCTCGCGCTGGTCGGGAACCCCGATCAGCCGGCCGTCGAGCGCATAGGTCCAGGCATGGTAGGGACACTGGATCGTCTCCGAGAGTTCGCCGCCGGGCGACTCACACAGGCGCGTGCCGCGATGGCGACAGACGTTGTAGAGGGCCCGTACGGTGCCCTTCCGGTCGCGCACCACGATGAGGCTCTCCACGCCGATCTCGACCAGCACGTATTGTCCCGGCTTCGCCACCTGCTCCTCCCGACCGATGCAGAGCCAGCGGTTCGCGAAGAGGCGTTCCTGCTCCTCGCGAAAGACCGCGGTGCTCACGTAGTCGCGTTGCGGCAGCGTGACCGCGCCGTGCGTGGGCAGCGCGGTGGTCTTGAGGAAGGTGGTCATCGTGATCCTCCGAGGCGTATACTATGTGGTGACGAATGTACGCCATGGCCATTCCTCCGAGAAGCTTGCCGCGATGACACTCCCGACCATCCGTACCGAACGACTGACCCTGACCGTCTTCACGCCCGACGCGATCGATGCCCTGCTGGCGGGCAATGCGCTCCGGCTGAATGCCATCACCGCCAGCGCCTTTCCCCAACCCCTCGCGCCGCCGCCACTCATGGAGGACATGCTGCCCGACCTCCGGGACCGGCTCCGCAAGGATCCCTCGCAGATCGGGTGGTGGAGCTGGGTCGTGACCCGGCGGGACACCGGTCAGGCGATCGGGTCCGTGGGACTCGGCGGTCCACCCAATGACGAGGGGACCGTCGTCATCGGCTATGCGACCTATCCCGGCTTCGAGGGAAAGGGATACGCGAGCGAGGCGGCCCAGGGGCTGATGGAATGGGCACTGGCGCAACCGGGCGTAGTGCGGGTGGCGGCGACGATTCCACCATGGAACGAAAAATCGATGCGGATTGCTGAACGCATCGGCATGCGGCGCATCGGTACGACGTGGGATGAAGAGGTAGGTGACGTGTACCTGTTCGCGGCCGAAAGAGGAGAGTAACCCTCAAAATGACTATTGACGGTTTGCTATGTTCCGTTGATACTTAACCTTCAATCTCACAATTGAAGGTTATTTGGCTGAGATCCTCTGCCTCGATTTCGTCAACACGGTCACATGGGACGGGCTGGAAATGGTCCGCGATGACCACATTCGCGGATACGGCCAGCTGCTCGACTGGGCGCTCGAACGCGGCGTGCTCCGCGAAATTGAAGTCGATCAGCTGAGGGAGGAGGCGGCCGCCGATCCTGACGCTCGGCGCCGGGCGCTCGGTCGGGCCTGGATCTTTCGGCGGGCACTGCACGACTGCCTGAGGTCGGTCGTGCGACGGGAGCCGTCACCCGAGGCGAGTGTCGCGCTCATCAACGGCGCCATCGCCGAGTCGCCGCCGCCATTCATGCTCGCGCCAAGGGCCGACGGCATCGCATTCACGATACCTGCCGGCCCGCGACCCGACCTCCTGCATCCCGTGCTCCGCTCAGCCCTCCACCTGCTGTCATCCCCGGACCTGATTCGCCTTCGCGAATGTGCCGCCGGGCGCTGCGGGCGGCTGTACCTGGACCACACGAAAAACGGGTCGCGTCGGTGGTGCGACATGGACACCTGCGGCAACCGGGCAAAGGCCCGGCGCCATCAGGCCCGCAAGCGTGTTCAGCCCTTGCCGTGAATCAGCCGGTTGAGCATCGGCGTGAGAATGACCATCAGGGCACAGGCGGCGAACGACGTCATGACGAAGATGAGGAAGAAGTCGGCCTGCCCGCCCAGCAGGGTGAACACCTCGCCGCGAGCCACCTTCTGCACCGTTCCCGCGATGTACCCGCCCACGAGATTGGCCGTGAAGTTCGACAGGAACCAGACGCCCATCATCATGGACGCGATCTTGTAGGGCGCCACCTTGGTGACGAACGACGAGTCCGACGGGCGAGACCAGCAACTCTCCGCAGGTGTGCAGGAAGTACAGCGCGATGAGGTAGAACGGGCTCGCGAGTCCGTTCGCCCCCGCCAGCCAGGCGCCCGCCGCGATGACCACGAAGCCCAGCCCCAGGAAGAAGAGGCCCCAGGTCATCTTCACGGGCGTGCTGGGCTGGCGGGTGCCGAGCCGGTTCCACAGCATGGCGAAGACCGGAGCGAGCGTGAGGATGAAGAAGGGACCGACCGACTGGAACCATGCCGCCGGGATCTCGCCGTTGGGCACGATGCTTCCCAGCCAGCCCCCGACGGCGCGTTGCGTCTTCTGCTGTGCGAACACGTTGAGCGACGACCCCGCCTGCTCGAACGCCAGCCAGAAGAACGCCACGAAGAACACCACGATGATGATCGCGACGACCCGGTCCTTCTCTTCCTTCGTGAGCGGCTCGGCCGATGCCTGGCCCGCCGTCGGGCATCCGCGTCTGGCCCATCGGCGTCATGCCGATGTCGCCGAGGTACTTCTTCCGCAGCAGGAGGAAGCAGGCCACGCCGATGGACCATGCCGACGCCGGCCGCACCGAATCCGTAGGACCAGCCGAACCGCGGATTCGCGGCGAGCCAGCCGCAGATGAGCGGCCCGAAGAAGGCCCCGGTATTGATGCCGATGTAGTAGATCGTGAACCCGGCGTCGCGGCGGGGGTCGTTGTCGCCGTAGAGCTGGCCCACAAGGGTCGACACGTTCGCCTTGAAGAAGCCCGGTGCCGACGAATAATCAGGACCAGGCCGACGAAGAAGGTGAAGTGGCTATCGGCCGCCATGGTGAAGTGGCCGAGCGAGATGATGATGCCACCGATGACGAGTGATTTCGCCGTGCCGAGGTAGCGGTCGGCCAGCCAGCCGCCGAGGATCGGCGATGAGGAACGCCAGGCCGGTATACCATCCGTAGAGGCGACTCGCCTTCTCCTGCGTCCACCCGAATCCACCCGTGGCAGTGTCGATGAGGTACAGGATCAGGAGTGCCCGCATCCCGTAGTAGGAGAAGCGCTCCCACATCTCCGTGAAGAAGAGCAGCGGCAGGCCGCGCGGCTGCTTGGTGGGAAAGGCGGCGGGCAGTGGCGTCGCAGTCACGGGGATCCCCGGGTAAGCGGTGATGAAGCTACGGATGCTTCGACAGGATGTCGGCGAGCACCACCTGGTCGATCTTGCCGTCCATGCGCACGCGAACGTCGTAATTCTCCCAGTACATGAAATTGCGCAGCGCCTCGAGGAAGGCTGGGTTGGCCGATCCCTGCGGCTTCGAGAGCCACTTTTCCGGCTGGTTCGCCGGCTCACGAAGCAGGATGGGCTCGAGCTGGGCGACGATCGCAGGCGTAATGACGATCAGGTCGGATGGCTGGCTGGGAAAGAAGAAGAGCACGTGCAGGGCCAGCAGTCGTTCGAGTTCGGCGATCGGGTCGGCGGCATCGTAGACCCTGATGTCGATGAAGCGGTCATTGGCGCCCAGGTACCCGCCGTTCTTCCGCACGACCAGGAGCGCCGCCGACTGCATGCCTCGCTTGTCACCGCCACCAGCCTGGCCCGCCTTGAGCGCGGCCATGAGCCGGGTGCTGAGATCGCCCTTGGTCCGCTCGAACGTCTCGGCCAGGTTCTTCACCGTCTGGTCGGACACCATGATGTTCGCCTGGGCGGCGTAACCATGACCGACGATTACCACACCCTTCCCGCCCGGTGTGCCGCCCGTCGTCCCGGGCTTGCCCACCCGGCCGCCGGCCCAGTCGAAGGTCCTGGTGCCGGTGAACGATGCCGCATTGCCGCGTGCGTCCACCATGCCGACCTGACGATCCTGCAGCATCGTGTCACTCCGCATCACGATGCGCATCGCCTCCTCGGCGGTCGCGCCCCTCGCGATCAGTTCAAGTCCTTCGGCTCCAAAGGCCGTGTTGCTCAGGCTCTGGGTGGCGACGGCTCCCACGCCCGCACTGGCCCAGGGAACGATTCCACCCACGTTGGGGAACTTCGACTCGACCGCCACGCCAAGGTCCCCGGTGACGGAGTCCCAGGCGACGATGCTGTAGGTGTGGGCGAGCTTCGAGAAGTGTGGCGGGGCGACGATGGGCTGCTGCGCGGCGAGCGGGGTCGCAGATAACAGCGTGAAGAGCGAACAGTGAACGGTGAACCGGCCCTTCATTCCTTCCCCATCTTCTTCTTGAGGAAAGCCAGCTGTTCATCCACTGCCGCCTTGCGCCGCGCCTGGTCGATCTCCAGCTGGACCAGCTCGTCACTCACGTCGGTCTCGGGCCGGACGCCGCCGGCTGACTCGAGATCACGCCAGGCGTCGCGAACGCTGTCGCCCGCCACATCGGCCGGCGCGCCGCGAAGCGCCTCGGTCATCTCGGCCAGTTCACGTTCCGCGAGCATCAGCTCCTCGCGCTGCACAGCGATCCGGCGCTCCACCATCGCCAGCCGCTCGCGATGACGCGCGGCATACTTCTCGGCTACCGCCACAGTCTCGAGGTCCCCGATGTCGCCGGCCAGCTTGCCGCGGCGCGCCGCGTCGTCGGCCTGCCGGCGCTCGGCCTCGATCTGCCGCTCGCTCGCGATGAGGGCGTCCCGCATCGCGACCACGGCCACCTTGGCCTCGATGATGGCCGAACGAAGCGCACCGGCCTGCGCCCGCCGGTCGGCCGGTGGGGTGGCATCTGCGAAGAAGCGTTCCATTCGCGCCTTGAGACCCTCGAACATGATGGCTCCTGTTGCGCCGGGATGCGCAGGACGCGGAACACTATGCCGCGGGACTTCGGCGCGTCAAGCGACCGGGCGCTGCCGCCGCCCCGCGGCCGTCGTATCTTGCAGTCGATGCATATCCCACGGCCACTGTCATGTGTCTCCTTAGCGTTCCTCGTCCTGCTCTTCACCGCCCCAACCGGGGCGGCGGCGCAGCGGGACCGGACGGTGGTGGGCGGCCAGGTGGGTTACGCCCGAAGCTGGATCTCGACAACCAGCGACAGCCTCAACGCCGACTCGGAGAATCGACAGGGTGCCTTTGTCGGCCTGTTCGTGCGTATGCGCATCTTCAAGTGGGTGGCACTGCAACCCGAGGTCGACCTGACGATCAAGGGCGGCACCTATCCTCTGCCGGGCACTCCGGCCGGGTTCAAGACCAACGTCGAGTTCGGCTATCTCGAGCTGCCGCTGCTCGTGCGCTTTGCGCCAAGCCTGAGCGGCAAGGGCCGTGGCTTCCGGCCGGTGGTGTTCGGGGGTGCGAGCGCCGGATTCGACCTGGGCTGCACTGTGGCCACGACGAATCCGGTCGATTCAATCGCGCTCACTGGCTGCGAAAATACGTTCCGTTCGCTCGAGTGGAGCTGGCTCGTGGGTGGCGGTGTCCAGTGGAACCTCCAGGGCGTGAGCCTTGGCCTGGAAGGCCGGTACATGGAGGCGATCAACAGCTTCACCGATTCACCCCTGGAACCGAAGAATCACCTCTTTGCCATCCTGCTCGTCCTCACCATCTAGCACGATCACCGGGAGGACCGCCATGACCCGCTGCATCCTTGTTCTTTCATTGCTCGTCACTGCCTGTGGTGGCAGCCGGACGGATCGCGGCAACCCGGCGTGCGGTATTGCGGCGCTCGCGGCGCCGAATGCGGTGCTCGAGGCGTTCACCGTACCGCAGCAGAGCCTCTCGGTGCCGCCATCTCGCCTGCCCGAGCGAACGGTTGCGCGTCTTGCTGCCGGGCCCGCGCTGCGCGCCCTTGTGGGGCGCTCCGATTCGGGCCTGGTCGTTGGAGTGGAAGGTGCCCTGCCGCAGCAGTCGGCCCCGACATTCGGCGTACTCGTCGTGCAGCGCGGTGGCAGCACCCAGGGTGTGCTGCTCTTCGAGGGCACTCCGGTGGAAGCGGCGCCGAGGCTCGGGCTCGTGTCGGTGGGAGGAAAGAACCTGCCGCTGTTCGGGGTCGAGGTGGACATGGCGGGCATCGAGGACGCACGCTGCCCGCTCTTCCCGGACTCGATCGCGCGATGAGCGTACGCGTCGGCGTGAGCGGAATCCGACGGCAGTGGGGCGGCGCCGAACGGCAGGGCATCAATTCGGCGTACGTCCAGTCGATCGCGGCGGCCGGTGCCGTTCCCCTGATCCTTCCGCCGGCGATCGGTGCCGCGCATGCGATGGGTGCGCTGGATGGCATCAATGCACTCTTGCTGTCGGGCGGCGAGGACCTCGACCCTTCATGGTACGGTGCGGCGGCGTCACCTGACCTGGGCGAAGTCGACCGTGAGCGCGACCTGTTCGAGCTGGCCCTCTTCGCGGCCGCGCGCCAGCGGGGCATGCCGATCCTTGGCATCTGTCGCGGCATCCAGCTGATCAACGTCGCGCTGGGTGGCACACTCTGGCAGCACCTCCCCGGCGAACGACCGTCGCCGGTCGCGCATGACCGGCGCGATGCGCGGAGCGCGAGAACGCACGATATCTCGCTGCAGGAGGGCAGCCGCGCCGCCGGAGTTCTCGGACGCACGGCGATGGCAGTGAACTCGTTCCATCACCAGGGCATCCGCGACCTGGCTTCCCCGCTGCGCGCGAGCGGATGGGCCCAGGATGGACTGGTCGAGGCAGTGGAAGGACCCGCCACGGAACCGTGGCTGCTCGCAGTGCAATGGCACCCGGAAGAAATGCTCGGCGACCCGGTGGCACCGGAGCGGGGACTGTTCCGCGCCCTCATCGAGGCGGTGCCGGCCTACTGAAGCAGGTTCCCCCCGAACTGCCGCTCGATCCGCAGGCTGCTGGCACCGATGGGAAAGAAGACCCGGTCACTGACGGCATTCAGGGCACCGCGCACGGCGGGGAACCGGTCCGCGGCGAGGCGCAGGATCGGCTCGAGCCCGGAAGGCTCCGCCAGTGCGTGAGCCGACGCGAGCTCGTACCCCCGGCTGCCGAGCGATTCGTAGTACGTGACGTCGGGGCCGCCCCGTCGCAACTGCCGCGCGGCGATGTAATCAGGAAAAATTCCTGCCAGCCAGAGCGCGTAATTGCCGAGGTGAACCAGCACCTTGAAACGGCGCTCGCCGGTGGTGGCTTCGAGGTCCTGCAGGATGTCCACCAGGTAGTGATGCCGCTGGTCGTCATGCCAGTCGATGCGCCAGGCCCGGTCTCGCTGGCCGAAGGTCATCAGCACCGCGGAGAGGTAGTCCGCAAGGTCGCGGTCATCGACGCCGCTCCGGCGCAGCGTGTGCCGAACGATCACATAGAAGAAGAGGTGGTCGGACGGCACCAGGATCGTCCGGACCGCGAGGAGCCGCTCGGGGAGCTCGGGATCGTCGAGCAGGACGTCGGGACCCTCGCGCTCCAGCCGACGCTCGAGCGCGCGCCGGCGCACTGCCGACCCGCGACTGAGAAGCAGGAGCATCAGGTGAAGGTCGGTGGAGCTGAGGCGGCTCCGGGTGTCCGCTCGAATCATCGTTTCCCCGCTGGCACAGGCGAACGACAGACCTCTCGCAGTATATGCGAAAGGCGGGCCAAAAGGGCCGTCGGTGCGGGTGGGGGCGGCGGGATGGCAGAGCGCACCACCGGGGTATATCGTTCGGCTCTCATCAACCCGGCCTCCGCATGATCTACGTCTGTATCCCGAGCCACAACGAGGCCCCGACCGTCGGGCTTCTTCTCTGGAAAATCCGGCAGGTGTTCAGCGCCTTCGAGCGGGAATACCAGCTGCTGGTGGGCGACGACGGGTCCACGGACACCACTGGCGAGGTCCTTCAGCCTTATACCCGGGCGCTCCCGCTCACGGTGATCCGCTCACCGGAGCAGCGCGGCTATGCCCGTACGGTGGAAAGCCTCCTGCGTCTTGCGGTGGAGCGCACCGACCGCCCGAAGCGTGACTGCGCCATCGTGATGCATGCCGACTTCGCCCACCAGCCTCACTTCATTCCCGACATGGTGCGTCACATCGACGCAGGGGCCGACGTGGTGGTTGGTGAAGGTGGCGCGTTGGGTGAACCGTCACGCCGACTCCGTCTGCTCCGGCGCTGGGCACCGGTGCTGCTGCGGAGCAAGGTGGGAGTGCCCGGCGTGAGCGACATCGTTTCCGGGTTCGTCGCTTTCCGGCTCATCACCCTGCGCAATGCGCTCCGCGATGCACCCGACCCGATGCTGCGCACGGAGGGCTGGGCCGCGAACGCGGAGCTCATCGGGCGGGCAGCGCGTCACGCGCGCCGGATCGAGACGGTGCCGACGGTGGAGCGGCACGACCTCCGGCACCGGGCCAGCCGGCTCGATCCGTGGGAGACCGCGCGAGCGCTGTGGCGCTCACGCGGTTCGCTGCATTTCACGCCACCGGTCGAGCCGGCGGCGACACCCGCGGAGCGAGAGGTCGAGCTGGTCTCCTGATGCAGCCTCCCCGAGGCTGGTCGGTGGCAGCCCTCGTGGCGGTACTGGCGGCATGTGCACCCAGCGCGCCGACAGGGCCAGCGCCGAACAAGCGGCTGGCCAATCCTGACGCCGAGAACGACGTCTCACTCGTCATCGAGGCAGTGGTCGTGGGAGATGCGCGTGGCCGGTCGACCGATACCCTTTTTGCGCCGTCAGCCACCGTGGTGGCAAATGGCGTCACCCGATTCACGAATCCCAGGCTGGCGGGCGTCGAGACGGGCGGGCTCTCGGCGGTCACCGCGACGGAAGTGAACGTGCGCGAAAACGTCGCCTGGGCGACCTTCGACTATCGCTGGTTTTCCGAAGACAAGACGCAGGTACGGCTCGGCCGCGGGCTGATGGTGCTCGTCCCGAAACGGGGCGGGATCGGATGGGCGATCACCGCGCTGCAGACAGCCCAGTCGCGGTGATCGTTCACCCGGGAGGATCAGGCCGGCTTCCCCGTGATCGTTTCCTTGACCTTCGACGCCGTCTCCGGCGCGAAGAGCTTCAGCACCAGGTAGAAGAGCCAGCCGAGGAAGGCGAGCCACAGCAGCTTCCCGACGAGCCCGATGGCCACACCGAGAAGCCCGAAGAGAAGCTTCGAGGCAATGATGGCAACGATCGCGAAGATCGAGAAGCCAAAGAGTGACCGGACCATGCTATTTTCCTCCGTGGATGTCGCGTTGGTGACGTGCCTTACGTCCAACGTTTCAAATAGTTTCGTCAGATTATAAGTGACTGCCATATTTGATGTTATCGTAGTCGGCGCCGGTGCCGTTGGGGCGGCCTGCGCGCGCGAACTGGCGGTCGCCGGTCGGCGCGTGCTCGTCGTGGACAGGGGCACGCCCGATGGCGAGGCGTGGCGCGCAGCCGCCGGCATGCTGGCACCCCAGATCGAAGCCGTGCCGGAAGATCCCCTCTTCGACCTCGGTCTTGCCGGCCGCGAACGCTACGCGCTGCTGGCGCCCGCGCTCCTCTCGTCCACTGGCATCGACATCGGCCTGTGGCAGAGCGGCATTGCGCATCTCGCCCTCAATGAGAATACCGCTGCCGGTCTGCGCCTGTCCGTGTCACTGCAACGGCAGCAAGGGCATCACTGCGACTGGCTCGATGCCGACGAAGTGAAAGCACAGTGGCCCTGGCTTGGACCAAGCCATGGCGCGCTGTGGGCCCCACGCGAAGGCGCCGTCGACCCGGTACGCCTCGTCGAGGCATTGCTCGCCGACGCCAAGGCGCATGGGGCGGTGGTGCAACAGGACCAGGTGACGCGACTGGAACAGGCCGCCGGACGGGTGACGGGCGTGCGGGGCCGGGAGTTTTACGCCGCGCCGGAGGTCGTGATTGCTGCAGGGGCGTGGTCGGGCGGGATCGAGGGCATGCCGAGGCCGCTGTCGGTGGAACCGGTGCGGGGCCAGATGGCGGCACTGCCGTGGCCGATCGGCGTGCCGCCGGCCATCATGTACAACCGTGACTGCTACCTCGTCTATCGCGACGGCGAGGCACTGATCGGCTCGACGATGGAGTATGCCGGGTTCGATTTCTCCACCACCGCGGAAGGTATTGCGCGCATTCGCAGCGCCGTTTCAGCGATGTACCCGCAACTGTCGTCGCTCACAGTGCGGCGCATCTGGGCCGGTCTTCGTCCGGTATCGCCCGATGGGCGACCGATCGTGGGCGGAGAACCCCGGCTGCCGGGGCTGTGGTATGCCACGGGACATGGCCGCAACGGCATCCTGCTGGCCGGCATCACCGGCGTCATGATCAGGGAATTGCTCGACAAGGAGGAACCGCGGGAGGAGTTGGACGCGCTCCGGGCCGACCGGTTCTGGCGCTGGTAGCTGGAGGTCGCTGCGACGGCGCCCTCGTTCCAGGTCACGTCAAACAAGTTCTCCACCGAAACGAAGCATTGCGTGCGGCCCGCATCCACCTTTGCGACGAGCGGTGGCCCGGCATGGCCGCGCGCGATGACGATTCGGGCTCCATGCATCCGGTGTGGCACCCCCCGGCGTAGATGGGTCGTTCGCGATCGACCCCGTCCATCTACGAACAGGATGTCACATGTCACCCCACCAATTGCGTCAACGGCGATGGCTCGCCGGATTCGCGCTGATTGCAGCGAGCGGCATTGCCGGCCTGGCGGTCGCGTCCGACCACCAGGACACGGCTGAAGTCGAGCTCAATCCCAAGCAGGACCTGACTGACGTCTACGCCTTCCCAGGCTCGGCGCCGGGGCGGATCGTCCTCGTGATGAACACGCGGGCCTTCCTCACGCCCGCCGAAACGCCGAGCGCCAGCTTCGACCCGAACCTCCTCTACCAGTTCAAGATTGACAACGATGGCGACGCGATCGAGGACAAGGTCGTGCAGGTGTCGTTCAGTGGCAGCGGCGCCAGTCAGCGGGTCGAGGTGCGTGGTCCCGTCGATCCGCCGGTGGTGGGCGCGATGATGAACGAGTTGTCTTCGGCATCGCCGACCGTGAGTGGCACCATCAACACCTCGCTCGGAACGGCGACCGGCACGCAGGCCTTCGCAGGCCCGCGCGACGATTCGTTCTTCATCGACCTGGAGGCAGCGTTCTGCATCCTCCCGGACCGGAAGCCGTCCGGTGGCGCGCTCTCCGCGCCATGCGCACTGCCGGCCAACCCGGCGCCGCCGTTCTACTTCAGGCCTGCCGGTTCCGCCGTGAACTACGTCAACGGCTTCAACGTGCTCGCCATCGTGGTCGAGCTTCCCTCGAGCCTCATCGAGAATGGCCAGCCCGGCAAGCTCGGTATCTGGGGCACCATCAGCCGGTGAACACCACCATGGAGCGAATCCACATCATGCGTTCACGACTCTACCTCGCGCCGCGGCTTGCCCTCCTGGCCCTCGCCGGCGCGGCGACGCTGTCCGCGTGCAGCGACGACAGCAACGGCGGTGCTGGTCCTGCACAGGACCGGATGTACAACCAGATCCAGCGACTCGGGAACCCGCTCATCAGCGAGGTACTGCTGGCCAAGCGCAGCCATCCGGTGCACGGCAGTATCGGGCCCAAGGATGACGCGGCAACGGTTGGCCCGGAGATCGTCGCTTTCGTGACCGGCGTGGCCGGCCGCGATCCAGCCTACGCCAACGCCCTCGGCGGTGTGCTCCTGCCCGACATGCTGATCGTGCAGACGGACAAGGACCCGGCCACCGCCGGATGGCTCACCTGGCTCCCGCTGGCCCCCTTCAGCAACGGCTGGGGTGGCCGCAAGCTGGGGGACGATGTGACCGACCTCGCGCTCTTGGCGGTGTTCGGTGACCCGTTCGGCCTCGACCCGGCCGGTGCGGCAGGCAAGGAGGCGCTGACCACGGACAACGTGGCAAGCGACTCCCAGTTCCTCACTGCGTTTCCCTACCTCGGGGTACCGAATTGACCCGGATCACAGCAGGCGTGTTCACTCTCGGCGTACTGGCGCTCGGCGGATCGTCCGCCGGGCGCTACGCCACCGAGCGGGCGCGCATCGAAGCTGCCGCCGAGTCGACGCAGGAGGCCGCGGTGCGCGACGCGGACATCGCGTTCTTCACGGCGCGGGCCGCCCGCGATCCCTACGGCGCCGGTGACCGCGCGCGTCTCGCGAGCCTGTTGCTGGCGCGGGCCCGTGCGACCGGCCGCTACGAAGACCTGGTATCGGCGGAGGAATCCGCCCGCGCCTCGCTGGAACTCAGGCGAGGCCGGAATCGCGGCGGCGCACTGGTGCTCACCAATGCACTCATGGGCCAGCATCGCTTCCGTGAGGCGCTGGTCCAGGCGGAACAACTGGAGCTCGAGGACTCGACCGACTTGACCATCGCGAGCCTCACGGGAGAGATCCTGCTCGAACTGGGCCGCTATGATGACGCGGCGCGGCGCTTCGCCCGCATCGGCACGACGACAACCAACCTCGCGGCTCAGATGCGCGTCGTGCGCTGGCGCGAGGTCACCGGCGATGTGAGCGGGGCACACCGGCTCCTCCTCGATGCGCGGGCACGCGCCGAGCACGCGTTCGGGTTGTCGCGCGAGCAGCGCGCGTGGTTCGAGCTCAGGGTGGCGGAGTTCGCCTTCCGCTATGGCAATGAACGGGAGGGGAGCAGGGCACTCGCGCGCGGGTTTGCCGTGTCACCCGGGGACTACCGGCTCCACGCGGTCGCGGCGCGGTACGCCCTGTCACGGGGTGAGTGGAACGACGCCGCGGATCACGCAGGGCAGTCGCTCGACGCGCACTTCGATCCCGCCGCGCTGGCGCTGCTCGCCCAGGCTGAGCGCGGGCGGGGCGACAGCTCCGCCGCAGATCGGGCCATCGATGCGATGGTACTCGCGATCCGGTCGCAGCCCGGTGCGTGGCATCGGGCGTGGAGCCTGGCCCTGCTGGACGCGGGCCGGGAAATGCCCGAGGTGCTGGCGCAGTCACGACGCGACCTCGAGGACCGGCATGACGTCTACGCATGGGACCTGCAGGCGTGGGCCCTCCACCGCACCGGCGATGACGCGGGTGCCCGCGAAGCCATGGCGCATGCCCTCGCGACCGGCATACGCGATCCCCAGGTCCTGGCGCACGCTGCCGCCATCGGCACCGGTCACTGACATGCCGTCAGTCCTGCTGCTGCTCCTTCTGGGGCTCTCCCAGCCTTTCCATCCGCTCCATTCCAGCTCGGCATCCCTCAGCGATCAGGGCGACGGCAGGGTCACGCTCTCCGTGCGGATCTTTACCGATGACCTGGTAGCGGTAGCACCCGGTGGGGACAGCGCGATCGCGGCCTACGTGCGGCAACATGTGCGGCTGATTGCGCGCAGCGGCCAGCCAGTTGTCCTGGCGATCGCGACGATCACCGTGGACGGCGACCTCACGCAGGTCACAGCCAGTGGCACGGCCACGGGTGGGCTGGCCGGGCTGCGCGTACAGCATTCCGTCCTCTGGGAGCGCTATCACGACCAGGTGAACCTGCTTCGCGCGTCGATCGGCGGCCGCAGCACCACGATGGTCTTCGCGAATGGTGATCCGCCACGGGAGCTGTGAGGTGAGGCTGGTTGACCTCACATGGGCTCGTGGTAGACTCCAGCCCGATGACCTGCTCCTCGCCGTTCCGCATTCATACCCGCATGCCTCAGTGACCGGGGGCCAGGGCACCGCAAGCGACGCCGAGTTGCTGGCGCGTGCTGCGCGCGGGGACGAGCGTGCGGTCGGGATGGTCTACGATCGCTATGGACAGGTGATGTATGCCGTGGCCTATCGCATCGTCCGCCAGCCGGGGGATGCAGAGGAAGTCGTGGCTGACGCTTTTGCGCAGGCGTGGCGCGACGCGGGACGGTTCGAGGCGGGGCGTGGCAGCGTCGCCGCCTGGCTCACGGTGATCACCCGCAGCCGGGCACTCGACCTGGTGCGGGCCCGCACGCGGCGCGAACGCATCACCGACACCGCCCAGCGCAGCGATCCCGAGTCCACACTCGGCATGGGCACGCCTGGAGCGAGTCCCGATGCCGCGGTGGAAACGAAGGAGCGCGAACGGCGAGTTGCCGAGGCGCTCGCGGACCTTTCGCCACCGCAGCGCGCGGCAATCGAGCTCGCCTTCTTCGAGGGCTTGTCTCACAGTGAGATCGCCGAGCGGCTCAATGAGCCGCTCGGCACGGTGAAGACCCGCGTGCGACTGGGGATGCAGAAGCTGCGCGAGTCCCTCAAGCCGTACTTCTACGAGAGGTTCGCATGAGCGCCGCCGAGTTCGGCACGCCTCGGGACCTGGCCGCGGCCTACGCCCTCGGCGCCCTCGACGCGCCGGAGGCAAAGGCATTCGAGGAGCTCCTCGCACGCGACCCTGAGCTGGCACGCGAGGTGGCCGAGTACCGGGAGGTCGCGGCACTGCTGGCCCTCGCCGAGCCGGCCTCTCCCCCGGACGGTCTGCGCGCGCGCGTGCTTGCGGGAGCACCTCCGCAGCCGATCAGCGCCGCGCCGTCGAAGCAAGCGGGCTTCAACTGGATGCCCTGGGCGCTGGCCGCGGCGCTGCTGCTGGCTGCCTGGATGGGCGCAGGCCGCGCTCGGCTCGGCGCCCGGCTGGACGAGGCCTACGCACTCCTGTCCCGCCGTGACACGATGCTGGCGGAGCGTGACACGCTGCTCGAAGTGCAGCAGCGGACGCTCGACGCGCTGCTCGCGCCCGGCGTGGAGCTGTACCAGCTCACCGCGACGGGTGACCCGGTGCCGGGCGTGCAGCTCTTCTGGGACCGGAAGCGGAACCGGGCGATCATCCACTCCTTCGGGGTGAAGCCATTGCCCGACGACCGCACGTATCAACTCTGGTTCATCCAGAATGGGAAACCGGTCCCGTCGGTGACCTTCCGGCCGGCCGCCGATGGCCGCGCTCAGGTCGAGTCGATCGAGGTGCCGTCGGGTGCGGGTGTAACCGCGGCCGCGATCACCGAGGAGCCGCTCGGTGGGTCGCCGCAGCCAACCTCGGCCATCTACCTCGTGGGCAAGCTGTCAGGTGCCTAGCCGCCCGATGTTGCTGATGGTGATGTTGTGCAGCAGTGCCCCGCTCGCCGCGCAGGTTCCCGAGGACCTCGCGCGCGACCGCGCGGAGTACGCCGCATGGCTTCGCACCGGCCCAACATCTCCCTTCGCCGCCATCGCATTGCAGCGTATCGGCCCGGGCGTCACGCTCGGGCCGGCGGGAAGTGAGATCGTGCTCGAGCGCGTGCCACAGGTCCGGGTGACAGAATCGGGCGGCCGCATCATGCTCGATTCCGCCGGGGCGGCCCGGGTACTGCCGCGGAACCGTGTTGTTCCGTTCGGTCCTTACCGGCTGCTCACGACTGGGCCGATGGGGCGCGCTGCCCTGACGGTATTCGGGCCGCCGCGCGACGCAGCGGCGCCGGCCTACTTCCCGTGGCTGCCCGCCGGAGTTGATACGGTGGAGTTGATGCCACCGGCAAAACGCGGGAGCGTGGTGCTGCTCGCACCCGAGGGAGCCGAAGTGGAGGCCAACGAGGCGGGGTCGGTGACGGTGGATCGTTTCGGGTCGGCGGCGGTGCTGCAGGTGCGGCAATTCCCCGGGGCGAGCGACGACGAGACCGAGCTGGAGATCTACTTCCGCGACGGCACCAGCGGGCAGGGCTCGTATCCCGCAGGCCGGTTTGTCAGCCTGGAGCGGCTGGGGAACGGGAAGTACCTGCTCGACTTCAATCAGGCGCGCAATCCGTTCTGCGCCTACAGCTCGGTCTTCCCCTGCCCGGCACCGTGGGCCGGCAACACGATCACCGCTCGGGTGGAAGCGGGCGAGACCTACAAGTGATTCGGCAAGCGCTGGCGGCAACCTGCCTCTTCGGCGCGCCTCCGCTGGAGGGACCGTGGCGCGGAACGCTCGATCTTGCCGGCGGAACTCTCAAGTTCGGTATCGAGATCGCGGGCACGGACAACACGCTGAGCGGCAAGCTCTGCAACGGACAGCAGTGCGATGCCTTCTCGTCGGTGCGAGTGGACGGCGATTCGGTGCACTTCGAGCTGGCCGACTACGCGGCATCGATTACCGCGGCGGTGCGCGGTGACTCGCTCGTCGGAACCTACCGGAACGTGGGCAATCGCGGCCCCCGCATCATTCCCTTTCGTGCGTCACGAGGCCGGTGGGTCGTATCTCCAGCTCCCGCCTGGCTCGCCGGCCGCTGGTATGCCCAGTTCCATGGCAGCGTGGGCGATTCGCCCCGCATCTTCGAGTTCCGGAACGGCCCGGCGGGGCTGGAGGGCACGATCATCGGCAACTCAGGCGACTACAGCCACTTCTCGGGCGAAGCGACGAAGGACAGCTTCGCGCTGTCACGCTTCGACGGATCCTTCGTGTACCTGCTGAGTGGCCGCCTGGTCGGTGACACCCTGCGCGGAATCTTCCATGCAGGTCTCAAGGCACAGACAGCCTTCGACGCCGTGCGCGCCAACGGCCCTTCACCGCTCCTGGCGCCCACCGATGTCACGCGGGCCGATACCACGGCGCCATTCCGTTTCGCCTTCCGCGACGTGAATGGCGTGCTGGTCCGGAGCGACGACCCGCGGTTCCGCGGCAAAGTCCTGGTGGTGGACGCCTTCGGCACCTGGTGCCCCACCTGCCACGAAGCGGCACCAGCGCTGGTCAGGCTCTACAACACGAAGCATGCGCAGGGCCTCGAGATCGTGGGACTCGCGTATGAAGTGTCCGGCGATACGGCGGTGGATGGAGCGCTCGTGCGGCGCTACCGTGACAAGTTCGGTATTCCGTTTCCATTGCTGCTGGCGGGGATCAACGACACGGATGCGGCCGCGGCGACGCTGCCGCAACTGGAAGGGTTCACCGCCTTCCCCACCACCATTTTCATCGGGCGGGACGGGCGCGTGCGACAGGTGCACGCCGGTTTCTACGGTCCGGCCACGGGCGCGCAGCACGGGGCGCTCCTCGCCGAGTTCGAACGTGAGGTGGACCGGTTACTCGCCGAACCAACGCCTTCCCCGTAGCGGGTTGGAGTACCATCACCTAGCTTGTCCATCCACGCCAGGAAGATCATCCGCCCACAGCAGGAGCCTCGATGGATCTCTTGTCCCGGGAGCGCACGATCGCTGGACCAGGGTTCAACCGCTGGTTGGTACCTCCCGCCGCGCTGGCCATCCACCTCTCGATCGGCATGGCGTATGGGTTCAGCGTCTTCTGGCTGCCGCTGAGCCGCGCTGTCGGCATCACACAGTCGATCGAGTGTCCCGCCGACATGGGGCTGATTGCCCGGATCTTCGCGACCAGTTGCGACTGGAAGATCAGCATGCTCAGCGTGATGTACACCGCTGTTCTTCGTATTCCTCGGTTCATCCGCCGCGGTGTTCGGAAGCTGGCTCGAGCGCGTCGGGCCCAGGAAGGCCGGGGTGGTCGCCGCATGCTGCTGGGGCGGCGGCTTTTTCATTTCGGCTGTTGGGCGTGCACCTGCACCAGATCTGGCTGATGTGGCTCGGCTCGGGCGTCATCGGCGGATGCGGTCTCGGACTGGGTTACATCTCGCCGGTATCGACGCTCATCAAGTGGTTCCCCGATCGACGCGGGCTGGCTACCGGCATGGCGATCATGGGCTTTGGCGGCGGCGCCATGATCGGAGCACCGCTGGCCGATCTCCTGGTGCGGCACTTCGCGACACCGGAGTCGGTCGGTGTCTGGCAGACCTTTCTTGTCCTGGGCTGTCTTTACTTCACGGCGATGATGATCGGGGCGATGGGTTACCGGGTGCCACCAGCCGACTGGAAGCCGGCAGGGTATGTCCCGAAGACAAACCACGGAAGACATGATCACCTCGCAGAACGTGAGCGTGAGCCAGGCGTGGAGGACGCCCCAGTTCTGGCTCCTGTGGAGCGTGCTCTGCCTCAACGTCAGCGCCGGCATCGGTATCATCGGCATGTCGTCGCCGATGCTCCAGGAGGTCTTCGGCGGCAAGCTGATTGGAGTCGCAAAGGGACTGTCTGACCTCGACACGGCGCAGAAGGCGCAGGTGGCGAGTATCGGCGCTGGATTTGCCGCCCTGCTGAGCCTCTTCAATATCATCGGGCGCATCGGCTGGGCTTCCGCGTCCGACTGGCTCGGGCGGAAGCGGACGTACATGATCTTCTTCGCACTCGGCGCCGTCCTGTACTCCACCGCGCCGTTCGCGGGCCGCATCGGCAGCATTCCGTTGTTCGTGGCGCTCTTCTGCCTCATCCTCACGATGTACGGTGGCGGTTTTTCGACGATTCCTGCCTACCTCGCCGACCTGTTCGGCACCAGGTACGTCGGCGCCATCCACGGTCGTCTCCTCACCGCATGGTCCACGGCAGGGGTACTAGGTCCGACGCTGGTCACCTCCATTCGGGAGTACCAGCTGGCGCATGGTGTGCCGAGCGCGCAGGCGTACAACATCACCATGTACATCCTGGCCGGGCTCCTCCTGCTCGGATTTGCCTGCAACCTCGCGGTTCGCCCCGTGTCTGACCGCTTCTACATGCCGGAATCGGAGGCCCTTCCCAGCCCTCTGCCCGGCACTTCCCCGGTGCCCCGATGACCAATCCGACCGATACTCCGCAGCCTACGTCCGACGCTGCAAGGAACGGCAGCAGCCCGATTCTGCTGGCAGCCGCCTGGATCGGCGTTGGGGTGCCAATGCTCTGGGGAATGTGGATGACCCTCCAGAAAGCAGCGCTACTTTTCCGCTAACTCTTGGTGCCGCCAGAGCTTGTCACAGCGGTCCGGATCGCCCAGGGGGCTTGACGCCACAGCGCTCTGTGCCATTTTGAAAGGCGGTAAGTCACGCCAGTACAACGAGACTGGTCGTCTCGAGGGCATGTCCGGGCTGCGTCAGCGTCCGAATCCTGACGCCAAGCGCATGGTGTGGCAGCCTCCCAAGTCATTGTAAATTAGTAGTTTGCGGTCTGTGTCCACCACCATTCGTGCGGTAGACTCCAGTGGAGGCGTATTGATGGATTCCAGCCGACACAGACTCTCCAAACCCATTCCGCCCTGTCCGGTCGTCCCGGATATTGTGCAGGATTGGGCCAAGGAGACCTCTGGGCTGCATCCCTCGAGCGTCAGTCTCGTCGTCCTACCGCAGGCCGTTGATCCCATCTCCAGTACGATGTTCCCACTTGCCCGTCGCGAGGCCCCGATCCGGTTCGGGAGCCGCGGCGCGGCGTCCCCCCATCAGGAGGTTGTCGCTTAGGTGTGACGTCAAGCAAGTGAACAGCAGGAATCGGGGCCCGCGGCGCCGAACTTGCCAAAACGCGCGGTCTGGCGACGGGGCAAAGAAATCACGGCAGCGAAGTCAACGTACGGAATTCGCACGATCACTCAACAGTGAGGGAAGGAGTCTATGAAGCGTCTCGGATTGGTTCTGGCGGGTCTCGCGCTCGTGGGCGCGGTGAATACCGCTGACGCCCAGCTGACAATGCAGATGGGCAATGGCTGGAGCGCCACGTTTGCGGGCAATGTCAACGCCTTCTGGATCTACACGGACAATCAGTCGCTCGTCGGCACCGATCAATTTGAGACATCCAGCAAGTTGAACGGTATCGGCACCGGTCTGCTCCCGTCCTTCTTCACGTTCGAGGCGAAGGGCAAGGAAGGCAACACCGATCTCGGCGTGCACTTCGGCTTTGCGCCGCAGGTGTCCTCGGGTCGCAACGTCGCCAGCAGCTTCGGCACGGATGCAGCCGGTGCCCAGATCGACATGCGTCAGGTCTACCTGACCGTCGGCGGCAACTGGGGCCAGATCCTCGCCGGTAAGGAACTTGGCCTCTTCGAGCGCCAGGCCATCCTGACCGACATGACTCTGTTCGGTGCCGGCGTCAACGTCGGGTTCCGTGGCACCGCCCTCGGTCGCATCGGCTACGGCTACCTGTACACCGACTTCCGGGCGCAGTTCACGTACTCGACGCCGGCCGGCAAGACGGTTGGGCTTCTCCGTCGGTCTCTTCGAGCCGACCACCACGGGCGCGTCATCGTTCGCCTACACCTATGGCGACATCCCGCGTTTCGAGGGCGAACTCACGTTCAAGCCGAAGCTCGGGAAGGACACGAACACTCTGCTTCTCTGGCTTGACGGCATGTACGGCCACGTGAAGTGCGCCGCCGTTGATTCCGACTGCAGCGATCCGACCAACCCCGGCATCAGCACCACCGGTGGGGCACTCGGCGCCAAGCTCGACATTGGTGGCTTCTCGTTCATGGCCTCCGGCTTCATCGCCAACGGCCTCGGTAGCCTGTTCGAGGGTGACGCCTACCTGGGCGGTAGCTTCTCCGGCGACGGCACGGACGCGTTCGGCAACGCGAAGACCTCAGAGGGCTATATCATCCAGGGCATGTACACCTTCCCGGGCGGCAAGCTCGGACTCGGCCTCAGCTACGGTGGCAACCACCTCAAGCTGACGGACGAGGAGAAGAGCATCCCCGGCGGCACGGTGGGGCAGTTCGCCAGCCGTTCGGCGTGGGTCGGCCAGGTCACGTGGCACTGGACCAAGTCGCTCCGCGTGGTGGGTGAGTACACGAACTTCGATGCCAAGGCCTATGACGAGGTCAGCGGTGACTCGTCGACCAAGGTGTCGAAGGGCAACCAGTTCGCCATCGGCATGATGCTGTTCTACTAGTCCCAGGCAGGGCAACAAGCAAAGGGCGACCCGGCGGGTCGCCCTTTGTGTTTTCCCCCAGCGAGATCACGCCGGCGGCGGATGCCGGCTACTGCGATGCCCCCGGGGCCAGCGGGCCGCATGCCGAGATGAAGCGCGTGAGGTCGGCCTTGCCGGAATCACTCGCCGCGCCCAGCGTCTGCGTTGCGCCGTTGACCAGGAAATCCATCCGGAACGTGGACATGTTCAGCTCGAGCGGACGGATGCCATCCGCGCCCTTCTTGCCCCGTTGCACCAGCAACCGGTCACCGGCGGCGTACTGCTTCGTGCCGTCCTGTTCAAACTCCTTCAGGCGCCGTTCCGCCTCGAGAAAGCCGTCACCCGGATCCTTTCGCAGGATCTTGTACCCGAGGTCAGAAGCCTGGTCGGTAAGGCAGTTGATGACGGCGGCGTTGCCGCCGGCGGGTGGGACGATGACCTGCTGCATTCCCGGCTGGGCGGCGGAGCCGCAGCCCGCGAGCGCGACTATCCCCGCGGTGACCGCGATGCGCGAGCGATTCACTTGGCCGCCGGGGGCGAGGCCTTGCCGCAGGCATTCAGAACGACCGGAGCGTCGGCAGCCGCCTGATCCTTCGGCGGATAGAGCGTGGAGTTCGGGCCGGCCGCAGTCCGCGTCACGATGACGAAGAAGGGCGTTACCGTAGCCTTGATTGAGCCGGCCTCGCCGGGCGAAGTGGCCAGCTTGAGTTCGCCACCCTGGTAGAACTCGTTCGGGTTGCCGGACCGCGCCTGCTCGATCGACTCTTCCTTGCGCATCACTGCCGAAGCATCGCCGGCGCCCGAGTCAGCCCGGATCTGCTGGTAGCCGTTGGCCTCGGCCGCCTTGATCAGGCACGCCAGCGCATCGCCCGGCGACTTCGCCGGAATCACACCTGTCGCCTCGCCAGCATAGGAAGAGCCACAACCGGCGGCCATCGCCACCAGTCCGGCGAAAAGAGGGATGCGTACGCGCATTAAGAAGAGCTCCATGAGGGTGAACGAGGCCCAAGATAACCCTCAAGTGCTGCCGTGGTGAACACCCCTGCGGGCCGTTATCTTCGGAGGCTTCTGAAGTGCCTCCTGAAAGGGGATTTGGCGTGGGCCTGGCCGTTGCCAATCATGGAGTTGAACCCTCGGCCCGCCGTGCCGGCCGGACCTGCGCCCGTGGCCATTGCGACGGCCAGGAAGCCGGCGTGGCTCAAGGTCAAGGCACCCGGCGGCCCCACCTACGGCCAGGTGAAGGCCATGATGCGGGAGCTCGGCCTCCACACGGTGTGCGAGGAGGCCCGCTGCCCGAACATCGGGGAGTGCTGGGAGCACAAGGCGGCCACCTTCATGATCCTGGGCGACGTCTGCACCAGGAACTGCACCTACTGCGCGGTGGCCCACGGCACGCCACAGCCATTCGACCCCGTCGAGCCGGTCCGGCTCGCCGAGGCGGTGGCGCGGATGGGGCTCGCAGCACGTGGTCATCACCTCGGTGGACCGGGACGACCTGCCCAACGGCGGCGCCGAGGCGTTTGCCGGCTGCATCACCGAGATCCGGGCCCGCCTGCCCGAGACCTCCGTCGAAGTGCTGATCCCCGACTTTCAAGGGCTCGGAGCAGGCCCTCGCGATCGTCGATGGACGGCACGGCCCGACATCCTCAACCACAACCTCGAGACGGCGGAGCGGCTCTACCGCCTGGCCCGGCCCGGCGGCCGCTATGACCGCGCGCTGCGCCTGCTGGCCAACGCCCGCCGGCATGGGCGGCCCGGCGCGCTCACCAAGTCGGGGATCATCCTCGGCATGGGCGAGGAGTGGGACGAGGTGCTCGATGTGCATGCGCGACCTGCGCCGGAGCGACGTGAACATCCTCACGCTGGGCCAGTACCTGCGGCCCGTCCGACGGGCACCTTCCGGTCGCGCGGTACTACACGCCCGACGAATTCGCCGAACTGCGGGAGATCGGCCTGCCAGTGGGATTCGCGCACGTGCAGGCGAGCCCGCTCACCCGCTCGTCGCTACCACGCGTGGGAGCAGGTCGAGCAAGGCGCCGGGCCGGCAGCAGGAGGATCCGCCTGATGGCCACTGACCCGTGCCGACGTCGCGCGCCGGTAGCGCCGCGCGCCGCGGCGCCGGGTGCGGACGCCGACACTGCCGGCGACGTACCTCCGGCAGATGCTGCTGATCCGCCGCTTCGAGGAGAAGGCGGGCGAGGCCTACAGCCTGGGCAAGATCGGCGGCTTCTGCCACCTCTACATCGGTCAGGAAGCGGTCGCGGTCGGCAGCATCGCCGCGCTGCGCGCGCGACGACTACATCACCGCGTCCTATCGCGAGCATGGCCACGCGCTGGCGCGCGGCATCGCGCGCGCGGGCCGTCGATGGCGGAACTGTTCGGCAAGGCGACCGGCTGCTCCCACGGCAAGGGCGGCTCGATGCACCTGTTCGACGCCTCGCTCGGCTTCCTGGGCGGGCACGGCATCGTCGGCGGGCACATCCCGCTCGCCGCCGGCATGGCCTTCGCCATCAAGTACCGGAAGACGGACCAGGTGGCCGTCTGCTATTTCGGCGAGGCGGCCGTCAACATCGGCGCGTTCCACGAGGCGCTCAACATGGCGGCGCTCTGGAAGCTGCCGGCCATCTTCATCGTCGAGAACAACCGCTACGGCATGGGCACCGCGCTCGAGCGCGCCAGCGCCAGTCTCGACCTGTCCGCAGCGCGCCGTACTCCTACGACATGGCCGACGAGGTGGTGGACGGCCAGGACGTCCTCGCGGTGCGCGACGGCGATGGACGCGCGCGGTCGACGCGCGCCCGCGAGTGACAAGCACCCGACCCTGCTCGAGATCCGCACCTACCGCTACATGGGTCACTCGATGTCCGACCCGGTCCACGGGACCTACCGCACCAAGGAAGAGGTCGAGGAGTACCGGCAGCGCGATCCGATCGTCGCTGCTGCAGGCGAACGGCTGCGGGCCGACGGGGCTGCATCGACGAGGCGGGGCTCGAGGCGCTGGACGCGGAGGTGCATCGCCGAGGTGGAGGACGCGGTACCAGTTCGCCGAGGACTCGCCCGATCCCGAGCCCGGCGAGCTGTGGACCGACGTGTATGCGCACGGGGGGCGCTGAGATGGCCGTCATCACCTATCGCGATGCGCTGAACCAGGCGCTCCGCGAAGAGATGCGCGCTCGACGCCGAAGGTCTTCCTCATGGGCGAGGAGGTCGGCGAGTACCAGGGCGCCTACAAGGTGAGCCGCGGCCTGCTGGAGGAGTTCGGCCCCTGCGCGTGGTGGACACGCCGATCGCCGAGCTGGGTTTCGCCGGCATCGGCGTCGGCGCGGCGATGGTCGGGCTCCGGCCCGTCATCGAGTTCATGACGTGGAACTTCGCGCTGCTCGCCATCGACCAGGTCGTGAACTCGGCGGCCAAGATGCGCTACATGTCGGGCGGGCAGGTCGGCTGTCCCATCGTGTTCCGCGGGCCGGGCGGCGCGGCGCTGCAGCTCGGCGCGCAGCACTCGCAGGCCTTCGAGTCGTGGTACGCGCACATTCCCGGGCTCAAGGTGGTCATGCCCGGCCACGCCGGCCGACGCGAAGGGGCTGCTCAAGAGCGCCATCCGCGACGACGACCCGGTCGTGTTCATCGAGGGCGAGATGCTCTACAACACCAAGGGCGAGGTGCCCGAGGGCGAGTACCTCATGCCCATCGGCAAGGCCGACGTGAAGCGCGCCGGCACCGACGTGACGCTGATCTGCCACTCGAAGACGGTCACGGTGGCGCTCAAGGCCGCGGAGCAGCTGGCCGCGCGAGGGCATCGACGCCGAGGTGGTGGACCTGCGCACCATCCGCCCGCTCGACACAGGAGACGATGCTCGCGTCGGTGAGCAAGACCCACCGCGTGCGTCGTGGTGGAGGAGGGCTGGCCGTTCGCCGGGGTCGGGCGCGCAGGTGGTGGACGTGATCCAGCGCGAGGCGTTCGACGAGCTCGACGCGCCGGTCCTGCGGGTCACCGGCGCCGACGTCCCGATGCCCTACAACAAGCAGCTCGAGCAGGCCGCCAAGGCCGACCCGCCAAAGGTCATCGCCGCCGTCAAGCGCGTGCTGTACCTGGAGTCGTAAACATGGCAACCAAGGTCGTCATGGAGGCGCTCTCCCCGACGATGGAAGAGGGGCGCCTCGTCGAGTGGAAGAAGAACGAGGGTGACACCGTCGCCGTTGGCGACGTCCTCGCCGAAGTGGAGACCGACAAGGCGGTGATGGAACTGGTGGCGCGCGCGGCCGGCACCCTGCTGCAAGCATGTCGTGCCGGCGGGCACAACGGTGCCGGTGGGCCAGCCGTTGGCGCACATCGGCGCGCCGGGTGAGGTGGTAGACGGCAGGTGCGGCGGGTGCGGCAGGTGCGGCGGGTGCGGCGGGTGCGGCGGGTCCGGCCGGCTGCGGCCGCGTGCGGCCAACGGTCCGCGAGCAGACTCCAGCAACACCAGCCGTGACCGCAGTCGCCGCACCGCCGGCGCCACCGGCACCGCCTGCTGCGTCCGCTGGTGGCCGACTCAAGGCCTCCCCGCTGGCACGCCGCATCGCGGCCGAGCGCGGGCTCGATTTGCAGGCGGTCACCGGGACGGGCCCGGAAGGCCGGATCGTGCTGCGCGATGTCGAAACCGCCGGGGCGGCGACTGCGGCGAACCGGGAACAGGGAACTGGGAACAGGGCACCGGCTGCTGCAGCAAGCGCCCGTTCCCCGTTCCCCGTTCCCGCCGTTTCGGGCACGGCATTTCAGGACGTGCCCCTCACCCAGATCCGGAAGACCATCGCCAAGCGGCTGGCGCAGTCGATCGGCCCGATCCCCACGTTCTACCTCACGACCGAGGTCGACATGGAGCGCGCGGCCGAGGCGCGCGACGGCGCTCAAGCGGAGCTGGGCGAGGGCAAGGTGTCGTTCAACGACATCGTGATCAAGGCGACCGCGCTGGCGCTGAAGCAGCATCCCGCCTGCAACGCCTGGTGGCAGGACGACCAGATCCGCTACTGGTACGACGTGCATGTCGGCATGGCCGTCGCGGTGGAAGACGGGCTGATCACGCCGGTCATCCGTCACGCCGACCGGAAGTCGCTGCGCGAGATCGGCGCCGAGGCGAAGGACCTGGCCGCGCGGGCTCGCGAGCGCAGGCTCAAGCCCGAGGAGTACACCGGCGGCACCTTCTCGGTGTCGAACCTCGGGATGTTCGACATCGATGAATTCACCGCGATCATCAACCCGCCGGAGGCGGGGATCCTCGCGGTCGGACGCATCGCCGACCAGGCCGTGGCGCACGAGGGGCAGCTGGCGATCCGGCCGCCGCCTGCGGCTCACGATGTCGTGCGATCACCGGGTCATCGACGGGGCCACCGGCGCGCAGTTCCTGCGGACGCTGAAGCGGATGCTGGAGAACCCGCTGGCGAATGGTGTGGTAGGCAGGTGGTGAGCGGCGAGCGGCAGGCGGGGAACAACGACAACACGAGGAATTTCCGTGGCACAGTTCGACGTCATCATCCTCGGCGGCGGCCCGGCCGGCTACGTCTGCGCCATCCGTGCGGCCCAGCTCGGCCTCACTACCGCCGTGGTGGAGAAGGACAAGCTGGGCGGCGTCTGCGTCAACATCGGGTGCATCCCCACCAAGGCGCTGCTGCACAGCGCCTGGGTCGCGAGCATCGTCTCGCACGACGCCAAGGAGCTCGGCATCGAGACCGGGCCGATCAAGACGGACTACGGCGTCGCCATGAAGCGGTCGCGCAAGGTGGCGGACCAGAACTCGAAGGGCGTCGAGTTCCTGATGAAGAAGAACAAGGTGACCGTCATCAAGGGCCAGGGCGTGCTGCAACCGGGCCGCAAGGTCAAGGTGGGCGCCGACGTGCATACCGCCGGCAAGAAGGCGGTCGTCATCGCGACCGGCTCGCGGGTGAAGGGCATCCCGCAGATCGGGCTCGAGATCAACAAGACGACGGTGATCAGCTCCGACGAGGCGCTGTTCCTGGAGCAGGCTCCAAAGACACTCGCGGTGATTGGCGCCGGCGCGGTCGGCAGCGAGTTCGCCGACATCTTCTCCGCGTTCGGCACCAAGGTGACGCTGATCGAGGCCCTCCCTCGCATCCTGCCCATCGAGGATGCCGAGAGCTCCGACGTGGTCGCCAAGAGCTTCCGGAAGCGCGGCATCACAGTCGTGGCCGGCGCCAAGGTGACGAAGGCCGACGTGCGGAAGGATGGCGTCACGCTCACGGTCGAGGCGGGCGGCAAGACCGAGACGGTCGAGGTGGAGAAGGTCCTGATGGCGGCCGGTCGCGCGGTGAACACCGAGGACATCGGCCTCAAGGAATGCGGCATCCAGCTGACCGACCGCGGGTTCATCAAGGCGGACCTGCGCACCCTGCGAGACGACGGCACCCGGGTACTACTGTCATCGGCGACGTGGCCGGCCCGCCGATGCTGGCGCACAAGGGAAGCCGCGAGGGCGTCAACGTGGCGGAGACGCTTGCCGGGCTGCAGCCGCACCCGATCCGCTACGACAACGTACCGAGCGTCACCTACTGTCATCCCGAGGTTGCGAGCATCGGGCTCACCGAAGAACAGTGCAAGGAGAAGAAGCTCGACTACCAGGTCGGGCGCTTCCCGCTCAGCGCGAACGGCCGCGCCCGGGCGTCGAACGAGACCGAGGGATTCGTGAAGATCATCCGTGACAAGAAGTACGGTGAGATCCTGGGCGCCCACATCGTGGCGAGCCATGCGTCCGAGATGATCCACGAGCTGGTCGTGGCGCGGGAGAACGAGTACACCGTCGAGGAAGTGGATCTCGCGATCCATGCGCATCCGACCCTCTCGGAAGCGATCGCGGAGGCGGCGCTCGACTCGATGGGGCGGGTCCTGAATACGTGACGCTGACGAATGTCGGGGGCGAACCCGTCGACCCCTCCCGGGACCGCCCGGGGCTCGTCCTCCAGACCCTGATTGGCGCCACGCTCGCGGGAACATCGAGCGTGGCGCTGGTGCTCTGGGGGGTACGCATGCTGATCGGGCACGAGGCGCCGCCGGCCGGATCACCCGGTGCGGGGCCGGCCTTCCCGCTGCTCATCGGGGGCGTGCTGTCATCGTCACTGCTGGCCGCAGGCCTTGCCTGGTGGCGCCTGGCACCACTCACTGCCGTCTGGCGCCGCGGGGTGTTCTCGATGATCGCTGCCCTCGGCACGATCGTGGGCGCCCTCGCCGCCACACCGATCCACTTCCGGTTCGGCCAGCCGGGCCTGCTGGTCCTGGCAGGTTGTTCGGCGATCATGGCCGTCGCCGCGCTGTGGGCCGCGCGCCCGGGGCCACCGGGGGAGTGATGCTTCCCCTCCGGGTGATCGACCTGGGCCGGAAAGGTTACGCGGAGACGCTGGAACTGCAGCGCCGGCTCTGCGGGGAGCGGGCCGCGCCGGATCATCGCCTCGACGACGTTCTCCTGCTGGTGGAGCACGAACCGGTGGTCACACTCGGTCGCACGACGCAGTCGACGAGCTTGCCCCTCACTCCGGAAGCGATCGCGCGGCAGGGTGTCGGGGTGCATGAGGTGGAGCGCGGCGGTGACGTGACCTGGCACGGGCCGGGACAACTGGTGGGATACCCGATCGTGGACCTGCGGCGGATGCGGGAGGACCTGCACTGGTACCTCCGCTCACTGGAGGATGCGCTGATCGACGCGCTCGAGTCGCTCGGCATTCCCGCCGACCGGAACCCGGGCTACACCGGCGTGTGGACGGCGGGCCGGAAGATCGCGAGCATGGGAGTGCACGTGAAGCGGTGGGTGACGCTGCACGGCTTCGCCCTGAACGTGGTGAACGACCTCTCCGGGTTCGACCTCATCGTGCCGTGCGGCATCCAGCAGGTGATCATGACCAGCGTAGCCGAGGAACTCGGCAGTACCGAGGTACCCGGGCAGCTCTTCGCCCGGACACGCGCCGCGGTAGTGACCTCCCTGGGCCGGGCACTCGAGCGCGAGCCCCTTGCGGGGAACCAATCCGCTCCTGCCGGCGTTCCCTGAGATGACACCGCCCCGCATCGACGCGCGCACGCCCGCCACCACACGGCTGCCCCCGGGCCAGGTCGTGACGCAGAAGTGGCCGGTGCTCCACTACAGTCACGTGCCGATGATCGACAAGGCAGCGTGGCGTTTCGAGGTGAACGGCGCAGTCGAGAACCCGTACGTGCTCACCTGGCCCGCGTTCGAACAGCTGGGCCAGCAGGAGACGCTGTGCGACATGCACTGCGTGACGCGCTGGAGCCGCTACGACAATCTCTTTGCCGGGGTGCCGGTGCGAACCCTCATCGCACTTGCGCGGCCCCGTGCGGTGGCGAGTCATGTCCTCGTGCACGCGGAGCCGGGCTATACCACGAACCTTCCGCTGGCCGATCTCGATCGCGAGGCGAACCTGCTGGCCACGCGGCACGATGGCGAGGACCTGACGGCGGAACACGGCGGGCCGGTGCGCCTGCTCGTGCCGCACCTGTACCTCTGGAAGAGTGCCAAGTGGGTCACTGGTTTCGAGTTCCTCGACGGCGACGAACCTGGCTTCTGGGAGGACAACGGCTACCACATGCACGGCGACCCGTGGCGGGAAGAGCGGTTTGGACGGCCGGATCACGCGCGGATGCGCCGCGGACCAAGGCGCTAGGCGTCACACGGGTCGGGCCGTCACGTCAAGAGGGGGCGCCAGTTTCGGCGCCCCCGTTTGCCTTCCGGGCCCACCTGCTATTTTTCTCCCCCTGATGATGACCTCGTCCGATCGTCCCTCACCCGAGCAGCTGGCGGAGCAGCAGGTCGCCGCCATCCTGCGGGCGGCGCAGAGCTGGTCCCGTGAAGCGCCCAAGGCCCTCGAACCCGCCATTCGTGCGGTCTGTGTCCGGCTGGCCGAGATGGTAGCAGACCAGCGGCACTACCTGGCACCTCTTCCCGAGCCACAGGAGTCGGAGCGGAAGGCTGTGCTCAACCTCGTCGCATCCCGGCTGCGGTCCACGCCGGTCACCGCCGGTATCGAGGCCAATCTCAAGGGGCTCGAGGAGCTGGAACTGCGTTCGACCGGCTCATGGGCCATCGTCGCCACCGCGCAGACCGACTGGGTAACGACGGCGATCCAGTACCTCGAACGCTGTGCCCGGGAATTGCCAGCAGGCGACCGACCCGATCCCTACTGGGCCGACGACGTCGTGGCGGGAATCATCGCCTCGGTGCGCGCACTCATCGGCGTGGATGAACTGCACGCGCGCACCGAGTCACAGTTCCTGGGCCAGCCCAGGAAGGAGCCGCAGGCGGACGCCTAGCTGGTCGCGTCCGCCGCCTCGAGCTCCTCAGTCTCCTCGGTTTCCTCAGTCTCCTCCCCGGCCGCACCACCCTTTTCCGCGAAAAGTTCCAGGAACCGCCCGAAGATCTGGATGCCACTCCAGAGCTGATCGAGGTCGAGTTTCTCGTTCGGTGAGTGCAGGCCATCATCGGGAAGACCGATGCCGGTGAGGATCACCGGTGCACCGCCCATGCCGAGATCGGGGACGATCGGGATCGAACCTCCCGCCCTGACATGTACCGCTCGCCGTCCGGTGTACTCCTCGAAAGCCTCGTCGAGGACCGCAAACGCCGGGTGACTGGTATCGACCTCGACCGGATCGCCACCGTGCAGCATGTTGACCTCGACGTCCGCCCATCGGGGCGCAAGCTTCGCCACCGCCTTCTGCAGCCATTTCGCGACCTTGTCGCGCTTGAGCCCGGGCACGAGGCGGAGGCTCACCTTCGCCGTCGCCTGCGCCGGAATGACGGTCTTCGCCCCATCGCCCACGAAGCCGCCGCGGATGCCGTGAATCTCGAGCGTCGGGAGCGCCCAGGTCCGCTCAGGTACCGAGTAGTCCCGGAGTCCCGTGAGCGCCTTTCCCGTCACCTCATGCTCGAGGTATGAAGCCTTGTCGAAGGGAAGTTTCTTCCAGCCCTTCAGTTCGCGGCGGGTCGGCGGCTTCACCGCCTTGTAGAGCTTCGGAATCTTGATCTGACCGTCCGCATCCTTCAGCCCCGACAGGATGCGCACGAGCGTCTCGAGCGCATTGGGAGCCACGCCGCCGTAGGTGCCGGAGTGCAGGTCGCGCTGGAGGGTGCGAACGGAGATCTCCGCGTAGCAGAGGCCGCGCAACGCGGTATAGACCGCCGGCCAGCCGGGAGCGTAGTACGACATGTCGCACACCAGCACCGCATCGGCCTGGGTGAGTTCCGGCCGGGCGTGCAGGAGGTCGGAGATGACGCTGCCGCCACACTCCTCCTCGCCCTCGAAGATGAAATGCACGTTGAGCGGTGGGGTGCGGTTCGCGTCGAGCACCGACTCGTAGGCCTTGAGCAGGCAGTACACCTGTCCCTTGTCGTCGCACGCGCCACGCGCATAGACCTTGCCGTCCCGGATCGCCGGCTCGAACGCCGGGGTGACCCACTCGTCGAGTGGTTCGGGCGGCTGGACATCGTAGTGGCCATAGATCAGCAGCGTCGGGCGTCCTTCCACGCGCGGGCTCTCGCCCCAGACCACGGGATGCCCCTGGCCCTCGATCAGTTCGACGTGTTGGCAACCGAGGCCACGCAGGTGGCTTGCGAGCCACCCCGCGGCGCGGCGGCAATCGGCGGCCCGGTCGGGGTAGGTGCTGACGCTCGGGATACGGAGGAACTCGGTGAGCTCGTGAAGCATGCGATCCTGCTCACGTGCGACGAACGAGGAATCCATGGTGACGACCGGGAAGAGGTGGTACAGCAGGGACGTGGAATATAGGGGCGCCATATCCGGGGTGCTAAATTCACCCCATGACAATCATTGCAGCCGCTGACCGCGCCGCACTGCTCGATATACTCACTGCCAGTGCCGGGCGTTTCCGGGCCGCCACGCAGGGCCTGACGGACGCCCAGTGGAATCACCGGCCTGCCCCTGACAAGTGGAGCCCGGCCGAGCTGGCCGAGCACATCGCCCTGAGCGAGGAAGTGATGCCCAGGCTGGCCCGGAAGGCGCTCAACGAGCCAGCCGTGCCGCGCGACGAGGCGCAGGTACGGGAGCTGGACGCCGAGATCATTGACAGCATGAAGGACGACGCGTGGCATGGCAACGCCACGGAGTCAATCAAGCCGAAGCACAATTTCTCCAGCGGTCCGGCCGCCGCCGCCACGTTCCTGGAGCGACGCGCGCAGACGATGAGCTATGTGCGGGATACCGAGGATCCCCTGCGGGAGCACACCTTCCCACATCCGGCGTACGGACCGCTCGATGGCTACCAGTGGCTGCTCATGCTCGCGCACCACTCGGACCGCCACGTGA
>CAWBMQ010000011.1:0-171327 GCA_963789925.1 uncultured Gemmatimonadales bacterium
AGCAGCGCGTCGTCACCGCTCAGCACCGGTCCGAGCGCGTCGCGCTGGAGCGGGCGGAGCTCGGTCCAGCCGAGCGTGCTACCAGATGGTAGGCCAGCGTCGGATGCAGGCCGCGAGCGGCCCGGCTCGCGCGACGGTCGGTCACAGGTCGAGTTCCACGTCGTCGGCGGTGGCGGGACCGGAACGCCGCCGCGTTGCGCTCGACGTCGGTGAGCTCGGTGGCGGAGAGGGTCAGCTTGTAGTGCAGCCGGGGATCGAAGTCGGCGAACTCGGCGACCCGGTCCAGCACGTCGGCGACGAGCTTGCGCAGGAACACCCGGGGCGCGACGCCGACCTGGCCGCCGAGCTCCCCGGTGACCGCGCTGGCGAGCTCGGTCGAGGTAGGCGTCGTCGACCAGTCGGGCGATCCGGTCCGGCGCGACGCCGAGGCCGCTGGCGTAAAGGTCACGGATCGCGGTGCCCAGCTGGCCGAGCTTCGGCAGGTCGAAGCCGGGAGCCGGAGCTGGACCGCGCGCGGCGAGTCGAACCTCGGGTCGGTGCCGAAGTCGGTGGCCAGCCGCTGGGCGAGCGGCGTCAGCCGCGGAGATGCCCTGCGGCCCGTCGTAGAACGCGGGCGTGCCGGTGATCAGCGAGGTACAGCCCGGGGAAGCGGCCGGAGTCGACGTCGTCGATCAGCTGGCGCAGCGCGTTGAGGCCCTTGTCCCGTACGTCGGAGCGAACCCGCTGCAGCGTCTCGATCTCGTCGAGGACGAGCAGCAGGCCGGGGTGGCCGGAGTCACGCAGGATCGTGAGCAGGCCCTGCAGGAAGCCGAGCGCGGCGAAGTGGTCGAGGTCGCCCTTGACGCCGGCGGCGCGGCGGGCCGCGGCGGCCACGTTGGGCTGGCCGCCGATCCAGGCGATCAGGCCTCGCGCGGTGGCCTGGTCGCCCGCGAGCCGGTCGCCTTACGGTAGGCGCGCAGCGCCGGCCGCGAACGCGGGCGTGGTGCGGGCGACGTCGGCGAGCCGGCGCTCCAGCAGCTCATCGACGGCCTTGGCGAGGGCCTCCGCGTCGTCCTGGGCGATCCGTCCCTCGGCGAGCACGTCCTCTTCCAGCGTGTAGAACCAGGCGTCGACGACCTCGCGCAGCGCGCTGGGCGGGTAGGCGCCGGTGGACAGCTGCTCGACCAGGCGGCGGTAGACGGTCTCCAGCTTGTGCAGCGGGGTCTCGGTCTCGGAGATCTGGATCTCGGCGGCGGCCATGCCGCGCCGCTTGGCCCGCTCGGCGAGCCAGCGGGCGAAGAACGTCTTGCCCGAGCCGTACTCGCCGCGCACCGCCTTGAAGGCGGCGCCGGCCCGCCGCGACGTTGTCCGAGCTCGTCGTCGATGGCGCCGCTCGAACCGCTCCATGCCCGACCGCGAACAGGTCAAGCCCGGCCTGCGGCACGGTACCCCGCCGCAGCGCGTCGATGACCTCCCGCCCGCCGGGCCGCGCTGACGCAGTCCGGCATGCGGTCATGCTCTCCCAGGAACTGCTGCTTGAGCAGCTGATCGTTCAGCTCTACCGCCGGCCGCCGTCCGATGGTCGAGCACGGCGTAGCCGTCGACGTTCAGCAGCCGGGCCACCTGGGCCAGGTAGCCGGGACATGCGGACGGCCGGCTGACCGGTGACGCGCGGCCGCCCGGCGATGGTCGCCTGCCGCCGGCCTGGTCCAGCCCGTCGATCAGCGCGGCGATGCGGTCTCGTCCGGGGCGCGCGCGGGACGACTGGCGCTGGCTGGCCATGCGGCACGAAGCGACGACTGCGGCTGCCGAGGCGGCCGTGACGGCCGCTGCCTCGGCTCGTTCGACGTCGGCTGACGGTCGAAAGGGGCTGCATCCCGGTCGGAACGGCGGCCGCGGCGGCCTTGCGGCGTGGCCGTGCCGGCCTGGCCGAGCGCGGGGCTGGGCCGGGATCGGCGGAGGCGGTGTCGGCGATGTGGCGCGTCCCACCAGACGGGCTCATGCCCGATGGCGTCGTAGGCGTGCCAGCCGTCAGGGAGCAGGGACGCGGACGGCAGCAGGGTGATCACCGGGACCACGACCTCGGCCGGGGACGCGCCGCCGTGATAGCCCGCCTTCCTCGGCGTGTAGTGGATGGCCTCGTCGACGGCGGCGACGACCTCGCCGCCGGGCGTTGCCTCGCTGCCGCACGGCCGGGAACGAGGACGCGCGGGCCGCGAACGACGATCTCGCCGGCTCCCGGCGTGCCGACGCGGTAACGGGCGGCGTCGGACTGGGCGGCGTTCGCCGGGTGCGGCGCCTGGCCGCCGTCGGCCCTGGCTCGGTCAAGCACGTGGCCGTGGTCGGCGGTGAGGATGACGGGGCGGCCCGCGCGGCGAGCCTCGTCGAGAACGGGCGCAGGTACGTGACCTCGTCGACGTCCCAGTGGGCCGGGCCGTGCTTGCCCCGGTCCAGCGTGTCGTCGATCGTGTTGAGCACCACGCCGACAACGGTGTCGGGCTCGAGCGATGGCGTCGCGCACCTGCCGGCGAGTGGAGCGGCCGGGCTCGGCGGCGAGGTCGGCCTTATGGAAGAGCACGGACCTTGCGCGTTGCCCCAGAACGCCGCGAAGCCGGCACTTCTCCTCGGCCTGGCCGCCGGACCGAGGCGTGCCGGTCAGCAGGCTGGTCCGGGAGACGGCGGTGACCGAAGGGACACGTAGCGAGCACAGGTTCGCGGCCGTCTTCGTGGCGGCCAGCCTCAAGCCAGCCGCCGCGCGTCGGTGAGTTCCGCGGCCAGGTCGCATGCCCGCGGCGGCGCTCATGCCGTCGAGCACCACGACGACCGGGAGCCGCTGCTCGGCCACGGGCGCGCGATCGGTCCAGCACGTTCTCCACCAGCAGCAGGTCATCGGTGGTCGCGGAGCCTTCCGTCCAGGCGGCGAGCTTGCGGGCGAATTCCTCGTCCAGCTGGGCACGGCGGGCTCCTGGCCCGGTCCCACAGCGTCGCGTAGACCTGCGGCGAGCCTCGGGACCCGGCTGGTGTCGGCCCGGGCGATCGAGGTGAGGGCCCGGTCGGCCCAGGCCCAGGAGCGGAGCATCCGGGTCGCGGCCTCGGCCAGCGTGGCCGGCGATGGCTCGGGGGTGGCCAGCCAGCGGGTCAGCCGCACGGCGTCGGCGGCGGCGCGGATCTCGGCGTCCCGGTCGCGCTTGCGGCCGTGCGCCCGGACGCCGGCCAGCGCCTTCTCCGCGGCGGCCAGTGCCACCGGCTCGAGCGCCGGCAGGGCCGCGGCTGATCGCGTCGGCCAGGGTGGTGAACCGGGCGTCCAGGCCGGCTTCGAGCAACGCGCGAGCGGCTGGCCAGGACCTGCTTGCCGTCCTCGCGTGCCAGCCAGTTCGCTGAGGATCGCCTCGGCGCGTTCGCAGAGCCCGGCCGCCTGGCCGGCGTGGCCGTTGTCCGCCCAGCGCGTGACCAGGGACTCGGCCGCCTCGCCGAAGGCGCGGAGCGCGCCGGCGTCAGGGGCCTTGCCGCCCAGGTAGCGTTCCTCCGCGCGGACGCGGGCGATGACCGGCTCATCCGTGCCGCTCGCCGGTTCCGTGCGCGCGGCCTGGGCGTGAACCGGCGGACCGTAGAGAGCGGCGGCGGCGAGCCCGAAGGGGACCGCGTCGAAGATCTTGCCGCGGCGGCCATCGCGAAGACCACGTCAGCGACGCCGCCCGTGGTCTCCGTTGAGCCAGGAGATGAGGCCGCTCCGTTCTTCCTCGCGGAGGCGGAGGAAGGTCTCGACGGCGGCGCGGTCGGTGGTCCACTGGAGCAACGCGGCGGCGTCGACGGCGGAGTCGTCGGCGTCCTCGATGCCCAGGCGGGTGGCGGCCAGCCGGTTCAGGGCGGTGGCCCGGCTGAGCACGGTTCCCGTCAGGCGCCGCCAGCCGCCGGCGGGCTGGGCGTCGAGCAGTGCCTCGGCGGCCCAGCGGTTGTCTTTCTTGGTGAGGGCCGGGTCAAGGCGGAGCGCGCCGAACGCGTCCTTCACCAGGTCCCAGCGGTCGACCGGCTTGATCTCCGGCTGCATCGCCCGGGCGAGCACCGAGTCGCCGACCTCGCGGGCGTCCGCACGGAGTGAGGACGACCAGGTAGCTGGCCGTCCGGCCGGTCGGCGGCGAGCGCGTCGAGGACCGCGAGCACGGTGGCGCACGGGGCGACCGTGACCGGGACCTGCCGGCCCTTGTCCTCGACGCTGAACTCCGTTTCGCCGTGCCACTGCGGGGCGGCGCGCAGCAGGAGCACCGTGTTCTTCGGGTTGCTGCGGCGGCTGGCGAGGGCGCGGCGCAGCTCCAGTTCGACGACCGACCTGCTGGCGACGAGCTCCATCAGCGGTCCACGATCCGCCAGGCGATCTCGAACTCCGCCTCCGGGTTCTCGTCGGCCGCCTCGCAGATCCGCTCGACGCAGCGGATGTCCTTGCGCGTCGCCGAGCGACAGGCGCCGCCATCCTGGGCACGCCGTCCATGATCAGGTTGCACGCCCAGAACCGTTTCCCGACCCCTTGTGCCCATCACCGGCACCGATCCGGTGCGTACGTCGCGCGACGGCATCGTGGCCAGCGTGCGGGCCCACGAGGGCGATTCGGTCGCCCAGGGCCAGACGCTCTTCCTCGTTCGCTCCAGTTCCGCGAGCGACCGTGCCGCCGACCGGCGGACGCTCGAGTCGCAGAGCCGCGCCAACGCCACGCGCCTGCTCCTCATCGACCAGCAGTATCGCTCCTCGCGCCTGGCGGATTCCGCGGAGGGGAGGCGGCTGCAGCGCAGGGCGACCTACCTCGAAGCGCTCATCAAGTCGAAGACCCGGCGCCTCGTCGTCATGCAGGAGATCGCCGACAGCTCCGTCGCGGGCGCCCAGCGTGGGGCACTCGGCACCGTCGAGGTCCAGCGGCTCGAGCTCGATGCGCGGTCGCTTTCCGAGGAAGTGGAGACCGCCAACAACGACCTCGCCGAGACCAGGGCGGACATCGCGCGGCTCGAGCAGTCGGCGATCACCCGTCAGCTCGAGTACCGGCAGACGCGCGGCGCCATCGAGGAATCGATGGAGCGCGACGCCATCCGCGCGTCCTCCATCGGTCGCGATGCGGTGAGCAGCAGCGACAGCGGGGTGGCGCTCCTGGCCCCGTGTGCGGGCACGATGCTGCGCCTCCGGGTCAATGCCCCCGGCGCGGTTGTACGTGAGGGCGACACCCTGGCCGAGGTGGCATGCATGGGCGCCCCGCTGCAAGGGAGAACTCACCCTGCCGCAGGCAGGGCGTGCCCCTCGTGCAGAAAGGGCAGGGGGTCAAGCTCCGGTTCGATGCCTTCCCCTACCAGCGCTACGGCGTGCGCTTCGGCACCGTGCGCTGGCTCGGTCCGGCGGGGTTGAGCGTGCAGGACAGCGGGGCGTTCCGGGCCATCGTCGACCTCACGGAAAGCAGCATCCGCGTGCGCGGCAAGATGCGGCCGCTCCTTCCCGGCATGGGTGGCCAGGCGGACATCGTTGTCGGTCGGCGCTCACTGGCGAGCTACGCCTTCGAGCCGCTTCGCGCGCTCAAGGAGAGCTTCGCCAATGCTCCAGCCGATTCCACGAAATGACCGGTCACTGGTTCAACGGGACCGGTCACCCGGACTGGCGCTACACCCTCGACGACTTCAAGAGTGACGACGAGTCGATGGCCACCTGCCTCGGCCTGGCCCGCATCGCCGCTCGCACCGACCTGCCGATCCTGATTCTCGGGGAGACTGGCACCGGGAAGACCATGCTTGCGCGCGCCATCCACAACTCGTCGCGCCGCGCCCCCGCTCCTTTCATCGCGTTCAATTCCTCCGCCCTGAGCGACACGCTCCTCGACAGCCAGCTCTTTGGCCATGAGAAAGGCGCCTTCACCGGCGCCATCAAGCGGGTCAAGGGAAAGTTCGAGCAGGCCGACAGCGGCACGCTCTTTCTCGACGAGATTGCCGACATGAGCGCTGCTGGACAGGCGAAGATCCTGCGCGCGGTCGAGTACGGAGAATTCGAGCGCCTTGGCGGGGAGACCTTGCAGGAGGCCGACGTGCGCCTCATCAGCGCCACCCACCTCCCCATGGCCCGCTACCTCGCGACCGATCATTTCCGCAAGGACCTGTTCTACCGCATCAGTGGCATCACCCTGCGGCTGCCGCCCCTCAACGAGCGGCCAAAGGACCTTCGCACCATCATGGCCGCCGCCATCGCGGCGGCGAGCCGCGCCCAGGACAAGTCGATCGTCGGCCTGAGCCGCGAGGCCGCCGACCATCTCCTCCGCTATTCCTGGCCCGGCAACCTCCGCCAGCTCCAGCGGGTCATCCATACCGCAGTCGCCATCACCGAGGGCGAAATCATCGAGCCCGAGGCCATTCTTCTCGAGACATCGGTGGAAGAGGTCCACGCCGAGGACGCCGAGGCGTCACCAGTAGCGGCGGGGAAAATGGCGCGCTGGCCGACGGCGACCTCTCCCTGCGCGTCGCCGAAGCAAGGCACATCCACCAGGTGCTCGACCACTTCCGCGGCAACAAGCGCCGCACCGCCAGGGCCCTCGGCCTGTCCCGCTCCACTCTCGATCGCAAGCTCGCCGAGCACTGACAGCGTTTCACTACCATGGTTCCATCCCGGGACTACCGCCTGGCCTCACCCTAGAACCATTCTCCTCCGCCCCACAAGTCTCGTTTCTCGAACTCGTTGTCGTTTAATTACTTCCGCACACGAGACGGTTGGGCACGGCGATTGCTTTTCCATAGGGCAGGCAGGACATCACTGCCGCCCCGATCACCACCACAGGAGAGACACCATGGCCGCCAAGAAGAGCTCAAAGGTGAAGGATCTTCCGCGCAAGTCCGTTTCGTCGAAGAAGGCCTCGAACATCAAGGGCGGGCAGCTCGCGAAGCCAGTGAAGTCCTAAGTAAGTCGGTCGAAGCTTGCTGTGGTCATGAAGTGCCGGCGGTTCCACTGATCCAGTCAACGTTTTCAGGAGTGTTTCCCATGGCTAAGAAGAACGCGCCGGTGCGCGACCTGCCCGAGAAGAAGATTCCCGCCAGCAAGGCCGATCAGATCAAGGGCGGCCGCAGGATGAACGACTGAATCCAGCTCCGCAGCCCGCTCGTAGAGCGGGCTGCGGGTCGCAGGACCCGGTCGAAGCACCAGGAACGATTCAACCAGACGTGGAGCCAATGTCCCTGAAGAAGCGCCGGAAGCCCGACGAAAAGGCTCGCAAGCATGAGGTGGTCCTCCTCAAGGACCTCGCGCCCCGGAAGGACGTCAGGGGCGGTGCCAAGCTGCGCTTCGGTGAGGCCCCCTCTTCCTCGACCATCAAGGCAAAAGACTGAATGCCGGCCCTTTCGGGGCCGGCATTTTGTTGGGTACTTGGCTTTGGACCACCTCCCGCTCCACCCTCGACCGCAGGCTCGCCGAGCACTGACAGCATTTCACTACCATGGTTCCATCTTGAGACCACCGCTTGGTCTCATCATCGAACCATTCCTCTCCGTTCCCCAGCCTGCGTTTTGGCAACTCATTGTTAGTCAATCACTTCCGGACTCGGCACAATTGGGCACGCTGATTGCCTTTCCATGGGGCAGGCAGGAGATCACTGCCGCCCCGTTTACCACCACAGGAGACGCACCATGGCCGCCAAGAAGAGCTCGAACGGTGAAGGATCTGCCGCGCAAGTCCGTTTCTTCGAAGAAGGCGTCGAACATCAAGGGCGGCGCGCGCGCCAAGCCGCGTCCGTAAGTTGGTCGAAGGAAGCAGTGATTTGAGATACCGGCGGTTCCACTGACCCATCAACGTTTTCAGGAGTGTTTCCCATGGCTAAGAAGAACGCGCCGGTGCGCGACCTGCCCGAGAAGAAGATTCCCGCCAGCAAGGCCGATCAGATCAAGGGCGGCCGCAGGATTGAATGTTGAATCCAGCTCCGCAGCCCGCTCGTAGAGCGGGCTGCGGGGTCGCAGGACCCGGTCGAAGCACCAGGAACGATTCAACCAGATGTGGAGCCAATGTCCCTGAAGAAGCGCCGGAAGCCCGACGAAAAGGCTCGCAAGCAAGAGGTGGTCCTCCTCAAGGACCTCGCGCCCCGGAAGGACGTCAGGGGCGGTGCCAAGCTGCGCTTCGGTGAGGCCCCCTCTTCCTCGACCATCAAGGCAAAAGACTGATTCCGGCCCCCCTTCGGGGCCGGCTTTTCGTTGGGTACTGAGCCCTCACCGCTCACCGCTGTTCTTCCTTACACCTCACCCGGATCCTGTGTAACTTCCGCCTGAAGTCGGAAGCATCCCTTTTTCTGTGGATCCGTTCATGGCAACCTCCTCGACTGCTCCTGCCCCTGCCCAGAAGGCCGCGCACCGCACCGGCCAGACCACGATCTGGCTCGACGGCGAATGGCACACCCGGGACACGGCGAAGGTCTCCGTGTTCGATCACGGCCTGCTCTATGGCGACGGTGTCTTCGAGGGGATCCGGGTCTACGGCGGGAAGATCTTCCGGCTCGAGGAGCACATCGACCGGCTCTACGATTCGGCCCAGGCCATCTGGCTCACCGTGCCGATGTCCAAGGCCGAGATGATCGCCATCACCGAGGAGGCCGTCCGTCGCTCCGGCATCACGCGAGGCCTACATCCGTCACATCGTCAGCCGCGGCGTTGGCGATCTCGGCCTCGAGCCCGCAAGAACTGCCCGCGCGCCACCATCATCATCATCGTGGACACGATCGAGCTCTGGCCCGCAGACACGTACGAGACCGGCCTGCGCGTCATCACGGCTGGTACGCCGATCCCGCACCGCGAGGCGCTCTCGCCCCGGGTCAAGTCGCTCAACTACCTGCCGCACATCATGGCCAAGAGCGAGGGTATCGTGGCCGGCATGGACGATGTGCTCATGCTCGACAGCAACGGGCTTCGTGGCCGAGGCGTCGGGCTGCAACATCTTCGTCGTGAAGGGCAAGACCATCCGCACCCCGCCCGCGTTCGCCGGGATCCTCAAGGGCGTTACGCGCGACGTGGTCATCGAGCCTCGCGCGCGAGGCCGGCTATGCCATGTCCGAGGAAGAGCTCAACCGCTATGACATCTACACCGCCGACGAAGTCTTCTTCACCGGCACCGCGGCCGAGGTCGTGGGCATTCGCGAGGTGGATGGCCGCCGCATCGGCGCCGGAAAGCCTGGCCCCGTGACGCACGACATTGCTTCCCGCTTCCGGACCCTCACCCGCGGCTGACACGCCAGGTGGCTCTCGCGCGGTCGCGGTGCTGCTGGACGCACCGCGGCCCGATCATGTGCCACGCGGCCTCGCCCTGGCCGTTGGCGAGAAGTACGCTGTCCGTCTCCTCCGGGTCATCGCTCGTCGAACCATAGAGAGCGTGGAATCGCTCGGGTGGGAGCCCGTGGTCTGGTTCGCCCCGGCCGAGGCACTTCCCGAGATGCGTCGCTGGCTCGGCGATACCATCGCGCTCTATCCGCGTCCCTCGGGTGATATGGGCAGTACTCTCGCCACGATTGCCCGCCAGGCGGATCCCGATGGAGGATGGCTCGCCGTGCGTCCCGCCGGCAGCGGCCTCACGGTCGAACTGCTCGAGCGCGCGCAGCGGGCGGTGGATGATGGCGGGCTCGTGTTCGGCGCTACCACCCGCGAGGATGTCTATCTGCTCGGCGGGCCGTGCGCCTGGGCCGATTTCGTGAAGGAATTGCCCTGGGCGAACCCGACCTCGCACCGGCGATTCGCTCGCGACTCCGCGACCTGGGCGCGGGATGGGCCGAGCTGCCGCGGCTCATCGAGGTTGCCGACGAGGATGACCTTCGGGCGGCGGGACTCTTGACCTGATCTTGGCTGCGAACACACTTTCCCCCGCACCAAAACCGGTCCTGTCGCGGGGGATGTATGGCGTGGCGTGTCGTTGAAGTCGCAGAGAGGCAGTGGAGCGTGTCGGTCGCCGCGGAGCGGCGGGCCAATTCGCAGCGCTGGAACCTGGTTCTCGCCTTCCGGGCGCGAGACGGCGATAAGCGCCTCCTCTGGACGGAATTCCCCATGGCCTCCACCTCGCGCTCCTCGCTGCTTCAGCAGGCCGAGCGCATTCCGGACGCCAAGCTCGTGGAAGTTCTCGCTTCCCAACTCCGGTAACCCCGACATGGCATCGATTTCGCTTCACGACCTCAGGCTGGTCTCCCATGCCCTGCATTCGTTGAGGGACGCTGCCATCGGGGGCGCAGTGATCAGCGCTCCGGGCGCGGCGTCAAACCAGCTGGAAGTCCGTTTCGAGAACGCCTGATGCAGAGGACCGACTCAGACCCGATGTCACCACCAGCCCCGAACGATCGCCTTCGCTTTGCCGAGTTCTCCCTCGAGCGGCTTCCCAATGGGCGCTGCCGCTCCCGGGTGCTGCTCACCTGGCTCGAAACCGAGCGCTTCACCGGAGAATCCGAGGGGCTCGCCTCCCAGGCCGGCGAACTTCGCTGCGCCGCCCAGGCCTGCGTCAACGCCCTCACCCAGGCGGTGCAGGACGGCATGGGTTTCGAGCTCCTGGGCGTGAAGGCCGTCCGGGCCTTCGACGCCAACGTGGTGATCGTGTCCCTTGCCCTCCGGGGCGAAGGCGGCGGGCAGCGGGTCGTGGGCAGCTTCCTGTCCGACACCGACGCCCCCCGCGGCGCCGCCCTGGCGGTCCTCAACGCCACCAACCGGGTCCTGGGGAACAAGTTCTTCATGCGGTAGTCTCTGGCCGTTTGCCAGAACTGCAGGGAACTGGGAACGGGGAACGGTGGCCCCTCCCCGATGCTCCCGTTCCCCGTTCCCTGTTCCCAGTCGTTACAACTCCATACACCCCAAGGCGATCCTGTTTGTCTGGCACGGTTGTCGCTAGATTATTTCCGGGTCATCACACGAAGGACTTGGCGCCGCGGCGGGCTTGGCGGCGCAACTCACGGTCGCCCGCGACGTTGATCGTCTGGTCGGCGAGCGAACGGTGGAGGATTTTCATGCGTCGCCATTTCCTGATCCTGCTGGTGGCGGGAGCGGTGGGCTGTGCCGGTAAGGCCTCGGTGCAGCCTTCCACGCAGCCGTCGCCGCAGGTCTCCACGGCGACGCCGAACAAGGCTCCGGCACGGCAGGCGCCCTCTCCCGCTCCCCTCGTTCCCCTCGACAGCAACCAGGTCTCCGAGATAGCCCGCGATGTCAACGTGTCGTCCGATTCCGCTGCGGACGAGGCGGTGCTCGACCAGCTGGCCGTGGCCGAGCCCGATGTCCCCACCAGCGATGACGAGCTTCCGGCGGTCCCCGTCTCCTGGGACATCGACGTCACCACCTGGGGTGATCATGAACGGGTCCAGTTCTATCTGAACTTCTTCGAGGAACAGGCGCATCCCCGCTTCCAGATCTGGATCGAGCGGATGCCGGTGTACGAGCCGATGATCCGCCAGAAGCTCCAGGCGGCCAACATGCCGACCGACCTCGTCTACCTGGCGCTGATCGAGAGCGGCTTCTCCAACTCCGCCATGAGCCGCACCCGGGCCGTCGGCATGTGGCAGTTCATGCCCCGCACCGGCAAGGAATACGGCCTCCGCATCGACAGCTGGGTGGATGAGCGCCGGGATCCGGTGAAGTCCACCAATGCCGCGCTCGAGTTCCTCTCCGACCTCTACCAGCGTTTCGGTTCCTACTACCTCGCGGCGGCGGCCTACAACGCCGGCGGCGGCAAGATCTCGCGTGGACTGAAGCGGGTGGGCGCAAAGCCCACGATCAGCCAGGCGTCATCGACGGCACCGGTTGACGGCGAGGAGGCGCTCACCGAGGACGAGGATGAGGGTTTCTCCGACGCCGATTTCTTCAAGCTCTACGATACGAAACACATCCGGCGTGAAACCAAGGACTACGTCCCCAAGCTCATCGCCGCCGCGCGCATCGCGAAGGAACCGCAGCGCTACGGCTTCCAGCCGGCGGCGCCGGCGGCGCCCTATCCTCTCGACTCGCTGGTTGTGAGCGGCATGACCGGCCTCGACGTCGTGGCCCAGCTCGCCGACACCTCGCTCAGCTACATCCGCGAGATCAACCCGCAGTACCTGCGGCTCGCAACACCCCCGGGCACCACCTCGATCGTGCGCGTTCCGGTCGGGCACCAGGCATCCACCCAGGCGGCCTATGCCACACTGCCAGCCGCCGAGCGCGTCACCTTTGCCTATTACACGGCGAAGAAGGGTGACACCCCCTCCCTGGTGTCGCAGCACTACGGCGTCCCCGTGGGCGTCCTCTACGAGGCCAATCCCTGGATGCGGTCCGGCAGCGCCATCAAGTCGGGACGTCAGGTCGTCGTGCCCACCGGTGGCAGCGCCAGCGTCGTCGTGGCGCGGCAGGTCTCCACCGCACGTGAGCCAGAGTCGGGCAGCAGCCGCGGTGGCTACCACACCGTCAGGAAGGGCGAGACGCTGGGCGGCATTGCGAAGCGCTACCGCATGAGCACCGCACAGCTCAAGTCGATGAACAACCTCTCGGGCAACACCATTCGCGTCGGCCAGAAGCTCCGCGTCTCGGGCGGCGCGAGCCGCTCCACGACGCAGGTGGCCTCGCGTGATCACGCCAAGGGCGGCGGGACATCGACCGTCGGATCCGGCACCGTGACGTACAAGGTGCGACGCGGCGATACCCTCTCCAGCATCGCCAAGCGGCACGGAGTCACGGTCGCGTCGATTCAGCAGGTGAACAACCTGAGCGGCGGGCTCAAGAGCGGCACGACGATACGGATCCCGAAGAAGGCCTAGCCCGCACTCGCCCGACCTGCGGGGTGCACGCCTGGCCCCGCGCGCTTCCAGACTACTGACCCGCCTCCCACGCTGCCCGCAGTCGTTGCGCCCTCGGCTTCGCGCCCGGGTCGGCCGCCACACGAACGTTTTTTTGCTGCAGCACCGCAATCGGCACCGGCAGGATCGTGTCCGTTCCTTCCCGGCTGATCTCCATCTGGACGGTGTCACCCACCCGGAATTGCCGCGCCTGCGCACGGAATTCGGGCCAGGAAGTGACGCTGTACCCGTTCACCGCGATCAGTCGGTCTCCCGTATGCAGGCCGGCGCGACCAAAGTTGTTGTCGGGCCGTGCCAAGCGAACCCGGAGCGTACCATCCGACTGGTCGGTCCATGCCCACACGCCCACATCCGCTGTCGGAGCGCCGTCCCTCATCACCATTGAGTCCCTGACCGTCGCCGTGAGGCCCATCGCGGCGAGATAACGCCGATAGTCCACCGTGCCGCCTCCCCGCACGTGACTGTCGAAGAATGGCGTGACATCGCAGCCGCAGACCTCGGCCACGATCTGCTCCACGTCGACGCTGGTGTACCCGTGTCCCGGCGGGTAGCGCTGGTGCATGAGGCGCATGACATCGTCGATGCTGCGCGCGCCATCCGTCGCATCCCGGATGATGAAGTCCAGCATGGCACCGAGCACCTCGCCCTGCAGGTGGGTGCTTGCGCTGTAGTCACCGAGCGCCGTGGGGTCGTTGGAGTACGCGGCTCGGCTCACGCGTTCGGCCGAGAGCACCGTGTTCCCGGGCAGGCTGAGGTACCGGGACAGGATGTGCCCGAGGTGGGCTATCCTCGTCGTGTCGTTCAGTGGGAGGCCGGCCCGGCGCATGAGGAGGTCGGCGTAGAAGATCGTCAGCCCTTCGCTGAACCAGAGCCCGGCGGACGGTGGCTGCGGCCGGTAATCCACGGTGCGGTACTCGATGGGGCGGATCCGCATGAGGTTCCACGCATGGAAGAACTCGTGGGCCGCCTCAGGCAGGTTCGACTGGGGATCCTGCGCCAGTTCGGCACTCGGCGCGCCGAGGGTGACCGACGTGGCATGCTCGAGGCCGCCGTATGCAGAGTCCTGGAAGATGAACGTGTATTCACTCCAGGGGATGGCGCCGAACAGTCGCGCGGCGCCCTGGGTCACGAGCTCGAGGCCGCGCACGAAGGCGACCGAGTCGAAACTGGCCGCCCCCGGCGCGTGCCAGTATATGACACGGTGCGGCACGCCGTTCACCACGTATCCCCAGTTGCTGTAGTGCCCGGCGAAGATCGGCGCCTCGACCAGCTCCGCCACGTCGCGCGCCCTGAAGCTTCGGTCCGATCCGTCCGTGGGAAGGCTGCTGATCACTTGCCAGCTTGCCGGCACCTGCACGGTCACGCGCGCGCCGGCGTTCTCGTGGCCCGGCAGGTACAGGAAGGCGTGTGGCCCACCCATCAAGGCGCCGGTGGGCGAGAGAAACGGCCGCCACGCGGCTCGCGGGGACTCGGCTGGAGTGGGAAGCACGATGCGATAGCGGATGGTGCCCTCGCCGCCGGGCAAGGTCACGCGCCAGACTGCGCTGTCGCTCCGCACGACCGTGGCACCGGGGCGGGCGCCCTCGATCCGCATGTTCCGCAGGTAGCGCCAGTACCGGTCGTCATACTCGGGATGGGCATTCATCGCGATCTCGAAGGCCGGCGGTGCGTCCTTCAGGTGTATCTCCACGTCGAAGCCCGACAGGTCGGTGCTGTCGACGCGAATGACGTACTGGATCAGGATGATGGCCAGGTCGATGGCACGCATGATCCCTCGATTGCAGCGGTCTTGTATGCGATGCCGCTCGGCCCTGGTTCGTTTGGGGCCATCACAGGCCGGTGCGAATGCAAGAGCGGCGGCCGGGATTCCTCCCGACCGCCGCACTTTTCCCCGCCCCTCCCCGTGCTTCCGGCCCTCAGGTCCCCAATTCCCGGGCCTGGGCCTGCATCTCCTTCGTGACGCGTTTCGGCTGGTACCCGCGCAGCACCGCGTTCTCATATCCGTTCGACGGATCGCCACCATCGGCGACGATCTGGTTTACCCGTCCCGGGCCACGGTTATAGGCCAGCAGCGCCAGCTCATAGTCATGCCGGTACTGCTTCAGCAGGTCGTTCAGGAACCGGAACCCGATGCGCAGGTTCACGTCCCGCTCATACAGTGCCTTCTCGTCCAGCGACGCGTCGTAGAACCGCGCCGTTGGCAGCTGCACCTGGGTGAATCCGATCGCGTTCATGTTGCTCTTCGCGCCGGACTTGAAGTTGCTTTCGACCTTCACCAGCCGGAACGCCAGCTGGGGGTCGATGCCTTCCTGCAGCGCGATATCGTAGATCGCGGTGGCCAGGTCGGCCGGGATCTGGTAGCGCGCGGAGTAGCCCAGGATGGCTTCGGCGCGATCGAGCTTGAGCGTGAGCAGCGCCGCGGTGCCGTCGAACGACGACGTCGTGGCCACTGCGGGAACAGTCGTCGTCACCACGGAATCGGGCGACGGCGGCGCCACCTCAGTCTGCGACCGGCGCGACCAGCCACCGATGGCACTGATGAGGAGTGCACCGGCCAGCAGCGCACCTGCGCGCGCAAGCGGTCCTTGACGCCAATTTGGGCGCGGCAGACTGGTCGGGACCTTCATGTCGTACCTCCTTGCTGTCGTTGAACGGCAGCGGACTGGTCAGGCACCCTGTCGGTGCCAATCGCCCCGGGTTCCCCCGGTCTTGCTGACCAGCCGGATCTCGTCGATGACCATGCCTCGATCGACCGACTTGACCATGTCGTAGACGGTGAGGCACGCCACCGAGACTGCCGTGAGCGCCTCCATCTCGACACCGGTGCGGCCAGTAAGGCTGGCGGAGGCGGTAATGCGTACCCCCGGCAGTGACTCATCCAGCCGCCCCTCGACCGTGACCACATCCAGCGCCAGCGGATGGCAGAGGGGAATCAGCTCCCCAGTCTTCTTTGCTGCCATCACCCCGGCCAGCTCGGCCACGGCAAGTACATCCCCCTTTTCCACGGCCCGGTCCATCACGAGCCGGAATGCCTCTGCCGACATCTGAACTGCACCCTCGGCCACCGCCGTCCGGCGGGTGGAAGCCTTTTCCCCCACATCAACCATCCGGGCCCGCCCCTCATCATCGAGATGGGTCAACTCGCTGGGAGCCTCCCGTTTACCGCTCACCGTTCACCGCTCACGCTGTTGAGGACCCCCGCCAGGTCCTCAGTTAATACCGCTACAAGAAGCTGCGGATTCACGTTCCCCTGGGCCGCCTCCCTGGCCTCGGACACCCGCTGCTGCGCCGCGAGGAGCCTGGAGACCGGCCTCGGTGACCGGAGCGCCGGGGGCAGTGCCCGTCGCGGCGTCATGCCGGTGGCGGCCCGTGCTGCATCGCCCAGGGTCTGCTCCAGCGCATCGAGCATGGCGCTGAAGTCGCCCCGCGCCGCGAACGGCCCCTGCTTCAGCACTCGCTCGGCCCGTACCACCGAACCCTGTAGCGCCACGTCGATCAGGTCGGCCGCCGCGTTGAACGCCTTCGCGCCTGCGTCGCTGGCACTGATCGCGGCCCCGATCGAACCCTCCGCCGCCCGCACCCGCTCGTCGAGCGCCGCCCCCGAAAGGGCCGGCTTCATTTCCGCGCTGAGGAACTCGCGCACCTCGGCATCAGTCAGCCGGGCCAGCCGTACCGGAACCACTCGCGACTGGATCGTCGGCAGCAGCCGGCCCTTGTCGGTCGCGGTGAGGATGAACCAGGTGTTGGCTGGCGGCTCCTCCAGCAGCTTGAGGAGTGCATTCGCCGCATCTGGACTCGACTCCTGCGGCACCAGCCGCTCCGCGTGCCCGATGATGAACACCGTCGGGCCACCTTCCACCGACTTGAGCGCGGCACGCCGCTGAATCAGGCGCACCGTCGCGAGCGGGTGGCTCGCCATTCCATCTAGCGATCCGTACAACGGATTCTTCCGCCGTTCGGCGATGATCTCGCCGATCAACTCCGCCGCTTCGTCAACCTGCTTGTCGGCATCCGTCGCCTTCGGTCGCACGATCGGCACGATCCAGTGCACGTCCGCATGCCCAAGCTCATTCACCAGGCGACAGGACCGGCACACACCGCACGGCTCCGAGCTCTTCTTCTCACAGAGAAGCAGTTGCGCAAGCCACAGGGCCAGTCGCTGCCTCCCTACACCCTCGGCGCCTTCGAACAGGAGCACCTGAGGCATTCGTCCAGCCCGAACCGCTTCCCCGAGCCGCCTTCGTACTGCTTTGTGCCCAACCAGGGGTGCCGTAGCCATCCGTCAATATCGCCGGTTCCGGGCCATAACGGAAGGGGCGAGAAATCGCGTAACTTCATGTTTTCCAACGTGTTAACAGTGACATAATGACGCTGCGACCCGCGAAAAGTTACAGTGCAAAGGTGCAAGCAACGAGAGCGATTACTCACACTCTTAGCGGGTTGAGAATTGTGTTCAGATTGGACCTGAAAACGCTTGCCAGTGAACCATTTGGAGGGAAGGTCAAATTGGCACGATGAAAAACCGGGTGCGGGCAGGGCAGGCTAGCCAGCCAGTCAATGATGCGAGCATTTGCTCACACGTGGAGTTTGGCTCAAAGAGAACCTGCACGTGTGGCGCTGCAATGGAGGGTGTCGCGACAGCAACACGATTGGCGTACCAGAATTTCCCTCAGGGCGCCCGAACCTTGCCCCCTCTCCCCGCGCTACTTAGGATTGGCACCGCTTTCCCGAGTAGCTCAGTTGGTAGAGCAGCTGACTGTTAATCAGCGGGTCGCAGGTTCGAGTCCTGCCTCGGGAGCTCCTCCCCTCAAAGTCAAAGAAAAAAGGCGCCTCCTCTTGGGAGGCGCCTTCGACTCGCCTGGTATCGGAGCTGTCACAAGGCTCGCGCTACTTGAGCCAGAGGTACAGCCCGATCAATCCCATGACCAGGCCGCCTACCGCGATCGCGGTGCCCGCATCGCCGCCGATCAGCAGGCCGCCGATGAGCGCTGCGCCGCCCACGATCGCGAGCACTGGACCGCTGTTCTTCTTTGCGCGTTGCTCGCTGTTCCACGTCATCTCGGTGGATGCCTCCGTCGCGTTGTTGTACCCCAGCGTCGCACTCGCCATCGTGGGTCCGGCCGCGGGCGCGTCCGGGATGGGCGGTGCCACGACCGGCGCCATCTCAGCGACGGCGGCGTCGGTGGCGGCCATCTGGGCAGCCACAGGCGACGCGATGACGCAGGCGAATAGCGTGAGCAGGTGCACACGATGGCAGCGGCTTGGCATTGAGAGGTCCGGTATTGGCGTTGAACAGACGTGCACTCCGTATACCTGCCGGTACTGCAATTGTCTCGCCGTCCGGTCCCTGTGAAGAGGATCTAGATCCTTCGATCAGGCCGGTGCATCGTCGCCTGCGCGAGCTCATTGATGTCCCGGTTCTCCAGCACCTGCTTCGATCCGCCATGCCGTGCCGCTGCGATCATCGCCTCGCCCACGGCGTCGGTGTTGGTCACGTTGCGCGGGAACAGTCGGCGCAGCAGCGGGTACAGCGGTCCCAGCACGTTGTACATGAGGCGATACCACGACGTGCCCGACTTGATGCCGTGCATGGGCTGGATGTAGCCGGGGCGGAACATGTACGTCGCCTTGAACGGTAGCGCGCGCACGGCATTCTCCGTGGCGCCCTTCACCCGCGCCCACATGACGCTGCCCCCGGCGGTGCTGTCGGTGCTCTGGCCCGAGATGTAGATGAAGGTCATCTGCGGATTGCGCGCGACCAGTGCCCTGGCCACCGTCATGGTGAGCTCGTACGTGACCCGCCGGTACGCCTCCTCCTTCATCCCCACCGCACTCACGCCGAGGCAGTAGAAACAGGCGTCGTAGCCCTCGAGTTGCTGGCCCAGCGCCGGCACGGCGAAGAGATCTTCGAGCACGACCTCGACCAGCTTCGCATGTTGCTGACCGGTGCCGCGGCGTCCGATGACGAGAACCCTGTCGATGCCGGCATCGAGCAGGCACGCGCGCAGCACGCCTTGCCCGACCATGCCGGTGGCCCCGAAGACGATGACCCTCACATGTCGATGAGGAGGGCGACCAGCACGATGATGAGCGTGGCGCCGACGATGATTCCCGTGACGGTGACGATGGTCTTGAACAGGAAGCGGTATCGATCAGCCCGGCGTCGCAGGTCGGCCAGCTCGGCTGAGGGAACCTGTTCCAGCGCCGGGGGCGCAATCGTCGCTTCAAGGGGAACCGCTGGCGGCGCAGCCTGGGCGACCACCGGTACGGGAGTATCTGAGTTCATGCGTCGCTGCTCCGCAGTTCAGATTTCCTTGAGGTAGTGCATGGTCTCGGCTCCGTAGCCCAGATGTTCATACAGGCCGCGGGCCCGCTCGTTCTGCGCCCACACGTTGAGCGAAACGCGCTTGAACCCGCGCTCACGCGCCCACGACTCCGCCGCCTGCATCAGCGCGCGCGCGACCCCGCGGCCCTGGGCGGCTGGATCGACCGCCAGCACCTCGATGTGCGCGAGGGGCTCGCGGGTGAAGTAGTCCACCGTGGTCGTCAGGCACACCACACCGTCGTTCCCGTTCGCCCCCTCGGCCACGAATACAGCCGTGCCGGGTGCCCCGGCCAGCGCGTCACGAAGCACGCCGTCATCCGCCCGCTGGATCTCACGCGCCGTGCGCCACGCCGGCACCGGGAACGCGGCGAGCTGGTCGGCCAGGGCCAGCACAGACATCTCGTCGTCTGCCCGCCCCCGCCGGACGCTTACCGTGCCGGCGCTCATATGGGACGGCCCATCCGGATGCATGGCAGCATGACACCGTCGGGCAGCGCCACCTCCATCGGTTCCTGCGCCTCGAAGCCGTAGGCGCGGTACAGTGGCTCCCCCGGCATCGTCGAGACGAGCATCAGGCGGCTGAATCCGGCCGCGCGTGCAGCCGCCACGCAGGCATCCAGCAGCATCCGACCGATGCCGCGGCGTGCCCAGCCGGGGTGCACGAAAAACGCCCGGATGCGCGCCGGGTCAACGGCGGGATCGATCGGCATGTCCGGCTCGTGCTTCGCATGGTCACCGCCATAGTGGGTCTGCCGCATGCTCCACCCGCCGCAGCCGACAATGTCGTCGCCGGCCTCGACGCAGAAGTAGGTCCCGTCTTCCACCAGCATCGTGTCCACGCCGAACACATGGCGGAGAGCGCTTTCGATCTGCCGTTCGGTATAGAACCCCCGGCTCAACCCGCGCACCGATTGGTGGATGAGCGCCGTCATGACCGGGATGTCCGCCGGTCGCGCCTTCCGCACGGTCAGCTGGACGATGGTCTCCATCAGCCGAAGGCGGCCAGGGCGGCGGCGGCAACTTCGCCGTCATGCGCCGAGGACATGCCGCTGATCCCGATGGCGCCGATGATCGCCCCGTCACGCGTCAGCGGCACGCCGCCCTCGAGCGTCAGGGCGAACCTGCTCACCGACAGCAGGCCAATGCGTCCAGCCACGAGCGCATCCTCCATCGCCTTTGTCGGTCGCTTGAAGCGCGCCGCCGTCCGCGCCTTCTCGATGGCGATTTCCGGGCTCGCCGGCTGGGTTCCATCGAGGACGTGCAGGAGGACGAGGCCTCCGGTGGGATCGACCACCGCGATTGCCACCGTCAATCCCCGCTTCAGCGCCTCGGCTTCGGCCGCCGCGGCGAGGACCTTGGCACCTTCGAGCGTAATGAACGGAATTGACCTGCTGACACTCATGTTCATCTCCTCGAAGAGCCCCTGTTCACTGTTCACTGTTCACCGCTTACGCTGTTGCTCGATGGCAGTTCTTGTCGCACACCCATGAAGATGGTCATTGACCAGGCCCATCGCCTGCATGAAGGCGTATACGGTGGTTGGCCCCACGAACGACCATCCCCGCTTCTTCAGGTCCTTGGAGAGGGCCTGCGACGCCTCCGACTGGCCCAGCGTGCGAAGCACCGCCGGCGTGATCTTCTTCGGTCGCGTCGCCGGTGCGGGCTCGTACCGCCACACGTAGTCGGCCAGCGATCCGAATTCGTCAACCAGGTCGGCCACGCGCCTGGCGTTGTTGATCGTCGCCAGGATCTTGCCCCGGTGCCGGACGATTCCGGCATTCTGGAGCAGCTGCTCCACCTTCTTCGGCGTGAACCGGGCGACCTTCTCCGCCTCGAAGTTCGCGAACGCCGTTCGGAACGCCTCGCGCTTGCGGAGAATGGTGAGCCAGCTCAATCCCGATTGGAATCCCTCCAGCGACAGCTTCTCGAACAGCCGGCGGTCATCCCGGACCGGGAAGCCCCACTCGAGGTCGTGGTACTGCACATACTCCGGCGTGATCCCACACCAGGCGCACCTGGCAACGCCGTCCGATCCGCGGAGGAGTCCTTGGTCAACAGTCACAGAAAACCGTCAAGTTTACTTGACACTTTGTACTGTAAACCGAGAGATGTAGTGCGACTGAATGTTGGACAGATTCGGTCCCGCGCTGTATATGGGTGATGCCCACGCAGATGATCCACCGTGCCGTCCACCGCTCACCGACGAGGTGCGTCCGCGCCTGGCCCGGTCGAGCCTCGAACGAGGATCTCACAAAATGACTCCATTGGTCGCGCTGGCGTTGAGCATTGGGGCACTTGGTGGCATCGCTACCGCCATCTACTTGAAGACGGGCATGGCCATCTGGGCCGGCTTCATCGCCTGGGCCTGCTTCTTCCACAGCGGGGGCGATGGTGAGGCCCTCAAGAAGACCATCTTAGGCAACTTGTTCGGCATCTTCTGCGCAGCGGTCGCCGCAGTACTCCTCCTGGGATCTGTAGGTGCCAGCCTTGGCGGCGCGGCTGCCCCGGTCATTGTCGGCGTCACCGTGTTCGGCATGGTAATGGGCGCGCACCTCAAGCCCTTCTCCACGATTCCCGCCAGTGTCTACGGCTACGCCGCAACATTCGCCGCCATCCTCATGGCAGCGCAAGCGGTCGTCGTCGGCGACCTGATGGTCGTGGGAATTGCCGGGAACCCCGTCCTCAGAGTTGCGATCTCCATGATCGTTGGCGCCCTCTTCGGGATCGCCTCGGCGAAGCTGGCAGGAGCACTTACCAAGAAGGCCTGACATTTCGCCGAGCACGGTGGCAGGGGCACACAAAGGCCCCGGGATTCTTCCCGGGGCCTTTGTGTATCCAAATCCCTGTTCCCTCTTCCCTGTTCCCGCAGTTACGGCTTCTGCTTTTCCACCGGCTTCAGGTCCAGGTCCTGGAAGTCGAAGCTGAAGTCCACGTCCGGCGATGCCGGCAGCATCTTGACGCTCGCGATGTTGCCGTCCGGGTCGAGCGTGAACGTCACGTAGGCGTCGGCCCGCACTTCGCGATCGGTCCATCGCGCGACGAAGGTGTCGTACTGCCAGTGCTCCAGCTTGCCCACCAGCACCGGCGAGTGGGTGAACCGGATCATCAGCTGGCCGTTGTCGTCGGTGATGGCCACGTCGCCGTACCAGGGATCCCGGTAGGTGCCGGCATACTTCGCCAGCGGCAGCGACGGCTTGGAGTCGGCGTTGCGCGCCGAGGCCGAGGCCTTCATTTCCGCTGCATTCGCCGAGTCGTTGCGGGCCTGCACCCACTTCCAGGCGCCCAGCCAGTCGAACTTCGCGCCCATGTAGTAGTCGAGCACATGGAGCGTGATGGCCCGGAAGGCCGGGCCCGACTCCGCATTCGTGAACACCGCGACGCCCAGGCGCAGGTCGGGCACGGTGCTCACCTCCGACACGAAGCCCGGCAGGCCGCCGGTGTGTTCCGCCACCTTGTAGCCCCGGTAATCGCTCATGTTGAGGCCGAGTGCGTAGCCCCGGAAGTTGGCCTTGAGCGGCGCCAGTTGCGGGGGCGGGGGGTTGTTGTTCAGGATCGTCACCGGCATCCACAGCGCTCGCGCCGTGCGCGCAGTGTACAGTCGCTTGCCGTCGGCCATCTTGCCCGAGTCGGCCATGATCATGAGCCACTTCGCCTCGTCCTGTGCGTTGGTCATGATCCCGCCCGCCGGGTTCGTTGCGGCACTCGTATCGGGCCACACCGGCTTGAGCGTGCCCTCCACGACCGCATGCGGCGACGCGAGGTTGCTGCGCTGGTCGGGCGCCGGGTAGTGCGAAAAGCTCGTCGTCATTCCCGCCGGTTCGAGGATGTTGGTCCGCACGAATTCTTCCCACGTCTGGCCGGATACCGCCTCGATCAGCTCACCTGCCACCACGTAGAGCACGTTGTCGTAAGCGTAGCTGTAGCGGAAGCTCGTGGCCGGCTTGATGAACTTGAGCTGTCGCGCGATCTGTGCCCGGGTATAGTCCGATGCCGGCCACCAGAGCAGGTCGCCGGCGCCGAGCCCGAAGCCGCTGCGATGCACGAGCAGGTCGCGAACCGTGATCTCCCGGGTGACCCACGAATCGTACATCTGGAACCACGGCAGGTAGTTGAGCACCGGCGCATCCCAGTCCACCTTGCCCTGTTCCACCAGCAGGCCCAGCGCGAGTGAGGTGAACACCTTCGTGTTGGATGCAATGCCGAAGAGCGTGCCGGCATCCACCTTCGCGTCCTCGCCCAGCCGCCGTACCCCGTAGCCCTTCGCGACGACCACCTTCCCGTCCTTCACGATCGTGAGTGAAAGGCCGGGCACGCCGAACGCCTTCATCACCGAGTCGACATACTGGTCGAGGCCTGGCGGAACGCCGGCGGGCGCCGCCGCCGGCTTGGCCTTCTGGGCGTGCAGCGACACCGGGAGTGCGAGCAGGGCGAGGGTGAGGAGCCGGTGGGCGGTTCGAATCATGACAGGTTCAATTCTCCAGTGCGAAGGTGACGCGCATGACGGCGGTGATATCCTTGTCCACCGAGGACACATCGTTCATGCCATAGTCGGAAATCTCGGTGCTGTTGCGCGGGGTGATCTGGAAGACCCCCTGCCGGACGCTCCGGATCCGGCCGATCTTGCCCCCGGTGCGCTCGGCGATCTGCCTGGCGCGGGTGCGGGCATCCTCGGTTGCATCGCCCAGCATCTGGATCCGCATCTCGCCCAGCCGGGTGAAGAGGTACTGCGGCGCCTCCGGACTGAGCGGCACCCCCTCGGCGAGCAGCGAGCCCGCGTCCCGGCTCAGCGACGTCACCCGCGGGATGTCGGGCGATGTCACCGAGATCGTCTGGAAGAGCCGGTATCCGATCACGCGGTTCGTCTCTTCGCCGCCGACCCGTTCCCGCACGGCATTGCTGTTGATGGATGAGATCTCCACCGTCGAGTCGGGGAAGCCGCGCTGCACGATGAAGGCCTTGACCCGTGCCGTGATCCGCGCCAGTTCGTCCGATGCCTCCGGGAGCGTGGCCCGCTGCACCGACACCGACCCCCGCCACATCGCGAGGTCGCTCGTGATCGGTTTGCGCGACGACCCGGTGACCGTGATCTCGTCGCCGGCCCGTCGCAGGCGCTCCACCGCGAAACTGCCGATGAGGGCGGCCACCACCAGGCCGGCCGCGAGGACCACCGATCCCCAGAAAATTGGCGCGCCCAGCACGCCCCGTTCGTTCGACATCGTTGATGGTGCTCCTGCGAGCAATGCGGAGGTATCATCCAGCACCGCGTCAAGATAAAGGGTATATCATCTGGCCATGAGTCTGCGTGACCAGCCTCGATCGCTGTCGCTCCTCCTCCTTTCGCTCGTCGGCCTGACCGGCCGTGGGCCTCTGGACCCATTCGGTGGTTCGGAAGACCGTGCGCGACCGTACCGAGGACCGGCTCCGGCTGGTCATGAACTCGATGTACGAGGGACTGAATGCGTGGCTCGAAGGTCAGCATTCCCTCGTCCGCTGGATCGCGGCCGAGCCCGCGGTGCGTGATGACCTGCTCGAGATTGCCCGGCACGCTCCCGGCCTCAGCGCCGAACAGCTGCGGCGGCTACCCGCCCGCGGCCGCCTCGTGGAACGGCTCCATGACGTGCTCGAGAGTCACGGCTACGAGAACTTCGCCTTCATCTCGCCCGAGGCCCGGATCCTCACGTCCAACGATCCTACCCTGATCGGCACCACGACCCGGGTGTACAGCCCCGAGCTGCTTGCACGCCTGAGCCGTGGTGAGACCGTCACCGCGCCTCCGTTCGCGCTCGGCGTGGTTGACAGCAGCGGAATTCCGCTCGGGCCGCACGCGTCCGGTCATCCTCACCGCCTCTCCCGTCTTTGCCACCGACTCGGGCGGCGCCCATTTCGTCGGTTTCTTCGATGTCCGTGCCGATCCCGGTACCGACTTCGACCCGATCATCACCGCCGGTCGTCCCGGGAGCGACAGGAGAGACCTACTTCTTCAGCCAGGAGGGTCTCCTCCTCTCCACCAGCCGTTTCGACTCATTGCTCCGGAAGGTCGGCCTCCTGCCGCGCGACACACTCGTCGGCTCGCCGTTCAACGTGCGAGTCGGCGATCCCGGTGGCAACCTGCTCCTCGGCTTCGATCCGGCCACGCCACCCCCGGCCTGGCCCCTCACGCACCTGGCCGAAAGCGCTGTGACCGGGCACGATGGCATCGACATCGACGGGTACCGCAGCTATCTCGGCGAGACGGTGGTCGGCGCCTGGCGCTGGTTCCCCAAGGCAGCGGTGGGGATCGCGGTGGAGCAGGGATACGACGAGAGCTACAGGGGCGTTCGCATCCTGTGGCAGGCGTTCTCCACCCTGCTCGGCATCATCGTTGTCGGCACCGGGATCATCTGGCTCGTCTTCGGCATGCTCGAACGAGCTCGTGCCCGGGCCCGCCGCGCCGAGCAGCTCGGCCAGTACACCCTCGAGCGCGTCATCGGGGAGGGGGCGATGGGCACCGTGTATCGTGCGCGCCATGCCTTCCTGCGCCGCGCCACCGCCGTGAAGCTGTTGCGCAGCGACCGGAGCAGCCCCCAGGCACTGCGCCGGTTCGAGAAGGAAGTGCAGGCCACCAGCCAGCTGGTGCACCCGAATACCATCACCATCTTCGACTACGGGCGCACGCCCGAAGGCACCTTCTACTACGCCATGGAGTACCTGCGCGGCCTCACGCTGGACGTGGTCGTCCAGCGCTTCGGTCCATTGCCCGAGCGGCGGGTGGCGAACATCATGCGGCAGGTGTGCGGGTCGCTTGCCGAGGCGCACGACGCCGGGCCTCATTCACCGCGACATCAAGCCGCAGAACATCATGATCTGCTACCGGGGCGGCGTGCCCGACCTGGTGAAGGTGCTCGACTTCGGCCTGGTGAAGGAGAGCGAGCACGAAGACCCCGACCTCACCCGTGATGGAGCCGCCGTGGGGACGCCGCTCTACATGGCGCCGGAGGCGGCGTCGGCCTCCCTGGAAATCGATGCGCGTGCCGACCTGTACTCGCTCGGCGTGGTTGCCTACTTCCTGCTGAGCGGGGTGCAGCCCTTCTTCGGGGTCAACGCGAAGGAAGTGATGCGCCGGCACATGGAGGAGCGGCCCCTCGCACCCTCCGAGAAGCTCGGTCGCCCGCTGGCTCCCGAGATGGAGGACCTGGTGCTCAAGCTCCTCGCGAAGGAACCAGAGAGCAGGCCGCCGACGGCGCGTGCCGTCGAGGAGCTGCTGGACGAGGTCATCGAGCCGATGCTGGGGCGCTGGACCGACGAGGAGGGCGACGCATGGTGGCGCGCCAACGCGCCCCAGCTGATCGGGTCCGACAGCGACGGAGAGCCCGGGGGTCCGCCAGTGAAGCTCGATGTCGATGTCGAGAGCAGGGCGGGGCGGATCTGATCCGGCCGCGGGCGGCTTTCCTCGCGGGCTTCTGTGCACTGCTCGGTGCTTCGGCGGCGCGCGCGCAACTGCCGGCGACCGCGGGTCAGGGCTGGTACACCGGCAATGTCTGGGTCCAGTTCCCTGGGCACTTCCGGTTTCTCGGCACCGGCGAGCTGAATGCCGGAACCAACTATTCGTACGACCAGTGGATAGCAGGTGGGGCCTTTGCGTACCAGTGGAAGCGCATCAACCGCCTCGATCACCTGGTCAACATCAACAACGATAAAGAGAGTCGCGTCACCGCGGGCCTTGGCTTCGAGTATCTGTGGACCGACCAGGAAGGAAAATCGACCGGGGAGGACCGCCTCATCGCGGTCATTACGCCCCGCTGGCGACCCTTCGACCGCTGGCTCCTCGAGGATCGCAACCGGCTGGAATTCAGGTGGGTCGACGGGGACTATTCAACGCGGTATCGCAACCGGTTGTCCGTCGAGCGCGACCTGCTGGTGCATCATTTTCGCTTCACTCCATACGCGTCGGCGGAGATCTTCTATGACTTTGCCAGCGGCACGGTGGACGAGGAGCAGTATGAGGTGGGCATCCAGTGGCCGTACCGCCGGATCCTCATGCTGGAGACATATTATCTCTACCAGCACACCTCGAAGGATCCGAAGGACACCAACGTTTTCGGCATCACGCTCAACTTGTATCTGCGGAACGACTTGTAGCGCGCGTAATCATGGGGGAGACCGAGCATGAGATTGTCCCTGCCGTTTGCCATGGCCCTCGCTGCGTGTCTCGCGGCGGCGTGTAAGCCCGGGCCGGCGAAGCAGCCAGCCGGTTCGCCGACCGACTCGTCGTCCGCCTCGCCCAGGCAAGTCTCCACGGTCCCGCTTCCTCCACCGCCCGAGGCCGGCTGGTATGGCAAGGAGCAGGCGGACAGCGGAGTTCAGCTCTTCGCAGCGAAATGCTCGGTCTGCCACGGAGAGAAGTTGCAAGGCGGCGCCGGCCCCGCGCTGAAGGGCCCCCAGTTTTTCGCGCGCTTTGGCGGCGACCCCATGAGTCGCCTCTGGTATGGCGTCCACACCGAGATGCCGCTCACGGCGCCCGCGTCGCTGCCGGCCAATCAGTCGCTCGACATCGTGGCCTACATTCTTCGCGAGAACGGGTTCCCGGCCGGACCATACCGGCTGATTGGCCACTACGATTTGAACCGGATCATCCCGAAAGCCTCACCCGGTGGGCCGGATGTCGCCGGTGTTCCCCTGGCGGCCGCCCCGACACCACCATCCGGCAACCCACGTCGTCCGCGCCCAGCCAGGCTGAGCTTGCGGCGGCCGATACGGCGCCGGCCGACTGGCTGACGTACGGCAAGGGATACCGCGAGCGCGCGCTACTCGACGCTGACCGACATCACCGCTGCAAACGCGGCGGGACTCAAGCCGGTCTGCGAGGTGCCTCTCGGGGAGGGCGGCGCGTTCGAGGGCGGGCCCGTGGCGCACAATGGAATACTCTACGTCACCACCACGCACCTGACCCTCGCGATCGATGGCGCCACCTGCGCGATCAAGTGGCGGCACCAGTATGTCTCGTCCGCCCTCGAGTCGGCCGCCAACAACAAGGGCGTCGCCATCGGTGGCGGTCGCGTGATCCGCGGAACGCCCGATGGCCATCTTCTGGCGCTGGACATCGAGACCGGCGCGGTCCTCTGGATTCGCCGCATCATGGACTCCAAGATCGGCGAGTCGTCGCAGGCCGCTCCCCTGATCTGGAACGACCTCGTCTACATGCCGAAAGCCGGCGGTGACGTCGGCGTTCGCGGCGAGACGATGGCCTTCAAGGTGAGTGACGGCAGCAAGGTCTGGGGTTTCGCCACCATTCCGATGGGGAAGGAAACGGGAGCCAACAGCTGGCCCGAGGCGGCGGCGGCCCACGGCGGCGGCGGCACGTGGACTTATCTCTCCATCGATCCGGCGAGCGGTACGCTGCATGTCCCGGTGGGCAATGCCTTCCCCGATTTCGTCGGCACCGGCCGGGCGGGGGCGAACCTGTTCACCGCCGGCATTGTGGCGCTCGATGCGGCGACCGGCCGCCTGAAGTGGTGGTACCAGACCCAGCCACACGACGTGCACGACTGGGACGCGACGGGCAGCGCGATGTTCACGCCGGCCGGGGGGAAGGCAATGGTCGCGGCCACGGCGAAGGACGGCTACGTGCACCTGCTCGACGCCGCGACGGGAAAGCTCCAGTCCAAGACGTCCGTCACGACCCACAAGAACGACCAGGCGCCGCTGACGACGGGCGGGACCCATTTCTGCCCCGGCCCGGCCGGCGGCATGGAGTGGAATGGCGCGGCGTTCAGCAGCGGAACCGGTCTGGTCTACGTGAACTCGGTGGACTGGTGCGTCACGGTGAAGCTCACGGCGGTCGGGCCGAACGCCCCGAAGCTGTCGACATCATCGTTTGGCGGCGGAATTCCCGTCCCGGACTCGATCAGCCTGGCGCATGGCTGGACCACGGCCGTCGATCCGAAGACTCGGAGAACAATCCGCTGGAAGGTTCGCCAGCCCACGCCCATGCTTGCCGCCGTCACGCCGACGGCCGGTGGTGTGCTGTTCACCGGCACCCTGGACGGCCACTTCCTCGCACTGGATGCCGCCACCGGCAAGACGCTCTATGAACACGATACCGGCGGTGCCATGGCTGGCGGCGTGATTACCTACATGGCGGGTGGCAAGCAGTACGTGGCGGCGGCATCGGGAAACACGTCGTTCGTTGCCTGGCGGATCACCGGCAAGCCGACGCTGGTGATCTTCGGCCTCTAGTCTTTGCTCGCGTTATCCAGCGCGCGCCACATGTACCAGCTCGCCAGCGACCGGTACGGCCGCCAGCGCTCGGCGTGCGCCGTGAGCTCGTCGGGCGTGGGAAGGTCCTTCTTCCGGTAGGTGATGGCGAATCCCTTGCGCACGCCGAGGTCGGCCACTGGCAGCACATCGGGCCGCCCCAGCCGGAAGATCATCAGCATGTGAACCGTCCACGGGCCGATCCCGCGCACGACGGTGAGGCGCTCCAGGATTTCTTCGTCGGTCAGCTTCCGGATCTGGGCCAGCGTCGGCAGCTCGCCGCTCGCGGTGCGGCGCGCCAGGTCGATGACCGCCGCCGCCTTCGCGTTGGAAAGGCCTGCGGCCCTCAGCCGTTCCGGCCGCGTTGCCGCCAGGTCGGCTGGCGTGGGGAATCGCTTGGGCGCATAGATGGCGCGCATCCGTCCGAAGATGGTCGCGGCCGCCTTGCCCGAGAGCTGCTGGTACACGATCGCTTCCGCCAGCGCGTGGAAAAGGCTCTGGGTGTGCGCCAGTTCCAGCCGGATCGGGCGTGACCGATCCATGAGTTGCGCCAGCCTCCTGTCCCGGGCCCGGAGGTGGGCGCACGCGGCGTCCCAGTCGTAGGGCAGCGGCGCCGCGGTCATTGTGCCTTGATCCACGCGTCCATCTGCGTTTGCAGCACCTCGAGCGGCACCGGGCCGTTGTCGAGCAGCGCGTTGTGGAAGCGCCGCACGTCGAATCGCGGTCCGAGCGCGGCCTCGGCCTGTTTCCGGATCGCCACGATGCGGAGCTCGCCCATCTTGTACGCCAGCGCCTGGCCCGGCCACACGATGTACCGGTCCACCTCCACACCGGCGTCCTGTTCTGTCTTGGCGGAATTGGCCAGCAGGTAGGCGATGGCGGAGTCGCGACTCCACCCCATCGTGTGGATGCCGGTATCGATGACCAGGCGGCATGCGCGCCACATTTCGTACGTGAGTTGTCCGAACCGCGAGTACGGGTCTTTGTAGAGCCCGAGGTCGCTTCCCAGCTGCTCGGCGTAGAGCGCCCATCCTTCCACATACGCAGTGTAGCCGGCATTGCGGCGGAATTCCGGCAGTCCCACGAGCTCCTGGGCCCGTGCGATCTGCAGATGATGACCCGGCATCGCCTCGTGCAGCGTGAGCGCCTCCATTTCGTACTTCGGGCGGGCCGTGAGCTGCCAGGTGTTCACCATCATGAAGCCGGCACGCGAGCCGTCCGCCGCCGACGGGTAGTAGCGCGCCGTCGTCTGCGATGGCCCCTCGTAGTCGGGGAACGCCTTCACGCCATATGGCGTCCGCGGCAGTACCGCGAACTGGCCCGGCAGTGCGCCGTCGATCCGCTTCGCGATGTCGCGGTAGCCCTCCGTCAGCTCGTCGGCGGTCGCATAGTAGAATCGCGGATCAGTGCGCAGGAACTGCAGGAACTCGGCGAAGCTGCCGGTGAACCCGACCTGCCGCTGCACCGAATCCATCGCAAGCCGGATGCGTCTTACTTCGTCGAGGCCGAGCTGGTGGATCGTCTCTGCCGGCATCGACAGGGTCGTGTACCGCCGCACCTGCCAGGCGTAGTAGGCATTGCCCCCCGGCAGCGAGTTGCCGGCAGCGCTCTTCCGCCCTGCCGGCAGGTATTCCTGCTGCACGAAGTCGCGCAGCGCGCGGAGCGCCGGCACCACGGAATCGATGATCGCCCGGCGTGCCGCCGCCTCGATCCGGGCCTGGTCGGCGGCGCCGATGCCGGCAGGCATAGCCTTCACCGGGGCGTATACCGGGCTCGCCGCGGCATCCGCCACCAGCTGCGCCTCGATCTGCGCCGGGACGCCCCGCAACTGGAACGCGGGCTGCACCCACCCGGTGCGCATCCCCTCGCGCAGGAGCGCGATCGTCTGCCGGATGAAGCGCGGAAAGGCGTCGAGCCGGGCGAGGTAGTTGTCGTAATCATGGGCGGTGCGGTACGGCATCGCCCCGATCAGCTGGGGAAAGGCGAGTTGCACCCCGTCGAGCTGGTCCAGCGGCATCAGCCACGTCGCGAACTGCTGCCCCTCCACGTCCACCTGCTTTTCCCAAAGGAACAGCTGGAGCGACAGCCGGTCCTGACCCTTGAGCGCGGCGGGCTTGATCGCCTTCGCCCGCGCCACCATGGCGCGGTCGTGCGCCTGGCGCCCCGCGATGGCTGGGAGGGAGATGTCGCTCAGCCGGTTGTCGTACCTGTGATCACCGAGGAAGGTGGCTCCCTCGGGGTTCTGCTCCAGCCGGTACTGCCAGTCCTCGGCGAGCAGCCGCTGCAGCGCCGTGCTGGTATCGGGCGGGGTCATCAGGAGGGTGAGAAGCGTGAGCGTGATCATTCGGTTCGGGCTACGCCGCAGACGGCTTGAACCACGCCGCATCCAGGATCGACCAGAGGTGGATGATCCAACCCATCCAGATCAGCCAGAGCGCTCCCGCCAGCACGAACATGATGGCGCCCTTGAGCGGACGCCCCTGGATGAGCTGTCCCAGTCCCGGAATGAAGAAGCTCGCGAGCGCGGCGATGACGTTTCCCGATGATCCCTGGCCGGCCATGTCATTCTCCTTGTGAATCGTCGGACGAAAACTAATCGACGCCTACGGCGGGCCGGGCCGAGCGCGCAAGCAGCAGGCCTGCACCGATCACTGCCAGGGCACCCGCCATCTGCGTCACCGATGGCCGTTCGCCGAATACCGGGATGGCGAGGAGGACGGTGAACAGGATGCCCAGGTAGGCGAGTGCCGAGACCCGCGCCGCGCTGTCGAGTGAGTATGCCCGGGTCATCGCGAGCTGGGCACCGCCGCCGGCGAGGCCCGTGCCCACCAGGAACAGTGCGGCGCGCGGCGTAGGCGTGCGCCACACCGGGATCGACAGCAGCAGGGTGGTTACCAGCGCCACCAGCGAGAAATGGAGTACGACTGCCTCGCCGCTCTCGCCGGGGCCCAGGCGACGGAGCAGCATCATGGCGAAGGCATAGAACATGGCACCAAGCGTCGCGATCAGACGCGACCCATATCGCGCTGTGGAAGCGCGGCTGCAGTACCAGGGCCACTCCCGCGAAGGCAATCACCACCGCCACACCCACCGAGCGTGATCGCGGCTCTCCCAGGAACCATGGCGCCAGCAGCGCAACGAATATCGGCGCGGTGGCGCCGAGCGTGACCGCGTCGGCAAGGTGGATGCGCGGGGATGTGAGTGCGTAGAATGTGCAGAGCGCCGACAGCGTGCCGAAGATGGCGCGCCCCCACGAGAGCGCGGCGATCGGTGGTCCGGAGCGACACGCCGCGCGCGCGCGCCAGCAGTACCGCGAGGACGACGCCGACCAGGAAACGGGCAGCGGCCACCTCGGGCCACGGGAGATCGCCGCCGGCCAGTCGGGCGCTTACGTTCATCACCGCGAAGCACGCCTGCGCGAGCAGCATCCAGCCGAGACCGGCCAGGTGATGGGCGGCGGTCTCCGGGTCGGCAACGTCGTCAATCACGGACATGGCGGGGGAACTTACATGCATCGGCAACCGGCACGGTGAGCCCTCACGCTTTCCTGCTCGACCTGGCCCTGGTGCTCTGCGCGGCGGCACTCACCACCGTCGCGTGCCAGAAGCTGCGCCTGCCGGTGGTCCTGGGCTATCTGCTGGCCGGCATCATCGTGGGCCCGCACACCCCCATCCCGTTCTTCGCCCACGAAGAGACGATCCGCACCCTCGCGGAACTCGGCGTGATCCTGCTGATGTTCTCGCTCGGTCTCGAGTTCAACCTCCGCGAGCTTGCCCGCATCATCCCCACGGGAGGCGTCGTGGCGGTGATCGAGGTGGGCCTGACCTTCGCCCTCGGCTCCCAGGTGGCAGCGTTGTTCGGGCTGGATACCCGCACCAGCCTGCTCGCCGGCGCGCTGGTGTCGATCTCCTCCACCATGATCGTGTCGCACGCTTTCCGGGACCTCCGCTTCGAGCAGCGCGCCCGCCAGGCGGTCTTCAGCGTCCTCATCGCCGAGGACCTGGTCGCCATCCTCATGCTGGCCACGATCTCGGCCCTCGTGGCGGGCACAGGGGACACCGGGAACATCCTGATGGCTACCGCGGGGCGCCTCGTGCTCGTGGTGGCGGCACTCCTCGGCGTGGGACTCCTGGTCGTGCCGCCCGTCTTCCGCTTTCTGGTGGCGCTCCGTCGCAAGGAGACCCTCCTCGTCACCAGTGTCGGGTTCTGCTTCGCCCTCGCCCTCTTTGCGCAGTCGCAGGGGCTCTCGGTGGCGCTCGGTGCCTTCCTCGCCGGCGCGCTCATATCGGAGGCGGGTGTGTCGCGTCATGTCGAGCCGATCATCGAGCCGCTGCGCGACATGTTCACCGGCATCTTCTTCGTGTCGATCGGCATGCTCTTCGACCCCGCCGGTGCGCTCCGGGACTGGTCCCTCGTGCTGGCCCTCGCCGCGGTGGTGCTCGTCGGCAAGTCGGTGGGCGTCACGGTGGGATCGTTTCTCTCCGGCCAGCCGGTGCGCACCGCCGTGCAGGCCGGCATGAGCCTCACGCAGATCGGCGAGTTCTCCTTCGTGATTGCGACTCTCGGTGCCGGCCTCAGCGCCGGCGCCGGCCGCCTCTTCAGCGTGGCCGTCGCCGTGGCCATGCTCACGGCGTTCACCACGCCGATCCTCATGGGACGCTCCGAGCGCATCGCCCTGACGGTGGACGCGAAGCTTCCCCGGCCGCTGCAGGTCTTCGTGTCACTCTACGGCTCGTGGGTCGAGCTCCTGCGGCAGCCGCGCGCGGTCTCCGCCTGGTCGCTCGTGCGCCGCGGGATCGCCCTGTTGCTGCTCTATACCGTGGCGCTCGGTGGCATCATCATCGCCGCAGCGGTCAACCTGCCCGCGCTCGAGGCGTTCCTGGTCGGCCAGTACCCGCTCAGGCCTGACGCCGCCTCGGCCATCGTCATCCTCGGCACGGCCGCGGTGTCGCTCCCGTTTGCGGTCCTGATGATGCGCGCCGGGCGGGAGATCGCGGAGCGGCTCGCCGCGCGCGCGCTGCCACCGCCGCCCCGGGGTGTCGACCAGGGCCGCGCGCCGCGCCGCACACTCGTGCTCGCACTGCAGGTCGGCGCGCTGCTCGCCGTCGGGCTCCTCATCGTCGGCGTCACGCAGCCGTTCCTGCCCCGGCTCAGTGCGCCTGCCCTGGTCGCCCTGGTCATGTTCTTCCTCGGCATCGCCTTCTGGCGCGCTGCGAAGGACCTCCAGGGACATATGCAGGCCGGTGCCGAGGTGGCGGCGCACATGCTGACGGCGGAGCACCATCGGGTGGAGCCGACCGATGCCGCGCTCATGCAGGTGGAAAAACTCCTCCCGGGTATCGGTAGCCTCTCCGCCGTGACGGTGGAGAAGGGGGGACCGGCCGACAAGCGAACGCTCGCCGAGCTCAATCTCCGCGGTCTCACCGGCGCCACCGTGGTGGCGGTGAGCCGCGGCGACCGGCCGCTCATCTATCCGTCGGGGAAGGTACAGCTCGAAGCGGGCGACGTACTGGCACTGAGCGGAACGACCGAGGCGGTCGCTGCAGCGACGGCGCGCCTTGGAGGATCACGCACATGATCGGAGGGACATGATGGAGATCAGCGAGTTCCGCCGCGCCGGCCACGAGCTGGTCGACTGGATGGCCGATTACCTTCGCGACGTCGAGCGCCTGCCGGTCACCCCCGACGTGCAGCCCGGCGACATCCGCCGGGCGCTCCCCGTGTCACCGCCCGAGGAGGCCGAGCCGACGGCGCAGCTCATGAACGATTTCGGCCGGCTCATCCTCCCGGGCATGACGCACTGGGGGCACCCCGGATTCTTCGCCTACTTCCCGTCGAGCGCGAGCCCCCCGTCGATGCTCGCCGAGATGCTCACCGCCAGCATCGGTGCGCAGTGCATGTCATGGCAGACGTCGCCCGCCGCGACCGAGCTCGAGCAGGTCACCATGGAGTGGCTGCGGCAGATGCTCGGCCTCCCCGCGGAATTCACCGGCGTCATCCAGGATACCTCGTCCACGGCGACCCTCGTGGCGCTTCTCACCGCCCGCGAGCGCGCCACCGGCTTTGCCTCCGCCCTCCATGGCCTGCAGGAGGTGCAGGGCAGGCTCACCGTGTACGCGTCGCGAGAGCGGCATTCATCGGTGGACAAGGCGGTGCGCCTGGCCGGCTACGGCATCGAGTCGTTGCGCCTCATCGACCTCGATGACGACTTCGCCATGCGCCCCGATGTCCTGGCCGCGGCGATCGCCGCTGACGTCGCGTCGGGTTTCGTACCCGCCGCGGTGGTCGCCACCACCGGGACCACCGGTACCACCGCGATCGATCCGCTGCGGGCCGTTGGCGAGGTCTGCCGGCGCCACGGCGCGTGGCTCCACGTCGATGCCTCGTACGCGGGGACTGCGGCAATCCTGCCCGAGAAGCGCTGGATCATCGACGGGGTGGAGCTGGCCGACAGTTTCGTCTTCAATCCCCACAAGTGGATGCTGGTCAACTTCGATTGTTCGGCGTACTTCGTGAAGGACGTCGATGCGCTGCTTCGCACCTTCTCCGCGAGCCCCGAATACCTCCGCACGGCGCACGACGCCGAGGTCGCCAACTTCCGTGACTGGGGCATCCAGCTCGGCCGCCGGTTCCGGGCACTCAAGCTCTGGTGGGTCATCAAGAGCTACGGCGTGGAGGGGATCCGGGCGATCATCCGCCAGCACTGTGACTGGGCGCAGCAGGTGGCTGGCTGGGTGCGGGATGACGAGCGCTTCGAGCTGATGGCGCCGGTGCCGCTGGCGCTGGTGTGTTTCCGCCTCCGCCCTCGCGAGGGCGAGGACCTGGCCGCCGTGAATGAGAGGAACCGTGAGCTGCTAGCCCGGGTGAATGCCACGAGGCAGGTCTATCTCTCCCACACCGCGCTCGACGGCCGCTACACGATCCGCATGGCGATCGGCGCCCGCGCCACCGAGCTGCGGCACGTGCAGGAGGCGTGGTCGCTCATTTCGTCATCAGCATAGGCGGGAACAGGGAACAGGGAACAGGGAGGAGGGAAACAGGGAAAAGGAAGGAGTTGTTCCGGTTCACCAGTTCCCGGTTCCCCGCTGTTTCCGGCGAACGCCGGCTCATTGCAGTACCTCCCGCAGATACCGCCCCGTGTGCGATCCCTCCACCTCGGCGACCTCTTCCGGGGTTCCCTGTGCCACGACCTGCCCGCCGTCGTTCCCTGCCTCCGGTCCCATGTCGATCACCCAGTCGGCCCGCTTGATCACGTCCATGTGATGCTCGATCACCAGCACCGTATGCCCGGCATCCACCAGCCGGTCCAGGACGCTGATCAGCACCCGCACATCGTCGAGGTGCAGTCCGGTCGTCGGCTCGTCGAGGATGTAGAGCTTCCGCCCTGCCTTCTTGCCCGCCTGCGCCAGCTCCCGCGCGATCTTCAGCCGCTGCGCCTCGCCGCCCGAAAGCGTCGTGGCGGGCTGCCCCAGCCGCAGGTAGCCGAGTCCCACCTGCTGCAGGTGCCACAGCGCCACGCCGAGTTTCGGCTGGTGCCGGAATCGTGACACCGCCTCCTCCACCGTCCACTGCAGGACATCATGGATCGAGTGGCCGTGGATCTTCACGTCCAGCACTTCCCGCTTGAAGCGCGACCCGCCGCAGGTCTCGCAGGGCACGAAGACGTCGGCCAGGAACACCATCTCCACCTGCACGTGCCCCGCGCCCTCGCAGGTCTCGCAGCGGCCGCCCGGCAGGTTGAACGAGAAGGTCGCCGGGGTGTACTTCCGCTGCCGGGAGAGTGGCTGCGCCGCGAAGAGCTCGCGGATCTCGTCGAACGCCTTGACGTACGTCACCGGGTTGGAACGCGGGCTCCGCCCGATCGGCGACTGGTCCACCAGCAGCACGTCCCGCAGCCACTCCCGCCGGTCACCACGCCCTCGCCCACCAGTTCGCCGAGGTGCGACTTCGCCGAGTGGCCGCCGTGCAGCCGCGCCTCGAGCTGCCGGTAGAGTACGTCGTGGATGCAGCGTGCTCTTGCCGGAGCCCGATACGCCCGTCACCGCGGTGAGCGTGCCGAGCGGGATGTCGCAGTCGGCACCCTGCAGGTTGTGCAGCCGGGCGCCACGCAGCTTGAGCCACCGGGGACCCGCCGCCCGCCGCACGCTGGGCACGCCGATCCGCTTCTCGCCCGTGAGGTACTGGCCGGTGAGCGACTGCAGCGGCCCCGTCGATCGGGCCCGCATGCACCACCCGCCCGCCGCGCTCGCCCGCACCCGGTCCCAGCTCGAGCATGAAGTCCGCCTGCCGGATCGCGGCGATGTCGTGCTCCACCACCACGACGGTGTTGCCGCCGTCGCGCAGCCGGTGCAGCAGCGCGAGCAGCCGGTCGGTGTCGCGCGGGTGGAGCCCGATGGTGGGCTCGTCCAGCACGTAGAGCGTGTCCACCAGCCGGCGACCCGAGCGCGTTGGAAAGCGCGATCCGCTGTGCCTCGCCGCCCGAGAGCGTGCGCGTCTGCCGGTCGAGCGTGAGGTAGCCGAGTCCCACGTCGCGCAGGTAGTCGACCCGGGGGGCCAGCTCGTCCAGGACCGATTGGCGCGATCTCGCGCTCGTGCGCCGTGAGCGGCAGGGTGGCGAGCCAGGCGTGCAGCCCGTCGATCGACAGCGCCGAGATGTCGCGAGATCATCCGGTCAGCCAGCCGCACGGCGACGCGCATGCTCGTTGAGCCGCGTGCCGCCGCACGAAGGACAGGTCTCCGCCAGCTGGTACTGCCGCAGGAACACCCGGATGTACTGCTTGTACCGCTTCTCCTCGAGGCCCTTGAGGAAGGGAAAGATCCCGAGGTAGCGGCCGCTCTTGCCGTGCAGCAGCTCCCGCCGCACCGTCGCCTTGAGCTTCCTCCATGGCGCGTTCAGCGTCGGCGCCCAGTTCCCGCCCGCTTGTCGAGCGCCCGGCGCCGCGCCTCGTAGCGCGGCTTGGTCCACGGATCGATCGCCCCGTCCGAGATCGCGAGCGAGGCATCGGGTACGATGAGCGACTCGGCGTATTCCAGCACCGCGCCGAACCCGTTGCAGCCTCGCAGGCGCCGCGCGGGTTGTTGAAGGAGAAGAGGGCGGGCGTGAGCGGCAGGGACGGCGTGTCGCAGGCACTGCAGGTGGGGAACTCCGTGAAGCGCAGGCGCCCGCCGTCGTGCAGCACCAGCGCCATGCCCTCGCCCTCGCCGAACGCAGTGCCCAGCGCCTCGCCCAGGCGGGGCGGGGCATCGCCCCGTGTCACAATGGCCAGCCGGTCCACCACCACCAGCAGTTCCTTGCCTTCGCCAGATCGCACTTCGGTGGCAGCTCGTCCAGGTGCAGCAGCTCGCCGTCGGCCAGCACCCGGAGGAATCCGAGGGCCCGCAGGTTCTCCACGATCAGCTCGTGGCCCGCGCGCGCCGATGCCGGGAGCGGGAACGCCACCTGCAGGCGCCCCGTTACCGATGACGCGACCGCATCGGTGGCCGATTGCACGGTGTCGCGCCGCACCGGTGCCCCGCATTTCCGGCAGTACGGCGTCCCGATCCGCGCCCACAGCAGGCGCAGGAAGTCGTACACCTCGGTCGCGGTGCCCACGGTCGAGCGGCTGGACACGGTGGGATTGCGCTGTTCGATCGCCACCGCCGGCGCCAGGCCCTCGAGCAGGTCAACCAGCGGCTTGGGCATGCGCTCGAGGAACTGCTTCGCATAGGTCGAGAGTGACTCGATGTAGCGGCGCTGCCCCTCGGCGTAGAGGGTGTCGAACGCGAGGCTCGACTTCCCCGAGCCCGAGGGGCCGGTGATCACGATCAGGGAGCGGTGGGGCAGGTCCACCGTGACGCCCTGCAGGTTGTGCTGGCGTGCGTTGACGATCCGGATGACGTCCGACATGGCGGAGCGAAGAATAGTGAACATCATGGTTTCGGGATAGCTTCGGGTTTCGGCACCTGTCGGCAGGTGGGCGTGCTCCGCTACTTTTCCGCGCCGCATGGCCGCAAAACTCTTTACGCCGCAGATGATCAGACGCGGGCTCGAGATCTTCCTCCTGATCTCGCTGGCCGGGTTTGCCTTCACGTTCGTCTACGGCAAGAACCCCCAGGCAGTGCTCGACAAGGTCCTCCACCTGCACTGGGCCTGGCTCCTCCTCGGCGTTGTGCTCGCGTCGATGGACTGGATCGGTGGCGGATTGCGTCTCTGGGCCGTCGCCCGGGTGGTTCATCCCAATCCGCCCATCGGCGGGATGATGCTGGCCGGCGGCATGAGTGCGTGGGCCGCGTACCTCACGCCGCTCCAGTCGGGCGCCGCGCCCATGATGATCTACACGATGCGGCGCTTCGGGATCCCGGTGCCGGTGGCGCTCACGTCGACGCTGATGACGTTCATCGCCACCATCCTCTTCTTCGGCATTGCCGGGCCGCTGGCCATCTTCTTCGGCGGCGGCCGTTCGCTCATCACGAAGGACGCCGTTCTCGGCCTCTCGCTCTACGACCTCTACCTCGGCACCCTGAGCGTATTCATGGTGCTTGGCGTGGTGCTGATCGCCGTCATCATCTTCCCGAAGCACATGAGCGCGCTGGTTCACAAGCTCGCCGACTGGGCCGGCCGCCGCAGCAAGCGGATCGCCGCGCGGCTCGAGGGACTGCGTACCGGCATCGACCAGGCCCACGAGTCGGTGCTGGCATTCAACACCCCGCGTGGCTGGCTGGCGCTGCTCTGGGCCACGCTCCTCTCCGCCCCGTCGCACGCCAACAAGCTCCTGGCGGGCTACGTCGCCATGCGCACGCTCGGCATCCACGCGAACTTCGTGGACATCCTGCTGCTTCAGACGCTGATCACCTTCCTCCTCTATTTCGCCCCGACGCCCGGTGCCTCCGGCATCGCCGAGGTGCTGTCGGCCCTCATCATGGCGGCGTACGTGCCGAAGGAACTGACCCCGCTCTACATCCTCATCTGGCGGCTGATCCTCAGCTACTTCACCATCGGCTTCGGCTTCTTCGTGTTCACCACGTGGGTGCGGAAGGGGCTGAAGGGGATCTCGACGGAAGGGGAGGAGGGGCTTGAAGCAGCGTAGGCATGCCTGAACTCTCCGAAGACCACGTCTCCGTCGGATACGACTCGGCGCTCCTCAGGCGCCTGCTCCACTACTTGCGGCCCTATCGCTGGCAGGCCGCGCTGGCCCTCCTGTGCCTCATGGCCTCGGCGGGGCTGGCGCTGGTCAATCCGCTCCTTACCGAGCGCGCCCTCGACGTGGCGGTGCCGAGGCGCGACTTCGGCATGCTCCGCACCCTTGCGCTCATCGCGCTCGGGGCCCTCCTCTTCGAGTTCGTGCTCGAGTACGTGCAGGCGCTGGTGACCACCTACATCGGCCAGCGCGTCATGCGCGACCTGCGGCTCCAGATCTTCGAGCACATGCAGCGGCTCAGCATCCCGTACTTCGACCGGAACCCCGTCGGCCGGCTGATGACTCGCGTCACCTCCGACGTCGAGACCCTCAACGAACTCTTCTCCTCCGGCGTCGTCACCGTCTTCGGCGACCTCTTCACCCTGGCCGCGATCATGGTGCTCATGCTGGTGGCCGACTGGCGCCTGGCCCTGGTGGCGTTCGCCGTGATTCCGTTCGTGTACCTCCTTGCCCGCGTCTTCCGCCGCCGCGTGCGGGACGCCTTCCGCGACATTCGCCTCCTCCTGGCCCGGCTCAACAGCTACCTCCAGGAGCACCTCTCCGGGATGCGGGTGGTGCAGCTCTTCGCCCGCGAGCCGGCATCCGCCCGCGAGTTCGGCGGCATCAATGAGGAGCACCTGCGGGCGCACCTCCGCTCCGTCACGATCTATGCGCTGTTCTTCCCCGCGATCGAGATCCTCACCGCCATCGCCCTGGCGCTCGTGCTGTGGTACGGCGGCCTTCGCACGCTCGGCGGCACCCTGACCATCGGCGTGCTCGCGGCGTTCATCCAGCTCACGCGCCGCTTCTTCCAGCCGCTGCAGGATCTTTCCGAGAAATTCAACCTGCTGCAGGCGGCCATGGCATCGTCGGAGCGCATCTTCCGCCTCCTCAACGAGCCCGTCACCGTTACCGAGACGGAGTCGCCGCGACTGCTCCCCGAGCCGGTGCGCGGCGAGGTGAAGTTCGAGTCGGTCTGGTTCCGCTACAGCGACAACGGACCGTGGGTGCTGTCCGACGTCTCGTTCACTGCCCGTCCGGGCGAGACGGTGGCGCTGGTGGGACATACCGGGGCGGGGAAGACGACCATCATCAGCCTGCTGCTCCGCTTTTACGAGCCCACCCGCGGCCGGATTACCGTGGACGGTGTCGACATTCGCGAGCTCTCCTTCCGCGACCTGCGCGGGCTGGTGGGCTACGTCCAGCAGGACCTCTTTCTCTTCACCGGTGACATTCTCCACAACCTCGCGCTCGATGCGCCGCGCACCGAGGCCGAGATCCGCCTTGCGGCGGAGCGCGTGGGGGCCGACCGCTTCGTGCGCCGCCTCCCGGACGGGTACCGGCATGTGCTGGGGGAACGGGGACGCTCACTCAGCGTCGGCGAGCGGCAACTGCTGAGTTTTGCACGGGCTCTGGCGCTCGATCCCAGCATCCTGATCCTGGACGAGGCGACCAGTTCCGTGGACGCCGAGTCGGAGGCGCAGATCCAGCGGGCAGTCGCCGAACTGATGGCGGGACGCACCAGCATCGTGGTGGCACACCGGTTGAGCACCATCCTGCACGCCGACCAGATCCTGGTCCTGCACCATGGGGAGGTCCGGGAGCGCGGCACGCACCGTGCCCTGTTGGCGGCGGATGGTCTTTACGCGAGGTTGCACCGGTTGCAGTTCGGCACCGAAACCGCCCGGCGCACCGCATGAGGGCCCCGGTGCACGTTCAGCTAACCCCAACTTGCTTGCTCGCTTATGGCACGTGGGATACAATTGTCGAACACACATGACACTTCAGCCCCCTGCATGATCCAGATTGAGGTCGGTGGCCGGCGTCACGCCGTCTCGGCGGGGGAGTTCGTGCTCGGCTCGGACCCGGGCGCGGGAATCCTTCTCGAGGGCCCGGATGTCCTGACACGTCATGCGATTGTGGAGTTGCTCAGTTCCGGCGAGGCCGCCATTCGCGTCGCCTCGCCGTCAGCGGAAGTGCGGGTGAACGGGGTTCGGCTCGGGGCGGAGCCGACCCCGTTGCTTCATGGCGATAAGATCACCCTCGGGCGCCATGAGCTCCGGGTGGTCGACGAGGCCCGGTCGGGCAGCACCCAGATGATGGCCGCCTTCTCCCTCCCCGAATCGGTCGGTACACCGGCCGCGAGCAGTTCCGGGCCTGCCGGCGCCGGTCGCCTCGTCAGCCTCACCGATGGCCGGGAATACGCCATCACCGGTTCCGGGCTCGTCTTTGGCCGCGATGCGGGGTGTGAGGTCGTCATTGTGAGCACCGAGGTGTCGCGTCGTCATGCCGAGATCCGGCCCGGTGCGAACGGCTATGTCATCACCGATTCGAGCGCCAACGGCACCGTCGTGAACGGCCAGCGCATTCCGGGATCTCGCGTACTCGCGCGTGGCGATGTCATCCGCATCGGAGGCGAGGAGTTCCGGTTCTATGCGCAGGCGGCGACACCCGTGCTTCCGCCGCCGATCATCACCGGACCGGCCATCGGTGCCTCGCAGCGGCTCAACGACACGTTTCATGGCGTCCCGACCACGCCGGCATCGCTCCCGTCGGTTCCGGCGCTCACCGACACGCTGCACGGCGTCCAGCCCTTCCAGACTCCGATTCCGCCGCCCGCTGGTACGCCGGCACCGGCGGCCGTGGCGCCGCTCGCATCGCTGCTGATTCGCGGCGGCGCACTCAAGGGCAAGCGGTTGCCGGTGCGGGCGCCGGTCGTGAATATCGGCCGCGCCGATTACAACGACATCGTGCTCCCCGAGCCGAGCGTCAGCACCGCGCACGCGAAGCTGCAGCGCCGCGAGGGCGTCTGGGTCGTGTCTGATCTCGAGTCCACCAACGGCACGACGGTCGACGGTGAACCGGTGAAGGGCGAGTTCCCCCTGTCACCCGGTGCCACCATCCGGTTCGGTGAGGTCGCGGTCCTGTTCGAGCCCATGGATGCATCGCCCGATGTCAACGCGGCCGGCACCCGTGTCATGCCGCGCATCGATGCGACGTCACCCCCTCCGGTCCCGCCCGCCACCGAAATTCCGGCGGCCGTGGCCGATGCCACCGCGTCCCGTTCGCAGCGCCCGGCGTCCAAGCCACGCACCGTGGTCAGCTCTCCACCCAGAAAATCCTCGGTCTCGACATGGGCGCTCGCCCTGTTCCTCATCCTGGCGGCGGTGGCCGCCGCGCTGGTCTTCCTGAGGTAGCGTCAGTGCGCTTCACTTGTGCGGCTCGCACCGACGTCGGCATCGTCCGCTCCGGCAACGAGGACAACTACCTCATGCTGTCCGATCGCGGCTTGTTCATCGTCGCCGACGGCATGGGCGGCCATGCAGCCGGCGAGGTCGCCAGTGAGATGGCCGTGCGCCTCATCGCCCGCGAGGTCGGGAGCCTCAAGGGCCTCGACAACAGCGGCGCGTCCAACCGGCTCGCGCAGGCCATTCGCACCGCCAACGACGCCATCTTCTCGCGGACACTGGCCGAGCATGACAAGCGCGGCATGGGCACCACCGCAACCGTGATGGTGCTGCTGCCGGGGCGCTACCTCATCGGCCAGGTCGGCGACAGCCGCGCCTACCTGCTGCGGAACGGCGCGCTGCACCAGCTCACCAAGGACCACAGCTATGTGCAGGAACAGGTGGACGCCGGCCTCCTCACGCCGGAGCAGGCCCGCGTCCATCCCTATGCCAACGTGATCACCCGCTGTGTCGGCGCCAGTGTCGACGTGGTGCCCGACATCTACTTCGGTCACCTGCAGCCGGGCGACGTGGTCCTGCTCGCATCCGACGGGCTTACCGGCATGCTGGAAGACGAGCAACTCGAGCGCATCATGCGCGTCGACGGCGGCCCCGAGCGATGGGTCGACCGCATGATCACCGAGGCCAACCGGCGTGGTGGGCTCGACAACATCACCGCCATCGCGGTCAAGATCGAGACGATCGAGGGGCCGACCGGTGAGTACCAGGTCAGCAGCAGCAGCGGCGACGGGATGGCCCGGCAGGCCTGATCCTCAGGGCGGCCCGTGGCCGCCCCGTCCGCCCGGACCGCCAGGTCCACCCGGCGGCATCAATTCCTTCTGTTCCTCTTCCAGCGCCTTCCGCCGTTCCTTCTCGTCCTTCTCGTACTGCTTCCACTGGGCCTTCGGCAGCAGCTTCTTCACCTGCTCGTCGAACGCCTTGAGCTTCGTGTCGAGCGTCCTGCCGGTCGAGTTGAGCGTCGCAAAGAGCGGTGGCAGCGCCTCACGCCGGCCATGATCGATCGCGGCACGGATGTTCTGCTGCGCGAGTTGCGCGCTGTCACGCGTCGGCCGCGTTTCCTTCTGGTAACCATCGTACAGCGTGATATACTCGGCTTCCTGGCCGGTCGTGGCCCCTGTCACCTTTACGAAGTCGCCCGGCGCGAGCGGGCCCTCGACGGCGAGCAAGTCGAACTGGGGACCCCTGCGGCCTCCCGGCGGGCCACCGCCGGGAGGACCGCCCGAGGGTGGGCCGCCGGGTCCATACCCGGGGCCCTGGGCTGAGGCGGGCGTTGCTGCGAGGAGGATGAGGAGGGAAGCCATGAGCCACGGAACGAATCGCCAGACTGGCATCGAGCATCCTGTGAATCGGTTGCCGGGAAGTACGTCGCGCCGCGCCGGGGCGTTGGGGACTGGCCTCACGCCGTCGCCGCGACCAACGGTTCCGGCCCGCTCGTCGTAGGTAGCGGTAATGCCGGCCCCCATCACATGTCCGCTGTTCACGCGTTGACGCCCGGCTTCGGCCTCCCCGCTGCCACGGCCCCGGCCGCGCCCGACGAGTCGGTTCTCGCACAGCGCGCCCAGGCCGGCGACCTGGCCGCCTTCGACGAACTCGTGCGCCGGCACATCGGTCGCGCCCTCCGCATCGCGCGCCGCCTCGTGCCGACCCACGAGGACGCCGAAGACGTGGTGCAGGAGGCTTTTCTCTCTGCGATGAAGGCCATTGGTTCCTTCGACGTCACCCGTCCTTTTGGTCCCTGGATCACCCGCATCGTCGTGAACCAGGGCATCACCTTCCGGCGTTCCCGCGCCCGGCGGCAGGACGAGGCGATGCCGGCCGACCTGCCGTCGGCGGGCCCGTCGCCGGCTCAGGTCACCGAGCGGAATGAGGTCACCGACCGCTTCCGTGCAGCACTCGAACGATTGCCCGCGCAGCAGCGATTGATGGTGCAGTTGTTCGAGGTGGACGGGCTCTCGAGCCCCGAGATCGCAAAGCTCACCGGCCTCAGTGATGGCACGGTGCGATGGCACATACATGCGGCCCGAAAGGTGTTGCGGGTTGCGCTCGCCCCGTTGACGGGTGATGGAGGGAACGATGACGACTGACGAAAACCTGGAGCGCGATCCGGAACTTGCCGCGTGGCTCGCGCGCACCGAGGCACCCGACCCCGCATACGTGGAGCGCCTCGCACACAGAGTCAGGGCAGCGGTGCGCGCCCAGTGGCAAGCCCCGATGCCGCATACGTGGCGCACCGAGGCTGCCGGATGGTCGCGGTTGCTCGTGCCGCTTGCGGCCGCGGCGGGACTCGCGGCGGCCCTCCTGGTCAATCGCATCGGCGTGCCAGCGACTGCAGTCGCGTCCGTCGCGCTGGACAGCACCCAACTGTACGACGTACTGCGCCGTAATGATGCCGAGAGCTATCTCGTCACCGTCGCGGTGACCAACTATCGGGATGACTGGGCCTCGAGCCTGGTCGGGAGTGATCAATGACGGATGACATGCCGGGAAGCATCGCCGCACCGGCGCAATCGACACGGCGACAGGCGACGGTCGTTCTGGTGCTGGTATTCCTCGCCGGCCTGCTCATTGGCGTGGCAGCCGACCGGGTGTGGCTGAGGCGTCACTGGGGTGGTGGGCACCCCGGCCGCGGTGGACCTGGCAGTCCATTCGCGGAGGGACAGGGTCGCGGGCCCGGTGGCCCGCCCGGCATCTTCCGCGGCGGCATGCCACGGGCCATGTCACCCGAATTCGCCGCCCAGCGACGGCGTGAAATGGTCAACCGGCTCACCCGCGAGCTCGACCTCACCAGCACGCAGCAGACGGCCATCGATTCGATCATGGCCGGGAATGAGGCGGAGTTTCAGGCACTCGAGCAGGAGATGCGGCCGCGCATGAAGTCGTTCCTCGAACGCACGCGCGGACAGATCGACTCGGTGCTCACGCCGGCGCAACGCGAGAAGTTCCACAAGTTCGGGCCGCCGGACGGGCCACACGAACCGCCCGGCGGCGGACCAGCCGGACCGCCTCCGCCCGAACCGGGGCGCTGAGACGAGAAGGGGACCGCGGGGCACCGGCGCGATGCGCTTGTGCCCCGCTTCACCTGTCCGCATACTCCGTCCCGACCCCCAATTCGATGGAGAGCTTCATGCGGATCGCGAACCTCGCGTTGCTTGGATCGATCATGGCCAGCGCCCCGGCGGGGGCACAGGACGTCCAGGAGCACCGCGGGTTATGGGGTGGCTTCGGGATCGGGGGTGGGGTCAATCTCTCCGATACCTTCGGGGGCGGCAGCCTGTGGGGGTTGAGCGGCTACGGCCGCATCGGCGGTACGCTGAACCAGCGCGTGCTGCTCGGCGCCGAGTCATCGGGATGGATCGGGTCGCGGGATGGCGTGGACTACTCGCGCGGCAATCTTTCGGCGCTGCTGCTGTTCTATCCGAGTCCCCGGGGCGGGCTGTACCTCAAGGGTGGCCTCGGGTTCTCGTACGTCACCACATCGATCTCGTCCTCCACCACGATCGACGGCGTCTTCTACTTCAACAGTGTTTCGGAGAGCAAGGGTGGGTTCGGCGCCACGGCGGGAGTCGGCTACGATGTGCGACTGGGCCGGAACATCTATCTCGTGCCGGCCATTGACTGGTATCTGCAAGCGGTGGGGAGCGAGAACAGCTCGGTCTTCGGCAACCTGCCTGGCACCAACAACCAGATCTCGTTCAGCCTCGGCCTGGTCTGGCACTGACGCAATCGCGTCGGGGGGCGCTCACAGCAGCGTCCCGCGGAGGATCACCACCGCGACCGTGAAGTAGATCACCAGCCCGGTCACGTCCACCAGCGTGGCCACGAACGGCGCCGATGCGCTCGCCGGGTCGAACCCGAGCCGCTTGAGCACGAAGGGCAGCATCGACCCGGCCAGCGATCCGAATGTCACCACACCGACCAGCGCACATCCCACCGTCAGGGCCACCAGTTGCCAGTGCGGGCCGTAATCGTAGAGATGCAGGTTCTGCCACAGGCTGATGCGGACGATACCGATCACGCCGAGGATCGCGCCCAGTACCAGCCCCGAGGGAAGCTCGCGCACCGCCACCCGCCACCAGTCCTTTACCGCGATCTCCCGGATGGCCAGTGCCCGGATGATGAGTGACGTGGCCTGGCTTCCCGAGTTGCCGCCCGAGCTCATGATCAGCGGGATGAAGAGCGTCAGCACCACCGCCTGGGCCAGCTCCGCCTCGAAGTGCTGCATCGCCGTGGCCGTCAGCATCTCGCTCAGGAACAGCACGCAGAGCCAGCCGGCCCGCTTCCGGATCATCGCCGCGAAGCTCATCTCGGTGTACGGCTCGTCGAAGGCGGCCACGCCGCCGAATTTCTGCACGTCCTCCGAGCCCTCGCGCACCAGCGCGTCGAGCACGTCGTCGACCGTCACGATGCCGAGAAGCTTCCGGTCCCGGTCCACCACCGGGGCGGCGAGAAGGTTGTACTTGCTGATGATTCGGGCCACGTCCTCGCGGTCGGTGTGCGGTCGCACGCTCAGCACAGTGCGCGCAGTGCCGATCTTTCCCATGGGGGTCGCCGGGTCGGCTACCAGCAGCTCGCGGAGCGACACGACGTGAGCCAGCGCCTGCGTGGCGGGATCCGTCACGTAGATCGCGTACACCGTTTCCTTGTTGCCGCTCACCCGCTTGATGAGCTCCATCGTCTCTGCGGCACTTGCCGTCGCGGTGACGCTCAGGAATTCCGTCGTCATCATGCCGCCCGCGGTGTCCGGCTCGTACTGCAGCAGCAGGGTCAGGCCGCGGCGCGTGTGCGGGTTGAGCAGCGGCAACAGCCGTTCCCGCTCTTCGGGGGGCAGCTCGCGAAACAGGTCGGCCTGCTGGTCGGCCGACATCGCGTCGATCAGCCGGCCCGCGTCGGGCAGGTCCAGCTTGCCGATGATCCCCGCCCGGTCGTACTCCAACTCGGGCTCGTCGAGCACCCGCACTGCAAGTTCGAAGGGCAGTGCCGCTAGGACTTTCGCCGCGGGTTCCGGCGGCAGTCGGCGCAGCGCGTCGGCGATGTCGGCAGGAGGCAGCCCGCCGGCCACGTCAGCGAACTCGTCGGGATCGGCGGCGAGAAGATAGAGCAGTTCGGGCGTGGTTTCCGGCACCGGCGCCGTGGGCAGGGTCATGGGAACTCCGTCGGTCACGCGTGGATCGTCGGTTCCGGGGCGGCAACGGCAGACGCGCATAAGTATAGAGGGGGATCATCATGCTCCGGCCCTCTCGGTTGTCGAACTCGGGGTGGTTCACGCGGCTGAAGTGGCAGGCGGCTACTGCAGCATTACTCCCGTTACGCGGATCTCGTGGTCCAGCAGCCAGCGCTTCCGTTCCAGCCCGCCGCCATAGCCGACGAGTGATCCATCACTCCCCACCACGCGGTGGCAGGGGATGATGATCGGTATGGGGTTCCTGCCGTTCGCCGTGCCTACGGCGCGGACGTGACGCGTGTCGCCGATACGCTTCGCCAGTTCCATGTAACTGGTGGTTTCGCCGAACGGAATTCGGCGGAGCTCATCCCAGACCTCGTGCTGGAAATCACTTCCCTCGGGAACGAGCGGAAGGTCGAATTCGCGGAGGGTGCCGCCGAAGTACGCCGCGAGCTGACGGGCCGCCTCCTCGAGCAGGGGAGAGTCGCCGCGCTCGTCGGGAGAGAACCCGGCCGGGCCGTACTTGTGCTTCAGCATGAACACGCCGGTGAGTGCGTTCCCGGCTTCGGTCAGCCGGATCGGGCCGATGGGGCTTGGTACTTCAATCCACATGTCACTTCCAGTGTTCGATCGACTCCACCTTGCGGCGAGGAGCTGGTTGGCGGAGAACCCGAAGCAGCGGGAAGTATAGAAGGGCGCCATTATGTTCCGGCATGACCGGCGCACTTTCTCCCGCTTTCGTGGCCCGTCTCGCTCGGGAACACGCCGCGTGCCAGGTCCCCCCCGGGATCGGCCGGGCGGCCGGGTTCTTCGCGCTCGACATGCTCGGGGTGCTTTTCGCCCATCACGCCACGGCACCTTCCCGCGATGAGGCCACCCTCGCGGCCGCCATCGAGGGCGTGCGCGCGAAGCTGGCAGCGCTACTCGACCTGGTGACCCCGCGCTTCGGCGTCGTGCCTGACATCGACGGCGACGTCGAGCGGTTCATGGCGCGTCTCCCCGCCATTCACGATGCGCTGCTGCGCGACGCCCAGGCCCATGACGAGGGCGACCCCGCCGCCACCAGCCGGGACGAAGTGATCCTCGCCTACCCCGGGTTTCGCGCTATCGCCCTCCACCGCATCGCCCATGCACTGCACGAGCTGGGTGTGCCGCTGGTGCCCCGCCTCATCGGCGAACTTGCCCACCGCGAAACCGGCATCGACATTCACCCGGGCGCCAGCATCGGCGCCGCCTTCAGCATCGACCACGGCACCGGCGTGGTGGTGGGCGAGACGGCGGTCATCGGCGATCGCGTGAAACTCTATCAGGGCGTCACGCTGGGCGCGGCCAGCGTGAAGAAGGAACTGGCCAATACGAAGCGCCACCCGACAGTTGGCGACGATGTGGTGATCTATGCCAACGCGACCATCCTGGGCGGCGATACCATCATCGGGCACGGCAGCATCATCGGCGGCAACGTCTGGGTCACGCGCAGTGTCCCGCCGGGGTCCGTCGTGAGCCACGAAAGCACGGTCGCCCGTGTCCGCGACAGTGAGAGGGCCGACGACATGCTGGAGTTCCACATCTAGACTCATCGAGGACCGTCATGCGCGCGAGCAACATTCTCGAGACCATCGGCAACACCCCCCATGTCCGCCTCGGCCGTCTCTTTCCGAATCGCGAGGTCTGGATGAAGCTCGAGCGGGCGAATCCCGGCGGCAGCATCAAGGACCGGATCGGTCTTTCCATGATCGAGGATGCCGAGCGGCGCGGGGTGCTCGGGAAGGACAGCGTCATCATCGAGCCGACCTCGGGCAACACCGGCATCGGACTGGCCATGGTCGCGGCGGTGAAGGGATACAAGCTGGTGCTCGTCATGCCCGACTCGATGTCGGTCGAGCGCCGCCGCATCGTCGTGGCCTACGGCGCCACGCTGGTGCTCACGCCGCGCGAGAAGGGCATGAAGGGGTGCATCGAGCGCGCCCAGGAGCTCGCGGCGGAGACGCCCGGCTCCTGGATTCCGCAGCAGTTCGAGAACCCGGCAAACATCGAGGTACACCGGCGCACCACGGCGGAGGAAATCGCCCGCGACTTCCCCGAGGGCATCGATGTGCTTATCACCGGCGTGGGCACCGGCGGGCACATCACCGGTGCCAGCGAGGTGCTGAAGAAGAAGTGGCCGAAGCTCCGCACCTTTGCGGTCGAGCCGGAGAAGAGTGCCGTCATCAGCGGCGGAGCCCCCAGCCCCCATCGGATCCAGGGCATCGGGGCCGGTTTCATTCCCGCCAACCTGCACACGGCCACGCTCGATGGGGTGATCCAGGTCTCCGAAGAGGAGGCCTTCGGCATGGCGGCCCGGGCCGTGAGGGAGGAGGGGATCTTCATCGGCCCCTCTTCGGGAGCCGCCCTGGCCGCCGTGGCAAAGAAGCTTCCCGACCTTCCTGAAACGGCCCGGATCCTGACCTTCTGCTACGACACGGGGGAGCGCTATCTCTCGGTGGAGGGCCTGTTTCCACTCCCAGAATGACCTGGCAGGCCTCCGGATTCCGGGTGGGCCCGGGCCGGGTGTATCTTGTCGGGTGCTTTCGGGCCCTGGAGCGGGCCTTGAGGATCCATGACCCGGGTGAGAGGACAACTGCTGCATGAACACGCCGACCGCGACGATGGAAACGACGGCTGACACCATGAACGCCTCGCCGGCCGAGGCCGCGTCGAGGGGGGTGCCCGAGCGTCGCTTCGTCAATAATGCGGACGAGTCCTGCCGCATGTTCAAGGCTGACTGGATGGAGGCGCTGAGCCATGTGCGGCCGTGGGTGCCGCATGTGCTGTACGTCCCGGTCATCGTAGCGACGCTCTGGCTCTCCTTCCGCGCCCTGGCTCCGCTGCAGGTGGCTGGCTGGTTCGCTGTCGGCCTCCTTGTGTGGACGGTGCTCGAGTACGTCATTCACCGCTGGCTGTTTCATCCGCCGCAGTGGATCGAGGACGACACCCGGCGCATCTGCAGCGCGCTCAAGGTGACCGATCCGGTCATGCCGGCGATGCCGACGTTCCGGCACAAGTTCTATTTCATGGTGCACGGGGTGCATCACGACTATCCCAACGACTCGACCCGGCTCGTCATGCCGCCGTCGGTCAGCATCCCGCTCGCCATCCTGTTCTGGTATGCGTTCCGCGCCGCCTTCGGGGTCGCGTCGCCGGCCGTGTTCGCCGGTCTCATTGTCGGTTATCTGGCGTACGACACGATTCATCACGGTACGCATCACGCGAGCGCCAGTTCGCCGCTGGCTCGCATCTGGAAGAAGCGTCATTTCCGTCATCACTACGCTGATTCCGAGCGCGATTTCGGTGTCAGCAACCCGCTGTGGGACGTGGTGTTCGGGACGAAGTCGTCGGGCAGGCCGGGCCGCGACGAGTAGCCGGGCCCCGGCCCCTCGCGCCGAACAGTGGGAGTTGGCGTGACCGCAGTCGGCAACCCAATGCGTCCATCCAGTGCTCCCGCCACGAACGGGCTGACCTCGTTCGCGCCCGGCGTGGGCGGCATCATCATCACAAGCGACGTCGACCGCCTCCATGACGTTGCCCCTGGCTGGGCGCAGCAGTCTTTCCAGCTCGGGCGCGGTGCGTTCGAGGGCAGCTTGTATCTCGGCCAGACGGCGCGGATGCAGTTCGCCACGAAGGAGTGGCGGCCCGGCCTGCTGGTGCGGGGGTCGGCGCCCAAGGACACCGCGGTGATGGGGTTTCCGCTGGTGGACTCGACGGCCGGCCGCCTTCGAGGGCTGTCGATGGCGCCGCATGACTTTGGATATCTCACGCGGGGCGAAGAGGTCGACTTCCGCACCACGACGCCATTCAAGATCTTCCTCATCGCCATGCGCGAGGAGGAGCTGGAGGCGTATGCGGAAATCGTCATTGGCCGGTCGCTCCGCTCGATCGTTGGCGGCCATCCGTGCTTTGACGGCGGACGCAGTGTCGAGGAGCGGCAGCGCGACGTGGCACGGTTGGGGCTCGACACGATGTACCGGAATGTCCACAGGCTGGCCGATCCGCTTGTCGCCGGTTGGGTCGAGAACCGCATTCTCGACTCCCTGCTCAGTGGACTGCCGTGCAACGAGCGCCGCCCTCCCCCGGGCGGCATGGCCGCGCTCGCCCGCCGGGCCGAGGATTACCTCCTCACCAACCTGCAGGCGCCGCTCACCATTCGCGATCTCTGCCAGGCAGTGGGCGCGAGCGAGCGCACCCTGCATCTCGCCTTCCGGCAGCACCTCGGCACGACGCCCAAGGCGCACCTGAAGGCCCTGCGCCTCAACGCCGTACGGCGCGACCTGCGTGCCGCCGCACCCGGGCAGGGTGTGATGGACGTCGCGATGCGCTGGGGGTTCTTTCATGCCGGGTGGCTGTCACAGGACTACCGCCGGATGTTCGGCGAATCGCCAAGCAGCACCCTGGGGAACCGGTAGCACCTCTCGTCGCCGGTTCGTCTCTCCGTACATCGCGCCACAAATTGGAACACGTATGAGCCTCATTCGATTGGCCATCATGCGCGTGGGAGCCGCTTGCCTCGGCGCCATGCTGCTCCTCGCCGCGCCCCTCCGGGCTGATGATGACGCCGGGTCCGGTGAGAAAAATGACGTGCTCTACATGAAGAACGGCGACCGAATGACCTGCGAAATCAAGTCGCTCGACGCCGGTTCACTCCAGGTCAGTCTGGACTATGTGGACGGGACGATTTCCGTGCAGTGGTCGAGGGTGCAGCGCCTCGACAGCAAGCGGCTCTTCATCGTGACGCTGGAGGACGGCTCGGTCTACAGCGGTACCCTGTCGATTGCCGAAACCCCGCCTGATGAGCCGACCAAGCTGCAGATCTCGTCGGGGCCCGGCAGCTTCGTCCTCATCGACAAGACGCGCATCGTGAACATGGGCGAGACCTCCGAGGACTTCTGGCAGCGCTTCGCCGTGAACCTTCAGTCCGGCATCATCTACTCGAAGGGCAACTCGTCCACCCAGTACAACATCAGTTCTTCCGTAACCTACGCTCGTCCGCGCTGGGCCGTGGGCCTCGACTTCAACTCCGCGCTCTCCTCGAACTCGGGCGCCAACACCTCTACCCGTAACCAGCTCAATGTCGACGCCTATCACCTGTTGCCATGGAAGAACTAGTTCTACGCCGGGCAGGTCGGCCTCCTGCAGAGCACGGAGCAGGGCATCGAACTTCGCACCAACGTAAGCGGCGGCGTCGGCAAGTACCTGCAGCACTCAGGGCGGGTCAGCGTGTCGCTGCTTGGCGGGCTCGGGTGGCAGAACACCCGTTATTCGCCCACGGAGCAATCCCAGGGAACGCAGGACATTCTTGCCCTGCTGGTCAACAGCAGCCTTCGAGTCGTGACCTTCAGCAAGACCAACCTGGACCTGAGCTTCAGTGCCCTTCCGGCGCTCTCCGAGCCCGGTCGCTTCTTCTTCAATACCAACGCGAGCCTTCTACGTCAAGCTCTGGAGCAACCTCACCTACAACCTCTCGTTCTACGGCAGCTGGGACACCAGGCCACCCGTGACCTACAACGCCAGCGATTACGGTTTCAGCTCGGGGTTGGGATGGAGCTTCGGCAATCCCTGGACGCCGCAGTAGCGAGGGCCACCGAATCCGTTGTTCTATCATGGGCCCGGCCGTACTACCATCCAGTACTCAGGCACTCGAGCCGCAAAGGATCTGCATGACCCCGCACATGGTCGCCCTGGCGGTCTTCGCCAGCCTCTTCGGCGCCGCGCTCATCGGCATGCGCATCCGCGCGTGGCTGCCGGATCATCACCTGAGTTCCGAGGCGAAGGACTCGGTGCGGGTGGCCATGGCCACCGTGGCCACCATGGCGGCGCTGGTCCTCGGCCTGCTGGTCGCCTCCACCAAGGGCACGTACGACGCGGAGCGGAACGAGTCCACCCACATGGCGGCGCGGATCATGTATCTCGACCGGGTACTGGCGATGTACGGAGGGGAAACGGCGGAGGCGAGGAGCGAACTGCGCCAGGCCACCACGAGCATGATCAACCGCATGTGGCCGGAGGAGCGGGGGGAGAAAGTGGAGCTCGAGCCCACCGAGAAATGGGTCGGCGCCCTTCCGAAAGTCATCTACGGACTCGCCCCGAAGGACGATGTGCAGCGTGCGCTCAAGGAGCAGGCGACGGAGATGGTCGATCAGCTGGGGCAGGAGCGCTGGCTGGTGTACGAGGAGGCGGAAACGTCCGTGTCGAAGGCGATGCTCCTCGTGGTGGTCCTCTGGCTGGCGGTCCTCTTCCTGAGCGTGGGACTCTTCGCCCCGCCCAACGCCACTGTGGTGGTGGCACTGATGCTCTCGGCGGCGTCGGTATCCGGCGCCATATACCTCATTCTCGAACTCGACCAGCCATACACGGGGCTCATGGCCATCTCGAGCCAGCCGATGCGCCTCGCGCTGAGTCACCTCGGGCAGTGATCACGTGACTTCGCCGCTGGCAGGGACCATCGCGCCGCGCGAGCTGCCCGTCGACCTCGCCCGCCTCGAGCGCGACTACTACGGGCGCCATCCGGACCCGGACGACCCGGCCCTGCAGGTCACATTCGGCACCAGCGGGCACCGCGGTTCCTCGCTCAACGGCACCTTCACCGAAGCGCACATCCTCGCCATCACCCAGGCCATCTGCGAGTACCGGCGCGGGCACGACATCGATGGCCCGCTCTACCTGGGCAAGGACACGCATGCGCTGTCCGCCCCGGCGCAGCGGACCGCGCTCGAGGTCCTGGCGGCCAATGGGGTGGACACGGTCATCCAGCGGGATGACGGTGTCACGCCGACGCCCGTCATCTCGCACGCGATCATCGCGCACAATCAGCGGGAGCGTCGGCACCGCGCCGACGGCATCGTGATCACGCCGTCGCACAATCCACCCGAGGATGGCGGATTCAAGTACAACGCCGACGAACGGGGGCCCGGCCGACACCGACGTGACCCGCTGGATCCAGGACCGGGCCAACGCGCTCCTTCGTGGCGGCAATGCGGGCGTGGCCCGCGTCACGACGGCGGTGGCGCTGGGGGCCCCGACGACGCACGGGCATGACTTCGTTGCGCCCTACGTCGACGACCTCGCGAGCGTGCTCGACATGGACGCGATTGCGGCTGCCGGCCTGCACCTCGGGGCGGACGCTCTCGGCGGCGCGGCGGGGCCGTACTGGGATCCCATTGCCTCGAAATACGGCCTCGACATCACGGTGGTGAATGCGGCCGCTGATCCCTCCTTCGCCTTCATGCCGCCCGATCATGACGGCCGGATCAGGATGGACTGCTCCAGCCCGTACGCCATGGCGGGCCTGCTCGCGCTCAAGGACCGCTATCGTCTCGCCGTCGCGAACGATCCCGACGCCGATCGCCATGGCATCGTGACACCCACGGCCGGGCTGCTGAATCCCAATCACTACCTGGCCGTGGCGATCAACTACCTCCTCGCGCATCGCCCCGGCTGGCCCGGCGGTGCGGCGGTAGGGAAGACCCTGGTCAGCAGCGGCATCATCGACCGGGTCGTGGCGGCCGCCGGTCGGCGGCTGCTGGAGGTGCCGGTCGGGTTCAAGTGGTTCTCGGCGGGCCTGTTCGACGGATCATGCTGTTTCGGCGGGGAGGAAAGCGCGGGCGCGAGCTTCCTGCGGCGCGATGGAAGGGTCTGGACGACCGACAAGGACGGGATCATCCTGGCGCTGCTGGCGGCCGAGATCACGGCGCGCACCGAAAGGGATCCCGGTGAGCACTATCGTGACCTCGCCGCCGTGCTCGGCGACCCGGACTACAAGCGCATCGACGCGCCGGCCACCGCTGCCGAGCGGGCGGTGCTGGGCCGGCTGGCGCCGGAGGCCGTCACCGCGTCGACCCTGGCCGGCGAGCCGATCACGGCGCGTCTCACGAGGGCGCCGGGCAACGGCGCTCCCATCGGTGGGCTGAAGGTGGTGGCGGAGAATTGCTGGTTTGCGGCCCGTCCGTCGGGCACCGAGGACATCTACAAGATCTACGCGGAGAGCTTCAACGGGCCGGTGCACCTCGACCAGGTCCTGCACGAGGCGCGCGACATCGTGAACACGGCGCTTACGGCTTCGTTGCGGTAGCGAGCGGCACCGGGGTCCCCAGCCCGTTCAGCGTGCGCACCACCCCAAGCAGGTCGCCCACCTTGTAGAAATCGACCGCAATGATGTTCGGCAGGTGCTTGCGCTGCTTCATGCACTTGCGCGCCCGGTCGAGCAGGAAGTCGTAGCTGTTGACGATCGCCGCGTTGCTCGGCTTGGGTGCCGGGGTCGACTCGATCCAGTGGTTGATCTGGAATAGCAGGGCGCTGCTGCCGCCGCGGTTGTCCTTGCAGGAAAACTGGTCGGGCGCATGGAAGGTGTATGGTGTCTCCATGATCGCGCCGTCGAAGGCGGGGTGCAGCCACGGTACGCCCGGGGCGCCCGATTCGAGGAAGACGATCAGTGGCGGTGCCCGCCTCGATCAGCGCGCGCAGTGTCGGCAGGGGCTGCGCCATCGGCCCGCGATACGCGTATTGCGCCAGGCCGGTCTTCTCGAAGTCGGCGGCGATGGTTTCGGGAGGCGCGTAATCCTCGATGACCATCACCAGCACTTCCTCGGGGTTGCCCCGGATGAAGTCGCGAATCTCCTCCAGTTCTGGCGCGAGCGGGTAGCTGCCGATCTCGCAGAAGCCATGGCACAGGTAGAGCGCGCGCGGACCGCTCGGCTCGCCGGTGAGGCGGTTCCGGATCCGGATCGCCACGGCGGTCGCCGAATCTCCCACGGCGTTCGCGATCTTCATGGCCGACTGTGCCTCGGCTTCGAGGTCGGTGCGCACGGTGCCTTCCACCGGCACGCCGTTGTGCACGTCGATCAGCAGGCCGCGAATGCCAGCCTGCAGCTGCCGCCGGATGCTGCCGTTCTGCTGCGGGAACATCCACCCCGGCATTTCCACGTTCGACATCGAATTGTGCGTAGCGGCGAATACCACCTCGTCCACCCGACGGTCGCAGAGCAGGGCCGACCCATTGCACTCCATCGGTCCGTCCACTGGTTCCGGCTTGCCGGGCCGGGCCAGCGCGACGACGGCGCCACCGAGTACCAGGACGAGGAGGGAAACGACCGCCACCCGCCGGGTAAACCAGGGGCCACCCTGCCTGGCGCTCCAGTGCCGCCACTTCCGCCGTCTCCTCCGGCAGCGCGCCCAGCACGAGGCGGAACAGTTCCCGGAGGCCGATGTAGCAGAGCCCGAGCCCGGCGAGCAGCGTGATGGCGGCGGCCGCATCGACAGGGTTCGCGACCACGAGGCCGCCCGCCAGCGTCATGCCGAGTGACCAGAGCAGGATCAGCCCCTGCGTCCTGGGTGGCGTCGCGATGCTGCGGAACAACTGCTCCGCGCGCCGGATCGGGTCTACCGCTTCCAGCAGTGACGTCGCCGCGGCGGTGATCAGGAGCCCGATTCCGCCCAGGGTAATCCCCCACGCCACAAGTCCCCTGAAATAGGCGCGCCAGAGGCCGGCAATCGCGCCCCGTTCGAGCGCCTCCTGCGATAGGATAGCCGCCATGGCCCGACCCGCAGGAAGGACGGCAACCAGCAGGACGGCGGCCACCAGTAGGCCGATCCCCGCCCGCAGCAGCGCCCGGCGACGCTCGCGTGCGAGCCATATGCCGAGGATGATCAGTACCGGACCCGAAAGCAGGAGTGTCCTGCCAAGGTGGGATAGGAAGTCCAGCAGGCGCAGTCCCTTCCGGATCTTGTCCATCTCCGGCCGCTGGTTCAGGTCCGAGGCGAAGCTTTCCAGCCGGGGCGGAATCTTGTCCGCCATCTCCGGACTCATGCTCTGCACCGCCGACTGGATCAGCACGCCTACGTCCGGCAGGGAGAGGAGGACCCGCTGCCCGGTGGTCGAGACGGCAGATCGGTGCGCCGTCCGCACCGCCGAGCGCACGATGGCCCGGAAGGGCGCGGTCTCGACCAGTCCGCCCGCCGTCGCCGCGATGATCGGCCGGAAGGCAACCAGGTCCGGCTTTTCGGCCAGGACGGCATTGGTGAGCCGGTCGGCGACGAACGCCGAGACCCTCGGATCATTGAGGGCGGCCGCGGTCCGGTCGGCCATCGCTTCGCCGTTGAGGATGCCGCGGGCGGCGTCGCTGGCAACGGCCCCGACCGCCGTCAGGAGGAGGCCAAGGGCGAGGATAGGGTAGGCGAGCCTGCTGGAGGAATTATTCATGTCAGACGGCTATGATACATGCTCGTCGCCACATATGGGACGGCGCCACCCACCCCTCGAGGATACCCGATGCGTTCAATCGCCCTTTCGGCCCGCCTGCCGGTCCTTGCGTTGCTTGTTCTGCTGATTGGTGTGGTGCCGGGTAAGGCGGAGGCACAGGACGTGGTGAACCATCTTTACGACAAGTTCCAGTTCGGGGCCTCGGCCGCCGCGGTGGTCCTCAGCAGTGACATCCGGATCGACAATTCAAACGGAACCGAGGGCACCGAGATCAACCTCGCTGACATCGGCGTCTCCAAGAGCTACTTTCTCGGGGACCGTGGTAGCGTCATGGCGGCCGGGCCGGCGTCACGAACTTCAGCTCGGCTACCTCTATGTCAGCCGCAGCGGAGACAGGACCTTGACGGAAGACATCGACTTTGCGGACACCACGTTTACGGTAGGTGCGCAAATCAAGTCCAAGTTCTCGGCCCCCACTCTCGCCTTGATCTACCGGTTCGCCTTCCTCGCCAAGGAGAACACCCAGGTCGGATTCCAGGTCGGCGTCGGAGCGCTGTTCTTCGGCATTGACCTCGATGCGCTTGGCACCGGAACTGGCGGCGGCTCCTACAGTGCGCAGAAGAACCTGACCGGACCGACGGCGACGCTGGGGTTGTTTGGCAACTTCCGGGCTGGCGACCATTGGTACTTCGGGGTGGACGCCGGTGCCCTCGGGGCCACGATCAGCGGCATTACGGCGACCATCTGGAGTGGCGGTGGGCAAGCGCGCTATTTCATTGACAACCACTGGGCCTTTGCCGGCGGCTGGACCATCAACGGCTTCAAGATCAGCTCCGAACCTGGCAACGATGGCTCCTTCATCGACCTGAACGGCAGCATCAAGTACACCTTCCAGGTCTTCCGGATTGGGGTCATCTACGCCTTGCATTGATTCGGCACGTACCCCACGCACTCTTCTTCGATCGCGCCCCAGCGGGCGCGATCGTTTTTTCAGCCACGAGCCACAGCCGACCGGCTACCGCACCGGGCGGATCGGGTTGGTCGCACCCGACCCGGCCACGGTGTTCCACGGCCGCACCCGCCACCGCGTCACCAGCCCCTTCGTCACGTAGGGATCCGCCTTCGCGAAGGCCTCGGCCGCGGCCGGCGAGTCTCCCTGGAAGAGCAGGACTGCCATGTCCACCGGGTCGGCGAGAGCGCCGCCCAGCACGAACTCGCCGCGCTCGTGCGCGGCCCACGCGAGGGCGAGGTGCTCGGCACGGAAATCCGCCCGCCGCTCCACGTAGTCGGGCGCCACGTCGTACATGAGCAGGTAGTGCATGTCCATCTCCTCCCTTGGATCTAGGCTTCAATTGCATCGTACGAGCGATTGGCGCTGCTTAGCCAAGCCGCTATTGTCTACTGCAGGTGCTTGTGGCGCAACGAGAAAGATGCATTGGGTGACCCCGGTCACACACTTTGTCCGTATCTGCTCTTGCGTATGCGCCGAAGAAGCGTACTTTCGTTGGAGCAGGACGACATAGGTTGCCTGGAGGCAGCCACCTTGATGGGCAAGTGAAACTGGCTTGTCAGTCGAAGGCGCACCGCGGATCAGTCCGATCCGGTGCGCCTTTTGTGTTTTCTGGGTTCGCCGTTCACTGGGAGGATGTATGCGACCAATGTCGATCGCCGGGATTGCACTCCTGTGCCTTGGCCTGTTCCTCCTCTTCCGCGGCGGAAGCTTCACGACCCAGAAAGAAGTGGTGAAGGTCGGCGACGTGAAGCTGACCGCAGACGAGCAGCGGACAATTCCGCCTTGGGCGGCCGGGCTCGGGGTCGTCGCCGGTGCAGGGCTCTTGATCGCGGGAATGCGCCGGCGCGCCTGAGGCACGTGGTCGCATTTCTTCGGAACGTCAACTGGTTGAAGGAGGCACACCATGCTGGAAACCGTCGCAGTAGTCCTGGTTCTCCTGTGGGCGCTCGGCCTGGTTGGCGGTTATGCGCTCGGGGGCTTCATCCATGTTCTGCTCGTGCTGGCGCTGGTCGTGGTGATCGTGCGCGTGATCCAGGGTCGGAAGGTCGTTTGAACCGCAGCCGATGAAAGGGGTGTTTCATGACTGCCATTGCAATGCCGGGCGAGGCCGTGGAGACGAACGAACTGGTGGCCCGTCACCTGTCAGGGGACGCGCGAGCCTTCGGTGAACTCGTCGGTCGCTATCATGGTCGGCTCTTGAATTTCACGCACCGCATGATCGGCGATCGCGAGCGGGCGGAGGACCTGGTGCAGGAGGCCTTCATCCGGGTCTCGCGTCACCTCCATCGCTTCGATCCGAGCAAGAAGTTCTCGACCTGGGTCTATACCATCGCGTCGAACCTGGCGAAGAACGAGCTGCGGAGCCACCGGCGGAGTCCGCTGGTGTTCTACCAGTCGGCTCGCGCGCCGGGCGACGAGGATCACAGCCCGCTGCAGTACGAAGATTCGCGCAGCCGGCCCGATGACATGTTCGCCGGGCGGCAGCTCAAGGAACTGGTGGAGGCGACGCTGGCGCGCCTTTCACCGCAGTACCGTCAGGTACTGATCCTGCGGGAGTTCGAGGGACGGAGTTACGAGGAGATCGCGGAGATCGCGGGATGCAATCTCGGCGCGGTGAAGAGCCGGCTGCATCGGGCACGCGCCTGCTTCGCGGCACTCATTACTCCATATCTCGATTGATCGCTACTTCCACGACGTAGTCGAGATCGTGCTGTCTGGCGGCTGGAATGACTGGAGGTAGGTCACCAGCCGCCAGATGCTTTCGGCGGGCAGGGTCCCGCCGAAAGCCGGCATGCCGCGGGCCCGGCCATAGAAGATCGACATGAAGAGCGCGCCATCCGATCCGCCGTAGCGCCAGCGGCCATCGGTCAGGCTCGGTCCGACCGCACCAACGGCCCCGCCACCGTGACACCCGTCGCAGTTGAACCCGCCGAACATCGCTGCTCCCTGTGTCGCGACGCTCGTATCGCCCTTGAACGGGTTCTTTAGCGTGCTCGCCGCCGGCTGGTTGCCGTTCACCGGGACGTGCTGGTCATAGCGGATCGAGGGCGGCGCGGGCTGCTGAGAAACCGCGGCCCCGACTCGAATCAGCAACAATGCAGCGGTGGCAGCGGGGACTACGGGAGTCCAAAGACCCATACGATGCCTCCCTGGCTGGTATGCCGCGCGATGTCGGGCATGAAGCTGGCCGGTGGGCGCACGTCGGCGGGATCGTCCGACCGGACGTCGCCCGACAGGAGGAACCAGTCGCCACCGAAGCCGGCGTACACCGCGACGTACTGCTTGCCGTCGGGCCCGCGGAAGCTGATCGGGTTCCCGATCACGCCCGATCCCACCTTGAACTTCCAGAGTACCGCGCCGTTTTTCGCGTCAACCGCCTTGAACCAGCCGTCGAGCGTGCCATAGAACACCACGCCGCCACCGGTCGCGAGCACACCGCTCCATACCGGGTACGGCTCCTTGATCTCCCAGGCCCGCGCGGACTTCACCGGGTCCCATGCGATGAAGGCGCCGAGGTTGCCGCCCGGACCCACGTTGTAGGGCGCGCCGGCGCTGAGGTACGGCGTGCCGGCCAGGTACGACGCCTGGAAGGAGGTGTAGTCCATGCACATGTTGCTGGTGGACAGGTAGAAGAGCTGCGTCGCAGGCGACCAGGCCGCCGGCTGCTGGTTCTTCCCGCCCTCGAGGGAGGGGCAGATGTCCTTTACCGTGCCGCGCGACGCGCCGGTGAGCTTGGTCGAGTCGACTTCCGGCCGCCCGGACTTGAGGTCGATCCGCCGTGCCCAGTTCACCGGTACGTACGGTTCCGCCGAGAGCAGCTCGCCCGTGGCGCGGTCGAGCGTGTACACGAAGCCGTTCTTGTCGAAGTGGACCAGCACCTTCCGCAGCTGGCCGTTCAGAGTCAGCTCGGTGAGGATCATCTCCTGGAGTCGAGTCATAGTCCCAGTTGTCGGCCGGGGTGAACTGGTACGCCCAGCGGAGCGTTCCGTCTCCCGGATTGCGTGCCAGCACGCTGGTCGACCAGCGGTTGTCCCCGGGGCGCTGCTCCGTGTTCCAGGGACCGGGGTTCCCGGTGCCGTAGTACACCAGGTCGAGTTCGGGATCGTAGGAAAGCCATCCCCACACCGGCGCGCCGCCATGTTTCCATCCGTCGGTGGGCCAGCTCGTGAGCGCGAGTTCCTGGTCCTTCTGGTAGAACGGCTTGAACGTGGCCGGTGAGGCCAGCACCTCGGCATCGGGCCCGATGCTGTACCCCGTCCACACGATCGCGCCCGTCGAAAGGTCGAGTCCCTTTACCCATCCGCGCACGCCCATCTCCCCGCCGGCGTTGCCGACGATCACCCGGTCCTTCACGATCAGCGGCGCCATCGGCGTCGTCTCGCCCAGGTCGAGATCGGCGATTTTCGTCTTCCAGAGCTCGCGGCCGTTGGCGGTGTCCACCGCCACCGTGTGGCCGTCGAGCAGGTTGAAGACGATCTTGCCGTCCGCGTACGCGGCTCCGCGGTTCACGATGTCGCAGCAGGAAATGCCGATTGCCTGCGGGTCCACGTAGGGCCGGTACTTCCAGCGGAGCGGGTAGCCTTCCTTGGTCAGGTCGAAGGCGTAGAGCACGTTGGGATACGGCGTGACGACGTACATGGTGGAACCGACTACCAGTGGCTGGCCTTCATGGCCACCGAGCACGCCGGTAGAGAAGCTCCAGGTAGGGTGCAGGTTCTTCGCGTTGGCGGCGGTGATCTCGGTGAGGCCGCTGAACCGGGAAGCCGAGTAGTCCCGGCCCGGCATGGTCCATTGTCCGTCATCCACGACGGTCGGCGCCGGCCCGCGACACGCGACAAGGCCGGCGAGCAGGACGCTGATCGGCACGCATGGACGGCGGGTCCGGCGGGCGGCCATGATTGTCTCCTTGGGATGGACCATCATACGCAGTGCGGAACCGCCTTCACAAGCGCGCGTCGCGCGTCATCCCACCTCGCTTGCCAGGGTTTCCAGCGCTTCCCATCGCTCGGTGAGTGTCGCAATCTCGCCCGCCAACAGGGCCAGCCGCGACTTCGCCTCGGCCACTGCCGCGCCATCGCGCAGGAACGCCGGGTCGGCGAGTGAAGCGTACAGCCGTTCCTGCTCGCGCTCCCGGGCGTCGATCTCCTGTGGCAAAGCCTCGAGTTCCTTCGACTCCTTGAAGCTGAGGCGCCGCTTCTTGCCACTGCTCGAGGGGTCCGCTGGTGCGACGGCAGGCTTCGAGGGCTCGCGCCCGGCCGGCTCGGCGAGGGCGGGACGCTGCCGCACCCAGTCGGCGTACCCGCCGGCATACTCCGCCACCCGGCCGCCGCCCTCGAACACCAGCGTGCTGGTCACCACGTTGTCGAGGAAGGCGCGGTCGTGGCTCACCACCAGCAAGGTGCCGCCGAATTCGAGCAGCAGTTCCTCGAGCAGGTCGAGCGTCTCGATATCGAGGTCGTTCGTCGGTTCATCCAGCACCAGCAAGTTGAACCGCCGGGTGAAGAGCCGGGCCAGCAGCAGCCGGTTCCGCTCGCCGCCCGACAGCGCCCGCACCGGTGTGCGCATCCGCTCCGCCGGAAAGAGGAAGTCGCGCAGGTAGCCGAGCACGTGCTTTCGCGCGCCGCCGATCTCCACGAAGTCGGCGCCATCCGCGATGCTGTCGAACACGGTCATGTCCGGATCCAGCTGCTCCCGCAGCTGGTCGAAGTACGCGATCTCGAGACCGGCGCCCTGGCGGATGCTCCCGCTGTCCGGGGGCAGTTCGCCGAGCAGCAGGCGGAGCAGGGTGGTCTTGCCCGAGCCGTTGGGGCCGATCAGTCCCACGCGGTCGCCGCGCGAGATCGTGGTCGTGAAATCGTGCACGATCGGCTGCGCACCCCGCGCGAAATTCACCCGTCGCGCCTCCACCACCAGGCGCCCGGACCGCTCTGCCTCCTGGGCCTGCAGGCGCACTGTGCCCGCCCGGTCGCGCCGCGCGGCGCGCTCCACCCGCAGCGCCTCGAGCGCCCGCACCCGCCCCTCATTGCGGGTGCGACGTGCCTTGATGCCCGTTCGGATCCAGGTCTCTTCCCGCGCCAGTTTCTTGTCGAACAGCGCCCACTCGCGTTCCTCAACCGCGAGGGCCGCCTCCTTCCGCTCCAGGTAGGTGTCGTAATCGCCGCCCCAGTCCACCAGCTTGCCCCGGTCCAGGTCGACGATGCGCGTTGCCACCCGGCGCAGGAATGTGCGATCGTGGGTGACGAACAGCAGTGTCATGCCACTTTCGACGAGGAAATCCTCCATCCATTCGACGGCGTCGATGTCGAGGTGGTTGGTCGGCTCGTCGAGCAGGAGCACGTCCGGCTGGCTCACGAAGGCGCGCGCCAGCAGCGCCTGCCGCTTTCGCCCGCCCGATGCCGTGGCAAACGGGGCGTCGGCATCGAGTCCGAGGTGCAGCAGGACCGACTCCACCTGGCTGTTGGTGTGCCAGGCTCCCGCCGCGTCGAGGGCACTGTGCAGGCGGTCGAGCTCCCGAAGCGCCGCCTCGCTCCCGTGTGCCCCGACGCGATGGCTCGCCTCGTGATAGCGCGCGAGCAGTCGTCCCGCGTCCCCCAGGCCCGCGGCGACCACGTCGAAGATCGTGCCCTGGAGTCGTTCCGGGACCTCCTGCTCCAGCCGCGCGATGGTGATGCCGGTCTGCCGCGCGATGGTCCCCGTGTCGGGCACGAGGGTGCCGTCCAGCAACCTCATCAAGGTGCTCTTCCCCGCGCCGTTTCGACCCAGGAGGCACACGCGTTCTCCCCGCTCGATGGCGAGAGTCGCCCCGTCGAGCACCGCGGGTCCGCCGAACGCGATTGTCACATCCTGCATTCCCAGCAACGCCATGAAGAATTCACCGCAAGTTCATGTAACTGTGCTTATATGACACTGTCGAACTTCTAGGCATTGTCCTCCGGGCCGTTAGTTTCGATCCTCCAGTGAGGCGAATGGTGCCGATACGTGTATCACGGGGTGGACAACGAATTGGAGGAAGCTGCAAGGTGACGGAACGGGAGTTTACGGCGGAGGACGGCCGGACATGGACGGTGCGTGTCAGGCCGGAGGTGCGCCGCAATGAGGTTGGCCATCACGTCACCCTCGAGCTCAGCACTCACAACGAGGCGCGGGTCGTGAGTTGCCGCTATGACGAGTGGTACAGCGTGGCGCCCGATTTCGCCGCCCTCCTCGCCCGTTCGGTCGCCGCCGGCGCGTCGCGCAGCATGGCCGCCCGCTCCGCCGACAACAGCGGAGAATAGCGCCTACCAGTCCGTCGGCTTGTAGTCCTTCAGGAACTGTCCCCACACGTGCGTGCCGGTGTTGAGCCCGTCGATGATCGGGTCGACGATTCGTGCCGCGCCATCCACGATGTCGAGCGGCGGATGGAACCGGTGCTCCAGCGTCTTTCGCGCCGCCAGCTCCACCGGGTCCTCGTCCGTGACCCATCCGGTGTCCACCGCGTTCATGTGGATCCCGTCGCCCTGGTAGTCGGTGGCCGCGGTGCGCGTCATCATGTTGAGCGCCGCCTTCGCCATGTTGGTGTGCGGATGGCGCGTCGTCTTCTGCCGCCGGTAGAACTGCCCCTCGACCGCTGACACGTTCACGATGTGCTTGTCGCGCTCCGGCGTGCGCATCATCAGCGGCTTGAGCCGCGCGTTGATGATGAACGGGGCTATCGCATTCACCAGCTGTACTTCCATCAGTTCGACCGAGGGCACCTCCGCCATCAGCAGCCGCCAGGAGTTCCGCCCGCGCAGGTCCACCTGCTGCAGGTCCTGGTCGAGTCGCCCCTCGGGGAAGAGGTGATCCTGCAGTTCGTGCTCCTCGGGCAGGAGCGGCACCTGCGAGAGCGCGGCGGCGTGGCTCAATCCCAGTGCACTTGCGATGCGGCGGTCGGGGCCGACGTTCGCGACGTCGCCCTCCGGCAGCAGGTTGATCCCGCGCCATCCCTCGTACGCACCCAGGAGCCGCCGCGCCGGCTCGGGCAACTGCCCCACCGACGCCGACTCCAGCGCCATCATGTGCCGGTAGAATTCCGGCGGGCGACGCACCGTCTGGCAGGCATTGTTGATGATGAAGTCCAGCCGGTCGCGCTCGGCCACGCAGCTGGCGGCAGAACGCCTCCACACTCGGCGTGTGACGGAGGTCGAGCCCGAAGATCTCCAGCCGGTCGCTCCACTCCGCGAAGTCCGGCTCGGCGGCATAGCGCATCGCCGAGTCGCGCGGAAACCGCGTCGTCACGAGAAGGTGGGCCCCGGAGCGCAAGAGCTTGAGTCCCGCCTGGTACCCGATCTTCACCCGCCCGCCGGTGAGCAGCGCCACCCGGCCGCGGAGGTCGGCCAGCTCGGTGCGCTTGAAGAAATTGAACTCGGCGCAGGTGGGACAGAGCTGGTCGTAGAACGGATGGATCGCTGTGTAGTGCTGCTTGCAGACGTAGCAGCACTGTGGTTCCACCGCCTCGCGGAAGTCGGGATCATCCTCCACGTCTTCCTGCGCGAATCCCGGGGGAGGGAACACATTCGGCGTGGTGAAGATGGTCTGCTTCCGGAGCTGCCGGATGCCGGTCTCGTTGAGCTCCCCCTCGTCGCGCTTCACCCGCGCCGCCTTGCGCAGGCGGATCGTGGCCTTGACCAGCTTGCGGCGCGCCTTGGCGTCGGGGCTGTAGACGTGCGCGGCGGCATCGAGGAAACGGCGCCGGTCGTCGGCCGACACCTCGGCCAGGAGGCCCCGGTTGGCGGCGATCAGTTCGAGTAACTGCGTAGCCGAGCGGAGCCGTTCGGCCAGGTCGGTGCTCTCGAGGCCGTCTGTGGCGGCGTGTTCAGGGGTCTGCATGGGGGCAAGCCTAATTTGGTCCCCGGTGTCCGGGAAGCCGTATCAGGAAGCCCGGCTGGCGCCCTCCACGTCCTCGATCCACGCCCGCCAGGACGCCGGCGGATCGGTCGCCCGCGCCAGCGCAACGCGCGCAAAGGCGACTGCCCGCGCGTTGATCGCCGGAGCACTCTCATCTCCCTGTGCCGCGGCGACGGCCGCCTGCGCCGACAGCAACTGCGCATAGCCGAAGATCCGCTCCGGCTCGCTGAGCAGGGCGGAGGCGGTGGCGACGTCGAGCTGCGGGATCAGGGGGTGCAGGTTACCCAGGTGCTGGGCCATCGCCGCGTCGATCTTGTCGCTGGCCTGCGCCAGGTCGGGCGACGGTCCGTCGAGCAACGCGGACACCAGCCGCGAGATCTGCTCGATCCACCCGAGCATCAGGTCACGTTGCGGCACTGGATCCACCCCGCTTCCGCTGCGCCAGCCCGTGCACCAGGCCGCCGATGGCACCGATCAGCACGCCAACGGGCCCTGTGATGAGAATGCCCAGGAGCGGACCCTGGTTGGCATCGGGCGCGAAGACCATCGGCCCGAAGAACCCGCCGATGAAGCCGATCGCGCCGATCACCATCGCCCAGTAGCCCACGCTCCGCGCCAGTGACGAGTTCACTGAGGCGGTGCGGGTCCAGGAGTACCAGCCCGCTGCCATCGCGCAGGCATAGGAAATGACTGCAGCGACGCCCCAGTGAATGGGGATGAACGCAAGCGTAGTCCAGTAGATGAAGTAGTAAGTCGCGACGATGACGATGGCGGAGACGACGAACCGGAAGATGCTGGTCATGACTGGGCAACAGCCTCCAGGGCAGGGGCGGGCCTGGCAGGACAGGCGCACACGAAGCCGGCGGTGCCCTGATGGGCACCGCCGGTGATGGAACGCCTAGCGACAGTAGTAGTGGCGAGTGACGCCATCGTTGTTACCGGTCTGCATGCAGCACTTCTTGAAACCGGCGTCCCGAACCGCAGGGGCACAGGTCATTCCGCCCGAGCTTCTCGTGGAAGCAACTCCTTGTTGCCGTGGACTACCCTCGTGCCGCGCATCACGCGCGCCTCGGACGGGAAGCCCTTCCTGCGCTTGCTCATGACCTCAAAACGAGTCGAGTTCGCGGAGGTCTGCCTTCTTCCTTGCCATACACCCTCCCTTGCTGAAGCCGCATCCTCTTCGACGCCACCCTGGGCCCGTCAAAGCCGGGAAGGCATCGCAAGTCTACGTGCGATCCGCGCGCGGCGCTACACGCCTGATCCTTCCGGCTGGCCGTCCAGCCCGGCTGCACCCCTTGACGAGTTACTACAGTTGTAGTATTACATGTGTAGTCATCAACCGGACCAAATGCCATGGCAGACCTGCACCAGCTCACCGACCTCCAGCTCGCGATCATGCGGGCGCTCTGGCAGCGCGCGAACACCGTGGCGGACATTACCGCCGCCCTCGAGCCGGAACGGAGCCTGGCCCCCACGACGGTGGCGACGCTGCTCCGGCGGCTCGAGGCCCGTGGCCTGGTGCGGCATCGCACCCGCGGACGCCAGTTCGTCTTCGAGGCGACCGTACCCGAGCATGAGGTGCGCGATTCGATGGTGGGTGACCTCACCGACACGCTCTTCAATGGCAACACCGCCGCCCTGGTCTCTCACCTGCTCACGGAGCACGACATCGCGCCCGGTGACCTGGCGCGCGTCAAGCAACTGATTGCGGCGCATGAAGCCCGTGCGCGAAAGGAGAACGACGATGCGCGCTGACCTCCTGTCTGCCCTCACCGGCTGGCTGCTCACCTACTGGGTGCATGCGACCGTGCTCCTCGCCGCTGCGGCCTTGCTGACCCGGCTTCGCATCATTTCGTTCGCCGGGCGCGACCTGCTCTGGAAGTGCGCCCTGGTCGGCCCACTCTTCACGGCGACGGCGCATTCCCTCATCGCGTCGATGCCGGCGCGTCACCTCGACATGACGCCGGCATCGGCCGTCGCGATCACGCCTTCGCCGGCCCCAGCGTCGGTCGGCGTCTCCGGACCAGAGGCACTCGTCGAGGAACCGACGGCCACCACGCCGGCCGCGCCGCCGCGGGACTGGCGTTCGGAGCTCCTGCTCGCCTGGGTCGCCATCGCGGCGGTGCTGCTCCTCGGGCTCCTCGCTCGACGCGTCCGTCTCATGCAGCGCATCGGGCACCGGCATCAGGTCACTGATCCCGGCCTCCGTGACCTGCTGGAGACGCTGTGCCTCGCCGCCGGCTATCCGCACTACGTGCGGCTCACGGCCGCGCCCGGACTCGCCAGCCCCGTCGCCCTTCCGGGCCGGGAGATCTGCCTGCCGCAAGCGATCGTCACCGATCTCGGCCGGGAGCAGCAGCGTGGCGTGCTGGCGCACGAACTCGCCCATCTCGTCCGCCGCGATCCCCTGTGGCTCGGCATCGCGCAGGTCATGGAGCGGCTCTTCTTCCTGCAGCCCCTCAACTGGCTCGCTCGCCGCGAGTTGCAAGTCACGGCCGAATACGTCTGCGACGACTGGGCGGCTCACCAGGTGGGTTCGGGGCTGCCGCTCGCCCGCTGTCTCCTCACCGTGGCTGAATGGATCGCCGGAGCCACCGGTCCGCTGCCGGAACCGGCCATGGCTGCCCGGGGTTCGCACCTCATGCGTCGCGTCGAACGCCTCGTGCGTGGCGACGGTGTCCGCGCCGATGGCGGGCGATACCTCGGCCTGTCACTCGGTGCGCTCCTGATTGTGGGAACGGTGGCGGCTGCACCGGCGGTCAACACCGCTCCCGCCGTCCGGGTGCTGTCCGCAAAGCACCAGGTGCCGGACGAGCGGCAGCGCCAGGGTTCCGACTCCACCCGGGCAGCGCGGGTTGCGGCGCTCGTCACCGCCCTCAAGGACACTGATCCCGGAGTACGAGCTGCCGCCGCCGAGGCGCTGGGCCGACTCGACGACAAGTCGGCGGCCAACGCGCTGGCCGGATTGCTGAACGATCCCAGCCCCGAGGTGCAGGAGCATGCCGTCATGGCGCTGGCCGAGCTGGAGGACCCGCGCGCCGTGCCGGGTCTCGAGAAACTGCTCACGAATCCTGACGCCGACACGCGGGCACAGGCGGCGAGTCGCCTGGGAGACATGGGCCTCACCACCGCCCCGGCGTCACTCATCAACGCACTGAAGGATCCCAACGCCGATGTGCGCGAGTCCGCGGCCAACAGTCTCGGCAACATCGAGGACCAGAAGTCGGTTCCGGCGCTGATTCCATTGCTGAATGACCCCGACAAGGACGTGCAGGAGGCGACCGTGAACGCGCTGCACAACATCGGCGGGCCGGCCGCCATGCAGGCATTGATCGGCGCGCTCAAGTCCAAGGACCCGCAGGTTCGCCGGATGGCCGCCGAGGCCCTCGGCGACAAGGACTAGAGGAGCTCATCATGCTCATTCGAGCGGCAGTCTTCGCGGCAACGGCGCTGGCGATTCCCCCGCATCACGGCCCCGGCGACCGCCGTGCAGGCCCTGATGCCGCGCAGGTCACCACGTTGCTTGCGACGCTGGAGCGGACCGATCCGGTGGTCTGCGAGATGGCGGTCGATGCGTTCGGCCACGGGTGGTACGGGTGGGTGCGCGCGTCAGGCGTCGGGGCACTGGGCGAAGTGCCCGAGTCACAGCGGGAGATGCAGGCCCGCATGCGGCGTTCCGTCACCGACCCGAAGGCCGTCCCCGTACTGGCGAACGGGCTCGCCAGTGCCAACGCCTGCGTGCGCCGCGCGTCGGCCTCGCTCCTGGGTGAAAGCAAGGCCCCCGGTGCCGCGGAGGCACTGCGTACGGCCCTCGCCGGAAAGTCGCCTGAGGTGCGGGAGGCTGCCGCCTACGGTCTCGGCACGGCGGAAGACCGCCAGTCGGTGCCGGCGCTCGTCGATGCCCTCGACGACAAGGATCCGAACGTGGTGGCGATGAGCGCGTGGGCCCTGGGACAGATCGAGGATCCGCGCGCCGTCATGCCACTCATCAAGCTCCTGCGGTCACCGGAGCCCGGCGTGCGCGCATCCGCGGTGTGGGCATTGGGAGAAATCGAGGACAAGCGGGCCACGGAGCCGCTGATCCCGATGCTGAAGGACCCGGACCCGGTGGTGCAGGTGACGGCGGCCGATGCCCTGGGCCACATCGAGGACCCGCGAGCGGTGCCGGGACTGATGCCGCTGCTGAAGAGCAACGACGCCGACCTGCGGCTCGCGGCCGCGGAGGCGCTGGGCCAGATCGAGGACGCGCGCGCCACGGAGGCGCTCACCGCGGCGGTGAACGACGCTGATCCGCGCGTGCGGCGAGCGGCGATCGAGGCGCTGGGACAGCTCGAGTGACCTGAAGCAGGCCCCGAAGCCTTTGCTGGCGGCGCTTCAGGATCCCGACCCGGAAATTCGCGATGCCGCAATTGAGAGCGTGGGTGAGATCGGCGACCCGGCGGCGATGCCGGCACTGCAGCGTGCGTACAGCGGTGCCGGCACCGAGACGCGGCTCAAGATCGTCGAGGCGGCAGAGCAGATTGATGGGGGAGGGGCGAGTGGTCTCTTGATGACGGCCCTCAAGGACCCCGATCCGCGTATCAGGAAGAAGGCCGCCGAGGCCCTCGGCGACAGCGACTAGGCCAGCCTCGCCCGGGGTCGCGCAGCGGGACGCGGGCTGGCGCCCTTCAGCCGGAGGTAGCGGGCAAAGTCATTGGCCGTCATCGGGCGACTCACGAAGTGGCCCTGGATCAGGTCGCATCCAAGTCGCCGCAACAGCTGGACCTGTGCTTCCGTCTCCACCCCCTCCGCCACCACCCGCAGCTCCAGCGCATGTCCCATCGCCACGATCGCCGCGGTGATGGCGGCATCATTGGGATCGGTCGTCACGTCACTGATGAAGGACTTGTCGATCTTCAGCATGTTCACCGGGAAGTGCTTGAGGTAGCTCAGCGATGAGTACCCGGTGCCGAAATCATCGATGGCCAGTCCGACGCCAAGCGCGGAGAGCGCGGGCAGGACGGTCTTGGCATCGCCGACGCCTTCCATGAGGGTGCTTTCCGTCAGTTCCAGGATGAGGTGACGTGGATCGAGCGAGGCGGACTCGAGCACCTGGCGCACCAGCTCCACCGTGCCACCACCCCGCAGCTGCTGCCCCGAGAGGTTGATCGCAATCGGGATCGAGGCGAGCCCGGCCTCTTCCCAACTCCGGTTCTGGCAGCAGGCGGCACGCAGGATCCACTCGCCCAGCACGTTGATGAGCCCGGTCTCCTCGCAGAGCGGAATGAATTCCGCCGGGAGGATCAATCCGTCGGTCGGGTGTTCCCATCGTACCAGCGCCTCCGCACTCGCAACCTGGCCGGTCTTGAGGTCCACGACCGGCTGGTACCAGAGCGCGAACTGCTCCAGGTCGATCGCGCGCCGGAGGTCCCCCTCGAGGGTGAGTCGCTTGTTGGCGGAGACGCCCATCGACGTCGCGAACAACTCCACGGTATTCCGGCCCCTCCGCTTCGCCTGGTACATCGCGAGGTCGGCGTTCTTGAGCAGGCTCTCGAGGTCCATCCCGTCGGTCGGGAATACCGCGATGCCGATGCTGGCCGAGATGAACACCTCATGCCCATCGAGCGCGAACGGCGTATTGAACGATTCCAGCAGCCGTGCGGCGAGCTGGTTGATCATGTCGTCCCCGGGCAGGTCGGGAACGACGACGGTGAACTCGTCGCCGCCCAGTCGGGCCACCTCTGCCGCCGGCGCGTGCTTGCGACAACAGGCACGCAACCGATGCGCTACCTCCTGCACCAGGCGATCGCCGAGACGGTGACCCAGCGTGTCGTTGATCCGGCTGAAGTGGTCCAGGTCGAGGAAACACACGGCAAGCTTCCGCTTCTGCAGGGCGCTGCGCTCCAGCTCCTCGGTCAGCTTGCGCTTGAAGGACACCCGGTTCGGCAGACCGGTAAGGCTGTCGAAGTAGGCGAGCGACCGGATCTGGTCGACCATGCGTGCATTGGCCAGCGCGAGCACCACCTGGCCCGCCACCCGCTCGGCCTGCCGGAGGTCGTCGTCATCCGCTCGTGTCGAACGGAAGGCAGCCAGGGCAATGGCGCCGAGCAGTTCGCCCTGGTAGATGAGCGGCAGGATGCGCACCCCCTGATCCATCGCGCTTGCGAGTGGGGCCAGGTACGGCGGCGGGGCCTCGTTCCGCAGCGTGAATCCCTGCGGCTTTCGCAGCAGGCGGCTGGCGTCGTCCCTCCGGAACTGGGCCACGTACGCGCGCGGGACGCCCGGATCGAGCGGGTCGGCCAGGTAGGTGGTCGCCTGTCCGCCCGTCGATGAGTCGAGCAGCGTCACCGTCACCAGGTCACAGGCGCACACATCGCGCATGCGGTCGAGCACGGTGGCCACGATGCGTGGCGTATCCACCGACGACAGCACCGCCTGGTCCGCCTCGGCGGCCGCGGCGAGTGACTTGAACTGCCGCGCGATCCGCTCGGCCATCTTGTTGAACGACTCGGCGAGGTCGGCGAACTCGTCGCTGCTCGAGATCTTCACCGGTTCGTCGAATTGCTGGTTGGCGAGGCGCTGTGTGCCCTCCTGCAGCGCGTGGAGCGGCGCAAGGTGGCGACGAAGGAGGCCCAGCGTGAGCAGCAGCGCTGCTCCCAGCGACGCGAGCGCCACCCAGGGGAAGGTCCGGCGGAACTGTGCCATCGGGGCCACGGCGGCGGCGCGTCCCTCGCTCAGCACCAGCGTCCACGAAAGCCTGGCGATCCCCTCCGGCGCGGCGATCGGGGAGTACGCGGCCAGGTAGGACTCGTCCGCCACGTCCCACTCGAAGGTGCCGGTGCTGTCGCTGCCAAGAATGCGTGCCACCTTCGGCGGGATGGACACGTCGCCCTTGATCGAGCGGAACAGGACCTGGCCCGATCGATCCACGATGTGCAGCTGCATGGTGGGGATCAGCGGGTTCTGTTCCGGCGTGCCCCAGAGGTATTCGTCGTAGACCTGCCCGACCAGCGTGCCGTGCACGCCTCGCGATGTGCTGATTTTCCGGAGCAGGTAGATCACCGGCTGGCTGTCGGCCCGGGTCGTCGCGAGGAGGCTCTTCCCGGCATCGAGATCCTGCTGCTGTCGCGGCTGGAGGACGGGTGCCTTGACCGGTGCGCCGAAAATGGCGGCAGGCTTGCCGGCATCGGGAATGAAGCTGAGTGAGCTCAGTGCGTAGTTGAGCCCGTCACAGGTGGAGCCTTCGCGGTTGTCCGGAACGGCAGGGCAGGGGGTGACGTCGCTGACCTGCGCCATGTCGCCGTCGAGGAAGTGCAGCCGTTCGGCAATGCCGGCGGCGAGGGCCCGCCCGGTGTGCTCGAGGCGGCCCTGGCTTCCCTCGCGCAACTGCCGTGTCACGGTGCCGAACGACAGAATGGCGAGCGCCGTCATCGGCAGCAGTGAGCACACGAGGAACAACAGCAACAGGCGCCGCCCGAAGCGGCTCCTCAGCAAGGATCGTGTGAGCGACCGGTTGGGCAACTGGCGAGAACTCCCCGTGAGCCGAAGACCATCGCCGGCAGGGCGAAGGTCGCTGATAGACGGGGGTTAGAGGGCAATTCACATACCGCCGGAGGGGCGGTGCAACCGTTTGCAGTTCAGGAGGAACGCTTCGGCCTTCCGGGGCCAAGTGTGCCGGCGCTGCGGGCCTTCACGTAGGCGTAGAGCTGCCCAAGCTGGGCGTCGGTAACCATCGTCTTGAAGGCCGGCATGCCCTTGTCGGGTCGCCCATCGGCGACCACCGACGCGAAGGCCGACTCGGTCATGCCGTTCGCACCGATGGACTGGCGAAGGTTGGGCGCGAAGCTCGAGCCGATTGCGTCCTGTGCATGACAGCGGTCGCAATGGGTGTGATACACCTTCCAGCCGTCGTATTCGGCCGGGCTCGCCGTCGTCGCACCACCGGCAGCCGGCTGCTTCGGGGCAGCGCTCTCCTGGGCGGCCGCCCTGGTGGCTTCGATCACCGTGATCGCGGCGAGCGCGACACCGATCCAGGCGGGCATCATGAGCTGGGGGCCTGCTCGCGGCACTTGAGCGCCGTGCCAAGCCACAGGACCTGTACCTCGCCGCCCCGGTCCACGAACGTCACGTTGCTTCCCTCATAGCGCGCGCCGCTCGCGGTCTTCACGAAGTACGCGACGATGCTCTTGTCGCCCCGCTCCAGCACGACTGTCGGCGGGTCGGTATCGGCGAACATCGCCACCACTTCACCGTGGTCGCCATTGAGGGGACAGGAGTAAGTCACCGGGCCCTTCGTCGGCACCAGCAGGTTGCTTCGCCTGGATGCGCGGCGATGCGGTGGGTATAGGCGGAATCGACGCACCTCTTCATGCTGCCGCCTTGCCGCAGGCGTCCCGGTCGGCGTTCCAGCCGCGCTGTTCGTTCACGAACCACTCCGGCACCGGCGTGCCCTGCTTCGTCTCGGCTTCCTTGTAGACCGTGCCCAGCTTCTGGTCCAGCGCCGAGAGCGAAGGGTCGCTGCAAACGAGCTGCTCGACGTCCGATGAGGCCTTGGTGCAGTCGATCGACGCGTTGAACGGGATCGTGGCTGGCGCGTCGGAGGTGGGCCGCATGCTCATGTCGTCGGCCTTGGCTTTCTCCCCCCGCCGGCAGCCCGCAAGTGCGAGCAGCACAACAACACACGACTCGATCTTCCGCAAGCGCGCGTATGGTACCATGGTCATATTGCTCCTCCTGAAGGGACTACCCCGTAACTATTTCAGCGCCTCGAACCGCCGAGACGGCTTCAGCCCGCAGCGAGCGTGGCCTTCAGCGTGATCGGTACTGTGGCCAGTGCCCTTGAAATGATGCAGTTTGTCTTCGCGTCCTCAGCCGCAGCCTGGAACTCGGCCTCCGTGAGGCCCGGCACGACCGCGCGCGTGCTGAGATCGATCCGCGTGATGACCAGTTCCTCGAGGATCACCACTGCCTTGGTGTCGATGCTTGTGACCTTCTTGCCGGCCTTCGTGAGGCCGGCCGACAACGCCATCGAGAAACACCCCGCGTGTGCTGCTCCAAGGAGTTCTTCCGGCTGGCTGCCTGGGGCGCCCTCGAACCTCGTCTTGAAGGAGAAGGGTCCTTCCCACGCGCCGCTGCCCAGGCGCATGGTGCCATTTCCCGAGCGAAGATCACCTTCCCAGTGTGCGGTCGCTGTGCGTTCCATGGGTCTACTCCTGGCGTGTATTTGATTCCGTACTAGCGTCTTATGGTGTATACCCCACCCTCGACCTCCGGGTAGCGCACCGTACCCATGATCGGCCCTGCGCTGGTGAAGCCAGTCGACGCGCTGCGCAGCCGGTTATCTTGGCGAAACGGCCAAGCGTGACGCAGCCATCCAGGGGGGACGGGATGTCGAAGAAGGACAAGCAGCGCCGGAAGGAGCAGGAAAAGAAGGAGGGGAAGAAGGCGAGGAAGAAGCAGGAGAAGACCGCTCAGCCGGTGGAACTCGAGTCCCGCCTCGAGGACGTGCCCGGCACGCCCGAAATGCAGCAGGGCACGTACAGCGACGGCCATCCGCTCGACGAGGTGCACTACCTCGAGTGCAAACTCATCCTCAAGGCCGAGCGGTTCACGTCAGTCAAGAGTTTCCGGCAGTTCGCCGACTTCGTTCGGCGCGCGTCGGCCCGGAGCGGCGCCGATTTCGATACCAGCAGTTGTGCCGGCTTGTTGCCGCAGATCCGCGAAGTGCTCTTCCTCGACACGCCCAGCTTCCAGCTCTATAACAACGCCTTCATCCTGCGCCGCCGCACACTCTTCGAAAACGGTTTTCCGGTGGGCGAGCCCGAGGTGGTCTTCAAGTTCCGGCATCCCGACCTGCAGACCGCCGCCGAGACCGACGTGCGGCCGAGTATTCCCGGCCCGCATGTGATGAAGTTCAAGGCCGAGGCATTGCCGCTCAAGGAACGGCTCGGGGGATTTCGCCTGCTCTACTCGCATACCGTCCAGTTTCTGACGAGTGCCGTACCGGACAGCGAGAAGCACACGGCCGCACGCGAGATCGCAAAGGCCCTTCCGGTGCTGCAGAAGCTGTCTTTCGCCGGCGATGAGCAGGTGCAGCTGGTGAACCAGATGATCGTCGAGGAGGTCCTGCAGGACCTGGGCATCCTCGATTTCGGCAAGGGGATCACGGCCAAGGCAAACGCTTCGCTCTGGCGCTCGCGTGGAGAGCACCGTTCGCTCGTGGGGGAGTTTTCCTTCCAGGCGCGTTTTCGCCGCCGGGATGAGCTGCACGAAAAGGCGCTGCACCGGGTGCAGAAGTTCTTCGTCGGCCTGCAGGAAGCGCTGGGCGAGTGGGTTTCCCTGTCGACCACCAAGACGGGGATCGTCTACCAGCTGCACGGCAACCCGCCCACCGCGCATGAGTAGCCCCGCGGTGGCGGAAGACGTCACCGCGCTGCAGATATTTCGCGCCTTCCTGCTCATCGGGGCCACGAGCTTCGGCGGGGGCGTAGTGGCATACCTCCGCGCCAGCCTCGTCGAGAAGCATCACTGGATCGACGACCGCACCTTCGTCGAGTGCCTCGCGATCGGGCAGACGCTCCCGGGCCTCAACGCGACGAACATGTCGGTCCTGGTCGGCGACCGGTTGCGTGGCGCGGCGGGCGCGGCCGCCGCGGTCATCGGCATCTGCCTGCCCGGGGCGCTGCTCATGTTCGCGGCCGGGGTCGCGTACGGGATCCACGGCAACCGGCCCGTCGCTGTCGCCATGCTGCACGGGGTCGCGGCCGCTGCCACCGGGCTCGTCTTCGCGCTCACCGTCCAGATAGCGAAGAAGGCCCTCGCCGGCGCAGGAGACCTGCTTTTCGTGCTCGGCACCGCGGCGGCCGTCAGCGCGTTCCATTTCAAGGTCCTGCACGTGCTCCTCGTCGTGGGCGCGCTGTCCATCTGGTGGCACCGGCCGCGCGCCGGCGGCGCCGCGGGCGAATGAGCGAGCTGTCGGCATTGGTGCGGGTATTCGCCTACCTATCCCTCCTCACGATCGGGGGCGGCATGGCGGCGTATCCTGCACTCGAGCATGAGGTCGTCGACGTGCACCACTGGCTTAGCCAGCAGGGGCTGGTGCACCTGTACAGCGTCGGGCAGATGGCGCCGGGCCCGAACATGATGGTGGTCGCTTCCATCGGCGAGCACGTGGCGGGGCCGGCCGGTTCGCTCGCGGTGGTGCTCGCGTTCTTCCTTCCCACGGTGCTGATCACCTTCGCGGTCGGCCGCCTGTGGGTGAAGCTCGAGCGCTGGCGCTGGCGCAACGCCATCCAGCGGGGACTGGCGCCGGTGTCGGTGGGCCTGGTGCTGGCGGGCGCGATCACGCTGGCAAAGGGAGCGCTCCTCGACCGGCTCGCCGTGGTCATCGCGATGGTGGTCTTTGTGACGCTGCTGCGCTCGAGGATCAATCCCGCCTATCTCATCCTTGGCGGGGCGGTGGTCGGCCTCTTCGCGTTCAAGGGAATGAACTGAATCAGGGCACCGTCTCGAAAACTCCAACCCAGGATGGTGGGAGCGGATTATCGGGACGTTCATCGTCCCACACGGCGCCGGTGATCCACCAGCGCGTCCCGTCCCAGAAGACCGTCAGGTAGTTCACGCCTCGCCCGTCGAGGGGGCCGTTGGCGACCCGCCGCGTTTCATACGCGCTCCGCACCTGTGCCACGTTCCCGAACCGCTCGATGCGCGAGCCGATTTCCGTCTCGAAGAACCCGTTCTTCACGAAGCTCGCATTCGTCCTTCGCCGATACTCCTCGGCGGTGAGGATCGCGTAGACCGGCTTGCCGTCCTTCACGTCCATCGCGACGAAGGTGGCGCCTTCCGAGTACAGCGTGCTGTCGCGGCGCCAGTCGCGCGGGGCACCTGCCGGTCCGCTGATTACCTCGTAGAAGGCGCGCACCAGCGCCGGGATCGTTGCGACGTCAGCGGGATTGGCGGCGGGACCCTGGGCGGCAGCCGGGATCGCGAACACCATGCAGAGCACGGCGAGCGCGCTCGAGTGTCGGGGCATCATGTCGCCTCCGCCCGTCGTGGCCGCCGCACCAGCTCGCCACCGCAGTTCGGGCACCACTGGCCCATCGTCATGGTGCACCCGGGGCAGAAGGTGCATTCGTAGCTGCAGATGAACGCGAGGTCGTCCGCTGCCAGGACAGACTCGCATTTCTCGCACTTGCTTCGCATCTCGAGGGGCACCTGTCGCTCGCTGGTTGGGGGTTGGTACCTTGTCGCATGCTGCGAATCGAGCTCTTCCCATCACTCAATGCACTGCAGTTGCACCTCCTGCACGGCGGCGCGCTGATCGCGGTTTCCCTCGCGCTGACGGCCTTCCTCACCAGCGAGGTCACCCGGAACTACAGCCAGATCGACAAGCTCTGGAGCCTCATACCACCCATTTTCGCCTGGTACTTCGCCGGCGCGTCGGGCGGGGAGCCGCGGCTCGTCCTCATGGCGTTGCTCACGACCGCCTGGGGCGCGCGCCTCACCTTCAACTTCTGGCGTCGCGGTGGGTACGCATGGCCCCCCTGGAGGGGCGTCGAGGACTATCGCTGGGCCGTGCTGCGCGCGCATCCGCTGCTCGCCGGTCCCTGGCGCTGGCGGCTCTTCAATCTCGGCTTCGTGTCGCTCTACCAGGTCCTGCTGCTGCTGCTCATTACGCTGCCTTCCGTCGCGGCGGCCGGCGCGGCGCGGCCACTCAACCTGCTCGATGCCGGCGCTGCAGGTCTCTTCATCGCCTTTCTCCTGCTCGAGACCGCCGCAGACCAGCAGCAGTACGAGTTCCAGTCAGGAGAAGCACCGGCGGCGCGCTGCCGGCGAGCCGCTGGACGCCGACATGGCACGCGGGTTCCGCACGACAGGGATTTTCGCTCTCGCACGGCACCCGAACTTCGCTGCGGAGCAGGCGATCTGGTGCGCCTTCTACCTGTTCGGCGTGGCGGCCACGGGACAGTGGCTCAACTGGTCGATCATCGGTGCGGTGCTGCTCATCCTGCTCTTTCAGGGGAGCACGCAATTCACCGAGAAGATCTCACTCGGCAAGTATCCGGAATATGCCGAGTATCGTCGCTGCGTGCCGCGATTCCTGCCCCGGCCATGGGGACGCCGCCCGGTATTCTAGGCGGCGCCCCCTCCGGTTCAGTCCGTCGCCTGGGCCAGCTTATGGGTCGCATCGGCGCCCTCGCCGCTCGCGATCTGGGGTGGCTGCAGCGTCACCGTCAGCTTCGAGAGGGTGCCATTGAAGTTGAACGGCGGCTGGTAGTCGGTATCGGCCACGGACGTCCGCGTATCTGTGCCGATGTCGAAGCCCTCGTCGATCGTCATCAGGAAGGGAATCGAGTGCGGCATGGTCTGCGTCGCCACGGCCTTGCCGTCGACTGACAGGACGCCAGTGCCGCCCTTGCCGAAGCCGGGGCCATCGTAGGTGAAGGCGAACGTTACCGTATGCTTCCCCGCTGTGAGCGCCGTGGCCTTCCCAGCGGAAGCGCTTCAGGTCGAGCGCGTTGTACAGGAACACCGGCTTCCCCTTGAGCAGGTAGAAGCCGAACCCGCCGAAGCGGCCACCCTCCGTCACCAGCATGCCGTTGCCGCCGCCGTTGGGGATCTCCACCTCGGCGGTGATGGTGTACGACCGGTTGAGGAAGCTCGGCGCATCGCCGGCGGGGATGTCGGGCATCACGCCCGAGTAGACGAACTCGTTCCGGCCCGCGATGGAGCTCGGGCGCGGCGTGATGAGTCGGGCCAGGATGGAAGTTGTCCAGCGGGAACACCTGGTACTTCGCCGCTTCCATCATGAAATAGTCCTGCAGCTCGCGCAGCTTCTCCGGATACTTGTCTGCCATGTTGTTCGCCTCGGAGTAGTCCTCGTCGAGGTTGTAGAGCTCCCACGTGTAGCCATCCACCGACGTTCGGCATCGTCGCGGTGCCCATGAGCCATGGGGCGGCGGGCGGCGGCGTGGCGGCGATCCAGCCGTCGTGATACAGGGCACGGGCGCCGAACATCTCGAAGTACTGCGTCGTGCGGTGCGACTTCGCGGTGGCGTTGGCCGGGTCCCAGGTGTAGGCCATGCTCACGCCCTCGATCGGCTTCTGGGCCACGCCGTTGACCATCACCGGCGCCGGGAGGCCCGTGGCCTCGAGGATGGTCGGCACGATGTCGATGACGTGGTGGAATTGCGTGCGGACGCCTCCCGGATCCTTGATGTGCCCGGGCCAGGACATCACCATGCCCTGCCGCGTGCCACCGAAGAACGAGGCGACCTGCTTGGTCCACTTGAACGGCGTGTCGAATGCCCAGGACCACGCTACCGACATGTGCGGGTAGGTGCCGGCCGATCCCCACGCATCGTAGAACTTCATCTGGTCGGCGACCGGGATGTCGAGGATCGCGTTGTACGCCGTCATCTGGTTCGGCGTGCCGACGAGCGTGCCCTCAGCGCTCGTGCCGTTGTCACCACTGATATAGATGATGAGCGTGTTGTCGAGCTTGCCCATCGCCTCGACGGCATCGACCACGCGGCCGATTTCGAAGTCGGCATACGCGGCGTATCGCGGCGAACACTTCGGCCTGGTGCGCGAAGAGGCGCTTGTTCTCGGCTGGCAGTGTCTCCCAGAGGGGCAAGCTGTATCCGGCCATGGTGTGAGCTGCGCGTTGGCCGGCACGACACCGAGGCGCTTCTGGTTGGCGAAAATCGTGTCGCGCAGTGCGTTCCACCCCATGTCGAACTTGCCCTTGAACTTCGCGATCCACTCCGGCTTGGGCTGGTGCGGTGAATGAGTGGCGCCGGGCACGTAATAGACGAAGAACGGCTGGTCCGGTGAGACGGCGTTGAGCCGCTGGATGTGCGAGATGGCCTCGTCGGCCATGTCAGTCATGAGGTTGTAGCCGGGCTTCCCGATCCAGGGATAGACCGGCGTGGTGTTCTTGAACAGGTATGGCGTCCACTGGTCGGTCTCGCCGCCCATGAAGCCGTAGAAGTACTGGAAGCCCATCCCGATCGGCCACTGGTCGAACGGCCCGGCCGCGCTGTACTGGTAGGTTGGCGTGTTGTGGTTCTTCCCGAACCAGGAAGTGGCGTAGCCGTTGTCCTTCAGGATTTCCCCAATCGTCGCATTCTCCGGGCCGATGACCGAGTTGTATCCGGGGTAACCGGTTGATTGCTCGCCGATGACGCCGTACCCGACCGAGTGATGGTTGCGGCCGGTGATCAGTGCCGCGCGCGTGGGTGGAGCAGAGGGCCGTCGAGTGGAACTGGGTGTAGCGCAGGCCGGCCTTGGCGATCCGGTCCATGGTCGGCGTCGGGATCACGCCGCCGAAGGTGCCGACGACGCCGTAACCCTGGTCATCGGTCATGATGAGAAGGACGTTGGGCGCACCCTTGGGCGGCACGACGCGGGCCGGCCAGCCCGGCGTGGAGTGCTGCGCATCGAGGTTGATGACGCCGGTGAAGGGCTGCGGCTGGCGACGGCAGGTAGCGCCCGTCGATGGTGGTCGTGGCGCTCGGTGAGCCTGGAGTGCCGGTGGTCTGCTGGGCGGTCAGCAGTGACGGACAGATCGGCGGCGGCCATCGCGAGCGCGATGCCGCGGGTCGACATGAGCTTCATTCCGGCGGGTTCTCCAGATGAGGGACGCCGGAAAATGCCCGGTGCCGGTGCCTGGGGCAACACGGACGCTATTCGGTTGTTCGGCACCCAGGTCTGGTTGGCCCGGTTGACGTCGGGGAAGGCGTTCTCGGCGTCGATCTGTACCTTCACCACCTCGGGCACGCGCGGCACCCGGCCCGTGATGCTCCGTCGGCCGGGGAGCCACTCCTCGGCGGGAATGGAAATGTGCACCACGCTGCCGTTGGCCCGGGTCACCGCGAGGTTGACCGGCATCGGCACCAGGCCGCGATCCTCCACGGTAATCACCATCGAGTCGCCATCCTCCACCACGGAACTGATGGCCTGGTCGAGCGGCCAGGCCTGGTAGAACCAGCTCACCCAGAACCAGGAAAGGTCGCGGCCCGACACGTTCGCGAAGGTGTTGAAGAAGTCAGCGGGATCGGGATGCCGTCCCGTCCAGCGACGGCCGTACTCGATGAGCGCGCGATGGAAGGTGGTGTCTCCCAGCACGCCGCGCAGCGCCACGAGCACTTGTGCCGTCTTGTTGTAGTTCGAGATGAAGTAGAGGTTGAGCGGGAACAGGTCGCTCCACGTCATCAACGCGGCATCATTGCCGTTCTTCACGGCGCGGATGTAGCTCGCGCGCTGGCCCTGCTCGGTGTCGTTCGCCCGCCCCCCGCTTCGCGGCTCGCCGTAGAGCACCCGCATCGCCTGGGCCGTGTTGAACTGGGTCAGGCCTTCATCCATCCACGCATGGCGCGTCTCGTTGGAACCCACCTGCATCGGGAACCACATGTGCCCGGTCTCGTGCATGAGGTCGCCGGCCAGCGACAGCGTGTCCGACCATGGCTGCATCAGCGTCATCATCGGGAACTCCATGCCCCCGCTGGTCAGGACCCCTTCCATCGACGTCATCTGTGGCCATGGGTACGGCCAGAGCCAGGCAGACAGCTGCTCGATGGCATCACGGGTGAACCGCGCGCCGCCGAGCGGCCAGGCGGCCGCCGCGGGACTGATGCGGAAGAAGCTGTGGATCGCGACCGTGTCGGTGGTGCCGCGCGCGCGGTTCGCCACCAGGGCCGACGTGGCATCCCACAGGTAGTGGTTGCCCGCGCCCCAGGAGAAATCGCGCACCTGGGTGGCGCTGAAGTGCCAGGTGGAGGTGGAGCCCTTCGTCACGAGCGCGTTCCCCGTCCCCAGGTCGGACGCATCGATGACATGCGCCACGTTCCGGGTGCCGCGGACCGACGCGAGGCGTTCCATCGTACGGGGTGTCAGGACCGAGGCGGAGTCGCGCAGCGTGCCGGTCGCACCGACCACCCAGCCCCGCGGCACCGTCAGCCGCACGTCGTAGTCCGCCATGCCCATGTAGAACTCGGCGCCGTTGATGTACGGATCCGTGACCCAGCCGTTCACGTCATCGTACACCGCGACCTGCGGGTACCAGTACCCGAGGAAGTAGACGTCTTCCTCGCGTCCCTGGCGCCCGTCGGACGGTGAGGGCGGCGGCGTGAACGACCACTCGAAGGCGAAGGTCGCGCTGTCGCCGGGGAGGATTGGTCGTGCCAGCCTGATCCACATGACGGTGCCGTTCACCTGGTACGCGGCCGATCCGGTGTCGGAGTCGAGCTGGGCGGCGGCGAGCGCCATCCCCTGCGCCTCCACCCGGGCCAGCGTGACCCCGCCGGTGATGGGCACCGGCTCCCGGCGCGGGCTCCCAGGCGCGAAGAGGTTCTGCCGCAGGTAGATCGGCACCGCGCGGAGCGTATCGGGCGAGCGGTTGAAGTACGTGAGCCGCTCCCGGCCGGTGACCCGCTTCTTCGAGGGATCGAGCCGCGCCTCGATGTCGTAGCGCGCGTACTGCGTCCAGTATTCCTTGCCGGGCCGCCCGCTCCGGTCACGCGTGCCGCGGTCCACGGCGCGCGTGAAGTTGCGGGTCTCGTAGACCGGTCCAGGACTCGGGCGTCCGCCCTGCACGGTGGCGGCGGGATCCTGCAGTGGTGCCGGGCGAGTCTGCGCCTGCAGCGATCCGCCGAGGCAAGCGAGGAGCGCTGTGAGGATGGCGCGCCTGGTGCGCGGATTGACGCTCATAGACCGGGCCGCAGGGAACCACTGCCATGCGCCTGGGGCACCAGCCGGTCGGTGCCGTCGCCGCCACGCTTCCACTCGAAGCGGTGAGAGATCCACGCCGGGTCGAGGGCGCCGAGGTCGGCGTCGCTCATCGTCGCCTCGTCGACCGGCAGGATGTACGTGCGGTTCTCCACGAAGTTGGTGACGACGAGGACGTGTGCGTCCGAGGGGTAGGGCGCGTTCGCGAACGCCACGAAGCTCTTCTCGTCCGGTGACACACTGAGCGGCGGGATCGACGGGATCGCGCTCGCGCTGGTGTCTGGCGTGAAGCGATGCACAGCGAGTCGCCGGGTGTCGACCACCGCGTTCCCCATCAGGTAGAGGCCGGGGTGATCGTACGTGGTCCGGTCGATCCGGCCGCTGGCCACCTGGCGCTGGCGGATCGCGCGGAACCGCGCGGTGTCCGTCGTGAGCTCCTGGCCCTGAACCCCGTTGTAGAGTTCGCCGACCTCCGCGACCCGGAGCTGGCCGCTGTCGGCCGACACGAGAAAGCTTCGGCCGGTGTTGTCCTGCCGGTTGACGTGCACGAGGAACGCCGCCTCCGGCCGGGCCAGCAGCGCAACGTCGGTGATCTGTTGCGTCGTGTCGGGCGCCGACGCATCGAACGGCACGTCCTTGCCCGCGAATGCAGGGTGAACGTCGCCGTGGCGGCGGTGGTTGACCTGCCGTTCACCTCTTGCCGGTAGAAGCTGCTCGCGGCAGTTCCCACCTCCCAGTCGCCGATCACCTCGGTGCGCACGGGCTGGCTGGTGCGTTGCACGCGGAAGCGGTACGTGAGCCTGTTGTGCGGCGTAGTGCCTGGTCGCGTCCGCGGCAGCCAGTCGCTCCACTCGAGGTAGCGCTGGCCCGGTCGCGCCGGGAGTGGCACCTGGAATCCCTCGTTCGCTTCGTCGTCATCGCCTCGCCGACACGACCAGCACCCTCTTGCCGCGGCTGGTGAAGACGCTCACGGCGCCGGGGACCACCCAGCGCCCGTCCACGCGATGGGCGTCCTCCATCCAGAGCGGCCCGTAGTCCGAGGCACGGACCGTGTTGGAGTAGAAGGGAATAGAGTGGAGGTCGAGTGATCCCTCGCGCGCGCCCGCGACAGGCCGCTCCACCTGGTCCTCGGGCCAGCGTACCTCCACCTCGAGCATGAGCGCCTCCCCGTCGATTTCGGGTGGAATGTCGGCGAGAAGTCGTGCGGCGGCCCCGCCCACGAGGGTGAGGACGGCGACTACCGCGACCGATCGGCCGAGTGCCTTGAGGAAGCCGGAGCCAGGGCCGCCGCAACCATGCGGGCCACGATGAGCCCGACGACGAAGCCGGCGATGAGTCCGAGGAAGGCTATCCCGATGACGAAGTACCCCGATTCGCCCTCGCGACTGGAAACGCCGTACCAGTCGACGCACGCGGCGGCGACGAAGCCCGCCGCCAGCAGGCCGACGATGCCGGTGAGGAAGGCGCTGACGATGGAGAGGGGCCAGGACAGCGATTTGGCGGTCAGTGGTTTGGCCTGCTGGTGTAGATCTTGTTGACGATGCGCCACTCGCCGGCGATCTGCAGCATGTTGAGGTAGTCAACGTATACTGAGGCCGGGTACGTCTCAATCACCTTCACCGATGCGGCGTTGTCGGTCACGTCCACCGCGAGGATCTTGAGCGTGCCTTGCTCCTCCTTGCCCTCGGCGCCGGCGAACATCTTGTACCACTCCTGCTGCGTCAGTTGCCCGATCGAGCCGTCCTTCTTGACGAACATGAGTCGCGCCTCAGGCCAGAATGCCGCCTCGAAATCCTTGGTGTTGTTGAACTTGAGACCGTGCAGGTACCGCTCCACGACGGCACGCACCTGCGCTTCGGCGGGAGAGGGAGTGGCCTGTGCCTGGAGGACAGGGGCTGAACCCGGGAGTACTGCGGCGAGGAACAGCGTGGCAAGCGCGCGCATGGTTCGTCCTCCATCGATGAAGGGTGTCGGTCGAGATCCTCATCTACGAGGGCGAAACGTGTTCCGTGTCGGTCAGGCCCCGGACGGTGGTCGATAGCCCTGCGCCTTCAGGTTCTCGATCGGCAGGAAGAGCGGCGCCGGCAGCGCATTCCACTCGCACCACCGCCACTCGGCGCACTTCTCCGGCTCGCGTACGACAGGCTCGCCTTCGGGCGCGTCCGCGACGACGTAAAGAGTCACGTAATGGCGTCCCTCGGCCGCGAACAGGTCGTTGGTGAACGGTCCGCGCGTCAGGTTCGTCACCCGGAGGCCGGTCTCTTCCGCAACTTCGCGCATGGCGCAGGCGTCGACGTCCTCGAACATCTCGAGGTGTCCGCCCGGAAACTGCCACGTCCCGGACCCATGCGAGGTGCTGAGCCGGTGGCCGAGCAGGATTCTTCCGTCGCGGCGAACGATGACGGCGACGCCGATGCGCGGCGTGCCGACTGCGCGCGCGGCCTCGAACGCCCCCTCGTGGCAGAGGCCGCGGATTCGCGCATCGGCGTACGTGGCGGAGCCCGCCGATTGTTCGGCGTCGCACAAGACGCAGTCCAGCGGCGTGCCGACGTGCTCACGCCGCGTTGCGTCCTCGACCACCCACGGGCGCACCTGCCAGGGCGGATCATGGCGCACGTGCTGGCCGTGCCCGCAGGCGAGCTCGGCGACCCAGTGCCCTTCCTCGTCCTGGTGAAATCCGGTGATGGGCTGCTGCATGAGGTGTGGCGGGAGGTGACTAGAGCAGCCGCTCGCCAGCATCGAGCGACTTCTTGAGCTCGACCGCAGGGCGCGTGATCACGTCCAGCAGCCCGCGGAGGTCGGCCGTGATCGGGCGGGCTACGAAGACGCGGAACCGTCGCGCGCTGCGGTAGAGCTGGCCGGCGATGGCGGGCAGGCCGAGCTGTCCGGCGCGTCCCTGGTCGGTGAGGCGTTCGATGCGGCCGTCGCGCATGCGGAGGGGCAGGTCCACGCTGAGCATGTTCTGGCGCGAGGGATAGTCGATGAGGAGTTCGCCCGCGGCGAGTCCCACTTCCCGGGCGACGGCATCCTCGACCCGTTCCACCACCGCGGGCTCGTCCGACACCCATTCGCGCGCCGATGCGGGCACGTCGCTCGCCGGCAGTTCCATCGCCCGCTTGAACAGCCGCCGGCCGCGCACCGCGCGGGCCAGCTCGCTGCCATTCCGGGTGAGCTGTTCCATCACCACGTCATCGGTGGCGTCGCTCACTTCGTCGGGCATGAGCGCGCCGGCCGCCACCGCCTGGCGCACCGCCCGCTTGAACATGCAGGTGGCCGAGCGCACGGCGTGGTGCCAGTAGACGTTGCGGTACATCTGGTACTTGGCGAACAGGAGCGATTCGAGGGCGCTCACGCCCTTCTCGTGCACGCCTACCTCGAGCCGGTTGGCCGGCGTGCGCACCAGCGTGAGCGACGCGAGCAGCCGGTCGACGTCCACCGTGCCGTAGGGCACGCCGCACATGTGGGCGTCCCGGCTCAGGTAGTCGATCTTGTCGAGGTCGAGTGAACCGGAAATGAGCCCGACCACCGGGCTCGTGCTGCCGCCCACGATCAGCGCGCCGACGTCCCGCGCAAAGCCGGTTCCGCCGAGCTTCTCCAGCAGTGCGCCGAGCTCACCTTCCACCAGCCGCATGACACCGAGCTGTTCGTGCGAGGGGAAGCCCGCTTCCTCCAGGGTATGCGAGAAGGGATAGTGGCCGATGTCGTGCAGCAGCGCCGCGAGCCGCAACGCCATGCGGTCGCGCTCGGTGACCTCGGAGAGTTCGCCTCGTTCCTCGAGCGACGCGAGCGCCAGCCGGGTGAGGTGGTAGGCACCCAGCGCGTGCTCGAACCGGGTGTGGGTGGCGCCCGGGTACACCAGGAAGGCGTGGCCGAGCTGGCGGACGTAGCGCAGGCGCTGCACCGGCGCGGTGTCGAGCACCGCCAGCGCGGCCTGGTCAAGGCGGATGTTGTCCCAGAGGGGGTCGCGGACGACCTCGAAGTCGCTCGTAGTCAGTCCTCGTCCCGCTCGTCTGCCAGGCGCCAGTGGTCCGGCGACCGCCACAGGCTGGAGAGGATCAGCTCGCGCATGAAAAGGAACTCCTTCGGCAGCCGGTCGTAGAGCCGCTCGAAGAGCATCTCGTGCCCGAGGATCTCCTGCTTCCACGCTTCGGTGTCCACGCCCATCAGCTCGGTGAAGGCCTCGGCGGTGAAACCGTCGAGTCCCTCCCACTCGAGATCGTCATACCGCGGCATCCAGCCAAGCGGGCTCTCGGTGGCGCCGGCGCGCCCGCTCACCCGCATGAAGACCCACTCGAGCACCCGCATGTTCTGCGCGTAGCCTGGCCAGATGAAGTGCCCATGCGCGTCCTTCCGGAACCAGTTGACGCAGAAGATGCGCGGCGGGTCGATGATCTCCCGTCCCATCTGCAGCCAGTGGTTGAAGTACTCGCCCATGTGGTAGCCGCAGAACGGCAGCATCGACATCGGGTCGCGGCGCACCTGGCCCACGGCGCCGGTCGCCGCGGCGGTCGTCTCCGAGCCGATCGTGGCCGCGAGGTACACGCCGAAGTTCCAGTTGGCCGACTGGTAGACCAGCGGCACCACCGACGCGCGACGGCCGCCGAAGAGGAACGCGCTGATCGGCACGCCTTCCGGGTCCTCCCACGCTTCGTCGATCGAGGGACACTGTGACGCCGGCGCGGTGAAGCGCGCATTGGGGTGGGCCGCCTTCCGTCCGCAGTCCGGCGTCCACTTCTGGCCCTGCCAGTCGGTCAGCTCCGGCGGCGGCACCTCCGTCATCCCCTCCCACCACACGTCGCCGTCGGGCGTCAGTGCCACGTTGGTGAAGATGGTGTTCGCCCGGATCGTGGCCATCGCGCTGGGGTTGGAAGCTGCCGAGGTGCCCGGGGCCACGCCGAAGAAGCCCGCCTCCGGGTTGATCGCATAGAGCCGGCCATCCTCGCCGGGTCGGATCCAGGCGATGTCGTCGCCCACCGTCGTAATCTTCCAGCCGTCGTAGGCCGGGGGAGGCACCAGCATCGCGAGGTTCGTCTTGCCGCAGGCGCTGGGGAATCCCGCCGCGAAGTACCTCTTCTCCCCCTGCGGGTTCTGCACGCCGAGGATGAGCATGTGCTCCGCCATCCAGCCCTCGTCGCGCGCCATCACCGAGGCAATGCGGAGCGCGAAGCACTTCTTGCCCAGCAGTGCGTTGCCGCCGTAGCCCGACCCGTACGACCAGATGCTGCGTTCGTCGGGGAAGTGCACGATGTATTTCTCGGTGTTGCAGGGCCACGACACGTCGCGCTCCCCGCGCGCCAGTGGTTTGCCGACCGAGTGCATGCACGGCACGAATTCGCCGGCGCCCAGGGCATCGAGCGCGCCGCGGCCCATGCGCGTCATCAGCCGCATGTTCACCACCACGTACGGCGAGTCGCTCAGCTCCACGCCGTACTGCGCCAGTGGCGATCCCAGCGGTCCCATGCAGAAGGGAATGACATACATCGTCCGGCCCCGCATGCATCCCGCGAACAGCTGGCGCAGCGTCTGCCGCATTTCCTTCGGGTCGACCCAGTTGTTCGTCGGCCCGGCATCCTGCTTCCGCTGGCTGCAGATGTAGGTGCGGTCCTCGACCCGGGCGACGTCACCCGGGTCGGACAGGGCGAGGAAACTGTTGGGACGGAGGGCGGGATTGAGGCGCTTGAGGGTGCCGGCGGAGATCATCTGTTCGCAGAGCCGCTCGGATTCGGCGGCCGATCCGTCACACCACTGGATCGACTCGGGAGTGCAGAGTTCCGCCATCTCCGCGACCCACGCGATGAGGCGCTCATTCTTCACCCAGCTCGGCGCTCGGGCTGTGGACGTGGTGGTTGGGGCCGTGGTCATCGTCATGGGGGACTCCCGGTCAGCGACGGAGCTGGATGGTCGTCGGGGTGTGATAGGCCCGGTTGATGGTATTCCGGTCGCGCTCGGATGGCGCGGTCACGACGGGATCGGAGTACATCAGGTCGCCCGGATCGGGCGAGTGCTGAAAGATGCCAAGGGCGTGTCCGAGTTCGTGCGCCGTCGTGAGGTCGAGGCAGCTCTCGAGCCCAGGCGTGCCCTCGTCGAAGCGCGGGTCGATGAACACATGGAAGGGCGGCGTGAGTACGAGCGTCAGCGGGTCCAGCGGCACGTCGGTCCCGCCTTCGCATTCGCGCGCCATGCTGTGCAGGAGCTGCACCTTGGCCGGCGCCAGGCCCGCCACGATGATGATGTCCGCGTCGTTCGAGTCGGAGACCATCTCGCCGCGGAACTCGCCGTAGAGGAACTGCGCCTCCCAGGCTGCGATGCCGTTGGAAGCGTGAGTGGGCAGGTCGAGCGTATCCTGCGCCCAGATCCTGAGTGGCTGTGAGGAGCTCGGCCACGCGAACGACAGCGTATCAGTGGCGCCACCCGCGGCCGGTTCGATGAAACGCCACTCGTAGGCGTCGGCGCGGAGCGGCGAGTTGGAATCTCCGCAGGACGTGGCGAGGACGAGCATGGCCCAGGGCAGCAGGCGGCGAATCATGGCTTCGGTGTCTTCCTGAGCGAGAGGCCGACACCCAGCGACACCTGGGGCACCCACTGCGTGCCGCCGAAGCCCACCGCGGTCACCTGGTTGGGCGTAAGGGTGTGGGTATCGGCGCGCGCGCCGATCATGAGGTCGAATTTGGTGAGGAGCGGCAGGTAGTAGTCGAGGCCGGCACTGAAGAGGGCGTTCCACTTGCCACCCTGCAGGAAGATCCCTGCATCCTCGCCCGGGAGTGTTCCGATCATGCCGATCCCCGCTCGCCAGTACAGTCGCTGCACGATCGGCCCGTTGAGGTTCGCCAGGAAGCTCAGCGTCGTGATGTTGCCGAGGTCGGTCTTCGTCCCGCCCTCATCGGCGCTGTAGCCACCCCACGCAGCCGTTCCCTCGAGGCCGACCCCGATATTGGGCGCCAGCGGGAGACCTGCACCAAGGCGCACGAACGGGGCAATCGACTGCTGCGTGGTGATCTCTTCTCCCGCGATGTTGTCGTGCAGGAGTGGGGCGGCCCAGACGGCGCCGAGCTGGAAGTAGAGGTCGGTTTGCTGGGCCTGCACGATGCCGGGTAGTCCCAGGAAAAGGACCGCGGCGATGGCTCGAATGGGACGCTTCATTGGCCGGGGAAAATGGTCACCCGGAGGGGCAGGGTCAACGATCCGGACTGCCGGCGTAGCCCCGCAGGCGTTCCAGCATGCGCCGGTCGTTTGTCACCTCGTCATCCCCCTTCGGTGTCTCGAGCAGCTTGATGACATGGGCGAAGCGCGGGTCGCGCATGATCTCCCGGAACGGTGCCTCGCCCAGGGTCCCCTCACCGATGAGCTCGTGGCGGTCCTTGTGCGAGTCGAACGGGTTCTTGGAATCGTTGAGGTGCAGCACCCGGAGCCCGTCGAGTCCGAGAATCCGGTCGAACGACTTCCATACTCCGTCGAAATCGCCCACCAGGTCGTAACCCGCCGAGTACAGGTGGCAGGTGTCGGCACAGAAGGCCACCCGGTAACGTATGTCCGCTGGAATCGCTTCCCGCAGCTGGGCGAGTTCCTCGAACCGACTCCCCAGCGCCGTGCCAGTTCCTGCAGTCGTCTCCAGGAGCACCATCACGTCCCCCGGAACAGCCCGGAGTGCCTTGGCGTAGCCGGAACTGTTGCGTTCGAGCCCGGCTTGTGGATCATCCATGTAGTTGCCTGGATGAGACACGATGTAGGGGATGCCAAGTGCCGTACAGCGTTGGAGTTCGGCCGTAAATGACAGCAGGGATCGCTGGTTGAGCACGGGGTCGGGAGAGGCCAGGTTTATGAGGTACGAATCATGCGATACCGCTGCCCGTAACCCACTGTCCGAGAATGCCTTGCGAAACTGTTCCGCGGTGACCCCGTCGATGGATGGGTCCCGCCATTGGTTGGGAGTCTTGGTGAACAGCTGGATCGCGGTGGCGCCAATGGCGACACCACGCGCCGGTGCTGTCGCCACTCCACCCTGCGTGCTCACGTGAGCGCCCAGACGCTCGTCGGTATTTCCCGTCATCCCCGGCTCCATTCCTGATGAACACTTCAGTTCCGTCCGAGTCGGTGCGTCCTCGCGTGCTGCTCTCCGGCGACGCCGCCGCACGTCCTGTCGGCCTCGAGCGTGCACTCGCGCGTGCCGGATTCGTGGTGCTCGAGGCTGCCGATGTCATGGGGCTCGACGATGAACGCACCGCGTCGCTCGCGCTCGTGACGCTGCTGCCCAATGGCACCGGCCTCGAGAGTCGTTTTGCCGAGGCACAGGCGCGGGTCGGCGCTACGGTGCCGCTGGTACTGCTCCTCGCGGCCGCCGATCCTGATCACGCCGCCTATGCGCTCGCTGCCGGCGCCGCCGACGTGATCCAGCCGCCGGTGCATCTCGGCGAACTCGCGGCGCGCCTGGTGGCGCGGTTGCGGGAGCGCGAACAGGGTATGGCGACCCGGATGGCGACCCAGATGGCGCCGCTGCTGCAGCGCGCCGGCGGACCACTCGGCGTGGAGGAAGTGCTCAGCGTCGTCGCATCCCGGCTGGCGCACGCGCTCGAGCTCGCCCGCTGCGACGCGCTGCTGGTGCATTCGGGTGAGCGCCATGCCCGCCGCGTCGCGATCATTCCCGCGGAGCAGTTCATGGACCACCGTATCGATCTCAGCAGCTGGCCGGCACTGGTCGATGCGGCGCGCTCGGGTGAGGTCGTCGTGGTGCCCACACCGGCGCCGGCGGCGCGCTCACACGGGAACAACGAGGCACACTCGGCGATCGCGCTGCCGGTGCGGGGCAGGGGGAACGTCGCCGCGGTGTTCCTGCTCGTGCCCCGCGCCACCCGGCCCACGCTCTCCGCGGCGCAACTCGCCTTCGCGCGTGAGCTTGCGGCGGCGGCGGGGCCGGTGCTCGACGAGGAGCCTGGCGCGCTCGCTCCCGACGGACATCGCGACCCGCTGACGGGACTGGAGCGCGGCCGTGCCCTGGAGCATCGCATTCGGGTGGAAATGGAGCGGGCCCGTCGCTACGCGCTCGGTGTGGCGCTGGTCCTGCTCGACCTCGATCGTCTCGCCGAGGTGAACGCGGTCCACGGCAGCGATGCGGGCGATCAGCTGCTGAAGGAGTTCGGGGCGCTCCTCGTGCGCGACATGCGGGTGCCCGATTTCGTGGCCCGCGTGGGTGGCGATGAATTCGCGCTGCTGCTGCCCGAGACCGGCCTCGAGGGCGCCCGGACCGCGATCCGCCGCCTGCGCTACCGCATGACCGATCCGGCTTTCGCGCGCGGCATCGAGATCCGTCCCACCGTCACTGCCGGCGTGCTTGCACTGCCCTGGCCCGACAGCGACCGCCCCGATGACGTGCTGGCGCTCGCTGAGGCTGCGCTCCTGCGTGCCAAGGCTCAAGGCGGAGAGCGCATCGGCACGCTGTAGCCGGGTTACTGTCTTACCGTTCACCGCCTTCTCAACCACGCTGTGGGATCCAGTGCGATCTGGTTCTCCCCCCGGATCTCGAAGTGCAGGTGCGCACCGTAGTCGGAGTTGCTCGCCGCCCACCGTGCCCACCGTCTGGCCCCGAACCACCTTGTCACCCTGCTTCACGGCGGCGCTCTGCAGCTGCATGTAGAGCGACCAGTAGCCATTGCCGTGCTCCACTGCCACCGTCAGTCCGTAGGTTCCGACGTTGCCGACCAGTCCCACCTGGCCGGCCTCGACCGCCTTTACCGGCGTGCCCACCGGGGCGCCGATGCCGATGCCGTTCCACCGGATGACTCCGCCGCTCGGCAGCGTGTCACGCCCGAACTTGTAGACGATCGTGCCTTGCACCGGCCAGTCGAGCTTGCCCAGGTCGGCAGTGGTGAGTGACCCGGCCGTCGGCGCCACGCCGCGCGCCGCGGCTCGCGCCGTCTCGTTCTCGCGCCGCTTGTCGGCCGACGCAAGCAGCGTGCTGAGCCGGGCCGCGTCCTTCTCCAGTGTCGACAGCTGCGCCTCCGTGTTCTTCGCGCTGCGCTTGAGGGCCTGCATCCGCTTCGCCCCCTCGTCCACCAGGGTCCCGTACCGCTTGAGTTCCGCCTCGCGCTCCTCCTTGGTGCGGTCGAGCTGCGTCCGGACCTCGAGCACGTTGTTCCGCTGCGCGGCGATCCGGTTCCGCAGTGACTCCACCTCGCTCACCAGCTGGCGGTCCTGCTGGCTCGTGAGGAAGAGGTACTTGTAGCGGCTCACCAGGTCGCCGAACGACTCGACGGTGAGCAGCACCTGGTACACGTACAGCTGGCCGCGCTTGTAGATGTCGATGAGGCGCCGCTCCAGCACCGCGTTCCGCTCGGCGAGGTTGTCGGTGGCGAGGATCAGTTCGGCGGTGTTGCGGTCGAGCTGGGAGGAGAGGCCGCCGATCTGCCGGTCGATCTCGTTCACGATGCGATGCGTGCTCTCCTGCTGCCGCTCGAGGTTGCTGAGCTCGTCCGCCACGTCATGCACCTGGCCCTGCAGTCGCTGCTGCTGGATCTTGAGGCGGTCCCGCTCGGCCCGGATCTCTTCCAGCCGGCGGCGGGAGGCCTGGATGGAGTCGCTCTGGGCGTGAACGCGGCTGGAGGTCAGGACAGCGGGCAGCAGGCAGGTCCAGGTGAGGAGCAGCACCAGGACCCGGAGCAGGGTGTAGCCCCACGTCCTGCGGCAGGGGATCCCGTCGCCCTTCACCTCAGACTTCCTTCAGGTGCCGCCCGACGCTGAGGAGGCTCCCCAGCAGTCCCAGCAGCACGCCGAACACCACCAGCAGCACCATGTCGAGCGGACGGAAGAAGACCAGTGTCGAGAGCGGCCCGGCCCCGCGGAACAGGGTGTACGCGGCGAACGCGAGCGCGAGGGCCATGAACCCGCCCAGCACCCCCTTGAGCGCCCCCTCCAGCAGGAACGGTCCCCGGACGAACCAGTTGGTGGCGCCCACCACGCGCATGATCGCGATCTCGCGCGCCCGCTGCAGGATCGTGAGCCGGATGGTGACGCCGATGATCACCACCGCGATCAGCCCGAACGCGGCCCCGATGATGAGTCCCACCACGCCCGCCATGTTGCGAAGCTGGTCCAGCCGCGAAATCCAGTCGCGTCCGTAGCGTACGTCCTCCACGAACGGGAAGCCGCGCACCCGGTCGGCGACCTGGGCCACGTGGGCTGCGTCGCGGAAGCCCTCCTTGAGGCGGATCTCCAGCGAGGCGGGCAGGGGGTTCACCTGCAGGTCGCGATACGCGTCCTTGAACTCCACGAGTTCCCGGCGCGCCTGCACCAGCGCCTGGTCTTCCGACACGAACTTGACGTCGGCCACCTCGGGGAAACTCGCGATGTCCTGCGAGGCGAGCGTGATCGTCTCCGGCGCGGTGCCGCGGAGCAGGAACGCGACCACCTCCACCCGCTCCTCCACGCCCCGGAGCGCCTGGCGGAGGTTGAGCGCCACCAGCCCGAAGAGCCCGACCGTGAAGAGCGAGAACGCGATGGCGGTGATGGACAGCAGCGAGAGCAGCGGCGTGCGCCGGAACGAGAGGAGGGCCTCGCGGAAGAGCAGGTTCATGAGAGTTCGTCCGGCTTCTCGTCGGCGGCGCTGTCGTACACCACTGCGCCCTCGCGCATCTCGATCGTGCGATAGGTCGTCTGGCGCACCAGGTCGAGGTCGTGCGTCGCCATGACCACGATAGTGCCCGAGGTGTTGATCTCGCGGAGCAGCTGGAACACCCCCCGGGTGGCGCGCTCATCCAGGTTGCCCGTCGGTTCGTCGGCCACCAGGATCGCGGGGTCGTTCACCAGCGCGCGCGCGATCGCCACCCGCTGCTGCTCGCCGCCCGAGAGTTCGCGCGGATAGGCCCGCGCCTTGGCGGCGAGCCCCACCTGGGTCAGCACGCGCATGACCCGCGCCGGGACCGTGTCGCGCCGCGCCCCCGTCACTTCGAGTGCGAAGGCCACGTTCTCCGACGCCGAGCGGTCCTCCAGCAGGCGGAAATCCTGGAAGACGATGCCGAGCTTGCGGCGCAGCTTGGGGACGTCGTCGCCCCGCATCGTCTGCACCGCGTAGTTCGCGACCCGCACGTCGCCGCTCGACGGGCGCTGCTCGGCGAACAGCATCTTGAGGATGGTCGACTTGCCCGCCCCGGAATGCCCGGTCAGGAAGACGAACTCACCCTTGTTGATGGCGAAGGAGACGTCCTTGAGGGCCAGCGCGCCATTCGGGTAGGACTTGAAGACGTGTGCGAAGCGGATCACTCAGCCATCCAGCGCCTGCTCCAGGTCGGCGATGAGGTCCTCGGCGTCCTCGAGTCCGCAGCTGATGCGGAGGAATCCGTCGGGAATGCCCATCGCCGCGCGGCCCTCGGGGCCGAGCGCCCGGTGCGACGTCAGTCGGGGTTCGGAAACGAGGCTCTCCACGCCCGCCAGGCTCGGCGCGTGCGCGATGAGCTGCAGGCGCCCCAGCATGCGCTCCGTGGCGGCGCTGCCGCCGGCAAGCTCCAGCCCGAGCATGCCGCCGTACCCGCCGAGCAGGCGCTTTGCCAGCTCATGGTCCGGGTGGGACGCGAGACCCGGATAGTGCACCCGCGCAATGGCCGGGTGAGTGCTGGCCCAGGTGGCGAGCGCCATGCCGTTGAGGTTGTGCCGTTCCATCCGCACCGACAGCGTGCGCATGCCCCGGTCGATCAGCCACGCTGAGTGCGGGTCGAGCGACGAGCCCCAGAGCTTCATGAGGCGCGTCACTTCCTCGACGACGGAGTTGCTCCCCGCCACCGCGCCTGCAATGACGTCGCTGTGCCCGTTGAGGTACTTCGTGGCGCTGGAAATGACCACGTCGGCGCCATGCTCGAGTGGCCGGAAGTTGATCGGGCTTGCGAAGGTGGCATCCACCAGCAACCCGATGCCGTCGTGCCTCGCGATCTTCGCGATGGGCGCCAGGTCGAGCACCCGCATCAGCGGGTTCGTGGGCGTCTCTACGAAGATGGCGCGGGTGTTGGGCCGGAGCGCCTGGCGCCACGACCGCGGCTCGTCGGGTGCCACGTACGTCACCGTGATCCCGAAACGCCCGAACTCCTCGTCGAACAGTTTCTTCGTGCCGCCGTAGATCCACGAGCTCGACACGAGGTGGTCGCCGGGACGCAGCATCGCGAGGTGTGCCAGCGCCGTCGCCGCCATGCCGCTCGACAGGAACAGCGCCGCCTCCGCCCCCTCCAGCAGCGCATACTTCTTCGCGATGTCGACCTGGTTCGGGTTGTTCCCGTAACGGGTGTAGAGCACCTCGTCGGCCGAGCCGACCGGGTTCGTGAAGGTGCTGGTCTGCAGCAGCGGCGGCACCACCGGGCTCCAGTCGGGCCGGCGGTGCGGTACGCCATGAATCGCGGTGGTGGAGAGCCCCTGGCGGCGGGTCATGCGAGCGGCAGCCTCACGTAGCCGCCGCTGGCGCAGCGGCAGACCCCGAGCGACAGCGCCGCCGCGAGCGCCTCCGCGGTGCGCTCATCGGCCCAGTCAAGCCGCTGTGACAGCGCCGCGATGGACAGAGCCGTCGACGCCTCGAGGCGCTCGAAGAGGTGGTGCACGTCGGCCGGCACCGAGCCCAGGAGCGTGATCGTCCCGTCGGATAGCACGGCCACCGCGAGCTGCTGGTGCTCCAGCACGGCGTGGATCGACTCCCAGAGGTGCTCGTCGAGACCGCGCAGCGCCACTATCCGCCCCAGCCGCTCCTTCGCCATTCGCACCAGCTTCGCCACCACCTCGTCGGCGCAGCTCAGGTCGAGCAGCACCACGTCCGAGAAGTCGAGCATCGCCGTCTCCCACTCGGAGGTGGCGAGCACCGACTCGATCCGCCCGCGCACGGCCACGCCGGTGGGCCGGGTGACGAGGTTGAGGTACGGTGTGGTGACAGCCTCGCGCAGCATGCGCGCCACCGCGATCGTCTCGATCACGTGGTGCCGGCGTCCTGGGCGGGAATGGTCACCTGCAACTGGGCTCCGGGGAAAAAGGAGAGGTCTTCGACGAGCGGAACGTCGTCGTCCCACGCAGGAACGATGGCGATCCGCGCGGTGCCGCTGCGGACGCTGATCTTGCCCTCCCACCGCTGCAGGTAGCGCTTGATGCCGGCCAGTCCCTGCCCGCGGCCGGGGTCGCGGAACCGGCTCACGCCCTGGATCAGCGCCGCCTCGAGCGCGGTGCCGTCGCGCCAGCGATCGCCGTAGCGCTTCGCTTGCGTCGGTTCGAGCGAGCGGCGGAATCCGATGCCCGAATCACTCACCGCGATCACCGCGACCCGGCGCCCGAGCCGCCTTCGGTAGTTGTACGCCTGCACCGCGACCCAGCCTCCGGTGCCGGCATGCTCCACAATATTCTGACATGCCTCCGAAAGCGCCATGGCGAAGCCCATCGTCGCCTTCGCTTCGAGGCCCAGTTCGCCCGCCAGGATGCGTGTAGCCCCCTCCTGGATGCGTCCCACCACCTGGTGCACGTCCTCGGTGGCACGTACTGCCGTGATTTCGAGCAGGGTATCAGCCGGCTGGCTGCCGCGCGCCTTGGGCAGCTTGCCGTGGAACTCGAACAGCTCTCCGGCATGCTGGAAGAAGGCGATGCGCCCCCAGTAGCTCCGCACGTCGTCCGTCGCCGGCACCGCCAGCAGCGGCTTTTCACCGCCGGCTTCGATGATCGCCTGCGCTGCGGTGAGGAGCCCGATGAGCGCGTAGGGCGCTGCCCACTGCACCCCCCGCGCGTCGAAGAAGAGCCGGTCGGATGGTGGCCATGCGCCGATCGACTGCGCCAGCTGGTCGAAGCCCTGCTCGTCGAATTGTGCCGGGACGTCGACGATGCGGCTCACGGCGTCACCAGTTCGCCCCGCAGATGCTGGGCAAGGCCGCGTGCGCCCCTGAACGACGCATTGCGGGAGGCTGCATCGACGGCACTCCGGAGCGCCGCTTCCGTTTCGTCGCCGGCGAGAAGGTGGGCGCAGAGCGCCGCCCCGAACACGTCGCCGCATCCGGTCGGATCGGGGTCGGCCACGTAGGGCGCCGGGATCAGGGCCGTGCGGGTCGCTGCCGAGTTCTGCGCGTCCGGGGCCGCCACGTAGATCACGCCCTTCGGCCCCAGCGTGACCGCCATCAGCTTCACCCCCTGCGCCATCGCGCGGGCCGCCACCGCGAGCGGATCGCGGGAGATCTGCTGCATTTCCTCCTCGTTCATCTGCACCACGTCGAAGCAGGAGAACCAGGTCTCGGGGTCGGGGAGCGGCTGCAGTGTGCGGATGCCATCGTGCTGCATGCCCAGGAACAGGCTGTGGAGGTCCGCATGGATCGGCTTCGTGAAGCCGTGCCGGAGCGCCTGCGCGGTGCCCAGGCACATCTCGAAACCGGAAATGAAGTTCACGTAGAGCGCGTCCAGGTCCGTGACCATGGGGCCCAGCTCGCCCCAGTTCCATGACGGCACGCCTCCGCTCATGCGCTCGCAGCGGCGCTCGGTGGACTGGTAGCGGAGCACCACGCGGTTGTTCGGCACCGGCACCTCGATGCAGCGGCCGCCCGGGACGAGGTGCGTCAGAGTGCTCATGAATCGCGCGGCCTCGACGCTCAGGTCGCGGCCCACCTTGATGAGCGGGACGATCTCCCAGTCGGGCGGAAGGTGCGCATCGAGGCTCGAGAGCGCATACGCGATGCCGCCCCATTCCTCCACCGGCGGGGAGGCAGGGTCGCGGCCGTGGATGACATCCCACACGAGCGAGCCGATGACGCCCAGCTTCTTCATGACCGCGCTTCCTCCACGAGAAACGCGCGTGCGGCGCCATAGACGCCGGCGGTGCCGGTCAGGAGTCCCGGCACGATGCGGCATGCTTCCACCGCGGGACGGAAGGCGCGGCGTGCCACCTCGCGGCGCAGCGGCACGAAGAGTCCGTCGCCCGCGAGCGTCACGCCTCCGCACACCACCACCACCTCGGGATTCAGCGCATTGACCAGGTTCGCGATCCCCGTGCCGAGGTACTTGGCGGTCTCGCTCACCACCTGGAGCGCCACCACGTCACCATGGTTCGCGGCCTCGTAGACCGTCTGGGCCGTGACGTCGAGCAGGCTGCCGCCGGCGAACTCCGCCAGCCGGCTCACCCCGCCCGATTCCACCTCTTCCACGGCGCGGCGCGCGATGGCGGGACCCGAGGCATACGCCTCGAGGCATCCGTAGTTGCCGCACTTGCAGCGTCGTCCCTCGGTCTCGATGGTGATGTGCCCGATCTCGCCGGCACAGTCGGACGTGCCATGCACCATCTCGCCGTTGACGATGAGGCCGCCGCCGATGCCGGTGCCGATGGTGATGCCCACCGCGTGACGCGCGCCCTTCGCGGCGCCGATCCACCACTCGCCGAGGACCGCGCAGTTGGCGTCGTTGTCGAGCGCGGCGTGGAGGTCGAGCCCCGCCGACACCCGGTCCCGGAGCGGCATGTTGGTCCAGCCGAGGTTCGGTGTGAGCAATACCACGCCACGGTGGCGGTCGAGCGGACCGGGTGCGCCGACACCGACGCCGGCGATCTTCACCTTCGGCAGCTTCGCTCGCGTTTCGGCAATGGACCGGCGCGCCAGGGTGAGCAGGCGCTCCATGACGTCGTCGGCGCCCGACTCCGGCTGCGTCGGCTCGCTCATCAGCCCGTGCAGCGCCGAACCGTCCTCGGCGACACAGCCGACGACCAGGTTCGTGCCACCGATATCGATGCCCACGACGTAGCGCATGCGCCCCTGCCCTCAGTGAAGCACGGAGTGATACAAGTCCAGCAATGGTGCCGCCAGCGCGGTGGCGTCGAAGCGGAGGGCCCACCGGCGGCCCTCCTCGCGCATGCGGGACGCGAGGTCCCGGTCGCCCAGGACGTCCTGGATCGCGCCCGCCAGGGCAATCGCGTCCGTCGCGGTCACGTAGCGCGTGGACGGCCCCCCCGCCTCGGGGAAGCAGCCGCCCGCAGTCGTGATCACCGGGACGCCGGCGCTGAGCGCTTCCACGATCGGCATCCCGAACCCCTCGAAGAGACTGGGATACAGGAAGAGCGCCGCGCCCTGGTACAGCGCAGGCAGCTCGTCGGCGCGCACATCGTGGTGCATTGCGACGCGGGCGGTCACGCCGCGCGCATCAGCCAGCTTCCGGAGCGCCGCCGCATCGCCGCCATCGCGCCCCACCAGCACGAGGAGCGGTGTGTGCGATGGATCGAGCAGCGCCAGCGCCTCGATCAGCACGCGATGGTTCTTCCGCCGCTCCAGCGTGCCGACGCTGAGCAGGTACTCGCGAGGCAGCCCGAGCCTCGCGCGCACCGCCGCGGCGACGGATTCGGGTGCCGCCACGGCGAACGCCGGATCGCGCGCCGGGGGAATGATCGTCACACGTTCGGGGTCGACGCCATACCACTTGACCAGGTCGTCCCGTGTCTGTCCGCTGACCGCCACGATTCGCGCCGCATGCTCCGCGCTCCACCGGTAGCGCCAGCGGTAGCTCGCCCGGTCGATGACCGGAAAGAGATCGGGATAGCGCTCGAACAGCAGGTCGTGAAACGTCACGATCCCCGGAATGCCGGTGCGTGGCAGGTCCCGCGGCACTTCGTGCGACAGTCCGTGATACAGCTGCTGCCCGTCGCGTCGCGCCGCGCGCCCCGTCCGGAAAGTGCGCCAGTACGCCCGCATCGGCGCGGCCCGCAGCACTGCCGGCGGCAGGCGGGTCGTCGTACTTGCCGACAGGCTCGCGATCCAGGAAGCGAATTCCGGCCGGGGCGGGGCGGGAGAATACAGCGTCGCCCTGAGCCCCGGTGCTGCCGCGGCCAGGCCCGTCAGCAGCCGGCGGCTGTAATTGCCGAGCCCGGTGCGGTTCCGGAATGCCCGGGCAGCGTCGAACCCGACGGCGATTGCCTCCCGCGTCAGCGCCGGACTCCAGCCCGTTGCCGCACCGTGGCAAGGGCCTCCAGCACGCGCCCCACGCTCAGCTGCTTGAGGCAGCGGTGATGGTCGAGGGGACACTCCGCCGGTCCGAAGGACGCGCACGGCCGGCAGAGGAGGTCCTCCTCCCCGAGGCAGATGGCGTCAGGATCGAGCGGACCGTAGCCGAACGACGGCACCGTCGGACCGAACAGCGCGACCATCGGCGTGCGCGTCGCAAGCGCAAGGTGCAACGGGGACGAATCGTTGGTCACGATCGCCGCCGCCCGCGCGATGAGTGCCGTCGAGGTGCGCGGGCCGACCTGTCCGCAGGCGCTGTACGCGCGCCCCGGGGCGACCGCCTCGATCGCGGAACCCAGCGCGGCATCGGTCGGCCCTCCAATCGCGACCACGGGTCCCTCCACCTGTGCCACGAGCTCCTTGTAGTAGGGCCAGCGCTTGGCGCCCCAGGGACTCCCTGCGCCGAGGGCCGTGAAGTCACCGGTGATCCCGCGGCTCGAGAGCCACCGTTCCGCCTCGGCGTTGTCCTCGTCGGTCAGGCCGAGGGTGACGGGCGGTACGGGAGCACCGAGCGGCAGCCCGGCCAGGGACCAGAGCCGCGCCGTCTCGTGTGCCTGCACGGGGCGGGGCAGCCGCCTGGTGTAGAGCGGCGCGGCCGGGCTGTCCTCGAAGCCGATGCGCTCGGGGATCCGCGCCAGCAGCACCATCGTGGCGGAGCGCCACGAGCGATGCGGCAGGTAGGCTGCCGAGTAGCTGCGCTTCCGCAACTGGGACGCGACGCGGCGCAGCCCGGGCCAGCCGCGATCGTTGCCGCGCTTGTCGTACCGGATCACTTCGCGCACGGCTGGGTGGGTATCGAGCAGCGTCGCCGACAGGGGCGTCGCGACCACGTCCACCGGACCATACAGCGAGGCCAGTGCCGTGAGGAGCGGGGTCGTCAGGATCACGTCGCCCATGTACGCTGTCTGGACGACGACCACGCCGGAGCGCTTACGCCAGAACATCGCGCCTCACGTCCACATCCCGGCGACCTCGCGCGCTAGTCATCGACCTGCAGCACGGCCAGGAACGCCTCCTGCGGAATCTCCACCGCGCCGATCTGCTTCATGCGCTTCTTCCCCTCCTTCTGCTTCTCGAGGAGCTTGCGCTTGCGCGTGATGTCGCCGCCGTAGCACTTGGCCAGCACGTCCTTCCGGAACGCCGCCACGGTGGTGCGGGCGATGATCTTGTTCCCGATCGCCGCCTGGATCGCCACGGCGAAGAGCTGCCGGGGAATGAGCTCCTTCAGCTTCTCCGCCACCTTCCGGCCCCACTCGTACGCCTTCTCCTCGTGAATGATCACGCTGAAGGCGTCGATCTGGTCGCCGTTGATCAGCATGTCGAGCTTCACCAGGTCGGAGGCCCGGTAGCCCGACATCTCGTAGTCGAGCGAGGCATAGCCGCGGCTGATGCTCTTGAGCCGGTCGTAGAAATCGAGCACGATCTCGCCCAGCGGGAACTCGAAGTCGAATTCCACGCGCGTGGTGTCGATGTAGTGCATCCCGTTGTACACGCCCCGGCGCTCCTGCCCCAGCTTCATGATCCCGCCGATGTACTCGGCCGGCGCCATGATGCGCGTCTTGACGTACGGCTCCTCGATGCGGTCGATCGTCGTCGTATCGGGCAGGAGCGTGGGATTCTCGATCTCCATCTCGGTGCCGTCGGTGAGGTACACGTGGTACTCCACCGTCGGCACGGTGGTGAGGAGGTCGAGGTTGAACTCGCGCTCCAGCCGCTCGCCCACGATCTCCATGTGCAGCAGGCCCAGGAACCCGCAGCGGAACCCGAAGCCAAGGGCGGTGGACGTCTCCGGCTCGTAATTCAGGCTCGCGTCGTTGAGCCGCAGCTTCTCCAGCGCGTCGCGCAGGCCCTCGTACTGGTCGCTGTCGGTCGGGTAGAGCCCGGCGAACACCATCGACTTCACGTCGCGATACCCGGGCAGCAGTTCCTTCGCCGGGTTGGCCGCGTCCAGCACAGTGTCGCCCACGCGGCAGTCCCGCACGCCCCGCAGGTTCGCGTGGAAGTAGCCGACCTCGCCGGCCTCGAGCACCTCACCCTTGCGCTGGCCGAGCTGCAGGTAGCCCACCTCATCGACGGTGAAGACGTCTTCCGGGTGCGACCCGAAGGCCACCTGCATCCCGGCGCGCAGGGCGCCATCCACGACCCGGATGCTGGGGATCGCGCCGCGATAGCGGTCGTAGTAGTTGTCGAACACCAGCGCGCGGAGCGGCGCCTCGGCGTTGCCCCGGGGCGGTGGCACCCGGGCCACGATCGCCTCGAGCAGCTCCGGCACGCCGGTGCCCTCCTTGGCCGACACCGCCAGGATTTCCTCCCGGCTGCGCGCCGATCAGTTCCATGATCTCCTTCGCGCGCTGCTCCGGCTCGGCGCCCGGCAGGTCGATCTTGTTCAGCACCGGGATGATCTCGAGCCCGGCATCCATGGCGAGGAAGAGGTTGCTCAGCGTCTGCGCCTGGATGCCCTGCGATGCGTCGACCACCAGGATCGCGCCCTCGCATGCATTGAGCGAGCGTGAGACCTCGTAGGTGAAGTCGACGTGCCCGGGGGTGTCGATCAGGTTGAGCTCGTAGTCCACGCCGTCGTTGGCGTGGTAGGTCATGCGGACCGCGTTGAGCTTGATCGTGATCCCGCGCTCGCGCTCGAGATCCATGGTGTCGAGGAGCTGCTCCCGCATGAGCCGCTTCGCGACCGTGGCCGTCTGCTCGATCAGGCGATCGGCCAGTGTGGACTTGCCATGGTCGATGTGGGCGACGATGCAGAAGTTCCGGATGGTAGACTGGGACATGATGCGGAGAATATAGTTGAGGACCCTTACCCCGGACTCCGGTGCCATGCCCCAGATGAAGGCCGTCCTTGTCCGAGCCACCGGTGGACCGGAGGTGCTCGAGGCCGCCGAGGTGCCCCGGCCGGTTCCCGGTCCGGGCCAGGTGCTCCTCCGGATCGAGGCGGTCGGCGTCAATTTCATCGAGGTCTACCACCGCACCGGACTGTACCCGGTGGCGATGCCGGTAACGCCGGGTGGCGAGGCGGCCGGCGTGGTGGAGACGGTGGGCGAAGGCGTGGCCGGGTTCAGCCCCGGCGATCGGGTGGTCTCCATGAATGTCATTGGCGCCTATGCGGAGTACGGCCTCGTGGCGGCCAGCCGGCTGGTGCGCCTGCCGGGGGGTGTCACCACCCGTCAGGCTGCGGCGGTGCTCTTGCAGGGGATAACGGCACAGTACCTCACCACGTCCACCTATCCGCTCAAGCCGGGTGATACCTGCCTCGTGCATGCTGCGGCGGGCGGTACCGGTCTGCTGCTTTGCCAGGTGGCACGGAAGCGCGGGGCCCGCGTCATCGGCACCGTATCCACCGACGAAAAGGCGGTTCTTGCGCTCGCCGCGGGAGCGGCCGATGTCATCGTTTACACCCGGGAAGACTTCGTGGCGCGCACGAGGAGCCTTACTGGCGGGGCGGGCGTGCAGGTGGTGTACGATTCCGTCGGTCGCACCACATTCCTTCCGGGCCTCGATTGCCTGGCCATGCGGGGTATGATGGTGCTCTTTGGCCAGTCGAGCGGAGCGGTGGAGCCGTTCGCGCCGCAGATCCTGTCACAGAAGGGCTCGCTTTTCCTGACGCGTCCGGCACTGCACCATCACGTCGCGGCCGACGCCGAGTTGCATTCCCGGGCCGCCGAGGTGCTCGGCTGGGTGGCCGACGGCTCCCTCACCATTCGCATCGGGGCGGAGTTCCCGCTCACGGCCGCCGCCGACGCGCATCGCGCGCTCGAGGGCCGGGGCACGACCGGAAAGGTGCTGCTCCTTCCCTAGATGCCGCTGACCACGCCAGCACTCGGCCTCCTCCTGGTCGTACTCATCTGGGGAGGCAACTTCACCGCCACCAAGCTGGCGTTCGCCGACATCTCGCCCCTCGCCTTTACGGCGGTGCGATTCGCGTTCGGCTCGGTGTTCATGTGGATCATCCTCGCCCGCCGGGAAGGATGGCGGCTGCCGCCGCGTGCCACGTGGATCCCCCTCATCGCGCTCGGGGTGGTGGGGAACACGATCTACCAGCTCTGCTTCATGACCGGGCTGTACCGCACCACCGCGACCAACAGCTCGCTCATCCTCGCGAGCATGCCGACCGTCGTCACGGTCGGGGCGGGGCTGCTCGGCTTCGAGCGGATCACCGCGCGGCAGAAGTGGGCACTCGCCATCGCGACGCTTGGCGTGCTGCTCGTCGTCGCGTCGCGCGGCATCGCCCTCGACGGAGACCGGCTCGGTGACGTCCTCATGCTCGCCGCCGTGGTGTGCTGGGCCGGCTATACCCTGGGCCTGCGGACTCTCACCGGGCGCATGAGCACGCTGGCCCTCACCACCTGGACCCTGATCACCGGGACCCCGGGTCTCATCCTTGCCGGCGTGCCTTCCGTTCGCAGGATGGACTGGCATGCGGTGTCGGCGAGAGGCTGGGGCGGGCTCGCCTACGCCACGCTGCTCTCGCTCGTGGTGGCGTACGTGCTCTGGAATCGTGGGGTGAAGCAGATCGGCCCGAGTCGCGCGGCAATCTTCACGACGCTCACGCCGCTCGTGGCCACGCTGACCGCGATCGCGATCCTGGGTGAGCGCCCTGGATTGCTCCACCTCGCCGGCGGGGCGTTGATCATCGCGGGCGTGCTGGTCTCACGGCGACCGGTGGCACCCAGCTCGATGCCCTGACGGAGCGCTAGACGGTCCGCTCGACCGGGGCGAGTTCCTCCAGCCGCGCCATGGCGCGGCGCAGGTGCGGAATGACGATGCTGCCGCCAACGACGAGGCCCACCGAGAAGATCTCCAGGAATTCCTCGCGGGTCGTGCCTTCCTCGTGACACCGCACCACGTGATACGTGATGCAGTCGTCACAGCGGAGCACGAGGCTGGACACCAGGCCAAGCATCTCCTTGGTCTTCGTACCCAGCGCGCCCGGTTCGTAGCAGCGGTGGTCCAGCGCGAAGAAACGATTGATGGTGAGGTTGCCCGCGTTGAGGACGATGTCGTTCATCCGGCCGCGGAAGGCATTGAAGTCGGCGAGGCTGTCGGTCACGGGTTCCGTCTCTTCAGTTCCGGCTCGCCTGTGCTCTGGGGCGGCGGCGGAGGTGGTGGCGCCGGCCGGTCATTCGAGGGAGCGTCCGCCCGGCCTGGCGGCGGGTCCTGCCGCGGGGCCGGTTGGCTGGGCGGCGGCTGGGGCTTCGGTTCGTCCCTGCGCTGCGTCGTGGACTGCGCGCAAAGCGACTGATTCCGGTGTACTACCGGGGTCGCCGCGAGCAGTGCCATGGCGATGATTGTCGTGGCCAGGAACTTCATGAAACCTCCACTCCCATGCGGGAGTACGGACGAAAGCAGCAAATGTGCCATTCCGCGCCCCGCATGCAAGGTCCTTGCTGACAATCTCCGCCTTCTCCGAACCGGCCAGTAGTGTCCTCCCGGAGTGTCCTGACCCGCGGTCAGCGGCGTGCGTTGACGCTGGGCGGGGTGTACCCGTACGTTGCCCCCCGCATGTCGCGTCCTGAAGCACCGGCTCCCCGCATCCGGCTCGATCTCCTCGATCCGGCGGATGTCGCACGCCTTGGAGGGCTGGAACTGGTCAGCGAGGGCATCGTTGAGGGCTTTCTCAGCGGCCTTCACCGCTCGCCCCGCCGTGGCTTCTCGGTGGAATTCGCCGAGCACCGCATGTACCAGCCCGGCGACGAGTTGCGGTATGTCGACTGGAAGATGCTGGGCCGGAGCGACCGGCTCTACGTGAAGCAGTACGAGGAGGAGACCAACCTCCGCGCCATGATCGTCTGCGATGCCAGCAAGTCGATGGCGTGGTCCGGCTCGCCCGGTGTGGTGCTCCCGAAGTTCGAATACGCGCAGCGCCTGATCGCCTCACTCTCCCTCGTCCTGCTCCGGCAGCGCGATGCCACCGGCCTCATTGTCTTCGATGATGAAGTGCGGCATGTCACGCCGCCGCGGGCGCGGTCGGCACACTGGCGCCAGCTGTTGGCCACGCTCGCCGTGACGAGGCCCGGCCTGGGCACCGCCGCGGCGCCGGCCCTCAAGCGGGTCGTGGACAGTCTCCGTCGCCGGGGCCTCGTCGTGTTCGTGTCCGACCTCCTGCTCGATCGCGAGCTCGCGCTCACCGCGCTGCGCTTCCTCCGCCATCGCGGCCATCAGGTGGTGGTGCTGCACCTCATGGATCCCGCCGAGGTGGCCCTCTCGGGTCCGGCGGAAGCGCGCTTCGAGGACCCGGAGACGGGCGCCTCGGTCGTGCTGCGGCCGCGCGACTGGGCCGACGCCTATGACAAGACGGTGAAGGGCGCGGTGTCCGGCTGGAATGCGGCGTGCCGGCGGAGCGGCATCAAGTACCATCGGATCGTGACCGACACGCCGTTCGGCCATGCGTTGCGGGTCGTACTCGCGAACGCGCCGGCATGACGTTCCTCCATCCCTGGCTGCTCGCCGGCCTGCTCGCCGCCGGTGTGCCGCTCCTGTTGCACCTGGTTCAGCGGCGCGAACCGCCGACAATCGTGTTCCCGGCCGTGCGCTATCTCCTCGATGCCACGCGCGAGCACCAGCGCCGGCTCCGCATCCGGCACTGGCTGCTGCTCCTCCTCCGCACGCTGCTCGTCGTGGCACTCGTGCTCGCGGCGGCCGGCCCGACTGTGCGCCGCTCCGGCGTCACCGGGCATGCGCCCAGCGCGCTCGTGCTCGTGGTCGACAACAGCCTGAGCAGCGCCGCGATCGTGGGTGGCACGCCGCGCATCGAGCAGCTGCTGCGTGCCGCCGACGGTGTGCTCGCTCGCGCGACCCCCGGCGACGCACTCTGGCTCATTCTGGCCGACGGCGCCGCGCGTCGAGGCGATCCGGCGAGCCTGCGCGCGGCCCTGCGCGACGTGAGGCCGTCAACCACTCGTCTCGATCTCGGGAGCGCCGTGCAGGCCGCGGGTGAGGTGCTCTCCACCGAGGTACTTCCGGGCGAGATCGTGGTCATTTCCGACCTGCAGGCGACGGCGCTGAGTGGCGCGTCCACCCGGGCGCCATTGACGATCGCGCGCCCGGAGGGCGAAGTGCCGCGCAATATCGGTGTCGCCAGCCTCGTGGCCGGGTCACAGCCATGGTCCACGGACGGCGGCCAGGTGCAGGTCATGGTGACAGGCGATTCCGCGGCCCAGGCGCCGCTGCAGCTCACCGCCGGCGATCGCCCCGCGCGACAGGCGCTCGCGACGGTGGGGAGTGCCGTTCAGGTGGCGGTCCCTGCCGCGCCCGCGGGATGGTACGCCCTGCGCGCCACGATCCAGCCCGACGAACTGCGGCTCGACGACCAGCGGGTGCTCGGTTTGCGCATGGCACCGCTCGCGCGCGCGTCGTGTACGCCCGCGGGGCGCTTCGCCGAGGCCGCGTGCGACGTGCTTCGCTCGAATGGACGACTGCGTCCTGGCGACGACGTGACGCTCGGTGGCTTCGGATCGGTCGCCTCGGTGATCCTGCCGCCGGCGGATCCCGCGTCGCTCGGCGCGATCAACCGCGAACTCGAGCGCCGCGGGGTCACCTGGCGCTTCGGTGAACCGGCACCGGCGGGCAGCACCGACAGCAACAGCGTGCTCGCCCCGACGCGGGTCTTCCAGCGACTGCGCCTCGTGCCGACGGGTAGCGGGCGGAGTGGTGTGCTCATCACCGCCGCCGGCGACCCGTGGCTGGTGCGGAGCGGCACGGTGCTCCTAGTGGGCAGCCGGCTCGACACCGCCTGGACGGCGCTGCCCTTTCAGGCGGAGTTCGTGGCCTTCGTCGACGTGCTCCTCAACCGCCTGGCGCGCGGAGAGGTCGTCGCTCTCGACGTGCCGGCCGGGGCGGCGGGCACGCTCCCCGATCCGGTGTCGACAGTGGTGAAGGGAACGCAGCGCTGGCCGGTCGAAGGCGGGGGACGGTTTTCTCCGCCGGACACCGGCCTTTACTACCTCCTGCGCGGCAGCGATACCGTCGGCGCGCTGGCGGCCAACCCGGATCCGCGCGAGTCCATTCTGGAGCAGGCGAGCGATGCGCAGGTGCGGGCGCTGTGGAGCGGTGCCTCGATCGTCCCCCTCGATGAGGTGGCTTCGGCGGCGTTCTCCGCCGGTGCGCGCGGGGACCTGCGTGGTCCGCTGCTCTGGCTCGTGCTGATTCTCGGACTCGCCGAGGTCGGGCTCGCGAGTGCCTGGGGACGTCGCACATGAGCTTGCCCCTGCTGCTCGACGCCTTCGACCGTTCTGCGGCGGGCCGCGACCTCGCGGCGCGCCTGCCTGGCCGCGGAGCATCGCTCGATGTCGGCGGCCTCCCGGGATCGAGCGCGGCGGTTCTCGCGGCCGCGCTGGTCCGGTCCTCGTCCCAGCGACTCATGGCGATTGTTGCCCCGACACCGGCCGATGCCGAGCGCTGGCTTTCCGACTTGCAGTTCCTCTCCGACGAAGCCGTCGCGCTCTATCCACAGCGCGAGGCGCTGGGCGAGGACGAGCCGCACTACGAGATCGCGGGCGAGCGGGTGGAGACGATCGAGGCACTTCTCGGTGGTCGGCTGCGGATCGTGGTCACGACCGCCCGCGCCATCGCCGAGCGCACGCTGGTGCCGTCATCACTGGAGAAGCGGCGCCTGCGGCTCGCGAAGGGCACGCGCATCCGTCCGCAGGTCCTGGTACAGGATCTCGAGGCGATGGGCTTCAGTCGCGTCACCACCGTCACCGAGGTGGCCGAGTTCTCAGCCCGCGGCGGCATCGTCGACATCTATGGGTTCGGCATGGCGTCCGCGACGCGCCTGGAATGGTGGGACGACGAGGTCTCGTCGCTGCGCGCTTTCGACCTCACGACCCAGCGCTCCGGAGTGGAGATCGACGAGATCACCGTCCTGCCGATCAAGGCCGTCGAGCTGGGCGATGCCGCGAAGGATGCCGGGGCGGGTGACGTGCGCCGCACGCTGCTCGATCTGCTCCCGTCCGATTCGCTGCTCCTGCTCGATACGCCGGGCCCGATCGACGATGAGATCGACCGGGCGTGGCGGGAGGCGGCGCATCATCTCGAAATTGCCCGGCGTCTCGGCGAGAACGTGCCCGAGCGCGAGGAAATCCTCGAGGCACCGCCGGCCGTCCGTTCGCGCATGAAGGCCCTGCCGACCCTCCGGCTCGTGGGCGAGGGTGCCCAGCTTCAGTTCGGCTTCCTCCCCCCCGAGAAGATCGACCGGCAGGTGAACCGCCTGCGTGACCTGCTGCACCGGCCGCCCGATACCCTCATCCTCTGCGACAACGAGGGACAGATCGAGCGTCTGGATGAACTGCTCGAGGAGCGCGGCAACCTGCCGGCACACGCCACGCTCGTCGTAGGCGCGCTCGACGGCGGGTTCCTCATGCCGGGCCTCCGGGTCCTCACTGACCACGAGATCTTCCGCCGCGCGCGGCGGCTGCGCCGGGCTCGCCGCTACCGGCAGGCCGCGCCGTCAGCCGCGACCGGCGCACTGGTCAAGGGCGACTACGTCGTGCACCTCGACCACGGCATCGGGATCTATCGCGGCATCGAGACGATCACCGTCGGTGCGTCGACCATGGAGGTCGCCGTCGTCGAGTACGAGGGCGGTGACCGGCTGAACGTGCCGCTGTACCGGCTCGACCAGCTGGAACGCTACCGGTCCGCGGAGGACGATGGTGATCGGCCGCCGCCGCGCATCCACAGCCTCGGCGGATCGCACTGGAAGAAGGTGCGTGAGAAGGCGCAGCAGGGCATCCGGCAGATGGCCGGCGAGCTGCTCGATCTCTATGCCCGCCGGAAGCTCGCCACCGGCTATGCCTTCCCGCCCGACACCCGCTGGCAGCGCGAACTCGAGTCGAGCTTCCTCTACGAGGACACGCCCGACCAGCGGAAGGCCACCGACGACATCAAGCGCGACCTCGAGCAGGCGCGTCCCATGGACCGGCTGCTGGTCGGCGATGTGGGGTACGGCAAGACCGAGATCGCGGTGCGCGCGGCCTTCAAGGCGGTGCAGGGCGGGAAGCAGGTCGCCGTGCTGGTGCCGACGACGATCCTCGCGGAGCAGCACGGGCGCACCTTCACCGAGCGGCTCGCCGACTACCCGGTGAAGATCGAAGTGCTCTCGCGCTTCCGGACCGCGAAGGAACAGAAGGCGGCCCTCGCGCGGCTCGCCCTGGGCGAGATCGACATCATCATCGGCACGCACCGCCTGCTTTCGTCCGACGTCAACTTCAAGGACCTGGGCCTCCTCGTGGTGGACGAGGAGCACCGGTTCGGGGTGAAGCACAAGGAGCGGCTCAAGGCCCTCCGCCTCGCGGTCGACGTACTCACGCTCACCGCGACGCCGATCCCCCGCACGCTGCACCTGTCACTCGCCGGCCTGCGCGACCTCACGCTCATCGAGACGCCGCCGCGCGACCGCTCGCCGATCCTCACCTTCGTGGAACCGTGGGACGACGGGCTGCTCGAGGAGGCCATCGCCCGCGAGCTCGATCGCGGTGGCCAGGTGTTCTTCGTCCACAACCGGGTGGAGACGATCGAGACCATCGCGGCCCGGGTGCGCGCGCTCGCGCCGCGCGCGCGCGTGGGCGTCGCCCATGGACAGATGGCGTCGACACCCCTCGAGGACGTGATGCAGCGCTTCGTCACGGGCGAGCTCGACGTCCTCGTGAGCACGATGATCGTCGAGTCGGGCCTCGACGTGCCCAATGCCAATACCATGATCGTCCACGACGCCCACCGGCTTGGCCTGGCCCAGCTCTACCAGCTGCGCGGTCGGGTCGGGCGCAGCCACCGCCGTGCCTACTGCTATCTCATCGTCCCCGATTCCATCGACGCCGACGCCGAGGAGCGCCTCAAGGTGCTGGAGCATCACACGGACCTCGGCGCCGGCTACCGGGTGGCACTCAAGGACCTCGAGCTTCGCGGCGCCGGCAACATGCTGGGCGCTGAGCAGTCGGGTCAGGCCCACGCCGTGGGATTCGACCTTTACCTCAGGTGGCTCGAGGAGACCGTGCAGGCGCTCCGCGGCCAGGGCGGCCGCGAGAACCAGCCACCCCCCGAAGTAGTGCTCGACCGGGCGGCTCACCTGCCGGACACCTTCGTGGGCGATGACGATACCAAGCTCGATCTGTACCGCAGACTGGCGCGAGCGGAGACGCCTGATGAGATTGATGGGCTTCGCTCGGAACTTCGGGAACGCTTCGGTCCGCTTCCCGTGGAGGCCGAGACGCTGCTCGACATGGCGCGGCTCCGGGTACTGGGCGCCACTCTCGGGATCCAGCACATCCTCATCCGGGGCGACGAGGCGCGCGTGACCTTCCGGGCCGGCGTGGCGCCGAGGATGGCGAAGCTGAGTACGGCGCTCGACGATGTGCAGCTGGTGGCGGAGGTGCGACGCACCGTGCCGCTGGCCTTGCGACTCGAGCGCCTGGGTGGCGAAGCGTTGATGCCGGCACTGGTGCGGGCGTTGAGGGCGGTGGTCTGAATGGACCGCCAATGACACGAACACAAATTGGAGATGGCATGCGGCGACTGTTGCTGGTGGTGTCGATGGTGGTGCTCGCGGGATGCAACCGCGACATGTTCAAGGCGGGCGCGGGTGTTGCGGCCGTGGCCGGCTCGGCGAAGCTCTCGCCCGAGCGGCTCGCCGACTTCGTCCTGGAGGCGAAGGGCGCGCAGCTGAACAACGAGACCGCCGACTTCATCACGAACGTGTGGGTGGACTACTCGCTGTTCGCCCAGGCCATCGCGAAAAACCAGGTCCTCACCGATTCGGCCACCATTGCGCAGGCCATGTGGCCGCAGATCACCGAGCTCAAGGCCACGCTGTGGCACGACTCGCTGATGGCGAAGCGCATCAACGTCACGCCCGACGCCGTGAGCCAGGCCTACAACGGCAACGATGTGCGCATCTTCCAGCACGTGCTGTTCCGCTCGTCGGCCACCGCGACGCCCGAGGAGAAGGCCGCGGCGAAGAAGCAGGCCCAGAAGGCGGTCTCGGCGGTGAAGGGCGGGGCGCCGTTCGCCCAGGTCGCATCACAGGTGTCGCAGGATCCCGGCAGCGCGCGTGACGGCGGCTACCTGCCCCCGGGTCCGCGCGGCCAGTTCGTTCCCCAGTTCGACAGCGTCGCGTGGGCCCTCGCCCCGGGCGAGATGACCGGCCCGGTCGAGACGCCGTTCGGGATTCACGTCATCCGGCGCCCGCCCCTCACCGAGGTGCAGGACCGGTTCGATGCCTACCTGCGCCAGCGCGAGGTGGGCCTGCTCGACTCGCTCTACATGGACAGCCTCGCCGTCATGCGGAAGCTGGAGATCGAGAAGGACGCGCCCACGCTCATGAAGGACGCGATCAACAACCCGGACAAGAGCAGCAAGTCCACCAAGCCGCTCGCGACGTATGTCGGCGGCAAGCTCACGGTGCAGGAATTCCTGCGCTGGGTGCGGGTGCTCCCGCCGCAGGTGACCGGCCAGCTGAAGACCGCGCCCGACAGCATGCTCACCCGCTTTGCGCGGATCCTGTCCACCAATATTCTGCTGATCAACCAGGCCGACTCGGCGGGCGTGAAGCCGACGGCGGAGCAGTGGGCGGACATGCAGCGGCAGTTCCAGGCCCAGATCGACACGGTGAAGTCGCACATGGACCTGGCGGCCGCGGCCGATTCGTCGGCGTCGCAGGCCGAGCGCATCAAGGTTGCCGACGGGAAGGTCGACGCCTACATGGACCAGGTGCTGACCGGCGCCAAGCGCTACATCCCGCTCCCGGCATCCCTCTCGACGGTGCTCCGCGACCGGGCCAAGGTCGAGCTGTCCGACCCCGGCATCGCGAAGGCGCTCGAGATCGGCCGCGCGCGGCAGGCGGCGAAGGACTCGACCGCGAAGAAGGACAGCGCGGCCGGCCCGACCGGCATGCAGCCGGCCCCGGGACCCGCGCCGGTTCCGTCGGCCCCGGCACCGGGGAACTGACGCGGCAACGGAGGGTTTGACGAGTATGTACCGGAAGGTTGTAGCGACTCTGGCAATGGCGGCGTGGCTCGCGGGTGCGAGCCACGCCGTGGCACAAGTGGACACCACCGTGCAGGCACAGGCGCAGACGCAACTGGATGCGCAGGCGGCGGGCGACCTGTTCCGGCCGGCGAACGCCCCGGTCGACAGGATTGCGGCGATCGTGGGCAAGCAGGCGATCATGCAGTCGCAGGTGGAGGAGCAGTTCCACCAGCTGTTGCCCACGATGCCGCCGTCCGCGGCGCCGAAGAACGCCGCCGACTCTGCGAAGATGCGGAAGCAGGTGCTCTCCGACCTCGTGGACGATGAGCTCCTGGTACAGGAGGCGGCGCGCGACACCTCCATCAAGGTGACCGACAAGGAAGTCATCGATGCGGTCGCCGCGGCGATCAAGAACATCCGTTCACGCTACACCACCGAGCCGGAGTTCATGACCGAGCTGCACAAGGCCGGCTTTACCAGCCTCGACGAGTACCGCCGGTTCCTGGCGGAGCAATCGCGGCGGGACATGCAAAAGGACCGGCTGAAGCAGATCCTGAAGGAAAAGGGCAAGCTCAAGCCGGTGTCGCCGAGCGAGCAGGAGATGAAGGACTTCTTCGAGGACCAGCAGGGCCAGTTCGGCAGCCGGCCCGCCACGGTTTCCTTCCGTCAGGTGGTGATTGCGCCGCGTCCCACCGATGCTGCGAAGTCGCGGGCGCTGGCGCTCGCCGATTCCATCCTGATCGAGCTCCGGAAGGGCGCCGATTTCGCCGTGGCGGCAAAGCGGTTCTCCGCCGATCCCGGCTCGCGTGATCGCGGCGGCGAACTGGGGTGGGCCCGGCGCGGCCTCTTCGTGCCCGAGTTCGATCGCGTGGCCTTCTCGCTCAAGATCGGCGTGATCTCCGAGCCGGTGGAGACGCCCTTCGGCTACCACCTCATCCAGGTGATGCGTACGCAGCCGGGCGAGATCCAGGTGCGGCACATCCTCATCGCCGCCGAGGTCACGGCGGCCGACGTCGATAGCGCCGAGGTGCATGCCAGGCAGGTCTACGCGGCGGCCCAGGGTGGCGCATCGTTCGATTCCCTGCAGCGTGAGTGGCATGACGCCACGGAAGAGCGCGAAGCCTCCGCGGTGCCGCTCGACAAGCTGCCCGATGTCTACAAGCGCGGCATTCTCGGCGCGGACACCACGCTCACGGTGCTGCCGCCGTTCCCCCTCGAGTCGCCGGGCGGGGCGAAGAAGTTCGCCATCGTCATGGTCACCGAGCGCCGCGGCGATGGCGAGATCACCTATCAGGACGTGCGCGATCGCGTGCGACAGATCCTGTCCGAGGATCTCGCGATGCAGAGGTACCTGGCCCAGCTCCGCCGCGCCACCTACGTCGAGGTGCGGGACTCCTGATGCGTCGCCTCGCGGTGACGCTCGGCGATCCGCGTGGCATCGGTCCCGAGATCACCCGCGCGGCGCTGCAACTGCCGCTCGACGCTGCCATCACTGTCGTCGGTCCCGACGACCTCATCGAAGACATTCCCGCGGCACACCGGGTCGGCGTCGGCACCTGGGCACAGGGTGCGGGCGACCGGCCGGACCACGCGCGCACGCTCCGCGCCGGCCGGCTCGCCGGTCACGCCGTCGAGGCCGCTGTGCGCCTGGCGCAGGCGGGCGAAGTCGATGCGATCGTCACCGCGCCGGCCAACAAGCACGCCCTCCACCTGGCCGGCTTTCCGTATCCCGGACATACCGAATGGCTGGCGCACCTCTGCGGCGACGTGCCGGTGGCAATGATGCTGGCCTCCGACCGCCTGCGGGTCGTGCTCGTCACGACCCATGTCGCGCTGCGTGATGTGCCCGCGCTGCTCACGACGGAGCGGATCGTGAAGGTCGCGCGCACCACCGGGCGCGCCCTTCGCGACTGGTGGGGGATCGCCGAGCCGCGGCTCGCGCTCTGTGCGCTCAACCCGCACGCCGGCGAGTCAGGCCTGTTCGGTGATGAGGAGATCCGGGTGCTCCGCCCGGCGGCCGAGGCGGCGCATCTCGCTGGTCCCTTCCCGGCGGACACCGTGTTCGTCCGCGCCATGCGGGGCGAGTTCGATGCAGTGCTGGCGCCCTATCATGACGTGGGAATGACCGCGATCAAGGTGGCGAGTTTTGGCGAGGCAGTGAACGTGACGCTGGGCCTCCCGTTTCCGCGGACGAGTCCCGACCACGGCACGGCGTTCGACATTGCAGGGACCGGAAGCGCGGACGCGTCTTCGATGCGGGCGGCCGTGGAGATGGCGGCGAGCCTGACCAACTCGCGAACGGTGAACGGTGAACGGTAAACGGTGAGGGGTGAGTGTGCGCTAGGTCTTGATGGGTCGAATGATTCTTGAGCATGCCAAGCATTGGATGGCGTGAGCACGCGGGAACGCAGTGCACGGCTTCGGCATGCAGCGATCATCGCTTCTCGAATCCTGGCAGGAGGCAACCAGACAGTACTCGAGAATCTTGTCGCTGTCTCGAACGGCTGGAAGCCATGGGCGATGCCGCAGGTGTCGTGAAGGTGCAGCGATTCGGTGAAGGTTGCTTTCGGTGCAATTCAAGCTGGCCGAGGGGTATGCGTATGGTAGGTGCTGAGACGACAGCGCTGACTTTGGGGTGCCACGGCTCGGCCGGCAAACGGGAGATCTGCTGGAGCTGCGCGGAGACGCGCTTCCTGACCGACCGGAGCGAAGTAGCTGGGTCCGACGCTGGAAGACGATCGAGCTGTCGCGCGTTAATTGGGGGCTTGTTCGCTCCGTGCCCGGTTGAGGCGTTTGTTACCCGTCTCACCGTTCACCCTACTTCTACCTCTTCACGTCCTCTACCCAGTCGCTCCATCAACCTCAGATGGCTCCCAGCTTGAGCTTCTGGCTCGCCCGGTTCGCGATCAAGGTCGCGCGGACATTCAGGATCGTCTCATGCTCGACCAGTCCGTTCGCCTTCAGCGTATTCCCCGTATCGACCAGGTCCACGATCCAGTGCGACAGCCCGAGCAGGGGCGCCACTTCCACGGAGCCCCCGACCTCGATGATCTCCACGCCGCGGCCCTGGGCCGCGAAGTGTTCGCGCGCGAGCCGCGGATACTTGGTCGCGAGCCGCGGCGTGATGCCGCCCGGCAGGGCCGGATAGGCGGCCCCCGCCGGGGCCGCGACCACGAGGCGGCACTGGCCGAAGTCGAGCTCCAGGGGCTCGAGCACGTCGGGGTTGGCCTCGCGCAGTACGTCGGTGCCGGTGATGCCGAGGTCGGCCGCACCCGACTCGACGTAGATCGGCACGTCACCCGGCTTGATCTCGAGGAACTCGATGCCGGGATCCTCCGATGGCACGAGCAGCCTGCGGCCCTTGTCGTTCAGGGGCGCCATGCCGGCGCGCGCGAAGTGCGCGATAGCGCCCTCCCACAGCCGCCCCTTGGCCAGGGCGATCCGCAGTCGGTTGGCGCTCACAGCGCGAGTTCCGCGATGGCGTCGAGGTCGAACGAGAGTCCTACTGCCGGCATCGGGTGCCCGAAGCGACCCATCAGCCCGTCGTACCGGCCGCCGGCGCCCGCCGCCCGGCCGGCGCCCGCCACGAACAGCTCGAATTGCAGGCCGGTGTAGTAGTCGAGGCCGCGAACCTCGCCCAGGTCGTAGACGACGTGCGCCCGTTCTGCATCGGTCAGCGTCGCATCCAGCGCGAGGAGATGATCGAGCGCGGGACGCGCGGTGGCCGGGGCACTGACGCGCGCATCTTCCAGTGCCGCGCGATGACCCATCACGAACGGGAGCGACAGGAGTGCCCGGGCATCGCCATCGAGCGGCCCGAGCGCGCGTGCCAGGCTCCCGCGATCCTTGCGGTCGATCCAGCGACGCACGTCAGGCCGAAGTGTCGCGGGCAGTGCGGCCAGCGCCGGGGCGAGCGCGCCGATGTGACCGACATTGAGCTGGAAGTCGCGCAACCCGACTGCGCCGGCGAGCCGGAGCGCCAGACGGATGAGCTCCACGTCGGCGGCCAGGCCGCCCGCGCCAAGCAGTTCCGCGCCCGCCTGCAGGATCTCGCGCGGGCGTGCACCGCGATCGGGTTCCTGCCGGTACACCTTGCCCGAGTAACAGAGCCGGAGCGGGAGCGGCCGATCGGCGAACGCCGTCGCGGCCACACGAGCCACGCTGGCGGTGAAGTCGTACCGGAGCGCGAGGGTACGGCCGTCCAGGTCGAGGAAGCGGATCAGCTTCTCGATCACGCCGGGCCCGCCCGCGCGCACGAAGATCTCCTCGTACTCGAAGGTCGGCGGGCTCACTTCCTCGAACCCGCCCGCCTCCAGCACTGCAAGGGCGCTTCGCTGCAGCGCGCGCCGGCGGCGCACCGCCTCACCCGTGAGGTCGAGGGCACCGGGCGGCACCAGCGCGATCGCCGAGCGGGGCAGGGAGGCGTTCATCGCTCCACCTTGGCCTCATCGGTCGCCTGGGGCCGGCCCAGCACGCGCACCCGCTCTACTCGCCGTCCCGCCATCGAGCGGATCTCGAAGTCGAACCCGCCGACCTGCACGACGTCGCCTGGCTTGGGCAACCGTCCCAGCTGTCCGAAGAGCAGCCCGCCCACCGTCGTGTAATTGGTATCGTCCAGGGTCGCGTCATACTCGGTGTTGAACTGGCTGATGGTCATCGCGCCGTCAATCACCTTGCCGCCCTCGTCGGCCGGCACGTGATCGGGCCGGTCGTACTCGTCGAAGATCGGTCCCACGATCTCCTCGAGCAGGTCCTCCATCGTCACGAGACCCGCCGTGCCCCCGTACTCGTCGAGCACCACGGCCAGGTGCACCTTCAGCCTCTTCATGTCGGCCAGCACGTCCTCGACCTCTCGCGTGCCGGGTACGAACAGCGGCGGCCGCATGATGGTGCGCACCGTCGCCTCTGGCGTGTTGCGGAGCGCGGACAGGATATCCTTCGCGTGCACCACGCCCACGATCTCATCCAGGTTCTCGGTGAACACCGGATAGCGCGACCGCCGCGCCTCCGCCACGCGGTCGGCCGCTTCGCCCACCGTGAGGACCGCGTCGAGGGCCACCATTTCCGTCCGGGGCGTCATGACCTCCTCGGCCGTCTTCTCCGTGAACTCGAAGACGCCCTCCAGCAGTCGCGCATCCTGCTTCTGCAGTGAGCCCGCCTCCTGGCTCTGCTCCACCAGGATGCGGATCTCCTCCGGCGAGTGCAGCCGGTCGTGCCCGCTGGAGCGCGGAATGCCGATCAGCCGCAGGATCCCGTTGGCGGTGCTGTTGAGGATCCAGATCGGCAGGGCCATCACCCAGGCGAAGGCCATGAGCGGGGCCGCGACCCAGCCGCTGACTTCTTCCGGGTAGAGGAGGGCGAGGGCCTTCGGCACCAGCTCACCGAGGATGATGTGCAGGACGGTGATGATGGTGAACGCGACCGCCACGGCCACGGCGTGGGTCGCGATCGCCGCCATGGCGGGAGGGAGCCACTTGAAGGCCCCGTCGATGACGTGAGCCAGGGCTGGTTCGCCCACCCAGCCCAGGCCGAGGGAGGCCAGGGTGATGCCGAGCTGGGTGGCTGAGATGTAGCGGTCGAGTGATTGAACCGCGCGGCGGGCAAGCCTAGCTTTGCCGTCGCCTGCCCCGGCCCAGTTCGTCCAGCCGCGTGCGGCGCGCGCCCACGAGGGCGAACTCCGCCGCGACGAAGAACGCGTTGGCGAGTACGAGGAGCAGGACGGCGAACAGTCCGGCCGCGACCGGCTGGTCGGATTCCATCCCGGCAACTGTAACCACGTTTCGGAAGGCCCGCGAGTCGAATGATCCGCCGTCTCGTCGTTCCGCCGCTCGAGGCGCTCCGGCCCTTCCTGCCGCAACTCAACGCCACGGATACGGCGACCCGGGAGACCGTCGCCCGAATCCTCCTGCGCATCGCGACCGGTGGCGACCGCGCCGTGCGCGCCTGCACCCTCGAGCTCGACGGGCTCGACCTGGCGCCGGAATCTTGGGAAGTGCCTCGCAGTCAATGGGTTGCGGCGCTCGCTCGCCTGCCCTTGCCGCTGCGCCAGGCGCTCGAATTGGCGGTGGCCCGAGTCACCGCCTATCACGAGCGCCAGCGCGATCCGGGCTTCACTTTCTCCGACGCCGACGGCACGGTCCTGGGGATGAAGGTGACTGCCCTGGACCGGGTCGGACTCTACGTACCCGGCGGCAAGGCCTCCTACCCGTCCTCCGTCATCATGAACGCCATTCCCGCCGTAGTGGCCGGGGTACGCGATATCATCGCCGTCACTCCGCCCGGCGGTTTCCTCACCGACGCGGTTCTGGCCGCGTGCGAGCTCGCCGGCGTCACCCGCCTGTTCCGCATCGGCGGAGCCCAGGCGGTGGCAGCGCTCGCCTACGGCACGGCGACGGTGCCGCGGGTGGACAAGATCGTCGGACCCGGGAACCGCTGGGTCGCGGAGGCGAAGCGACAGGTCGTGGGCCAGGTGGGTATTGATTCGATCGCGGGGCCGACCGAGGTGCTGGTGCTGGCCGATGATTCTGCAGGGGCGGCGCGCGTCGCCTGCGACTTGATTGCCCAGGCGGAACACGACGAGGACGCTTCGGCCTGGTGCGTCACCACCTCGTCGGCACTGGCGGACGCGTTGCCGATGGCCCTCGAGACGGCATTGAAGACGGCGCCGCGCGCGGCCATCGCCCGCGCATCACTCGAGCGAAACGGGGTAGTGATACTGGTGCCGACCATCGAGGACGCCGTCGCCGTGGCCAATCTGAGGGCCCCCGAGCATCTCGAGATCCTGATGCGGGATCCCGCGGCGGTCGCGGCCGGCATCCGGCACGCCGGTGCGATTTTCGTCGGGCCGCATACGCCCGAGCCGGTCGGTGACTACATCGCGGGCCCCAGTCACGTGCTGCCCACGAGCGGTACCGCTCGATACGCCTCGCCCCTCGGCGTGTACGACTTCATCAAGCGCACCAGCGTCATCGAGTACAGCGCGGCGCGCCTCGCGGCCGACGCGCCTCGTGTCATCGCGATGGCGGAAGCGGAACAGCTGCCCGGACACGCGGAAGCCGTGAAACAGGCCACACGTGGCTGACATCCAGGTCGCGTCGTCCGCGGAGTCGAACCTCCGCCGTGTCCTTCTCCTCACCGCCGGCTTCATGATCATCGAGGCCGTCGGGGGCTGGGTCAGCGGGTCACTCGCACTGCTGGCCGATGCCGGCCACATGCTCACCGACGTCGGGGCACTGGCGCTCGCGCTCGTCACGGCGCGCATGGCCCGGCGCCCGGCCGACCCCCGCCGCACCTACGGCTATCTCCGGCTCGAGATCCTTGCCGCCCTGGTCAACGGTGTGGTCCTCGCGGCGCTCTCGGCCTGGATCATCTTCGAGGCGATCAGGCGGTTCCGCTCTCCGCATGCGATCGAGGGTCCCCTCTTCGCCGGCGTCGCCCTGGCTGGCCTGGTCGTGAACCTTGTGGCGCTGAGACTGCTCAGGCACGACTCGCACGGGAACCTGAACACCCGCGCGGCGTACCTGCACGTGCTGGGCGACCTGTTGGGCTCGGTGGGGGCACTCATCGCCGCCCTGGTTGTCATCCTCACTGGCTGGACCCTGGCCGACCCGATCGTGTCGGTACTCATCTCCCTGCTCATTATCGCGGGAAGCTGGCGGCTGCTGCGGGAGAGCGTGGAAATCCTGCTCGAGGCGGCTCCGTCGCACATTCCGCTTCAGGACGTCGAGCGGCGCATGAAGAGCGTGGAGGGCGTGATTGCGGTGCACGACCTGCATGTCTGGACCCTGACGAGCGGGGTCGTGGCGATGAGCGGCCACGTGGTGGTGCCCGACCTCGCGTCCCATCCGCGGGTGCTCGCGGCCGTGTCCCGGGAGGTGCGGGACATCGGGATCGGCCACGTCACCATCCAGGTCGAGTGCCTCGACCAGTGCGTGCCCGATGCCGAGGGACCCCTGGCCCGGGGTCAGGGCGGTGGCGCCGGTGCGCACGCCCATGGCCACCCCCATTCGCACTAGTCCGGAAGGCGTTGTGGGAGACGGACTTCCGGGGACGTCCGGCGCTCTCTTGCGGTGCCGACCGTCGCAGTCTATATATGCGCCGCTCAGGCCCTGTTCGGGCCACAACGTTGGTGAATTCGCAGGGGAAGCGGCACACAGTGATTCGTAACATTGCAATCATCGCGCACGTCGACCATGGCAAGACCACCCTGGTCGATCAAATGCTCCGGCAGGCCGGGGCCTTTCGCGCGAACCAGCACGTCGAGGAGCGCGTGATGGACTCCAATCCGCTCGAAAAGGAGCGGGGCATCACGATCCTGGCGAAGAACACGTCGGTGAACTGGCACGGCACCAAGATCAACATCGTCGACACGCCGGGGCACGCCGACTTCGGTGGTGAAGTGGAGCGCATCCTGCGCATGGTCGACGGGTTCGTGCTGCTCGTCGATGCCGCGGAGGGCCCGATGCCGCAGACTCGCTTCGTCACGCGGAAGGCGCTGGCCCTGGGCCTCAAGCCGATCGTGGCGATCAACAAGATCGATCGCTCCGACGCCGAGCCGCTCCGCGTGCACGACGAGGTACTCGGCCTGTTCATCGACCTCGAGGCCACCCACGAGCAGCTCGATGCGCCGTTCCTCTACACGTCGAGCCGGGCCGGCACCGCCACGCCCGAGCTGGAGCACCCCGGTACCGACCTGACGCCGCTCTTCCAGGCCGTCATCGACCATATCGCGGCACCGACCGGCGATCCCGAACTGCCGTTCCAGATGCTCGTCTCCACCCTCGACTTCTCCTCCTTCCTCGGCCGCATCGCGATCGGGCGGATCGAGCGTGGACGCGTGAGGGTCGGCGACCAGGTTTCGCTGCTTCCCATGGGCGAGCCGGGCATGGTGGTGGATGAGCCGATGGAAAACGGCCGGGTCACCAAGCTCTACACCTTCGATGGCCTGGCCCGGGTCGAGGTGCAGGAGGCGAGCGCCGGCGACATCGTGTGCCTGGCCGGGTTCGAGACCATCGAGATCGGCAAGACGTTCACGTCGGTGGATGTGCCCGAGCGGTTGCTGGGCATCGCCGTGGAGGAGCCGACGATCTCGGTCGACTTCATCGTGAACAACGGGCCGTTCGCCGGCCGCGACGGCAAGTACGTCACCAGCCGCCAGCTGCGCGACCGGCTGTTCAAGGAGCTTGAGCGGAACGTCGCGCTGAGGGTCGAGCCGACCGACAGCCCCGACACCCACAGCGTCTCCGGCCGCGGTGAGCTGCACCTCGGCATCCTCATGGAGACGATGCGCCGCGAGGGGTACGAGTTCCAGGTCTCCCGCCCGCGGGTCATTACCCGCATCGGCGAGAACGGCGAGCGGCAGGAGCCGTACGAAGAGCTGATGATCGACGTGCCGGAGGAATACATGGGCGTCGTCATGGAACGTCTCGGGCCCCGCCGCGCCGAGATGAAGGAAATGCGAAACAGCGGTACCGGTCTCGTGCGACTGGCCTTCCGGATCCCGGCGCGCGGCCTCTTCGGCTATCGCTCCGAGTTCCTGACCGACACGCGGGGAACCGGGATCATCCACCACCGGTTCCTGGAGTACGGTCCCTGGGCCGGTCCGCTGGCGGGCCGGAAGCGTGGCGTGCTGGTGGCTGACCGTGAGGGTTCGGTGGTGGCCTTCGCGCTGGGCAACCTGCAGGAGCGGGCCCAGATGTTCGTCGCCCCCGGCGATGTCGTCTACGAGGGGATGATCGCGGGCGAGAACTCCCGCCCGGGCGACCTCGACGTTAACGTGACGAAGGAAAAGAAGCTCACCAACATGCGCGCGTCGGGTTCGGACGACAACGTCCTGCTGGAACCACCGCGGCAGATCACCCTCGAGTACGCGATGGAATACATCGAGGAGGACGAGCTGATCGAAGTAACCCCCAAGACGATCCGCCTGCGCAAGCGCGTCCTGCAGGTGAATGATCGAAAGAAGGCTGCCCGGGCCGCCGCCCGGGTAGCGGACGCGTCGTGACCCAGCGACTTTCACCCTCTTCACGGATGGCGGAGGCGATCATGCCGGCCAGCGAGACGTCGTACGGAGCCCAGATGCGGCGGAAGTTCGACGATGACGAGTTCGAGGAAGACACCTTCACGTTCGACGATGATGACGACGACGAGAAGGATGACGACGAGGACGAGGACGAGGACGACGATCTCGAGAGCCTGGATGACGAGGATATCGAGGAATTCGACGACTTCGATGAGGATGAGGATCGCTGACGCCTGAGGGCGTCAGTCGTCGAATCGCTCCAGCTCCGCCTTCTCCACCGGCTCTTCGTCGTCAGCCGGATCCGCGCGGCCGTCCTCCGACTCGAGGGCGGCCCGCGCTGCTTTGAGGCCCTCCCGCTTCGTCGCGTCCACCTCGGGATAGTGCAGCTTCAGTCCCTGCAGCGTATCCACCGCCGCCGCCGCCACGATGAGGCGCGTCACCCACTTGTGATCGGCCGGCACCACGTACCAGGGGGCATGCGGTGTCGCGGTGTTGCGGATCATCTCCTCGTACGCCTCCATGTACTCGTCCCAGTGCTCCCGCTCCTGTACGTCCGCCTCCGAGAACTTCCAGTTCTTCTCCGGCTGGTCCAGCCGCTGCAGGAAGCGCTTCTTCTGCTCCTTCCGCGAAACGTTGAGGAAGAACTTGCGCACGATGACGCCGTTCCGCGTGAGGTACCGTTCGTAGGCGTTGATATCCTCGAACCGCTCCTGCCAGATGTGCTTCGTGACCAGGCTCGGTGGCAGGTGCTGCCGGTCGAGGAGTTCGCGATGCACCCGCACCACGAGGGTCTCCTCATAGTAAGAGCGGTTGAAGATCCCGATCCGCCCCCGCTCGGGCAGGCACCGGTTGGTGCGCCACAGGTAGTCGTGGTCCAGTTCCTCGGCCGACGGCGCCTTGAAGGAATAGACCTGGCACCCCTGCGGGTTGATGCCGGACATGACATGCTTGATCGCGCTATCCTTGCCCGCGGCGTCCATCGCCTGGAAGATGAGCAGCGCCGCGTACCGGTCCTGGGCGTACAGCATGTCCTGCAGCTCGCAGAGGCGCTCCACTCCCGCGCCGCAGCCCATCCTGCGCCCGTTCCTTGTCCTTCACCCCGGCCCGGTCGGCGGGATCGAAGTCCTTGAGCCGGAACTTGCTGCCGTCGATGACCCGGTAGGGGCGTGAGAGGTCTGCGGCCATGTCAGCCATGGTGATTCTCGGTTCGCTGGAAGTGGAGGCTCAGTGCCTCGGTGGGAGCGTCTTCAGCAGCTGGGCGATCGCTTTCTTGATGCGCTCCGGCGTGGGGGCCTTGCCCGTGGCTTCATCGCGGTACACCCCCTGCCATGCCAGCGCCCCCGTCTTCTGGTCCAGCAATTCGAGCACGACGCCGGCCTCGCGCTCGGTGATCCCCGCGAAGGCCGGGTCGCCCGCAGTGTTGTAGCCGTAGTCCCAGCCGTTCCAGCATCCACCGGAGTTGCACCTGGTCATGGGCACCGGAGCATCGGGGCCGGCATCCACGACCGGTACGTCGGTCGAGGTGGTCTTCACGCCAACGGCATAGCGCGCGAGGAACTGGGCACTCGAGGAGTCCACCTTGCGATAGCCCTTGCCGGTCAATCCCGAGTCGATCGCCGAGAGGATCCGGAGTCGCAGGTTCTGGTTCACGATCGTATAGCCCTGCCCGGCCTCGCCCACGGCCAGGGCCCCGCCCCAGGCGTACGTGCCGGTGCCGGGCACCAGGGTCGGGGACTTGGTGCTGGATATCGACGGTCCGCAGCCGGTAGCCAGTGCGAGGAAGGCCGCGGCCGCGAGCCGGGCTGGCATGAATCGGGTCATCGGTTCGCCACCTTGTTCTGTTCCCCGGCCGTGATCTGCAGTGACACCAGCCGTCCGATGAGGACGGCTGGATAGAGTTGCCCGATGAGTCCCTCAAGCGTGGCCAGCGATCGTGCGACGGACGTCACCGGCAGGATATCCCCATAGCCGAGGGTCGTAAGCGTAGTGAGGCTGAAATAGAACAGGCTTGCCCGCGATGCGCCCCTGGTGGCTGATGTCTCGGGGAAATGAAAGGCATCCGGGTGTATCTGTAAGATGAGCCAGTACGCCTCCCCGAAGGCGACCGCCAGCAGCAGGTAGACCGCTATCGCCCCCTGGAGACGCGCACGGGTGATGGGCCCTCCGCGGAAGACGTGCTGCAGCGTGAGGAAAGCCATCCAGAGGACCGCGATCAGTACCAGCGCTGACCTGGCGACACCGGCGTGGGCAGTCGGGACCAGGGCATGGTACCAGCCGAGGCCGATTGGAGCCGTCATCGCCAGCAGGCCAAGGATACGGGCACCGCGCGTGCGGGTCACCGCGAACACGCCGGTGATACCAAGGGCCGAGAAGCCACCAGCGGCGATGACGTCGCCATTGGCATCGATCAAGCCCATTCCGGCGAGCGGCACCACCAGGAACAGGGTCAGCATGAGGAGCGCGAGCATGATCTGCAGGGCAAGATCGGCTTCCCACATACGGCTTACGTGCTTCCGAACCTGCTCCGGCACGTACTGAGACACGCGGGGCTCCGGGAATGACGGGTGCGCTGATATTATCCCTGCCGCCGTACGATCGCACCATGCCCTGCCCGGGACGCCGATGAAACTGACCGACCACGCACGTCCATGGCCGTTCTTCCTTGTGCTGCTGCTCGCCCTGGCACCCGGCGCGCGCGCACAGGCGACCCCGGACACGACGACACCCGTCGTCTTCAAGACCATGGGCCAGCCGCAGCATTGGAAACCCTATCTTCGGTGCGTTCCTCGGCATCAACAACCTGACGACCACTGACATGGCCACCAACCTGGGCGGACTCGGCCTGGTCGGCGTCTATCACGACCTGATCAATCCGCTCGTGGGCGTGGGCGTGGCCGCCGAGGGCTACGGTGGCTACATCGGCGAAGAAGTTGATGGCGGAGTGCGGCTCGACCTCGCGCTGCCGGTCATCTTCCTGCAGGGCGGGGTCGACTACTCCTTCGGTGACGGCACGCTGGCCTTCATCCTGAGCTTTGCCGTTCCGATCCGGCGGGGCGGCATTCTCGGTCACGGAAGCCTGGTGCGCGTCGACTGGTTGCCGAGCCGAGGGCAGACGCTCAACGTCGGGCTGCAGGTACCCATGCTGCAGCCGTGGGTCGGCAAGACCCGGCCGAAGGCACAGGACATCACGATTCCTCGCGCACCGCACGCCCAGTTCGCGCGGGCCGACAGCGTGGCGCATGCCGACAGCACCGAGCCGGCCGCGGCGGCACTGGCGCAGATGCGGCGCGAGGCAGTCTGGACCATCGACCTGATCAACGTTTTCTACCGGGGGCTCGGCAAGTCCTACGATGACGGGGTGGCGACCCAGCGAGACACGATCGCGGCGTACGTCCGCGCCGCCAGCCGCACCGATCCCCTGCACCCGAAGGGGTGGAACCCCACCCACGAGATCGCGCTCTGGCACGCCCAGATGAAGATCGCGTTCGGGGTGGCGGCAGGTGCGCCGGCCTCGACTGCATCGAATGCGGGACTGGAGATCGCGCGGGCGGCGCGACGTGCACTCCTCGACTCGGTGCTCATTCCGTATGATGCGCGATTCGGCCAGTACAAGGATCCCAACCAGATCATGGGTTTCGGGGCAAAGGGTCGCCTCGCGTTCGCGGATTGGCTGGCGGTGAGTGACGTGGCGCCCGGTCGCCAGGGCCAGGTGCTGGCGGTATTCGACGGCATCCTCGGCATCCTGGAACAGTGCCGGCGCGAGCTCTATCGCATCAACCGAACCGACTCGCGGCTCAACTGGATGCCGATGCAGTTTGCGCTCGAGGCGCAGGACCACGATGACCAGGAGGAGCTCGACGAGCTCATTGCGCGCGTGGTGGACCGTCCATTCACCGACGGGAACGCTGCCATCTTCATGCTGGGCCAGCAGTTCCAGGTCGAGCTGGCCAACCAGATCGCCTCGGCCCGCAGCTATCAGGTGCTCTGGATTCACGACTATCGCGGTGTTGCGGCGACCATGATGCCCGACAGCATCGGCGCGTTCCAGACGGGGAACTACCTGCGCGCCCTCCTGCGCGGGGTGGAACGGTACGACTCTCTGGGCCGGATGCCGGTCGTTCTTCATTTTCAACGACCAGAACTACTACATAGCGGGCAAGTCGCAGTTGTGGATGGACCTGCTGCAGGATCCACTGCGACACAAGCTCAAGCTGCCCGTCGCCGACTCGGCGATGCAACGGAAGTTCGTGGCGCTGCAGGACAGCCTTCGCGCCGCCGTGGCGGCGTCGAACCGGCTGCAGGAGCTGGCGCGGACGCAGGGGAAGGGCTTCGTCGAGAAGCTTGTCCGGGTCAACATCAGCATCACGCAGCCGTCCGACCTCAGTTATCGCTCCACCCGGATCATCGGCGTGCTGCCGATCGTGAGTGACAACCTCGTGCGCGACCACCGGAAGATCACCTTCTTCGACCTGAGCGAGAATGATCCCGCGGTGGGGCGCGCCGCCTACACCGGCGTGGGCGTGGGGCAGGGGTATGCCGATCCTACCTGGGACGACCGGGTGCTGGTGGTAGCTGGTCCCGCGATCCTGTCGCTGAAGCAGGATGCGGTGCGGCTCCTGATGCGGAACGGGTTCAAGCCGGATGAGATCCCGGCGCCGCTGCGTCCCCAGCCACTGAGCGCCGACTACGACGACAAGGTCGCCGCCCTCGAGGGGGACGGTTACACGGCGCGCGGCATCCAGGTACACAATGACGTCGGCTTCGGGTGGAAGCGCGCCAGTGTGGTCGAGATGATGCTCATCACGCTGATGCCGCCGGGCAGCCTTATCTTCATTCCGGACTCAATCTGGACCAGCCTTACCTACGCGTCGCACCTCGTGGCCGCGGCACTGCGGGGATGCGACGTGTACCTCATCGCCCCGTCGTATGACAACGCACCGAGCGCCGCGCCGGTGACGATGACGCGCGGCATCGACATCTTCGGCCGCATGCTCGAGGTGCAGAACCACCTGGCGGATGAGGCTGCCAAGGAGGGTGGGGGAATGCGGGTGGGAATCTATACCCGCACGTCGGCGGTGAACGACGCGGAGGCGCGTTATGCGGAGGTGGCGCAGACCTTCAACGCCAATCCCTGGTTGCAGCGGCTGTTCCTCCTCGATGATTCGCTCATGGCCGCCCTGAATGCGGCCTCGGGCCGGCTCAAGGCGTCGGGGTACGTGCCACAACGGGTCATCGAGGACAGCCTGAAGCGCCGGCCCAGGCTGCATGCCAAGACCCAGCTTTTCGCGACCCAGGCGACACTGGAAGCGATCTCGCTGCTGCCCGACTATCAGGAGTCCCTGAGGCAGCAGTTCCGGTCCACGCTCGATGTCCTGCACACGCCCGACAACATGGGCATGCCGGGCCAGAAACGGGCGGAAGGGTCCATGGCCCTCGAACGGGCATTTGCCAAGCTGACGCCGGTCGAGCGGGACAGCGCGATATTGTTCCTCACCGTCGGGTCGCTGAACAAGGACACGCGGGGGCTTTTCCTCGACGGCGAGACCAACTTCGTCGTGTCAGGCGCGTGGGCACTGCAGGCGTACACCGAGATGTTCTATTTCTGCGGGGTGACCGCGTGGATCGAGACGCAGGAACAGTTCAAGGCACTCTTCCCCTCCTATTCCGAGCGGCAGCGCAAGTTCGGGTATCGCATCCGCAAGGCCATTTGAATTTCCGTCGCCGGAGCCGCGCATGATCGGACTGGGCCTCCTTCTGGCCTTGCAGCAGCAGGCTGGGACCGATTCGCTGTGCGGCTCGCCGGCGTTGTGTCGCATTGTGGCCGAGGCGGCGAAGGTCAATGCCGCCCCCGGCCGCCTCGCGACCTATTCGGCCAGGGTTGAGCTGGAAGCATCGATCATCAGCGTCAAGGATGAAGTGGTCGATGGACCCACAGCAGTGCAGCAGGTGATGACCGAGGTCAACTGGCTTCGCACGGGTCCTTTCAGCCAGCGTGCGATCGGCACGCGAAGCCGGTTCAGTGGGGTGCCGCTCTCGAGCATGCGTTACCTGCTCATCGGCTGGATCGTCCCGCTCACCTATGGTGACAGGATTCCAGTTTTCGGCAAGCAATCGGGCGGGGATGTGGCGCTAGCAGCGCCGGCCAACATCGATCCCGACCTCGTCTACGCGGTGCATCCGCTCGCCAGCGATCGCGAGCGTTATTACCGCTTTGCGAGTGCCGACACCCTCGATGTGGCCTATCCCGACGGATTTACCCGCGAGGTCATTCGCATCCGGGTGGTGCCGAGTCGCATCCCGACCGACCGGCATCTGCTCGTCGACGGCGAAATCGACCTGGATCTTGCCACCCTCCAGACTGCTGCAATCCGGGGCCGTCTTCTGGCCACTGGTGAACCCTACAAGATCGCCGGGGTGCTCGGTTCACTCCATATGCCGCCGAGCTACTTCATCGACTTGGTCAACACACCGGATTCCAGCGGCACCTGGACTCCCGCCCGGCAGCGATTCGAGTGGCAAGGGCACGCTGAGGGCGTCGAGGGGGCCTCGCCGGCGCTCCGCATCACCAGCACGTTCCTGGGACGGGTCACCACCGACCTCCCCGCTGGGACACCAGGAACCTTCGATGATCGCCCCCGGTTTGCGCTGAGTACCGCGTCTCACGACTCGGTGAGCAACTACAAGGGATGGACCGAGCCGCTCGGTGAGGCGACGGTGCGCTTCCACACATCCGACTTCTTCGGGCTGGATCCGTACCGTCCCATCCTCACGGGAAAAAGCCGCTTCCTCTTTCTCCAGCCGGGATACCGGGAAGACGTGGTCCGATTCAACCGGGTTGAGGGCATCTACACCGGCATTCCCGTCGCGTATATCCCGGGCGACAAGTTGCGCAACACCTTTGCGCGCGTGAACGTCGGTGTGTCCTGGTGGACCGGCGACGTGAAGTACGATGCCGGCGCGGGATGGGACAATGGAACGACCCGGCTGGAATTGATGGGTGGCCGTTATCTGTCGGTGACCAACAAGTTCCGCACCCAGTTCAGCAGCTATGCCCTGGGAGCGCTTTTCTCACGCGACAACTGGGACTACGTCGATCGCTACATGATCGACGCGCGCCTGATCCAGCGGTTCGGTCGCACCCGCGGATCGCGCCTGGCGATCGAAGCCGGGTGGACGGAGGACGAGTCGCTCGAGCGCGTCCTGGCTACCGATCCGTGGGTCGGTTACCTGCGGCCAAACCGGGGCATCTACACCGGCAGCTACTTCCGCACGCTGGCAACGCTCGACATCAACCCCGACATCAGCTCCCAGTTCGTGCGGCAGGGCTGGGGCTTTCAGGTGGTCTACGACGGTGGGGTGGGCGACCTGAATTATTCCCGCATCCAGGGACGCGCCGTGGGACGAAAGGACTTCTCGCGTGCATACATCGTGGGTGTCGTGCAGGCGGGTACCACACTGGGTGACAGCATTCCGCCCCAGCAATTGTTCGAGGTGGGTGGTGCCGTGGGCCTGCCGGGTTACGAGTACAAGCAGTACGCCGGCAATAAGGGTGTCCTGGGCCGGGTCCGGCTTACCATCCCGATCCCGCTCTTCACACTGGGCGGGGCCCTCAACAGGGCGCTCTCCATTCCCACCTCACAGCCGTCCATCTCGTTCGGCTATCAGGGCGCGTGGACCAGCATTTCGAACGCTGGGGCACAGGCGGCGGTGACGGCACTGGGCTACTTCTTCGATACCGGCACGGGACAGACGGCGGTGGATTCCGTAACCGGCGTACCGTTGCCGGCCTCGACGGCCAGCAACGGTTGGAAGAGCTCGGTCGATGTACGGATTGGATTCTTTGGCGGGGCGCTGGCCGTGGGTGTGGCCAAGCCCTTCATCAAGGGCCGCGGGATCGACGTCTTCTTGTCGATCGGCGGCCAGTTCTAGTCCGGCGTCAGGGCACCTTCGGCAGTGTCTTGAAGATCTTCGCCATCGTCGTGTTCACCTGATCTTCGCTCGGCGCCTTCGGGCCGGGCGAACCCTGCCAGATACCCCGCCACGCGGTGTTCCCGGACTTCTCGTCCACCAGGTCGACCACGAACGAGGCGTCGGTGGTGTTCACGGCCTGCGTCGTGGTGATTCCCCCGCCGTAGCCGTAGCCCGCGCCCCAGCCGTACCCATAGCCATAGCCCCACGCCCCGTAGTACGGCGACGCCACGCCGGTGGTGGTGGTGACGTACTCGGTGTTCTGCTTGATGCCCACGAAGTACCGGACGCGGAACGTGGCGGTCTGGTTGCTGTCGACCAGCGTGTAGCCCTTCTGCTGCAGCTGGCTCACGATCGCGAGCTGGATCCTTCGGTGCACGATGTTGTTCTGGACGGCGGGGTCGACCTGCCGCGCGCCCTCGACGGTGCCCCCCTCGAACTCCACCGTGGAGCCGGCAGGGATGGGAATGGTGCTGTCCCGGTCGGACGAGATGGTTGGACCGCAGGCGGCGATGGTGGCGAGTCCGGCCGCCGTGGCGAACAGGCGGAAGCGCGTCGAACGTGCGACAAGTGACATGCGAGCGACCTCGGTTGGCTTGGAAGGGCCGCCGGCACTCCCGGCGGTTCTACGTTCAATATACCGCGCCCGGGGCGGGCTGTCCCGGGGCTGGGGCGACGCAGCTTGTTACGGGGGCACGGAGGGATTATTCTGTCCGGTTCTGCAGGGGCCTGTAGCTCAGGTGGTTAGAGCGCACGCCTGATAAGCGTGAGGTCGGTAGTTCAACTCTACCCAGGCCCATGTCCCCGAACTGATGACCCGCCTGCGCGTTATGCGTTCAGGCGGGTCGTCGTATTTTCGGCCGGTTGCCGCCGGCAGCGTGCCCCGGCATACTCCGGGGAATCCGGGCTCATCGATGTACTCGTTCGGACCACCCGTGGAAATGGATATCATGCGCTTGCGAATGGCGCAATTGAACGATGGCTGCTGGCTCACGAGGCGCGCCACTCTCCGGTGCTCGCCGGTACATAGGGCTCCTGCACGTTGTTGAGCCCGCTGCCCCCACTCTTCTCCAAGGATGCCGGCCCGGTGAGATCCAGCTGGTGAAGTGGGGTGCTCGAGATCGGTAACAAGAAGATGCCCCGCCGTTTCCGGCGGGGCATTGACGTTGCAACCCTGAACCGGCCCGCTAGAAGCGCCTGAACCCGCCTTGGCTCCGGTTGTACACCCGGTTGATCGCGATGAGCCCGGTGTGCGGCGAGCAGTTGTCATCGGGGCGCCGGACCATGATGCCGGTGCCGCCATGCGCGATGGTCTGGATAGCCGGCGGATCACCGCTGCCCATCGACGCTGCCGGGATGCTCGAGACGGTTTGTCCCGGTGCCAGCGAATGGCCCGCACCGGATGCGGCAACGGGCTCGACCGGCGGAGCCGGGGCGTCGGGAACCACTTCAGGAGCCGGGGCCGGAGTCAGTTCGGTTGCGGTAGCGATGGTTTCATCGCCGGCCGGTCGTGGCGCCGGAGCCTTCACTTCGGAAACCAGTCGCACCTTGCCCCTACCCTTGCTGGCCGGCCGGCTCATCGACTGACGTTCCACCGAGGAAAGTACCAGTGGTTCAGCGGCTGATTGCGAAGCCAGGCTCAGGTCGCGCGCCGGTTCCGCGTTGGCCGACGCCTTCGTGTTGTCCCCGTTGCTGCACGAAACGAGGAGCAGGGCTGCCACGGTAGCGGGAACCAGCTGGCGCATGATGAAACCTCCCGGCGGTACACTCGGCCTCGACTGGAGCAACAGCAGAACAACCCTAGGTGACGGCTCGACGCGTCACACCCACACACTACGTAATTCCCTCTCAGGGCGAAAGGCCGAAGTTGAAATAGAACCTTACCGATCCCTGGCCGCCTGCCGCCGAAATCGTCGCCCGGCTCCGTCCGTTCAGGAACGCCATCCAGATGCCCCCGCCATAGCCCGGGTACCACGTGTGGGATGACTCCCCGTCCAGGAACACCCGTCCCACGTCCACCAGTCCCATCACCCCCAGGTCGCTCGCCAGCAGTGCCGAGATGCGGGCAAGACGCAGCCGGAGTTCGGCCCCGCCATAGATCGAGGCGTCGCCCGCATAACGGTTGTAGCGCAGGCTGCGGACGGAGGTATTCCCGCCAATGAACGCGGCACTCATGAACGGGTAGTCGCCAAACACGCCCTTGCCGCCCACCCGGAAGCCGAGGGTCGGCTTGAGGCCCGTCGCGTGCAGGTTCCACGACCAGTCGACCTCGCCGTGCACCTCGCCATAGGTCGTCGGCACGCTCCACACCGGCGCGAACACCGACCCGCCGAGCGTCGCGTTGACGCCGGTGACCGTCATGGATGAAGGATTCTTCGCGCTCCACTCGATTTCGGCACCAGCACCGATCTGGCCGAAATCTCCGGTGCCCAGCACATCCTGCGTCCCGATGAAGCGGTCCTGGTCATCGCTTGTCGTGGAATACAGGCCCTTCGCCATCAGCAGCAGCGTGCTGCGCTTCGTCAGGTCGAACGTGATGCCGGGGGTCAGCGAATACTGCTGCTGCCTCACCCGGTAGAACGAGGCCGATTCGGTTTCGGGGGTGTTGTTGCCGAAGCCGTAGAAGTTGAGTGTGGCGATGCCTGAGGCGCGGGCCAGGATGGTGAAGTAGGTGTTCGAGTTGGACAGCCGTATGTCGCCCAGGATGTCGCCGTTGAGCGTCGCGGCCGACGTCGCATAGCCCAGGCGGAAGCGCCACTTGCTCGAGTAGGGCACCTTGCGAAAGCCGTAGCGAAAGAAAGAGGCGCTCGCGCCGAAAAGGATGCCGATATCGGGACCGCCGGCTACGAGCGTCGCGAACTGTCTTTTTGAACCCCAGTCACGCGGTCCCACCTCGCCAACGGGCGGTTTGGGCCACGGCTTCGTGTCGATTCCGTGGCCGATGGCCGTGCTCTCCCCGCTCTCGTCGTAGAAGTGAACCTTGCCATTCTTGCCCGGGTCGTCGAAGACATCGTCGCCGTTTCCGCCGATGGCGCGGACGGTGATCGGCATCGACCCCGTGCCCTCGAACACCGCCCGGTCGTCGTCGCCGTGCAGGAAGAGCCGGATGTCGTGGGTCTCGTCCTTGGTGAACGTGCGATCGATGTAGGGCGCGGCGCCGGAGGAGCGCGCCTTCTCGCTGAAGACCTTCACCCGGACCTGCTCGCCGTCCACCCGGATCACGGCGGCGCTGTCGGCATGATCGGTGGCATGCAGGTCCACCTGGCCCGCCAGCAGCTTGTAGTAGCGATCTGCCTCGCGCGGCAGGTCGGCCCGCCGCTGTCTCAGCGCGGTGCGCAACACCTCACCGTTGATGGCGAGGTATTCCGGGGGCATGAGCGCCACCGCTGAATCGATCACGGCGTCGGTGAGCACGGAGGCCAGCTGCGCCGCCATCGAGTCCCAGGTGGGTCGCGAGAGCGGCGTCAGGAATCGACGGTCGAGATCGCGGCCATTCCAGGTGGCACCCGTCACCGCACCGTACTTCGGGCCGAACTTGACCAGCTGGGGGAAGGTCTGTCGCGCGGCACCGGGAAGGAGGCCGTCAAAAAGAACAAAGGCCTGGTCACGGTCGCGGGGGATCGGTATCCAGAGGAAACCGTCATCGCCATTCTTCACCTTGGCCCAGCGCCACTGGTCGCGATGGCGATCCCAGTCACCCAGGAACACGTCGAGAAGTCGGGCCCGGAGGAACTGCTCCGAGTCCACGAAGTTGCCCGGCTTCTTCTCGATGATGTCGTACAGGTCGTCGGTGCTGACGACATCGAGCGCCCCCCCGAACGCGAGGGCCGGATCGTTGTTGTCATCCGGCCGCTCCTCGATGAATCCGAGCACTCCGGCGTACTCCGCGCGAAATTCCCCGAGGCGCGGGTCATCGGGAAGCACGACCATTTTCGGGTTGCTGTAGAGCACGCCCGCCGCTTCGGCAAACGGCGCCGACACCGCGGGGCCGGCCGGATGCGCCGCACTGATCTGGTCCTGGGCGATGCGGGCCGCCAGCGTCCCCTGGAGGTCGGGTGGGAGGAGCTTGGATGCATCCTTGTTGATCGTGCGGAAGGCATACTCCTTCCCGTCGGCTCCCGCGAAGCGCAGCGACTGGGTCTGCAGGCCACCGCCCTCCTTGACCGGCGTGAGGCCGCCGGCAAAGGTGCCGAGGTTGAGCACTTCCACACGGATCGGGGTGATCCAGAGCGCCCGGTAGTGCTTGCCGAAGAGCCACTCGTGCAGGCCGCTGGCCTTGTAGCTCGCGCCCGCCACTACGGTGGTACTTTCGGGGGCCGCGGCGGAATGATCGGGCTCCTGCCCGCTGGCCGGCTCCGCAGCCAGGAACTGGCCCAGCAGTGCCAGGATGGCGGGCAGTGATCCCTTCCTGTTGGTGGCCGCTCTGGACATCCGCCCCGCTCCTTGTGTGCCGGGATCCTCGTGCCGCAAATTGACCGGGTACGCCCAGCATGTCACCCGTGAAAGCATCCATGTTGCCCGCGAGTACCGCCGAGATCCCCAAGCTCACCCCGACCCTGCGCCGCTGGCGCTGGCTCCTCGATCGTCCATTCATCTTCCTGGCGGTGTACTACGGCACCGTCGCGGCACTCGCCCTGGGCTGCTACGCCTGGCTCGGGGAGATGCCCGGCGCGAACCTCCCCGACTCTCTGGGTGGCGTGCCGCAGCCGGGCGAGCCGGCGCTCGCGCCACCCTTCGGCCTGCTCGGCCTGGCGGCCGCCATCGCCATGGTGGTCGCGGTGATCCTGATGTTTCCCGTTGCCATCATCTACGTGCAGACCCAGCAGAAGCCGGAGGATCTCGACGAGTCGATCACGCAGACCTTCATCATCCTGCCCCTGGTGGTCGCCGGCGTCGTGATCCTCGTGAAGTCGAGCCTCGCCCTCGCATTCAGTCTTGCCGGCATCATGGCTGCCGTGAGCTTTCGCAACCGGCTGCGCAACCCCATGGATGCCGTCTACATCTTCCTGGCCAGTGCTGTCGGCATCGCGGTCGGGGTCCGGGCCTTCGACGTGGCCTTCGCCCTGTCCCTGCTCTTCAACCTCTGCGTCCTCTGGCTCTGGGAAACCGATTTCGGTGGCCGGGCCTACGTCTTTGCCGGTCCGCTTGCACGGGTCCGGGCCCATCGGGTGGCGATCGCCGATGCCCTGAGCGGCCTGCATCCGGAGGCGAAGCTGTCGTCACTGACCGATGAATATGTGGCACAGCCGGCCGATCAGGCGGCCGTGGCCGCGAGCGCCGAGGAGAATGGCCGCCCGCCCGCCCGGCGCCCGCGCTACGTGCTGAGCATCCACGCGCCCGAGGGAGCCCTGGAGAATCGCGACGCCGTGGAGCAGGTGCTCGAACAGCTCGTGCGTCGTTGGAAGCGCACGTCACCGCAGAAGGGATCGCGCACCTCGGGACCGCTGGAATATGAGATCCAGCTTCGTCGAAAGGTGACCCTGCAGGATGTGGTCGCCGCCCTGCGCCGACCCCTGCCCGAGGTGGCGATCGAGGTCCGTCGCTATCACTCCGGTCAGACGCTCGACGGCATCGCCCCGATATCGTAGCGCCGAACGCCAGTCCCGCGCCAGCGCCTGCTTACGGATTGCAACGGTATACCGAAAGTCTTCCGGTCCGGTTCACCCCCTCATCCGAAATGAAGATGTCCCCGTTGGACCCGATGGCGAGCCCCTCGGGCTGCGCGTGACTGGAGGGGAGGCGGATATAGCCCCGGGGCACGCCGGTCCCATCAAGTTCGAGCAGGGCCTGGGGACTGGTTGACAGCACCAACAGGTGATCGCCGCCTGGCACGACTTCGACCGCGCTCGGACGGAGGGTCGGTGCACCAGCCTTCTTCATGGCTTTCGCCGTCACGCTCACCGCCGTCGGGGTCGCGAGCGCTCTCTTTGCCGCGTTCCAGCGATAGATCAGCATGCCCGGCCCGTTCTTCGGCAGCGTCTTGCACGGAAGCAGCAGCACGCCGTTCGCCGCATCAGCCGCGAGCCCCTCGAGTTCGCAGCGCTTTCCGAGTCCCGTGTGGTACAGCGCGTACGCCACGGGGTCGCGGCTCGCCGTTGCCTTCACGCCGTACAGCTTGCCGCTGCTCGTCATCAGCCACACCGTGTCACCCAGTACCGCAATGCCCTCGAAATCGTCGTGGATCGGCCCTCGCATCGTGGCAAGGATCTCGACGGAACCAGTGCGCGGATTGATCGTGTAGATCCGGCCGACGTTCGTCGTCATGTGCCAGGAGCACGTCCCGGTAGAAGGCGAGTCCGGAAATTTCCTGCAGAGATATGGGCAACGCTCGAACCGAGTCGGGCTGGCCGCGATAGTGGCAGCGTGGCAGGAGCGGTGTATCGGTCTGGTGAGGCAGTGCGAGACCAAGGAGCGCGCTGAGGTACAGAACGGAACGCCGGAAAGGCATCAGTTGATCGAGGCCCCGATCGCGGGTGAACCGCGCTGATGATCGCGTGCATAGTCTGACATGGGTGTTGCTCTGGCTGGCTGACGCAATCTACTGCGGTGCCTGTGTATCTTTGCTTACCATCCGGGCGAGGTGCCTGGCTGGATCACACACGTCATCCGGAGCTCAGGTCCCATGTCTCCTCCGCGTCTGTTCCCTCGCCGCGATGCTGGTTGCCCTGGCCTCACCGCGAGTTGCCGTTGCGCAGCAGCAATCAGAAGGATGGCGCTTCACGATTGCTCCGTATTTCGTCCTTCCGCACATGAGCGGAACCGTGGCCGTGGGACCAATCCAGACCAAGATCGAAACCGACCCGGGTGACATCTTCAGCAACCTGCAGTTCGGCGCCATGCTCTGCCGCCGAAGCGAAGAACCCCGAGTGGGCCATCGGGTTCGATGGCCTTTACATGGACCTGGGCAAGGATGGCGAACACTTCGCCACGAAGCTCGGCGGCTACCAGGCGATGGTCGAGCTGACCGGCTTCAGGCGCCTTACCCCTTTCTTCGAGATTCTTGCGGGCGGGCGGGTCAACTTCATGGGCGCGAGTTTCACGTCACCGGCAGACGTGGAGCTGGTCAACAAGGACAGGTCCTGGTTCGATCCCTTCCTCGGTGCCCGCTTCACCATCCCGAACACCGGAAAGTGGACCATCCTGATCCGAGGTGACGTGGGTGGCTTCGGGGTTGGGTCGCAGTTCGCCTGGCAGGTGCGCCCGACTGTTGCGTACAGCGTGTCGAAGCACTGGGCGTTCGGCGTGGCCTACTGGGCCCTCGGCATGGACTACTCGACTGGCGAGCTGGGCGCTGGGGACTACTTCAAGTACGATGTGACGACGTTCGGTCCCGAGATCGGAGTCGGTTATACCTTCTAGAGGGACGGGGCGCGTGAACCTCCTTTCACGCGCCCGCCACTCCTTCTTCAGTCCTTCCGATTCATCTTCGGCGTGCACCTTACACAAGATGCAGGTCTGACTCGCGCACTTGATTCGCGGCAACGTCGAGCGCCTCGCACCAGTCTTCCAGCGCGACGTTCAATTCCTCCGCAGCAATGCGGAATTCGTCTGCCTTCTGGTGAAAGGTGGCCAGTCGAGTGAGTCGCTCCACCTGGGCCTCCACCACGTCGCCGGCAGCCCAGAGCGGGTTCGCCGTAGCCGGCTGGAGTATCGCCACGAGGTTGGTGGCGGCCTCGCGCTCCACCCGGAACCGGGGCACGAACCGCTCACGAAGGTAGGTCACTGCCTTGGCCCGGTCCCAGACGGTTGACCCGGCGGCACACGCCGGGCGAAAGGCATTCCGGACCTCGTGGAGCCAAAGCGTGTGCAGAGCCGGCAGTGTTGTCATGGCGAGCCTCGCGGTCGGGCGGATTCTCATTGCGGTGTATGACAATGCTGAGCCACCGTTCCGGCATGCGCCTCTTGGTTGGCATCGTCAGTCCGAACGGCAGGACGCTCCATTCTAACGCCAGGAGTGTGAAGTCACGGTGGGAGCGGGGTGAAGGAATCGGCGCTGCGCGGAGGGTGTCGTGAGCCTGGAACTGGGGATCGACTTGGCGTGTAATCTCGGCGTGGCTGGACTCGCCGGGCTCGCCGTTGGCATCGAGCGGCAGTGGTCCGGCCATGCATCGGGTCCGAACGCGCGTTTCGCAGGAGCTCGCACCTTCCTTCTCCTGGGCCTGCTCGGCGGCCTTGCAGGGTGGCTCATCCAGGGAGGGCTCCTGGCGACGGGCGTGACCGTCCTGGCGGCGCCCGGCATCCTCACCATCGTCGCGTATGTGATGGCAACGCGGCGCAGGGCAGCCGACCTCGATGGCACGACCGAGGTGGCCGCACTGCTCGTCCTCGGCGTGAGCACGGTGGCGGGCCTCGGTTTCCCGCTGCTCACCAGTGCCATCATTGCCATAACGGTGCTGGTCCTGGCTGAGAAGGGTCGTATCCACGACCTCATCGGGCGGATTGGCCAGGCAGAGTTCGAGGCGGCGCTCCAGTTTTCAGTACTCGCGCTGGTCATCCTGCCGCTGCTTCCTGAGGGGCCCTACGGTCCTTTCGACAGCATCCGGCCACGCACCCTGTGGACGGTCGTGCTGCTCTTCTCGGCACTCAACTTCGTCGGGTACGTCGCCCGAAGGGCCATCGGCGGCGCACGCGGCTATGGCGTCACCGGACTGATTGGCGGGATGCTGTCGTCCACGGCGGTTACGCTGAGCTTCTCCCGGCTCAGTCGGGATGAGCCCGATGCGGGCCGCGCCCTGGCCTCGGGGGTCCTTGGCGCGTGCACCGTGCTGCTGCCGCGCGTACTGCTCATCAGTACCATCATCCGGCCGGCGGTGGCGCTCGCGCTCCTGCCCCTGCTGATACCACCCCTGATCGTCGGACTCGGCTTCATTCTCTACGCGCTGTTCCGCCGGTCTGACCCGGTGAAGTTGAAGACGGAGGACGAACCTCGAAGCCCGCTCGGGCTCTGGTCGGCCATCAGGATGGCGATTGGTTTCCAGCTGGTGCTGGTGGCAATACCACTGGTCGGGAAGTTGTGGAGTTCGCCGGGCGTGATCGCATCGGCGGCCCTGCTGGGCCTCACAGATGTAGACGCACTGACGTACACAATGGCGCGGCTCGCCGATGCCGGTGGAGCCATCGGGCTCGCGGCGCGGGCAATCGCAGTCGGCATCCTGTCCAATACCATTCTCAAGCTCGGAATCGCCCTTGTCGTCGGCACCAGGGAGTTCAGGCGGCTGGCGGTGATCGGGCTGGCGTGTCTCGCCATTGCCAGTGGCATCGGCATTGCCATCGCGCGATAGGCCGCGCGTCCACTTCTGGACGGCTCGGATTTCCAGTAGAATGGGGCGCTGGCAATACCCTCGCTTTCCCAAGGCCATCGAGCCCGACGATGTCGGCAAATCTTGCTCCCGGTTCAGACATTGTTCTCGAACTCGATGCCGCAGGCGTGATCCAGAGCATCGCGCTCGGGACGTCAGTCGGGGGCCTCGACGCTTCGCGGTCGTGGGTCGGTCGCGCGTGGATTGAAACAGTCACAGAGGATTCGCGGAACGCGGTGACGGAGATGCTGGCTGAGGTGGCATCCAGCGGGCTCTCCCCGAGAAGACTGATAACCCACGTTTCCTCAGGTGGCGATCAGGTTCCCGTTGTCTACACCGTCATGCATCGGGAGCGCCCGGACCGGCTGGTTGCCCTGGGTCTCGACCTCCGCGGAATGCAGGCCCTGGAGCACCGCCTCGTCAATGCGCAGCAGTCGCTCGAGCGCGACTACAAGCGAATGCGGCACATGGAGACGCGCTATCGATTGCTCTTCCAGGTGTCCGGCGAGGCGATGCTGATACTCGACGGCGGCTCGCTGAAGGTGGTGGAGGCGAATCCCGCCGCGGCGCGGCTGTTCTACCAACCGGCAAAGCGCCTGATCGGGCGCACGTTTCCGTTCGATATCGATCCGGGGAGTGAGGCAGCCGTGATCCAGCAGCTCGCGGTGTGCAGGGCACAGGGTCGCGCCGACGACTCTTTCGTGCGTCTTGCACCTTCCGGGCGGAAGATTACGATATCGCTCTCGTCCCTGCAGGAGGACAACTCGGCGGTTGTGGTGGTGCGCCTGACCGGGGAAATGGCGAATTCGGAGCCGGAGAGCGGCCCCGCATCGGCCGGAGCCGTCCTGTCGCTGCTTGATGGTCTGCCCGATGGTTTTGTTGTCGCAGATGGTGAGGGCCGTGTATGGCTTGCCAATCGGGCATTTCTCGAGATGGCCGAACTGGCCTCGCGTGAACAGGCGCTTGGCCGTCCGTTGAGCCGGTGGGTCGGTCGTCCTGGTGCGGACCTCGACAAGGTACTGGCTCTGCTGCGGGAGCACGGCGTCGTCCGGCTCTTCAACACCACGATTTGTGGTGAGCTTGGCTCGCGAAACGAGGTGGAACTTTCCAGTGTGGTCCTGACCGCGGAATCTGGTGCACATGTCGGCCTCGTCATTCGCGACGTCGGTCGTCGCCTCGTCTCGAGTCCCCGTGGCACGGACGACCTGAACGAGGCGGTCGCCCGGCTGACCACACTCGTCGGGCAGGTCTCGCTCAAGACACTGGTACGGGACACGACCGGCTTGCTGGAACGGCACTTCATCGAGGCGGCGCTCGAACTGACCGATGACAACCGCACGTCGGCCGCCGAAGTACTTGGCTTGAGCCGGCAGAGTCTCTACATGAAACTCAGGCGGTATGGGCTGACCGGCGAGAACGGCAGCGAAGGGTAGGGCCGGCGGGGCCGGTCTCGGGTCAGGGTACTGCGACCGAGACCAGCGTCACCGATACAACTCGATACGCGGGATGGTAGGCGGCCTCGAATGCGTCGCTGTGATGCATCGCCGGATATCCAGCCGCGCGTGTTTCCCCGAACAACCGTTCGACGCTGTCTGCCGTCCAGCTGGTTGTCCCGCTGCCCGTCATCTGTCGTACCGCCTCGAGGGCGCATGCCAACTGGGCGGTGTCACGCGTCGCCTCCTGCGCCGTGCGCACGAACGCGTTCAACAGCGAGTCCGGTATCCCGCCCGAAGCGACGAACGGACGCAGGTGGATCCTCGCGAAGTGGCCGCCCGTTCCCAGGGTGTCGACCAGTGGCTCCGCCGGCCCGGCCCCCAGGGTGGCAATCTCCCGCGCGAGCCATTGCTCCGCCATGGCGCGCGACGGCATCGCATGCTCGCTGCCGAGGGTGGCCTGATGCAGCAGCTTGTAGGCGTCCGCCGGCTGCATCGCGGGATAGCGCTCGAGATGGGCGCGTACCAGCGCCGTCCAGGGACTTGGGTCGCACGGCGCCATGACGGGGCGTCCGGGCACAAAGGCAGTCAGGCATGCGAGGAAAACTGCGGCGATGCCGCCGCGGATGACGAAGGCCATGCAAGGGAGTGTAATGAGGCGGTCTGCCGGTTGTGGTGGAGCTCACATTTCCGGGCCTTGGCGGGGTCCCTAATGTCGGGGATCCGGATATATTGGACGCACTTGCGGGCGCCCTGACGGTGCTGGCGGTTCCATTCCCACAATTTGAGGCTCTTATGCGACTCACTCGAAAGGCAGTACTGTGCGCCACGTTTGCGCTTGCCTCGGTGTTCACGCTTGCCGCCTGCAGTGACAACAATTCAAACGACGCCAGCGCGGATCTCTCGGGGGACTACGTTGTTACCGGGTTCGGGAGCTCGACCAACGGCAGCACCCCGGTTGTCGTCGCTGCTTCGGGTACCGCCACCTTGAGCTTCGACACCTACAACATCAACATCACGGCGTCGGCGACCAATCCTGCGATCGTCAGCACCGGCGACTATCAGGCCTTCCAGGATGGCTCTTTTACCCAGAATGGGACCACCAGCATTGATGGGGGACCAGCCATTGCGACGCAGTGCACGGGAACGTGGGCAAAGAACAACGAGGTAACAACGCTTGATAGCACGTGTGCCGGCCAGCGCAGTATCGTGCAAATAGAACCGGCGGTTTGAGGAACATTCTGCTTCACCGGGCCCCGCCGGCAGCGCGCGAAGCGCGAGGTTGGCGGGGAGCCGGTTTTCTGGGAGTGCTCTTCGTGGCCCTGGGTGGCATGCTACCCCTCGCCACCAGCGCCATGGCGCAGGCTGGTGCCGGCACCGTCACCGGCATCATTCGGGACGCAGCAACCGGATTGCCCGTTGAGGGGGCGTCGGTGCAGGTGCGTGGGACGCTGCTGACGACCGTCACGAACACGCAGGGCCAGTTCATCATCGGCGGTGTCCCCGCCGGCCCCCATACCCTCCGCTACATCGCGATCGGCTACGCCGCTGACAGCATGCCCGGGCTGGCGCTGCGGCCCGGAGAGTCGCGCGCGCTCGACCTCGTGATGCACCGCACGCCGCTCGACCTGCAGGAGATCATCGTCACGGCAAGCCGGCTGTCCGAGCGCCGCGCCGAGACACCCGCCAGTGTGGCCGTGCTGCCGTTCAGCGAGATCCTTGCGCGCAATGTCTCCACCATCAATCACGCACTCGAGTTCGTCCCGGGCGTGACGTTCAACGGCCCCGACCAGATGGACATCCGCGGCTCCACCGGCTTCGCGCGCGGTGTGGGAAGCCGGGTGCTCATGCTGCTCGACGGTCACCCGGCGCTGAGCGCGGACGGCGGCGAGATCAACTTCCGCGCGCTGCCGGTCATCGACCTGGCGCGCACCGAGGTGGTGAAGGGTGCGTATTCAGCGCTCTACGGCAGCAACGCCCTGGGCGGGGTGGTCAACCTCATAACCACGCCGGTGGATGACCGCCCGACAACGGCGGCCCGCGCCCACTTCGACGCCTACGATGTGCCGTCCAACTATCGCTGGAGCGACGGGCTGCTCAACTCGCAGGGACTCGAACTGCAGCACTCGCGCCGCCTCGGACCGATGGGGGCCCGTGCCTTTGTTGGGTACCAGGGCACGGATGGCTACACGCAGAATGGCCAGAACCAGATGTGGATGGCGAGGGTCAAGTTCCAGGCGCTACCCACCGCCACGCACCAGTGGGACGCCTTCGCGCTGTACACCAACGAGAAGTCACAGGAATTCCTCACATGGCGGGCCGACAGCCTTCCGTTCGAGGTGTCGCCCCAGTTCCTGGGTGACTACGCCCTGGACCAGGTGTTCCTCTCCGGTGCCACCGTCGCCGCGGTCGCGACGGCGAAGACCCTGCTCAAGGTCAGCCCGTTCCTGACCTGGAACTCCTCGCAGAACGAGTTCACCGCGAACCAGGATCATCACGCCGCGATCAAGCCGGGGGTCAACGTCGCGCTCATCCGTTCGCTCAGTGCGAGGAACAGCTTCACGGTGGGCAGCGATGCCGCCTATACGTGGGTGAGTTCCAATTTCATCGGGACGCCGCAGATCGTGGATGCCGCCGTCTTCGTGCAGGATGAGGCACGACTCGGAAGGAACCTCAAGGGTGAAGTCGGCTTCCGCGCGGATTACCACGATGCGACGACGGCACAGTCCGAGTTCGTCATCAGCCCGAAGATCGGTGCGTCCCTCAGGCTCTCGAACTCCGTCACCATGCGGAGTTCGATCGGGGCAGGGTACCGTGCGCCGAGTGCCATCGAGCAGTTCGTGAACACCTTCCAGTTCGGCTTCCAGGTAATTCCCAACCCCTCGCTGCAGGGCGAGCGGTCGTGGTCCACCGAAATCGGCACGAGTGCCGTGCTCTGGAATCGACTCCAGATCGATGCGGCGATCTTCGGCAGCCGCTATTCCAACCTGATCGGTCCGGCGGCGCAGTTCGGCACGTCTCCGCTCACCTTCCAGTTCCAGAACATCGCCGACGCCCGCGTGGTCGGACTCGACCTCGGCGCCAACGCCACCATCAACGCCCGCTGGCTGAATCTTGCCGCGACGTTCCTCTACCTGGACAGCAGGGACCTGAACAGCGGCCGGCCGCTGCCCTACCGGTCGGCGGTCAATGTCACCGGCACCGTTACCACGCTTCAGGGCCATGCCGGCGTCGACGTGCACTACCGTTCGGCGGCCGAAGAGGTTCTGGCCTATCCGCTCGATCCGCGACAGAACATTGTGGTTCTCGACCTGCGGCTGGACTACCGGCTGGTGGGAGTGCTGTGGCAGCTGAAGGTAACGAATCTCCTCAACACGTTCTACACGAATGTCCTGGAGCGGAACCCTGGGGCTCCGCGCATGATCGGCCTGACGGCGGTCTACGGTCTCTAGAGGATCCTGAGGCCGAACGCGCTCGTCACCAGTCCCACGCAGAGATCCGCAGTGCGGTTCATCGAGTCGAGTACCGGGTTGATCTCCACGATATCCATCGACACGAGCTTGCCGGCATCGGCCACCATCTCCATCGCGAGGTGCGCCTCACGGTAGGTGGCACCGCCGCGTACCGGCGTACCCACGCCCGGCGCCTGCGCCGGGTCCACCCAGTCGGCATCACAACTCACGTGGAAGCCGGCGGTGCCGGTGGAGGCGATCTCGATCGCCTCGCGCATCACGTCCTTCAATCCCCGTTCATCTACGTCGCGCATCGTGAACACCCTGACCCCGAACTCGCGGATGTTTTCCCGCTCGGCGGGATCGAGGTCGCGCACGCCGACGAGCACGGTGTGCTCCGGCAGGACGGCGGGGACGGGGCGGGCCAGGTTGACCATGGCCGCATCGCCATGTCCCACGAGGTGGGCCACGGGCATCCCGTGCACGTTGCCCGTCTCGGACGAAGCGGGCGTGTTGAGGTCACCATGGGCATCGAGCCAGATGAGGCCGATGCGCTGCTTCCGTTCCGCGAACGCCGTCGCCACGCCGGCCACCGAGCCCGCCCCGAGGGAGTGATCGCCACCGAGCACCAGGGGCGCGTATCCCTCGCGCACGGCGGCCGCCGTGCGCTCGCTCAGGACCCGGCACACCTCGGTGATGGCAGGCAGGAGGTCGAGGGCGCTCCCGATGTCCGGCAGGGCCTCGCGCTCGGGCACCCTGATGTTGCCGGTGTCCTCCACCTCATGGCCCAGCGCCTCGAGGCGGGCCTCGAGCTGCGCAATGCGCAGGGCCGAAGGTCCCATGTCCACGCCGCGGCGGCTGGCCCCGAGATCGAGGGGAACGCCGATAATGCGAATGCGACCCATGCATGGCTCCAGGTTGGCGGGTACGTCGATTCGGCGTGGATTATAGCGTATTGTTCCTGCCAGACATGAGCCTCGACGACCTCCTCCGAAGCATCCACCACCTCCTGCCCCACATCGTCGCGACGGTGGGCGTGCTCGTGGCGCTCGGCACCACCGCGCACATCGTGCTCTACAAGAGCGACGTGCGGGCGGCGATCGGCTGGGCCGGGCTGGTGTGGCTCGCCCCGTTCATCGGCGCCATGCTCTACTGGATGCTCGGCATCAACCGCATCCGCCGCCGTGCCGGCCGCATGCGCCGCGGCATCGCGCTCTCGTCCGACTTCACCCAGGAAATCGCCGCGAAGCAACAGGAGGCTCAATTCCTCCCGGCCACCATGCCGGGCCGGTTCGCCGCTCTTGCCACGGCGGTGGGCACCACGTCGGGACAGGCACTGATGCCCGGGAACACCGTTGCGCCCCTGGTCGACGGGGACCAGGCATACCCGGCGATGATCGCAGCCATCGATGCCGCCGGGACCAGCGTCGCGATGACGAGCTACATCTTCGACAACGACCGGGCGGGCGCGATGTTCGCCGACGCGCTCGCGCGCGCGGTGCAGCGCGGGGTCACGGTGCGCGTGCTGATCGACGGGGTGGGGGCGCGCTACAGCAAACCGCCCATCACCGGCGTGCTGGCGGCGCGGGGCATCCCCCATGCGCGCTTCCTGCCCCACATCTTCCCCCTCGCCAATCCCTACTTCAACCTCCGCAGCCACCGGAAGATCCTGGTGATCGACGGGAGTACGGGCTTCGTGGGGGGGATGAACGTGCGCGAGGGATGCATCCTCGCTGTGCCGTCGAAGGAGGCGACGCAGGACATCCATGCCCGCATCACCGGCCCGGTCGTGCGACAGTTCATGGAGACGATCGCCTTCGACTGGCACTTCACGACAAAGGAGGTGTTGGAGGGAGCGACGTGGTTTCCGCCGCTCGAACCGACGGGGACCGTGGTGGCCCGGGGGGTCCCCGACGGTCCCGACGAGGACTTCGAGACGCTGCACGACACGATCCTGAGCGCGCTTTCGGTGGCGCACCAGTCGGTGCAGATCGTGACCCCGTATTTCCTCCCCGACGAGCCGCTGATCGACGCGCTACGGGTGGCGTCGATGCGCGGCGTCCGGGTGGACCTGGTGCTGCCGGAGAAGAACAACCTCACGGTGGTAGCATGGGCGGCGATGGCGGGGCTCTGGCACGTGCTCAAGTGGGGCGTGCGGGTCTATTTCACGCGGCCGCCGTTCGATCACTCGAAGATCATGGTGGTCGACGGCACCTGGTCGATGCTCGGCTCGGCCAATTGGGATCCCCGCAGCCTGCGGCTCAACTTCGAGTACAACATCGAGTGCTACGATACCACGCTGGCGGCCGAGCTCACGGAGATCATCCAGCGCAAGATTGCGACGGCGCGGCTCTTCTCGCCGGCAGAGTGGCAGCGGCAGAGCCTGTTCCACCGCTTGCGGAACGGGGTGGCGAGGCTGGGGCAGCCCTACCTCTGAGTGAACGGTGAACGGTGAACGGTAAACAGGAGCGTGTTTGCTCTTTTCCGGTTGCCTGTTCACTGTTAACCGTTCACGCGACTTTTGTCTCCCCTTGAGGTTACGCACCCATGCCCGACGAAACTCCGCCTTCTGCCGACTGGCGCGCCCGGGTCGAGAAGATCATCCAGGACCTCCAGCCCGAGATCGACGAGCTGAAGGTCAAGCTTCATCTCGCGAAGGCCGACGCGAAGGACGAGTGGGGGAAGTGGGAACAGAAACTGGCCGACTACAGGGTGAAGGCCGACCGGACCGGTGACGAGGCGGGGGACATCCTGGAGGAGAAGGCGAGGGTGATCGCCGCCGAGCTGCGCGACGGGATCGAACGCCTGCGGAAACTCGTCTAGGCCTTTTTCTCCCGGCCGCGCTGCCGCACGGCCTCGCGGAGCAGGAACTCGATCTGCCCGTTCAGGCTCCGCAGTTCGTCGTCCGCCATGCGCTGGACCGCGTCCAGGAGGTCGCGGTCCACACGCAGGAGGAAGGGTTTGCGCTCCGCCACGGTCAGCTGTACAGGGTGCCGGTATTGAGCACCGGCTGCGCGGAGCGCTCGCCGCACAGGACCACGAGCAGGTTGCTCACCATGGCCGCCTTCCGCTCCTCGTCGAGGTGAACCACGCCCTTCTGCGAAAGCAGTTCCAGCGCGTTCTCCACCATCCCCACCGCACCCTCGACGATCTTGTAGCGCGCCGCGACGATGGCGCTCGCCTGCTGCCGCTGCAGCATGGCCGAGGCGATCTCGGGCGAGTATGCCAGGTGGCTGATACGCGACTCGATGCACTCGACGCCCGCCTTGCCCAGCCGTTCATGCAGCGCCTCGACCAGGCCCTTGGACACCTCGGAGGTATGCGTGCTCAACGCGACCGCTCCGGCGTCATGCGCGTCGTACGGATAGCTCGAGGCCAGCGCGCGCAGCGCCGACTCGCTCTGCATCCGCACGTACTCTTCGTAGTTGTCCACCTCGAACATCGCCTCGGCGGTCTCGATGACCTTCCACACCACGATCGCCGCGATCTCGATCGGGTTGGAGTGGGCATCGTTCACCTTGAGCTTGGCGGTCTCGAAGTTCCGTACCCGGAGCGAGATGCGCTTCTTCACCGCGAAAGGGTTGGCGAACCAGAAGCCCGCTTCCTTCACGGTGCCGATATACTTGCCGAACAGCGTCAGCACCCGGGCGTCGTTCGGGTTCACCACGAAGAGTCCGGGCAGGCAGACGAGGGCGGCCATGAGGACCAGCATCCAGAGGATGGCCCGCACCGGTTCGGCCTCCTGTACGGACGCGAGGAACTTGAATCCGGCGAGCCCGGCCACGGCGAGGAGCACGATCAGGGCGACGAAACCATTGGCGGCGCGAAGGGGACGTTCACGGACCATCTTGGACTCCAGCTAGGGTGATATGGATATGATATCACTTTGATAGCGACAAGTCAAGATGCCCTCCAAAACAAAGGGCGGCCTGCGAGCCGCCCCTCCCGTTCCGCTTACCGCGCTTCAGTTACCTGTTTCTCTCGTATGCCAGGTTTCGTGGCGAGTACCGCCATTCGAAGGTGCGGGTTCCGGCCGCTCCGAGGTTCCGGTCCGCTCGCGAATTCCGCACCGTTGCTGTGACCTTGACGCTCGTGAGGTCGTCGTAGTCGTCGCTTTCGTCCGCAACATCAGGATCCGCGGCCCGCGCTGAATCGCCATCCGCGAAGAACAGCCAGACGGTCCAGGCCGTCACGTTCTCGGCGACCACTTCACCAATTGGTTCGCCGCTTGCGCTCAGGCTGGTGCTCCGGATGATCCGGTTCTGCGCATCGCGGTAGAACATCACCGGGGTGATCCGCTGGAATGACGTTTCCGCCGGTCGCAGTTGGAGGTTCTGGGCGCTTGAAATCGGTCGCGACCACCCCGCCGGATGCAGGAAGAGCGTGTCGTTCGGCGAGAAGGTGATCTGGTAGCGGCCACTGCCCATGTTCTGCTTGGCGGTGACGTTCAGGAACCGGCGTTCATTGTCTACGTTCATCTGGATCATGCTGCCGACACCAAACTGGAGCGTGTCGGCGAGGCTGTCGACCTTCACGTCCACGCAGTAGGTGCCGCAGCTGCCCATCCCGGGCGATGCGGGCGTGGCGCGTTCCGGCCGGCATGCTGTACACCGGCGCGATCCCCGGTGCAGCCGGATCGCGCAGCGGGACCGGAAGGGTGTCGTACGGGACGCTGACGAATACCAGGGTGTCTCCCTTGGCCAGCATGGTGCCGAAGCGCACCTGGCTCCGGATCGCCACGCCCGCACTCGCGGCATCGCGTTCCAGCGAGGTCCCGATGAACCGCGCCGTGCGGAACACGTCCTCCCGGAGGTTCGTGTGCTCGACCCCCCGGAAGGTCGTGACGGTGAACGACATGGCCGACGTCATGATGATCAGGCCCACCACCATGGCGATCATGATCTCGACGAGGGTCATGCCCCGCCGGCTGCATGCTGGTGCGATCATGGTCAGGTTACCCCGCCCGTGTAGACATAGGTGACCAGCTCGACCGGGGTCGTGCCGTTCGGGTAGCTGACCCGTACGATCACGCTGATGAGGTTGAGCCGCACGTCAGCGATGAGAACGCTGCGATGATACTTGCCCCCACTCACCGGGCGACCCTGCTCGTCGACGTCAACGGGAGTGGCCTCGGAGAAGTCCGCCATGTTGGCCGGCGGCTGCGCGCGGAGGAACTCCATGCGCTGCCGGGCAATGTCCAGCGCGATGGTGCGCAGGCCCGCCCGGGTGTTCATCTGCATGGCGCTCGTGAGCGTGCGCGAGAGGGCCAGCACGCCGACCGCGAGGATGACCACCGCGATCATCACGGAAATGAGGGTGAAGCCTCGCCGGTTCATTGCCAGTTGCCTCCAACGTAGTTCCACACTCGCGCCGAGCCGGCGCCGGTGACAGTGACCGCCGAGACGATTGACGGATCATCCCGGTGCTGGAGGTAGATCACGCCCTGGGTGCCGAAGGGCAGGGTCATGCCATTGCCCCTGAAGTTGAGGCGGGAGCCCGTGAACGACGTGGGGTCACCCGTCGGCCATCCCGGTATGGCTACGGCGCTGCCGCGGCCCAGGACCACCTTGGGATCCAGCGTGCGCTGTCCGAATCCACGCATCGAGTCGGCCTCGGCCGATACCTCGCTGATCACCGCATCACCCTCGACATCACGGTAGCCGATCCATGCCGAGGTACCTACGAGCGTGAGCCGGGTGGACCGCTTGCTGGCGAGCGCGCGGCTGCGCACCAGGTCGATGTCGCGCGCGAGCTGGCGGGCCGATTCCTGTACCAATCGGCGGGGTGTCGGGTGCAGGCGCGGCACCACTATGGCGGACATGATCCCGATCATCACGATGACGATGAGCAGCTCCATCATCGTCATCCCCAGCCGGTCGAGCCGGCCCCGCCGTGGCGCGCTCACTCGTACACCGGGCGATACGCCGTCTGGACCACGCTTCCGACGACCGGCGTGCCCGGGGGCAGGTTGGCCGGGTCCTGGAAGCGGGTGTCGAAGGCCCAGTTACGCGTCGGCACGCCGTAGTACTGCTCCGGACCATCCGCAGTAGTTCGTCGCCTTCTGTGCGTAGGCGATGGAAACCAGTGATCCGCGATAGAACGCCGTCACGCCTCCCCAGGCCTCGAGGAAGCGGGGGAAGTTCTCGAGACCACCGCCAAAGAAGTACGGCTGTGATCCCGCGCCGGTGTAGTTGCAGCCGAGCGGGGCCGCGCCCGGGGCCATCCAGTCGAATGGCGTCGCGCCATGCCCGGCGAGCACGGCCGCATAGAGGGTCCACGTTGATCCCGCCGGGCCGGCGGGGGCCGGGGCCCAGGTCCACCGGGTCACGCCGCCGGTCGTCACGCCGGCGCCGGCCGGCCGGTTCAGGATGCCGGCGGTGGAGAACGACCCTGACAACCAGGTGAGGGCATCGCCGACGATGGCTGACGGCTGCCAGTTGACCGTGGAGTTGTAGTCGCCGTGCACGTACACCGGCAGGTTCGTGGCGATGGTGAAGGGCCGGCCCAGCACGCTTGCGTTCACGATCCTGATGACGGGATACGGCCGGAACGTGCAGGGCGCGGATGGGCACCGGGCCCCCGCCGGATACGTCTCGTCGACACCCGGGACGTTGCGGACGGTGATGTACAGGATCGACGACTGGTTGGACGCCGACGATGCCATCCAGTTGAACAACTGTGCGTAGTCGATGGTGATCTCATCGACGAAGGTCTGCTCGCGGCTCTCCCACCACTTGTTGCTGTCGGCCTGGAAGATCAGGGCGCACTGCGCCGGGGTCGGGGTGGTGCGGCCGCCCGGGCGGATGTACTGGATGTCGGTTGCGCCCGCGGCGTCGCAGAGCGTGCCATTGATCCGCGAGTAGTCGATGTTCACGTAGAAGTCCGCTTTCCAGGCAAACTTGCTGGCGCGTTCCTCGGGACTGTCAGGCCCGCCATTGTCGCGGTCGGCGATGAGTTCCTCGGGTGGTACGCTCACGGGCAGGGGAAGCCGCAGCGAGTCCACGCCGTAGGCAGCCGTCTTGAGTCGGCCGCTGAAGCGGGACTCGCTCCAGTTGCGGAAGGCAGGGAAGCTCGGCAGGCCGTCCGAGTCATCGTTCACCTGTCGCGCGGTCGCGCCCGCGTCATCGATGTAGACCTGGTCGCTGCCGCCGGGGTTGGTGCCGTCCTTGCGGCGGAACAGGAACTTGTTCGGCGTGGTGATGATGTTGTGCAGGTAGAGCCCGGCACCAGATCGTACGTAGATGTTGCCGTTGGTGTGCACCCACCCCTGCATGTCCAGCCGCTGGCCGTTGGTGATCTCCAGGTCCTTCTCGTAGAACACGCCGAACTGGAAGATCGGGATCGCTGCGGCTTTCACGGTCACGACGGCGCGGCTTGCGTTGCCGGAGCTGTCGGTCGCTCGCGTTGTGATGTCGTAGTTCCTGACCAGCGCGTAGAGGCCGGAGAACTCGCCGTCGTTGATCGTCTCCTGGGTGGCGCCGCCGTTAGGCTCCACCGTCATCGTCGGAATCGAGAAGCCGGGCACGTTGGGTCGCGCGAGCGAGTCCAGCTCGGACTGCGAAATGAACCCGTCGTCCACCATGCCTGAGAGCTGCTGCATGATGTCGTCCGACGCCGCTTCGGCCGCGTAGGCAGTCCGGGTGTTCCGGTAGTCGTAGTTGGCGGTTCGCGTCGTCGTCGTCACTCCGGTGACCGCGAACACGCAGAGCACCGAGAGCAGCAGCAGCACGAACAGCGTCGCCTCGAGGGCGAAGCCACGCCGGTTGTGCGGCAACGTGATTGCGGACATCCGATCCTCCCCGGGATAGCGCACGAGCGTGCGCCTTCATTCCCTCCTCTTGGCAAGACGAGCGCCACCCGTGTCGATCGGTATTTGGCTATGTGTGGCAACGAGTTAGCGAAGTCGATGACGTGCGGAAAATGCCACTCGTGCAATGTTGCGCATGCAATGCATGCAAGCTGTTGCGGCAAGCCCGGGAGGCGGCTGCAATTACTGGTGGGCCCGGCGCATCCCAACTTCGGGATATTCATGGCGATAGGCATGCCGGGCTGCTGACTGCCTTGCGCTGCGTGGTCGCTTCCGGCCGGCTCTCTGTGGAACTGCGCTGGCTTCGAGGTATCTTCCTGAACCGATGAGCATTTCGCCCGCTTCCCCGGACGGACAGGTTCTCTCCCGAGAACTATCCGAGTTCCTCCTGGACTTTCTGGGGGCGCAGCAGCGTTTCGCGATGTACCCGGTCGGGCACCCGCTGCTCGACCCGGCCGTCGACTCCCTCACGCGCCGGCTCAATACCCTCTTCCTCGAGCGCGGGAGCATTTCCCTCGCGGTCACCCCGATGCAGCTCGTCGTGTCCGGGGTTCCCACCGATCCCGACCACACGATGCTCCGCGAGCTCGCCGGCAAGCTCCACCGCCGGAACCTGGGCGGCATCAAGATCTTCCGCGGGGTCAACCGGGCCGAGCTCGCCAGCTTCCTCGCTGTCATCGGCACCGATGCGACTGACGCACAGCAGCTCGTGGCGCACGACGAACCAGCGGCACAGTGGCCCCACATCCGTCTCTTCGGCCTGGCGTACGACAAGCTGTCCCTGCTCGACGAGGAGGATGAGGAGACCGCCCTCTTCGATCCGCTGGGCGGGAGCTGGGCGGGACGCCTCTGGCTCGGCCTGGCGCGCGCCTCGATGGGAGAGCACCTCTCGGACGATGCTGCGGCAAAGGTGGACCCGGAGGAGATCGCCAAGGCGATCAACGAGCACCAGAAGGAAGCCCGCCGCGATGAGCGGATCATCACCGCCCTGACCGACCTTGCGGAAGCCTGCCAGGGAAGGGGGCGCGCCGAGACGATCGCGTTGCAGCGGCAGTTGTCCCGCCTCATTGGCTCGCTGACCCCGGAAACGCTCGAGCGGCTGATGCACATGGGCGGCGATCAGGACCGCCGTCGCACGTGGCTTTTCCAGGCCTCGAAGATCATGACCGCCGACGTGATCGTGTCGCTGGTCGAGGCGGCGGCGCATGCGCAGCAGCGTAGTGTGTCGCCGGCGATGCTGCAGCTCCTGAGCAAGCTCTCCAGCCATGTCGAGCAGGGCCCGCCGAAGACCCGCCTTCGGGCCGAGCAGGCCCTCCGGAAGCGCATCCGCGCCATGATCAGCCGGTGGAGCCTCTCCGACCTGCCCTACGGCTCGCCCGGCTACGACAGGATGCTGGAGTCGCTCCCCGGCGGGGCGGCCGACTTCGAGCCCATGCTGGTCTATGGCCCGGAGCCGCAGCGCATCATCATGACCTGCCTCGAGCTGGGCGTGGTACAGGCCGGCACGCGCCGCGCGGTGGATCGCATGGTGGAAAGCCGGGAGACGGGATTGCTGCTCGACCTCCTCGAGCGTGTACCAGCCGACAGGCCCGCCGTATCCGAGCTGCGCGGATGGGTGCTGAGCCGGAGCACCGGTGAGTCGCGTCCTGGCCATCGAGCCGATCGACATCGACACCCTGGCGCGGCTGGTGAAGGGCGTCGGCGTCGAGGCGCTGTCCACCTTGCTCGACGCGCTGTCCACGGCGAAGGAGCGGAAGGTCCGCGCCCGGCTGATCGACATCATCACGCATCTCGGGCCCGCCATCGGGCCCCAGGTGGTGCAGCGCATCTCGGGCGCGCCGTGGTTCGTGCAGCGCAACCTGCTCCGGCTCCTCGGCATGCTGCCCGAATTGCCCGAGGGCTTTTCGCTGGCGTCGCACATCAAGCACAACGACCCGCGCGTACGCCATGAGGCGCTTCGCATCATGCTGCGCGACCGGGTGCGGCGGCCCGATGCGCTCAAGCGCGCCGCTCGAGGCCCCGGATCCGCCGACGGTGCGCCTGGGCATCATGGCGGCGGCCGAGAGCTGCCCATCGAACATTGCGCCAATGCTGCTGCAGCGGATTCACTCCGGCGGACTGGATCCGCAGCTTCGCGCAGTGGCCATCCGTGCCGTCGCGTCGGTGGACAATCCCAACGTGATCGCCTGCCTCCTTGGCCTCACCGAGGTGAAGGGCAGGTTCGGGATGGGCCGGAAGCTCGCGCCCAGGAGCCCGGAGTTTCTCGCGGCACTCCAGGGCCTCGCGGCGCACTGGCCATATCACCCGGTGGCGTCGAAGGTCCTCGACCTCGCGCAGCGGAGCAAGGACCCCGAGATCCGGAAAGCCGGCACGCCGCCCTCGCGGCAGGCCGACCCGGACGCGCAGCCGGCACCGACTGCCCCGCGGGTCATCATATGAGCCGCGCATGAGCGATACGACTCCCGTCCAGTTCCTCCAGTCGCTGGCACAGGCGCTCTCCACGATGACGCTCTACACGTCCCGTCACCCGTCGTGCGTCGCGGTGGCCGATGCGTCGTTTGCGCGGCTCAAGGAACTGGTCAAGACCGGCGAATACCGCTTCTCGTTCCTTGGCGAGGCGGTGGTCGCCAACGACAAGGCACTTCATGAGCTGCACAGCTGGCCCTGGTCGGCCCGTTTCGTCGACATCGGGGTCCAGCGGCTCGAGTTCGACAACAATGTCACGCGCGCCGCCTTTGGCGAGTTCCTTGACGACCTCGTGAACCGGTTGCTCTCGGGCCGGCCGGGCAACGCCGAAGTGCCGAGCGACCGCCGCGGCATCAGGTGGGGGCTGCTGGGCGTTGACATCAGCGGCATCGACCTCGAGGAAGACCTCGAGCGGGAGCGGCTCGACCGCGAGTACGTGGCGTACCGGCTCAGCGAAGAGTCCGACATCGTCCGCCAGATCTACCAGCGCGCCGGCACCCACGGCGGTGTGGCGCTCGATGAAGTGGAGACGGTGGTGGCGTCCCTCTCGGTCGCGATGCACGCCGAAGGGCAGCTGCTCCTGCCGATGCTGGAGTTCCCCGGCCAGGACGCCGCCAACGCCCTTCACGCCATCAACACATCGCTCCTGGCCATGACGCTGGGCGAGTCGCTTGGCATGGCCTCGCACGACGTGCACGCGGTCGGAAGTGCCGCGCTGCTGCACGACGTGGGCATTTCCGGACTGCCGCAGGACCTCCTCGGCAAGCCGGCGCTGTCGGCGGAAGAGCGGATGGTGATCGAGGCGCATCCCGAAATCGGTGCGCGCATGCTGTTCGCGCGGAGCGCGGTGTTCGACCTCGCGGCGATCGTGTGCTACGAGCATCACATGCGCCCCGATGGGACGGGATTCCCCCGCACCCGGTTTCCGCGTGAGATGCACTACGCCAGCAAGATCGTCGCGGTGTGCGATGTGTTCGATGCGCTCCGCACGCCGCGGGCCTACCGGCCGGCGTGGACGCCGCAGCGCGCGCTCGAGTTCGTGGAGGAGGGCACCGGCACCATGTTCGATGCCGGCATCGCGCGCGCCTTTGCGGCGATGATGCGGCGTCTCGAGGGACAACTGCTGCCGGCCGGCGTGCCCAGCCTCGCGGGATAGGTCGCTACTTCACCCGCTTCATCAGCGCGTCGATCGAATCGGCCGGCAACGCGCCACGCAGCTGGAAGAGACTGCCCCAGGCCTCCCATGTCCGACTCGCCGGTTGCACACCTGCCGAGTCGGCAACGGACTCGAGGCCGTTCGCCCGGGTTCCGGGCTGGATCCTGACATCATCCACGTAGGGAACCGGCTCCCGCGCCTTGGAGGTGACTTCATCTCGCGGTGCGGGCAGGGCCTGCTGCACCAGCAATACAGTCACGCCACCCACCACGTATTGCTGGCGTACTGTCAGCAGTGAATCAGGCGCGACAGGGAGCACTTCCACCGACACCGGCGTGAGCCCCGAGATCGTGCGAAGCCGGGTGCCGAGCCGCGCTTCCGCACCGGCGACGCTGAGTTGCCCTGCCCGACGTCCGCTCCAGGGCAGACGAGCGGAGAGCTCGACGCGGCCGGCGGCGCCATCGCAGCCACAGGCGGCGCGGCGTTGGCCGGGAGGGACTCGCTCTCCCGAAGGCCTTCGGCGTCGGTCTCTTTCTTCTCCGCCTGCCGCGACGCCTGCTTCGCCTTGTCGCGCCGGTCGGCACCGGCATCGGTGCGTGCTGCTGGCGACGGAGGCGGTGGCGTCGCAGGCGTAGTGGCCGGGACCTCCTGCCGTTCCTCGCTCGGCATCGGCAGCGCCAGGCCTGCGGCCGAGTCGTCCGCTCTGCGGAGATAGGCGACCTCGTTCGACCGCAGGAGCATCCACGAAGTACCGGCCACGAGCACCACGCTGGCGGCCAGCGCGATCATGCGCAGGTTGACACGCCGCGGGGCCCGTGCCCGCACGACGGGTTGCACCAGCGGCGGATCGAGCGGCAGCCGTGCCACGATGGCATCCGCCTGAGTCTGCATGGCTTCCAGTTCCTGCAGCGCGGCAGCGCAGGACGCGCAGCCGGCCAGGTGGGCCCGGATGACCGCGGCATCCGCCGGTGCCAGTTCTCCGTCCAGCAGTTCCTGCAGCACGCCCTCGTCAGGATGCGACATGGCGTTTCTCCTCCTCGCGGTAGGCATCCACCAGCTTGCGGCGGGCGCGAACCAGCGTCGTTCCAATGGCGCCGCGCGCCATTCCCAGCGTCGCGGCGATCTCGTCGTAGTTGAATCCCTCGGCCTTGAGCAACAGGGCCTCACGATCACGGTCGCTCAACTCCGCGAGTGCCCGCTGCACCCGGGAACGATCCTCGTCCCGGATGTACTCCTCATCCGGCGCCGGGGTACCGATGGGCGACTCCCCGCGGATGAGCTCCAGGTGGCGTCCCCTGCGCACGGATCGGCGGCCTTCCTCCCGAACCAGGTTCAGGGCCACGGCAAAGAGCCAGGGGCGGGGGTTGTAGGGTGGCGCCTCCACGGCCCGGGCAAAGGTCTCCTGGGCCAGGTCTTCGGCACGATCGCGGTCACCCGTCCGCCGGTACAGCATGCGGACGAGGGGCTCGTAATACTGCTCGAAAAGGGCGCCGACATCGGTCATGTGAAAGGGGGATGCCTCCGTGCCCGAAACGTACACAGGGCGTCCCTCGAGTCCTCACGCCCCCAAGCCCTCACGCCTATATTTCGGGCAGCCTGAAGAGGAGACACCCATGACTGCCGTGTCAGCGCCAGCACCGTCTGCCGTTACCGACACCTTCCCGATCAACGGCACCGACTACATCGAATTCTTCGTGGGCAACGCCAAGCAGGCGGCCCACTACTACTGCTCCGCCTTCGGGTTCCGCATCGTGGCGTACCGCGGGCCCGAAACCGGGGTCCGGGACCGGGCCAGCTACCTGGTGCAGCAGGGCAAGGTGCGTTTCATCTTCACCACCGCCATGAGCGGCGATTCCCCGATCGCACAGCATGTGCATCGTCATGGCGACGGCGTGCGCGATCTGGCGCTCTGGGTGGACGATACGCGGGAGGCATTTGCGCGCGCCGTGGAGCGCGGTGCGAAGCCCGAGCAGGAGCCGACGGTGCTCAAGGACGAGCATGGCGAGGTCATCATCGCCGGGATCCGCACCTACGGCGACACGATCCATTCGCTGGTGGAGCGGAAGAACTACAAGGGCCTCTTCATGCCCGGGTTCCGGCCCACCGAGAGCCTGTTTGCCCCGGAGCCGGTCGGTCTCGAATACGTCGACCACTGCGTCGGCAACGTCGAGCTCGGCAAGATGAACGTATGGTGCAAGTTCTACGAGGACGTGATGGGATTCAAGAACCTCATTTCGTTCGACGACAAGGACATCTCCACCGAGTACTCCTCGCTCATGTCGAAAGTGGTGTCGAGCGGCAACGAGCGGATCAAGTTCCCGATCAACGAGCCTGCCGAAGGCAAGAAGAAGTCCCAGATCGATGAGTACCTCGAGTTCTACGACGGTCCCGGCGTGCAGCACGTCGCGATCATCACGAAGGACATCGTGCGCACGGTGACGCAACTGCGAGATCGGGGCGTCGAGTTCCTCCGGGTGCCTGCGAGCTACTACGACACCCTGCTCGATCGGGTGGGCAAGATCGATGAAGACGTGGCCCCGCTCAGGGACCTCGGCATCCTGGTCGACCGGGACGACGAGGGCTACCTCCTCCAGATCTTCACCAAGCCGGTGGAGGATCGCCCGACCCTTTTCTACGAGATCATCCAGCGGAAGGGGGCCAAGAGTTTCGGGAAGGGAAACTTCAAGGCGCTGTTCGAGGCGATCGAGCGCGAACAGGCGGCACGAGGAAACCTGTAATGCCATTCTACCAGTCGCTCGGCTCGTTGCCGCGCAAGCGTCACACCGTCTTCCGGAAACCCGGTGGCGGATTGTACGCCGAGGAACTGATGGGCCACGAGGGGTTCGTGGGCACCTCGTCACTGCTCTATCACATCCATCCCCCGACCACGGTGAAGTCCGCGCGCCGGCTGCGCGAGATCAAGTGGGAGGAGGATGACGACACCTCGCTCCGCCACCGGCACTTCCTCACGGGTCGTATGGGAAGCAGCGGCAGTCCCACGCTCGACCGGGTGCCGCTGCTCTTCAACAGCGACATCGCCATGCTGTACGTTGAGCCGGACGAGAACGACGTGCACTTCTACCGCAATTCACAGGCGGACGAGTGCGTCTACGTGGTGGAAGGGAAGGGCGTGCTGGAGACGGTCTTCGGCGACCTCCCGTTCCAGCAGGGCGACTACGTCGTGATCCACCGGAACATCACCCATCGCTGGCGTTTCGACCTCGCCGAGCCGGCCAAGTTGCTGGTCTTCGAGAGCCGCGGGCACATCCGGTTCGCCTCAGCGCTACAAGAACAACTTCGGGCAGTTGCTCGAGGGCGCGCCATACTCGGAACGCGACATCCGGCGCCCCACGGAGCTCGGCCCCGCGACGAGATGCGGCGATTTTCCGATACTCGTGAAGCAGTACGACGCGATCAATGAGCTCGTGCTCGATCACCATCCACTCGACGTGGTGGGCTGGGACGGGTACTACTATCCCTGGATCTTCAGCATCAACGACTTCGAGCCGATCGTCGGGCGAATTCACCAGCCGCCTCCGGTGCACCAGACGTTCCAGGGCGACGGCTTCGTCATCTGCAGCTTCTGCCCCCGTCCGTACGATTTCGACCCCAACGCGATGCCGGCGCCCTACAACCACAGCAACGTGGATTCGGACGAGGTGCTGTTCTACGCCTCGAGCGAGTTCATGAGCCGGAAGGGCATCGAGTATCGGATCGATCACGCACCATCCCGACGGCCTGCCCCACGGACCGCACCCGGGCCGCACCGAGGCGAGCATCGGCGCGAAGTTCACCAACGAGCTGGCGGTGATGATGGACAGCTTCAAGCCGCTCAAGGTGGCGAAGGCGGCGATGAAGATCGAGGATCCGAACTATCACAAGAGCTGGCTGGACCACCAGCACGCGGAGTTCAACCCGCCGACGAGCTGAGTCCCGGATGTGGCGCGACCCCACTGGCCAGCGTATGGGAACCGGCGCCGGCGAAGGAGCCGGTCTTCGGAACGGTGGATACGTGGTCGGGGGGTCGCCGGCAGAGAGACATGCAGCGGGCGTGCCGGGAAACCGGCCGCCCGTTGTCCTTTCCTGGGGCCCTGTTCGCGGCGGGAATGCTCTGCGCGTGAGGAGGAATCGCAACAACTGTGAGGAGGAGCAGCAACTGTGGACGAACAAGGAGCGAAGATTCCAGGAGTGGGGCGGCAGGGGCATATGGGCCAGCCAGTGATCCGGACCTATCTCGAGATGAAGGCGCCGCTGCCGTCCGGGCCGCGGTCCGCGCCCGATGGCGCGTATGTCGAGCGGCTCGAGCATTGTCCGCCTGAGTTCTACCGACAGCTCTACGCCGAGGTGGGTCGCCAGTGGAGCTGGTTCGACCGGCTCGCCTGGTCGGATGCCGAACTGGCGGCCCACCTGGACAGACCCGAGGTGAAAGTCCGGGTGCTGCAGCTCGACGGGGCGCCGGCGGGTTACTACGAACTTGTGACCCATACGGACCATTCGGTGGAGATCGGTTATTTCGGCTTGATGCCGCACGCCATCGGGAAGGGGCTCGGACGCTGGCTTCTGGGTGAGGCCATCGCCGAGGCCTGGGGCACGCACCCCGAGCGTGTCTGGTTGCACACCTGCACTCTCGATCATCCGGCGGCCCTGCCCAACTACCTCAAGGCGGGCTTCTCTGTCACGAAGACCGAACGGGCGGGCGCTTCCGACATAACCGACTGACCACGTGCACTTGGAAAGCTTGCACTAATTGCAGCAATCGCTCACCTATTGCTCAATAGGATCGGCCTATTACGTAACATTGTCGTCATGTAGTGCACATTATGCACAGAGTTGTTGACACGCTTGCCATCCACGGCTAAGGTGAGAGCGAAGCTGGTGCCCTCGACTGCGATTGGCGCAGGAACAGGGCACTGGCCGGTGCACCGAAAGGGGCTCTCTCATGTGGTCGGTCGGCAGGTTGGTTCGCGGCGTTGGCGTTGGCGGCCTGTGCCTCAGCATGGCAGGGGCGACGTGCCCCGTCGTGGCCCAGACCCTCAGCAACGTGGTGCTGCCCGCGCCCAATTCGAACGCGAGCATGTTCACGCCTCCTGCCGGGCTGGCCTCGGGGTACAGCATTGCCATTCGGAGCGACTGGAACCGGCCGGGAGCCATGCAGATCTGCGCTATCGATGGGGGTGAATCGGTCTGGGGCCGGCTCACCTGGACCGGATCGAACTACGTCGGCGTCTTGCGGCGCGAGTCGAAGTACACCGAATGCGGGGTCCACGGTGCGGGAACGTGCATCGTGAGCCTCACTGGCTCGGGTGACGTGCAGGTCTCCGGTCAGGTGAGCTACGATGCAGGGGCACCGAACCTGTACCTGCGCTGGTCGCCGGCGCGGGATACCAGGATCACGGTGGAGGGTAACTGCCCGGCGACGTACCGGACGGCCTTGGCGCGCATGTACAGTACGGTCACACACGCGATAGTGATCCCGCTCCCGAAGGCGGGAGACGGCGAGGTGGCGCTGGCGCTCGAGGATCAACCGTGGAAGGTGCGGGTCTCGCCGTAGGCGAGTGGCTGGGGCGGAACGAAGTTGGTGAGGGGTGACCGGTGAATGGTAAGTGGGTCGCAGCGACGACCCCATCCCTCACCCCTCACTGTGCTATATGGGGCGCCAGCTTCGCTGTAAAGTGGCGCAGGAACGGCGCCTGTTCCGTAATCCGGTAGCCCCGCACCATATCGCGATTCTTCCAGACCTCCAGGATCCCCTCCACCACGTAGTCGATGTGGCTCTGGGTATAGACCCGCCGGGGCATCGCGAGTCGCACCAGCTCCATCGGCGCGGGATGCTCCTGCCCCGTTTCCTGATCGCGACGCCCGAACATCAGCGTGCCGATCTCGACTGCCCGGATGCCTGCCTCGCGATACAGCTCGACCACCAGGGCCTGGCCCGGGAAGCTCGAGCGGCTGGATGTGCGGAAGGAACGCGGCCGCGTCGATATAGATCGGCATGCCCTCCCGGCGGCTGGACGATCGGCACACCGGCTGCCGCAGATGTGCTCGCCCAGATAGGTCGTCGACGTGATGCGGTAGAGCAGGTAGTCCTCGTCCAGCGCCTCGTAGAGGCCGGTAGCGATGGCGTCGAGGTCCCGGCCCGCGAGCCCTCCGTAGGTCGGGAACCCCTCGGTGAGGATCAGCAGGTTCTGCTGATCAACGGCCAGCCGGGCGTCGTTGGTGGCGAGGAAGCCGCCGATATTCGCCATACCGTCCTTCTTCGCCGACATGGTGCACCCGTCGGCCAGGGAGAACACCTCGCGCGCGATCTCGATCGGGCTGCGGTGCGCGTACCCTTCCTCGCGCTGCTTGATGAACTAGGCGTTCTCCGCGAAGCGGCAGGCGTCAATGTAGAGCGGAATGCCGTGCGTCCGGCAGACCGCTGAGACGGCGCGCACGTTGGCCAGCGATACCGGCTGCCCGCCGCCGGAATTGTTGGTGACGGTGAGCATGCACGACCGGGATGTTCTCGCGCCCGACTTCGGCGATGAGCTGCTCCAGGGCCGCGACGTCCATGTTGCCCTTGAAGGGGTGACGGTTCGGCGGCTGCCGGCCTTCCGGAATCACCAGGTCGACCGCCTTCGCGCCGGTGAACTCGACGTTGGCCCGGGTCGTGTCGAAATGGGTGTTGTTGGGCACCACGTCGCCCGGCTTGCAGAGCGATCGCGAAGAGAATCCGCTCGGCGGCGCGGCCCTGGTGGGTTGGCAGTACCTGGCTGAAGCCGAAGATGTCCTGCACCGCCGCCTCGAACCGGTACCAGGAACGGCTGCCGGCGTAGGCCTCGTCGCCGCGCATGATGGCGGCCCACTGCTCCGCGCTCATGGCCGCCGTACCGCTGTCGGTGAGCAGGTCGATGAGGACGTCCTCTGCGGCAGCAGGAAGACATTGTAGGCCGGCCTCCCGCAGGCTGCTCTTCGCGCTCGGCCGGCGTCGTCAGCGGATGGGCTCGACGGACTTGATCTTGAACGGCTCGATGATCGTCTTCATGGGCGGGGAAGATACTGCGTGAGAGCTGAACGTCGAGATCTGCCTCTGGGAGCGTCCATCGCGCGCCAGCTCCGCCTTGCGCGATCAGGGCGCCGATCATTGATTCGGCTCATGCGCGCGAACACGGTAACCCTGGCTTTCCTTGCGCTCGCGGCATGCTCACGGCCCTCCGCCCCGCGTCAGGCGCGTCAGCACCAGACCTGGCGTCGGCAACGGCGTTTGTCGATTCTTCCTCGCCTCGCTCGCGCACCCTGACTATACCGGCGATGCCGTGCGGTTCGACAGCGCGGGATTCGCATGGGCGCGAAGCGGCGCCCTGATCGGCGCGGACTCCCTCGACAGGTTGCTGCGTGCGCAGCGCGCCGCCGGCAAGTCGATCGTGCTCGGCACGAATGACGTGCAGCTCACCGCTTGGACCAGATGCGGTCGTCTGGTCCGGGATCGTGTCCGGCGTGGCGAAGGATTCAACTGGTGACCGGCCGATACGCGGCGCGCTTACCCTCGTGCTCCGTCGCCGGGGCGCTGCGTGGGTCATCGCCGCTGGACATGAATCGGTGCGACCGTTCGATGACGTGCACGAGGCCGGCGCTGCGCCGCCACGCTGAGGATGCGAACCAGCCTGGCCGTGGCTGTCCTGGTGGTGACTGCTTCGCCGCCCCTCGTGGCCCAGGCGATATCGGTGCCACCGCGGCCGTCGCGCCCGCCGCCTCGCCAGCCATCGGGCTGCTGCGCGTACACTGACGGTCTCGTCGCCTATGGATATTCCACGGGGCCTATTCAGGTCGTCGGCGCCCTGGCGCCGACAGCGCCACCACCGCCGAAGGAGGAGTCTCCCGGGTCACTCCCCGGCGGCGGCATGGCGTGGGTGCCGGGCTACTGGGTCTGGACCGGGTCGGAGTTCGTGTGGGATGCCGGGCGATGGATGCCGATCCCGGTCGGCTCGACCTCATGGGAACCAGGACGCTGGGAGAGCCGCACCGACGGCTATGCCTGGGTGGCTGGACGCTGGAAGTAGAACAATTCCTCATGGAGGTCTGTCATGCCTGACGCCCCGATTGCCCGAGCGCTGGCGACACACTGGTCTTCACTTGCGATACGCGGCGTCTGCGCGCTCCTCTTTGGTATTGTGGCCTTCATGATGCCGGGTCTGACCCTGACGACACTGGTGCTCATCTGGGGGATCTACGCCCTGATCGATGGTGGACTGGCCCTCATCGCCGGCTTCAAGGCGAAGATCTGGTCCCTTGTGTTCCTCGGCCTGGTGGGCGTGCTGGCGGGTATCGGCGCGTTCATCTATCCCGGTATGACCGCGCTGGTGCTGCTCTACTTCATCGCGGTGTGGGCGATCATCACCGGGGTGCTGGCCATCGTCACCGCGATACGCCTGCGCAAGGAGATCACGGGGGAGTGGGCACTGGGCCTCGCCGGCCTTTTGTCTTTGTTGTTCGGCGCGATGCTGATCGCGCGGCCCGGCGAAGGGGCGCTGACCATCATCTACCTGCTCGCGGCCTACGCGGTGGCGTTCGGGATCCTGCTGCTGATCCTCGCCCTCAGACTCAAGTCGCTGCCCGAAAGGGTCACGGCGGCCTGATCACCTGGGCACGCGCGTGACGATATCCCTGCTGCTGGCCGGCGACATCGCCACGCGCGTCCTGGAGGGGCTGGAGCATCACGGCTATCCGGTGCTGTTCTGGAGCCTCCTCGTCAACAATGTGGGCGTGCCCGTCCCTGCCGAGTCGGTCCTGCTCACAGCGGCGGGTCTCGCGAAGGACGGTCACTTCGGGCTGCCGCAAGTCTACCTCACCGGCGTGGCGGCGGCGGTGATGGGCGACAACGCCGGCTTCCTGCTCGGTCGTCAGCTGGGCCGCGATGTGCTGGCACACCGGTTCAGTCTCCTGCTCACGCCGAAACGCATTGCATGGCTCGACCGGCTGCTTGCCCGCTGGGGAGCCGGAGCCATCTTCGTCGTGCGTTTCGTGCCCGGTGTCTCCACCGTATCCGCCGTGCTTGCTGGCTCCTCCGACCTGCCATGGGGCAGATACCTGCTGGGCAACTTCTCCGGCGCGCTGGCCTGGGTGGCATGGATCTGCACCCTCGGCTACTACGGCAGTGAATGGGGCGAGCGCCTCAAGCCGATCTGGTCCGGCGTGCACCGTGCCACCTGGGTGACGCTCGCCGTGCTGGTCGTGCTCGCGCTGGCCGGAAAGATCTTCCTCAGACGCCGGGCCGCAGCATCCAGCCGGGAGTGAGCGCCGGGCGACTATCTTCTCGGCCTCCATGACATCACGAAACCAGGCGCGGCTTCAGCTCGTGTTCGCGGCGCTGGTTCCACCGGCGGCGCAGCGATCAAGGCGTCCACCCTCACCGGGTGGCAGGTCGCGAGCTTCCGGTCGGGCATTGCCGCCGTGACACTGCTGCTGCTCGTGCCGGCGACGCGACGCGGTTGGGGTTGGCGGCCGGCAGTCGTTGGCGTTGCCTACGCCGCTACGCTGATCCTGTTCGTCACCGCCAACAAGCTCACCACCTCGGCGAACACGATTCCTCCAAGCGACGTCGCCGGTGTACCTGCTGCTGCTCGGTCCGCTGTTCCTGAAGGAGCCGGTACGCCCGCGTGACCTCTGGGTGGTAGCCGGAGTCCTCGCGGGACTGGTGCTGTTCTTTGTCGGCAACGAGGCGCCGGGGGTCACGGCACCCGACCCTGCGAAGGGCAACCTGCTCGCGCTGCTGAGCGGCTTCTCGTTCGCGGTGACGATCGCGGGCCTCCGATGGCTGTCGCGTGGCGCGGAGGACTCCGGGTTGGCAACTGTGGCCTTCGGCAACGTCATCGCATTCCTCTGGGGACTCCCGTTCGCGCTGCCCGTCATGTCAGCCATGCCGATGGACTGGGTGGTCATTCTCTACCTTGGCGCCATCCAGATCGGGCTGGCCTACGCCTGTCTTACGCGCGGCCTCCGGCAGGTGCCCGCGCTCGAGGCGTCGCTGCTGCTGATGGTCGAGCCGGTGCTGAACCCGGTGTGGGCCTGGCTGGTGCATGGCGAACGGCCCAGCCACTGGGCGCTGCTGGGCGGAGTGCTGATCATCGGGGCAACCACTGCACAGGCCGTGGTACAGGGCAGGAGGAACCGGCGTGACGTTCATTCCCACCCTGATCGAGACGATCCGGATTCGAAACGGTGTGGCACCGCTCTGGTACCTGCACCTGCGCCGCCTGAGTGAAAGCTGTCGCGCGCTGGGAGTGCCGTTCCCGCTCAGGATGGAAGTGCCGTCGGGTGGACCCGATCGAGTGGTGAAGCTCGAAGTGGGCCCGAGGGGAATGGTGATGACCGAGCGTGCGCTGGAACTCTCGACAACGGTCCGGCTGGCAACAGTGAGAACCGCGCACCCGGGCTACGCGCACAAAACGACGTCACGCGATGCCTTTCTCCAGGCGCGGGAAGAGGCCGCCAGCCTGGGAGCGGACGATGCACTGCTCCTGACCGGCAGAGGATTCGTCACCGAGTGCGGCATCTGGAGCCTCTTCTGGTGGACGGCGACCGGGTCGCTGGCCCGCCGATGGGCCTGGGGGTGCTCCGGGGGATTGCCCGGATGCGGATCGAGGAGATGCGGGGTCCGGTGGAGGAGCAAACCCTGACCCGGGCTCAGCTTGAGGGGAAGGCGCTCTTTGTCGCCAACGCCGTTCGGGGCGTGGTCCCGGTGGTGACGCTGGATGGGACCGAGGTCCCTCAATCAGGGTACGTGAGCGCGCTGGCTGCAGAGTTCTGGCCTTGACCAAGCCAAGGCTGCGCTTACTTTTGGCTGCTCGACAGGGTACCGGCAGCCCCCTGCATGGTGGCTGTAGCTCAATTGGTTAGAGCGCCGCACTGTGGCTGCGGAGGTTGCGGGTTCAATTCCCGTCAGTCACCCTGCCCGCAAGGTCCGTAGCTCAATTGGTAGAGCACCGGTCTCCAAAACCGGGGGTTGCAGGTTCGATTCCTGCCGGGCCTGTGTGGTGAGTCGCAGCATTGTCAATGGCGCTATCGTCTAGAGGCCTAGGACACAGCCCTCTCAAGGCTGGTACAC
>CAWBMQ010000012.1:0-33357 GCA_963789925.1 uncultured Gemmatimonadales bacterium
GATACGAACTCCCGTCCAGTTCCTCCAGTCGCTGGCACAGGCGCTCTCCACGATGACGCTCTACACGTCCCGTCACCCGTCGTGCGTCGCGGTGGCCGATGCGTCGTTTGCGCGGCTCAAGGAACTGGTCAAGACCGGCGAATACCGCTTCTCGTTCCTTGGCGAGGCGGTGGTCGCCAACGACAAGGCACTTCATGAGCTGCACAGCTGGCCCTGGTCGGCCCGTTTCGTCGACATCGGGGTCCAGCGGCTCGAGTTCGACAACAATGTCACGCGCGCCGCCTTTGGCGAGTTCCTTGACGACCTCGTGAACCGGTTGCTCTCGGGCCGGCCGGGCAACGCCGAAGTGCCGAGCGACCGCCGCGGCATCAGGTGGGGGCTGCTGGGCGTTGACGATCAGCGGCATCGACCTCGAGGAAGACCTCGAGCGGGAGCGGCTCGACCGCGAGTACGTGGCGTACCGGCTCAGCGAAGAGTCCGACATCGTCCGCCAGATCTACCAGCGCGCCGGCACCCACGGCGGCGTGGCGCTCGATGAAGTGGAGACGGTGGTGGCGTCCCTCTCGGTCGCGATGCACGCCGAAGGGCAGCTGCTCCTGCCGATGCTGGAGTTCCCCGGCCAGGACGCCGCCAACGCCCTTCACGCCATCAACACATCGCTCCTGGCCATGACGCTGGGCGAGTCGCTTGGCATGGCCTCGCACGACGTGCACGCGGTCGGAAGTGCCGCGCTGCTGCACGACGTGGGCATTTCCGGACTGCCGCAGGACCTCCTCGGCAAGCCGGCGCTGTCGGCGGAAGAGCGGATGGTGATCGAGGCGCATCCCGAAATCGGGGCGCGCATGCTGTTCGCGCGGAGCGCGGTGTTCGACCTCGCGGCGATCGTGTGCTACGAGCATCACATGCGCCCCGATGGACGGGATTCCCCCGCACCCGGTTTCCGCGTGAGATGCACTACGCCAGCAAGATCGTCGCGGTGTGCGATGTGTTCGATGCGCTCCGCACGCCGCGGGCCTACCGGCCGGCGTGGACGCCGCAGCGGGCGCTCGAGTTCGTGGAGGAGGGCACCGGCACCATGTTCGATGCCGGCATCGCGCGCGCCTTTGCGGCGATGATGCGGCGTCTCGAGGGACAACTGCTGCCGGCCGGCGTGCCCAGCCTCGCGGGATAGGTCACTACTTCACCCGCTTCATCAGCGCGTCGATCGAATCGGCCGGCAGCGCGCCACGCAGCTGGAAGAGACTGCCCAGGCCTCCCATGTCCGACTCGCCGGTTGCACACCTGCCGAGTCGGCAACGGACTCGAGGCCGTTCGCCCGGGTTGCGGCCCGGATCCTGAGATCATCCACGTAGGGAACCGGCTCCCGCGCCTTGGAGGTGACTTCATCTCGCGGTGCGGGCAGGGCCTGCTGCACCAGCAATACAGTCACACCACCCACCACGTATTGCTGGCGTACTGTCAGCAGTGAATCAGGCGCGACAGGGAGCACTTCCACCGACACCGGGGTGAGCCCCGAGATCGTGCGAAGCCGGGTGCCGAGCCGCGCTTCCGCACCGGCGACGGTAGCGGCCCTGCCCGACGTCCGCTCCAGGGCAGACGAGCGGAGGCTCGACGCGGCCGGCGGCGCAGCCCCAGGCGGTGCGGCGTTGGCCGGGAGGGACTCGCTCACCCGAAGGCCTTCGGCGTCGGTCTTTTTCTTCTCCGCCTGCCGCGACGCCTGCTTCGCCTTGTCGCGCCGGTCGACACCGGCATCGGTGCGTGCTGTTGGCGACGGAGGCGGTGGCGTCGCAGGCGTAGTGGCCGGGACCTCCTGCCGTTCCTCGCTCGGCATCGGCAGCGCCAGGCCGCGGCCGAGTCGTCCGCTCCTCGGAGATAGGCGACCTCGTTCGACCGAAGGAGCATCCACGAAGTACCGGCCACAAGCACTACGCTGGCGGCCAGCGCGATCATGCGCAGGTTGACACGCCGGCGGCCCGTGCCCGCACGACGGGTTGACCAGCGGCGGATCGAGCGGCAGCCGTGCCACGATGGCATCCGCCTGAGCCTGCATGGCTTCCAGTTCCTGCAGCGCGGCAGCGCAGGACGCGCAGCCGGCCAGGTGCACCCGGATGACAGCGGCATCCGCCTGCGCCAGTTCACCGTCCAGCAGTTCCTGCAGCACGCCCTCGTCAGGATGCGACATGGCGTTTCTCCTCCTCGCGGTAGGCATCCACCAGCTTGCGGCGGGCGCGAACCAGCGTCGTTCCAATGGCACCGCGCGCCATTCCCAGCGTCGCGGCGATCTCGTCGTAGTTGAATCCCTCGGCCTTGAGCAACAGGGCCTCACGATCACGGTCGCTCAACTCCGCGAGTGCCCGCTGCACCCGGGAACGATCCCGTCCCGGATGTACTCCTCATCAGGCGCCGGGGTACCGATGGGCGACTCCCCGCGGATGAGCTCCAAGTGGCGTCCCCTGCCACGGATCGGCGGCCTTCCCCCCGAACCAGGTTCAGGGCCACGGCAAAGAGCCAGGGGCGGGGGTTGTAGGGTGGCGCCTCCACGGCCCGGGCAAAGGTCTCCTGGGCCAGGTCTTCGGCACGATCGCGGTCACCCGTCCGCCGGTACAGCATGCGGACGAGGGGCTCGTAATACTGCTCGAAAAGGGCGCCGACATCGGTCATGTGAAAGGGGGATGCCTCCGTGCCCGAAACGTACACAGGGCGTCCCTCGAGTCCTCACGCCCCCAAGCCCTCACGCCTATATTTCGGGCAGCCTGAAGAGGAGACACCCATGACTGCCGTGTCAGCGCCAGCACCGTCTGCCGTTACCGACACCTTTCCGATCAACGGAACCGACTACGTCGAGTTCTGGGTCGGGAACGCCAGCGGCCGCCTATTACACAGCATTGCTTGGGGCTCCGCTCATCGCCTACCGCGGACCGGAGACCGGCATCCGCGACCGGGCCAGCTACGTGCTCGAGCAGGGCAAGATCCGCTTCGTGCTGACCACGGCCCTGGGCCGGCGAGGGCCCGATGGCCGAGCACGTGTACCGTCACGGCGACGGCGTGCGTGACATCGCGTTCTGGGTGGACGATGCGCGCGATGCGTTCGCGCGCGCCTGGCGCGCGGTGCGAAGCCCGTCCAGGAGCCGACGGTGCTCGAGGACGAGCACGGGAAGGTCATGATCGCGGCCATCCGGACCTACGGCGACACGATCCATTCCCTCGTGGAGCGGAAGGACTACCGGGGCCTCTTCCTCCCCGGGTTCCGGCCCACCAGAGCATGATCGCCCCGGGCCGTCGGTCTCCAGTACGTGGATCACTGCGTCGGCAACGTCGAGCTCGGCAAGATGAACGAGTGGGTGCGTTCTACCGCGATGTGCTGGGCTTCAAGCTCATGAGGTTCGACGACAAGGACATCTCGACCGAGTATTCGGCGCTCATGTCCAAGGTCATGGCCAACGGAAACCTGCGGATCAAGTTCCCGATCAACGAGCCGGCCGAGGGCAAGAAGAAGCCAGATCGACGAGTACCTGGAGTTCTACCGCGGCGCCGGCGTGCAGCACGTCGCCATCGCGACCAACGACATCATCGAGTCGGTGACGCGGCTGCGGCCGGGGCGTCGAGTTCCTCCGGGTGCCCTGCGAGCTACTACGACACCGTGCTCGACCGGGTCGGCAAGATCGACGAGGCCATGGAGCCGCTCAGCGGAACTCGGCATCCTGGTGGACCGCGACGACGAGGGCTACCTGCTCCAGATCTTCACCCGGCCGGTCAGGACCGTCCGACGCTGTTCTACGAGATCATCCAGCGGAAGGGCGCCAAGAGCTTCGGCAAGGGAAACTTCAAGGCGCTGTTCGAGGCCATCGAGCGGGAGCAGGCGGCACGGGGAAACCTGTAATGCCCTTCTACCACACGCTGGGCAAGATTCCCCGGAAGCGTCACACCGTATTCCGGAGACCCGGCGTGCTGTACTCCGAGCAGCTGATGGGGAACGAAGGCTTCACCGGCCCCTCGTCGCTGCTGTATCACATGCGCCCGCCGACCACGATCAAGTCGGTGCGGCGGGTGAAGGACATCCGCTACGAGCGCGATCCTGATCACGCGCTCAAGCACCGCCATTTCCGGACGGGCGCAACTGGAAGAGGCGGCAGTCCACCCTCGACCGGGTGCCGCTCCTGTTCAACCAGCGACGTGGCGATGCTGTTCGCGCGTCCCGACCAGAACGACGAGCACTGGTACCGGAATTCGAGGGGGACGAGTGGTATACGTGGGGAGGGCAACGGGGTCCTCGAGACCCAGTTCGGCGACCTGCCCTACCAGCAGGGCGACTACTGGTCATCCACCGCCACATCCTGCACCGCTTCCGGCTCGAACACGCCGAGCCGCACCGGCTGCTGGTCATCGAGAGCCGAGGCTACATCCGGACCCCGCGTCGCTACCGGAACGAGCACGGGCAGCTGGTGGAGGGCGCGCCGTATCCGAGCGGGACATCCGCATCCCGCGGGGAGCTCGGACCAACGACGAGACCGGCGATTTCCCGATCCTGGTGAAGCAGTACGACGGTCTCACCGAGATCATGCTCGACCACCATCCCTGCGACGTGGTCGGGCTGGGACGGGTACTTCTATCCGTGGGCCTTCAACATCCACGACTTCGAGCCGATCGTGGGCCGGATCCATCAGCCGCCGCCGGTCCACCAGACCTTCCAGGGCGACGGGTTCGTGGTCTGCTCCTTCTGTCCGCGGCCCTACGACTTCGATCCCAACGCGGTGCCGGCGCCGTACAACCACTCCAACGTGGATTCCGACGAAGTGCTCTACTATGCCTCGAGCGAGTTCATGAGCCGGAAGGGGATCGAGTACGGGAGCATCACGCTCCATCCCGATGGCATCCCGCATGGTCCCCACCCGGGCCGCGCCGAAGCGAGCATCGGCGCCAAGGACACCAAGGAGCTGGCGGTGATGATGGATACCTTCCGGCCGCTGCACGTGGCGAAGGAGGCGATGACGATCGAGGACCCGAGTATTACAAGTGGTGGCTTGACCACCAGCACGCGCAGTTCAATTCGCCGACGAGCTGAGTCCCGATGTGGCGCGACCCCACTGGCCAGCGTATGGGAACCGGCGCCGGCGAGGAAGCCGGTCTTCGGAAAAATGGGCGGGATACGCGTCGGGGGGTCGCCGGCAGAGAGACATGCAGCGGGCGTGCCGGGAAACCGGCCGCCCGTTGTCCTTTCTCCTGGGGCCCTGTTCGCGGCGGGAATGCTCTGCGCGTGAGGAAGGAATCGCAACAACTGTGAGGAGGAGCAACAACTGTGGACGAACAAGGAGCGAAGATTCCAGGAGTGGGGCGGCAGGGGCATATGGGCCAGCCAGTGATCCAGCAATCTATCTCGAGATGAAGGCGCCGCTGCCGTCCGGCTCGCGGTCCGCGCCCGATGGCGCGTATGTCGAGTGGCTCGAGCATTGTCCGCCTGGAGTTCGACCGACAGCTCTACGCCGAGGTGGGTCGCCAGTGGAGCTGGTTCGACCGGCTCGCCCGGCCGCGTACGCAGAACTGGCGGCCCACCTGGACAAACCCAGGGTGAAAGTCCGGGTGCTGGACTCAACGGGACGCCGGCGGGTACTAGGAACTCGTGCCCATACGGACCATTCGGTGGAATGGGTCATTTCGGCTGATGCCGCACGCCATGGAAGGACTCGGACGCTTGCTTCTCGGGTGAGGCCATCGCCAAGGCCTGGGCCGCCGCCGAGGGTCCCGTTGCACACCTGCACTCTCGATGATCCGGCGGCCCTGCCCAACTACCTCAGGCGGCTCTGTCACGAAGTCCGAACGGGCGGACGCTGCGGACATAACCAACTGACCACGTGCACTTGGAAAGCTTCCACTAATTGCAGCATGGCTGACCTATTGCTCATAGGATGGCCTATTACGTAACATTGTCGTCATGTAGTGCACATTATGCACAGAGTTGTTGACACGCTTGCTCCACGGCTAAGGTGAGAGCGGAGCTGTGCCCTCGACTGCGATTGGCGCAGGAACAGGGCACTGGCCGTGCACCGAAAGGGGCTCTCTCATGTGGTCGGTCGGCAGGTTGGTTCGCGGCGTTGGCGTTGGCGGCCTGTGCCTCGGCATGGCAGGGGCGACGTGCCCCGTCGTGGCCCAGACCCTCAGCAACGTGGTGCTGCCCGCGCCCAATTCAACGCGAGCATGTTCACGCCTCCTGCCGGGCTGGCCTCGGGGTACAGCATTGCCATTCGGAGCGACTGGAACCGGCCGGGAGCCATGCAGATCTGCGCTATCGATGGGGGTGAATCGGTCTGGGGCCGGCTCACCTGGACCGGATCGAACTACGTCGGTGTCTTGCGGCGCGAGTCGAAGTACACCGAATGCGGGGTCCACGGTGCGGAACGTGCATCGTGAGCCTCACTGGCTCGGGTGACGTGCAGGTCTCCGGTCAGGTGGGCTACGATGCAGGGGCACCGAACCTGTACCTGCGCTGGTCGCCGGCGCGGGATACCAGGATCACGGTGGAGGGTAACTGCCCGGCGACATACCGGACGGCCTTGGCGCGCATGTACAGTACGGTCACACACGCGATAGTGATCCCGCTCCCGAAGGCGGGAGACGGCGAGGTGGCGCTGGCGCTCGAGGATCAACCGTGGAAGGTGCGGGTGTCGCCGTAGGCGAGTGGCTGGGGCGGAACGACTGTGGGGGGTCAACGGTGAACGGTCAACGGGTCGCAGCGTCCCGATCCCTCACCTTTCACCCTTAACTGGCTATTGAGCGCGCGCCAGCTTCGCTGTAAAGTGGCGCAGGAACGGCGCCTGTTCCGTGATCCGGTAGCCCCGCACCATATCGCGATTCTTCCAGACCTCCAGGATCGCCTCCACCACGTAGTCGATGTGGCTCTGGGTATAGACCCGCCGGGGAACGCCAGTCGCACCAGCTCCATCGGCGCGGATGCTCCTGCCCCGTTTCCTGATCGCGACGCCCGAACATCAGCGTCCCGATCTCCACGCCCGGATGCCTGCCTCGCGATACAGCTCGACCACCAAGGCCTGCCCGGGAAGGTCGAGCGGCTGGATGTGCGGAAGGAACGCGGACGCGTCGATGTAGATGGCATGCCCTCCCGGCGGCTGAACGATGGGCACCCCGGCTGCCGAGATGTGGGTGCCGAGATAGGTCGTCGACGTGATGCGGTAGAGCAGGTAGTCCTGGTCCAGCGCCTCGTAGAGGCCGGTCGCGATGGCGTCGAGGTCCCGGCCCGCGAGCCCTCCGTACGTCGGGAACCCCTCGGTGAGGATCAGCAGGTTCTGCTGTTCGACGGCCAGCCGGGCGTCATTGGTGGCGAGGAATCCTCCGATATTCGCCATACCGTCCTTCTTCGCCGACATCGTGCAGCCGTCCGCCAAGGAGAACACCTCGCGCGCGATCTCGATCGGCGCTGCGGTCCGCCTGTCCGGCCTCCCGCTGCTTGATGAACCAGGCGTTCTCCGCGAAGCGGCAGGCGTCGATGTAGAGCGGAATGCCGTGCGTCCGGCACACCGCTGACACGCCGCGCACGTTGGCGAGCGATACCGGCTGCCCCCCGCCGGAATTGTTGGTGATGGTGAGCATGCACGAGCGGGATGTTCTCGCGCCCGACTTCGGCGATCAGCTGCTCCAGCGCCCCGACATCCATGTTGCCCTTAAAGGGATGGCGGTTCTGCGGCTGCCGGCCTTCCGGAATCACCAGGTCGACCGCCTTCGCGCCGGTGAACTCGGCGTTGGCCCGGGTCGTGTCGAAATGGGTGTTGTTGGGCACCACGTCGCCCGGCTTGCAGGCGATCGAGAAGAGAATCTGCTCCGCCGCGCGGCCCTGGTGGGTTGGGAGTACCTGGCTGAAGCCGAAGATGTCCTGAACCGCCGCCGGAACCGGACCAGGAACGGCTGCCGGCGTAGGCCTCGTCGCCGCGCATGATGGAGCCCACTGTTCCGCACTCATGGCCGCCGTACCGCTGTCGGTGAGAGGTCGATGAGGACGTCCTCTGCTGCAGAGGAAACATTGTAGCCGGCCTTCCTGCAGGCGGTCTTCGCGCTCGGCCGGCGACGTGATGACGGATGGGCTCGACGGACTTGATCTTGAAGGGCTCGATGATCGTCTTCATGGGCGGGGAAGATACTGCGTGAGAGCTGAACGTCGAGATCTGCCTCTGGGAGCGTCCATCGCGCGCCAGCTCCGCCTTGCGCGATCAGGGCGCCGATCATTGATTCGGCTCATGCGCGCGAACACGGTAACCCTGGCTTTCCTTGCGCTCGCGGCATGCTCACGGCCCTCCGCCCCGGCGTCAGGCGCGTCAGCACCAGACCTGGCGTCGGCAACGGCGTTTGTCGATTCCTTCCTCGCCTCGCTCGCGCACCCTGACTATACCGGCGATGCCGTACGATTCGACAGCGCGGGATTCGCATGGGCGCGAAGCGGCGCCCTGATCGGCGCGGACTCCCTCGACAGGTTGCTGCGTGCGCAGCGCGCCGCCGGCAAGTCGATCGTGCTCGGCACGAATGACGTCAGCTCACCCCGCTTGGACCAGATGGGTGGTCTGGTCCGGGATCGTGTCCGGCGTGGCGAAGGATTCGACTGGTGACCGGCCGATACGCGGCGCGCTTACCCTCGTGCTCCGTCGCCGGGGCGCTGCGTGGGTCATCGCCGCTGGACATGAATCGGTGCGACCGTTCGATGACGTGCACGAGGCCGGCGCTGCGCCGCCACGCTGAGGATGCGAACCAGCCTGGCCGTGGCTGTCCTGGTGGTGACTGCTTCGCCGCCCCTCGTGGCCCAGGCGATATCGGTGCCACCGCGGCCGTCGCGCCCGCCGCCTCGCCAGCCATCGGGCTGCTGCGCGTACACTGACGGTCTCGTCGCCTATGGATATTCCACGGGGCCTATTCAGGTCGTCGGCGCCCTGGCGCCGACAGCGCCACCACCGCCGAAGGAGGAGTCTCCCGGGTCACTCCCCGGCGGCGGCATGGCGTGGGTGCCGGGCTATTGGGTCTGGACCGGGTCGGAGTTCGTGTGGGATGCCGGGCGATGGATGCCGATCCCGGTCGGCTCGACCTCGTGGGAACCAGGACGCTGGGAGAGCCGCACCGACGGCTATGCCTGGGTGGCTGGACGCTGGAAGTAGAACAATTCCTCATGGAGGTCTGTCATGCCTGACGCCCCGATTGCCCGAGCGCTGGCGACACACTGGTCTTCACTTGCGATACGCGGCGTCTGCGCGCTCCTCTTTGGTATTGTGGCCTTCATGATGCCGGGTCTGACCCTGACGACACTGGTGCTCATCTGGGGGATCTACGCCCTGATCGATGGTGGACTGGCCCTCATCGCCGGCTTCAAGGCGAAGATCTGGTCCCTTGTGTTCCTCGGCCTGGTGGGAGTGCTGGCGGGTATTGGCGCGTTCATCTATCCCGGTATGACCGCGCTGGTGCTGCTCTACTTCATCGCGGTGTGGGCGATCATCACCGGGGTTCTGGCCATCGTCACCGCGATACGCCTGCGCAAGGAGATCACGGGGGAGTGGGCACTGGGCCTCGCCGGCCTTTTGTCTTTGTTGTTCGGCGCGATGCTGATCGCGCGGCCCGGCGAAGGGGCGCTGACCATCATCTACCTGCTCGCGGCCTACGCGGTGGCGTTCGGGATCCTGCTGCTGATCCTCGCCTTCAGGCTCAAGTCGCTGCCCGAAAGGGTCGCGGCGGCCTGATCACCTGGGCACGCGCTGACGATATCCCTGCTGCTGGCCGGCGACATCGCCACGCGCGTCCTGGAGGGGCTGGAGCATCACGGCTATCCGGTGCTGTTCTGGAGCCTCCTCGTCAACAATGTGGGCGTGCCCGTCCCTGCCGAGTCGGTCCTGCTCACAGCGGCGGGTCTCGCGAAGGACGGTCACTTCAGGCTGCCGCAAGTTTACCTCACCGGCGTGGCGGCGGCGGTGATGGGCGACAACGCCGGCTTCCTGCTCGGTCGTCAGCTGGGGCGCGAAGTGCTGGCACACCGGTTCAGTCTCCTGCTCACGCCGAAACGGATCGCATGGCTCGACCGGCTGCTCGCCCGCTGGGGAGCCGGAGCCATCTTCGTCGTGCGTTTCGTGCCCGGTGTCTCCACCGTATCCGCCGTGCTTGCTGGCTCCTCCGACCTGCCATGGGGCAGATACCTGCTGGGCAACTTCTCCGGCGCGCTGGCCTGGGTGGCATGGATCTGCACCCTCGGCTACTACGGCAGTGAATGGGGCGAGCGCCTCAAGCCGATCTGGTCCGGCGTGCACCGTGCCACCTGGGTGACGCTCGCCGTGCTGGTCGTGCTCGCGCTGGCCGGAAAGATCTTCCTCAGACGCCGGGCCGCAGCATCCAGCCGGGAGTGAGCGCCGGGCGACTATCTTCTCGGCCTCCATGACATCACGAAACCAGGCGCGGCTTCAGCTCGTGTTCGCGGCGCTGCTGTTTTCCACCGGCGGCGCAGCGATCAAGGCGTCCACCCTCACCGGGTGGCAGGTCGCGAGCTTCCGGTCGGGCATTGCCGCCGTGACACTGCTGCTGCTCGTGCCGGCGACGCGACGCGGTTGGGGTTGGCGGCCGGCACTCGTTGGCATTGCCTACGCCGCTACGCTGATCCTGTTCGTCACCGCCAACAAGCTCACCACCTCGGCGAACACGATCTTCCTCCAGGCGACGTCGCCGGTGTACCTGCTGCTGCTCGGTCCGCTGTTCCTGAAGGAGCCGGTGCGCCCGCGTGACCTCTGGGTGGTAGCCGCAGTCCTCGCGGGACTGGTGCTGTTCTTTGTCGGCAACGAGGCGCCGGTGGTCACGGCACCCGACCCTGCGAAGGGCAACCTGCTCGCGCTGCTGAGCGGCTTCTCGTTCGCGGTGACGATCGCGGGCCTCCGATGGCTGTCGCGTGGCGCGGAGGACTCCGGGTTGGCAACCGTGGCCTTCGGCAACGTCATCGCATTCCTCTGGGGACTCCCGTTCGCGCTGCCGGTCATGTCAGCCACGCCGATGGACTGGGTGGTCATTCTCTACCTTGGCGCCATCCAGATCGGGCTGGCCTACGCCTGTCTTACGCGCGGCCTCCGGCAGGTGCCCGCGCTCGAGGCGTCGCTGCTGCTGATGGTCGAGCCGGTGCTGAACCCGGTGTGGGCCTGGCTGGTGCATGGCGAACGGCCCAGCCACTGGGCGCTGCTGGGCGGAGTGCTGATCATCGGGGCAACCACTGCACAGGCCGTGGTACAGGGCAGGGAGGAACCGGCGTGACCTTCATTCCCACCCTGATCGAGACGATCCGGATTCGAAACGGTGTGGCACCGCTCTGGTACCTGCACCTGCGCCGCCTGAGTGAAAGCTGTCGCGCGCTGGGAGTGCCGTTCCCGCTCAGGATGGAAGTGCCGTCGGGTGGACCCGATCGAGTGGTGAAGCTCGAAGTGGGCCCGAGGGGAATGGTGGTGACCGAGCGTGCGCTGGAACTCTCGACAACGGTCCGGCTGGCAACAGTGAAAACCGCGCACCCGGGCTACGCGCACAAGACGACGTCACGCGATGCCTTTCTCCAGGCGCGGGAAGAGGCCGCCAGCCTGGGAGCGGACGATGCACTGCTCCTGACCGGCAGAGGATTCGTCACCGAGTGCGGCATCTGGAGCCTCTTCTGGTGGGACGGCGACCGGGTCGCTGGCCCGCCGATGGGCCTGGGGGTGCTCCGGGGGATTGCCCGGATGCGGATCGAGGAGATGCGGGGTCCGGTGGAGGAGCAAACCCTGACCCGGGCTCAGCTTGAGGGGAAGGCGCTCTTTGTCGCCAACGCCGTTCGGGGCGTGGTCCCGGTGGTGACGCTGGATGGGGCCGAGGTCCCTCAATCAGGGTACGTGAGCGCGCTGGCTGCAGAGTTCTGGCCTTGACCAAGCCAAGGCTGCGCTTACTTTTGGCTGCTCGACAGGGGACCGGCAGCCCCCTGCATGGTGGCTGTAGCTCAATTGGTTAGAGCGCCGCACTGTGGCTGCGGAGGTTGCGGGTTCAATTCCCGTCAGTCACCCTCTGGTGAACCCGGCGCAGGAGCGCCGCCGGAATTCAGAGGTCCGTAGCTCAATTGGTAGAGCACCGGTCTCCAAAACCGGGGGTTGCAGGTTCGATTCCTGCCGGGCCTGTGGTGCGTGAGTCGCAGCAGTCAATGGCGCTATCGTCTAGAGGCCTAGGACACAGCCCTCTCAAGGCTGGTACACGGGTTCGAATCCCGTTAGCGCTATGGGTAAAAATTGAAGGCGGGACATCGGCCCCATCGTCTATCGGTTAGGACGCGACCCTTTCAAGGTTGAAAGACGGGTTCGATTCCCGTTGGGGCTACTCAGATGAGCGGCCGCTAGCTCAATTGGCAGAGCAAGTGACTCTTAATCACTAGGTTGTAGGTTCGATTCCTACGCGCCGCATCAGCAGGAATAAAGAGTCACATTGAATGGGCTCCCACATCGGGAGCCCGTGCCTTTATCGGACCGCTCCTCCCGCGAGCGATGCCGGCGTGTCAGCAAAGCCTCAGGCCCTCGCAGCTATCTTCGACCGATGTCCCGCTACGTCCTCGCCGTACTTGCCACATTGCTTGCGCCATCCCCTCTGCGCGCCGTTGCGACCGGCTCCGTCAGGCATGAGGCCTTTGCCATCAGCTCCCTGGTGCTCGGCGAAGTGCGCACGATCAACGTCTACACGCCCCCGAAGATGCGAGCGATACCGCTGCCTTTCCGGTGCTCTACATGCTCGACGGCGGGATGTCGGAGGACATCCCCCATGTTGCGAATACGATCGACTCGCTCATCCGGTTCGAGGCTGATTCTCGCCCGCACTGGTCGTGGGGATCGAGAAGACCGAGCGGCGGCGCGACCTGACCGGACCGACGACCGTGGCGAAGGACAGCGCGATCGCGCCACGGGTGGGGATCAGCTGCCTTTCGCAGCTTCATCCGCGAGGAGCTCATGAATGACGTGCGCCGCCGTTATCGCACGACGAGTGAGACCGCCGTCGTGGGCGAACCGCTTGCAGGACTGTTCGTGGTGGAGACGCTGCTCCTCGACCCACTCCTCTTTCGCGGGTACATAGCGCTGAGTCCCAGTGTCTGGTGGAACGGTGGCGAGACAGTCAGGGCGGCGCAGTCGCACATCGGCGCCCTGAGGGGCGCGCAGCGGGTGTTGATCTCGCAGCCGCCAACGAAACGCAGATCGCCGAGGCAACGGCGAACTTGCCGCGATCCTGAAGGCGCAGTCGGCGGCTGACCTGGTGTTGTTTTACGCACCGAGGCCGGACTTGGCCCACGACACGATATTCCGCGCCCTTGCCCCATCGGCGTTCACCAAGGTGCTGGGCGAAGGCGTGTTCGATCATGAGTGATAAACCGGGCCTGGCTTCGGCCGCGTCCGCCCTCGCACCGCATGATCAGTTTGGAAGCAGGCGAAATCCCTCACGGCGCGCCGCATCAGCGAGCCGCTGGTCAATGGTCACGAACTCCAGGCTCGCTGGGCGGTGCCGGCTGGCCACCAGGGCCGCCGCGAGCTGATGCGCGTCGGCGGAGCGCAGGGCGTGCACGCGCAGCAGTCGCTCGGCTTGCTCTCGCACCTGTGGGGATGGGGAAATTTCCAGCCATTGGTCGGCGAGGAGCTCGAGCCGCGCTCGCGCCTGCGCCATGTGCTGGCCGGTCACCCGGCGATCGCGCTCCAGGCGCGCGAGGGCAGCGGTGCACTCGGCGCGACTGCCCCACCAGGCGGCGATGGCAGGGTCGGCCTTGAGGAGACCGCCCAGTGGACGGGTTTCCGGCTCGGGTACGATCAGCGGAATGAGGGCAGAGGAGTCCCAGAACTTCATCGGCCCCCCTCCCGCTCTTCGAGGAGGTAGTCCACGGCGCTCGGTCCCGCGACAACAGATGGCATTGGAAGGTCGAGAACCGTTGCGTCAGGGGACCTGCGGGGCAGGGAAACGAGTCCATCGTCGACCAGCGCGCGCAGCTGCTCATCAGTCTGGTCCATCTCGCCCATGGGCTCGAGACGGGCGACTGGACGGCCGCGGTCGGTTATCACGATCGTCTCACCCTGCTGAACTTCGCGGATGAGCGCTGATAAGTTGTTTTTTACTATGGAGATAGATTCGTATCTCATATTATGGCTATTAAGGCCTGATTAGAGATAGCGTAATAAGCTAGCATTATTGGTCTCTATGCTATGTCTAATATAGCCATTTAGGCTCACCTTGTCACTGGGACCGGATCACGCAGTATTGAGCGTCCTGATCCCTGCTGTACTCCCCCTTCGCACCCTGGTCGCATGGAAGACTTCGAAAAGCTTGGCGCCTTCTATCTCGGCCGGGTCCAGGACCTCGCGGCCGGCAAGCGCACCGACGAACTGGTCCTGTATGACTCCAAGGACCTGACGACACACGCGGTCATCATCGGCATGACCGGCAGCGGCAAGACCGGACTGGGCATCGGCCTGCTCGAGGAGGCGCTGATCGACGACATCCCGGTCATTGCCATCGACCCCAAGGGCGACCTGGGCAACCTGCTGCTGCACCTTTCCCGAATCTGCCGCCGGCGGACTTCCGGCCGTGGGTCGACCTGCAGGAAGCCGCAGGCCGGGTATCGACGCCGCAGCAGTTCGCCGCAGCAGCAGGCGACACTGTGGGAGAAGGGGCTCGCCGATGGGGCCAGGACGGCGACGCGCATCACGCGGCTCAGGGAAGCGGCGGACTTGGCGATCTACACGCCGGGCAGCACTGCGGGCGCCGCTGTCGCTCCTGCGCACCTTCGCGCCACCGCCGGCTGCCGTGCGCGACGACGGCGAGGCGTTGCGCGAGCGCGTCGACGCGACGGCCACCAGCGTGCTCTCGCTGCTGGGCATCGAGGCCGACCCGATCACGCAGCCGCGAGCACATCCTGCTCGTCCAACATGCTTCAGCACGGCATGGGGTGCAGGGCGCGGAGCTCGATCTCGCCGGGACTGGTCGCGCGGGATCCAGAACGCCGCCGTTCGCCGCAGATGGGCGTGATGCCGTGGACACGGTCTTCCCGGCCAAGGATCGCATCGAGTTCGCCATGCGGCTCAACAACCTGCTGGCAGCGCCGGGTTCGAGGCCTGGCTGGCAGGGTGAGCCGCTCGACACGGCCGGCTGCTGTATACGACGCGAGGGCAAGCCGCAGCGTGTCGATCTCTCCATCGCGCACCTGGCGACGCCGAGCGCATGTTCTTCGTCACGATGCTGCTCAACGAAATCATCGCGTGGGTGCGTCAGCAGCCCGGCACGGGCTCAGTCTGCGCGCGATCCTGTACATGGACGAGGTCTTCGGCTACATGCCGCCCGTCGCCAACCCGCCCAGCAAGCTGCTCCTGCTGACGCTGCTCAAGCAGGCCCGCGCGTTCGGGCTCGGGGTGGTGCTCGCCACGCAGAACCCGGTCGACCTCGACTACAAGGCGCTGTCCAACACCGGCACCTGGTTCATCGGCCGGCTGCAGACCGAGCGCGACAAGGCGCGGGTGATGGACGGACTCGAGGGCGCGTCGGCCGGCGGGCAGCTTCGATCGCGCGGCGATGGAGCAGACTGATCGCGGGACTCGGCAAGCGCGTCTTCCTGCTGCACAGCGTGCACGAACCGACGCCGGTCACCTTCCAGACGCGATGGACGCTGTCGTACCTCGCGGGCCCATGACGCGCGAGCAGATCAGGCGTCTCGTGCCGGTACCGCCGGCGGCACCGACCGCGGCGCGGTCATCGTCGGGCCCGCGTAGTGCTGCGCCTCCGGTCACGGATGGCGGCGCGTCTGGTCCGCCCTCGGTACCGGCGGGCATTCCGCAGTTCCACCTTCCCGCCGCGGGCGAGGCCACCTACCGGCCACGGCTGCTCGGTATAGCCGACGTGACGATCTCGAGCGCCAAATACGGGATCAACCGTACTGATCGTGTGCTGCACACCGTGGGGTTCGGCGACGGACCGGTGCCGGTGGATTGGAGCACCGCCGATCCCCTCGAGGCCGACCTCGCGACGATCGGGAAAGGGGCTCCTGCCGACGGCAATTTCGCGCCGGTGCCGTCGGCCGCCCTCAAGGAGAAGAGCTACGCAGGGTGGACCAGGTCATACACGCAGTGGCTCAGGGCGAACGAGGTGATCACGCTCTTCCGGAGCGCCAGTCTCAAGCTGCTCTCGCAGGCCGGCGAGACGGAGAAGGATTTCCGCATACGACTGCAGAACAACTCCCGGGAACAGCGCGATGCGGCGGTCGAAGCGATGAGGACGAAATTCGCGGCGAAGCGCGCGGCGCTGGTCGATCGGTTGCAGCGTGCGGAACAGCGGGTGGAGCGGGAATCAGACGAGGCGGGCTCGCAGAAGCTTCAGGCTGCGGTGTCGTTCGGCACGGCGGTGATCGGTGCCCTGTTCAGCCGAAAGGCGGTGAGTGCCACGAATGTGTCGCGCCTGGGAACGGCGGCGCGCAGCGTGGGCCGGGTACAGAAGCAGTCAGGGGATGTCGCGCGCGCGAACGAGAGCGCGGAATCGGTCCGCCAGGCGCTCGCGGAGCTGGATCAGCAGATCGAGGAGCAGACCGGCGCACTGCAGGGGGGATTCGATGCCCAGAGCGAGCCCCTCGAGACCATCACCATCAAGCCGAAGGCGTCGGACGTTCAGGTGCATGAGGTTGGGCTGGTGTGGATGGCATGACGAGCGTCTGCGTCGGGTAGGCGAAGCCGCTCCCGGCGCGCTCCACGATTTCCAGCACCTGGAGCAGGAATTCCTGGTTCAGGTCGCGGAACTCCGGCGCGTCCTTTGCCAGGAACCAGGCGATGATGCGGATGTTCAGCGCGTAAGCCCCGAGGTTGTCGAGCCGCACAATGATCGTGTCCTGCCATACCTTGGCATTGCCCTTCAGCGCCGCCTCGATTTCCCCGACGATCTGCCGCATCTGGGCCGCCGTGGTGTGATACACCAGGCCGATCGTGGTGTTGAGCCGGAACCGGTCGCGGGCGGAGAACGACTCCAGGCGCATGTCGGCGAGCCGGCCGTTCGGGTAGCTGATGATCGTCCGGTCGAAGGTGCGGATGCGCGTGGAGCGGATGCCCACCTGTTCCACGGTTCCCTCGATATCCTCCACCTTGATCCAGTCGCCCACCTCGAATGGCTTGTCGCTCACGATCGCAATCGACCCGATCACGTTTTCCAGCGTCTTTTGTGCGCCCAGTGCGATTGCGATACCGCCGATGCCGAGGCCGGCGAGCAGGGTCCCGACCGGGATATTGAATTGCGAGAGCACTGCCGCAAACCCGAGGAAGCCGACCAGCAGTTTCGCGAGGCGCCCGCCAAGCGGCGCCAGCGACAGCACGTCGGCACGCTGGGTAGCCCATGCCGAGGCGATGACGCGTTTCTCGATGACGCCGAGGGCGCGGATGAGGGCCCAGAAGAGCGCGGCCGTGACTCCGGCCTTTACCAGGCTGGTGACCAGTCCCTGGACCATCGCGTTCAGGCCCAGCCATGAGGTGACCGGGGCCACGAAGAGCGCCACGCAGAAGAGGAGCAGCGGTGCGCGGAGTTCGGGCAGGAGGTCGTCGTCCCACGTGCCAGGTGTGCGCCGTACGATGGCCTGCAGCGTGAGGGTAAGCAGTCGCTGCAGCGCGGTTCCCGCCAGGACGATGAGGGGGCCGAGAATGATCAGGGCCAGCCACTGATACCACTGCAACCGGAGCGGCCCGGTACGCCGAAGCGGCTCGGGGAAGAGCTCCCGGATCCAGTTGTCACCAAGTTCCGAGTACCAGTTGTCCACCTGGCGCACGACGGAGGGCGCAAAGGCCCACCAGGAGTCGTCACCGCGAGTGACTTTGACGATGCGCACCGGGTCGTTGAGCCCGTTGGGTCGCGGATCGTGCCGACCTGGTCCATTGCTCCCTTCAGGCCGTCAGCGGTGTCGCCCTCGGCAAGCGGAGACAACTGGTCAAGATCGATCCAGAGATGCCGGTCCAGAACGACCTTGAGTTCCTCGGCCAGCTTCGCGGCATCAACGGTGTCGGCTGTGCCGGTGCTCAGGTAGTGCGCCGCGTCAGCCCAGCGACCTTCGCGCGAAAGCTCGAAGTATCTCTCCATGGACTGTCGCGGCGAGCCCGGCTCGACCGTCCGGGGCGCAGCTGCCATGGAGTCCGCGCGCGATTGCGAGTCGCCTTGGGCGGAAGTGCCGCCGAACAGCTTGGGCAGGCGCACCTGCGCTGCAGCGGGCGTGGACAGCAGCAGGATGAGCAGGATCGGGTGGAGCAGCGCGCGAGCGCGGGGGAGGTTCACCTGGGGGAAGATGGCCTCGGATGGTCACCCGCTCAAGCGACAGGCCCGATCGACACCGCGCCGAGGGCGACGGCGGGAATCGAGATCGCGTTGGAGGCCATGCGGCAATAAGCTTCCATTCGCCACAGGGCTCGCACGTCACCGCATCGGTGGAAGCGGAGCTGACGGCAGGTCGCCGACGTGCGTTTTCAAGTGATTCTGTAACAATCGCTTAGGAATGTTGAACCGAGGCTGCTTTGCGGCACCGGGGTTGCTGCATTCACCGGGATATTCCAGTCGTCCTTTTCGGGCAGGCCCATGAACCGATCGATCAGCCGCACGATTCGGCTTGCCACACTCCTCATTCCCTGTATCGTCGCCGGTTGTAACAGCGCTGACCAGCTCTCGCCACTCACAACGGGGGGACTCGTGCTGACGGTCAGCGGCCTGCCGTCGGGTACCGCCGCGAACATCATCCTGAGCGGCCCGGGCGGGTTCAGCCGCGCGCTCACTGCATCGGGTGCGGTGGACGGGCTGGCGCCGGGCAGCTATACCCTCAGCGCGGCCAGCGTCTCTTCGGGGGGCCACACCTACGCGCCTGCGACAGCTACACAGACGGTCGACGTGGCCGCGTCGGCGACGCGGGTTCCGGTCAGCGTTGCGTATGCGCAGCAGAACAGTCAGATCATGCTCACGATGTCCGGATTGCCAGGAGGCACTGACGGCAACGTGCTGGTGACCAATACCTCGGGATTCTCCCGGACGGTCACCGTCTCGACGACGCTTTCAGGGCTGGTGCCCGGACTCTATACCATCGCGGCATCCAGTGTCACCTCGGGCGCAAGCACCTTCGCGCCCAGCCCCGCCAGTCAGCAGGTTCAGGTCATCACCGGGCAATCCACCGCTGCCGCCGTGGTGTATACGTTGTCGCTGCAGGGCACGGTGAACCTCGTGATCGACGGACTGACCATTACGCAGTCGGTCCAGTCGTACGACGACACGGTGCCGCTCATCGCCAACCGCGATGCATACCTTCGCGTCTTTGTCAGGGCAGACCAGGCGAACACGGCCGCACCTGCGGTGCGGGTGCGCCTGTACCAGGGTGCGAACCCCACGCCGGTTGCGACCTACAACTTGCCGGCACCGTCCGCGAGCGCGCCGATGGTGATGGATCAGGGGTCGCTCAACAGTTCGTGGAACCAGCTCATCCCGGCCGCCCAGGTGACCACCGGCCTCCGCATTCTGGCGGACGTCGACCCCGGGAACGGCGTGCCGGAGAGCGACGAGACCGACAACAGCTATCCCGCATCCGGCCTGCAGAAGGAGCTTGACGTCCGCTCCGTTGCACCGCTCGACATCCACATGGTGCCGGTCATCGTGGGTGGCCTCACCGGCGATGTCACCGCGGCCAACAAGGATCAGTTCGTCGCGACGCTCAAGAAGGCAATGCCGGTACAGGTGGTGAACGTCACGCTGCGCGTGACGCCGTACAGTTCCAGTGCCGACAGCCTGCCGAGCGACGGCAGCAGCGAATGGAGCACGGTGCTGAACGAGATCCGGACGTTGCAGGTCGTCGACGGGACGGGCAAGTACTTCTATGGCGTGGTGAAGACCACCTACGGTAGTGGCATCGCCGGAATCGGCTACGTGCCCGGCAAGTCGGCGGTGGGCTGGGACCGGATGCCGAGTGGTGACGGTGTCCTGGCCCACGAGTTGGGGCACAATTTGAGCCTGCTGCATGCTCCGTGTGGTCATCCGGGCGGCGAGGATCCGGCGTTTCCATACCTCGATGGGTCAATCGGCGTATGGGGTCTCGACATCGGGTCGCTGACTCTCAAGTCGCCCTCGAGCGTCGACCTCATGGGCTACTGCAACGGCATCAACTGGATCAGTGATTATCACTACCAGAAGGCCCTCGACTACCGGCAGAGCCTCATGGGGTCCACTGTCGCCGGAGCGCAGGCGGGACTGCTCGTATGGGGCCGCATCGTCAATGGCGTGGTGACCCTCGAGCCCGCCTTTGAGATCGCCGCGCCGATCCAGCTACCGGAGCAGCGGGGTGCCTATGTGCTCGAGGGGCTTGACGATCGCGGCAGCATCCTCTTCAGCTACCAGTTCGAGGGGGACCCGGTGGCCGACCAGGTGGTTGAACAGCGTCAGTTCGCGTTCGTCATCCCATTCGGCGCCAGTCGGTCCGATCGGCTGGCGCGGCTGCGGGTGCGGGGCGGCGGTCGCGATGCTGAGCTGTCGAGCATGGCCGCGATGAGCGCGCAGGGCAGGGGCGTCACCTTCCTGCGGCAGTTGCAGCCGATGCCGGATCGCCAGGCGCGAGTGGTGAGTGGCGGAGTCCGGCTGACATGGAACGCCGCCGCCTATCCGATGGCGCTGGTCCGCGACGTGGCGACCGGCGACATCCTCTCCTTCGCACGACGCGGCAGCGCCGTCCTTGGCGGCGCGGGTGGACGAACGCTCGACATCACGTGGTCCGATGGCGTACGCAGTCACCGGGAGCTGGTCACGCCACAATAGCGGGCTGGATCGTGATCACGTGGAGCCACTCGCCGGGGCCGCTGCAAACTGCACGCGGCCCCGGTTAGGCTTCCGGCCAATGTTTCGCTCTCTGTTCATGCGCCGCCTGCCGGCCCTGCTGCCGGCGCTGGTGGCCGCTCCGGTTGCCGCTCAGACTGCCCGTCCGAAGCTTGAAGTCCTGATCGTCATTGACCAGATGCGGCCGGACTACTTCGACCGCTACGGCACCGAGTTCACCGGCGGGCTCGGAAGGTTCCTGCGCTCGGGTGTCGTGTTCACCAATGGATTCCAGGACCACGCCCTTACCGAGACTGCACCGGGGCACGCGACGCTGCTGTCGGGGCGGCCGCCTGCGAGCACCGGCATCTTCGCGAACGATCTGGGGGTTGTCGATTCGGCATCGGTGCTCGTTCCCGCCTCCGACACCCGGGGTCGGATGTGGCCCGGATCATCGCCACGCCGGTTCCGGGGAACCGGGCTCTACGATTGGCTTCTGGCGCGCGACTCGGCGTCGCGTGTGCTCGCCGTGTCGCGAAAGGACCGGTCGGCGATCCTGCCGGTCGGTCGTGCGCGGGGTGACGTGTTCTGGTTTGCCGGCGGTGTGTTCACCACCAGCAGCTGGTACAGCGACAGCGTTCCGTCCTGGCTGTATGCCTGGAACATGCGCGGTGGGCCGGCGGCACTGACGGGGAAGCAATGGGGATTGTTCCGCGACCCGGCGACATACACCGAAGCGGACTCGATGTCCTACGAAAATGCTGAATTCGGGGAGCGCGATTTCACCTTTCCCCATATGCTTCCGGCCGATACCGGCCGGATGCTGCTCAAGCTGCGCCATTACCCCTGGATGGATTCGCTCATTTTCGATGTGGCGCTCGAGGGCGTTCGACGCACCGGTGTGGGCCGGCGTGAGGGCACCGACCTGCTGGTTGTGTCGTTGTCGACCACCGACGCGATTGGCCACGACTATGGTCCCGATTCGCGCGAGCTGCACGACCAGTTGCTGCGGCTCGATCATTGGCTGGGATGGTTCCTCGATTCGCTCGCCGTGCTGGTGCCGCGCGGGGGCACCGTATTCGCCCTGACATCCGACCACGGCGTCCAGCCGTTCCCCGAGAGGACAGGAAAGGGGGGCCGCGTGTCGTTCAAGGCGATGGCACAGCGTACTGCGCAGGAGTATCTGGCGCGCTATGACATCCCCATCGGGGTCACCTGGGACCTGGGCTTCATCACTGCCGACCTCGCGGCGCTCCGCGCGCGCGGGGTGGAGGTGGACAGTCTCTCCGATGCGCTGGCGCGGGAAGCACTGACGATGCCGGGGGTGGACCGCGTGTTCACGCCGCGCACGCTCGCCCGGGCGCCCGCGGGCGATGAAACGGCGCGGCTCTGGCGCCGGACGATCCCACCGCAGCAGGACTGGCTGATCGCGGCCACCAGCAAGCCGGGGTGGATCTGGGTCGACGCCCCGGGCTGGACCGAACACGGCACGACCCAGCGCGTCGACATGCACGTCCCGATAATCTTCATGGGAACCGGGCTGGCACCCCGCCGCGTCTCACGGAAGGTGACGACCGAGGACATCGGGCCGACCTTCGCCGCGCTCGCGGGGGTGCGCCCGACTGAGCCTGTATCGGGCCGCGTCCTGCCCGAGATTGCACCGCCCCGATGAGTGACTTTCCTGCGCTGCCCTGCTATCCCTGCCCGCATGATTCGGCGTGTTGCGCCTACGGGGCAACCGTCAGCGAGCTGGAAGTGGCCGCGATCTTGAGCGCGCACGGGGAAGGCAAGGTCTACCGCACCCGCTGGGGCGAATGGCGTACCCGGGTGAAGAACGGTCGCTGCGTATTCATGAAGGACGGCGGGTGCACCATCCACGCGCAGTCCTATTACCCGGCGGTTTGCCGTGGCTTTCCCTGGACCGATGCCGAGACGGGAGGGCCGTACGAATTCGACCAGAAGATCTGTCCCGAGTTCGTGCACAGGCCGGAGCTGGTGCAGCTGACAAGAAACCGCGTGAACGGTCAACCGTGAACAGTAAACAGGAGGGTTATCCCCAATGATGCGTCGTGCCCCGTTCACCGTTAACCGTTTTCTGCTCACGCTGTTCCTACTCCTCATGCCTGCGTCCGCCATGAGTCAAACCGACAAGTCCCTCGAGCACGCCAAGGCCATCATCAAGGCGGCGCCGATCATCGACGGCCACAACGACCTGGCCTGGGAAATCCGCACCAGCAAGACGGCGCCGTTCGATGTCGACGCCTATGACTTGCGGCAGACCACGCCGGGTCACACTGACTTCGCGCGCCTCGCGGCGGGCGGGGTCGGCGGACAATTCTGGTCGATCTACGTGCCGGGCGAGGTGAAGGACAGCGGCTACGCAAGGATCCAGCTCGAGGAGTTCGACATCGCGCGGCGCTTCATCGCGAAGTACCCGGACAAGTTCACCCTCGCCCTCACGGCGGCCGACATCGAGGCGGCCAACAAGTCCGGCAAGATCGCGAGCCTGCTCGGCATGGAGGGGGGGCACGCCATCGAGAACTCCCTCGGCGCCCTTCGCATGTACTACGAACTCGGCGCGCGCTACATGACGCTCACGCACAACGTGACGCTCGACTGGGCCGATGCGGCGCTCGACCAGCCGGTGCACAGTGGGCTCACCCCGTTCGGGCGAGAGGTTGTGCTCGAGATGAACCGGCTGGGGATGATGGTGGACCTGTCGCACGTGTCGCCCGGCGTCATGAGCGATGCCCTCGACGTGACCCAGTCTCCGGTCATCTTCTCCCATTCCTCGGCACGGGCCCTCGTGGACTATCCGCGTAACGTGCCCGACTCGATCCTGGCGCGGATGCCGAAGAACGGCGGCGTCGTGATGGTGACGTTTGTGCCGGCCTTCGTGTCGAACGAGGTGATGCAGTGGGAGGCGAAGGCCCGCGAGTGGAAGCCGGTGGGGGTCGCCGAGACGGACACGGCGGCGGTGAAGGCCCAGCGCGCGGAGTGGCTCAAGGCGAACCCGGCGCCCAAGGCGACGCTGGCCGAGGTGGCCGACCACGTCGACCACGTGAAGAAGCTCGCTGGCGGCGATCATGTGGGCATCGGGAGCGACTTCGACGGGATCGACACGACCCCCACCGGCCTGCAGGACGTCTCCACCTTCCCAGCGTTGTTCGCGGAACTGATCCGGCGCGGCTGGAGTGACGAGGACCTGAAGAAGCTGGCGCGCTACAACGTCCTGCGCGTGCTCAAGGAGAACGAGCAGGTGGCAGCGCGCCTGCAGAAGTCGAAGCGGCCGTCGGTTCAGACCATTCAGCAGCTTGACGGCGCAGCAGCGCAATCAACGCCATGATCACGGCGACCGTGGCAAACCCGAACCACTGCAGCATGTAGCTCTTGTGCGGGCCGTCGTCGAGTGGCGGCGGCTCGAGGCGGCGCGGCCAGGCCGGTTGTCCTGGGGCCGGTGTCGCGAAGAGGAGGATCCCCATCACGGGGTACGGTAGTTCACGCCGCAGCGGCTCCAGTTCCAGTTCCTTCCACGTGGTGCGCCCATCGCGCGCCAGCCGCTGTCCTCGTCCTGTCCGCGGCGGGAGGGCGCGCCCAACGCCGGCAATCGATTGCTCCCCATCCTCATGCAGCGAGTCCAGCTGTGGCACCGAGATCCCGTCGTTGGACGGGAGGAATCCGCGCACCACCAGCAACGCGGAATCGCCATGGGCGTTCCGCAGGGGAGTCACCACCACGACGCCCGGTGCCCCGCTCAGTGCCTGACCACGCAGCAGCATGTCGTGCGCATGGTCGAAGGTGCCGCGTGCGGTGACGCGCCGGTCGGCAAGGGGGACGTCAGCGGCCGTCGCGAGGTCCACCGGAGGCTGGGCGCGTGCCTCCCGCGCCGTCGCGTTGCCGGCGCGCCGGGCCTGCAGCCGGGCACGCTGCCACATTCCGAGCCGCGCGCAGGCGGCGGCGACAAGGAACATCAAGGCTACGAAGAAGATGCGCGCACGAGGTGACATGATTGTCTGGGCGAGAGGACATTCCGGTGCCGGCCGGGGGCAAGGGCGGCGGGCGCCCCAAAGATACCGGGAGCCGGGGTGTGGTCCGACCCTTGCCTTGGCTGCTGCTGATCACAATTCATCTGGTCCCTTGTTCGCGAGGCGATCGCCCATGTTCCGCCGATTCGCAGTAGCCCTGCTCGTGGTCTCGGTGTCGCCCCAGCTCGAGGCCCAGACGCCCCGAAAGGGTATCGCCGAGGTGCAGCCGGCCCCACTGAGGGGTGGCTTCTGGGGCAGTATCGGCTTTGGCGCCGGCATGGAGCGGGTGGATCTCGACGGCGATGCATTCGGCTATTCCGATGCGCTCTGGCGTCCTACGTTCAACTTCCGCCTCGGCGGGACGGTCAAGCAGGTGCTGCGACTGGGTGGCGAAGTGAACGTGTGGACCAACTACCAGAACGGGATCACCGAGACGCTGGTGAGCCTCATGCCGGTCCTGCAGGTCTATCCCATCCGGACGGCGGGGCTCAACTTCCGGGGCGGGGCGGGCTTCGCGTGGAGCAGTGTCACCGACTATTACTACTACTACGCCACCACCGGCGACAACGGCTTCAGCACCCTGGTCGGGGTCGGCTGGGAATTTCCACTGAGCTCGAAGTTCTTCATCACGCCGGGAGTGGACTGGTACCAGCAGTGGTACGGCGGGGGCTCCTACCCGGGCTACACCGAGCGTGTGATCAACTTCAGCATCAGCATCGGATTGCAAGGCGGGTGAACGACTTGCGTCAGGGTTGACCGGCCCGCAAGGCGTCGGTATGTTCGTGCCTCGTCGCCCTGGTGGTGAAACTGGTAGACACGCTATCTTGAGGGGGTAGTGCCGAAAGGCATCGCGGTTCGAGTCCGCGCCAGGGCATCCCTCAGCACAAGGAAGTCGCCACTGTAGCTCAGGGGTAGAGCTCTCGATTCGTAATCGAGCGGTCGTCAGTTCAAATCTGACCAGTGGCTCTCGGCGTCACGCACAACCCTCGATGTAGTCAACCGCAGGTCGCTGTCCCGCCCGGATGTGCACCACCTTCTTTCCATCCGTCTCAAAGATGATTCGATGCAGCGTGTCGTCAGGCGGCGTCACGATGAGGTAATGGCCGTCCGGTCCGGTGTAGGCGTGTGGTGACACGGTGATCTTGCTTCCATAGATCCGGACCACGTCGGCTTCCAGGTCGCCCACCCCGGCCCCTTCGCGTGTCCTGATGACGGGACTCTCCACGTCGAACCGCAAAACCCGCCAGCATCAGCACCAGCAGCCTCTTCACCTGGGATCCCTCGATGTCGGTTCTCGAAAATAACCATGCACCGGTCGATGACCGCCTAGATTGATTGCATGACCAGCCAGACCGGAGACGATGCTTGTGCGTACGACCCGCAGGCAGCGTTGTCGCCAGATGAGCGTCGGCGCTTCCAGGATCCTGCGACCATTCGTCGCGTGTTCGAGCAAGTGAAGACGATCGCCGTGGTGGGCCTGTCGCGCGACCCGCGGAAGCCCAGCCACTATGTGTCGGCGTACCTGCAGCAGTCGGGGTACCGGGTCATTCCGGTCACGCCACATGAGTGCACGGTCCTTGGTGAGCGGGCCTTCCCGAACCTCGCCGGCGTCCCGGTCCCGGTCGACCTCGCTCTCGTCTTTGGTCCGGGGGCCCAGTGTCTCGGCGCGGCGGAGCAGGCGATTGCCGCCGGGATACCGCGGATCTGGTTCCAGCTGGATATCCCCGCCGGCGAGGGGGCGCGCCGCGCTGCCGCGGCCGGCCTCGAGGTGGTCATGGACAAGTGCATGATGGTCGAGCACCACGCCGCTGAAGGTCGCGGCCAGGGGCCTGAACACTCGCCCGGCCATGGGGCTGTCGAAAAAGGCGCTCGACCGGGAAAGACCTGGTCACCTCGAACGGGGACGTAGCGCAGTCCGTTAGCGTACTGCAATGGGTTGCTCCTCCTCCGCCCAGGCCGCAACCGTTGAAGCCGGAGCCAACGCCGTTTTACAGGAACTTAGTTCCGCTGTCGCGGGGACTTTCTGTTTGTCTGGACCCTCGTTTTGACCCGGTTATCGGACAATTCTCGCACAATCGGGCCACGGATCCGCCCTCGCTGCCGCCGAGGAGTTCCGGCGCACGCGCGCGAGGTCGCCATGCCGGTAGCGAGGTTATGCGTCCACGCATTCGAATGTCCTTTCGAGGGGGACCGGTTGTCCTGGTGACGGTGCGACAGGCGGCGATCGCGCCGACTGCATGCCAGGAGATCTCGCTGGGCATTCCGGCGCCGCGGTAGGCGAGGTTGTCCTTGCCGAGGACTCCCATTTCGATTTCTCGGGGTGCAGCACCATGGCGATCGGCGTAAGGGCCGCATCGTTCGGGCCGCGGATACGCCAGAACTGTCGAGCTTTCGCCCCGAACGAGGCGCTAGAGTCCGCGGATTTCTCGGCCACGCTGGTACATTTCGCTGTCGACGTGCATGCGGAGACCCTGTACATCCCCTTCGGGGCGTGAACCGCGGCGGGCGCTGGCGACGTACCGTAACCTACGCTGACCATGCTCATCGGCGGACTCTGGAACGGGGACTTCCGGGACCTTCTCGCTCTGGGACGACTATCACGGGCGCGCCACTCCCGGTGGACCGCGAATGCCGGCGCCTGGAAGCGTCTGCCCCGCGGGGTTCCGCCAACCGCCAGTTCCTGGCCGCGCGGTAAGCTGCGCAATCTCTTCGCGCCACTGATCTTCCGGATGGCGTGTGGTGCTGAAGGGATGTTCGTGCCCACGGACGGCACGAGCTCCGCCGCGGTAGCGTAGGTGCGCTGGCCGTCAGCGTCGTGGGCACCGGGCGATCGCGGACCGAACAGGTTCGACCTCAAGCACGAGTGGCGCTGACTAGGCTGGACCGCGTCTGCAGCGACCTCAGGTGCGGCGCTCGCCCTGATCGTTGGAACCGTCCGCATCCCATTCCTCGATTTCCAGTTCCGAGGCACACGCGACCGTGTGGCCGTGACGGGCAGGCGCCGGAGACGGCGGCAGCTGGGGTCGAGCCCGTCAATCAGGGGCTGGGGGTCCCGAGAGGTGACACCCCGAAGAGCCGCCGAGCAAGAATGAAGGCACAACATCGAGGCCATTCGGGAGAGTTTCGAAGATACTCCACTCTGCCTCCTTGCAGAGGCGTGGCACCCGATGACGGGCCGGAGCTCAGTCTAGGCGGGACAGCCGATGCGGCGGCGGCGAGAGACCAGATCGTCGAGGTACCGCCCTGCACGACCGGAGAACGGCGTTCCAGTAGTTCTCGATGAAGACCGCGTTGACGCCGTAGGCGGCGTAGCTGCCCACCGAGTCGAGCCCCTCGCGACGGCATCGACGTTGACCGACCGAAGACTCGAACAGGCCGTTGGCTGCGCCGGCGTCATCCAGCCGGGCGCGCGCCTCGACGAATGCCAGCGCCGAAGCGATGCCGGCGCGAATAGTGCCGCCGTGCCTCGGGCGGCGCCGAGCCAGCGAAGCTTGGGGAATCGTTGTAGGTGGGGGTTTGGACGACGCCCGCGCTGTCGGTGCCGGAGGCGGATCGAGGACCAGTGTTGCAGGTCTCCGCCTGCCCCCTCCACACGTGTGCGATCATTGCCGCTCCTATGTGTCGGCTGAGATGAAGCTGGTGGCCCGGGAAAGCTTGTCGCCGCCGCGACCCTGCCAGTCGGCGGATAGCGGACGTAGAGGCGCCAGAGAGCTCACGGTAGGTGGCGGAACCCCATCCGCGGGCCGGAAGAACGCTTGGGGGGTGCGCCCGAAGGCGAGTTTCAGGGAGCCGGAGGAGGTCTGCGGAGCGGTGGCATACGCGGCGCGCATGCCACCGGAGGACTCAGCCCGACACCGGGGGCGCGGACAAAGGGCCGTCAGCGGCATCGTACTCGAAGTAGGCGGCGAGGCGGTGGGACACGAGTCGTCGCAGAAGACCCGATCCGAATCGGGACGCTGGCACTCGTGCGCCAGCACTTCCGTAATCGCAGGAGGCGGCGGATCGAGTCCATCAACGGGCGCCGAGACACAGCCCGCGAGCGCAGCCGGCAGGGTGCAGGCAACAAAGAGCTGCACGGGGAAGTGGTTCGGCCGCGGACTCAGGTTCACTCGCTAAACCCATTTGTTCAAAGTGTGGCGACATGCGTGTCGAAGTCGAGAGGCTCTGGCTGGGAGTGACGAGGGCAAGGAATAAGCCATCCCGCGGAACGTGCTCTACCGTATTGGTTTCGAATTTTTCCAGCGTGACTGTAACTGCTATCTTGTTTAAATCTACTGATTTACCTCACATGTCATAGTTGTATCAAGTTTTGCCGTCTTGGGATGTGTAACCATGACACTGCTGGGTGGAGGAAATCGCGTCTGGGAAAGCAGAAAACAGCGCAGACGACTGCAATGGAGGTGTCCCGAGTTAGGCGCTTCAGAGGGGATCCGGGTCAGGGGAGAAAAGTGTCTGGACTGCGACTGTGTAAGGGTGAGGCTGGGCGCGTCAGCGGGACAGAGGCGCCCGTCGCTGCCCGGTCCTGGTCGCGTACCCAGCGGTGTTCGGGGGAAGGGTAGCCCCTTCGGAAGGAATACCCGGGCGACAGTGCCGAGGCGATCAAGAGGCGCCGAGCCTTTCGCGTAAAGGGCGATCGCTCCAAGGGGCCGAAAGGTCGCCCCGTTGAAGAGCCATTACAGCGCCTGGAGGCGGCCTGTACTAAGGCGAGCCTCAAGGGTAGAATGTTGCACTACACACGGCGCAGTGCCGCTCGTCGGTTGGTGCAGGCAGGACGTCAGAGAGCGCAGCCCATCCAGGTAACCGGGCACAAAACGCCGATGTCTTCCGCCGCTGCGCAATCACTACCGACCAAGACGCGGCGAATGCCGTAGCCAAGGCCGCGGCGTTCCGGAGGGCAGGTGTGGCACCGAAACTCGGCCAAGAGCTCCACAAAGGGAAGAAGGCGAAGAAGAAAGCAAGTTGTACGTTGTTGTAGGGCAACAGACGGGACGTAGCGCAGTCCGGTAGCGCACTGCAATGGGGTTGCAGGGGTCGCGGGTTCAAATCCCGCCGTCCCGATGAGGACATCGTTCGATTGAAGGGCCAACCTGATCGGTTGGCCCTTCGCGCTTCCGGTCACGCCGATTCCATCCGTCCCGCATCGAGCGCTCGTTCCAGCAGGCTCCTCGCACTCCGGATGCGACGCACTGCCCGGTTCATGGTGGGAACATCGCGTGCCGCCCACGCCATCTCGACGTCGTGCGTGCCTTCCCGGTACTCCAGGAGCGCCGTGTTGCCCCACGCGATGGCCCTCTCGGTCAGGCTGCCCGCGTCCTCGCGAGTCCGCAATGTTTCAACCAGGAAGCCGATCTCCGCGACTCGACGCGATAGCGCGCCGACAGTGCATTCAGTTTCTTCGCATGTCGCTCGACCTTCCAGTGCCACATCGGCGCCACCGGGATCGCGGTGTTTGTTTCGCGTGAGTTACTCTCCAAGACGTACGTGAACGTTGTTGTTCGCACACACTGTGTCCGCCTTGTCCAACTCTGCTACGTGATGAAACAAGAGAAAGACGGCCAGCAACTGCTGGCCGTCCAAAGTCGTGGGCGCTGCCGCCGGGGCGTCCGGGTCAGTTGGCCTTCTTCAGCTCGATCGGCCCGTTCACCGTCGAGAGTTCGAGCCTCGGTCCGCCGTTGCCAATGGTTCCCCGCATGCTGCGCGGCGACATCTTGCCCTGGATGGTCATGGGGAAGTCGCTGCTGATGTCGCCATTGAGGGTATTGGCGCGTACGTCGAGGTTCGCGGGGGTGGGCATCTCGACGGTTACCGACCCGTTCACGGTCTTGGCCTCGAGGTCTCCGGTCCAGCTGGAAGTACCCATCGTCAGCCGCACGTCGCCGTTCACGGTCTCGGCGCTGCCGGTGCCGCGGGTGGCGAGCGTCACGTCGCCGTTGACCGAAGTCACCTCGGCGTCGGCGATCAGCCCGCCGGCGGCGACGGAACCATTCACCGTGCGACCCTCGAACTTGACCCCGGCCGGCACGCTGACGGTGAACTCGACATCGACATCGTTGTGACCGCCGTGGTCGTTGTCGTTGTGCGAGCGCTCATTGCAGCCGTCGGCGTCCTGCTGGTTGGGCCATACCGCGCAGATGACGGTCACGTCGCCGTCCTGTTCCACGCGGATCTCCACGCTCTTGGGGTCACTCTTCTTCGACCGGCGCACCGCCGACACGGACGCTTCCTTCGAGGAGGTTCCAGTTGCCTTGATGCTCCCGTTCACGTCCTGGATGCGGAGCGTCTTTCCGGCGGCGATGACGCCGGTCCAGTGAAAGGAGTCATCACTCTTCTGCTGGGCCGAGGCGCCCGGCGTCACGAAGACGGTCAGGGCAGCAAGGGCGGTGAGGATGTGCGAATGGCATGGCATGTCAGTCGTCCTCTCCAGTGCCCTTGCTCTTCATGGTGCGCGATCCCGGCCGGGCCAGCCGGATGTCACCGCCAAAGGATTCCAGGTCCACTCGTGCGCTGCCGTTCCCGATCGTGAAAGAGAACTTCCGGCGCTGGTTCTTTCCGCTCAGCGTCACCGGGTAATCCGACTCGAAGCTCCCGTTGAAGGTGTTGACGCTGACGGTGGCATTCGCGTTCTCCGGCATCGTGATGGACATGTCGCCCTGGTGCGTGGAGAGCTCGTAGCGGCCGCCGTTCTGGATTGTGCCGTCGTAACTGATGTCACCGTTCACGGTACTGGCCTCGACGCTGCCCGAGTTGATGGACACCATGGTCACGTCGCCGTTGACGGTCTGCACCGCGAGGTCGCCGGTGACCCGCTCGACCGTGACGGATTCGTTGACCGACTGGGCTTCCACCCGCCCGTTCACGTCGGTGACGGTCACCGACCCCTCGACCGACTGGACCGACACATTGCCCTCGCCGCCTTTCACCGTCACGTCACCCCGGACGGTCTCGCCGTGCACCGTGCACTTGCATCCCTCGACCGAGAGGTCGGTCTCGACGCCGGACAACTCGATCGGCATCCAGGCCGGCATGGTGATCTCGATGTCAGCGTTGCCGGCAGGACCCCACTTGCCGCTCGTCTCGATCGAGATGGTCGAGCCATCGGCGCTGATGTCGAGGTGGTCCTTCCGCCGGGTATCCGCCTGGATCCGGATGGCATCACGGCTCCAGGTCTTCACGGTGATGGACCCGGCATACACCGACGTCTCGAGCCGCTGGCCCTTCCGGACCGTCAGCGTCGTGTCGGCGCCCTGCTGGAGCGTGGCGATGGCGAGCAGCAATGACGTAATCAGCACATGCAACTCCTCAGCTGCGGGACTGGGTGAGGCCGGCCACGAGGTGGAGCAGCTCCACCTTCCGCCTGGCCGTGCTGGCCAGGTGGCGGCTCACGTAGGCATTCGATGGATCAGCAGCGAGCGCCCGCTCGGCATCGGCAATGGCGCTGTCAATGCGTGCCAGGTTGAGCGTCAGGACGTGCACCCGCTGGCGCTGTCGAGCTTTTCCGACGCGAGGATCATCTCGAGGTCGGCCACGGCCCTGGCCGTGGACTGCGTCACCTGCGCGCCAACCTGCAATTCCGTGGGACCGGTGCCCGGCGTGCCGACTGCGGGGGCAACCGGGACCGTGGCGATGACCTCGAGGGCGTGCCTGGAAGCGGGTCACGGCGTAGACCGCGCCGCCGGACACCACGCCAAGCAGGAGGCCGGCGGCGGCGAGGCGCGGCCAGGACACAAAGAGCCCGGTTCGTCGCGCCGTGGGCCGAAATGGAACAATTCCCGACTCGTGGATTCGCGACTCAATACCCTGCCAAAGGTCCGACGGGGGCGGCACAACCGGCAGCGCACGGGCCCGGGCCGAGACAGCGCGCAGGCCGTCGGCAATCGCCCGGCAGTCGGGGCAGCCTGCGAGGTGCGCCTCGAGCGCGCGCGCCGTGCTCGTGTCGAGTTCGCCGTCCACGTACTCGGAGAGTCGGTCGATCCAGGTGTCGTGTGTCATGGTTCCTTCGCTCTCAGCGCAGCAGGAGCTGTCGCAGGGCCATGCGGGCCCGGTGCAGCTGCTGACTTCTGATGTTCCGGTAGAAATGCCCAGCATCTGTCCGATCTCATCGTGCTGGAAGCCCTCGACATCGTACAGCACGAAGATCTGCCTCATGCCGTCCGGGAGCTGCCGTACCGCATCGTCCATGTCGAGTCCCTCGTCGATCGTGTGTCGGCGTGCGGGCTGGGCGTCGGTGATGGCCGCCTCGTCACTGCTCCAGCGCTTCCGGTCCCGCCCAAGCCCGGCGCGGTGCTCCAGCATCAGGTTCACGGCCAGGCGGTGCAGCCACGTGCCGAACGCCGATTCGCCGCGAAAGCTCCCCAGTTTTTGCCAGGCCCGGACGAACACGTCCTGGGTCAATTCCTCAGCGTCGGCATCGGGCACCATCCGGCGCACCAGGGAATGCACCCGGTTCACGTGCTGCCGGTACAGGCGCTCAAAGGCGCGGCTGTCACCGCTCTGAGCGAGCGTGACCTCGACCGTCTCCTCGTCGCGCTTC
>CAWBMQ010000013.1:0-343860 GCA_963789925.1 uncultured Gemmatimonadales bacterium
TTTCTCGCGGCGCTGGGTACCGGAGGACCGGGGTCGTGGTAGCCTCCGAATCGGACGTCACGACCGTCACGTCGTGTCCACGACGGGCAAGCTCGGCGGCGACATCGGCCAGCTGCTGGCCAACCGCGGCCGGTCCGGCGGATACATTTGCGAGAATAGAGCACCAGATCGATGGCGTGCTCCTCCCTTCCACGGCACCCGCCGCGGAGGATCGATCAGCGCCCGGCGCCAAGGACGCGCCGCGATCCGCCCATCACTCGCCTGAGGTCATCGCGAACCGCCTCACGCGAGAGTGCCAGTTCATCGGCAGTCACTGGATCGGTCGACTGGGCCTGCGTCCAGTTCTCCTGGAAAATCACGATCGTCACGCCCACCAGCAGGCCGAGCAGCGCCGCCAGCAAGGTCTTCGCGAGGAGGTTTCGGCGGTCCGGCCTGGCCGGCTCCATCGGCGGCTCGATCACGGTGATCACGGGCGTATCGCGCACCTCGTCCATCTTCGCCTGCTCCAGCGACTGCAGCACTGCGGTGTACACGGTCTGTTGCTGGCTCACCGCCCGTGACAGGCGCTCCTGCTGGAACGTCAGGAGCGGAGAGTTGCGGTAGTCCCGGTTCTGCTGCATGAACTGCTGCAACCGGTCCTCGGCCTCGCGCAGTGATGCCTGGACGGCCTCGGCTCGCTGCTCGGAAAACCTGCGCTCTTGTTTAGCCTGGGACTGCCGTGTCCGCAGGTTGTACTCGTTGACGAGGGCCAGGAATCGCTCGTTGACGCCCCGGGCCAGGGCCGGGTTCTTGAGCGTCACGGAAAGCGTCACCATCGCGACTTTGGGCTCCACCCGGACGCTCGACAGCGACGCGAGCTTGTCGATCGCTTCCTCCCGCCGGATTCCATCGGGCTTGCGACCCGGATTCAGGATCTCCAGCAGCGCCTGCCCTGAATCGGATGGGCCCGCCGCCGGGAAACGCGAATCCACCACCGAACCCAGTAACTGGCGTGAACGCAGCAGGTTGACGTAGAGCTGCGGCGACTCGCCACCCTCCATGAGGCCGGAGATCGGGAGGCCAAGCTGGGACGCAATGCCGGAGAGGTTGCCCTGACTGCGCCGCGCCTGCGGCATGAATGTGGAGGAAGACGTGAAAGTGCGCGGCAGGAGCAAGGTTACCGCCGCAACGATGAAGGCGGCGCCGCCACTCCAGAGCAGCAGGAGCCGGCGATACCGCAGTGCAACGCTGGCCAGCCTGGTGAGGGTGAGCTGGTCACGGTCCGTCCCGTCGGCACGTCCATTCGCAATCGTCACAACAGGCAGTCGCAATCCTTGAAAGGGTGGCTGCAGTCTAGCGGTGCGGGTTTCCCGGAATCAAGCGGACTTGGGAACCACGCCCCTGGCGGCCGTGCTGACCGCGGCCGCAAGGAACGCATAGAACGTCGAGCTGCTCACGATCGACCCGCTGGTCGAGGCACCTACGAGCGCCTGGATGAAGAGCATGCCGATCCATCCGTTGTCCGGATCCCGCCGCAGCAGGCGGAAGGACGCCCACACCCCGGCCAGACCGAGCAGCAGGAACGCGGCACCGCCGAGGAATCCCGGTGGCCATGAACGCCTCGACGTTCATGTTGTGAGGATAGAACATGCTGTTGCGCTCCTCGAGCGCGCTGCCGAGCACCGGGTGCTCCATGGAACTGGTCCCACGCGTCGCTGATGAGTGTGAGGCGGATGCTCGTCGTCCCGTCATTGCGCGCCGCCGCGATCGACGTCACGCGACTGACGAGCTGGATGCCAAGCCGATCCTCCGCCCTCACCGCCAGTGCCACGGCGACGAGCGCCACCACGCCCGTGGCCGCGAGCATCACGATGCGCGCGACGCGACGGAGCGGCATGAGCCAGATCGCCCCGACGCCCGCCAGGCCCGCGAGCAGCGGTCCACGCGACGCGGAGACCCCGACCGTGACGGCCCCGAGGACGAGCGATCCCGCCAGGAGCACCCGGCGGAGGAGCCCGTCGGGCGGCGTCCATGCCATCCGGTAAGCCGCGAGCACCACGACGGAGGCACCGAGATGACCGACAGAAATCGGGTTCAGCGTCTCGGTGCCAACGCGGCCCGCCCAGAGGGCGAGCAGGTCCCCGGCGCGAAACTGCTGGACCGCTACCATGAGCAGCAGCGCACAGGCCAGTGCCGCCATGCGCTGGATGAAGAGCACGGCCGCTCTCCCGGCACGCGCGCTGAGCGGCTCGAAGAATGGGACCATCGGAATGAACGTGACCCCGAGCCCGAACGACAGGAACTCGACCGGCGGCATCGTGAGCGCGATCGGTGCGAGCACGATGTCGGCATACATGCGATAGAGGTACAGCACGAGGAAGAGCGCCAGCGGGGCCCACAGCATGCCGCGATAGAATTGCGTCGAGCGCATGACCGCGCGCACGATCAGGATGATGCTCAGGCCAAGGACCAGGGCCCGGAAGGGGATCGACGTGAGCCGGTTCGGGATGCCGAGCAGGACGTTGAGCACGGAGACCAGCGGGTATCCTGCGATCGCGGCACCGTACAGGAACACCAGCGCGCGCTGATCCCAGGCCAGGTCACGTCCCATGGTCGCCGCCGGTGGCGTCGCCATCCAGCCCCAGTCGGCGCCCGTCGTACCTGGCCTGGCGGATTGCATCGCTCCAGTCCTGGCGCGCCAGATACCAGTTCACCGTCTGGCGAAGGCCCGAAGCGAGGGTGTGCCCCGCTGACCAGCCCAGTTCGCGCTCGAGCCGCGACGGGTCGATCGCATAGCGCCGGTCGTGCCCCGGTCGATCCGCGACGAAAGTGATGAGGCTTCGGTAGCTCCCGCCGGCCTTCGGGCGAAGTTCGTCGAGCAGGTCGCACAGGGCTTGCACCAGGACCAGGTTGCTCGTCTCGCTCCGGCCCCCCACGGTGTAGAGCGCGCCGGGCTGCGCGCGCCGCACGATCAGGTCGATCGCCGAACAGTGGTCCTCCACGTACAGCCAGTCCCGCACGTTGCCACCGTCGCCGTACACCGGCATTGGTTCACCCGCGAGCGCCTTCAGGAGCATGTGGGGAATCAGTTCTCCGGGAAACTGGTACGGTCCGTAGTTGTTCGAGCAGTTCGAAATCGTGACCGGCAGGCCGAAGGTTCGATGCCAGGCGCGCACCAGGTGATCGGATGCCGCCTTCGTGGCCTGTAGGGACTGGATGGATCGTAGGCCGTGGTCTCGGAGAAGTATCCCGTCAGGCCCAGCGAGCCGAACACCTCGTCGGTGGACACGTGATGGAAGCGAACGTCCTGCCGCCCCCGCCAGGCTGCGCGCGCCGCGGCGAGCAGCACATACGTGCCGAGGACGTTGCTGTGGACGAACGCATCCGGCGACTCGATCGACCGGTCGACGTGGCTCTCCGCCGCGAGGTGGACGATGGTGTCCACCGCCTCCTCGGCTAGGACGCGACTTACCAGGTCGGCGTCGGCGATATCCCCGTGCACGAACCGGTAGCGCGTCGCGTGCTCGGCCTCCACTTCGACCAGGTTTGCCGGGTTGCCCGAATACGTGAGTGCGTCGACGTTGACGATCCGCACGGCCGGATCACGGGGGAGCATCCAGCGGATGAAGTTGGCGCCGATGAACCCGCAACCGCCGGTGACGAGCACCACCCGTGGGCAGTGATGGTCACCGGTCGCGGTGGACTGCGTTCATCCCTGGAGTCCCAAATCGAGGATTTCCGCCAGATATTCGCCGTAGGCGCTGCTCTTCATGCGGGCAGCTTCCGCCCGCAGCTCGCCCTCGGAGATCCAGCCGGAGCGCCATGCGATCTCCTCGAGGCATGCGACCTTCAGCCCCTGGCGCTCCTCGATGGCCGCGATGAAGCTGGAGGCATCGAGCAGGCTCCGATGCGTCCCGGTGTCGAGCCAGGCCACGCCACGCCCCAGTCGCTCAACCGTGAGCTCGCCTCGCTCGCAGGTAGACCCGGTTGAGGTCGGTGATCTCCAGTTCGCCGCGCGGGCTCGGCCGGAGGCGCGCCGCCTCCGGCACGACGTCGGCGCCGTAGAAATAGAGGCCGGGAACGACATAGTTGCTCTTCGGCGAAGCCGGCTTTTCCTCGAGGCTCGTCGCGCTGCCCGTCGCTATCGAAGGTCGACGACGCCATAGCGTTCGGGATCCCGGACCCGATAGGCGAACACCCGGGCGCCGCGTACCGTGCTGGTGCCGCGCCGCGACCAGTTCGGCGAGGTCATTGGCCGTAGAAGATGTTGTCGCCAAGGATGAGGCACGGCGGGTCCGCCGCCGAGGAATTCGCGCCCGATGAGGAATGCCTGGGCCAGCCCCTCGGGCTTCGGCTGCTCGGCGTACTGCAGACGCGCATGCCCAGCCGCGAGCCATCGCCGAGCAGCTGGCGGAAGGCCGGCAGGTCGGCCGGCGTGCGAGATGAGGAGCACGTCGCGGATCCCGCCCAGCATCAGGGTGCTGAGCGGGTAGTAGATCATCGGCTTGTCGTACACCGGCAGCAGCTGCTTGCTGATCACGCGCGTCAGCGGATGAAGCCGCGTGCCGGCACCGCCGGCGAGGATGATGCCCTTCACCGAGTCCTCCCGGATGATGTGCCGTCGCGCCGGCGTGTCGGCGTCATGCCGAGCGTTCCCGCGAGACGATCAGGTACTGCCGGTAGACGAGCCCGAGGACCGTGCGGCCCATGGCACGCAGCCGGGCCCGGATCGTCAGTGAAGTCGCACCACGCCGCACCGCGCCCATCCGGCCGTACACCGACTGGTAACGCTCGACGTGCCGGATGTAGGGCCCATACACATGCTGTCGCAACACGCGGGTCGGGGCCGTCAGGTATTGGCCCAGGTTCGAGTCGTACAGCCAGCGACGCACTCGACGCAGGCTGGCAAAGTGATAGAGTACCAGGGGAACACCATCGACCCGTACCTGGCTGTGCTCCCAGGTGATCCGATGGCGGCCGACGTTCCACGGCGCCAGGTTGACCCCCTGGTGCATGATCACCCGTACGCGCGCAAACCGGGAGGGCCACTCATCCAGATACTTCTGGTCGGCAAATCGATCGCCCTCGATACGGTCGTAACACCATTCGATGCAGCGCTCCCGCCACCACGCGGCGCAGGCGAGCCCGTCGGCATCGCGCCGGATCGAGACCCAACCCACGTTGAATCGGCCGTTGCGCACGCGGCGGCGGGCGAGCTTCGCAAATCGGTGCTCGGTAATCCCGACAGCCTGGCCCTCGAGCTCCCGGAATACCGGCTCCGGATCGGAGAACAAGTAGGTATCGGCGTCGACGTAGGTCAGCAGCTCAATGTCGGGAAATTGCGCGAGCAGGTAGGCCGGCAGGGAGCCGCAGCAGGTGAAGTAGTACTCCGCGAGCGTCCGGTCTGGCCGGGTGGCGGCGAAGGCCGGGTCATCCATTTCCATGCGCGCGAGCGGGACCACGACCACTTCCGGCACGCCGAGGCCCATCAGTGTCGTCTCGGTCTCGGTGTCGAGGCACAGCACGAAGAGCCGGAAGCTGGGGCAATGTTCACGCAAGGAATCCAGCAGTGCCAGGCCGCGTGGGAGGTAACGACGGTCGAACAAGGTGCTGAAGTCCCGCCTGGCGCCGTGGGAGTGGCGTTCAGCTGAAGTCATTGACCGCTCGGTAGACCTGCGCCATCTCGTCTTCTCGTACGAAAGGATGGCACGGCAGCGACAGACATTCGGAAGTAAATCGCTCGGCCCCGGCCAGCCCCGCCGGGTCACGCCGCAGCTACGGCAAGGCTCTTGCTGATGGGCCGAGATCGGATAGTGCACCAGCGTGCCCACGCCCGCGTCGGCAAGGTGTTGCTGCAACCGGTCCCGCTCCCCGCAGCGCACGACGAACAAGTGGTGCACGTCATTCGCCGGATCGAGACTCGAGGAAAGGCAGGTCACCTTCGGGTTTGCTATGCGAGCCCGGTAGGCGGCCACGAGTTCGCGGCGGCGGTGGGTGAAGTCGGCGAGGAAAGGGAGGCGTGCGGACAGGATCGCCGCGTGCAGTTCATCGAGCCGGCTGTTGAGACCGAGTACCGGGTGGTGATAGCGTTCCTCCTGACCGTAGTTGCGGAGCACGCGTGCCCGGTCTGCCACCGCGGCGTTTCGCGTGACCAGCGCCCCGCCGTCCCCGCACGTACCGAGGTTTTTGGTCGGATAGAAACTGTAGGCCCCGAACTCGCCCCAGGTGCCGGCCGCGTGACCCTTCCAGGTGGCTCCGTGCGACTGGGCGCAGTCCTCCAGCAGCCAGATGTCCCGCGCGCGGCACCAATCGGCCCATTCGTCCAGCCCGTCCACCCGTCCGTAAAGGTGCACCAGCAGCACTGCGCGGGTCCGGTCCGAGACGCACCGAGCCACACTGTCGCGGTCGAGCAGCCCCGTCGCTGGATCGATGTCGGCCAGCACGGGCGTCGCGCCCGCCCGGATGATCGCCAGGACCGAGGCGAACGCCGTTACCGGCGTGGTGATGACCTCATCACCAGCACCGACGCCAAGCGCACGAAGACCGATCTCGATGGCATCCATTCCATTGGCCACCCCAACACAGTGCGCGACGCCGCACGCTTCCGCCCACAGGGTCTCGAACGTCTCCACCTCGCGACCGAGGATGTACCAGCCCGAACGCAGGACCCTCTCCATCGCCGCCAGCTGGCCGCGCACCAGTTCCTCCGGCTCCCGCCGGAAGTCGTTCATCGGGATCATGCCGCCTCGTCCACGTATGTCGACCGGCATGCCCGGTAGTAGGCCAGCGTGCCAGCCAGTCCGTCGCCGATCGCGACGACTGGCCGCCACCCGAGTTCCGATTCGATCAGGCGGGCATTCGTGCTGAAGTTACCGATGTCGATGGCGCGTCGAGCGGCCGGAAACGGGACGTGAACGATGCGCGACCCGCCACCCGCGCGGGCGGCGAGCAGCGCCGCGAGGTCGTTCAGCGACAGGGGATCTTCCATGCCCACATTATAGAGCCAGTGTGCGGCGGGCACGGCCCGCGCCGCACGCAGGATCGCATCCGCCGCATCGTCGACGTGAAGCAGGTCACGCCGCTGACGCCCATCGCCGTAGACCGGAATCTCCTCCTGTTCCAGCGCGTACCGGATCCAGAGGCCAAGGAACATCTGGCGTGCGTCGCGAATGCGCATGCCGGGCCCATAGACATTGGTGAGGCGGAGCGCGGCGGCATCGATGCCGTGAACATCGCGGTAGAGACCGCACAGCTGCTCCACGGCGATCTTGGAGACCGCATTCACGTCGGGTGGGTTCGTCGGGTGCTGCTCATCGACCGGGAGATACGAAGGTCGCCCATAGACCTGTCGCGTGCTCGTGAACACCACCCTCGCGTCGGTTGCGTGGTGCCGTACTGCCTCGAGCAGGGCAACCGAGCCGATCACGTTCACGTCCACGTCGTTGCGGGGGTCCGCCATCGAGCCGGCATGGCTCGTCTGGCCGGCACAGTGGAGAACGGCGTCGACACCGCGTACCAGAGGTTCCAGGACCGCGCCATCGCGGACATCGCCGCGGACGACGGTGATGTCGCCCTCGGCGCCTTCGAGATTGCGCGCGTGTGCGCCACCGCCCGGAAGCCAGTTGTCCAGCACGCGCACCTCGGCCCCTTCGCCCGCCAGCCGCCGCACGAGCGCGGAGCCGATGAAACCGCACCCGCCGGTCACGAGGACGCGCCGCAGCACGCGCCCGGCGCGCGCGGGCTCAGTCATCGGTGAGCGGCTGGTTCGAGACGCCATCGGGCGTGCGCTGCCAGAGCATGCCCAGGAACCGCGCGTCGATGTTGGCGCGATCCAGCGCCTCGAACTCAGCGACGAGGCGATGGCCGGGCTGGAACGTGTCCGCGAGCTTCAGCCGGGACAGGAACCACGAGGGATAGGTCGCACGGTAGATGCTGGGAGGAACCCGCTGAATCGTCAACCGGTCCTGAGCCCCCGTCACCGTCGGCGTGCGGTCCAGCAGCACGAAGGGCGCGCCGAGCGCGAGCAGGCGCCGGAGCGTGTCGTACGGTGCGGGCAGGTACTGCAGGACGCTCGAGAGCAAAATGACGTCCGGTGGATGGCGCCCGGCGCATGCTTCGACGCTCGTGAAGAAGGACACCTCCGGCGGGAACGGCAGCGCCGCGGCACGCTCGACGAACTGGGGCTGCTCCACGACGCACCAGTGCACACCGGACAATCCCTGAAGCAGGTGACGATGCTGGAGGAAGGTACTCGCGAGCGACCCGCCGAAATCGAGCACCGTGAGCCGGCCACCCTGCCGCGCCGCGACAAAGAGCAGGCAGGCCAGGAGCGGCCAGCGGACCTCCGGTTCCTCGAATTCGACTCCGTCGCGCTCGTACGCGGCACGACCCTCCAGCACTGCCGTCGTGGCCTTGACCACCGTGTCCACGATCTGCGGCGCATCATATCCCCCGGACGCGCGCACCGCCTCGTCCCACGAGGTGTAGTCCCCGACCATCCGTACCGCGAAAGGCGCCGGGCCCAGCGCCACAACGCCGGCGGGCACAGGTCCCGGAGCACGCGCCTACGCCGGCTCAAGGGCTCGCTCGACAACTTGCACGAAATCACTGCGCCAGGCACCGATCAGGCGTGCGTGCCGTTCCAGTTCCGCGCCGCTCAGGCGGCCGGGAAGATCCTGCGTCAGCAGCCTCGCACCTCCTGACACGTCGCCGAACTCCAGCGGGAGAACCGGCGACCTGATACCGGAGGCAAACCGGTGCAGGAGCGACCCCCGGCGGACGATCACCGGGACGCCAAGCTGCAGCGCGCGGCCAAAAATGCCCGAGGCCTGGTCATACTCTGGCGCGTAGCAAGACCAGATGACGTCGGAAACGACGTACAGGCTCTCCAGTTCCGCGTCATCCAGCCTGCGGTCAATGAGCAGTCCGCCGCCCGCCACAAAAGCCTGCGATTCCGGCCTGGCATCGTCTGAACCATGCCGGCAGCGACGATCAGCACGCGGTCCCGAAGCGTCGGGTCAGGCGCAGGATGTCGGCCAGGAACCCAGCCCCTCACAGGACCAGGGCGCCCGGCAGGCACAGGATGCGGCGCCCCGCGGCCCTGCGCTGGATCTCGTCCGAGAGCGGCGTGCTGGGCGGCGTCCGGATCCCGCTGTCATCATGCAGATCCCAGTACTGCGGATCGTGAACGCCACGGTGCGCCACGCCGGCATAGCGCGGCTCGACCGAGAATGGGTGATCGTGATCAAGGTGGACCTGGAATGCGCCGGATGACGGGAAACGCGCGCCCTTTCAGGCGGCTCTTGAAGTGCTCCCGGTCAAAGCAACGGTGTGGCCGCAAGAACAATCCAACGGTGGACCGTCCGAGCGCACCGCGGACCAGCGCCAGCAGGGCATAACGGAAGGCATGGTCATCGTATGTGGCGAGCAGAAGGGAGCGAGCTCGCAGCAGCCGCCACATGACGGGGATGGTCGGCGCGGAACAAAGCGGGGCGAGGCCAACAGCGAAGCCAGGAGCGGACAGATACGGGCCCCGATGACCCGATGGCGACGACACGAACACCACACCGAGTGGCGATGCCGGACCCCGGGCGGAATTGCTCATTGGTCCGTCGTGACGCAACGCAATCCGGCCATTCCTCCACCCTTCTTGTCGGCGGCGACCCTGAGCGCGTGACATCGGCTCACGCCTCCACCCGCGACGGTAGTCAGGCCGGCGCCAGGCGCAGACGCCGCATCGCGTCGGCGAGCGCCGGGTGCCGCCAGACCTGCACGGCACACACGAGGGCGAAGACCGCAAGGGCGGCTATCAGGCTCACGGACACGCCCGGGGCCGCGCCGCCACAGAATGCGCGGTGAGCAGGCCCACGGCCCCGAGCACGGTCGTGCTGATCAGCAGGGCGCTCCCAAGCGGAATGAACTCACCGGCCGAAGTCCGGCCTCTCCATGGAATCCGACCGGGACGATGGCGCTCCCGAGTGCCAGGGCGATCATGGCTCCGGCAACGACGCCCATCCCCCCGAACAGCCAGCCCCCCAGACCCCCGAGCACGAGGTCAGGACGCCCATCACGAAGTGCGAGAAGCCGTCCAGCGCAGGCGCCCCGTCGACGGCATAGAGCATGTAGGCGGAAACGGTCAGCGTATTTAACGGTCCAGCCGCCAGACACACCAGTCCAATGACGACAAAGCTGATCGACACGACCGAGCCACACGGTAGACAGAAGCGGAGTGCCGCCGCGACGAAGCGCAAGTAGGGTATCACCACGACCATGAGAGAGCGCGTGGCGCCGAACAATAGGCGCCCATGACTTGATTCGGCCGCAACCCCCACCGCCAACCGGGGTGCGCCAGATACGGGACGAGCATCTGATACGCGGCGACGATGACGGCGCGCATTGCACCACCGCCGGCTGGCCGCTCGTAGTGCCGGTCAGGCTCGACCCGCCCATGCGCGTGAGCAGAACTTTGACCACCGGGATCGAAACCAGCTGTACGGCGCCCCGACCTGAGGACCCCGCCATAGTGTACAATCGCAACAGAACGCGCCCGATCCATACGAGCCACTGCGGACCGGATAGCGCAGTGTCGCGCCCAGGGTTCCCATCGCGAGCGCCAGGGTCAGTCCGGCCTCGGCGACCTGCACAGGACCGAGGCCGTCGAGGCCATGCACGACACCACCAGGTATGCCGCGACAGTTGCCTGTCGTGGCCGTCGAGGTCGACCGCAACCCGGAGGTCGCCGCGTGACAGGCGTCCAGGGCGCTGAGAAAGACCTGCGCCACGTGCCAAGCCACAGGGCGGTCAGCGCCCACGGCAGCAGGCGCTGCGCAGCCTCGAGGGAGTGCTGGGGTGGCTGATGAGGTGCCCAAGGCCGGCGTCGAGCACCGGAAGGAGGACGAGGCAACAGGCGCGATCGAGGCCGCCGATCGCCAGGGCACTTCATCCCGTTGTCGAGACGGCGCGCTTCGCCCATCGCCGGCACCGAGATCGAGCGCCACGAACCGGTCACGCCGCCTCCGATTCCAGTTCCCAGCCGCACCATGGCGGTCCCTCGCCACGACAAGCGACCGAGACGCCGAGCTCGGCCGGACCGAGCTGTCAGCGCAGCAGGAAGCGGTACAACGCGAACAGCGACACGGAGGAGACGATGACCTGTGCCATCGCAGCGATGCGTTCCACGGGAGAGTCGGCGCAGGCTCCATTCCGTGCGCGCGCGCGGTGCTCTTTCGGCACGCAGACGATGTCCCCGAACCCCGGAAGCCGGCCTTTGCGAGGGGGCCGAGCGGATCGGAGACCACATAGTCCATGCCTCGAAGAAGCGGACCACTTCCATCGGCCGAACGAGCCGTTCTTCCGCAGCAGGGTGCCGACAGACTCCGAGACCACGACTGGACGGTGTTCCCGGAACAGGCGGCGTTCCCGCCCTCGAGACGTCCCGCTCGGCTTCCTCGACGTCGACTTTCACGAAGCCGCAGTCGAGGGCATACTCAGCCGCCAGCTCGGTGAGCGTGCGCGACTCCACCCGCTCGGTGACAAAGCGCAGCGCGGCGATCGACGGATGGTCCATCGCGCCCAGGCTCGGGGTCCCTCCTCCATCCGTCGACCGTCTTGATGTCCAGCCAGCCTGGAGCGCTCGGACCCGCGAGCCCTCGAAGACTGCCACCTCGGCTCCGACTCCATCTGAGCGCGCGATGTTGCGCCGCAGTCGCCGGAGGCGACCGTCGTCGGTTCGATCGGCAAGAAGGCGACGGCCATCCGGCGCCTGGCAGAGCAGGAGGCAGTCTGGAAACGATGTTGGCTCCGACGTCGATGACGTCGCGTCGCTGATCGAGCAGATCAAGGCATCGACGGGTGAGCACGGGCGACCGAATCGCCCAGCCTCGACGATGCGCCGGAACAGGTGCCTCTCGGCGAGAAGGCAAACGTCCCCTCGAAGCTCCTCGACGTGGAGACGGGATCTTCCGCAGGCGTCGAAGCCAGCCCGTCGAGGACCAGGTCGACCTCCGCGTTCTCGACTGCCGCCACCGACGGCGCAACAACAGCGCCCGCCACAGTGCGCGTCACAAGGCGGGGTTGAGCGCTCCGAAAGACTTGAGGACTCAGCTGTTCCAGGAACGAATTGATCGTCCACGCCTTCGCATGGCTCATTCGCTCAATGTCCAGCCGGGGACCCGGCAGGTGACGACTCCATGGCGCAACTGGAATGCCCGGCACAAGGCCAAAACCGATGAACTTGCTGCCCGTCATGGCTATACGGCGGCTCGTCGTACGAAGAGTCATCAAGGAAGACGACATGACCGTCAGGCCCATAGGTCTGCGCGAGGTTGCCGGCATACTTCAGCCGGACGCGTTCAGCCAGGGCCGCGATCCGCTCGAAGGTGGGCCGGCCGACGTAAAGCCTGTCCAGGTCGACTTCCACGATGCGTGCCGCCGCGCTGGAGCACGCGCGCTCCGCCGGCGATGACCGGTCTTCGTAGCCCTGTACGTAAGCTTGACCAGCACTTCCTCGGCCAGCTTCGTCCATTCGGGGCTCGATGGCGGCGTCGAGCGTTGAAAGTGGCACAGCGGACGCTCGCGCTGCTGCGGGTCGGGGATACAGGGCGGCGTCAGCGGCGTCGTTGCGAGCGACGAGGAGGACGGACTGTGGGCGACGTGCGCCAGCATGTAGACGAATCCGGCGCATCCCCCAGCGCCAGCTCGAAGACCGTCACGGTCGGCCGTCAGCGAGGGCCCATGGCGGAGACCCTGGCAGACGTCAGGCGTGGTCGAAGCAGAAAGTCCCCGCATCCGGAACAGCTGGCGTATCCATGGGCCGAACTGGCCGACGTTCGACCACCACATCGATGACTTAGCGTATCGGCCGGCGTCTGAGGCCAGGGCGGAGTTGCCGTATGTCGGGATCGGTTATCCGAGCCGGACACCTTGAGGCCGCACATGGCGAGCCCCTGCCCCACCAGATCCTCGTCATTCAGTCTCGCATGGCCGACGGGTCGGGCAATCAAGCAATTACAGGCTATGGCGCAAAAATCGTCACCACGCACCGGCGGAAGGTATACCCGCGTGCCGCTTTTAGCGTCTATTCAACCTTGAACTTGCCGCAACTTCCAGCGATGCTTGACCCGACTTGGCGAGAGGAAACCGCGACCTGTGCAGAGGACTGCGTCGACATGCCCGCTTCCGTCTTCCAGGATGAACCCGTCTCTCGACTGGAGACGGCATCGACCACGCGCCCCCTGAAGATCGTCCTCCTGTCCGTGCGGTTCTCCGAGAAGACGGGCTACGTCGAAAACTGCTTTCCTAAGGCCCTGGCAGCGTTGGATCACGAGGTGCACGTGATCACATCGACGGCGCAGGTGTCCTATGACGACCCCCACTATGACAAGCTTTACGCCCATTACCTGGGACCGAGATTCGTGGAGCCCGGGGTGAAGCAGGTTCACGGTTTCACGCTCCACCGGCTCCCGCACGCAGCGTTCAAGGGGAAGACCTACCTCCGCCATCTCGGGGATACGCTTGCAGCGGTGAAGCCCGATGTGGTCCAGACCTTCGACGCGTTCTCCTTCCTCACCCTGCAGGCGGCCTGGCATAAGCTGCGATACGGCTACAGGCTGTTCACGGCAAACCACATCCACGCATCGGTTTTCCCGCTCCTTCAGGGAGCCAGGTCGCTCCCCTACAGGCTCGGCTTCTTTGTCTCCCGCACCGTGCCGGGACGGCTCATCAGCTGGCTGAGTTGCCGTTGCTACCCCATCGGAGTTGATCCCCTCGAGATTGCCGTGAGGTACTACGGAGTCCAGCGAGAGAAGGTGATCATTGGTCCGCTCGGCGTGGATACGGACGCCTTCAAACCGTTCGACATCGAGGAAACGGGCCGACGGAAGGCACTGCGCCAGGAACTGGGATTCAAGGATGAGGATATCGTCTGCATCTATACCGGCCGGTTCACCGAGGGAAAGAACCCCCTCCTGCTTGCGCGGGCCACGGAACAGCTTGTTGAACAGGGCGAGCCGTTTCGGGCGCTATTCCTCGGAAACGGTCCACTCGACGAGGAAATCCGGAAGCGGAAGGGCTGCGTAGTGCGTCCATTCGTTCCGCACCATGCCCTGCCGACCTATTACGGGATCGCCGACATCGGCGTCTGGCCCATGCAGGAATCGACCAGCATGCTAGACGCGGCCGCCTGCGGGCTGCCGCTGATCATCAGTGATCAGGTGCAGACGAAGGAGCGTATCGAGGGCAATGGCCTCTCCTACGTCGAGGGCGATGCCGAAGACCTCGCGAGGGTGATCCTGCGGATGAAGGATCCCGCCATGCGGGCGCGGCTCAGCCGAGTCGGGGTCGAGAGGATCAGGGATCGTTTCAGCTGGCATCTGATGGCGAGCCGGCGCGTGGATGACTACCGGAAGTTCACGGAGCCTCGCGGCGGATAGGCTTACGACTGCCGGGCCGGCGCGTTCTCCAGTGCGGCAACTACGCGCACCGCCGCTTTCCCGTCCCAGCCTTCCGGAGTTGAACTGCCGGTCGGGAGCCGGCCCCGCGCCAGCGCGTCGTTCAACGAGCCAAGAATCCCCACTTCCGTGAGCGGCCAGGGCGCCAGTCGATTGGTGCCATGCGTGATCGTCGCTGGCCGTTCCGTCTGCTCCCGAAGCGTTACGCATGGTACCCCCAGAGCCGTCGTCTCCTCCTGAAGGCCCCCCGAATCGGTGAGGCAAACGGCCGCACCATCCGTGAGTGATAGCATGTCCGTGTAGCCCAGGGGATCGACGACGCGAAGAGTGGAAAGCTCTGCGTCGAGGCCAAACTCCTCCGCGTTCTTGCGCGTCCGGGGATGCAGCGGGAGGACGACCGGCATCCGCCGGGCGATCTGCGCCAGGGTTCTCAGGACCCGGCCAAGCACCGCGGAATCATCGACATTGGAAGGGCGGTGAAGCGTCGAGACGACATACTTCCCTCGTGGCACGCCCAGGCGTGCCGGCATGTCACGCGTCCGAGCCTGATCCAGACGCTGGAATAGGGTGTCTATCATCACGTTGCCAACGAAGTGAATTCGCTCGTCCGCGATGCCCTCCCGGCTCAAGTTCAACCGTGCATCGCGGGATGGGGTAAGCAGCAAGTCGGATAGTCGGTCCGTCAGGACGCGGTTCACCTCCTCCGGCATGCGCCAATCATGGCTACGCAAGCCGGCCTCCACATGCGCGAGTCGGCACGACAGGGTGTCGCGCAACTTGGCGGTGACAAGCGCGCAGGCCAGTGTCGAATTCACGTCCCCGACGACGACGACCCAGTCAGGCCGGACCTGCTCGAGCACCGGCTCAAACGCTTCCATGACTCGAGCAGTCTGCTGCGCATGGGTGCCGGAACCCACTGCGAGATGGAAGTCCGGCTCGGGCAGACTCAGGTCTCGAAAGAATGCACCCGACATGTCGACATCGTAGTGCTGACCCGTGTGCACCAGGACGCCCTCGGAGCCGGTTCCACCGATTTCCGCGAGAATCGGCGCCACCTTCATGAAGTTCGGGCGAGCGCCCGCGACCACAAGAACCCGCATTTCCACCCTGCATATCGGGGCAACGTACGTTGAGCCAGCAAGCCTCGGGCTGGAGCGAATTGAGCGGGGGGAAACTAAGTGGTTGCCCTGTGCAAACAGCATCCGGCCTTGCACCTCCCCCCGTTAGCCCATTATCTGGCATGTCGACCAGAACCTGCTTAGTACTTGTGAAAATTTCACAATCACCACCTGCGCCGGGGAGCCCGTGAGCACCCGCCCGGGCCAGACTCGTCTGTCTTCAGCCGGAGCGCCCTGTGACGGCCACCGCGAATCCCAAGTCCCCTGCCGCCGGCAAGGTTCATTTCCCTGCCGACGAGATTGGCAAGCTGCTCGCTCCCCCCGAGGCCGAGAACCCGGCCGCCAAGCTGCGCCGCCTCCTGCACGAGGCGCGGGACAAGAGTAGCTATCTCCACTCCGCCGGCGCGTACGACGCCTACACCGCCGCCCTGATGACCAAGCTCGGGTTCAAGGCACTGTACGGCAGCGGCTGGCAGCTCGCCGCGACGTGGAACATGTATCCCGACATCGGCGTGTATCACTCGCACCAGATGGCCGAGTTGACCCTCATGCTCCGGAAGGGCATCGAGGGCGCCCGCCATACCACCTGGTTCGACACCGAGGGCGCGGAGCTCCTCGAGATGCCGCCCGTCTTCGTCGACATGGAGGCCGGCTTCGGCGGACCGGGACAGACCTTCACCCTCGCTTCCGAACTGATCCGGGTGGGTGCCGCCGGCGTGCACCTCGAGAACCAGGACCCGTCCGACCGTACGTGCGGGCACATCGTCAACGTGGGCAAGGCGAAGCGCGACAAGGTGCTGGTGCCACGGAAGGCGTGGATCGCGAAGCTGAAGGCCATCAAGGCGGCAAGCGAGGCGGCGAACCATCCACTGGTGAGCATCGCGCGCACCGACTCCATCGACGGCGCGATCCCCGGCCAGCCGCAGGGCGGCGTGAAGATGGCCATCGAGGATGCATGGGAAGCGGCCGAGCTCGGCTGCGACGTGATCTGGGCGGAATTCAACAACACCGAGCTCGACCAGCCGCGTGAATTCGCCGAGGCCGTGCGCAAGTACTATCCGAACCAGATGCTCGGGTTCAACCTTTCGCCGTCGCTGTACTGGGGCAAGGCAAAGCAGGCCGGCACGCTGATCACGAACCAGCAGCTCGCCGATCTCGGCTATACGCTGCAGTTCTCGACGCTCTTCAATTTCCGCACGGTTGGCCTGGCACTCGACAAGGGCCTCCGCAAGTTCAAGGAGTCGGGTCTCAACGCGCTGGCCGACCTGCAGATCCAGGAGGACGAGGCGCTTGGCGGCGCCCCGCTCACCAAGATGCACCAGAAGTTCGCCGGCATGAACCGCTGGTTGATGCTGGAGCAGGTGCTGAGCGAGAAGTAGCGTCGCCGCCGGTTGTTGCAAACGCAGAGGGGGCCCCTGACGGGAGCCCCCTTTTCGCATCCCGTGCCCGCTCAGGCGATGCGGTAGAACTCCTTGTACCACGTCACGAAGCGCCGAATGCCCTCTTCGATCGGCGTCGCCGGCTTGAAGCCGACGTCGCGAGTGAGGTCGTCGACGTTAGCCCAGGTGGCAGGAACGTCGCCCGCCTGCAGCGGCAGCATGCGCTTCTCGGCCTTGTGGCCGAGTACGCCCTCCAGCACGCCGATCATGTCCATCAGCTCGACCGGGTTGTCGTTCCCGATATTGTAAACCCGGTACGGCGCCGAACTCGTGCCCGGATCGGGCGTGTCGCTCGAGTAAGCCGGGTTCGGCAGCGCGACGTGGTCCGCCGTGCGCACGATCCCCTCGACGATGTCGTCGATGTACGTGAAATCCCTGCGCATCTTCCCGTGGTTGAACACGTCGATCGGCTGGCCCTCGAGGATCGCCTTGGTGAAGAGAAACATCGCCATGTCGGGGCGGCCCCACGGTCCGTAGACCGTGAAGAAGCGAAGTCCGGTCGTGGGGACTCCATAAAGATGGCTGTACGTATGCGCCATCAGCTCGTTCGCCTTCTTGCTGGCGGCGTAGATGCTGACCGGGTGGTCGATGTTGTCATGGATGCTGAAGGGCTGGTGGGTGTTGCCACCATACACGCTGCTCGAGGACGCATAGACCAGGTGGCGCACCTTCTGGTGCCGGCATCCCTCGAGGATGTTCATGAAGCCGGCAAGATTGCTCTGGACATAGGCATGGGGATTGGTCAGGGAGTAGCGCACCCCCGCCTGGGCGGCGAGGTGAATCACGACCTCGGGTTTCCGCTCCGCAAAGACCCGCTCCATCCCCTCCCGGTCGGAGACGTCGAGCTTCACGAAGCCGTATCCCGGCTTGCCCTCGAGCCGCGCCATCCGCGCATGCTTGAGTCGCACGTCGTAATAGTCGTTCACGTTGTCGAGGCCGACGACCTCGTCACCGCGGGCCAGGAGCCGCTCCGCCACGTGATAACCTATGAACCCAGCCGTGCCCGTTACCAGGTAGCGCACCCGACCTCCTCAACGATCCCCGTGGTTCTGTCAGCCCGTAGCGCGCGAGCGCTGCCTGTCGCCCATGCGCCGCACCTCGACCCCCTCGCGCTCCAGGCGCTCCGCCTGCCAATCCTCGAGGCGGACGGTGAGTTCCTCCGTGCCATCCCGGGAACTGCGCTCCAGGACTTCTCCGACCCGGTACATCTCGGCAAGCCTCGCGCCATCGGCCGTCGGCACCCGTACCGTGATGACCGGGCGCTCCTTACGGGCCAGGGCGCGAAGGGACTTCTTGAGTGCGGCCAGGCCGTCGGTGCGCATGGTCGTGGCCAGGACCGAGTCTGGATTCTCGTGCTGCGCTCTGGCCGCGACACCGACCGCATCGACGAGCAGGTCGATCTTGTTGAACACGGGAATGACCGGCTTCTCCGACAGCTCGAGCTCCTCGAGCACTTCCTCCACCACCCGCATCTGGTCTTCCCACTCGGGGTGGCTCGCATCGACGACATGGAGCAGGACGTCGGCCTGCCGGGCCTCCTCGAGCGTGGCGCGGAAGCTCGCCACCAGCTGGTGTGGCAGCTTCCGGATGAACCCGACGGTGTCGGTGACGCGTGCGCGGTACCCCTCGCCGATGTCCACGACGCGCGTGAGCGTGTCCAGCGTGGCGAAGAGGCGGTCCTCGACCACGATGTCGTGCTCGCCGCTCAGTGCGCGCAGCAGGCTCGACTTGCCGGCGTTGGTGTAGCCGACCAGCGCCACGTCGAGCATCGACTCCCGCCCTTCACGCACCGTCTCGCGGTGGCGACCCACCTCCCGCAGTTTCTCGCGCAGCAGCTGGATCTTCTTCCGGATCATGCGCCGGTCAGTTTCCAGCTGCGTTTCGCCCGGACCGCGAAGGCCGATGCCGCCCCGGATGCGCGACAGGTGGGTCCACATCCGGGTGAGCCGTGGCAGCATGTATTCGAGCTGTGCCAGCTCGACCTGCAGCTTGGCCTCGTGGCTTCGTGCGCGGGTCGAGAAGATGTCGAGAATCACCTCGGCCCGGTCCATCACGCGCACCTTGAGCTCGCGCTCGAGATTCGCGCCCTGCGTCGGCGTCAGCTCTTCGTCGAAGATGACGAGCGTGGCGTTCTTTTCGGCGCAGGCGAGGCGCACTTCCTCGACCTTGCCCTCGCCGATCAGGAATCCCGGTGTGGGGGACTGGATCTGCTGGGTGATGCGACCGACTACCTCGGCGCCGGCGGTATCGACCAGCCGTGCCAGTTCACCGAGATGCTCGTCCATGAGTGTTACATCCCGCGTCCCCTTGCGCGGAGCTGCGAGGAGCAGCGCGCGTTCAACCGGGTCGCGGACGTCGATCAAGGTACGGATGGTCTGCTGGCCTCTCGTCGTGGGTTGTTTACCTGCCTGAATATAGGCGGGCCGTGGAAAATTCAGGTCCCCGTGCCACCGCCGCCCGGCTCCTGCGTTCCCTCGGCGCGGGCCCGCCACCACGCCATTCTTTCCGCAATCCGCTTCTCGTGGCCCATGGTGCCCGGCTGGTAGAACATCGTACCCTGGAGCTCCTCCGGGAGGTACTCCTGCGCCACGAAGTGACTGGGATCGTCGTGGGCGTACCGATACGCCTTGCCGTAGCCGAGGTCCTTCATGAGCCGCGTGGGCGCATTGCGGAGGTGTATCGGCACGGCAGCGGCCGGCGTCTGGCGCGCCGCTTCGAGCGCCGCGCCGAGCGCCGAGACGATGCTGTTCGACTTCGGTGCGGTGGCGAGGTACACCGTCATCTCCGCGAGCGGCAGCAGGCCCTCCGGCACGCCGAGCATGTGCACGGCGTCCCGCGCCGCGACGGCAATCATGAGCGCCTGCGGATCGGCCAGGCCGATGTCTTCGGCGGCCATTGCGATGGCACGACGGCAGAGCACCAGCGGGTCCTCCCCGCCTCGATCATGCGCGCCATCCAGTAGAGCGCGCCTTGTGGATCGCTGCCCCGGAGCGACTTGTGATACGCCGAGAGAATGTTGAAATGGCTCTCGCCCGCCTTGTCATGCCGTGGCAGCCGCCGCTGGAAGGCGTCCTGCAACACCTCGAGCGTGATCCGGCCGCGCACGCCCACCTGGGCCGCCGCTGCCTCGAGCACCGTGAGCGCCCGTCGCGCGTCCCCGTCCGACTCGACGGCCAGTCAGGGGAACACCTCTGCGTCGACGGAGAGTTCCATGCCGCCCAGGCCGAGTTCGCGGTCATCGCGCGCACGCGACAGGAGGGTCTCGATCTCGGCCGGGGCGAGCGATTCGAGCACGATGACCCGCGCGCGGCTCAGCAGCGCCGCATTGAGCTCGAAGCTCGGGTTTTCCGTGGTGGCGCCGATCAGCGTGACCGTGCCGTCCTCGACCGCCGGCAGGAGGGTATCCTGCTGCGATTGTTCAGCCGGTGTATCTCGTCCACGAACAGCATGGTGCCGGCGCCGCCCGAGGCGAGCCGCCCTCGCGCCAGGTCGAAGATCTCCCGCAGGCGCGGCACGCCCTCGCTCACGGCACTGAACGGCTCGAAGGCACGACCGGCAGCACGCGCGATGAGGTGCCCGAGCGTCGTCTTTCCGGTGCCGGGAGGACCCCACAGGATGAGTGAGCCGGTCTCGCCCCGTTCGATCGCGTTGCGGAGCGGCGCGTTCGGCGCGGGGACGTGGGGCTGGCCCACGTATTCGTCCAGCGTGCGCGGCCGCATGCGCGCCGCGAGCGGCCGCGGGTCGCGCGCTGCGAGGAAGAGATTCTCGGAAGGTTCGGCAGTCCGGCGCGGTGTCATGGTCAGTTACCGAGATAGCGTCCCAGGAACCAGTTCGATCCGAGGAAGGCAAGCACGCCCCCGAAGAACGCAAGTGGCGGCGCCCAGCCCCGCTTCGCCTGGAACTCGGGAACGAGGTTGGTCCCCGCGACGTACAGGGTCACGCCGGCGGATACGGCCAGGCCATGCTGCTGCAGTCGACTGGAGCCGATGGTGACGAGCGCGCCGATCACCGTTGCCGCGGCCGGCACGAGCGACAGGGCCACGGCAAGTGCCTTCGACTTCCCCGAGGCGAGCACGAGGCTCGCGACGGTAAGTCCCTCGGGCAGCTTGTGCAGGAAAACAGCGAGGAACAGCAGCACGCCAAGCCCCGGTGACACCAGGAGTCCGCTCGCGATCGCTACCCCGTCGAAAAACGTGTGGAGTGACAGTCCGATGACTGCCGAGGCGCCCGCACCCGGCGTGACGTGATGGGTCTCCTCGCCGAAGTGGAAGTGGGGCGTGAGCACGTGTTGCGCAAGATGCACCGCGAGGAACCCGCCCAGCACCCATGGGGCCGCACCCGGGCCGGAGGCGAAGGCCTCCGGCAGCATGCTGAGCATGACCACCGACACCATGAATCCCGCGCCGAACGCGATCGCACCCTCGATCGTCCGGGCACCGCTCCTGCTGCCCCGGACCACGACCAGGGCACCGGCGAGATTGGCTGCCCCGGCCGCCAGCGCGAGCACTAAGGGCGTCATGCGGTCCTCGCGAGGGCCAGGAGCTGTTCGCGCGTATTGAGCGCGGGATCCTCGAGGACGCGATCGAGCAGGCGGTCGAGCACGAGTCCCATCATCGGTCCTGGTTCCATTCCGGCGGCGCGCAGGTCCGCACCACTGATGGCCAGCCCGTCGCGGGTGAGCGCATCGCCCCTCGCCCGGATACGAGCCACGACCGCCGCCCATGCCGGCGGCGCACCGGTCCTCCAGCGAATCAGCGTCGCGTAATCATCGGCGGCGGTGCCCACCCGGCAAGCCATCGCCGCACCGTCACGTCTTCGCTCTGCGCGGGAGGTGGCAGCGCATCCCGCACGGCCACCGCTCGCCCGATCTCGAGGTTGGAGGCCTTGAGCCGTCGCAGCACCGTCACCGGATCGCTGGTGAGCAGGCAGCGTGAGGAGCACGGGATCGCGCTCCGCCAGGTCGATGGAGGGCGCGCTGTCACCCGGCTCGAGCTCGGGCATCCATTCGCCAGCTACGCCGGAGTCCCTCCAGAGTCGCACGAGCACGCCGAGGTCGCGAGCCGTGTGAAGGCTCTTGAACCACTCCTCGCGCACCCGCTCGGCGGAGAACTGTGACAGGCCATCCGATGCGGCGCGCGCAGCGTCCCACGTGGCGGGTCGACCGCTGAAGCCCAGGCGGGCCGCGAAGCGGAGGCCCCGCAGGATCCGGAGGTAGTCCTCGCGGAAGCGCTGCGCCGGGTCGCCAACGGCGCGCAGCACGCGGCGCTCGAGATCGTCTTCTCCGCCGAAGGGATCCCGCCACTCGCCACGCAGCGGATGATAGGCAATGGCATTGATGGTGAAGTCCCGGCGCGCCAGGTCCTCGTCGAGCGACACGCCGTACTCCACCACCGCGTGACGCCCATCGGTCTCGACGTCCCGGCGGAAGGTGGTCACCTCGTGCAGCCGGCGATGCCGGTCGAGCACGCCTACCGTGCCGTACTTGAAGCCCACGGGTACGGTACGCGGAAAGAGTCGCATGCACTTCCTCCGGCCGCGCCGAGGTGGCGATATCGTAGTCTATCTGCGGATCGCCCAGCAGGGCGTCGCGGACTGCTCCGCCGACGCACCACGCCTCGAAGCCCGCGCGATCGAGCATGCGGGCAATGTCGAGCACCTCTTCGGGGATCTTGATGTCCTTCACGCCGGAAGCCCCGAGGCGTACGGCACGCGCGCGGACAGGGCCACGGTCAGTTCCCAGCGCGCCTGCGACGGGGTGCGTGGACCGGCCGGAATCGCCCCCATCGCCACGGTGCGCGCACCACCCCCATCGAACGCGTACCCCGGCGACACCTCGCCGGCAGCACAGCGACTGGACAGGACCACCGGCTTCTTCGCGTCGAGCCAGCGGGCGATGGCGGGAACCGCGCCGGGCGGGAGGTTCCCGCTGCCGAACGCCTCGATCACCACGCCGTCGTACGCGGCGCGCGCGGCGTCGAGCATCTCGCCGCGATCGCCGATCACCATCGGAATGATGGCCACGCGCGCAGCGAGCGCCGGTGGCTTGACGGCACGCGTCCGCACCGGCACGCCCGCGTAGGTGACTGCTTCCGTCACCCTGCCGCGCTCTCTACCGAATGGGGCGCCGAAGGCATCGAGCGCCACCGTGTTCACCTTCACGGCCTCCCGCCCCTGCCAGATCCGGCCACTGAACACCACCTGGGTACCGCGGCCGCGGCTCGCCTGGGCGGCCGCCACGCGCACCGCATCCGTAAGGTTCTTCGTCCCGTCCCATTCGGCGTGGTCGCTGGTGCGCATGGCGCCGGTGCACACGACCGGAGTGTCACCGTCCAGGGTGCGATCGAGGAGGTACGCGGTCTCCTCCAGCGTATCCGTGCCGTGCGTCACGACGATCCCGTGCACCGCCGGGTCGTGCATCAGCTCGCCTACCCTGTCCCGCAGTCGCCAGTGATCGGTCTGCGTGAGGTGACAGGCGGGCATACGCGCCCAGTTCTCCACCCGGCAGGGTGCAATCGCAACGGCTCCTGGCGCGAGCGCCAGCAGGGCCTCACCCGCATGAGTGGGCACGTTTCCGCCGGCAACCGCATCGTATTGCATGGAGATGGTGCCGCCCGTGAACAGGAGATGGATCACGACTTCAGCCGCACAGCACGCTGCCGCCGTTCACGTTGAGGACCTCGCCCGTGATGTGGCGGGCCAGCGGGCTCGCAGAGGAAGAGTATGGGCCAGGCCACATCGTCCGCGCTGGCGATGCGGCCCAGCGGAATGGACGACTCGACCCTCGCGCGGTATTCGGGCGTGAGCACTCCAGCCGTCATGTCGGTGTCGATCCAGCCCGGGGCGCAGCAGTTCACCGTGATATCCGGGGCACACTCGATCGCAAGCGACTTGGTGAGCGCGATCAGCCCGCCCTTGGTCACCGCATAGTCGGCGTGGAACGCTTCGCCGCGCTGGCCTGCCGTGCTCGACACCAGCACCACTGATCCACCGGGTCGCATCACTCGCAGTGCACCGCGCGCGGTGAGGTACACCCCATCGAGGTTGGCCCGCAGGGTTTCCGACCAGCGCGACGCCGGCATCTCCGCGAGCGGCACATCGCGCTCGGGCCAGATGCCGGCGTTGGCGATGAAGACGTCGAGCCCTCCCAGCGCCGCCACGATCTCGCCATACATGCTCCCGACCACCGCTTCATCGGCATGATCGCCGCCCACCACGACGGCGCGGCGGCCGAGCACGCGGATCTCGGCGGCCACCTCCTCCGCTGCGTCCCGACGCGTGTGATAGCTGATGGCCACGTCAGCCCCGCTCTGCGCGAAGCGCAGCGCGGCCGCGCGCCCGACGCCCCGGCTTCCACCGGTGACGAAGACCGTACGGTGGCTGAAGTCGATCACGCTATGAGCCGGGAGCCGTGAGCCGGCTCTCCACCAGCCCGACGATGACATGCTGCACGGCCATGTGCACCAGCTGGATGCGCCCGGTGTCGTCGTGATCGACCACCAGCGCGATGTCGGCCATCGCGCGCAGCGGACCGCCATCGCGGCCGAGGAGCGCGATGACCGGGGCACCCTTGACGCGCGCTGCCTCCGCCGCGGCCAGCAGGTTAGGGCTCCGGCCACTGGTACTGTGCAGGATGAGCAGGTCACGCTCCGTCACCAATGCCTCGACCTGCCGTGCGTAGGCCTTCTCGAAGGTCAGGTCGTTGCTGGCCGCCGACAGCAGTGCGACGTCGGTGCCAAGTGCCACCGCCGCAAACGCCCGGCGGTCCGGGTGCTTGTGGCTGTAGCGCACGACGTACTCAGTCGCACAGTGCTGCGCATCGGCGGCGCTGCCACCGTTCCCGCCGAAGTAGAGCGTGCCGCCGCTCCGGAGGGTCCTCGTGTAGCGGCTCGCGATCTGCTCGATGGTGGCCGCGTGGGCGCTCGCGCTCCGTTCCAGCAGTGCCGAGAGCTCGCTGAACGCCTGGGCCACGGACTCGGTCACGTCACTCCTCATTCTCGAGCAGCCGCCGCAGGCGGTTCGCGATCGACAGCTTGAGGTTGAAGGGCGGCACGTCCATGAGGCGCTTGCCCTGGAGCACGTTGCCGGGATTGATGCGCGTGAGGATATCGGCGGCATCACCGGCGCCATCGGCGACCAGCGCATCGCGCAGTGTCGCGATCGATCGGTCGTCTCCGTGATTGTCACCCGCCACGACGTCACCCATGCCATACGCCAGCAGCTGCCGCGCCCGGTCGCCGCGCCGGCTTGGCTGCAGCAAGGTCGTGGCATCGAGCTGCATCAGGGCGCCGATATCGCGCCACCGCGCCACCGCTGCGGGCGAGCAGCAGCTGTACCGCTCGGGGTGCGCCAGGAGCGGAACCACACCCTGCTCCACCACGTTCCGGAGTGCGCTGCCGACCGCGTCGAGCGCCACCAGGCGGGGAAACTCCACCAGCATCACGGGGCCGCCGCCAAGGCGGAAGGCCGGGTTGGCGGCCGCGGCCGCGCTCAGCGGGCGGTCGAGCATGACCTCGGCACCGCGGTGCAGGCGCGGCGATGAAGGCGCGGCCTTCTTGAGTGCGGCGAACGCCGCGTCGTGCGCCGGCGGAACCCCCGCCTCGAGGGCCGAGGCGGTGAGGTGCGGCGTGAGGCAGAAATCGGCGACACCGCGCTTCCCCTGTTCGCGCAGCACCGCCACCGACTGCTCCACACTGCGGGAGCCATCGTCGACGCCGGGAAGGAGGTGCGAGTGGAGGTCGATCATGGGCGAGCGATTTCCGCGTGCAGGATCCTCGTAGCGAACTCTTGCAGCTGCGACGGTTCACTTTCCGCCTGCGCGAGCAGGGCGAGCGTGATCAGCGCATCGGCCGCGAGCAGGTCGAGCGCTGCGCCGCCGTCCCTCGGGCTGGCGTCCGGCGGCGTCGAGCGCGGCGGTCGCAGCCGAGGCCAGCGTCGCCGCGTTCGACGGTGCGGCCGGCACCGACGCCACGTAGTGCCGCGCCCTCTCCCCGAGCAGCCGGGGAGCCCCCGCCGTGTGCTGGTCGAGCCAGTCAGCCAGTGGCGTCAGTTGCCCCCCTGCAGCCACGCCGCCACCACGCCCGGGGTCGCTTCGCGCGCCGCCGGGAGCCGCGCCAGATCACCCGCCCCGGCCGAGGCGAAGTGGGGACGCCCGCCGCCCTTGCCGCCGCTCAGCGCCGCGATCCGGTTCGACCAGGTCACCCGCCTTGCGTCCCGGACTGACCAGGTCGTCGGTGACCGCCACGTGAATCGCGCCCCTCCCCGCGGTGCCGAACAGCACCAGCACGGCGCTCTCGCGTCCACCGCGGAAGCGTGTCGGCCACCGCCGCGATCTCGTCGCGGTCCTCGCCGCCGGTGTCGGCCATGGTGACCGCCACGCCCTGGATGTCGAGAGAGGTGCCCTGCACCGACGCACCGCCACCCTTGAGGAGCTCCGTCACCCGCGCTGCGAGCTTGTCCCGCTCCTCGAGCAGCTGCTCGAGCTTCCGCTGCAGGTGATCCGGCTGGGACTTCACCGTGTGCGCCGCCTGCGCCAGTCTCGCCTGCAGTGCCTCGATCTGCGCATACGCCTCGGGACCGGTCACCGCCTCGATGCGGCGCACGCCTGCCGCTACGCCGCCCTGCGACAGGAACTGGAAGACGCCCGACCTGCCCGGTGCTCCGCACGTGCGTGCCGCCGCACAGCTCGATGGAGGAGTCGCCCATCGAAGACCACGCGGACCAGGTCGCCGTATTTCTCGGAGAAGAGCGCCATGGCGCCCGAGCTGCAGCGCGTCGGGATAGCGCATCTGCGCGCGTCTCCACCGGCAGGTTCTCCCAGATGTGCGCGTTCACCTCGCGCTCGATCTGCTTGCATGGCCTCGGGCTCGATGGGACCGTGATGCGAAAAGTCGAACCGCAGGCGATCGATCATCCACCAGCGACCCCTGCTGCCGCACATGGGTGCCGAGATACTTCCGGAGCGCCGCGTGCACCAGGTGCGTGGCGCTGTGGTTGCGCTCGATGTTCCGGCGGCGCGATGCATCGACCACCGCCTTGATCGACGTGGGCTCGAACGTCTCCCGGAAGGCGCCGCTGATGACCGTGCCGCGACTCGCCTCTTTCGTAGACACGGTCGACCGGCATCACCCAGCCGTCGCCTGCAGCCGGCCCGTGTCACTGACCTGCCCGCCCGACTCGGCGTAGAACGGGTTCTCGCGCAGCAGCAGCTCGACCCGTTCGCCATCCTGCCGGAAGGCGAGGAGCTCGGTGTCGGCCGCGTCGTGCTGGTAGCCGACGAATTCTTGCGTTCCGTCGCTTGAGCTTGCGCCAGCCCGCCGACGTGGTCAGGACCCGGTGCACGTGTCGCCGAGCGCGCGTCGGCCGCGACTCCGTCCGTTCCGCGCATCGCGTGAGCGTTTCCGCTGCGCCGCCAGCGCCGCCTCGAATCCCGCCAGGTCCACCGACGCACCGCGCTCCTCCGCGATGATGACGGTCAGGTCGATCGGAAAGCCGAAGGTGTCGTAGAGCTTGAAGGCCTCGTCGCCCGGGATCACCGTGGCACCGGCCGCGAGCAGCTCGCTCATGCCGCCCGAGCCCGCCCTCGATCGTCTCGAGGAAGCGCTGCTCCTCGGCCTCGACATAGTCGTGGATGGCTTTCGCGCCCTTCCCCGAGCTCGGGATACACCTCGCCCATCTGCTCGATGACGGTGCCGCGTGAGCGGCGTCAGGGTCGGCTCCCGCCGGCCCAGCAGCCAGGCGTGCCGCACCGCGCGGCGCAGGATGCGCCGCACCACGTAGCCCCGGCCCTCATTGCTCGGGAAGCACGCCATCGGCCAGGAGGAAGCTCACCGCGCGCGCGTGATCCGCCAGCACGCGGTACGACGCGCCGCGCTCGGGCCGCGATCGTAGGGCGCACCGACCAGCTCCTCCACCTGCTTGAGCAGCGGCAGGAAGAGGTCGGTGTGGAAGTTCGAGTCTTCGCCCTGCATGATCGGCCGCGATGCGCTCGAGGCCGGCGCCGGTGTCCACCGACGGCTTCGGCAGCGGCGTGAGGGTGCCGTCGGCCGAGCGGTCGAACTGCATGAAGACGAGGTTCCAGATCTCCAGGAACCGGCCGGCCTCGGCGAGCCCTCGAACTCATCCGTCCCGATCATCCGGCGCCTTCTGTCCCGGCTTCCACTCGAGGTCGACGTAGATCTCGGTGCACGGCCCGCAAGGACCGGTGTCGCCCATCTGCCAGAAATTGTCCTTGTCGCCGAGGCCGTAGATCCGGTCGTCGGGCAGCCCCGAGATCTCCCGCCAGAGCGCCGCGCGCCTCGTCGTCGGTGTGATGCACCGTCACGCGCAGCCGCTCCGGGTCGATGCCGAGCCACTTCGGGCTCGTCACGAACTCCCAGGCGAACGCGATCGCGTCCCGCTTGAAGTAGTCCCCGAACGAGAAGTTCCCCAGCATCTCGAAGAACGTGTGATGCCGGGTCGTGTGCCCCACCTGCTCGAGGTCGTTGTGCTTCCCGCCGGCGCGCACGCACTTCTGGCAGGTGGTTGCCCGCGCATAATCGCGTGCTCCTGGCCCTGGAAGGTGCGCTTGAACTGCACCATGCCGGCGTTGGTGAACAGCAGCGTCGGATCGTCGGCAGGGACGAGCGATGAACTGGGAACTTCGCGATGTCCGCGCTCGGCGAAATAGTCGAGGAAGCGACGGCGGATGGCGGCGGCTTTCATGCCGTAAAGATAAGGCGGACACGGGGTTCACGACTACCTCACGTCCGGACCGCTGTCGGCGTGGTGCCGCCGATCAGACCAGCTGGCTCACCGCCTTGTGCGCGATGTCGCCGGTGTAGCCCCGGCGGGCCAGGAAGGCGAGCAGCCGGCGGCGCTGCGCCACCCGGGGCAGCTTCGTCAATCGGCCGGCCCGCGACCGCGCGAGCTCGAGGGCCCGCTGCCCGTTGTCGACGTCGGGTGGCCATACGGACGCCATGGCGCGATCGATCGCGCTGCGTTCCACTCCCATGGCGCCGAGATCGCGCCGTACCCGCGCCGGCCCACGCCCGCGGGTGCTCCGCACCTCGGCGTAGTCCAGGGCGAATGCGGCGTCATCGAGCAGGCCACGGGCGAGCAGCCGGCCCAGCGCCACGTCCACCGCCGCCGCCGGGTGCCCCTTCCGCACCAGGCGACGCCCGAGATCGGCGCAAGCGAAGCTGCGCCGCTCCAGCGCCCGGAGCGCCGTGCGAAACGCTGCCTCGCTGTCCGCCGCGGTATTGAGCCCCGCGACGAGCCCCGCCTCCACCGGCATCCCCGGCACGAGGCCCAGGACCTCGGCGTCCTCGCGCGCGAGCACGCAGAGCGTGGTGCCGTCCACATCAACCCGGATGGCGCCGGCGCGGCGCGCATCCGGGGTGAGGGCGGTGATCCTACTCGTCATCGTCCTCGCTCACGGCCACGGCGCCACCCGCCTTCACGCCCAGGAAGTCGCGCACCTTGCCCTCGACTTCGGTCATGAGCGCCTGGTTGTCGCGGAGGAAGAGCTTGGCGTTCTCCCGGCCCTGCCCGATGCGCTGGTCGCCGTAGGAGTACCACGCGCCCGACTTCTGGATGATGTTCGCCTCGGAGGCGATGTCCACCAGGAGCGAGGTGTGGCTGATGCCCTCGTCGAACATCACGTCGAACTCGGCCTGCCGGAACGGTGGCGCCACCTTGTTCTTGACCACCTTGACCCGTACGCGGTTGCCGATGATGACCTCGCGCTCCTTGACCGGGCCGATGCGGCGGATGTCGAGACGGAGCGATGCGTAGAACTTGAGCGCCTTGCCGCCGGTGGTGGTTTCCGGGTTGCCGAACATGACGCCGATCTTTTCGCGCAGCTGGTTGATGAACACCACCGCACAGTGCGAGCGGTTGATGGCGCCGGCCAGCTTGCGGAGCGCCTGGCTCATGAGCCGCGCCTGCAGGCCCATGTGGCTGTCGCCCATTTCCCCCTCGATTTCCGCCTTGGGCACCAGGGCCGCCACCGAGTCGATGACGATGATGTCCACCGCGCCCGAGCGGACCAGGATCTCGACGATTTCCAGCGCCTGCTCCCCGGTATCGGGCTGCGACACGAGGAGGTTCTCCACGTCCACGCCCAGCTTCCGCGCGTACTCGACGTCGAGGGCATGCTCCGCGTCCACGTAGGCCGCGACACCGCCGGCCTTCTGCACGTTGGCCACGAGATGGAGGCAGAGCGTGGTCTTGCCGGAAGACTCCGGCCCGTAGATCTCACTGATCCGGCCCCGCGGGATCCCGCCGACGCCGATGGCCGCATCGAGATTGATGGCGCCGGTGGGAATGGCGGCGATCTTCTCGCGCGGCGAATCGGCGCCCATGCGCATGATCGACCCCTTGCCGAGCTGCTTTTCGATCTGGGAGATGGCAAGATTGAGCGCCTTGCGCCGGTCGGCTTCGAGCCGGGTCTCATCAGCGGCCATTGTACCCTCTACATGAGTGGAGTGTTTTGATTCACTTTATGACTACAACCAATGTAAGGCCGAACAATAGCCGAAGCAATAGTGAGTTTGTGGCTGATTTTGAGTCACTTGGGTAGTCACTTGTCCATCCGCCACGCATCCGGGATGTGGTGCACCTCCGGCGGCCGCCCTGCTACGTCCAGGACCTCCACAACATCGAACCGGAACGTGTCACCCCAACGGCCGTTTCGGAGCGCCCAGATGCCCGCCACGCGCGCAATGGTGCGTCGCTTCTTCCATCCGATCGACTCCCGGGGCGCCCCGTACCGGACCGAACGCCGGGTCTTCACCTCGACGAAGGCCACCACGTCGTGCCGCCGGACGATCAGATCGAGGTCGTGGCGGCCCAGACGGAAGCGGTGGGCCTCGATGACCCACCCGCATGACACCAGGTACGCGAGGGCGACGAGTTCACCCCGAAGGCCGCGGACGTGACGCGGGTCGGTCCAGTCACTGGGCGGGGTGCGGGTGGCGGCGGTCATGGAAAACAGAATGCCGCGGGAGGCGTCGTCCCGCGGCACCGTTTCCACGCGCCGAGTGCGGGGAAAGCGTGAGGATCCTACTCCACGAGGGCGCGTCGCACCTCGGGAGCGTACTCCTGTACCAGGCGCCGCAGCGTGATCGTGATGGGCACCGCGAGCACGATGCCCACCGGGCCAAGGACGAAGTTCCAGAACACCAGGGAGAGAAACACGGCCACGATCGAGATCTCGAAGCCCTTCTGCATCAGCCGTGGCTTGATGATGTCGCCCAGGAAGCTGTTCGCCAGGATGAACACGGCCGCAAAGAGCAGCGTTCGTTCGACACCCTGCTCCAGCAGCATCAGCACGAGCACCGGGAAGACGGCGAGGGGTCCACCCACGGTCGGGACGAAGCTCAGCACGAAGAAGAGCACGACCCACGTGGCGATGTACGGGACGCCCATGACCTTGAGCAGAACGAAGTAGCAGGTCGCCCCGATCAGGCCCATGATCGCATTGAGGCCGACGTACTTCTGGATGTCACGCGCCATCTCCCCGAAGCGGATGAGCGGGGTGCGGTCGCCCTGGGCCGTGGCCACGTCGAGGTTCCGGAAGAGCGCCGTGAACTCGATCAGCATGAAGGCGGTGATGAGCAGGACGAAGAAGCTGTGACCGATGTCGGCGATGATCGTCCGCACAATGCTCGCCGCCGGCCCCACCAGCCCCTTGGGGTCGAGCGCCTCGAGCCGCAGCAGCCTCGAGGTATCGACCCCATAGCCCGTCAGCATGGACAGCACCTGGTCCCTGAGCACCAGGAAGCGCTGGTTGTATTCCGGAAGGTTCCCCGACAGTTCGGCGATGGACCCGGCGACCATGAAGATCACCGCGGCACCGCCCACGAAGACCACGAGGAGGGTGAGCAGGATCGCGAGGGCCCGCGGCACGCGCCAGCGAATGAGCGCCCTGGTCACCGGGAACAGCACGAGCGCCAGCAGCATGGCGAAGAGGAAGCCGCTGAGGATCGGGGCCACCAGCTTGAGGCCGGCGACGATCACCACCAGGCACGCGCCGGCCAGCAGCATGCGCAGGGGCCAAGGCAGACTGAAGTGCGGGGCTTCGAGCTCGTTCAGTGGTTGCGCCATGGTCTCCCCGGAGGCTAGCGGCAGTATTCGTCCAGTTGGTCGAATCCGATCAGGACCTCGCGAGGCTTGCTCCCGTCCGGCGGGCCGAGAATGCCGGCCATGTGCAGCTGGTCGATGACCCGCGCGGCACGCCCGTAGCCGATGCTCATGCGGCGCTGCAGCAGCGACGTGGAGCCTCCCTGGTTCTGGATGCAGACCTCCGCCGCCTCACGGAAGAGCGCGTCGCGCTTCTCGTCGCCCATGTCCTTCGGTCCGGCTTCGTCGGCCTCCTGGGCACGGATCACCGCCAGGATGTCGTCCTCCGGGCGCTCCGACTCGTCGGCGAGCCTGGCGCGCCGCGCCTCCCGCCGTGCCGCGTACCACTCCATGACCCGTTCGCTCTCGTCCGTCGCGATGTATGCGCCCTGGATGCGCATCGGTTCGCTGCTGCCGGGCGGAAGGAACAGCATGTCGCCATTACCCAGCAGCGCCTCGGCGCCATTGCCGTCGAGGATCGTGCGGCTGTCCACCTTCGACGCGACCCGGAAGGCGACGCGGCTCGGGAAGTTCGCCTTGATGAGGCCGGTGATGACATTCACCGACGGGCGCTGGGTGGCGAGGATGAGGTGGATCCCGATGGCGCGTGCCTTCTGCGCGAGCAGCGCCAGCGGTGTCTCGACCTCGCCCTGCACCGTCATCATCAGGTCGGCGAGCTCGTCGATGATGAGCACGATCATCGGAAGCACGCCCTCGTTGTACGTATCGGGCTCAGGCGGCGCCGGCGGCGTGTCGGGGGCCTCGGCAGCGATGGACGTGATCGTGGGCCGTGCCTTGAGCGGATAGCGGAGCGTCTTCCCGTCCACCACCTTGCGGTTGAAGTCGCTCAGGTTGCGGGCGCCGTTCGCCTGCAGCAGCTCGTAGCGGCGGTTCATCTCGAACACAGCCCACTTGAGTACCGCGGCGGCATCGTGACTGTGTGTCACCACCTTGTGCCGCAGGTGTGGCAGCGTGTTGTACATCGAGAGCTCGACCATCTTCGGGTCGACCATCAGGAGCCGCAGTTCGCGCGGCGTGTAGCGGTACACCAGGCTGGTGATGAGGCTGTTGATCGCCACCGATTTGCCGGTGCCGGTGGCGCCGGCGATGAGGAGGTGCGGCATCTTGGCCAGGTCGGCCACGATCGGCTTGCCCTCGATGTCACGGCCGAGCACCAGCGGCAGCATGCCGCGCGACCCCTCCCACTCCGGCGACTCGAGCAGCTCGCGCAGCGTCACCATGCGCGCCCTGGGATTCGGCACCTCGACGCCCACGGCTCCCTTCCCGGGAATTGGTGCCACGCGGATCGACGGCGCGCGCATCGCCATGGCGAGGTCGTCGGCCAGCGCCACGATGCGCTGCGCCTTTACGCCCGGCGCGGGAACCACCTCGAACTGCGTCACCACCGGGCCCGTTGTGCGGCCCGAGATCGTGCCCTCGACCTTGAAGGTGCGGAGTGTCTCCAGCAGCAAGGCCCCGAGCCGGTCAAGCTGTGCGTCGCTGAGGTCGGTGTCCTGGCTGGTGGCGGGCGACAGCAGGTCGATCGGCGGGAGCTCATCCTCATCGGTGATGCTCGCCGCCGTCTCTTTCGACATCGGCTTCGCCTTCTTCTCCTTCTTCGGGCGGCTTGCAGCTGGAACCGTCGGCGCAATGACCTCGTCGTCGTCGGCCACCGGTGTGACCACGGCCGCCGCGGCGCGCGCGAGGCGCTCGGCCACCTTCGGTTTCCGGTCTGCCTTCTCCGCAGCTGGCACCCCAGTCATGGCCGTCGGCGATGCGCCCTTCTCCAGCCGCTGCAGCGGATGCCAGGCAAGGGTCACCAGCGTGACGGCAGACAGCGCCAGCAAGCCGAGGATCACCGCGCCCGCGACCCCGACGTACTTCGGCATGTAGACGGCGAACAGGCCGGGGAGCCATCCCACGAGGTGCCCGAGGGTGCTCGACGTGTCGTTCAGGTCCGCGGCGGTCACCCGGCCCATGGTCCCGAGGAGGTACGGCACGATCAGGCCGAGACCCGATATCAGGAGCGCCGCGCGCTTCATGTCCAGCGAGCCGAGGCGGTCGAATCCGGCGAGCGCGAGCGCAATGCCGAGCACCGGCAGTGCGAGCGCGCCGATGCCCAGCGTATGCCACAGGCCGCCCCGGAGGAAGTCGCCAACCTGACCCGTGAGCGGAACCGGGATGAGCGTCAGGCCGAGAAAGAGGCCCAGGCCGAGCGCCGCGAGCGCGCCGAGGCGCCGGCGATGCGTGCTGTCCGGGGCCTGCTGGCTCGTGGTGGTCATGCCGCCACCGCGGCGCCGTGAGTGCAAGGGGTCATGCTGAAAGATACAAGGCGAGGCGCACCCTTACGTGGCTCCAGTGATCCAGCCGTTCTTCATGGCGGCAAGCACCGGGAATTCATCCATTCGGCCCGCCATCCGGACGTCCTCGCCCAACCCGAGACCGATAAGCCGGCGGCCGGCCGCACTTTGCCGCAGGACGCGGTCCCACCGATTGCCGTGGTACCGCGCCAGCTGCACCGCCGCGAGCGCTGCATCGGTCAGCCCCCGTCCGCGCACCTTGCCCGCGACGACTGCGCGAAGGAAGCGTCCCGCCGTGTAGGCATCGTCGAGGCCGAAGCCACCCTCCCGGCCAGCGCACGCCACCAGCAGGTCCCCGGATTCCTCGAGCAGTGCGCGCGCCCGCGCCACGGACACCGTGAAGTTCACCGCCGCCAGCGAATAGACGTGCGCGGCCGCACTGACCGTGGCAGAACGCCCCGGTGCCGTTGGTGGTGCAGAGTACCACCGGCGCGGCCACCCACAGTGCGCGGCCGCATCTCCAGGGGACTGTTCCCGGCATCGAACCCCGGGATGCGCAGGCAGTCGCGCTCACCCGCGAGCACGGCGTCAGGGAAGCCGAGCGCCACCTGACGTGCCGCCTCAGGCGTGGAAGCGGGAATGACGGTGGTGGCGCCATGGTGCAGCGCGGCGGCGATGGTGGTGGTGGCCCGGAGGATGTCGACGACGAACACCGCCCGGCCGGCGAGGTCCTGGTTCGCCAGGTCGGCCGGGGACAGCGCGACTTCGACCACAATATTCGGGTTTGAGGAGGTGCGACTCGCGCTCGAGGAAGCGGGTATCCACGTCGCCAGCGACGAAACCGGGTGAGCGAATCACGCGGGCCAGGAAGGAAATGGTGGTCGCCGGGCCCTCGAGGATGAAACTGTCGAGCGCCTGGCCCATTCGCTGCAATGCCTCCTGGCGGTCATTGCCGTGCACGATGACCTTGGCCAGCAGGGAGTCATAGTGCGGCGGCACCGTGTACCCTGCGTAGACGTGCGTATCCACCCGCACGCCCGGGCCACCCGGCGGATGGTACGCCGTGATGAGCCCCGGGCTCGGCTGGAAGTTGCGGTACGGATCCTCCGCGTTGATGCGGCACTCGATGGCGTGGCCGCGCAGGTATTCACCGTTGCCCTTGAACGAGAGGTGCTCACCGGCTGCGATGCGGATCTGGTCCTTCACCAGGTCGAAGCTCGTCACCATCTCGGTGACCGGATGCTCCACCTGGATGCGCGTGTTCATTTCCATGAAGTAGAACGACCCGTCGGCATCGAGCAGGAACTCGATGGTACCGGCACCTACGTACCCGATGTTCGCCGCAAGCCGCACCGCCGCCTCGCCCATGGCGCGACGCAGTTCGACCGTCAGCGCCGGACTCGGGCTCTCCTCGATGAGCTTCTGGTGACGGCGCTGCACCGAGCAGTCGCGCTCGCCCAGGTGCACGACCTTCCCGTGTGAATCGCCCAGCACCTGGATCTCCACGTGCCGCGGGTGCTCCAGGTACTTCTCAACGTACACCGACCCGTTGCCGAAGGCCGCCAGCGCTTCGTTCTGTGCCAGCGAGAACAGCTGCGCGAACTGCTCACTGTTCCATGCGATGCGCATGCCCTTTCCACCGCCACCCGCCGTCGCCTTGATGATGACCGGAAAGCCGATCCCCTCCGCCACCTGCAGGGCCTCGTCCGGGTCCTCGATGGTCCCCTCGGACCCAGGCACCGTCGGCACGCCTGCTTCCTTCGCCAGCCGCCGCGCCGTGGCCTTGTCGCCCATCTGCCGGATCTGGTCGGCGGTGGGCCCGACGAACGTGATGTTCGACGCCCCGCAGGTCTCGGCGAACTCGGCGTTCTCCGCCAGGAAGCCGTAGCCAGGGTGAATGGCATCGGCGCCGGTGATCTCCGCGGCCGCGATGATGTTCGGAATACGGAGGTAGGACAGCCGCCCGGGAGCGGGACCGATGCAGACGTCGTCGTCCGCGAAGCGGACGTGCAGCGATTCCCGGTCGGCTTCGCTGTAGACCGCGACTGTCTGGACACCAAGCTCGCGGCAGGCACGGATCACCCGCAGGGCGATCTCCCCGCGGTTCGCAATGAGAACTTTGCGGAACATCAGCGGGTCAGGCGCCGGCGCCGGCCGCCTTGCCGGCGCCGGTGATGTCGCTGAAGGTGCGGTCGGACGAACCCTCGATGCCGGACACACGGAGCGCGAACTCGCTCGGGTTGCTCGAGTAGAACAGCGCGCTCTCATAGGAGACGACGCCATCCTTGTACCACTGCATGAGGGACTGGTCGAATGACTGCATGCCGTACGCGACCGAGCCTTCCGCGATCAGGTCGGGAATGCTGAGCTGCTTCTCGATGTCCCGGATGTTGTCGGCCACGGCAGAGGTGTTGATCAGCACCTCGCACGCCGGGGCGCGGCCCCGGCCGTCCTTGCGCGGCACGAGGCGCAGCGACACGACGGCCTGGAGCGCCGTGGACAGCAGCGAGCGGATCTCCTGGTGCTGGTGTGGCGGGTAGAACGAGATCACGCGGCTGATGGTCTGCGTCGCGTCGGTCGTGTGCAGCGTGCTGAACACCAGGTGGCCGGTGTCGGCCGCCTTGAGTGCGGTGTCGAGCGTCTCCATGTCGCGGATCTCGCCGATCAGGATGACGTCGGGATCCTGCCGCAGCACGTGGCGCAGGGCCGAGCCGAAGCTCAGCGTGTCGCTGCCCACCTCGCGCTGCGAGATGTTCGCATTCACGTCGCGGTGAAGGAACTCGATCGGGTCCTCGATGGTGATCACGTTGACGCGGCGGTTCTGGTTCACGTGGTTGATCATCGCCGCGAGGCAGGTCGACTTGCCCGAGCCGGTGACGCCCGTGACCAGGATCAGGCCGCGCGCGCGCATGGAGATCTCCTCCAGCACCGGCGGCAGTGCCAGCTCCCGCACCGTCTTCACTTCGTACGGGATGGCGCGGAAGGCGAAGGCGAGGGTGCCGCGCTGCTGGTAGATGTTGGTGCGGAAGCGTCCCACGCCCGGCACGCCGATCGCGAAGTCCGCCTCCTTCTTTTCGGCGAACTCCTTCACCTGCCGCGGGGTCATGATCTGCTCGGCGAGCAGCTTCAGGTCCTCGGGCTTGAGCGGCTGCATTTCCAGTGCGGTCAGCTCACCGTTCAGTCGCACGGTCGGGTGCCGGCCCACCTTGAGCAGCAGGTCCGACCCGTTGCGCTGGACCATCTGCGAAATGGCCTGCTTGAAGTTGAATAGGGGCGCGGTCGCCCCGGCGGCAGTGGCGTCAGCCATTCGGATCTACCCGGTACAGGACCTGGCCGTACTCGACCGGCGTGGCATCCTCGACGCACACCTCGCGAATGACACCCGAGACTTCGGCCTCGATCTCGTTCATGATCTTCATCGCCTCGATAATGCACACCGTCTGGCCCGATGTGACCCGCGACCCGATCTGCACGTATGCGTCGGCCCCGGGCTCAGGCGCCCGATAGTACGTGCCTACCATGGGTGAGCGGATTTCCTTGAGTGCGACGGGCGGTGCGGCAGCCTCGGCGGCGTGCGAGGGCGCGGCGTGCTGTGCCGCGGCATGGTGCCCCGGGGCGTGGTGCACCGGTGCGGGAGCATGGAACACCTGCGGCGGCAGTGGCGCGGCCGGCGGGAGCGCAGTGCGCGTGATGACCACTTTCGTACCGAAGAAGCCCTGTACCTCGATGGAGCCGATCTCGGGCGCTTCGCGAAGCAGGTCGGCCAGGCGCTTCACATCCTTGAGCTCAATCGACTTGATGCCCGGCATCGACTTGAGCAGCGTCGCGAGTTGCTTCATCTCCTCGGGCGTCAACGGCGGCCTCCGTGCGATGGTACGGTATCAGTGGAGTTCAAGCAGTTCGGTGCGACCATCCGACAGCAATTCGGGACCGGACGGGCCCAGATACACATCGTCCTCGAGGCGCACCCCGCCCCAGCCCGGAAGATAGATCCCCGGCTCGATGGTCACCACCGCGTGCAGCGGGAGGGCCAACTCGTTGGTCTGCGAGAGCCGCGGAGCCTCATGCACTTCCAGTCCAAGGCCGTGCCCCAGCGAGTGCCCGAACGCGTCGCCGAATCCGCGAGCCGCGATGACGTCACGCGCCAGCGAATCGGCCTCGCGCCCCGTGAGCTGGGCCCGCACCTGGGTCCGGGCCCGAAGCTGCGCCTCTTGCACCAGCCCATGTATGGTACGCTGCCGGTCGTCGGCCCGCCCGACCACCACCGTGCGCGTCAGGTCGGAGCAATACCCGTTCAACTGCGCGCCGAAATCGATCAGCAGCAGTTCGTTCGGCTGGATCGCCCGCGCGGTGGTTCGCGCATGGGGCAGCGCCGCCCGCGGACCCGAGGCCACGATTGTTGGAAACGGGTGCCACTCGGAGCCCCGGATCCGGAGCGCAGCCTCCAGGCGCGCGGCCACGTCGAGCTCCCGGTCGCCAGCCCGCACCGTGGGAAGCACCTCGGCCAGCGCGTCCTGCGCCAGCGAAGCCGCCGCCCGGATCGACGCGACTTCTTCCGGGTCCTTGGCCGACCGGAGGCGTTCAACCACGTCGGCGGTGGCCACCACATGTGCCCGGGTGAGCCGGCTGAGCCGCTCGGCATCACGCGTCGTGAGCACATGCGACTCGACACCAAGCCGGTCGACCGTGCGCTGTCCCAGGACCCGCCCCAGCCGGTCCCAGATCGACACCGGGTCGATCTGCACTTCCACCGCGGGCGCCTCGAGCGGCGCCTGCACTGCGTACCGGAAGTCGGTGATGAGCACGGCACTCGCCGGTCGCACGAGCAGCAGCCCGGCCGAGCCCGAGAAGCCCGTGAGATAACGGATGTTCGGCAGGTGGGTCAGGAGCAGCGCGTCGAGGCCCTCCTGCTCGAGCACTCCCGCCAGCGCCGCGATCCGCCGGGGTCCCGCTCCCTCCGTCACTGGAGCCGCCCCGCGAGGGCCCTCAACGCCAGGCGATAGCCTTCCGCACCGAATCCGCAAATGAACCCGACCGCCAGGTCGGCGATGTGCGAATGGCGCCGCGCCGCTTCGCGCGCAAAAAGATTGCTGAGGTGCACCTCCACGAAGGGCACCTGTACGGCAAGCAATGCGTCCCGCAGGCCGAGACTCGTGTGGGTCAGCGAGCCGGCATTGATGATGGCGCCCTGCACGCGGCCCGGCAGTCCCTGCACCGCATCGATCAATTCGCCTTCGTGGTTGGTCTGCAGCCACTCGAGCTCGACGCCCAGCAGCTGGGCGTCTGCCCGCAGCATCGCCTCGATTTCGGGGAGCGTCGTGCGGCCGTAGATCTCAGGCTCTCGCTGTCCCAGCAGGTTGAGGTTGGGACCGTTGAGGACTGCGAGGCGCATGATCAGCGCTTGAGGTTCTGCAGCCAGTCGTGGAACTGGTCGAGGTCGTCCTCACCGCCCGCGCTCGGAAGTGCACCGGCCGGGCGAGGCGTGGACCCCGGCTGGTTTCCGCCCCCGCCGTAGAACTCGTCGAACGACACGCCACCGCGTTCGGAAGGTGGCGGGCTGGCGGTACGGGGCTTCCGGGACATCGGCGGAAGGGGCGCCGCGTCCTCGCCGAAGATGGCGCTGAGCGTGAGGTGATCGGCCGCCGGTCGGGTGGGCGTACCTGGAGCGTCCGACCCGGTCGCTGCCGTCTCGGCCGCGGGCCGCATCGCTTCGATGCCACCGGGACGGGAGCCGAGCACCGTGCGCATCAACTCGCGCACGGATGTGCCACCGGAGGCGCTCGCCGCATAGCGCGGCAGCGGTTCCGACCGGGCGGCCTCGCTCCCCTCGAGTGATGCCACGCGATCGGCGAGGCGAGCATCCTCTGGACGGCGCAACAGCAGCTCGCGATAGATGCGGAGTGCATCGGCAGGATGGCCCTGCTTCAGGAACAGCTCCGCCATGCTCTCGGTGACCACCAGGTCCGGCTCCTCGATCCCGGCAGTCTCCGTGGCGTCGGCCGCGTCGATCAGTTCGGGAACCTCCATGGTTTCCGTGATCTCGCCGATATCGACGACCGTCGTGCTTTCCTCCCTGAAGGTGCTGGTATCGATCACCGTCTCGGTCGGACCGCCTGACAACTGCAAGATCTCCATGATCTCGGTGATCGCCAGGCTGGTTGGAGACGCTGCCTCGAGCGGTTCCGAATCGAAGGGTTCAGCGTCGGCATCGAGTGCCGCATCGCTCCACGTCACCCATTCTCCAGGCTCGGCGGCATCGTCGGCGTCGAGTTCCGATACGGCAGCGGGCGGAGGCGTGGCGTCACCGCTCGATGTGACTGAAGGCTCCTGCGACCGCGCCAGGAGATCGGCGGCGACGGGCGAGGCCTGATATTCGTTCGCATCGGACGACATGTCGCTCACGGAGAGCGCGTTGCCGTCAAAAGTGCTCGACGCGTCGGGGAGCTGGAACTCGGATGCGCCCGTGGCCGCTTCCGCCTCGGGAATGAGCTCGTCGGAGGCCGATGGGAGCTGGTACTCGGCGGCGCCATTCGCGGCATCGACCGACGGGGCCGTGTCCCGGTCCTCGGAGGCCGACGGCAACTGGTATTCGGACGAGGTGGCGGGCGTGTCGTCGGGCACCGCGTCGGCACCGAACCCCTCGGACGCCGACGGGAGCTGGAACTCGGTGTGCTCGGCCGGGCTGAGCACGATCTCTTCCGCGTTGCCAAGCTGCATGACGCCGAGGATGGCATCGTCGAGTACTACGGCGCTCGGATCAGTGACCGGCAGCGGCTCAGGTAGTCGCGGCGACCGTCGCCTCGAACGCCTCCACCGGTGGGGATTCCACCGCAGCGGCGCCGATCGTCTCCCGTTCGACCGTGGCGAGTGGAGGCAACTCCTCACCGAAGGCATCGTCGAGAGGCGTTTCGAGCATGTGCGACTCCAGCCCGTCGAGCGCGGCGACCGCTGTACCATCCTCCTCGGCCTCGGCTGCTCCGGGGGCCGCCACACCCGCCTCGACCACTGGCTGCTGAGCCGCACTCTCCCGGACCCGTTCGAGCTGCTCGCGCGCCTCGTCATTGCTGCGGTCCACCGTCAGCAACTGCTCGAGCCATTGCGCGGCCTCGCCGAACCGGTTGCTCCGCTCCGCGATGTCGGCCAGGGCCTTGAGCGCGATCACGTTTTCCGTGTCGAGCTCCAGCACGTGCGCGAATGCATGCTCGGCGGCCCAGTCGTCGATGAGGTCGAGATGACAACGGCCCAGCACGATGCTGGCGGGTATGTAGTCGGGGTGCAGCTCGAGCCCCGGGGTCAGGACACCGATGGCGCGTTGCGGATCGCCTGACTTCCGGTACGCTTCCGCCAGCGGGGCAAACGTCAGCCCCTGCGGATTCTCGTGAAATCGCCGCTCGAGCTTCTCGATCTCGCTTAAGGCCATCCCGGATCCGTGAGCGTAAGTTGTTGGGGGATAATACGCTATAGTAAAACGACGTGTCGCGGGTGTCAACAGCTTCTGCAAAATCTGCGCTTGAGCTTTCGCGTTGTCAGCCTTACTCTTAAGGCCCTTTTAGGCCTTCTGTAACTGACCGGGATGTTTGCCAAATGATGAAGTCGGTTCGTAGCGTCACGACCAAGGTAGCTGCCGGAATTTTCGGGCTGCTCATGCTCATCTTCGTTATGCAGTTGAGCGGGATCTTCGATTCCAACAGCACCGGCCCCCTGAGCAGGACTTCGGTCGGCAAGATCAACGGCCAGGCCATCGATGCCCGCGCCTATCAGGCCGCGGTGCAGCAGACCATCGACAACCAGCAGCGGCAAACGCCGGGCCGCCTGGGCCTGGAGCAGACCGAGCAGATCCGGAACGAGGTCTGGGACCAGTTCGTCGATCGCGCCGTCATGGAGGCACAGTACAAGAAGTACGGCATCACGGTCGATCAGGCTGAGATCGTCAACGCGATGCGCACCCAGCCCATTCAGGAACTGGTGCGCTCCCAGGAGTTTCAGACCGACGGTCAGTTCGACCTCGCCAAGTACCAGCGCTGGCTCGCCTCGGCCGGAGCAGCGCCGTACCTCGACGCACTGGCGGGGCAGTATCGTGATGAGCTCCGTCGTTCGAAGCTCCTGCAGTCGGTCACGGCCGACGTGTACGTCTCCGACCCGGCACTCTGGCAGCAGTATCGTGACGCGAACGAGCAGGTCACGATGAGCCTCACCGCGATCCTTCCCCGCAACGCGGTCGCCGACTCCCAGGTCACCGTGACGCCGGCCGAAGTTGCCGAGTACTACAAGAATCACAAGGACGTGTTCGACCGCTCGAAGACGGCATTCGTCAGCTACGTGTCGCTGCCGAGCTTTCCGGATGCCTCCGACTCCGCCGCGGCCCTGGCCCGTGCCCAGCAAGTCCGGGCAGAGGTTGCCGGCGGCGCGCCATTCGCCGAGGTCGCACAGCGGGAGTCGTCCGACAGTGTGTCCGCGAAGAACGGCGGTGACCTGGGCGAGTGGAAGAAGGGCGACATGGATGCGGCCTTTGACGCGGCTGCGTTCTCCCTTCCACCGAACGCACTGTCGCAGCCGGTGCTCTCGCAGTTCGGCTATCACATCATCCAGGTGAGCAGCCGCACGGGCGACAAGGCGAAGGGCCGGCACATCCTCATCCCCATCGAGATCTCCGGCACGCATCGCGATCGCCTGGAGGCGCAGGCCGATTCCCTCGATCGCCTCGCCGACCAGAAGGTCAGCCCCGCCGCCTTTGCGGACCTGGCAAAGGCAATGGGACTCACGGTGCGCACGACGTCGATCCAGCAGGGAACCCAGGTCCTCGACGGCAATATCGTGGTGCCCGACGGCGGCGTGTGGGCCTTCCAGGCCGCGACGGGTACCGCCAGCCCGGTCATCGAGACGAGCTTCGCCTTCTACCTGTTCCGCCTCGACAGCCTTGTGAAGGGGGGCGTGCCCGAACTGGCTGACATCCGCGGGTCGGTCGAATCCGCCGTGCGCGACGACAAGAAGCTGGTGAAGGCCCGTGAATTGGCGCAGGCGTACCTGGCCCGTCTCGACAAGGGCGAGTCGATCGCCGATGCGGCGAAGGCAATGGGATTCCCGAACCGGCAGTTCGGCCCGTTCCTTCGGGTGCAGCCGCCGATCCAGAGCGGCGAGGTAGTGGGCACCGCGTTCGCCCTCAAGCCGGGCACGCATTCCGGCATCCTCGAGACACCGCAAGGCTTGTACGTGATCGAGACCATCTCGATCGTCCCGGCCGACTCCGCGACGTTTGTGAAGGAGCAGGAAAAGCTCCGCACCGACTCGATCCGGCGAGCGCGCCAGAACCGGGTCAGGAACTACCTGCAGGCGCTCAAGGACGCCGCGACCATCGTGGACAATCGCGCTGAGCTCTACCGGCGCAACCAGCAGGCCCAGGCCGCGTCGTAAGCGCCCGGGGGTCCGCAACGACAGAAGGGGCGACCTCGCGGTCGCCCCTTCGTCATTTCACCACCCACGGCCTATTGTGACAGCCGCTTCGGCTCACCGGTCGACTGCGGCGGCGGCTGGCTCGCGTCCATTTGCCGCGGTGGCAGGCTCTGGGGTGTGTCCTGTCGCATGACTTCGTCCTGAGTATCGGTGAGGCTTCTCTTGAACTCGCGAATCCCCTTCCCGATCGAGGCCCCAACCTCTGGCAGGCGCTTCGCCCCGAAGACGAGCAGCACCACCAGCAGGATGATCATGATCTCGGAAAAACCGAGGTTACCCATGGTGACCTCCTAGAAGAGCGACCGCGCGATCAGGTATGCCAGCACGACCCCGATCAGGCCCAGCAGGGAGACGTGCAGGCCCACCGGACCCAGCGTGAAAGTTAGCACCAGAAGATCGGCGGACACAGGCCCGACCGTCGGGGTCCAGGTACTGGTGAAGAACGTCTTGGCGGCGCTGTCGGGCATCCACCGCTGCAGCAACGCGTTGAGGAATCCGCCCACGATGAACCCCGATACCAGCACCCCCAGGTAGAACCCGGGTCGCCTCGGACCAGTCCGCATCACCGCCTCCGGTCCGCCACGTACGCGATCGAGGCGCGCAGGGCCTCTCGCGCCGGCGAGGCCGGGAGTACGTCGAGTTCACCCTCGGCCTGCTGGGCGAACCGGAGCGCGCGCTCACGCGCGTAGTCCAGGCCGCCGGCACGGGCGACTGCCTCCACCACCTCGGCGACCTGGTCGGCGCTCGGTTCAGGAGTCTGGAGCAGCCGGGTGACAGCCGAGCGCTCGGTGCCGGTGAAGTGCGGCAGGGCAGCGATGAGTGGCAAGGTGACTTTGTGCTCCTTGAGGTCGAGACCGGACGGCTTGCCCGTCACGCTCTGGTCCTCGGTGTAGTCAAGCAGGTCGTCGACCATCTGGAAGGCCATGCCGAGGGCCTGGCCGAATCGTCCAAGGGCGGCGCGCACCTCCGGTGTCGCCCGGAGTGCACCCACCTCGCATGCACCCGAGATCAGCGACGCGGTCTTGGCGCGGATGAGGAGGTCATACTGTTCCTCCGTGAACTGCAGCCGGTCGTGCGCCAGCAGCTGCCGCATCTCGCCGACGGTCATCTCATTGGTGACACGGCTCAGCACGCGCAGGGCATCGAGGTCGCTGAGGTTGACCAGTTCGATCACGGCGCGCGAGTAGAGGTAGTCGCCCATGATCACGGAGATCTGGTGACTGAACAGGCTGTTGACGGTGGGCATGCCGCGACGGAGGACCGAGTGGTCTACGGAGTCGTCGTGCACCAGCGTGGCGAGGTGGATCAGCTCGATCGTCGCCGCCAGTGCCACGGCCCGCGAGTCGGGCCCCCCAGTGGCCTCGTCGGTAAGCAGCGTAAGCGTCGGGCGGAACATCTTTCCCTGCATCTGGAAGAGATGCGCGTTCACGTCAGCGATGAGGGCGAAATCGGCCTCGACGATGCGACGCAGTTCAGCCTGGACCTGCGGCAACCGGTGCACGATGGGCGCCTGCACGGTATCGAGCGTCACCGACGCGACCTGGGAGTTCATGGCGCCGTGCCGAGACGACCCACGCGTTCGCGCAGGTCCATGAACTGGATGTCCACTGCCATGGCGCGTTCATAGCTCTGGCGCGCCTCGGGGACCCGCCCCTGCGCCTCGCAGGCGCGGCCAAGCCAGTAGACGAGGCCGATCTTCTGGTCGTCGCCGCCCTCGAGCGTGTCCACCGCCCGCCGCAACACGGCCTCGGCTACCGCCATCTGTCCCTTCTCGAAGAACGCCACGCCAAGGGCCTCCGACGTTCGCAGCCGGCCATCCGGGTCGCGCAACGCTTTCTGGAACTCCGCGATGGCTTCATCGAACAGGCCCATCTCCTTGAAGGCGATGCCGAGATCATAGTGGGCCTCGTAGTCATCATGCCCGACGTTCTCGTCGATCCCCTTCTTGAACTGCGCCAGCATGTCCTCGAAGTCGCGCTGCTCGTCGCCTGTGGTCTCGAGCTGCTCACCCTTCATGCGGGTGTCGCGCGGGCCGTCCTCCTCCATGACAAGCGAGCCGAGGTCCACGAACCCCAGTGGATCGCCCACGGGAACGGGCCGCGGCGCCGGCTTCGGCTCGGGCGGCGGAGGGGCCGGGGGCATTGCCGCCCGCTCGGCCTCGAGCGTCTGGGCCAGCGCCTCATCCAGCGCGAGTTCGGCCGCAATCGCCTCGTCGCGGAGCGCCTGCTGCATCGCCTCGTCGTCCAGCATCCCTTCGGAGACCGCCTCGGCCGGTGCGTCATCTGCAGCGGCCTCCGCATCCCAGGTCTCCTCTGCGACTGCTCCGTCTCCCTCTGTCGATGAGGCGTCGGCGTCCTCCACCTCGGCACCCTGCTCAACCTGCTCGGTCACCTCCTCAGTCAGGAGCCCGAGCTGCTGGAGCCCATACCGCGCGCGTGCGCTCTCGGGATCGTGTTCCAGCACCCGGCCATACACTGCCGCTGCCTTGTCATCCGCCTGCATGCGGAGCAGGGCATCGCCCAGGTCGAGGTATGCGTCGAGCAGGCGATTCCGGTCGCCGGTGCGGTAGGAGTATTCCACCCGCTTCTGGTAGTAGCGTACGCTGTCGGGGTGCAGTGTGATCAGGAGGTCGATCAGCGCTTCGGCCTGGTCACGGTGCTCGGTCAACTCGTACCCCGAGAGGGCCAGCTCGAACTCGTCAGTCGCCCGTGCGGTCTCTCCCTGCAGCAACAGTGCCTCGCCCAGCCGGCGGTGCAGTTCCGGGTTCTCCGGGTCCTCGAGCACCTGGCCCTCGAGTTCGTCCACCGTCGCCATGCCGTGCTCGGCCGGCGGCGCCACGAACTCCTCGACCAGTTCCGGCAGGGCCTCTTCCTCGGCGATGCCATCGGCCGCAGCGTACGCCAGCGCGCCGGGTTCCTCATCGGCGACGAAGAATTCGTCCGCATCGGTCGCGGCGTCGGCGAATTCCTCGGTGACCGCAAACTCCTCGAGTGTCTCCATTTCGCCGACGGGCTCGAGTTCCCCGGCCACTTCGGGCTCCCCCAGCAGGCTCGGCGCGGCATCAGCGTCGCCGGCAAGCAGCTCCGACAGCTCCGGGGCCTCCTCGGCCACGAAGCCGTCGAGCACCTCCACGTCCTCGGGAGGTGTCAGCATCTCGAGCCCCTCGAGCGGGCCACTGCCGACCGCATCGTCCTCGTCAGCCGACTCGAACGCCGGCTCGAGCATGATGTTGATCTCCCCGGGAACCGCATCCCCGGGTGACGTGGCAACTTCTTCGATCAGGTCGTCGAGCCGGGGGAGCTCGCCCTCGTCCACCGTCGCGGCCGCGCCAACGTCATCGTCGACGAGCGGCATGTCCTCACCCGGTTCCTCGGCGCGTTCCGCCGACGCGGCCACTTCGAGCGGCGGTTCGACCGGCGAGGACGGCATCGAGGTCGGCGGTGTCGCCTTCGGCGGCCCCGCCGTGCCGGCGCGTGTTTCCACGATCGGTGAGCGCGGCGTGGTTGCGCGCGGCGATGCCGGCGCAAAGCCGGTGTCGAGAAACACCAGGCCGCCGCGGCCCGTGGGCGCCGGACGTACCTCCTCGATTTCCTCTGCCTCTTCCTCGAGTTGCTCGCGGGTGCGCTGCGCGCCGACGGCGTCGCCCCGGGACTCCAGTTCCTGCGCGACCACTTCGACCTGTTTCCGAGCCTCGTCCTCGCGCGACGCGGCTCGCAGCAGTTCGATGAGCATGAACCGGATTTCCTGGTTCGCCGGGAAATGATCGGCAAACACCTTCACCGCATCGAACGCAGCATCGAGGTCGCCGGCGTGGTTCATGCGCTCGAGGTACTCGATGAGGTTCCGCTTCGCCTCGAGCAGCATGTTCTTGCGCGCGTGGATCTGCGCGAGCTTGTAGTACGTCTGCACGCGCCCGGGGTTCACCCGGAGGATCTTGCCGCATAGCGCTATCGCGTTATTGAGGAAACCCTGCTCCGTATACAGGTCAGCGGCGCGCTCGTAGGAGCGCACGGCGGCGGCCGGGTCGTTCACCTTCATGTACAGGTCGCCGACCCGGTTGTAGAGCGAGAGATCGGGGTGCGGTTCCTTACCCGACTCGAATTCCTGGATGGCCTTGAGATAGACGTCGATCGCCCGTCGCCAGTCCTCCTTCTGCTCGTACTTCCTCGCCGTATCCTTGAGCTTTTCCAGATTCATTCGGCTCGGCCCGGCGATAGGGGAAACTCAGGAGGCGCTTGCACTTAGGGAAGATAGGAAGGCGCAAGCTCCCCCGCTAGCACCCTCGCTGCCAGGCATTCCAGGTCGGGGGCCGGGGGCCGGTCAGCGCCGAGGGGGGGCACCCCGCCATCGGGAGACCTCACCTTGGCGTAGAGGTCGGCTACGCCACGGCCGGGCTGCAGCGGCTTCAGGAACTCGAGCCCCTGTGCCCCGCAGAGCAGTTCCGACGCGATCACCACGGCCGCATTCCGGAGGATGCGGGACGCCTTGAAGGCCGCTGCCATGCCCATGGGAACGAAGTCCTCCTGGTTGGCATCCGTGGGAATTGAGCCGATGCTCGCCGGCATGGCGATACTGCGTGACTCGGCCACCAGCGACGCCGCCGTGATCTGCACCATCATGTAGCCCGACGAGAGGCCCGGATTATCGGTCAGGAAGGCCGGCAGCCCCTGGGACAGGTCCGGATTGACCAGCCGCTCCACTCGTCGCTCCGCGATGGCCTGCAGCGTCGTCAGGGCAATGGCCAGGAAATCGAGCGCCTGTGCTACCGGCTGCCCATGGAAGTTCCCGCCGGAGAGAACTTCGCCCGACTCGAATACGAGCGGGTTGTCGGTTGACGAATTCAGCTCGATCCGGGTCACCTCCTCGACAAAGCGGATCGCGTCCAGCACCGCACCCAGCACCTGTGGCGAACACCGGAGACTGTAGGCGTCCTGGACCCGGTCGTCGTTCTCGCGGTGCGACTCGCGGATCTCGCTGTCCTCGAGCAGCTGGCGCATCAGCGCTGCCGCTTCAACCTGGCCCGGGTGCGGGCGATTCTCATGGATGCGCGGGTCGAGCGGCACCGGCGTGCCGCGAAGAGCCTCGAGCGACATCGCCGCGGCGCCCACCGACGTGCGCCATACGAGCTCCGCGTCGTGCACCAGGAGCGACAGGATCGCCGTCTGCGCCTGGGTGCCGTTGATGAACGAGATGCCTTCCTTCGGTGCGAAGGTGAACGGCGCAAGGCCTGCCTTCACCAGTGCGGGTCCGGCGGCGCGCCCGTCGGCGAGCGTCCCCTCACCGATAAGCGTGAGTGCGATGTGACTGAGCGGCGCCAGGTCGCCGCTCGCGCCGACGCTTCCCTGCTCCGGCACCGCCGGCACGAGGCCACTGTTGATGAGTGCCAGCAGGGCATCAACCAGGTCCGGGCGCACGCCGCTGGTAGGGCGGACCAGCACGTTGGCACGCAGCACCATGACGGCACGCACCACGTCGGCGGGCATCAGCGCGCCAACGCCGGCGGCATGACTCCGGATCAGGTTGATCTGGAGCTGCTCGAGCTGGTCAGGCGCGATACGGACATTCGCCAGCTTTCCGAAACCGGTGTTGATGCCATACATCGTGGCGCCCGTCGCCACGGCCGCATCGACGCGTGCCCGGCTCGCAGCGAGCGCCGCGCGCGCCTCTGGCGCCAGGGCGATCCGGACCCCCGGATCGCGCGCAACGCGCACCACGTCGGCGATGGTGAGGGACGATCCGTCGAGTACGAGGTTCTGAGGCATGGGCCAAAATAACCGGGCGGACGGGAGGTGGCAGCAGGGGAACGACAGGCGGCAGGCGGCAGGAAGCCGTCCTGACGCCCGCCGACCGACCATCTCCTCTTGCGGGCGCCCTACTTCACCCGGATCAATTGCGGGTTCCCGGGATCCGTCTGGTACGACCAGTCGATGATTGCGAAGTCACGTCCGACGTGCGTGGCCCGCAGCGCACCAAAGCGCAGGAAGCCGTCCGCCGATCCTGAGATCTGCACCACGTAGCCATAGCCAGGCTGTAACTGCACCGGGCTGTGGCTATACCCGCCCAGTGGGGCGATGTCGATCGAGGTGAGGTCGGCGACCGGGCCGCCGGGATACACCGCCACCGACGCCTGCGCGCGCGCCGGCGTGAACCAGAGCTGGCCCAGGCCGTCCCGCTCGATGGAGAAGTCGGCATCAGGCGATGCGCCCGCCAGGATGAGGCCCAGTTCCGGGTCCTGTACCTGTCCATCTGCGTTCTGGTCGCGCCAGAACCGGAAGCCGCTCTGGACCGGGTTGAACTGCGTCGCATTGATGGCAACGTTGTGCGCATCGGGACGGGGCGTGTCGGTCACGATCGGCGACCAGAGACTCTCGAAGCCCTCGATGGTCACCGCCGACACGCCGAAACAGCGCGGCTGCCCGTTCGGGAGTGCACCCGCGATGAACTCGGGCGCTACGGTCGTGCCCTCGACGACCCATCCATCGGGGAGGCATACATCGGTGTCCAGGTTGTACGGCGTGCTGAACACCCGGTAGTTGCGGAAGCCCTGCGGATCGCTCTCGAATGGATTGTCCGACCATGCGAGGGCCACCGCCCCGTCAAGGCTGGTCGAGAACAGCTGTCCGACCGGCGGAAGCGTCAGCCGCTCGTCGATCGTGACGATGTTGCTGCCGAGCGACTCCAAGCCATTGTAGTCGACGGCGGTCACGTAGTACTGCAGCGCCGGAACACCCTGGTCGTGAAAGCTGTTTGACGTCGTGGTACCGCGCAGCACAAATGCGTCGACCGTGTTGTTGCGGGAGTAGACGTTCCACACGTTCACGCTGCCGTCATTCACCTGGTCCCACTCCAGCAGCGTGGCCACCGGCACCGTGGCGGGCCCGCCCGAAGTCACCTCGTAGAACAGGTTCGATGGTGGCGGGAGCGAGCCGCCGGGCGGCGCCACGTAGTCGTTAGTGGTGCAGGCCACGAGCAGAACCGTCGCGAGCGAGGTCCAGCGGGACATGGTGCGTCTCCAAGAGGTGATAATCGGTCGAGGGTGCAGGGAGTATGCCACTGAGAGCGTGAGGCGGCATGGGCTTTCTAGTGTGATGTGTATCTCTCGCCGTACCAACGCCTTTCCGCGTTCCGTCCCCCGGCGCCCCTGCGTCCGCAGACCCTCAGGGGCCCGACGACCGTCCGTCGCCATCCAGGGACAGCCATCATTCAAACGTCGTCTGCTGGTAGTCGTACCGCAGGTCGGGCAGGTCCGTCAGGAAGATCGAGAAATAGAACGCGAAGTTGCCGTTCGCGTTCCGGACAAAGCGGAACGAGGCCCGCCACTCATGCAGCTCCCGCTGCAGCGTCACCGTCTGTGATTCGAACCGCTTCAGGCTGAAGTTGTACTGTGCCTGCCATGACGCCGCCCAGAACTGGGTCGGTGAAAATGAGACCGTGTAGTTGACCGCCACCTGGTCCTGTGGCTTGACCAGCGGCGCTGGGTAGTCAGACGGCCGGAATCGCTGCAGCGTGAAAGCAAAATTCGACGTGAAGCCACGTGGCGTGCCCGCGCCGGTGGCGTCGTAGCTGGTGGCTGGCCGAATCGGCCGGCTGCCCTGGTTCTGCAGGTAGTTGTTGCGGTTCGGGTCGTTCAGCACGCTCTGTGATGCGCCTGCCGGCTGGCCCCCCACGCCACTCTTGGCTCCACCGAACAGCGAAAGAAATGTCGCGGTGGAAAGGCCGAAGTTCATGTTGAGGTTGGTCAGGTAGGGTGCGAACTGCGAGGTATCGACGCCGGCCAGGCCCTGCCACAGGTCGAACGCGAAACCAAGCGTGAATCCCGGCAGCAGGTCGCTCAGCACGGAGTTCGTCACCTGGTTCGTCACCCAGCCGCTGCCGTTCGGCTGCCCTGCCTGCTCGAAGTCGTACTGGATCGGGCTCGTCTGGATGCTCAGCAGGCGGAACTTGCGGGCCTGCGTGCCCAGCGTGTCTGTCGGCGCAGGCCGCGTCTTCACCTCGAAGTTCTGGTTCAGCGCCAGGGAGAGCACGTTCTGAGGCTGGCTCCGCAGCGTCAGTTGCTGGCCCGGCAGCGCGATCGCGGCAGCGTATTCCTCGGGGACCGAGGCGGCGGGCGCAAACGACCAGCTGAGCAGCGGATTGATGCTGTGCCGCATCCTCGACAACCCCGGAATGAATCCGACATTGAAGAAGGCGAAGAACGTCGGCGTCATCGACAGGCTGAACTGCGCGCGCTTGCCCTGCACCACCCAGTCGCCACCGGTGTTGCGGTTCCGGATTGCGAAGGGGCCCGACGTCACGTTCTGCACCCCGATGGTCGGCTGGATCTTCCAGCTGCCCCGCAGCAGGAACGGCAGGTTGATGCCGGTGTCCCAGTCGAAGGAGCTGCTGAAGGTGCCGGCGAAGTAGCGCACCACCGCCAGGGAGTCGGTCGGGTTGCCCGTGCTCGAGTCCGGGACCTGAACGAACGTAGAGTCGCGGCCGCTGACGTTGAGGTCCGTGTAGCGCACCGTGTTCGTCCAGTTGAAGCCACCGAAGCGGAACGGCGTCGCGAGCTGCGCCGCCGTGGTCCGCGAGTCGGTGGTGAGCTGCACCGAGTCGATCGTCCCGGCCGGCGTCAGGAACAGCAGGTACCTGAACGGCTGGTTGTACACCTGGTTCTGGCTGAAACTGACGCTCGGCGACCAGGTGGAATTGGCGCCCAGCCCGATCGGCTTTGGCGTTACGTCGACTTGCGGCAGTGCCTGGGTGATCGCCCCGTTCGAAATGTCCTGCCGCCGGTTGCCACCGATGTTGATGGCACCCCAGCGATACTGCTTCGTGAAGCGCAGCGCGCTGCTGATCTGCTGGGTGTTCAGCAGGGGGTCGACGGCGTTGTTGTTGATGACCTGCGTGTTCGACGCGTAACCGAGGTCAAGGGAGATATTGGTCGTCAGGTTGAACTTCTGGCTGTGGTTCCATCGCGCCTGGAAGCTGGAGCCACCCCCGGACTCCCACTGGTTGTTGATCGCGAGCGTCCCGTTCATGAACTGGTTGAGCCAGCGGTAGTCCGTCTGGAAGCCGAGCGCCACGAAGCGCCCGGAGAACCAGTTGATGCGACCGGTGAGGTCCATGTAGTCGTTGGTCGCCCAGTAGTACCCCAGGTTCGAGATCTGCCGGGAGTAGCTGGATGACGGGCGGATAATGTCCGAGAAGCCGAACTGCGGAATGAGCAGGCCCGAGTGCCGGCCCGGACGCAGGTCCTGGAAGATGAACGGAAGCCAGAGGACGGGAACGTCCTGGATGTACAGCACCACCGGGCGCGCCACCAGCACCGTGTTCGAGACCCACTTGATCTCGCGCGCGCTGAAGTGGTAGTGCGGCACCGGCAGGTCGCAGCTCGTGATGTCGCCGTGGCCAGCGAAGATCCGGTTGTTGAGCGAGTCCTTGGCCACGTCCCCGCGCAGGAACCACGTGGTGCTCCCCTGCTGGAAGTTCGTGAGCGCATCGCGCACGACCCCGCGTCCGCGGCAGGTGTTGTACTCCAGCTGCTCGCCGACCAGCACCTGGCCTTGCCTGAAGAAGATCGGGTCGCCATCCGCGGTCAGCAGGCACTTCGGGTTCATCATAGGTGATCTCGTCCGCCTCCATCGTCGCGCCATCGCGCTCCGTCAGGGCCTCCCCCATGAGCATGAGCTGTTCTGCTCCGCGAGGATGGCCGCGGAGTCGGAGCGGTACTGGGTGACGGTGTAACTGGGACGAGTGAGCAGCGAGCGGTAGGCAGAGTCCTCCGGCGCGAAGGAATGCTTTGGGGCGGTGGGAAGGCCGAGCCGTCGGCCTGCGCCGAATCAAGCGCCTGGCCCGGCATCCTTCCCGGCGGGGCGCCGGGTCGTGTCCTGCCCCGCCGCCCGTCCGGGCGTTGGGACCTGCGCGTTGGCCGGTGTCGCCAGGCCGCCCCCCAGGAGAAGCATGAACAGGAGCAGCGGCAATCCGGTCGGACGCGACGCGTTGAGCCGCCGCCGGCGCGATCACGACGGCGCCCGCCACCCCATCTCGTACAGCAGGAGCAGCGGGAACGTCATCATGAGCATCGAGAGCACGTCGGCGCCGGGCGAGAGCAGCGGCGCCCGCCACGAACGCGAGCACGACCGCGAATCGCCGGAAGCGGTGCAGCCCCGCCGGCGTCACCACGCCGAGGCCCGCCAGGATGATGATGACCAGCGGAAGCTCGAACGAGAGGCCGAGCGCGAGCACGATCTGCAGCACGAAGCCGAAGTAGGCGTCGTAGGTGATCATCGGCTGGAGCGACTCGCGCTCTGGAAGCTGAAGAGCACCCGGAGGGCCTGCGGCACGACGAACATGTAGCCCAGGCTGGCCCCGACGAGGAACAGCCCGAGCCCCACGACGAGCGCGGGCACGAGACGCCTTCCGCTCCCGGTCGTACAGCGCCGGCGACAGGAACGCCCAGACCTGGTAGAGGAGCACCGGCGACGCGAGCACCAGCCCGACGAAGAAGCCGAGCTTGAACACGATCATCACCGGCTCGGTCGGGCTCGTGAACGTGAGCTTGCCGCTCGGCAGGTAGGGCGCGATCGGCTGCTTGAGGAGCGTGACGAACTGCGAAGCTGCTGCACCAGCCAGAGGCCCGCGCCGAACCCGACGACGATCGCCCCGAGGGCCCGCAGAATCCGCGAGCGGAGCTCCTCGAGGTGATCGAGGAAGGGCATTTCGCCGCCGGGGTCGGTCATCAGCCGGTCCGGCGCACGGGCTAGCGCCCGAGCGCCTTCAGGCGGTCACGGGCAAGCGCGGCCTCGTCGGACTTGGGGTAGCTCTGTCAGCACGCTGGTGGTAGGCGTCACGCGCACCGGCCGTTGTCCTCACGCCGCTCGGCCAGCAGTCCGAGGCCGTACAGCGCTGCGCGGCGCGCGCGATGACGTGGGATACTTGTCGACCACCTTGCGGTAGTAGGCGAGCCGAGTCGGGATTCTCCGAGGAGAAGCTCTGCGCCGATGAAGTAGAGCGCGTCGGGCGACGAGCTCGTCGGGGATACGCCTGGAGCATCTCCCGCAGCCCCGCCCGCGCGGTGGAGGTGCTGCCCCGCCGCAAGCTGCGCCAGCGACGCCTCGTACATCTGCTGAGCCGATGCCGCGGCTGGGGCGGGCGGGCTCCCCGGATCGGCTGGGGTGCCCTGGCGGGCGGCGTTGGCGCCCTGCCCACGGTCTCGCCGCGTGGCCTCGAGCTGCGGCGCAGCTCGCTGAGGCGGCGCTGGCTCTGTCCCGTCAGCTCCTGGAGCTGGAGCAGCTGCTGCTGGACGTCGTAGCAGGTCGTTCGCCGAGCTCGCCCTTCATCTCGTTGAGCGACCGCCGCGCTGGCCAGCGAGGGAGTCCATCATCTGCTGCTGCAGCGCGAGGATCTGCCGCGAGCTGCGCCGCGGTCGTCGAGTCGCGCGCGACGGGTGTCGGCCCGCAGCACGCTGACCTCGGGCCGGCGTACCTCTTGCACCTGCGCCGGTGCCGCCACCAGGCGGCGTCACCAGGCGAGGCACGCTGCGGCGATGACGCGATCTCACTGCGGCGCAACGAGGTTGGCGCCGCCGGCCGTGACGTGAACTGGTCGTTCCGGTTCTGCGCCCATGCGGCCTCGTGTCGACCCGGGTTGACCGGGCGCTCCTCGCCGTATGACACGACGTCTCGATCGCCCGCCGTCGACGCCCTTGTTGACGAGGTACCGCTTCGCCGCGGCGGCGCGGCGGTTGCCCAGCGCGAGGTTGTACTCGTCGGAGCCGCGCTCGTCGCAGTTGCCGGCGATCTGGATTCGCGCTGCCGGGTTCGCCGCCAGGATCGCCGCCTTGCGATCGAGGGTCGCCCTGGTCGTCCGGCATGATGTCCGCCTTGTCGTAGTCGAAGTGGATCATCGCCGTGAGGTCGGCCGCGAGTGCCTTGGCGCGCTCGCGCCGCTCACGCGCGCGCGCGTTGGCGGCGTCGATCGATTCGCAGGCGCACGGTGCCGGAGCGCGGTGCCGCCGGCGCGGCGGGCCGGAGCCGGGGCCGGCTCGGCTCGGGCGCCGGCTGCTCGGGCGGCTTCTTGCCGCCGCAGGCGGCCGCGGCGCACGCGAAGGCAGGACGAGCGATCAGCGAGGACGGGTCATCATGACTCTCCAGTCGGGGGTTGGTGATTTCGTGGTCCGCCAGGCGGCGGGACCAGGCAGGGAGCCGTGCGTCGCCAGGCTGCTGAGCTGGCGCACGCGGCCGGTCTCGATGTCGATGACCCAGAGCTGCCGGCGGCCCGCTCCGATCGGAGACGAACGCGATGTGACGGCCGTCGGGGGCCCAGGTCGGGTCCTCATTCCGGCCCGACGACGTCAGCTGCTTGAGCCGCCGCCCTGCCACGTCGAGCGAGGAAGATCTGCGGGCCGCCCGGACACTTCGCGATGGAACGGCGACGACGACGCCGTCGGGCGACCACTCCGGGGCGTTCGAGCTCCCCGTGGCGCCGTAGTCGAACGGCGCGAGCAACTCCTGATCGGTGCCGTCGGCATGCCATGGCGTAGATCTGCGGCGGGCCCGGCGCGGGTCGAGACGAACGCGATGCGCCGGCCATCTGGCGCATACGTTGGCGAAAGGTTGTCCGCGAAGCGTCCCACGGTCAACCGTTGCAGGCAGCACTGGTCGGCCGGACATTGGCCGCATAAATGTTCGGTCCCGCCCTGCTCGTCGGATTGCGCGAAGGCCAGGAACTGCCCGTCGGGCGAGAACGCCGGCGTGATGTTCAGCTGCCGTCTCGGTGCCCGGCACCATCTGCGGCGCCCCCCAGGCCAGCAGCTGGATCAGACGATCGGCCCCGTCCCCTCGAGCCAAGCGTGGTATACGCGATCGACTGGCCGTCCGGCGACCAGGTGGGCGAGAGCGGCCGTCTGGCCCGCCGGCGTGAGCGGCGTGATGTCCGCCCCGTCGCTGTCCATCCGGTAGAGCGCCGCTTCTCGAGCAGGACAGGAGCCGCGTGGCCGCGATGCCCGGCGTGCCCGTCGACCCAGCGGACCACTTCGTCGCGATGCGGTGGACCTGCCATGCCGGAACGCCGGGTCGCCGCCGGGTCCGGCAAGCGCGAATGTCTGTTCGTTGCCGCACCTTCCGGCGGTCGATGTCGTGCAGCCGCACGGTGATCGCGCCGGCGCTCTGCGGCCGGATCTCGACTCCGAACGCGGCGCCGAGGGTGCTTGTAGAGCGCCGTAGTTCACCGGCCCGGCGCCGGCCGCCCGGGGCGTCCGCCTCGGAGCTAGTGCCAGTACGTCGAACCGGTCGCTGTAATCGAGGTCACGCTCGACGATGGCGCGCACGGAATCGAGCCCGGGCCCCGGCAGCGACCACCACGACGCGCCCGGCTGCCGGCGGTGTAGGCAATCCCGACCCGGACGCCCCGGTCGTTCGGGCGCGCGGAGTCCTGCGCCGCGAGCGGGCGGCGGCGCGCAGCGAGCATCACGGCGAGTGTGAGCGCAGGTCCGTCACTGGCCGGCCGGCGTGAAGAAGAAGCTCACCGGGAGGACGTCGGCGTCCCAGCCGTCGGGCAGCGGGCCGAAGGCCTTGGCGTTGCCCGCGGCCTCGATGGCCCCTTGCGCGCTCAGGTCGAAGCTGAAATTGCCCGAGCGGCGTGATGAAGCGAATGTCGCGCACACGAGCCATCCCGCAGAATGAGGAAGCTGACTTCGGCGCGCAGGCTCTGGTTGCCGCCGGCCCGATCCCAGCGGCGATAGACTTGCGCCACGATGTTCCGGAGATACTCCGGATACGGGAACTGCAGCCCCGGCGTCTTGACGTTCGACCGCATCCGTGCCGGTGCTGGGCGTCTCGCCCGGCGCGGCGCGGCCGCCTGTGACCGGCGCGCTCCACCGGCTCTCGGGCGCCTGCACCGGCTTGGTGGGCGTCGGCGTCGGTCTCGGCCGTCGCCTTGGGCTTGGGCGGCGCCTTGGCCGCTGGCGGCTTCGGCGTCCGGCTCGGCGCTGGCGCCGGCGGCCCGGCGTCCGGCTGTTCGGCGGCCGGGACACCGCCTCGGGCGCCGGGCGCGCTGCCGGCGCGGGGGGCGGCGCCGCCACCAGCTCGACCGCATAGACCGGGAGCCATCGGCACCGCCTTCTCGAGCCCGCCGACGAACAGGAAGATGGCGCGCCGCATGGATCAGCGGCGTACCCGAGGGCGCCGACGGTCACGTCCGGCGCGCGGCCGCGCGCGGCCAGCGAGCGGCTCACCGGCCGCGTTCCTCCTCCTCCGCCACGAGGCCGACGTCCTTGATGCCCGAGTTCCGGATGATCGCGAGCACCCGCACCACGTCGCCGTAGGGGACCGCGCTGGTCGGCCCGGAGGTAGACCCCGGTCGGCTTCCGGCGTCGCCACCAGCGCCCGGAAGGTCACCCGAAAATCGTTGTAGCTGACCGGGTCTGGTCGATGAAGATGCGCCCCTCGCGGTCGACCGACACGACCATGCCCTCGCTTGGAGGCAGGGGCCGGGCCTCGGCGCGCGGCAGCTGGACGTCCACGCCGCCCGGCATCATCGGTGCCGCGATCATGAAGATGATCAGCAGCACGAACGCGACGTCCACCAGCGAGGTGACGTTGATGTCGGCGTTGAGGTTCAGTTCCCCGTCGTCGCTGCCGCCGCCGAGACCCCCGAGCCGGCCCGCCATCTAGAGCAGCCCCTCGCGCGCCATCGTGCCGATGAGTTCGTTGGCGAACCCCTCCAGCTCCCCGGCGAACACGCGCACCCGGTGCACGAAGTAGTTGTAGGCGATCACGGCCGGGATCGCCGCCGCCAGGCCGGCCACGGTGGTGATCAGGGCCTCGGCCACGCCGGGCGCGACGGCGGCGATGTTGCCCGGATCCCTTGGAGGCGATGCCGATGAAGGCGTCCATGACGCCCAGCACCGTGCCCAGCAGCCCGAGCAGCGGGCTGACCGAGCCGATGGTGGCGAGCCAGGGGATCAGTAGAGGCTCAGCGTCGCGCTCCGCCGAGACTTCCTTGCCCAGCACCATCTTCAGGGCCTCGAGCTGCGTCATGGAGCGGTGGAGTGCGTCGGCGACCCCCCCTCGCGCCATGCGCCGGGACGCAGCTCGCCGTAGAAGTGCATGCCCTCGCGGAAGAGCCGGTTGTACGGCGAGGGCGGCTGCTTCATCAGGATGCGTGATACGCCTCCTGGAGCCGGGTGGTGCGCTCGAGCTCGGCGAAGAAGCGGTCGGCTTGCCGGCGGAGGCGCCGGAACTGCCACCACTTGAGGCCGATGATGAACCAGGAGGCGATGCGAGAAGAGGGCGGTCACCGCAAGGACGACCGGGTTTCGGTGCTGGACTGCTGCAGGAGCTCCACGCCGAGCGGCGGGACCGCACCACCGACCTGCAGGAGCATCATGCCTCCGTCTTGAACCAGTCCATGAGCATTGCGAGGCCATCATCGAACGCCACCTCGGGCCGCCAGCCGAGCACCCGGTCCGCCTTCCGTATATCGAGCGCGCTCCGCAGGAATTCCCCGGGGCGCGCCGCTTCCAACTTCAGCTCAGGCCGGCGTCCCACGACCCGGCCGGCCGCCTCCGCGAGTTCGAGCACGGACCGTTCGACTCCGGTCGCGATGTTGAACGCCCGGGTATCGTGGTCCTCGCCCGAGGGCATCGCCACTGTGCTCGCCATCACATTGGCGCGGGCGACATCCTTGACGGAAACATAATCACGCGTCTGGCGTCCGTCGCCGAAAACGGAGAGCGAACTTCCCGCGAGCAGGCGGGAGACGAAGATCGAGACCACCCCGGCCTCCGATTTCGGGTCCTGCCGGGGCCCGCAGACGTTGGCGTACCGCAGGGCGACGCCCTCGAACCCGTGCAGCGTCGCCGAGCGCGCGGAGGTAGTGCTCGCCGGCGAGCTTGCTGACGCCGTAGGGCGAGACCGGTCAGCTTGGGAGCGGACTCCGGCGTGGGGATGATCTCGGGATTCGCCGTAGACGACGCCGCCGCTGCTGGCGAATACGACCCGCGGACACCGCCCCGAGCGGCGCCGTCGAGGAGGTTGACGAAACCGGCGATGTTGATCATCCGCGTCGAGCCCGGGCCGCTCGACGGAGAGGCGCACGTCGATCTGGGCCGCGTGATGATTGAGCGACCTCGAACCGGCCGATCGCGACCGCCTCCCGCGCGGCGTCGACCGGATATCGGCCGACGATCAGCGGAACGCCGTGCGGGAACCTGGGATGCCTTCCCGCGGGAGAGGTCATCGAGCGCGGTGACCTCCCAGCCGGCGCCTGGTACGCCTCGGCGATGTGGGAGCCGATGAAGCCCGCGCCGCCGGTCACCAGTACGCGTCCGCTCATGTGAGAACGCTCTCCGGTTTGAAGTGCTCCTGTCCGCCCTGGACAGGGCGTAAGCCTGATCGCCCCGGAATATAGACGGTGAAGCCGAGCGGGAGCGGCCTGGGGACGGGAGTCACAACACATGGGCGGCCCCGCGAAGGGCGCCGCTCGGGGTACGAATCAGGCCTGCCGATCGAGCTCGGCAGCTTGGCCACCTGCCCAGCGCGCGTGCCCGGCATGAACGTGGCGTGCTTGACGTTGGTGACCAGCCCGTCGGCACTGTGCTCGCCCACACCGACGATCTGCACCTTGGCCATGTTCTGCGCTGGTGGCGCCGGCCGCGTTCGAGTGCCCCCCGGCGTGCGGACGCACCTCCCAGATGTCGCCCAGGGCCACGCCGTCCTCCGTGCCCTTGTCGATGTAAGAGTAGCTCTGCTGCGCGTCATGTACGGCCGCCGCGGCCAGCCTGAGGATCTCGGCCTCGATGCCGTCGGTGACCGGTACTGCGCGCTGGCCGTCGACCCGGCAGGGAAGTGCTCCAGCGGCAGCGCCACTGCCCCGGATAGATGCACCCAGCTGAACATCTGGATGACGGCGATGGACTGTGCGGGCCGACTTCGATCCGCTTGATGACGCCCACGCCCGACGGGCAACACGATGACTCCGTAGCCTTCATAGGCCGTGATCCGCTTGTCCACGATCATCAGCGAGTCGCCGACCTGGTAGGCCGCGCCCTTCGGGCGGGACACAGCGAGGTGCGCGAACTGGAGCTTGGTCACGGCGAAGCTCGGAGCGAGGCGATCATCTGCGATGCGGTGACGTCCCGAGCACCGTCCGAAGGGCAGGTCCTGGTCCTCGGTCAGGAACCGCCACAGTAGAACTCGCCCGGCCGGAGTGGACGATAGTTCTTCTCGGCGTAGGCGAGCAGCCTCTGCACGGAGCGCGCCTTGGCCGCGTTGGACATCGCACCCATCTGGCGGCGAAGAGCGGCGCCTCCGGATCGTCGCCTTCCGTCGGCGCCGGTTCCTCGATCGGTTTCCTTGAAGCTCGGGCCCTGGACCGGCAGCGACCTTGGCCTGCCGGCGCGGCCGGGCTCGGCCTGAGCCACAGCCGCGGAGGCGGGTGTCTCTGGCGCCGCCGGAACCGACTTCACCCCTTCCCCCGCAGCAAGGCGCAGCACCTCACCCGGATAGATCCAGTGCGGATCCTCCACGACCGCGGTGTTCATCTTGTAGATCTGCGGCCACGCGAGCGGGTCGCCGAAATAGGTCTGGGCGAGAGACCAGAGCGTGTCGCCCTGCCGGACGGTGTGCGTCTCCGGCGTGTCCGGAGCCTGCGCGAGCGCAGCACCGGGCAACGCGAGCAGCATCCCGAGCGCCACTTGCCAGCGGCGAGGTGATACGCGGTCAGTCCGCGATGCGACAGGATCGAGGGCGGCATGGGGTCTGTCCTAAGGCGCTTCGGTTCCGGAAATGTTCGTGAATTGCGAGGATCGCCGGCGCAGACCTCGTCTCCCCCAACTGGAAAAGCAAGATCTGCTCCACGGATTGCAGCCCGGGACCACCCCCACAAAACGTTGAAAGAAAGACTTGTGCCCGGTCCCCCAGCGCCGGCTGCGCCCCTGGGGAGCAGCCGGCGCAGAGTCATGCATGATGTCTGGGCGTCCTGCCTCAGAACGGCAGGTCGTCGTCCTCGCTGTCGAGCGCCTCGGGGAAGTCGTCGAACGACTCGTCCTTCCTTGGGCGCCGCGAGGCCGCCGCCCCGCCTTGGCGGGGCGAAGCTCTCCGCGCCCTGGCCACCGCGACCGCTGAGCAGGATCAGCTCGTCGCCCCGGATTTCGGTGGTGTAGCGCGTCTGGCCTTCCTTGTCCTGCCAGGAACGATACTCGATGCTGCCCTCGACGTAGACCTTGTCGCCCTTCTTGCAGTACTTCTCGGCGATGTCGGCCAGCTTGTTGAAGTTCGTAGTTCCAGAGGATGACGCGGTGCCATTCCGTCTTCTCCTGCTTCTCGCCGTCCTGGCCCTTCCACTGGCGGCTGGTGGCGACCGAGAGGGTGGCCACCCGGGAGCCGTTCGTGGTGCTGCGCACCTCCGGATCCGCCCCGAGATTGCCGATCAGGGTGACCTTGTTGAGACTGCGACTCACGGGTGCCTCCACGGTTCAAGGGTTCGGGCAACACGGTGGACGTCACCCATGGTACCGCCCAGCCGTCCTCGAATTCATCAATGGCCGCCGGGACCACCGAACCTACGCCAGGCCGGTAAACCCCAGCCGCAACACCAGCGCATCCTCACGCGGGTTCCGGTAGTAGTCGCGATCGCATGCCCACCAGCCGGAACCCCGACGCACGTAGAGCTCGTTCGCCGGCGAGTTCGAGGCGCGCACCTCGAGAAACACCTCTTCCGCGCCGCGCTCGCCGAGCGTCTTCAGGCCCTCGCGCAGCAGCGTGCTGGCGATCCCGCTGCGTCGCTGCTCCGGCACGACCGCGAGGTTCAGGACCTCGCCCGACCCCGCGACATCCCTGCCGATGAGATAGCCCGACGATTCGCCCGCCGTCGTCGGCCACGAGCCCGAAGGTCCACGGCGTGTCCAGTGCCTCGCGAAACGAGCCCTCGCGCCCATGGGTCGCCGAAGCAGCGCCGCTCGAGCGCCACCAGCGCCGGCGCGTCAGCCGACACCGCCCGACGGATGCGGTAGGGCACGTCCATGGTCGCGCTTCCCAATTGCTTGGGCTTCTGCGGGCCGGCCGTAGTCCGGCTCCCATGCGAGCGGATCATCGATGAGACGCGCGCCGCCACTGCCGGCCGACGAGGTCAAGCATCAGCCGCGCATCCACGTGATGCGCGCGGTCAAGATGGGTGCCCAGTCCGTCAATTGAGCCGCGGTCGCTGCCGGCAGCTCGCCGACGACCGCATCCGGACGCGGGAAGGCGGTCCGGAGCCCGGCCGGCGTGCCGCGCCGCGGGCGGAAGGATGCGTCCTCGATGCCATCGGGCAGCCAGAGCCAGGCACCGGCGTAGCACCTCGTCCGCGAAGCGCATCGGAGACGCCGACGGTGATGCGGCCCGGCCGCGGCCCACGCCACGGCACGGGTGAGCAGGGAGGGCACCGTCCAGAATTCCACACCGTTCGCCACGAACCAGCGCCTTGCGCCACCGCGGCGCCGACCCTGAGGCCCGTGAAGCTGCCCGGGCCGTCGCTGAGCACGATCGACATGGATTGCCGCGAGCGACACGCCCGCGTCGGCGAGCACCCGGTCGATCGAGCGGCAGGAGCGCACCCGCGTGCCGCCTCGCTCCCTCGAGCCCCTCGTCCGCCATGACGCGGCCGGGGGCGCCGACCGCCACCGACGCCCGCTCGGCCGACGTCTCGAGTCGCGACGCCACATCAGAACGGACCTCCAGCGCACCGGCGGCCCGGATCGGCCAGGTGGCCGAGAGCGGAAGCGCATGGTCGGCTCCGGCACCCACGCCCCGGCCCGCTCCGGCCACTCGATGAGCACGGCATCGCCCTCGCCGAGCAGCCCCTCCCAGTCGAGATCGCGCCGCCTCGTCCGGATCCCGCAGCCGGTAGCAATCGAGATGGAAGACCGGTCCTCTCGGCCCGGCGTACCGGTGCACCAGCGCGTAGGTGGGGCTCGTGGCGGCGGCTGCGCACGCCCAGCCCGCGCGCGATGGCCCGGATGAAGGTGGTCTTGCCGGCGCCCAGGTCGCCCTCGAAGGCCAGCGACCGCGCCCGGGTGGGAGACTGCGGCCCAGCCGTTCGCCCTCGGCGGCGAGCTCGGCCTCGGTCAGCGCCCGCGATCAGCGCGAACGCTGGCGCCGCCGTCCGCCGTCGCGCCGCACATTCGGGCGCGCCCAGGGCCGGAGGTCGTTGAGCTGGTCGCGGAGCAGGGCCGCCAGCTCGAACTCGAGGTTGGCCGCGGCCTCGCGCATCTGCTGCTCGAGCGCCGCGATGAGCCGCCGCGCGCTGGGCCGGGTCGTGCAGGTCGCGCCCGCACCATGCGCGCCGGCCTCGATCGGCGCCGGCTTGTCCATGCGGGCGTCGGCCACGTGGGTGGAGAGCCGCACCTCCTCGAGCGACTTGACGATCGACGTGGGCGTGATGCCGTGCTCGAGGTTGTAGGCCTGCTGGATGGTCCGCGCGCCGGTCCATCTCGTCGAGCGCGCGCTGCATCGAGCCGGTGATGCGGTCGGCATACAGGATGCCGCGGCCCTCGAGATTGCGCGCGGCCCGCCCGACGGTCTGGATCAGCGAGCGGTCGGAGCGGAGGAAGCCCTCCTGGTCGGCGTCGAGGATCGCCACCAGCGACACCTCGGGCAGGTCGAGCCCCTCGCGGAGCAGGTTGATGCCCACCAGGACGTCGAAATCGCCGAGGCGGAGGCCCGCGGAGGATCTCGATCCGCTCGATCGCGTCGATGTCGGAGTGGAGATAGCGCACCCGGACGCCGGCCTGCTGCAGGTAGTCGGTGAGGTCTTCCGACATCCGCTTGGTGAGCGTGGTGACCAGCACCCGCTCTGCGCCGCGCGACGCGGGCGCGGATCTCGTGGAGGAGGTCGTCCACCTGGCCCTTGACCGGCCGGATCTCGACCACGGGATCGACCAGGCCGGTGGGCCGGATGATCTGCTCGACGATGACGCCGCCGGACAGCTCGCAGCTCGAGAGTCGCCCGGCGTGGCCGACACGTTGATCATCTGCGGCACCAGCGCCATGAACTCCTCGAACTGGAGCGGGCGGTTGTCGAGCGCGGAGGGCAGCCGGAAGCCGTACTCGACGAGGGTCTCCTTGCGGGCGCGGTCGCCGTTGGACATCCCGCCGATCTGCGGCAGCGATGACGTGCGACTCGTCGACCACCACCAGGAACTCCGGCGGGAAGTAGTCGATCAGGCAGGCCGGGCGCTCGCCCTCCGCGCCGGCCGCTCAGGTGCCGCGAGTAGTTCTCGATGCCGGCGCAGGTGCCGACCTCGAGCAGCATGTCGATGTCGAAGTTGGTGCGCGACTCGAGCCGCTGTGCCTCGAGCAGCTTGCCCGCGCTCGCGCAGCGCGTGCAGCCGCTCGGCGAGCTCGGCGCGGATCAGCCTTGACGGCGCGCTCGACGGTGGCGCCGCTGGGTGACGAAGTGCTTGGCCGGATAGATGGCGCAGCGGTCGAGCACGGGCGATGGTCTCGCCGGTGAGCGGGTTGATCTTGGTGATCCGCTCGACGTCGTCGCCCCAGAGCTCGATCCGGACCGCCTGCTCCTCGTAGGCCGGGAAGATCTCGATCGATGTCGCCCCGCACCCGGAAGGTGCCCGTGCTCGAAGCTCACGTCGTTGCGGGCGTACTGGATGGCGCACCAGCGTCGCCGAGGATGGCGTCGCGGCCGCGCTACTCGCCCTGCTCGACGGTGACCATCGAGCTGCCGGTACTCCACCGGGTCGCCCAGGCCGTAGATGGCGCTCACCGTGGCGACGATGACCACGTCCTCGCGCTCCATCAGGCTGGACGTGGCGCGGAGCCGCAGCCGCTCGATGTCCTCGTTGATCGACGCGTCCTTCTCGATGTACACGTCGGTGGCCGGGACGTAGGCCTCGGGCTGGTAGTAGTCGTAGTAGGAAACGAAGTACTCGACGGCGTTGCCGGGCAGGAACTGCCGCAGCTCGCCGTAGAGCTGGGCGGCGAGGGTCTTGTTGTGGGACAGGACCAGCGTCGGGCGGCCGTAGCTGGCGATGCATTGGCCAGGGTCATCGTCTTGCCCGAGCCGGTGACGCCGAGGAGCGTCTGGTACCGGTCGCCGCGCCGGAGCCCGGCCGTCAGCTCGGCGATGGCGCGGGGCTGGTCGCCGGCGGGCTGGAAGGGGCGCCTGGACCTGAAAGGGCGTGTGCGGCATGGCGGAAGACTACACCGCTCCGGCCGATCTGTTCGGTCGCCGATCACGCTCCCATCTTCAGGAGTCGCGTCCACAGCGGCGCCGGCGACCGGCATCACCGAAAGGCGGCAATGCCGCACCAGGGCCCAGGCCGCGAACGCTGGTCGGCCTTGATCGCCGCCAGGGTCACAGGCGCCTTGAGAGGCTTCACCGGCTTCGAGGTCCACCACCACCAGCGTCGGGTCGTCCGGCCTTGGGGTCGGGGTACGCCGCCTTCACCACCTTCGCGATGCCGACGATCGCCTTCTCGTCGCCGGTGTGGTAGATCAGGACCTGATCACCCACCTTCATGTCGCGCAGGTTCTTCGGAGCGCGGTCGGATTCGCCACGCCGTCCCAGACGGCGCGCTTCGCCTTCACGCAGGTCGGTCCAGTGAATACGTGGAGGGCTCGGTCTTCAGGAGCCAGAAGCGCCATGGGCAATCCTCAATCCGGTCGACTTCGAAGCGTCCGGTCCGTGGGCCCGTCTCGTGACGCTCGACTGCGAGTGCACACCTTTGACTCTGCGGATGGCCTTGATGCACCTTGTCGAGGTGGGGCAGGTTGTCCACTTCCACGAAGATCGTCGCCGAACGCCGCGCCGTCCTTGGTGTTGAGGTCGGCGCGGCGGATGTTGGTGCCCGGTCTGGCTGACGGCCTGCATGATGTCGGCGTAGAGGCCGCGGCGGTCGTCGCCGTTGACGCCGAGCCGCACGCGAACGACTCGCCCGTCGACTTCCTGCCAGTCGATGTCGACCCGCCGGTCGTGCCCGTCGAGGCGTGAGCAGGTTGGGACAGTCGGCGCGATGGATCGAGATGCCCCGGCCCTGGGTCACGTAGCCCACCACCGGGTCGCCCGGCACCGGCTGGCAGCACTGGGCATAGCGGACCATGAGGCCGTCGACGCCCTGGATCTTGATGCCGCGCCCGAGGCGGATGCGATCGATCACCCGCCCGAACACCGTTGGGCTTCGGTGCCTGCAGCTCCTCCTCCGGCAGCATCGGGAAAGAGCGCCCGCATCACCTGCCCGATGGCGACATCGCCCCGACCGATGGCGATCTCGAGCGCCGCGGCGCATCGGCCAGCGATAGCGACGCCGCCGCGCGCTCCATGCGCCGTGTCGTCGGGCATCGCGAAGCCGCCGCCGCTTGAGCTCGCGCTGCGAGGATCTCGTGCCCCAGCTGCAGGCTGACCGTCTCCTCCTCGTGCTTGATCCACTGCTTGATCTTGTGGCGCGCGCGCGCCGTCGCGCACGTGGCTCAGCCAGTCGCGGCTCGGCTTGCCGGAGCGGACCGGTGAGGATCTCGACCGTGTCGCCGTTCTTGAGCTCGCGGTGGAGCGGCGCGATCCGGCCGTTGACCTTCGCGCCCTGGCAGCGTAGGCCGACCTCGGTGTGCACGTGGAAGGCGAAGTCGATCGCCGTGGCGCCCTTGGGGAGCTGCTTCACGTCGCCCTGCGGCGTGAAGACGAAGATCTCGTCCTGGTACAGGTCGACCTTGAGGAACTCGAGGAACTCCTCCGGGCTGTGCGTGTCCTGCTGCAGCTCGAGGAGCTGGCGGAACCAGCCGAGGTGCTCGGCCAGCTCGTCGGGCTTGCCGTCAGTCTTGTAGAGCCAGTGCGCCGCGATGCCGTACTCGGCGGTGCGGTGCATCTCCTGGGTGCGGATCTGCACCTCGAACAGCTGGCCGCCGGGCCCGAAGATGGTGGTGTGGAGCGACTGGTAGCCGTTCGACTTGGGGCTTGCGATGTAGTCCTTGATGCGCTCCTGCAGCGGCGTCCAGATGTGATGGATGATGCCGAGCACGTGATAGCACTCCGGCACGGTCTGGCACGATGACGCGCACCGCCATCAGGTCGTAGATCTCGTCGAAGCGCTTGTTGCGGCGCTTCATCTTCTGGAAGATCGACCAGAGGTGCTTCGGCCGGCCGGTGACCTCGAAGCGTCGATGGCGGCACGGCGGAGCTCGCTACTCCAGCGGGATGCGCAGCTCTGATGATCATCTGCTCGCGTGCCGCCCTCTTCGACGACCACCTGCACGGCCAGCGCCCGGTAATCGTCCGGCTCGAGGAACTTGAACGCGAGGTCCTCCAGCTCCGCCTTGATACGCGCCATGCCGAAGCGGTGCGCCAGCGGGGCGTAGATCTCGCGCGTCTCGAGTGGCGATGCGCTGGCGCTGCTCGGCGTGGAGCTGCTCCAGGGTGCGCATGTTGTGCAGCCGGTCGCACAGCTTGATGATGATGACGCGCGCATCCTTGGCGATCGACAGCAGCAGCTTCCGGTAGTTCTCGACCTGCTCCTCGGCTGACGACCGGAAGGTGAGGTGCGAGATCTTGGTGAGCCCGTCGACGATGCTCGGCGATCTCGGCACCGAACTCACGGGCGATGTCCTCGACCCGCACGTCGGAATCCTCCACCACATCGTGCAGGAGAGCGGCCGCGATCGAGGTGGTATCGAGCAGCTGTTCCGCGAGGATCGTGCGCCACGGCGATGCAGTGCGAGACGAAGTCCTCGCCCGACATCCGCTTCTGTCCCCGGTGCGCGGCCGCGCTGAAGCGGAGCGCCCGGTCGAGCAGCTCGAGGTCGAGCCGGTCGCGGTGCTGCTCCAGCAACCGCCGGAGTTCCGGCGATGCTTCGGCGAGGTCGGGCGGACGCGTTACGGTCATCCTGCTGGCTCCGGGGTGCACGGTCCCAGCATGTAGGATGCTGCAACCCGATGGCGGGGGCAAGCGGCGGCCTAGAGGAGTCCTCCCTGCGAGAAGGACACCCACCGGTCGCCGGCCAGGATGACATGGTCGTAGACCGGCAGGTCCAGTAGCTGACCCGCCGCGACCAGCTGGCGGGTGACGGCGCGGTCCTCCGCGGAGGGGGTCGGGTCGCCGCTCGGGTGGTTGTGGACCACGATGATGCCGGCCGCCGCCTCGGCGATGGCGGGCCGGAAGACCTCGCGAGGGTGCACCAGCGAACTGTTGAGAATGCCGCGGGTCACCAGCACCTCCCGGATCACCTGGACTGGGTATCGAGGGCCAGGAGGTGGAACTCTTCCACGCTCAAATCGCGCAGCCGCGGAGCGAAGATGCGCACCACGTCCTCGGGCTCGCGAATGCGCACGACCGGCGGCCGCTCCTCCTGCGCGAGCCGAAGTCCGAGCTCGAACGCCGCGAGCAGCCTGGCCGCCTTGGTGGGACCGATACCGCCGTGCCGTTGCCACTCCGCGGCCGGACGCGTGGCCAGGCGGCGCAGTGACCCGCCGCTGCCAGCGAGGAGCGCCTGGGACATGGAGAGAACATCGCCGAGTCGAGTGCCGGTACCCAGCAGGATCGCGAGCAGCTCGGGCGTCGCGAGCGCGGATGCACCCAGGGCCCGCAGGCGCTCACGAGGACGATCGGCGGTGCGGAGGGATTCGAGCACGGCGGGCATCCCGCACGTTAGCGCGCTGCCCCTGCGCTCACGGTACCCGGAACGCGCCGAGCGGCGCGAACGGGCGGTGGTATAGCTTTGTCACGATTGCGCCGCCCGCGGGCACACCCAACCGACCGGAACCACATGTCCAAGCGAAATATCATAGTTGGCCTCATCGTGCTGTGGCTGGCCACCGCCTATTTCGCCCTGCCCTACGTCTGGAGGCGGAAAGAGAAAGTTGCAGCCGCAGCCGCGCCCACCACCAGCGAGAAGCTGCCCCGGCATTCCGAGACGGCGAACGGCATACCGGGTGATCCGATCAACCTCGTGTTCGTCGGCACCAGGGAACAGGTGATCGGTGCGATGCTCGCGGCAGGCTGGCACCCGGCGGATCCCATCACGCTCAAGAGCAGCCTGGAGATCGCCGCAGGGACCGTCTTTCACCGATCGTATGACGACGCGCCTGTGAGCCCCCTGATGCTCTGGGGCAAGAAGCAGGACCTGACATTTGAGTTCCCCTTCGGCGAGGACCCGAGTGAGCGCCACCACATCCGCTTCTGGCTGGCGCCGGAAACGGACAGCGACGGACGGCCGCTGTGGGCCGCGGGCGCAACGTTCGATCGCTCAGTGGGCCTGAGCCACACGACCGGGCAGATCACGCATCACATCGCACCCGGGGTTGATGCGGAGCGGGACAATGTGCTCGAGGACCTGAACCGCGCAGGCGCCGTGTCAGATATTTCATGGATTGACGGCTTCCAGCACGAACGGACGGGGAAGAACGGCGGCGGGGATCCCTATTTCACGGATGGGAGGCTGGTGATCGTCGTGGTCGGGGCCCCCCCGCCGTCCAACGCACCTGCCCACACCCCCTAGTCCCGGCCCGCCCGCTGCCGGGCCAGCGTGGAGATGACCACCGTAGCGCCGGCCAGCGCCGCGAGCCATACTATCGAAACCCAGGTCTGACCGACTGACGCTGTCCCCTGCGACATTGGTGCGAGTGGAGGATCCGCTTGCCCTTCCGCCATCATGGTGCTGAAGACTGGGACGCAACGACTGGTGTGCCCGGTTCGCCCCGGCACCATCTCCCATTTCCGACAGCAACCGAAGCAGACGCCGCAGCCGAGGCTCATTGTCGGGGAACCGGCTTACCGCCGCGACCGGAATTCGGCGGCCCCTGCCCGGTTGCCCGCAGTCAAGGTGATGCGGGACGTCCGTGAAATGATATGGATGACGTTCGTCGTCCCGTAATTGGATTGGTGCGCGGCAACCTCATACTCCGCCCCCGGATCACGGCCAGATCACGCCGGCATCACGCCCGGCCCGTAGATCGGCGGAGGCGGAGCTGCAGAGCGGTCTGATTCCCGCGTTGGATCGGAGGCCGGAAATGCGTCAGTACATCGTGACCCTGCTGGCAGTCCTGTTAGTGGCGTGTGGCGATAATCCGACCAACCCGCCGGAGTCGACGGCCGATCAACTACGGGTCATCAATGGACCCGCCACCTGCGACGCCTGCGACGACGTCGAATTCACCGTGGCCGGACCGGGCCTGAACAAAGTGATCGATGCTTCGCTGAAGAACCATGCGACGGGCGCAGACATCGAGACCAGTGCGGAAATCCGTCACTTCGTTGGCGATTCCGGTCCTGTACTGCAGATCAAGCTGGGCTTCGTTGGTAGCGCACCCACAGGCGACTATGACCTCCGCCTGCATACGGTGGAGACGGGAGGCGCCCAGGCCTCACTGAACATTCCAATCGCGGTCAAGATTCTCACACCTCCAAACGGCACGGATTCACCACCTCCGCCACCGGGACCCACTGGAACGGTGCGCGTGACCGCGACAACCTCCGGCCCGGCTCCGCAGGTGCCGTACCTCGTAATACCGGACCCGTGCGATCCGATCTATAGCTGCCCGGGCAGGCAGCTCGACGCGAACGGGAGCGTATCAATCCAGTTGAGTCCGGGCAGCTACACGCTCGCGCTTACAAACGTCCCGGCGAACTGCACCGTGACGCAGAAACAGGCGGGGGTGACCGTTGTCGTCAACCAGATAGTCAACGCCCGTTTCGCGGTGAGCTGCACCATTCCCGCGAGCGGTTCGATACGGATCACCGCCGCGACGACGGGGTTTGTCTCCGCGTCGTCATATGAGGCGATCGCAAATCCATGCGATCTGGTGCATTCGTGCAGCGGGAGTGTGCCGGTCAACGGGACCGGAACCATGGTGCAGAGCCCGGGCAGTTACACCGTGAACCTCGAGAATGTACCGCCAGCGTGCACCGTGGCGGAGCCTCGCTCGGTGGCGGTCACCGTCACCAGAAACCAGACGGTAGATATCAGCTTCTCTGTGACCTGCCCCCCCCCCGGCACAGTGCGCGTAACCGCGTCCGTAACGGGGCCTGATCCCGACGATAGCTACGACGTCCTTGAGGGTCAGTGTTACGACGATTACTACTACTACTGCAACACCAAGGAGCTGGTTGCCGGCGGCAGCGTCGACTTCTCCCTCGCTCCGGGCGATCATGTCATTACGCTCAATGGCGTAGCACAGAACTGCGTCGTCGACGGATCAAATTCGCGCACGGTTACGGTTGTGCCGAGCGTGCAAACCGAGATCCACTTCACGGTAAGCTGCGTCGCGATTATCAGGATTCACGTCAGCGCCCCCACCACCGGACCCGACGCAGACGTGGGCTACGTCGTCGCGGTAGGGCTTTGTTCCACTGGCCCGTGCACACAGTTGTGGCTTGACGCGAACGGAACTGTAGATTTCGTCGTGACGGCGGGCACATATGTCGTCCACCTCACTGATGTCGCATCGAATTGTACGGTGACCGGAACAAACCCGGCTGTGGTGACAGTCTCCGGCGGCAGCACGACCAACGTCTCGTTCCCGGTGACCTGTACCGCTCTGCCTGCCGTTCGGGTGACGGCACCTACGGCAGGCACCAACCGTGACGCCTCCTACATCGTCGTGAACGAAAGCTCGTGTGACTACTACTCCTACTATTGCAGCCAGCAAGTGCTGCCTGCAGCAGGAGCCGTCGAGTTCAAGCTCACACCCGGCAGCTATGTCTTCCGGCTGACCGACATCGCAAGCAATTGCACAGTGACCGGTCCCAATCCGGCCACCGTGAACGTCGTGCTCGGCGTCGACACCGAGTTGGCCTTTCCGGTAACGTGCCAGTAGCGAAACGGCACCGGCAGGTCACGCGGTTCCGCCAGGTTCACAGAGCATGGAGTGCTGTGCTCCTGGCGGGACTTGCAAGCGCCTGCAGCAGTGACGACGCGGGGGTCGAGCCCACTCCACCCGGCATTGAAGGCGTCGCGATAGCTGCTGGCGCGCACAATGTGCTGCACGCGGTGGTGACCGCGACTCTGCACGATGCCGACAGCGTAGTGGTACGCTATGGCCTGCTCGGCACGCCGCTGGACAGCACCACCCCTGCTACCATCGCGCACGACTCGCAGCAGCTGGATGTGCTCGGACTCCTGCCCGGCACGTCGTACCAGATGCAGGTCGTTGCGTACGGCAATGACCTTTCTGCAATGAGCGATACCCTCGCGTTCACGACCGGCGACCTGCCCGCCGACCTTCCATCCTACCAGGCGGGTGGCTCCAGCCCATCACCGGGCTTCGTCGCCTTCGCGGCAAATGCCTACGGCATCGTGATCGACAACACCGGCCGAGTGGTGTGGTACCGCCAGCTTCCGGGCGGCATGACGCTCAACTTCCAGCCCCAACCCACAGGGCGTTACCTCACCCAGCCGGTTACCGCCGCCGCCGGCGACCTGACGCCATGGGCGGAAATCGATCCCGGTGGGACTATCACCCGGACCCTGGGATGTGCGAACGGGCTGCACTCTCGATTCCACGACATCATCGTCCTGCCTGATGGGTCATACTGGCTCATGTGTGATGACACCCGGCTCATGGACCTGACGTCTGTCGGAGGCGTGGCGGCGGCGCAGGTAACCGGCACGGTGGTTCAGCACGTGAGCGCCACCGGCACGCTCCTGTTCGAATGGAATGCCTTCGATCACTTCGACATCACCGACCTCGACCAGCAGAGCCGCACAGGGCCGATGGTGAACTGGACGCATGGAAACGCGCTCGACCTGGACGCCGCGGGGAACCTGCTGGTGTCCTTCCGGAGCCTGAGCGAGATCACGAAGATCGATGTGGCCACCGGCGCAGTCATCTGGCGGATGGGCGGACTGCGGAACCAGTTCACCTACGAGGAGTCCGGGCTGCCGTTCACCCGCCAGCACGGCGTCCGGCTGATCGCGCCGGGACAGCTGCAGCTGTTCGACAATCTGGGAGAGCAGGAGGGGAGTCGCGCGGAGAGGTATGAGTTTGTCGAGGCAACGCACTCTGTCCGCCGGACCGCGGCCTTCTCAAGCAGCCCCGACGTAACTTCGCTGCTGGGCGGAAGCACCCAGCCTTTGCCTGGGGGACGGATCCTGGTGGCCTACGGCAACGCCAACCGCGTCCAGGAATACGATAGCTCCGGCGCGGTGGTCTGGGAGATCCTGGGCGACCCCGGCTACATCTTTCGCGCCGAGCGCATCGCATCCCTCTATGCGCCCGGCGTGGGTACTCCCCGATAGGCAGGAGTTGCGGTCAGCCGGGCAGGTCCCGGCGAGCTACTTCCCCACCCCATGGCACTTCTTGTACTTCTTGCCTGATCCACATGGGCAGGGATCGTTGCGCCCCACTTCCGCCAGTTCACCACCCTGCGGGCGAAGCAGGCCGGCGGAGGTGCGCACCGGCGGCGCGACCGGAGCCGCGCGCGACGGGAGCGGCGGAGCAGCGCCGCCACCGGTAAAGAGATCATCAGCCGAAGGAGGACGCGGTGGCGGCGGCGCCGGGCGCGGCGGTGGTGGCTGCTGGTTGGGTTCGGCCGACACCTGGATCTTGAGGAACCGCTCGGCAAACGTGACCTGGATGTCCTGCATCAGGTCCTCGAACATGTCGAACGCTTCCTTCTTGTACTCCACCAGCGGGTCCTTCTGGCCCCAGCCGCGATAGTGAATCGCGTTGCGCAGCTGGTCGAGGTCGTAGAGATGGTCCTTCCACTTCTCGTCCAGCACCGACAGCATGACCTGGCGACAGCACCTGGCCGCTCCACCTCCGCCACCCCGATGCTCTTCCCGAAGTCGGCGAGGTACTCGAGCTTCCGCTGGAAGGCCTCACCGCCCTCGGTCTGGGCCGCGATCACGATCTCGTCCATGTCGGGCGTCACCGCGGCGTTCACGACGTCGTCGGCCACGACCAGGTACTGCAGAGCAGCGCCTCGCGAAGGGCGCCGCGATCGTACTCCTCCGGCGTGTTCGCCGTCGCCAGGAACTGCCGCACGGTGCGCTCCAGCGCGCCGTCGATCATCCGGCGGGCCTCGGCCTTGAGCTGCTCACCCTTCTCCAGCGCGAACAATCGCAGCGAGTAGACCACCTCGCGCTGCTGGTTCATGACGTCATCGTACTCGAGCAGCCGCTTCCGGGCCTGGAAGTTCTGGAGCTCGACGCGGCTGCTGGGCGTTCTCGATGGCGCGCGTGACGAGCCCGCCGGTGATGACCTCGCCCTCCTCGGCGCCGCTCTTGTCCATCCATGCGGCGATGCGGTCCGACCCGAAGAGCCGCATCAGGTCGTCCTCGAGGGACAGGAAGAAGATCGACTGGCCCGGGTCGCCCTGACGGCCTGAACGTCCGCGCAACTGGCGGTCGATCCGGCGCGATTCATGGCGCTCGGTGCCGATGATCTGGAGGCCGGCCTCCTCCGTGGGTGAGGTCGAGCTCCTTGTCCAGCTTGATGTCGGTGCCGCGGCCGGCCATGTTGGTCGCGATCGTCACCGCAGCCTTTCTGGCCCGCGCCGGCCACGATTTCCGCCTCACGCTGGTGGTACTTCGCGTTCAGCACCTCGTGCTTGACCCCGCGTCGCTTGAGCGTCTTGCACAGCGTCTCGGAAACGTCCACGCTCACCGTGCCGATCAGGATCGGGAGTCCCATGCCGTGCAGGCGCTCGACCTCGGCGCCAATGGCGTCGTACTTCTCCTTCCGGCTCTTGTAGATCCGGTCGGACATGGTCACGCCGTCGAGATCGGGCGGTGCGTGGGAATGACGCTCACCTCGAGCCCGTAGATCTGGAAGAACTCCTGTTCTTCCGTCTCGGCGGTACCCGTCATGCCGGAGAGCTTCTCGTACATCCGGAAATAGTTCTGGATGGTGATCGTGGCGAAGGTCTGCGTCTCGCCCTTGACGTGTACGCCCTCCTTGGCCTCGACCGCCTGGTGCAGTCCGTCCGACCAGCGCCGGCCCGGCATGATGCGGCCGGTGAACTCATCGACGATGAGCACCTGGCCTTCCTGCACGATGTAGTCGACGTCGCTGTCGTACAGGACGTGGGCCTGCAGCAGCTTGTGGATGACGTGCAGGGTTTCGCTCTTCACCGCGTATGCGGCCTCGATCTCCCGGCGCTTGATGACCCGGTCGGCCGGCGAGAGATCGACGTCCTTCTCCAGCGCGTGCACCTCTTCCGAGATGTCGGGCACGAGGAAGAGCGCCGGGTCGTTCGGCGACATGGTGGCGGCACCCTGGTCGGTGAGGTGCACCGAGTGCCCCTTCTCGTCGAGCACGAAGAAGAGCACGTCCTCGAGGTTCCGCATCTGCTGCTGCCGCGAGGGCAGCTTCCGGTCGGCAATGGCATCGAGCTCGACCCGCTGCACCAGCTGCTTCACGCCGGTCTCGTTGAGCTGTTTCATGAGGCGCTTGCTCTTCGGCATGCCGAGCTGCGCCTGGTACAGCTTGATCCCGGCCTCGCCCCGGCGCTTGTCGTCGGCCAGCAGCCTCTCGGCCTCGGCCAGCAGGCCATTCACCACGTCGGTCTGCTTGCGCACCAGCTCGAACACCTGCCGGTTGAACTGGGCGTACGAGTCATCGCCCTCGTGCGCCACCGGGCCCGAGATGATGAGCGGCGTGCGCGCCTCGTCGATCAGGATCGAGTCGACCTCGTCGATGATGGCGTAGACGTACTCGCGCTGGACACGCTGCTCCAGCCCGAACACCATGTTGTCGCGCAGGTAGTCGAAGCCGAACTCGTTGTTCGTGCCGTACGTGATGTCGGCGAGGTACGCGGCGCGACGCTCGGGCGTGGACGGCTCGGTGTCGTCCAGGCAGGCGACCGTCAGGCCGAGCCAGCGGAAGACGTGGCCCATCCACTGGGAGTCGCGTCGGGCGAGGTAGTTGTTGACCGTGACGAGGTGGGCGCCACGGCCGGTGAGGGCATTGAGGTAGAGCGGCAGGGTCGCGACAAGGGTCTTGCCCTCGCCGGTCGCCATCTCGGCGATGCGGCCCTGGTGCAGCACGATGCCACCGATCAGCTGCACGTCGTAGGGCACCATGTCCCACGACAGGTCGTGACCGGTGACCGACACCGTGGTGCCCACCAGCCGGCGGCACGCCTCCCGCACCGTCGCGAAGGCCTCGGGAAGGATCTCGTCGAGGACGTCAGCGATCGTCTTCCTGTAGCGGGCGTCGAGTTCCTGGAAACGGTCCTCCAGTCCCTCGCGCTCCGTGGCGTCGGCCGAGCCATGCCGCGCCGCGCGCACCTCTTCCAGCTCCTGCTTGATCGCATCGGTGCGCTCCGCGATGATGCCGCGGAAGCGCGCGGTCTGCGCCTGGATCTGCGCGTCGGTCAGGTCAACGAGCCGCACCTCCTCGACGTGAATCGCATCGACGATGGGCTGCAGGCGACGCACCTCACGCTCGTGGCGCGTGCCGAATACCGACGCAATCAGCTGCTTGATCATCCCGCTCCGTCCCGGTACAGCCCGCGCTCGGCGATGAATTCCGCCACTGCATCGGGCACCCAATAGCGAATGGATTGACCACGGCGCACCCGCTCACGCACCGCCGTGGAACTGATTTCGACCGCCGGCACCGTGATGAACTCGATGCCAGGTGGCAATACTCCAACTGCCGTGCCGGCGCGCCCGAACGCCACGAGGCGCGCGAGCCGGCTCAACTCGGGCGCTTCGTGCCAGCGGGGCACCCCCATCGCCGCGTCACTCCCCACCAGTAGCACGAAACTGGTGCCCGGTTCACGCTGGCGCAGCGCGCGCAGTGTGTCGACCGTGTACGATGGACCGGGCCGGTCGAGTTCGAGCCGCTCGAGCCGCATCCCCGGCGCACCGGCGATTGCACGTTCCACCATGGCGACGCGGTCCGCGGCCGTCGCCGCATGCTCGCCGACCTTGAACGGCTGTTCCCGCGCCGGCACGAACCGGATCTCGCCCAGGCCAAGCACCTCGGCCGCTGCCTGGGCCACCAGCAGGTGGCCATGGTGGATCGGGTCGAACGATCCGCCGAGCAGACCCACCACCCCACTCACGACTTGCCTGTACTGTCTCTCGGTACCGGGCACACCTTGTTGAGGTCATGCGTGCCTGAATGGAACCGTCGAATATAACCGCACGTCTCCTTGACGTCCTCCTCATAGTCCAGCGCCTGGTACGCCTTGACCAGCTGCACCAGGGCCGCCGGCGCGATGGTTGCCCGCGGGTAGGTGGCCACCACGTCGCGCAGGTAGAGAATGGAGGAGTCGTATGCCTTGATGCGGTAGTAATAGAGCCCAGTACGGTAGCCCTTGTACGCGAAGTCATCCTGCAGCTCGTTGAGCCGGACCTGTCCCTGCTGCGCCGCTCGCGTGCCGGGATACCGGCTCACGAGCTCCTGGAAGGTGGAGAGCGCGGTCTGTCCGTAGGTGGGATCGAGCTGCGGCTTCCGCCAGAGTTTGGCGTACGCGTCGCCAGCCCGGAGCAGCGCCTGCGGGGCCAGTGGATCACTGGGAGTCTCATCGGACACGCGGCGAAACTCGCGCACGGCCTGCAATTCGCTCCCCTGCACCGCCAGCACCTCGCCCATCATGAAGTGCAGCCGCGGATAACGGGGATCGGCCGGCTTCATCTCGAGGTTGAGACGCTCCAGGGTAACCTGTGCGTCATGCCACCATCCTCGGCGGAAGGCGAGCTCGGCCTTGGCCCACTGTGAATCGATACTCGCACCCGACACCGCTGGCGCGCCTGCCGGGAGGACCGAGAGATCCGGCTGCTTCTTGGAACAAGCCAGGGTTACCGCTGCCAGCAGGCACCACAGGACCTTCCTCATCGCGCCGCGCTTCCACTGTCGGGGAGCGCCGCCTTGTACCGCTCAGCCACTGCCTGCACCAGGGTTCCCCCTACGGTATCGCCCAGCGCCGTGAGCGCCGTTGCCATTGCCTCGAGCGCGGTGACCCCGCTGCGTGAAGCTGAATCCGCCTTGATTGCTTCTTCGAGCCACGCCAGTGCGTCGGCGGGTGCGCCGGCCTCGAGTCGTGCCTTGCCAATGAGTAACGCGCAGTCCTGCTCCGCGCGGCGCGCGGCCGCGGCCCGCTCCTTCAGCGTCGACCGCATGGCCACCGCCTGGTAGATGCGTGAGGCGCGCTCGCAGTCGTTGGCGTCGCGAAGCACCGTCGCATACCGCAGCAGCAACGAGTCTGCCGTGTCGCCGTCGGGCGCCGCGCCGACCGCGGCAGCCGTCAGCTCCAGCCGGTCGGCCGGCGAGAGTGCTCCGCGGGTCTCCAGGGCCAGCACGAACCGGCCGACCGGCCGGCTCGGGGCCACATCGCGCAAGCCGTCGATGGCCCTGCGCAGCGCCGTCGTGTCGCCTGCCCGGTCGGATGACCGGGCCACGAGTTCGAGACCATCGGCCGCTTCTTCCTGGCGGGAGGGGTCTTCGCTCCCCATGCGCGCAAAGGCCGCCGCTGCCTCGTTCAGCTTGCCCACGCGGAGCGCGGCGACGCCGAGCTTGCCCAGCACCCGTCCGTCGGGTTGGCGCTCAGCCGCGGAGCGATAGGATGCGAACGCCTCGTTCCACCGCCCCTCAGCCACCTCGCCGTCCGCCCGACGTTCCACGCTCGTGGACCCGCCGCAAGCCAACGTAATGGACACCGCGAGCAACGCCACCCACCTCATGTACGGGCGCGCTCGACCATGGACAGGTAGGCCTCGATCCGTGCGCTCGCCGGCCGGCTGGCGAGGCATTCCCGCCAGACCCGCTGTGCCTCGGCGGTATCGCCACTCAGGTAGCAGGAAAGGCCGAGCGCGGCCTGCGCGTCCACGAAGTGCGGATGCTCGGCGACCAGGACGCCCAGTACATCGCGCGCCTCGAGCACCTGGCCCGCCTCGAGCAGCAAGCGGCCGAGCCGGTACCGGAGGTCGTGGAAGCGCGGCCCCAGTTCGAGCGCCCGCCGGTACTCGGCGATGGCACGATCGCGCGCGCCCGCTTCCGCGTACGCCTGACCCAGCTCGGCATGGCGATTGGCCAGCTGGCCGGCCACCGCCGCCGGGAACCCGGCCACCGGCGGCGGCGTGATCTCCGCCGCCCGGCGGAGTGTCGGCGTCACCTCGTCTGCACGACCAAGCGCGGCAAGCGCGAGCGCACGATGGATCATCGCCTCGAGGTAGCGCGGGTTGAGCTCCAGCGCAGCATCGAAAGCGGCCAGGGCGCGCTCCTGCTGGCCGAGCAGCGCGAAGGCCACGCCCATGAGGTGATGCACATCGGGGAAGGCGCATCCCGCCTCGAGCACCCGCGTGCAGAGATGGATCGCCCCATAGTAGTCCTGGAGCGCGAAGCGGTCGCGAGCCTGCGCGAGCTGTCGCTCGATGGATTCGGGGGCGTCGATCATGTGGCCGGGTGCGCCCGGAAGAACTCGATGGTGCGACGCAGACCCTCCTCCAGTTCCACGCGCGGCTCCCAACCCAGACGCTCGCGCGCGCGCGTGATGTCGGGCTTCCGCACCTTGGGATCGTCCTCGGGCAGCGGCTGCGTGACTATCGTGGAGGCGGACCCCGTGAGCTTGATGACCAGTTCCGCCAGCTGCCGCACGGTAAATTCTCCCGGGTTGCCGATGTTTACCGGATCGCTCCGGTCGCTCTGGAACAGCCGGTAGATCCCCTCGATCAGGTCGGACACGAAACAGAACGACCGGGTCTGCGAGCCGTCGCCGTAGATCGTCAGCGGCTGGCCGCGCAGCGCCTGCACGATGAAGTTCGAAACGACCCTTCCATCGTCCGGGCGCATCCGCGGCCCGTAGGTGTTGAAAATGCGAACGATGCGGGTGTCCACGCCATGAAAACGGTGATACGCCATGGTCATCGCTTCGGCGAAGCGCTTCGCCTCGTCGTAGACGCCCCGCGGCCCGATCGGGTTCACGTGGCCCCAGTAGCTCTCCGGCTGGGGATGCACCTGGGGGTCGCCGTACACCTCCGAGGTGGAGGCGAGGAGGAACCGCGCCTTCTTCGCCTTGGCCAGGCCGAGGGTCTTGTGGGTCCCCAGCGAGCCGACCTTCAGCGTCTGGATCGGCTTCTCGAGGTAATCGATCGGGCTCGCCGGCGACGCGAAATGGAGCACCCCGTCCAGCGTCCCCCTCGACATACACGAAGTTGGTGACGTCGTGCTGGATGAAGCTGGAAGCGCGGGTTACCGACGAGGTGCGCAATGTTGTCGGGATGGCCGGTCAGGAAGTTGTCCATCCCGACCACCGAGTGGCCCTCCGCCAGGAGACGGTCGCTCAGGTGCGACCCGAGGAAGCCTGCGGCGCCGGTCACGAGGATGCGCATCAGATCTTCCTTCCAATCGCGTCGTAGTGGAAGCCGAGCGCCGTGAGGCGCGCCGGCTCGAACAGGTTCCGGCCGTCGATGAGCACCGGGTGGCTGAGGCTCCGGCGAAGGCGCTCGAAATCCGGGTTCCGATACATCAGCCACTCCGTCATGATCACGACGGCATCGGCGCCCTCGGCCGCGGCGTAGTTGTCCGAAAAATAGCGGATTCGGTCCCCGAAGATCGCGCGCGTGGTCTCGATCGCCTTGGGATCGTGCACGTGCACCGTTGCCCCATCCGCCAGGAGAGACTCGATCAGCACGATCGCCGGCGCTCTCACGCATGTCGTCCGTCTCCGCCTTGAACGCGAGGCCCCACACGGCGACGGTTCGCCCCCGGAGGCTGCCACCGAGCGCACGTTGCAGCTTGGCGAACGGCACCCGCTTCTGGCGGTGGTTGACTGCCTCGACCGCCTCGAGGAGGTCGGGCACCAGGCCGAATTGCCGCGCCGAGTGAATGAGCGCCTGCACGTCCTTCGGGAAACAGGAACCGCCGTACCCGGGGCCAGGGAACAGGAAGGCGGCACCGATTCGCCGGTCCGATCCGATGCCGCGCCGCACCTCGTTCACATCCGCGCCGACCCGCTCGCAGAATTCTGCGACCTGGTTCATGAACGAGATGCGTGCCGCCAGCATGGCGTTCGCAGCGTACTTCGTGACTTCGGCGGACGCGATGTCCATGAACAGGATCGGGATTCCCGGTACGCACGAAGGGAGCATAGAGCTCAGTCATCACTTCCCGCGCATGATCGTTGTCCACACCCACGACGACCCGGTCGGGCTTCATGAAATCGTCGATCGCCGCCCCTTCCTTGAGGAACTCAGGGTTGGAGCAGACGTGGACCTCGTGCGCAGAGAAGCGCGCCACCGCCGCGCGCACCAGGCGTGCCGTTCCCACCGGGACGGTGCTCTTGGTAACGATGATGCGGGGGCCATCCATGGCGCGCCCGATGCCCTCGGCCACGGCAATGACGTGCTGCAGGTCAGCCGAGCCATCCTCGCCTGGCGGTGTGCCCACGGCAATGAAGATGACCTGGGATTCCCGGACGGAACCGGCGAGGTCGGTCGTAAACCGCAGCCGCCCGGCCGCCTGGTTGCGGGCTACCATTGGTTCGAGTCCCGGTTCGTAGATCGGGATCTCGTTGCGCCGGAGGCGCTCGATCTTCGCCGCGTCGACATCCACGCAGCGCACCGTGTTGCCCGTTTCCGCCAGGCAGGCCCCGGCGACCAGCCCCACATAGCCCGAACCAACGACAGTCACGTCCACGCGATCAGCCCTTCCGGGACGCGAGCGCGTTCCGCGTGTCGGTTACGGACTTGGCCTCGCGACGGATGAGCCCGTAGTCGAGGCTGCTGTGATCCGTCACGATCATCGCGGCATCGGCGGCCCGGAGCGTGTCGGCGGTGAGCGGCACCGAGCGGCGCGTATGGCCGTCTTCGGTGAACTCCTTCACGTACGGGTCATGATACGTCACGTCGGCGCCGCGCTCCTCGAGCAGGCGCAGGATGTCCAGCGCCGGGCTCTCGCGCAGGTCGTCGATGTCCTTCTTGTAGGCGACGCCGATGACCAGCACCTTCGAGCCCTTCACCGACTTGCCCTGGTCGTTGAGCGCATCGGCCAGCTTGCGGACCCAGAAGAGCGGCATCTCCGAGTTCAGCTCGCCCGCGAGGTCGATGAAGCGCGTCTTGTAATTGAGGGCCCGCATCTTCCACGCGAGATAGTGCGGGTCGATCGGGATGCAATGCCCGCCCAGGCCGGGGCCCGGCGTGAACTTCATGAACCCGAACGGCTTCGTCGCAGCGGCGTCGATCACCTCCCAGACGTCCACCCCGAGCTTGTCGCACACGATCGCCATTTCATTCACGAGCCCGATGTTGACGCTGCGGAAGGTGTTCTCCAGCAGCTTCACCAGCTCAGCGGCCTCGGTGGTTGACACCGGCACCAGCGTGTCGATGGCCGGCTGGTACAGCGCCACCGCCACTTCAAGGCACGCGGGCGTGATGCCGCCCACCACCTTCGGCGTGTTGCGCGTCTGGTAGGTCGCGTTGCCCGGGTCGACCCGCTCGGGGCTGAAGGCGAGGAAGAAATCCTCCCCTACTTTGAGGCCGGTGGACTCGAGCGCAGGAAGCATGATCTCGCGAGTGGTACCGGGGTACGTCGTGCTCTCGAGGATGATTGCCTGGCCCCGCCGGAGCGAAGCCTTCACCGCCTCCGTGGCGGCGACGATGAAGCTGACGTCCGGGTCCTTGAACTTCGAGAGGGGCGTGGGCACGCAGATCGAGATCGCGTCGGGTTCCTTGAGGCGCTTCGGGTCGGTCGTGGCAGAGAAGCGGCCCGCCTTGACCTGTTCATTGAGCTCGGCGTCGCTCACGTCCTTGATGTGCGAGCGACCGGCATTGAGCCCGTCGACAACACGCTGGCTGATGTCGTACCCGAGCACGGTGAAGCCGGCCTTCGCCAGCTCGACCGCGAGCGGCAGGCCGACGTACCCGAGACCGATGATCCCGAACAGTGCCTCGCGACGCTCCGCCTTCGCGATCAGCTCTTTCGCAATGCTCATTAGCTCAATACTCCAGGGGAAGTGCGACTTTGCGGCCGTCGCGGGCCGACAAGTACGTTGCTACGAGAATCTCCAGCGAATGCAGGCCTTCACGCCCGTCAGTCTCGGGAGCTTCCAGCCCCCGGAGCGAACGGATGACGTTTTCGTAGTAGGGCTTGTGCCCGTGCCCGTACACTGATGTCGTCTGGTAACTCGCCTCCTGTACCTGGACGTCGTCCGCGACGGGCTCGGCGAACTCCCAGTGATCGATGCGGTTCACGGCGACGCCACCGATACGCACCGTGCCCTTCTCGCCGAGGATCGTGATGGAGCCCTCGAAGTTCTTCGGGTAGGCCAGCATCGTCACGCTCATCGCGCCGAGCGCGCCGGTCCGCCAGCGGATCGCCACCACGCCGGTATCCTCAACCTGGATGTTGCGAGCCAGCGTCGCCGTGTAGGCCTGGACACTCTCCACCGGCCCGATGAGCCAGTCCAGCAGGTCCACGTAGTGACTCGCCTGGTTCATGAACGCGCCACCGTCGAATTCCCAGGTGCCGCGCCACGCAGCACTGTCATAGTACGACTGTGGCCGCGACCAGAAGACGTTCACGTTCACCATGTAAATGTGGCCGAAGCGCCCCGTCGTGACCGCGCGCTTGAGCAGCTGCAGCGTCGGGTTACGGCGGTTCTGCTTCACGACGAAGAGGTGCACGCCGGCGGCGTCGCACGCCGCGACCATGCGCTTCCCATCCTCCCAGTGCGTGGCCATCGGCTTCTCGGTCATGACATGCCGCGCGGCCGCCGCGACCCGGATCGCCTGCTCCGCGTGAAGGCCGCTCGGGGTCGCCAGGATGACGCAATCGGCATCGGTTGCCGCCAGCATCTTTTCGAGCGAGCGGAATCCCGGGGCTCCCGTCTTTTCCTCGGCCGCCTTGAGGGCCGCGGGATCGACATCACACACGCCGACCAGTTCGCAATCGGCCGCGTGCGACGCGATCGCCTCGAAATGGTTGGCCGAGATCCGCCCACAGCCGGCAAGCGCGAACCGAACCTTCCGGTCGGGCACGACGGGCTTGGTCACGAACATCGGCCGGCCGGCCGGCGAGACGGAACCTGTCATGTGTAGAACCTCCGGATCGTGTCCACTACGAGACCCTGCTGTGCCTCGGTGAGTTCGGGATAGATCGGGAGCGAAAGTACCTCGGCCATCGCACGCTCCGTGACCGGAAGGCTGCCCGGCACGTAACCCAGCCCGGCGAAGCACGGCTGCAGGTGGAGTGGAACGGGATAGTAGACGGCGCAACCGATGCCCTGCGCCTTCAGGTGCGCGAGCAGCTCGTCCCGGCGGCGGGCGCGAATGGTGTACTGGTGATAGATGTGCTCATTGGCGGCGTCCACGGGAGGCGGAGTGATCCCGGGAATCGCGCCAAGGGCCTTGTCATACCACGCGGCCCGGGCGCGCCGTGCCTCGTTCCACTGCTGCAGGTGCCTGAGCTTCACGAGCAGTACCGCCGCCTGCAGAGAGTCGAGACGGCTGTTGAACCCGACTTCTTCGTGATAGTACTGCCGCGCCCCTCCGTGCAGGCGAAGCTTCGCCAGTCGGCTGCCAAGGGCATCGTCCTGCGTGAGCATCATGCCGCCATCTCCCCAGGCCCCGAGATTCTTGCTCGGGAAGAACGACAGGGTGCCCACGGTGCCGAGTTCCCCGGCCACGCGCCACGTGCCTTCGATCAGGCGCCGGGCGCCGATTGACTGTGCGCCATCCTCGATGATGGCAATCCCGTGCTTCCTGGCGATCGGGACGATGTGCTCCATCGGCGCCATCTGCCCGAACAGGTGCACCACGATGATCGCACGCGTGCGCGGAGTGATCGCGGCCTCGATGGCCTCGGCCTGCACGTTGAACGTGGCCCCGTCGATGTCCACGAAGACCGGCGTGCCGCCCGCATTGTGGACGGCGCCGGCGGTGGCGAAGAATGTGAAGGCCGGCGCAATGATCTCGTCGCCCGGCTTGAGGTCGAGCGCCCGGATCGGCAGCAACAGGGCGTCGGTGCCGCTCGCGCACGCTATGGCATGCCGGACGTGAGACAGCGCTGCGACTGCCTGCTCCAGCGCAGGGATCTCAGGGCCCATGATGAAGGCTTGTCGTTCAATGACCGAGCGCAGGGCCGGCTCGATCTCATCGCGAATCGTGTTGTACTGGGCGACAAGGTCGAGAAGTGGGACGCTCATCGGCACGTCTCGCTCGTAGGGACAAGGGCTACGCCGGTGCAGAGCGCGCTGATGCGATGCTTCGGCTGAATATGGCTAAGTTTTGACAAGTCTTGAACTTAGCTGGTGCTGCCGGGGTGGTCAATCGGGGAGAGAGCACCATCGGTTTCGGAGTATTTCGAGCCACAGGCACCACACACGGCACGCCCACCCACCACCTCGAGCCGGACCCCGCACTGGCACATCCAGCCGATGCGTCTCGCCGGGACCCCCACCATGAGCGAGTAGGCCGGGACGTCGTCCGTGATGACGGCCCCGGCCCCGATGAAGGCATACTGGCCGAGCGTCACCCCGCAGATGATTGTCGCATTGGCCCCGATCGTGGCACCCCGGCGCACCAGGGTGGTCCGGTACTCCGCCTTCCGGGATACGTGGCTGCGGGGGTTCATGACGTTGGTGAATACGCAGCTGGGTCCGCAGAACACGTCGTCCTCGAGCGTCACGCCCTCGTAGATCGACACGTTGTTCTGCACCTTCACATTGTTGCCGATCCGGGTGCGCGGCATGACCACGACGTTCTGCCCGAGGTTGCAGTTCTCCCCGATGACGGCGCCCGGCATCACATGGGAGAAGTGCCACACCTTGCTCCCGGTGCCGATCACCGCGCCCTCATCGACGTAGCTCGACTCGTGCACGAAATAGTCAGCCATGCAGGTATTCCCCTCGCATTCCGATGAGCTTCACTTCCGTCTCCAGTGTGGCACCGAACTGCTCTTGAACCCGGGCCTGCGCCATGGCGATCAGCGCCCGGACATCGGCCGAGGACGCGCCTCCCATGTTCACGAAGTAGTTGGCGTGCATGGGAGATATTTCCGCTCCACCGATGCGGGTTCCCTTGAGGCCCGCTGCCTCGATGAGCTGACCCGCCGTGCGCGGTCCCTCGCGATGCTGCCAGCTCGGACCACCGGGGTTCTTGAAGACGCTGCCACAGCAGGGCTGGTTGAACGGGGTCCCCTCCTGTCGCCAGCGGAAGAGCTCAGCCACCTCGGCGGCGAGCCGCTCCTTCCGTTCTGCCTTCAGCGTGACGTCGGCCTCCAGGACGACGAGACCGTCGAGTCCGCTGCGGCGGTAGGTGAATGGCACGTCGCTGCGCATGAGCCAGCGCTCCTGCCCCTTGCCGTCGACCACGAGGACTCGCGTCACCACTTCCGCCCACTCCCCACCGTGGCATCCGGCGTTCATGTAGACGCCGCCGCCCACGCTTCCCGGCACACCCACGAACTTGTGCAGCCCGCCCCACCCCGCCTCTGCGGTGCGTCTGGCAGCGAGCGGGCCGGGCAGTCCCGCCCCGAGCCGCCAACTCTCGCCCGACGTTTCGACCCGGTCGAGGCCCTTGCCCAGCCGGATCACCAGCGCCTCCAGGCCGATGTCGGGAAAGAGGAGGTTGGATCCGAGCCCGACGGCGAACCAGGGAACGCCTGACTCCGCCGCCGTGCGGAGAGCCAGGGCCACATCTTCGGCGCTGGACGGAAGGAGAATCGTGGCGGGGCCGCCGATTCGGTATGTCGAATAGCGCGCGAGCGGCTCATTTTCCCGGACTTCGCCCCGGACCAGTGCTCGAAGGGCCGCAGCGAAAGCCGGTTCGCGCGCGCTCACCCCGCCCATTCGGCGGTCATTTCGCGGGCCAGCTCGTGCCATTCCTGCAGCGAGCGCACTTCACCGGTCCTGCTCCGCAGGGCGATGATGGCATCGCACGCTGCAGATGCGGCTGACATCGTGGTGGTATAGGCGACCCGGTGCTGGAGCGCGGCGCGGCGCATCGTATAGTCATCCTGCTGGGTCAGCTTGCCCAGCGGCGTGTTCACCAGCATGTGGATCTGGCCTGACACGAGCAGGTCGATCGCGTTCGGCCGGCCCTCATGCACCTTGAGCACGCGCTCCGCCGGGACACCGCGCCCGCGGAGGTGGCGAGCGGTGCCCTGAGTCGCGAAGATCTTGAAGCCCAGTGCGTGGAACCGGCGCGCGATGGGGACGACCGTGTCCTTGTCGTTGTCGTTCACGGTGATGAAGATCGCGCCCTCGAGGGGCAGTGACCCGTCCACCGCTGCCTGCGCCTTGGCGAAGGCCATCCCGAACCCGTCGGCGATACCCATCACCTCGCCGGTCGACCGCATCTCGGGGCCGAGAAGCAGGTCCACGCCCGGGAGCTTGCTGAAGGGGAACACCGCCTCCTTCACCGAGACGTACGGGTGCAGCACTTCGTCCTGCAGCCCGAGTTCATCCAGGGTCTTTCCCACCATGACTGCGGCGGCCATGCTCGCGAGCGGCACGCCGGTGGTCTTGGAGACGAACGGCACCGTGCGCGAACCGCGCGGGTTCACCTCGAGCACGTACACCACGCCGTCCTTGATCGCATACTGCACGTTGATCAGGCCGACCACGCCGAGCGCGAGTGCAAACTGGCGGGTATAGGCCCGCATCTGCTCCACCTCACGCTCCTTGATGAGGTACGGGGGCATCACGCAGGCCGAGTCGCCCGAGTGGATGCCTGCATCCTCGATGTGCTGCATGACACCACCGATGGTGCAGCGCACGCCGTCACTGATGGCGTCCACATCGGCCTCGAAGGCGTCCTCCAGGAAGCGGTCGATCAGCACCGGGTGTTCCGGTGCCACCCGGGCCGCGCGCTCGAAGTAACGCTTGAGCGACTCGTCGTCGTACACGATCTCCATCGCGCGGCCGCCGAGAACGTATGACGGTCGTACGAGGACCGGGTATCCGATTCGGGCGGCGACGGCGACCGCATCGGGCACCGATCGGGCGACGCCTGCTTCCGGCTGGCGCACCCCGAGCTCGCGCGCAAGCGCCTCGAAGCGTCCGCGATCCTCCGCCGCATCGATCGAGTCGGGCGACGTGCCCAGGATCCGGACACCGGCCTTCTCGAGCCCCCGTGCGAGGCGGAGCGGCGTCTGCCCGCCGAGCTGCACCACGACCCCGAGCGGCTTCTCCAGCGCGACGATCTCGAGCACGTCCTCGAGCGTGAGCGGCTCGAAATAGAGTGCGTCCGAGATGTCGAAGTCGGTGGACACCGTCTCCGGGTTCGAGTTGACCATCACCGTGCGGTAGCCAAGCCGCCGGAATTCCAGGGCCGCGCGGACGCAGCAGTAGTCGAACTCCACTCCCTGGCCGATGCGGTTCGGTCCACTGCCAAGAATGACCACGGTCTTGTCGCCGACCGCGGCGGCCTCGTTCTCCTCGTCATAGGAGGAGTACAGGTACGGCGTGCTCGACGGGAACTCGCCGGCGCAGGTATCGACCGTCTTGTAGACCGGGCGGACACCGAGTCCATGGCGCCGCATGCGCACCTGGTCCTCAGTGGTGCCGTCGAGCAGTGCCAGCTGCTTGTCGGAGAACCCGAGCCGCTTCATCGTCCGGAGCGCGGTGCGCTCGCGCGCATCGTCCTCCCGTCCGGACCGGCCGGCCCACGCCGCCTCGGCGTCCAGCAGGTCCTGCAGCTGGCCCACGAACCACGGATCGATGCCGCTCCGTTCGCTGATCTCATCGATGCCTATCCCGCCCTCGAGCGCCCGGCGCACCTGGAAGATGCGCTCGGGCGTCGGGCGTCCCAGTGCCGCACGCACCGTCTCGATGTCACCGTCGTCGAGGCGATCGTCGATCGGGTTGGCCGCCGTCATCCATCCGATGCGATCGGCCTCCAGCCCGCGGAAGCCCTTCTGGAGCGCTTCCTTGAACGTGCGGCCGATGGCCATCACCTCGCCGACCGACTTCATCTGCGTCGTCAGCGTCGCGTCGGCGGTCGGGAACTTCTCGAAGGCGAAGCGCGGGATCTTCACCACGACGTAGTCAAGCACCGGCTCGAAGGAGGCCGGGGTCGTCCTGGTGATGTCATTCGGCAGCTCATCCAGGCGGTAGCCCACAGCCACCTTCGTGCCGATGCGCGCGATCGGAAATCCCGTCGCCTTGGAGGCGAGGGCGGAACTGCGTGAGACACGCGGGTTCATCTCGATGACGAGCTGCTCGCCGGTGGTCGGGCTCACGGCGAACTGGATGTTACAGCCGCCCGCGGCCACCCCGACTTCCCGGATGATCTTGATGGCCGAGTCGCGCATGACCTGGTACTCCTGGTCGGACAGGGTCATCGCCGGCGCCACCGTGATCGAGTCGCCGGTGTGCACGCCCATCGGGTCGAGATTCTCGATGGTACAGACGATGACGACGTTGTCCGCGCCATCGCGCATCACCTCGAGCTCGAATTCCTTCCACCCGATGACGCTCTTCTCGACCAGCACGGACCCGACTGGGGACAGCTCCAGTCCGCGACGGATGAGCGCTTCGAACTCCTCGCGGTTGTAGGCGATGCCGCCGCCCGACCCGCCCAGGGTGAACGACGGGCGGCAGATGGCAGGATAGCCGGTGAGTGCCACCGCATCCATCGCTTCCGCCACGTTGCGCACGACGTGCCCCGGCGGCGTCATGAGCCCGATACGCCGCATTGCCTCGGCGAACTCGGCCCGGTCCTCGGCAATCCGGATGGCCCGCTCGTTGGCCCCGATGAGCTCCACCCCGAAGCGCTCGAGCGTACCGTCCCGGTGCAGTGCCATGGCCACGTTGAGGGCGGTCTGCCCGCCCATCGTGGGCAGCAGCGCATCCGGACGCTCGCGCTCGATGATCTTTGCCACCCACTCCGGCGTGACCGGCTCGATGTACGTCCGGTCCGCAATCTCGGGATCGGTCATGATCGTCGCCGGGTTCGAGTTTACCAGGATGACCCGGTAGCCCTCTTCCTTCAGGGCGCGCACCGCCTGCGTGCCGGAGTAATCGAACTCGGCGCCCTGACCAATGATGATCGGCCCCGATCCGATGAGGAGAATCGATTTCAGGTCATTACGACGTGGCATTCATCCCCCGGTCCACATGTTCGACATACCATTGATAGGCCGACGCGATCCCCGCCCGCAGAGGAATACGCGCAGACCAGCCGAGCGACGCCAGCTTCGAGACATCCATCACCTTGCGGGGCGTGCCGTCTGGCTTGCTGGCATCGTAGATGAACCGGCCACGAAAACCCACAGCCTCCGCCACCATCTCCGCGAGCTCGCGGATCGTAACCTCGCGGCCCGATCCGACGTTCAGGAAGCCCGGCTGGCTCATATGTTCCATGAGGAACGAGGCGGCGTCCGCCAGGTCGTCCACATGCAGAAATTCGCGCAACGGTAGCCCGCTGCCCCAGACGACCACCTCGTCCCGGTCGTCCCGTTTCGCCTCGTGGCACTTCCGGATCAGCGCCGGCAGCACGTGCGAGCTTGCAGGTCGAAGTTGTCGTTCGGGCCATAGAGATTGCAGGGCATGGCCGAGATGAAGTCGGACCCATACTGCGTCCGGTAGGCGTCGCACAGCTTAATCGCCGCGATCTTCGCGATAGCGTAAGCCTCGTTGGTCGGCTCGAGCAGTCCGGTGAGGAGGGATTCCTCCTGCAGTGGCTGCGGCGCCATCCTCGGATAGATGCACGAGCTGCCGAGGTTGAGGAGCTTCCGGACGCCATGCCGATGCGACGCTGCCAAGACGTTCGCCGCGATACGAATGTTGATGTCGAGGAAGTCCACCGGGTACGACATGTTGGCAAGGATGCCCCCGACCTTCGCGGCCGCGAGAAAGACATACTCCGGCTTGGTGTCGCGGAAGAACCGGTCTACGTCGTCCGCGGCGGTCAGGTCGAGGTGCGCGCGCTCGGGCAGAATCAGCGCCCGGTACCCCCGTTCCTTGAGCAGCCGCACGATTGCGCTGCCCACCATGCCGCCATGCCCGGCCACGTAGACGCGGGACGCCGGGTGCATCACGCCGGCTGCTCCCGGACGGCGGCCACCTCGGCGTCGACCATCATGCGCACTAGCTGGGCGAAATCCACGCTGGGCTTCCAGCCCAGCTCGGTGCGGGCCCGCGTCGCATCGCCCAGCAGCGAGCTCGACCTCGGTGGGCCGGAAGTAGCGCGGGTCCACGCGCACCCGCACCGTGCCCGTCCTGCGGTCACGCCCGAGTTCCTCGACGCCCTCGCCTTCCCAGTCGAGCTCGATGCCCACGTGGCCGAACGCGCGCTCGGCAAACTCGCGCACCGAGTGGGTCTCGCCGGTGGCGATGACGAAGTCATCCGGCACCGAGTGCTGCAGCATGAGCCACATCGCCTCGACGTAGTCGCCGGCATAGCCCCAGTCGCGCTGCGCGTTGAGGTTGCCGAGGAACAGCGCCGATTCCTGCCCGCCGCGATCCGGGCGGCCGCGCGCGCGATCTTCCGGGTGACGAACGTCTCGCCCCGGGTCGGCGACTCATGGTTGAACAGGATGCCGGAGCAGGCGAAGAGCCCGTACGCCTCGCGGTAGTTCACCGTGATCCAGTGCGCGTACAAGCTTCGCGCACGCCATACGGGCTCCGCGGATAGAACGGGGTCTGCTCGTTCTGCGGCACCTGCTGCACCAGCCCGAACATCTCGCTGGTAGACGCCTGATAGAAGCGGGTGCGATCGCGCAGCTCGAGGATGCGGATCGCCTCGAGCATCCGCAGCGTTCCGAGCGCGTCGGCGTTGGCGGTGTACTCGGGCGTCTCGAAGGAGACATGCACGTGACTCTGGGCCGCGAGATTGTAGATCTCGGTCGGTTGAGTCTCCTGAATGATCCGGATCAGGTTGGTCGAGTCCGTCAGGTCACCGAAATGGAGCGTGAAGTTTCGCCCACCGATGTGTGGATCGACGTACAGGTGATCCACGCGCTGGGTATTGAAGAGCGACGACCGGCGCTTGACGCCGTGCACCGTATAACCCTTCCGCAGCAGCAGTTCGGCGAGGAGCGCCCCGTCCTGCCCCGTCACGCCGGTGATCAATGCGACCCGATCTGTCATCGCTTCTCCATGATGGACCGCGCGCCCGCGGTGAGAGATCCTACAAGATCTGCCAAGGTTCGGTCGAGGTCGAATTGCGGCGCCCAGCCGAGAGCGGCCAGGCGGCTGCCGTCGCCGACAAGGTACTCCAGGTCGGCTGGACGAAAGAGGGTCGGGTCGATCACCGGCTCGACCTCCCATCCCACCGCGTTGGCGATACGGTCGAGGAGCTGACGGAGCGAGATCCCACGGCCGCTGGCGACGTTGTAGATCGTGCCCGGGGCACCCCGATCCAAGAGCAGTGCCAACGCGCGGGCCACGTCGCGCACGTCGGTGAACTCGCGTACTGGTGTCAGGTTGCCTGCCGCAATGGTCGTCGTCCCTTCCTGTTGCGCGGCGAGGACCCGACGCGCCAGCGCCGGCACGACGAACGCATCACGCTGGCCGGGACCGGTCTGCTGGAAGCAGCGTGCGATCACGCCATTGAAACCCGACCGGCGCGATGATTCCTGCAGCGCCAGTTCGGCCGCCAGCTTGGACGCCGCGTAGGGTGAACAGGGCGCGGCCGGATCGGCTTCGCGAATCGGGCGTTCGTATCCGCGTCCGTAGACTTCGCCGGTGGATGCGAACACCATCCGGGTCCCGGGGCGCATCCGCTCGATCTCGTAGACCAGCGAGCACGTGCCCATGGCATTAGTGGACCACGCCGTGAGCGGATCGCGCCGGGCCTCGGCCCCGGAGGCCATGGCGGCGAGGTGGACGACCGCATCGGGGCCATGATCCAGCGCCGCCTCGATGGACACGGTCGAGCCGAGCTCAAATCCGATCCAGCGCACGCCGGCGAGACTGCTCCGGAGCGCCTCATCCAGCACCTCGGCGGTCCGCAGCGCGCCGATCACCTCGTGCCCCTGGGCCAGCAGTTCGCGGCACAGTACCCGTCCCACAAAACCGCCTGCCCCCGTCACCAGTACACGCATCACACCACCTCTTGTCGTTCGTGGCAGAAGCTGATAGTTTTTATGGCTTTCCGATTTCGGGAAATGCCGTCTTTGACCACAGTTTCGAGAGGTATCCGATGGCTCGCGTCTGCAGTGTGTGCACCAAGGGTCCGGCGACTGGCAACAATGTCAGCCACGCCAACAACAAGACGAAGCGCCGGTGGTACCCCAACCTGCAGACGGTGCGGGTAATGGTCGAGGGCGCGCCGCGTCGTGTGCGCGTCTGCACACGGTGCCTCAAGAGTAATCGCGTCAAGAAGGCCTCGTAGGTCCGGGCGCCGCTGGCGCCCTTCCCGCCCATCGCGTAGCCTGACGGGCTGAAAAAAAGGGGACCCTAGGGTCCCCTTCCTCATTTCCGCCACCGCCACGCCAGTCGCCGTCACTCTGCGAGCAACTCGATCCGCGCCAGATCGGCGCCATCGCCGGGGCGATGCCCGAGCTTGAGGATGCGGGTGTAGCCACCGGGCCGGCTCGCGAACCGCGGACCGATCTCGGTGAAGAGCCGGCCGAGCGACTCGCGGTCGCGCAGCTTCTGCTCGGCCTGACGGCGAGCGTGCAGGTCGCCCCGGCGGGCCAGGGTGATGAGCCGCTCGGCGTACGGCCGGAGCTCCTTCGCCTTCGCCTCGGTGGTGACGATCTGTTCATGCGTGAACAGGCTGGTCGCCATGTTCCGCAGGAGCGCCTTGCGATGCTCAGCGGTCCTGGAGAGCTGGCGTCCCTTTGCGCGATGCCGCATTACGCCCCCTCACCGGCCGGAGCGGCCGATCCTTCGGACTTGCTGCGCACGCGCAGCTCGCCATCGACGTCCTCGAACTGCAGGGAGAACGTCAGGCCCTCGCGCTCGAGCAACTCGCGGATCTCGGCCAGCGCCTTCTCGCCAACGTTCTTGACCTTGAGGAGCTCGTCCTCGCTGAATGCCACCAGGTCACGGAGCGTGCGGATGTTCGAATTCTTGAGCGAGTTGAGCGAGCGCACCGAGAGACCGAAGTCATCGATGAGCCGGCCCAGCAGGTTCTTCAGGCTCTGGCTGGCCACGGAACCCTCGGCGACCGGCTCGCGCGCGGCCGGCACCTTGCCGAACTCGACGAAGTACCGGAAGTGCTCCTGCGCGAGGGCGGCGGAATAGGCCAGCGCGTCCTCGGGCGAGATGGTGCCGTTGGTCTCGACGGTGACCGTCAGGCGGTCATAGTCGGTGCGCTGACCCACGCGGGTCTCTGCCACCATGAAGTTGGCGCGGCGAACCGGGTTGTAGATGGCGTCGATGCGCACGACGTCGACCGGCATGGAGCGGTCGACCGGGTGCATCTCGGACTCGACGTAGCCACGGCCCTTGTTCACGTACAGCTCGGCGTTCACGTCGCGGTCGTCCTGCAGCGTGAAGAGGAGCTGGTCGGGATTGATGACCTTCACCGAGCCGTGGGGCTGGATGTCGCGCGCGTAGACCGGGCCGGCACCATCGCGCTTGATGTGCAGCACGGCCTCGTCGACCTCGGGATCGAGGACGAGCGTCAGCGCCTTGAGCCGCTGAATGATCTGGTGCACGTCCTCGAGCACGCCCTGCACCGTCTGGTGCTCGTGCACGACGCCGTCGAGGCGGAACGCCCAGACCGCACTGCCCCGGAGCGAACTCAGGAGGAGCCGGCGGAGCGAATTGCCGAGCGTGTACCCGAAGCCGCGTTCCAGCGGCTGCAGGCGGAACTCGGCCACGTTGGGGTTGTCTTCGCGCTTCGTCATTTCGACGAGGTGCGGGCGAACAAGACCGGTCAGATCGATGCTCATGATATCACTTGGAGTACAGCTCGACGATCAGCTGTTCCTGCGCGTTGATCGGGATCGCCTCGCGAGTCGGACGCTCGAGCAGGCGGCCCGATGCCTTCTCGGTGTCGATGTTGAGCCAGGAGACCGGCTGCCCGCGCGACGCGTACTCCTGCGCCATGTGGACCGATACCAGCTCGCGGCTCGACGGGGCGACGCGGATTTCCTGGCCCGGGAGCACACGGAACGACGGGATGTCGACCCGCTTGCCGTTCACCTCCACATGCCCGTGGCCGATGAGCTGGCGCGCGGCCTTGCGGCTGGAGGCAAAGCCCAGGCGATACACGATGTTGTCGAGACGGGTCTCGAGCGCGATGAGCAGGTTGGTGCCCTTCACGCCGGCCTCGTGGCTGACGCCATCGAAGAGGTTGCGGAACTGGCTCTCGGTAAGCCCGTATATCCGCTTCACTTTCTGCTTCTCACGCAGCTGCTTGGCGTACTCGGACGTCTTGCGGCCACGCCCCTGCGTCTGCTGGCCATGCTGCCCCGGCGGATAGGCACGACGCTCCACCGGGCACTTCTCGGTGAGGCACTTCGGCCCCTTGAGGAACAGTTTGGTTCCCTCGCGGCGACACAGCTTGCAGCTTGCTCCAGTATACCGTGACATAGGCTCAGACCCGACGCTTCTTGGGGGGACGGCAGCCGTTGTGCGGAATCGGCGTGACATCCCGGATGGACACGACCCGAAGTCCGACCGACGCGAGGGCCTGGATGGCCGACTCACGCCCGCTCCCGGGGCCCTGCACCCGCACGTGAACCCGGCGGAGGCCCATGTTCATGGCTTCCCGCGCGCAGTTCTCGGCGGCGACGGTGGCGGCGAACGGCGTGGACTTCTTCGAGCCCTTGAACCCGGCCTTGCCAGCGGTGCCCCACGCCAGCGTGTTGCCACGCATGTCGGTGAGGGTAATCAGCACGTTGTTGAACGTCGCGGAGATGTGCGCAATGCCCTCGGACTCCACGGCCTTCTTGGAGCGTTTCGCTCCGGACGCCTTGGGGGCGGCGGCAGGCGCGGCGGCTTCCGTTTCCTGGGCGGTCGGCTGCGTTGGTGTAGTCATCTACTTCTTCGTCGCCTTCTTCTTGCCCGCGATGGCAACGCGACGGCCCTTCTTGGTCCGCGCATTGGTGTGAGTGCGCTGGCCGCGCAGGGGGAGCCCACGGCGATGCCGGACACCGCGGTAGCTGCCGATGTCCATCAGCCGCTTGATGTTCATCGCCGTCTCGGTGCGAAGCGCTCCCTCAACCTTGACCGAGCGCTCGATCATCTGCCGGAGACGCGCCACTTCAGCGTCGGACAGGTCGCGAACACGCGTGTCGGGGCTCACGCCCGTTTCGGCCAGGAGCTTGGTGCTCGTCGAGCGGCCAATGCCAAAGATGTAAGTCAGAGCGATTTCGACGCGCTTCTCGCGCGGAAGATCGACGCCAGCGATACGTGCCATGTTAGCCTTGCCGCTGCTTGTGCTTGGGATTGCGCTTGCAGATGATCCGCACGACGCCTTGCCGCTTTACGACCTTGCAGAACTCGCAGATCGGTTTGACACTCGAACGAACCTTCACGATCACTCTCCCAAAAGGCCAGTTTAGACCGCAGCTTTTGAAAGTAGCATCGGTCGCATCCCGACGCAAGGGAACGGGTTAGCCTACCGCCGCGGCCGCCGACATCTCCGTCAGAACCAGCCCCGGATCGGGGGCCTGGAGAATCGGTCGCCCCACCACAAGGTGGGTGGCTCCGGCCCGCGCCGCCTCCGCCGGCCCGGCGGACCGGGCCTGGTCGCCGGCCGGGTCGCCCGGACGCCGGATTCCAGGCACCACAATCGTGGCGCCGAGCCCCAGCACGCCCGCCACGGTTCGGATTTCGAGCGGAGAGCAGACCACCCCCGAAAGCCCCGCCTGGCGCGCCTCTCCGGCCAACCGAGCCACCTCCGGTACCAGGTCCACGGCCGGACGGCCGATTGCGCGAGTGTAGGAATCGGCCGAATGCGACGTGAGGACGGTTACCCCGACCAGCAGCAGCGTCCCCGCTGCCGCCTCGCTGGCGGCCGCCATCATCTCGGCGCCACCCAGCGTGTGGAGGCTGGCCATCGATACCTGCAGTTCGCGCGCAGCGCGTACTGCACCGGCCACCGTATTCGGGATGTCGTGCCACTTGAGGTCGAGGAACACCTGCAGCCCGCGCGCGCGGCACTCGCCGATGAGGGCCGGCCCCGCGGCGGTGAAGAGCACCGATCCCACCTTGACCCAGCGGGCCGAGGGGAGCCGGTCGAGCAGCCGGTAGCCCGCATCGGCGGTCGGCACGTCGAGGGCAATGACGATCTCAGGCACCGTCTTGCTCCAGGTGGGCGATAACCCGCTCGGGCACGCGCGGGTCCGCGAGTCCCGCGGTACCGATGGCAACCAGAGACGCCCCGGCCCGGAGATACTGCCGCGCGTCGGCGGCGGTCGTAACCCCTCCCACACCGATGACCGGCATCCCGCCGGTGCGCTCGAGCACGCGGTCCACCGCACGCACACCGATGGCGAGGAGGGCCGGGCCGCTGACCCCGCCCGTCCCGTGACCCAGACGCTGGCGGCCATCATTGTCGGTGAGGCTGCCCGGCACCGTATTCACGACGGAAATGCCATCGGCGCCGGCGTCGCGCGCCACGACGGCAACTCCCCCGATATCCGGGAGAACCGGCGAGAGCTTTGCGATGAGGGGAAGGCGGGTGCGCTCGCGGCACTGCGCGACGATCTGCGCAACGCACGCGGGGTCGGCACCGAACTCAATGCCGCCGGCGCTGGTGTTGGGGCAGGAAAGGTTCAGTTCATACGCGGTGATGCCGTCGACGCCCTCGAGGCCCTCGATGACGGCCGCGTACTCGATCAGCTCGAAACCGACGACATTGACGATGACCCGGGCGGGCGGGGCATTCTGCACGAGCCACGGCAGGTGATCGCGGCGCACCGCAGACAGGCCCGGATTGGCCAGCCCGACCGAGTTGAGCATTCCGCCGTTGTACTCCGCCACCCGGGGCGGAGCGTTGCCGACGCGCGGCGCCAGCGACACTGCCTTGGTGATGAGGCCGCCCAGCCTGGAGATGGCCATCACACCGTCAAGCTCGCGCCCGTAACCTGCGGTGCCGGCGGCGAGGAGAATTGGATTCTGGAACCGTACCCCGAAGACGTCCCGAGCGGCCACCGCTATTCCTTCGGTACCGTAGCAGTGGCACCCGCCGGCCGCTTGCTACCGGTCGTGCTTGGGCGCTGCACGCGGCGGCGGACCGTTGGCGCATCGTCATCACCCGTACCGTCAGCCCGCCGGCCCGGCGCACCTGGGGCAACCTTGGGCGCCGTCGCCGCGGCAAGCGTCCGGGAATAGCTGGCCAGCGAGTCCTCGAGCTGGGCATAGGCGGCGTCTTCTTCGCCCCGAAAGACGGCCAGGTAGGGGCTGCTGGAGAACTGCCCACCGGCATCGAGAGTGTCACCGGTGAGCTGGCGCTCCGCGAGCCAGGCCTTGCCCGCATACGGGGATTCCGGCCAGCCCAACGGAATACTCGCGAAGATTGACGCGGCCAGTGGGCGCGCCCCGAGCGAATCACGGGCATATTCCGCGGCGAGGAAGCTGCGCATGTCGCCCCTCGGCTCACCCGGGGTGGTGGAATCCATCAGCAGCTGCAGGTGCAGGATCTGCCCTCGCAGCGGCGCCAGGGCACCCGCGACGGCCGCGTCGCTCGCGGCGAGCTGCTGCATCTCGTCGAGCGTTGTCGTCAAATCCGCCATGGTGACCGCCGAACCGATCCGCATTCGCATGATGTCGAAGCGCGCGCGATCGGCATACTCCCCCGCCCCGGCAGTCTGGATGATCTCCTCGTACCGCTGGCGCTGCAGCGCCGTATCAGCGGAGGCGAGGCGCGTGGCGTCCGCAAATGCGAGGGTCGCCGCGCGCGGCGGCGAGAGCGTCCTGCTCTGCACCAGGATGGTGGTGAAGTGGAAGGCCAGTACGGGATCGGCCCGGCCGGTGATGGCAAGCACTGAATCCCACGGCAGCATGGAATCACGCAACGCGATGAGGGAATCGAAGGCGCTGGTTGCCGGCACGGGCTGGTGTGCACCGGCGTACGCCAGCGTGCGCTGAATCAGCGCCCACGTGCCCGCCAGACCCTCCAGTGATTGCAGGGCGGCCGTGTCCTGGCCCGCGCTGCGCTGCGCAGTCCCCAGGAGCAGCAAGGCCCGCTGGCGCCGGCCAGCATCGCGGCTCTCGGTGACCGGCCGGACCGTATTGGCGGCCAGTTCAGCGGTACCGAGCCGGAGCTCGCAGAAGGCAAGCGCCATTGTCGCCTCTTCGCGGTCACTTACGTCCTTCAACTGCTCGATGGCCGCCGGGAGAAGCCGGCTCGCCTGGCCGCACTGGCCCACTGCGGCAGCAGCCTCGCCCTTGATCGCCATGGCACCGGGGGCGTATTTCCCGCTCGGGTGGTGCGCGAGGATGGAGTCGGCCTTGACCGACGCACGCCCCCAGTAGCCACTGGCCTCGACGGTGCGGCCCTCGCGATCGAGCTTCCGCGCCTCGTCGGCGTACTTGTTGGCCTTGTAGTTCGCGTTGTAGGACGCGCACCCCTGCAGCACGATCGCTGTGAGCAGCAACCCTCGCCTCACGAGTCGTCTCCCATCTTCCGCTCGTAGTCGGACAGGTAGCCCACCACCGCATCCGCGATCGCCGACGCCATGCGCTGCTGTGATGCCTTGTTGGTCATGAGCTTCGCGTCCGCCGGATTGGTGCTGTACCCCATCTCCACCAGGACGGCCGGCCGCCGCGCGGTCGTCAGCACCATGAACCCTGCCTGCTTCACCCCGCGGTCGCCGCCGGGATTTGCGGCGCCGAGCTGCGTCTGGATCAGCTCCGCGAGCCGGGCCGACTCGCGCAGGTACTCGTTGGCAGCCAGGTCCTTCATGATGAAGTTCAGTCCCTGCTGTTCCGCGGTCGCCTCGGTCTCCGGCTCGAAACGCACCGCCTCGTTCTCCATCTTCGCTACCCGCTCGGCGTCTTCGGTCTTGGCCTCGGCCAGGAAGTACGTCTCGTAGCCGCGCACCTCGGTGTAACCACCGCGCCGGGGCAGCGAGTTGACATGCAGGCTGACGAAGAGGTCGCACTCCTCGGTGCAGAAGGCGCCGCGCTCCCCGAGGGCGATGAGCGTGTCGCGCGTACGGGTCATCCGCACGGTGATGCCACGGGCCCTCAGTTCCTCGCGCAGGAGCAGGCTCATCTGCAGGGTAATGTCCTTCTCCTTCAACCCGGCCGGGAAGAAGACCCCGGGATTGCCGGGATCCACACCCCCGTGCCCCGCGTCGACCGTGACCACATGCTGGCGCCGCAGGGTTCCTCCCGGCAGCGCTCCCGACCGGATGCGGGTCTTCGGCGCCGGGGCCTCGACTGGCGCGGACTCGCCCGCGCCCTTTACAAGCTGCCAGCCGGCGTCCATCAGCCGTCCCGCCTCGACGTCGTACCGGTACCGCTCCGAGAACAGGCGCGGGAGCACCTCGGACACGAGTTGCAGCGGAAGGTAGGCGGTGTCGCGTTGCACCACGGCTCCCGACACGAGCGGTTGCGTCTTGCCGTCGAAGATGACGTAGGGCGCGGCGATGAGGAAGCGAAGCTGCTGGCGGGCGACGAACACGTCGAGCCAGGCGTCCTGCTGCTTGAACGTGCCACCGAGTGCAGCGAGAAGGGCCCGCGCCTGGAGCATCGGCGCGCCGTCGGCGCCCAGGGTGACGGGTACACGCTGCTCGCCTCGCACCGACGCGATCGTCACCGCGGACGGCGCCCCCGCGGCCAAGGCAAGTGCGAGCCACAGGCCGGTCATTCGCGACCCCGGTTGGCGAGTGCCCGCGCCACGTCCCGATCCGCCATGCGCTTCTTCACGTCCTCACGGCGATCGTGATGCTTCTTGCCGCGGCCAAGGCCCACGAGGAGCTTGATGCGCCCCCGCTTGAAGTAGAGTTCGAGCGGCACCAGAGTCAGGCCCTTCTGTTCGGTCGCACCGATGAGGCGCTCGATTTCCTTGCGATGCAGCAGGAGCTTCCGGGTGCGCATCGGGTCGTGGTTGTAGATGCCGCCCTGGGCGTATGGGGTGATGTTCAGGCCGTCCACAAAGACCTCGCCGTTCCGCACGCGGCCGTACGCCTCCTTGATCGACGCCTTGCCGGCGCGCAGCGATTTCACCTCGGTGCCCGTCAGGACGAGCCCGGCCTCCCAGGTATCCAGGATGTGATAGTCGTAAGACGCCCGGGGATTCCGGGCCACGAAGAGCTTGTCTTCGGCAGGGGTCTTGGCTGGTGTGACCATCGTTGCAAGTGAAGGATAGGCCCACACTTCGGCACGGTCAACCAAACTGCTTGCCGCGTCACACCCTGCACGATACCTTTACCGCCCTTCGCCGAAGTGGTGGAACTGGTAGACGCGCTGCGTTCAGGGCGCAGTGGGCGCAAGCCCGTGGGGGTTCGAGTCCCCCCTTCGGCACTGCAGCAGGGTCGGCACGGATGTGAAAAACGGGCCCCGTCGCATCGCGACGGGGCCCGTTTGCTTCTTTCCCGACCAGATCCGGCGCCGTCAGCTCACGCTGGATGTGAGGGTGACCAGCTCCTGCACCTGGGCCTCGTCCCGAAGCAGGTCGGCCAGGCTTACGCCGGCCAGGAAGTCATCGATGCGGTGCTGCAGGGCGAACCAGATCGGGCGGATGCTGCACTGGGTGACTCGCCCGCGCAGCGCTCCGCGTCCACCTGGTGGATGTCGCAGTTCATCTCGAAGGTCTGGTGCTCGGACGCCTGCATGACGTCGCGCACCGAGATGTCGGCCGGCTGGCGGGCGAGGCATGTAGCCGCCGCGCGCGCCGCGAACGCTCTCGACCAGCCCGGCCCGGCGGAGCCGGAGAAGGATCTGCTCGACGTAGTCGGGCGGGAGCCGCTCCGCATCCGCCAGTTCGCGCGCCGCCACCGGCGAGGGGCTGGTCCGGCCCCGCTTGGCGAGGTGGATCGAGATGATCAGGGAGTATTCGGTCCAGGTGGTGACGCGCATGGCGCCAATATGACCGAGATTCCGAGATTCAACCGACAAGGATTTCCGCTCGCTCACCCCCGCCTGGCAGCGGCTTTCCCACCGGGGATGCCGATCTCGGTCATGGCGCGCAGGTCGAGCACCTCCTCCAGCTCCTTCCCCGCCAGCAGTCCCTTCTTCACCACCAGCTCCCTGACGGTGAGGCCCGGTGGCGATCGCCTCCTTGGCGAGCTTGGCTGCCTCGGCGTAGCCCAGCTTCGGCGCCAAGCGCCGTGACGAGCGCGGGACTCCGTTCCAGCCAGTAGGCACAGGCCTTCTCGTCGGCCTCGATCCCGTCGACGCACCGCTCGGCGAACACGCGGGATGCGTTGCCCAGGATCATCAGGCCGAACACGACGTTGTGGGTGATCACCGGCATCATCACGTTGAGCTCGAGCTGGCCCGCCTCGGACGCCATCGCCACCGTCGGTATCGAGGCCGAGGGCCTGGTAGCACACCTGGTTCACCATCTCGGCGATCGACGGGTTCACCTTGCCGGGCATGATGCTCGAGCCCGGCTGCACCGCCGGGAGAAGGATCTCGGCGAGGCCGGTGCGCGGGCCCGACGCGAGCAGGCGGATGTCGTTCGCGATCTTGTTGAGGTCGAGGACGAATGCCCGCAGCGCGCCACTGAACGTGGCGATGTCGCCCATCGACTGCATCAGCTGGATCCGGTCCTCGCCCAGCCGCAGGTCGAGGCCGCTTACATGGCGTTCGAGGTACTTCCACATGAGCTCGGGATACTGCGCCTCGGCGTTGAGGCCGGTACCCACCGCCGTGCCGCCGATATTCATGGTCGCGCAGCCAGTCGCGCGGACTCGCGCGATCTTCTCGCGGTGCCGCGCGACAGTTGCGCCGATAGGCGGTGAACTCCTGACCCAGCCGGATCGGCGTGGCGTCCTGGAGGTGCGTGCGGCCCGACTTGATGATGTGGTCGAATTCCCTGCCCCTTCGCCAGCAAGCGACTCGGCAAGAATATCGACATCGCGTCGAGGAAGCGGCCGGAGCGTCGCGAGCGTCGCGAGCCGCATCGCGGTCGGGATCACGTCGTTGGTGCTCTGCGCCATGTTGACGTGATCGTTCGGGTGCACCGGGTCGTACTTGCCGCGCGTCACCGCCGAGCAGCTCGTTGGCCCGGTTGGCCAGGACCTCGTTGCCGTTCATGTTGTGGCTGGTACCCGCGCCCGCCTGGTACACATCCACGATGAACTGGTCGCGGTGCTGTCCGCCGAGGACTTCGTCGGCGGCCTTCACGATGGCGTCGGCCAGGCGGGCTTCGAGCCGCCCGGTCTCCTTGTGGGTCATGGCGGCCGCTGCGCTTGATCCAGACCACGGCATCGACGAACTGCCGGCAGCGGCCGAAGGCCCGAGATGGGGAAGTTCTCGGCGGCCCGCAGCGTCTGGATGCCGTACAGGGCTTCGGCCGGGACGGGCTTTTCGCCGAGCGGGTCGTGCTCGACGCGGGTCGTCATGTGACGGGCATCACGAGGCGGGGATTCTTCATCGCGAGGTGAACCTCGCGAACCGGGAGCTGCAACATGCCGAGTCGTTTCTCCAAGATTTCCGACGTGGTTCACTTCGATACCACCAGGGCGACCAAGGCCGACCTGGTTCGCGGCGCCACACTCTTCGCCGGGCTCAATTGCTTCGAACCGGGGCAGGCACAGCGCATTCACGCCCACGGTGGAGCGGACAAATTCTACTTCGTGCTCTCCGGAAAGGCGAGAATGACGGTCGGCGAGGAGACCGTGGTTGCGGAGGCGGGAACGCTGGTGTGGGCGCCAGCCGGTGTGCCGCACGGCGTCGACGAGGCGCTCGAGCGAACGGTGCTGCTGGTATCGATGGGACCGCCGCCGGGCTGACTCAGCCTGCGCGACCGCCGAAGGTCCTCCCCACCCCTTCCTTGACCGCCGGCCAGCCGTAGTGCCGGACGGCAAGCCAGATGCCGAGCGCCGTGCCGATCCCGTTGGCGTAGATGCGCCAGGCCAGCAGCAGTTGTGAACCGTCGTTGCCCAGATCACCGGCCGCCCCGCCGAGGAACCCGAACTCCACCGCTCCCGCGCCACCCGGCGTGGGAAGGATCAGTTGTGCGTATATCAGCGCGAAGGAGCCCGACGATGAGCACGGGAAGCGCGGGCGGATCGGGCAGCGTAAGTGCCAGAACCGGCAGGATGGCGATTCGGGTAACGACGTTCACGAACGAAAGCGGCAGGCTCGCGAGGAGTGGCCAGCGCGGCATCCGACGCCAGTAGACACGGATACGACTCAGCGGGCGCTTGAGCTGCCGGGGAAGCGCGTGCGCCACGCGCCGGGCGCCGAGCCAGGCGGCAGCGCTGGCGACCGCGATCGCCAGCGCCCAGGGCCACGCCTTGTGGAGTGAGGCCGAGAGTTGGGGCCCGGCGCTTTCCCACCACTCGGGGGCATAGCCCAGGAAGACCCACACGCCCACCGCAATGAGCACCGGCCACGCGGTGATGACCTCGTACGCGATGGCCACGAAGGATGCAGTCGCCGGGACGCCGCACGCGAGCATCCCGGCGAGCCGGGCCGGCTCGCCGCCCACGCGCATCGGTGTGAGTGTCGAACCCGCGTCGGCGAAGGCGTTGATCCGGAGGCTCTCGGAAAAGGTGAGCCGCGATCCGACGCCCACCGTCAGCCACTGCAGCCGATAGGTTCGCGCGACCAGGTCGGCGATGACGAGCAGGAGGCAGATCGCATGCGCGACCGGAGTGGAGAGGTGCATCGTCACGGCCCGAGTGACGCGTAGGAGCACGCGGTATGGCCGGTGGTCCATTGCGCAAGCGCCTGCTGTACCGAGCGCGCGACGCCCGGGTTGTTCAGGTCGGCAGGATGCAGGGCAATGCGCATCACCGGTGCGCGCCGCTGCCTGCGCCACCGCCATTCGGCCACCAGCACCGATGCACGCGCGCGAAAGGCCGTGCGCGTGCTCCAGCGCAGTGCGGAGGTCACGATGCGGCGCCCGCCGGCGAGGTAGATCGCCCCCGCATCCTCGGTGAACGCCACGCCCGTCGCAAAGATGCCCGGCCGCGCATCGGTCCGCATGAGCCAGGCGGGTGGCACGAAGCCGTGCGAGGAGAACCCGAGGGCCCGGAGACGCGCGAGTCCGCGCGCCACCAGGGCCTCGAGCTCCGGCGCATCGAGCGTAAGGCACTCCCCCTCCCGCGCCGTTTTCCCTGCCGCGCGGAGAGTGTCGATGAGCCTGCGGGGCCGCCCCACTTCGTCATGCCGCTCGCCATGGAGAAGGAGTTCGGCACCATCAGCTACCGCCTTACGCAGCCAGGCAAGGAAGTCGGCATCACGTTCGATCGGCGCAGTGCCGTGCCAGTCAGGCACGACGAGCAGCGCAGGCACGACGCCGGCGTCCCGGCACAGCAGCCAGAGCCGACGCACCGCAGTGAGGTTGGGTGGGGCCACATCGTGAATCGAGACAAGCAGGGTCACCGGCGAAGCAACCCCTCGTAGACCGCGAAAATACGGTCGAACACGCGCTCCCAGCTGTGCTCCCGCTCCGCGTGGCCGCGGGCGCGCTGGCCGAGTGCGCCGCGATCGGCGGCCATCATCTGCTCGACACCGCGAAGCAGCGCGCCCGGTTCGTCGGCATGGTACAGGATGCCAGCCTCGGAACGGAGCACCTGCTCCGACACACCGCCATCGTCCGCGGAGAGGACGGGCGTGCCGCTCGCCAGGGCCTCGAGCGCAGCCAGACCGAACGTCTCGTAAGGACAGGGCGAGACGTAGAAGTCCGCCGCCGCATGGAGGTCGGCGACGGTCTCGCGCGTCCGTGTATATCCGAGCACCACGAGACCGGGCCCCGCGAGGGCCTCGATCCTCGGGCGCAGTGATCCGTCTCCCACCATCACCAGTGTGACCCCGGTGCGGCGGTACACCTCGCCCCATTCGTCGGCCAGCCGTCCGGCGTGCTTCTCCGGGGCAAACCGGCCGACGTAGAGCGCCATTGGCCCTTCCGGCAGGCCAAGGCGGGCGCGGACGTCCGCGGCACGCCGCGCGGGATGGAAAAGATCCAGGTCGACCCCCAGCGGCACGAATGCGACATTGGTGACGCCGACGCGCTCGAGGTCGCGCCGCGCAAAGTCCGACGCCACGATGGTGCAGTCCACCGCTGCCGCGATGCGCCGCGTGTACCAGCCGACGGCCCGTGCAAGGATCCGTCGCGCCGCCGGTTCCCGCTCCTGCCGTGGCGCCACCAGTCGCGGCAGGTTCGCGTGATAGAACCAGACGGCCGGTGCCCGGTACTGCCGGCGCGCGCGAAAGATGAGCCAGGGGGCGAAGTAGGCGCTCCCCACTTCGATTACATCGGGCCGTTCATGGGCCACGATGCGGCTGGTGGAGCGCGTCGCGAGCATGAACCGATAGGCGGGGTTGAAGGGGATCGCAGGTCCGCGCAGCCGGTAGCAGCGGACGCCGTCCGACTCGACGATTGCGTCGTGAGCGCCCGGAATGAGCAGCACCTGCCGGAGGGCCGGCCGCCGCGACACGTAGCGTGCCTTCTCCGCCAGGTACGTGCGGACGCCGCCCGTGAAGTCACCCACGTATTCCGAGATGTCGAGAACGCCGAGCCTGCTGGCGGGACGGAGCGGTACCGGGAGGGGAGAGCCTGCGATGTCGATCGGCGTGCTGGCCGCCGAGGAGAAGATGCGCTGCTCGACCAGCGCACCGGACGTCATTCGGACCCCGGGCGAGCAGTCATCCGGCGCGTACTTCGCCGGTGATGAAGGGGTTGGTGGTGCGCTCCACCCCGATGGTGGAGTCCTCACCGTGTCCGGAATAGAGCACCGTGTCGTCCGGCAGCGTCAGCAGGTGAGCATGGATGCTGCGCATGAGGGTGAAGAAATTGCCGCCCGGAAGGTCGGTACGTCCGATCGACCCGCTGAAGAGGACGTCCCCGGCGATCACGAACCCGTTCCCGATGAAGCTCACGCTGCCAGGCGAATGCCCGGGCGTATGCCGCACCTCGAACAGGTGCGGGCCCACCGACAGGTGCTGGCCGTCAGTGATCGAGCCGTCGGCAGGTGCGAGCGGCGCCGCGTCGATACCCATCCAGGACGCTTGTCCCGGGACATTCGCGTAGAGCGGCTCATCGGCCGGATGGAGGAACACCGGGGCGGAGGTGACGCGTCTGGCCTCCGGCACGCCCAGCACGTGATCGATGTGGGCATGCGTGAGCCAGATCGCCGCCACCTTCCACCCGCCCCGCGTCACCTCGGCCAGCAGCTCGCGTGTGTCCTCACCAGGATCGACCAGCACTGCTGACCGTGACTCCGTGTCGCCCAGGAGGTAGCTGTTCTGCGCCCACCGGCCGTTGGTGAACTTGCGGACTACCAGCTCAGACACCGGCATGCGCCCCGGAAACGACTCCGGCTCCCGACTGGCGGCGGTCGGTGAGGTACTTCTCCACCGCGATCGCAGCCGTGGTGGCGTCGCCCACTGCCGTGGTAACCTGTCGGGTGAGCTGCACCCGGAGGTCGCCTGCGGCGAAAAGTCCGGGAATCGACGTCATCATGCGATCGTCGGTGATCATGTAGCCGCTCGCGTCATGGGCGAAGTGACCATGCACGATTCCCGAGTTGGGCCGGAACCCGATGAACACGAAGCAGCCGGTCACCTTGAGCTCGGAGAGCTGCCCGGTCTCGGTATCCTCGAGCGCGATGGTCTTGAGGCCCGACGGGTCGCCGAACAGCTCCAGCACCCGCTTGTTCCAGACCACCTCGATCTTCGGGTTCTGGAAGAGTCGCTCCTGCAGGATCTTCGACGCGCGAAGCTCACCGCGGCGATGCACGAGGTACACCTTTTCCGCGTAGCGCGTGAGGTAGTCGGCCTCTTCCACCGCGGCGTCACCGCCCCCGATCACCGCGATCGTGTCGCCCTTGAAGAACGCGCCGTCGCACACCGCACAGTACGATACTCCCCGGCCGGCGTACTCCAGTTCCCCTGGCACCTCGAGCTTGAGCGGTGTGCCACCAGCCGTGATGATGACCGCGGGTGCCTCGAAGACGGTGCCCATTGACGTGGTCACCTCGAACATGCCGTCGGGCCGGCGCACGATCGACTCGGCATTCTCCTGCCGGATCTCGGCGCCGAACTGCAGGGCATGCTGGGTCATGAGCGCGGCCAGCTCGCGCCCCTTCACCTTCGGGAAGCCGGGATAGTCCTCGATCCATTCGGTATTGAGGAGTTCCCCGCCCGGAACACCGCGCTCGAGCAGCACTGTGCGGAGCATGCCACGCCCGCCGTACAGTGCCGCACACAGGCCCGCCGGGCCACCGCCAACGATCACCACTTCGAACTGCTCTCGAACTGCCATGAACACTCCAAAAAGGACCTGCTGAAATATAGCGCTACCTCAAGACCCGCCCCCCGTCGACGACCAGCACGTCGCCGGTTACGAAGTCGGCGTGCTCCAGCAGGTAGAGCAGCGCCTGAACCGCGTCATCAGGCTTGCCGAGCCGCTTGAGGGGTGTCGTTTCGGCGAGGCGAGCACGCTCGGCCTCGGAATACTCATCGGGTACCAGTACCGCGCCGGGGGCGATGGCGTTGACAGTTACCTCGGGCGCCAGGCTCCTGGCCAGGATGCGCGTCAGCATCACGACGCCGGCCTTGCTTACGGAGTGCGCGGCATACCCGGGCCATGGTTCGAGACCGCCCAGGTCGGCCAGGTTGACAATCTTCCCGCCAGCCTTCCGCAGGAACGGCGCGGCTCCCTGCGACACGAAGAACACCGACCGGAGGTTGAGGTCGAGCACCTCGTCGTAGAGTTCCGGCGTGGTGTCCTCCATGGAGACATGGTGCATCACCGCTGCCGAGTTGACGAGCACGTCAAGCCGCCCCAGCTCGTCGGCAACCCGGCCGGCCAGTTTGCGGGCCGCGTCCGCATCGCCGAGGTCGGCCGGGAAGCACGCGGCCCGTCCGCCCCGCGCCTCGATCTCGCCCCGCAGGGATTCAGCGCCGCCCTTCGAGGCATTGTAGTGGAGGGCCAGTGTCATGCCGCGGCCCGCGAGCGCCGAGGCGAATGCCCGGCCAAGGCGGCGCCCCGCTCCCGTCACCAGGGCGACGCGACCGGCGAGCTGCATGGCTAGACGGCGCCCCGGGTTATAGGCAGCACGAGGCCATTGATGGCCTCGGCGGCGGGGCTGGCGAGGAACAGGATGCCGTCGGTGATGTGCTGCATCTCCACGTAGGTGGCGTCGGGGCCGGCGGCCCCGACATTCTCGGGTGTCCTCACCATTGCTGGCGCGATGGCATTCACTCGCACCGCACGCGGAAGCAATTCCGCGGCGAGGCTGCGCGTGAACCCTGCAATGCCGGCCTTGGCCGCCGCATATACCGCCATGTTCGGGGTCGGCTCGAAGTACGCAATCGACGACACGTTGACGATGGAGCCATGCGTCTTCGCCAGCTCTTCGATCGAGGCCTGCGACATTGTGACGGTGGTCTTGAGATTGATGCCGATCTCACGATCGAAGGCCTTCACGGTCACCTCAGCGATCGGACCATAGGTCGTGAGACCGCCCGCGATGTTGATCAGGGCGTCGAGGCGGCCGTAGCACCGGATGGCGGTCTCCACCGCGAGTCGCGCGACATCGGGCTCCGTCAGATCGCCGGCGGCCGGCTGCGCCTCGAGCCCCAGCGCCTGGAACTCCTTCGCGCGCGCGGCCACGCCGGTCGCGTTCACGTCGCAAAGCACCAGTTGTGCGCCGGCGCGGCCGAACGCGAGCGCCGTGGCATGACCGATCTGTCCCGGGCGGCCCACGCCGGTGACGATGACAACCTTGCCGCGGTAATCGATGCTCATCATGGTCAGCCCCTCATCATCGCGGGTCGCAGGTTCTCGAGCTGGTCCAGCCACTCGAGCGGCACTCGCTGCGACCCCAGCGCTCCGTGATTCCATCCATCTTCCGCCTCACCGTGCCAGTCGCTGCCGCCGCTCCGGCCGAGCCCCAGGGACAGTGCCAGGTCGGTGAGTCGCGCCCGGGTTTCGCCATCGTGACTCGGGTGACGGGTCTCGACGGCATCGAGACCGTCGGCGCGGAGACGCACCAGGGTGGTGCGATTTCCCCGATCCTTCAGGTGCGCGGCCGAGACGATGCCGCCGAGACGGTGCACGAGTGAAGCGACACTGGAGAACGTCGGCAGCGCCTTGTCGACGAAGGCGGGCCGGCCACGACCGAGATACTTGTCGAACGCCTCGTCGAGGGTGCGTACCACGCCCGCCTTGCGCAGGGCGCGCGCCACGTGCGGCCGCCCGAGTGCGCCACCAGCCGACTGTGCCAGCACCGACTCCTCATCGATGGCGACCCCCAGCTGCTGCAGCAGGCGCACCATCTCCATGCCACGCCGGTTGCGGTCGAGCCGGCACCGCGCCAGGAATTCGTCGAGTTCGGGGGCTCCCGCGGGGAGGAAATACGCCAGGACGTGCATTTCGCCCCACGGCGCGAGCACGGAGAACTCACACCCCGAGACGACCCTGATCCCGAGCGCCGCACCGGCAGCAATTGCCGCGGGCACGCCGGATACGGTGTCATGATCGGTCAGTGCCACGGCGGCCAGCCCGGCCGCGGCCGCGCGCGCGACGACCTGCTCCGGCGGCAGCGAGCCATCGGACGCCGTCGAGTGCATGTGCAGGTCGGCGAGCGGCCCAGTGCCGCCGACGTCTTCGATGGTGCTCAGCGGTGGTACCCAGACTCCGGTGCGGTCCACCCCGGTTGTGAGTGCGTGAGAAGGTCCGCGAGTTCGGCATCGGCCAGCGTGGCGAGTGATGTCTCGCGCGCCTTGCTGCCGAGCGGCGTGTAGCGCGCGAAGCGCTCCTCGCGCGGGCCGCCGGCGATGCGAACGAAGCGCAGGCCGAACTCGTCCTTGGTCGACTGGGTGCGAGCTCCGTTCACGGCAACTTCCCACCGTTCGCCCCGCACATCGATGATCCGTCGTGGCATGTGAAGACTTTCAATCAGCTGGCGTGAACCGGCAGCGGCAGCTCGTGCCACAGTTCTTCCGGCGTCGACTCGCGCTCGGCCAGCTCACGGAGCCGGGACTCGAGTGCCGCCTCGCGGCCGGCGGCCAAAGTGACGGCGCGGTGGTGCTCCACCGCGCCGCTTTCACTGAACTCCAGGAACAGGTCGGGATCGTTGCTGCTTCGGAACAGCCACAGGTGCCGCCCGCGCGGGCGACCGATCGCCTCGAGCTCGGCCAGCACCGCCAGGTACTCGGCCTGCCGCGCCGGGGCGACGCGCAGGCGCGCCACCGTGAGCGCACGACCCACCGCTACACCGCGCCCTCGGCGAACGTCTCGATCGCCTTCTTCACGTCCGCCATGAACTTGTCGGCATCCGAGCCGTCCACGACCCGGTGATCGAACGACAGCGAGAGCAGGCCCTTGGTGCGGATCCCCAGGGTATCGGACCCGTCCACCGTCATGACGGCGGGCTGCTTGGTGATCGAGCCGACCGCCAGGATCGCCACTTGCGGCTGGTTGACGATCGGGATGCCGATCGTCGAGCCGAACACGCCGGGATTGGTGATCGTGAAGGTGCCCTTCTGCACTTCGTCGGGGCTCAGCTTCTTCGAGCGGGCGCGATCCGCGAGGTCGCTGATCGACCGCGCCAGCCCGAGCATCGACAGTTCGTCCGCGTGCTTGATGACCGGTACGATAAGGCCCCAGTCGAGCGCCACGGCGATACCGAGGTTGATGTCTCGCCGGTAGATCGTGGTCTCATGCCCCACGGCCGCATTGACGACCGGGTGCTTGCGGAGGCTGTCCGCCACCGCTTTCGCGATGAATGCCAGGAAGGTGAGGTTGACGCCGCGCTCGGCGTACTCGGCCTTCTTCTTCGCGCGCAATGTTGCCACGCGGCTGTAGTCGATCTCGAAGAAGGTCGCTACATGCGCCGAGGTGCGGCGCGACATGATCATGTGCTCGGCGGTGAGCTTGCGGATGCGCGACCACGGCTCGATGCGATCGCCTTCCCATGGATCGGCCGCGGGATAGCCCGGCGTAGCGGCAGGTGCCGATGCCGCGGCGGCCGGTGCCAGCGCGGGCGCTACCGCTGGCACCGGTGCGGCAGCAGGAGCCGCCGCTGCCGGTGGCGACTCGATATAGGCTATGACGTCGTTCTTGGTGACCCGTCCCGCCATGCCGCTGCCGGCGATGGTGGAGATGTCGAGCCCGTGCTCGGCGGCGATCTTGCGCACCAGCGGCGTGGAGCGGCGCCGGAGGCGCTCCTCGAGCGTCTCGGCGCCGCCGTTGGAACGCGGCGCCGGGGTGGCCGGTGCCGAAGGTGCCGCGGGCCGGGCGGGGGCCGGGGCGGCGGCAACCGGTGCGGGAGCGGGAGCCGGGACTGGCGCCGGGGCTGGGGCGGCGGCAGGAGCCGGCGCTGGCGGAGCGGCCGCGACCGCACCGGCTTCGGTTTCGATCCTCGCCACGATGGCCTGAACCGCGACCGTCTGGCCTTCCTGCACCAGAATCTCCGCCAGTACGCCCGCCGTCGGTGCCGGGATCTCGGCGTCCACCTTGTCCGTGGATATCTCGAAGATCGGTTCGTCACGCTTGATCGGGTCGCCGACCTTCTTCATCCAGCGCGAGATGGTCCCCTCGGCGATGGACTCGCCCATCTGGGGCATGATGACGTCGATGCGGGCCATGTTCTCAATCCTCCCTAGTACGCCGATATCCACCGCGCCGCGCGGACGATGTCGCTCGTCTGCGGCAATACGAAGTCTTCCAGTTGTGGTGCGTAAGGCAATGGCACGTCATGCGCGCCCACGCGCCGCACCGGCGCGTCCAGCCACTCGAAGCAGAGCTCGTTGATCCGGGCGGTGATCTCGCCGGCGATGCCGCCGGTGACCGTGTCCTCATGCACCACGAGGACCCGGTTGGTCTTCTTCACCGTCGCCACAATTGCGTCATCGTCCATCGGCAGCAGGGAACGGAGGTCGATCACCTCGACGGAGAGGCCGTCCTCCTTCTCCAGCTGCTCGGCCGCCTCGAGCGCCTTCCACACCGTGGCCGCATAGGTGATGATCGAGAGATCGCGTCCCTCGCGGGCCACGCGCGCCTTGCCAATCGGCACGACATGATCACCGGCCGGCATGGTGTCCTTCACCCGGCGGTAAAGGTACTTGTGCTCGAAGAAGAGCACGCAGTCCTCGTCGCGGATCGCGGCCTTGATCAGGCCCTTGGCGTCTCGCGCCGTGGCGGGATACACGATCTTGAGCCCAGGGGTGTGCAGGAAGGCCGCTTCGGGATTCTGCGAGTGGAACGGGCCGCCCCGCACATAGCCGCCACTCGGGCCACGCACGACCATCGGCGTCGGCAGGAAGGCGCGGTAGCGCGCGGTCGCGACATAGTTGGTGAGCATGTCGTAGGCGCAGGAGATGAAGTCGATGAACTGCATCTCGCATACGGGACGGAGACCCATGTGGGCCGCACCGGCTGCCGCACCGACGATGGCGGCCTCGGAGATGGGCGTGTCGATGACCCGCTGCTCACCGAACTTCTGCTGCAGCCCCTCAGTGACCTTGAAGGCCCCGCCGTAGGCGCCAATGTCCTCGCCCAGGCAGAAGACGTTGGCGTCGCGCTCCATCTCTTCCGTGAGGCCCTCGCGGATCGCCTCGAGATAGGTGATCTCAGCCATTGAAGGTGCCCCACCCCTGTGCCCGCTCGTTCTTCTCCACCGCGCTGCCCACACCCTCGCGGTACCAGAGCGTCGGCATCACCGGCGGATCCTGGTACACACCCATCAGCGCCTCCCGGGCATCGGGCGCCGGCGACTGCTCGGCGAGGTCGGTGGCTGCGTCGACTTCCTGCTGCACGGCGGCGTCCACCGCCTCGAGGTCGGATGCAGTGAAGCCATAGGTGGTCGTCAGCACCTTGCCGTACCGGTCGAGCGGGTCGTTGGTGGCGGCCCAGTGCTCGATCTCGCCGGTCGGCACGTAGCTCTGGTTGTCGTGCTCGGCATGCCCCTTCCGGCGGTAGGTCATCAGCTCGATGAGCGTGACCCCCTCCCCACCCCGGGCTCGCGCGACTGCTTCCTTCGTGACGCGATAGGTCTCGAGCACATCGTTGCCGTCGGCGCGCACGCCGGGCACGCCATAGCCGACCGCCTTGTCGGCAAAGCTCCGGGCTGCGGTCTGCTTCGACGTGCGGCGTGGAGTAGGCGTACCCGTTGTTCTCGACGATCACCACCAGCGGGCAGCGCTGCACCGCGGCGAAGTTGATCCCCTCGTGGAACGCGCCGGTCGAGGTGGCACCATCACCCACGTACACGAGACCCACGCGCGGCTCGTTGCGCATCTTGAACGACAGCGTGATGCCGGCCATCACCGGCACCATGTCGCCCAGGTGCGAGATCTGGCCAACGAAGCCCCGCTCGAGATCGCCGATGTGGATGTTGAGCTCGCGGCCGCGCGTCATGCTGTCGGCCTTGGCCATGTACTGCCGGAGCACCTCGACCGGGGTGGCGCCCTTCACCAGCATCGAGCCGAGGTTGCGAATGAGCGGAGAGAGGATGTCGCGCTGCTCCAGCGCGAAGGCCGACCCCACTGCACAGGCTTCCTGGCCCAGGGACCGGAAGAGCCCGCCGACGACCTTGGTCTGCCGGTAGAGGTTGACCAGCCGCTCCTCGAGCGTCCGGGTCAGGCGCATCCATTTGTAGAGCTCGAGCAGCTGCTCGCGGGTCGAGGCCATGCGGCGCTGCGGGGGTGCCGCTCGATGCCTTGGCGGTGGCAGTCATAGTCCTCAAAGATAATCTAGGGAGCCCGGAACGGCATGCAGCCTCGCGCCGCAAAGGCGGAGGGCGGCTACTCGGAACCGCCGGGATCAGCCCGGTACCGGGTCGAGCGGAACGGGTCGAAAACGGGTTCAGTGAAGGCGACAACCGCGGAGCGCTCGGCGATCGCCCGCTCCAGCCAGAAGAACATCCGGTCAGCGTCGCCGAGCGCCGCGTATGCCCGGTACAGGAGGCCGGCACCGAGCGGCTGGCCTCCCACCTGCCGTTCGAGTCGCGCGACGAGGTCACGGGCAGCGGCGAGACTGTCAGCCTGGGCCAGCACTATGGCGAGCGGGACGATCAGCACCGGCAGCGGGCTCGCGCCGGCGCGACGGGCTTCGGTGATCGCCTCGCCGTGGCGTCCCAGTGCGCTGAGTGCCAGTGCGTGGAACTGCAGGGCTGGCGGAAAGTACGGATCGAGCAGCAGAGCCCGTCTGCTTGCGTCGAGTGCGTCGTCATAACGACGGGCGTAGTAGCCGGCCAGGGCGCTGGCTGCGGCGGCGCGGACATTCGTCGGTTCGAGTGCCTGGGCCGTGCGCAACAGAACATCGGCAGAATCCGCGTGTCGCTGGACCACCTGCAGGAACGCCGCCCGCGTGTAGGCCAGGGCGCTCCGGCGGATCGAGCGCGAACGACTGGCGGAACTCTCGATCTGCCGTCGCCCAGTCCATGTCGAACCAGGTGAATGTCAGGCCACGAATCGAGTGCGCCTGGCCGGAACGCGGATCGAGTGCGAGGATCGTGTCGACTGCCTGCCGAAGGGGGCCCAGCGCTTCTCGCACCGTCATGCTGCCGTTGCCCGAGGCGAGCGACAGGTACGCGTTCGCACGCGCGATCCAGGCGTCCACGAATGCCGGGTCCCGCCGGATGGCACTGTCGCTGTAGGCGAGCGACTGCCTCAGGTCCGGCTCGGTGAACCGGTTCCAGTGATGCTGGGCCAGCAGGTAGTAGTCGTAGGCGAGTGAATCCCGCGTCTCCGGTGCGGTGCGCGCCGTCGCCGCGGGACGCGGAAGGCACGAGGGCCCGCGTCACGCCGAGCGCGACGCTATCCACCAGGAGGGCGAGGGAACGTGCCGGCCCTGCCCGCACCTCGCTCCAGCGCTGGCGTTCGCGCAGGCGCATCGATGAGTTCGACGCTGACGCGCACGCTGTCGCCATGACGCGCGACACCCCCCGTTAGCAGGTACGTCACGCCCAACTGCTTCCCGATCTCATCCGGCGCTTCCTGACTGGCTCGAAAACGGATGGTGGAGCTGCGCGGCGACACCTTCAGCTCAGGGATGGCCGACAATCGCGCCGTGAGTTCGTCCGACACGCCGTCACTCAGGTAGGCCTGGGCGCTGTCGCCACTCCGGTTCTCGAACGGCAGCACACCGACACTGGCCTCGCCCGGCGCGCGCGCGCGCGACCAGAGCGCCAGGAGGAGGACTGCGGCAGCGATCACCGCCGCCAAGATGCCCCACCACGCGCCCCGCGCTGAGGACACTGGTACCAGACGTTCCGTCGGGGCGGGCGTGTGCCCCGTCGTGACCTGGAGTCGCTGCACGATGGCCGCCCCTGATGCCGGGTCGGTGTGCAGGATCCATTTCCAGCATGTCTTTCACAAGAACGGCGATCACAGGCGGGAACGTCGGGCCGCACGCTCGTGACCAGCGGGGCGCCCTCCGTGAGACGCTTCGCGAGCACGCTCGAAGGCCCGCCATCGGCAAACGGCCTTGCCCCGGTCAGCATCTCGTACATCACGATGCCAAGAGCGTAGACATCGGCCGGTGGGCGCAGGGGTCGCTCGCCGAGGAACTGTTCTGGCGCCATGTAGCTCGGCGTGCCGAGCGCCAAGCCTGTTTCGGTGAGGGCCTCGTCCGACACGAGCGCCTTGGCGATGCCAAAGTCGGCCACGAGGGCCTGACCCTGCCGGGAGAGGAGGATGTTCTCGGGCTTGATGTCCCGGTGGACAATGCCGGCCTCGTGCGCATACGCCAGCGCAGAAGCCACCTCCCGCGCCAGCGCCAAGGCGACGTCGACGGGCAGTCGGTTATCGCGCGCGAGCCGGACGCGCAGCGTCTCACCGTCGACGATAGGGCATCGACGTACCAGAGCTGCCCGGCCGCTTCACCGGAATCGAAGACCGGCAGGATATGGGGATGCTGCAGGCGGGCGGTGACCTGGATCTCGCGCAGGAATCGATCGCGGCCGAGCGCCGCGCCGAGTTCGGGCCGCAGCACCTTGAGCGCGACGAGGCGGTCGTGCTTCAGGTCACGCGCGAGGTACACGATGGCCATGCCACCCTGCCCCAGTTCACGCTCGACACTGTACCGGTCTGCGAGCGCGTCTGCCCACGACAGGCCCCGACTGATCATCACTTTTTCCGGTAGGGACAACGCAACGTAGGGCTCCTGCCGCCCGGTTGGTACCCCTTGAGTCCTAGCGGAGCTTCAACAGCAGGTACATGATTGCGGCAACCGCGGCGCTCAGGGGAATGGTCAGGAGCCAGGCCCAGACGATCCGCCCGGCCACGCCCCAGCGCACTGCGCCGAGGCGGCGAGCGGCGCCGACACCGACGATGGCGCCGGTGATCGTGTGGGTGGTGCTGACGGGCACACCGAGCACCGAGGCGAGAAGGATCGTTACGGCACCACCGGTCTCGGCGCAGAAACCGCTGAATGGCGTGAGCTTGGTGATCTTCGACCCCATTGTCTTCACGATGCGCCAGCCGCCCATCGCCGTGCCCATGGCGATGGCACTGTAGGCGGACAGCTCCACCCAGAGAGGCACATGGTCGGCATTGGCGAGGTACAGGTGACGCTGCCAGCCGGTGGCATCCTTGAAGAGGTGCTGCACCGACACCAGCAGGCCCACGATGATGCCCATGGTTTTCTGGGCATCATTGGCGCCGTGGCTCAAGGAATAGAGGCCAGCCGACACGAGCTGCAACCGCCGGAAGAGCTTGTCGAGCGGACGGGCGGTCTTCTTGTACAGCAGCCAGGAAAAGCCGACGGTGAGTGCGAGGCCGAGGGTGGCGCCGAGCAGCGGTGAGATGACGATGCCGAGGATCGGCTTCACCCATCCAGACAGGATGAGCGAACCGATGCCGGCCTTCGCGATGGCCGCGCCGGCGAATCCGCCGAGCAGTGCGTGCGAGGAGGAGCTCGGCAACCCCACGTACCAGGTGACGAGGTTCCACACGATGGCGCCGAGCAGGGCGGCCAGGACCACCGTGGGATCGACGATCGCGGGATCCACCAGGCCCTTGCTGATGGTCTTCGCGACGGCGGTGCCGATCGTGAATGCGGCAATGAAGTTGAAGAACGCCGCCCACGCCACCGCGACCCCCGGCGACAGCACCCGGGTGGAGACGACGGTGGCGATCGAGTTGGCGCTGTCATGGAACCCGTTGATGAAATCGAAAACGAGGGCAACTGCGACGATCAGGAGGACGAAACTGATCGAATCAGGCATCGGTCAGCCGTGCTTGATGGCGACCGACTCTAGCGTATTGCTGACGTCCTCCGCGCTGTCGAGGGTGTCCTCCAGCTTGTCGTAGATCTCCTTCCACTTGATCACTTCCAGGGGGTTGGCACCCTCCACGAACAGGAACCCCAGCCACTCGTGGTAGAGCGCATCCCCCTCCTCCTCGAGCCGGCGCACTTCCCGGCATGCGGCGAGGATGGCGTCCTGCTTCTTGCCGCCAAGCTCGGCCACCGCCGCCAGCAGCTGCAGCGTGGCCCGGTGGATCACCTCGGCCAGCAGCACGGCGCCGCGGGGAGAGGCGCCGACACGGAAGATCTTGGTGCGGCGGGCAATGCCGTCGATGCGGTCGATGACACTGTCCAGGCTCGACGCGAGGAAATGAATATCCTCGCGGTCGAGCGGGGTAATGAACGAACGATCGAGGCGGACCGTGACGTCGTGCGTCATCTGGTCCGCCTCGAGCTCGAGCCGGCTGATCGACTCGATCAGGTAGGCCCGTCGGTCCCCGTCGGAGCCGAGCAGTTCGCCGAGCTGCCGCGCGGCATCGACGCCGCGCTGCGCAATCTGGGTGAAGAGCTCGAAGAACTGCTCGTCCCGCGGGAGCAGGCGCATCAGGCCGTCTTGGACTCGATGCGCATGCCGTAGAACGACCGGTACACGAAGACAGTCGAGATCAGGAACGAGATCACGGCCATCGTGTGCGTGAGGCCCGCGCCCTTCTCGGCCGTGAGGTACACGCCCAGCTCGACGGCCAGCAGGCCGAAGAGCGTGGTGAACTTGATGACCGGGTTGAGCGCCACCGAACTGGTGTCCTTGAACGGGTCGCCGACGGTGTCGCCGACGACGGACGCGTCGTGCAGCGGCGTGCCCTTCATCTTGAGCTCGGTCTCCACGATCTTCTTCGCGTTGTCCCAGGCGCCGCCGGCGTTGGCCATGAAGATGGCCTGGTAGAGGCCGAAGATCGCGATCGAGATCAGGTAGCCGATGAAGAAGAACGGCTCGATGAACGCGAAGGCGAGGGTCGAGAAGAACACGCCGAGGAAGATGTTGAACATGCCCTTCTGGGCGTACTGGGTGCAGATCTCGACCACCTTCTTGCTGTCCGCCACCGAGGCCTTGGTGGCGCCCTCGAGCTTGATGTTGGCCTTGATGAACTCGACCGCGCGATAGGCGCCGGTGGTCACGGCCTGCATCGAGGCGCCGGTGAACCAGTAGATGATGGCGCCACCGGTGATGAGGCCGAGCAGGAACGGCGGGTGCATGATGGAGAGGTTCTGCATGCCGCTCCGTGAGGCCGTGCGTCAGGGCCATGATGATCGAGAAGATCATCGTGGTGGCGCCCACGACCGCCGTGCCGATGAGCACCGGCTTGGCCGTGGCCTTGAAGGTGTTGCCTGCCCCGTCGTTCTCCTCGAGCAGTTCCTTGGCCACCTCGAAGTTCGGCGTCGATGCCGAAGTCCCTCTTGAGCTCCGCCTTGATCCCGGGGAGCGACTCGATGACCGAGAGTTCGTACACCGACTGCGCGTTGTCCGTCACCGGGCCGTAGCTGTCGACCGCGATCGTCACCGGGCCCATGCCGAGGAACCCGAAGGCCACCAGGCCGAAGGCGAAGATGGCCGGCGCCTTCATCAGCTCACCCAGGCCGAGCGTGCTGACGCCGAACGCCGCCGCCATGAGCAGCATGATCGTGATGCCGAGCCAGTAGGCGGAGAAGTTGCCTGCGACGAGGCCGGACAGGATGTTGAGCGAGGCGCCGCCTTCCTTGGAACTGGTCACCACCTCGCGCACGTGCCGCGACGACGTGGAGGTGAAGATCTTCACCAGCTCCGGGATGATGGCGCCCGCGAGCGTGCCGCAGGTAATCACCGTGGACAGCTTCCACCAGAGCGTGCCGTCGGCTGCCGAGGCCCGGGATGATGACCTTGGACACGACGTAGGTCAGCGCCACGGAAAGGATGGAGGTGATCCACACCAGCTGCGTGAGCGGGTGCTCGAAGTCGAACTTGACGGCGTTGCCGTGCTTGCCGCGCGCCAGGAAGTCGTTGATGAAGTACGACACGCCCGACGCGAGCACCATCATGACGCGCATCAGGAAGATCCAGACCAGCAGCTGCACCTGCACCGCCTGGTCCGGCACCGCCAGCAGGATGAACGTGATCAGCGCCACGCCGGTGACGCCGTAGGTCTCGAAGCCGTCTGCCGTCGGTCCCACCGAGTCGCCGGCGTTGTCACCGACACAGTCGGCGATCACGCCGGGATTCCGGGCGTCGTCTTCCTTGATCTTGAACACCACCTTCATCAGGTCGGACCCGATGTCGGCGATCTTGGTGAAGATGCCGCCCGCGATGCGCAGCACCGCCGCGCCCAGCGACTCGCCGATGGCGAAGCCGAGGAAGCAGGCGCCGGCCACGTCACCCGGTATGAAGAGCAGGATGCCGAGCATGAACAGGAGCTCGACCGAGATGAGCATCATGCCGACGCTCATGCCGGCGCGGAGCGGGATCGCGTAGACCGGGAAGCCCTTGCCGGCGAGGCTGGAGAACGCGGTGCGCGAGTTGGCGAAGGTGTTGATCCGGATGCCGAACCACGCCACGCCATAGCTGCCGGCCATGCCGATGAGGCTGAACAGCAGGACGATCGCGATCTTCGAGGCCGGAAGCCCGGTCAGCATGAAGTACGCGACGATGACGGCACCGATGAAGACGAGCAGCAGCAGCAGGAACTTTCCCTGCTGCACCAGGTACGCCTTGCAGGTGACGTAGATCAGTTCCGACACCTCGGCCATCGACTTGTGCACCGGCAGCTTCTGCACCGCACGATAGGACCAGAGGCCGAAGAGAAGGCCGAGCACGCACACCACCAGGCCCGACAGCAGGATCTGATGGCCGGTGAAGCCCAGGAAGTTGCCCTGATTCAGGTCCGGGAGGAGGAGGTTCACCTCCCCGCCTGGACGGTGCTCCTGCGCCGCGAGCGAGCGGAACGAAAGCCGGAAGGAAAGAGCCCGCGAACAGCACGAGCAGCGGAATGAGACGTCGACGCACGGCGTCCATTCGGATCATGTGGGATATCTCCTGGGTTGTCGGACTAGTAGGCGCCGCGAACGACATGGCCGGGATCGGCCGCCGCGTGCACCAGAGTAAGAAAACGCTTGGCCAGCCGATCCACTTCACTCTCGCCCGGCTGGTTGGTCTCCACCGTGACCAGGGTATAGTGCCCGCCCTCGGCGGCGGCCGTGATGATCACGTGGCCGAGGGCGCCGGCGAACTTCCGGCGGCTCGGCGTCTCCTCCGTGGGAGCGAGCCGGCCGCCGAAGAACTGCGCGGACTGCGCCAGCACGGTGGCCGGCGCCTGGTGCGTGCGATGGAAGTATTTCATGAGCGTCGCGACTGCAGCTTCCTCATGCTTCCCCGTAGTACTCCACCCCGAGGTGGGTGATCTGCTCCTCGCCCATCATCCAGCGCAGCGTGTTCTTGAGCTTGGTCTGCTGGATGAAGAGGTCGTGCTCCGGGTACAGTCCCGGCGCGACCTGCGGGCTCTTGAAGTAGAAGGAGAGCCACTCCTGGACGCCCGACATGCCGGCGCGCTGGGCCAGGTCGAAGAAGAGCGCCAGGTCGAGCACCAGCGGCGCCGCGAGGATCGAGTCGCGGCACAGGAAGTCGACCTTGATCTGCATCGGGTAGCCGAGCCACCCGAAGATGTCGATGTTGTCCCAGCCTTCCTTGTTGTCGCCGCGGGGCGGATAGTAGTTGATCCGCACCTTGTGGAAGATGTTGCCGTACAGCTCGGGATAGAGCTGCGGCTGGAGGATGTACTCGAGCACGCCCAGCTTCGACTCCTCCTTGGTCTTGAAGCTCTCCGGGTCGTCGAGCACCTCGCCGTCGCGGTTGCCGAGGATGTTGGTGGAGTACCAGCCGGCGACGCCGAGCATGCGTGCCTTGAACATCGGCGCCAGCACCGTCTTGAGCATCGTCTGGCCGGTCTTGAAGTCCTTGCCGCCGATCGGGACCTTTCGGTCGCGGGCGAGGTGCTCGATGGCCGGGATGTCGCAGCAGAGGTTCGGCGCGCCGTTCACGAAGGCGACGCCTTCCATCATGGCAGCCTAGGCGTAGAGCATCGACGGCGCGATGGTGGCGTCGTTCGTCTCCATCGCCTTCTCGAATGCCGCCAGCGTCTGGTGGGCGGCACCCGGCGCGATGAAGATCTCGGTCGACGCGCACCAGACGATCACGAGCCGGCTGCAGTTGTTCTTCGTCTTGAACTCGCGGATGTCCTGCCGGAGCGCCTCGGCCTGCTCGCGCTTGGTCTTGCCGGCCTTGACGTTGGTGCCCTCGAGCCGCTTCACGTAGCTGCGGTCGAACACCGCCGGCATCGGCTTGATACCCTTGAGGAACCCGGCGATCGGCTCGACGTGCTCGTGCTTGTCCAGCACGCCGCACTTGAGCGCCGCCTCGTATGCGTTGTCCGGGATCGGGTCCCAGGCGCCGAACACGAGGTCGTTGAGCGACGCAAGCGGCACGAAATCCCGGATCAGCGGCGTACGCCCGTCGGTGCGCTTGCCCAGGCGGATCGTCGCGAGCTGGGTAAGCGAGCCATACGGTTGCGCCATTCCCTTCCGCGCCAGCTCCACGCCGGCGATGAACGTCGATGCTACGGCCCCGAGTCCCACCGTGAGCACTCCGAGCTTGCCCTCGGCCTTCGCAATCGGCCGTGCGCCCTTGTCTGCCACGCGTACTTCCTTTCCGCTGGTGTGACGGTCCGGGGACTACTCCCGGTCCTGCAGCCCTGCCAGGTCCGCCGCGTTCGCCGCGCCGCGCACATACACAATGCGTTGGACGACGGTTATGAGCGCCAGCACGGTCAGCAGGACAACGATGACTTGCAGATAGATGCTTCCCGGTCCCGCCCCGAAGAGCAGCGGCGGAATGCCCAGGAGGAGAATGCGCTCGGCCCGCTGCGCGATGCCGACCTTGCAGTCGAGGCCCAGTCCCTCGGCACGCGCGCGGGCATACGACACCACCAGCGACGCGATGATTCCCACCATGCACACGATGACGCTGAGCTCACGGTACGCCACGTCGGGCGCGAACATGAGGTACGTACCGACGCCGGCGAAGGTCGCACCATCGCCGATGCGGTCGAGCGTCGAATCGTAGAACGCCCCGAAGCGCGTCACCATCGCGCCGTTCCGGGCCACCTGGCCATCGATCGTGTCCACAATACCGCTCAACAGGAGGAAGAGTCCTCCCAGCCGGACGGAACCCACCCCGAAAAAGACCGCCGAGGCGAGCACCAGCGCAGTACCAACTGTGGTGATGGTGTTGGGACGGACCCGGTGCGCGATCAGCCAGTCGACCAGAGGCCGGAATACGGCGAAAAAAGGCCGCTCTAGCGCCTTAAGCGGCTTCACCCTTCCCGCCCTGCGGCGAGGGACCCGATCTCTGTGTCATTATTCACCTTCGGCACGGGGCCAAGGATAACGGCCGGAACGGGAACGGGCAAATGGGATGGGGGCCTATTCCGGGTAGAGGCGGACCCCGGCCGCCCGACGCGAAAAGGCCGCGCGCTGCCCTGCCCATCCCGCCAGGATGGAGTCGACCGGCGCACCGCGGTCCAGCGCCTCCCGCAGCCCCGGCTGGCCCGCGAGCCGGTCGAAGTGTGCCGGAATCCAGGCGAACTGGGCGGGGTGCGCCTGCCGGATCGCGACCAGGAGGCGGAGGGCCGTGGCCGGCGCATCGTAGGCCGCCCGATCGGTGACCTTGAGGCGAATCCCCTGAAGCAGGGTGTCGGCGTACTTCCCATCGCCGGGCTGCCGGGGAGTGAAGGTGGTGGCGGTGAAGGTGACGCCAGGTTGCGGGCCGAGCCGGGCGAGCACAGCCGCCGGGTCGAGCCATGGGGCGCCCACCTGGGAGAATGCGGCGTCACTTCCCCGGCCGGGCGACAGGTTCGTGCCCTCGAACAGGCAGGTGCCGGAGTAATTGATGATGCTCTCGAGGTCGCGCAGGTTGGGGCTGGGCGGATAGAACGGCAGACCCGTCGCGTCGAGGTACTCCGCGCGACGCCATCCCGAGACCGGCACGACGCTCAGCTTCGTCGCGATCCCCTGTTCCTGCTTCGCCAGGAGCGCCAGTTCACCGGGCGTGAGGCCGTGTCGCATCGGCACCGAGACGCTCCCCACGAACGATCGCGAGGCACTGTCGAGCACATTGCCCTGCACCGCGCCGCCTACCGGATCGGGCCGGTCGAGGATGACCACGGGGATAGCGGCCATCGCAGGCGACTTCAACACTTCGATCGTGGTGGACACATAGGTGAAGTAGCGCGCGCCGGCGTCAGGCAGGTCGACCAGGAGGACCTCGACACCGGCAAGCATCTCGGCGGTGGGCGCGAAATTGCTGCCATAGAGACTGTAGATTGGCAGGCCGGTTGCGCTGTCACGTGTCGTTTCGACGGCGGCGCCGGGGTCGGCCGCGCCGCGGAAGCCGTGTTCTGGCGTGAAGAGTGCCACCAGGTTCACCCCGGCAGCGCGGAGTCGTTCGACGTCGGACACGCCGCGCCGGTCGACTCCGGTGTGGTTCGTGAGCAGGCCGACCGCGCGTCCCTGCACCAGGTACAGGCTGTCTTCAACCAGCACGTCGATCCCCGGTCGCACCGCTGCCGGCACCGGGGGCACCTGCGCCGTGGCGCAGGCGGATACCAGAACTCCAGCGAGCGAGACACCGACGGCATGACACAGCAGACGCATCGAAACTCCCTGCTGGTGGTGGCGGCCTGCCTTGCGCTCGGCGCACTGCCCTGCGCAGCGCAGTCGGCCAGCACGAAAAACGCGCAGGTGGAGCGGGCCTTCGCCCGCATGACGCCCCGCGAGAAGATCGCGCAGCTGGTGGTTCCCTGGATCAGCGGAACCTACATGGCCGATGACGATCCTACCTTCATGAAGATCCTGTCGTGGGTCGACTCGCTGAGGGTCGGCGGCCTGATCGTGTCGATCGGTTCTCCGCTCGACATCGCAGCCAAGCTCAACACGCTGCAACGGCACGCGCGGATCCCGTTGCTCATCGCATCCGACCTCGAGGCAGGGACCGCACTCCGCATCACCGGCGGCACCGCCTTCCCGAGCAATATGGGCATCGGTGCCACCGGACGGGACCAGGATGCCTATGCCATGGGACGCATCACGGCACTCGAAGGCCGTGCCGTCGGCATCCATTTCGCGCTCGCGCCGGTCGCCGATATCAACAGCAACGCGGCCAACCCGATCATCAATACCCGTTCATTCGGGTCCGATCCGCACGCGGTCGCGAGGCTGGTCGCGGCGGAGATCCGGGGACTGCAGGACAACGGAATGCTCGCCACGGCGAAGCACTTCCCCGGGCACGGTGACGTCGAGATCGACTCCCATCTCGCGTTGCCACTCCTCAATGCTCCCTGGCGGAGGCTCGACACGCTGGAGTTCGTGCCCTTCCGGAGCGCCATCGCGTCGAACGTCTCGGCCGTGATGTCCGCCCATATCGCCCTGCCGGCGGAGGGCGGGTCGCCCACACCTGCCACGCTGGTGCCTGCCGTCCTCACCGGGATGCTGCGCGACTCGCTGCATTTCAAGGGCACGATCGTCACCGACGCACTCAACATGGGCGGCATCGTCACCGGCTACGGCGCGGGCGAGGCCGCGGTCCTGGCCTTCCTCGCGGGCGCAGATATCCTGCTGCAGCCCGCCGATCCCGCCGTCGTCATCGATGCGATGCAGGCGGCCATGAAGCAGCGACGCTTCACCCAGGCCCGCCTCGACCGCTCGGTACGCCGGGTGCTGCAGATGAAGGCGAAGGCGGGCGTCTTCCGCCAGCGGAGCGTGTCGCTCGACCGGGTCATGGACATCGTCGGCAGCGAAGCCTTCCGCGACACGGCCCGCGCCGTGGCATCGCGTTCCATCGTGCTGATCAGCGACAGCGGCGGCGCGCTCGAGCGCGTGCGGGCGTCACCCGGAACCCGCAGCGTCATCATCTATGGCGACGAACTGAACCCTGCCGCGGGCAATACGCTGGTGGGCGAGCTTCGGTCGCGGGGAGACACGATCACGATGTTCCGCCTCTCGCCGGCCAGCGGCCCGGCGAGCTACGACTCCGCGCTCGCGATCGTCGCGAAGGCGCCGGTCGCGATCTTCGCCGTCGCGGTGCGCGCATCCGCCGGCCGCGGCACCATCGGCATGCCCGACCTGATGGCGACGCTGGCGGAGAGAACGGTCCGCAGCAGACCCACGATCTTTGTGTCGCTCGGATCGCCCTATGTCGGGTCCCAGGTGCCATCGCTCGGCACCTACTTGCTGGGCTGGGCCTCCAACCCCAACACCGAATGGGCGGTCGCCGCCGCCCTCCGCGGCGCTGCCATTACCGGGCGCATGCCGGTGCCGGTACCGCCGGCCGTCCGGCTCGGCGCAGGCCTCAGGCTGGCTGCCCTCGGGGCGCAGCACTGAGGCGAGTCGAATCGTTGACTTGCCATCCGATGGCACCTAAAATGCAAGCAGTAGCAGGACCTAAGAAATTGGGGTGCCGGAGGTTCCGAGGCGCATCAGGAGGCATAAATGAGCAGCACCAGCGAGCAGACGCAGGCACCCGGTGGTTTCCAGCTTGTTCTCACGCCGGCGGCCGCAACCGAGGTGAAGAAGTTCATTGCCGCGGAGCAGGTCTCGGAAGAGACAGCCGGCCTCCGGGTCAGCGTCCTGCCGGGAGGCTGCTCCGGGTTCAAGTACAGCCTGAACATCGAGGAAGCCGCACTCGAGGATGACATGGTGCAGGAGGTGAATGGCATTCGTGTCTTCGTCGACGGCTTCAGCGCCCAGTACCTCACCGGTGTCACCGTGGACTACGTGACGTCGATGCAGGGCTCCGGCTTCACGTTCACCAACCCGAATGCGAGCGGTGGGTGCGGGTGCGGGAGCAGTTTCACCGTTTGAAGGTGAGGGGTGACGAGTGAGGGGTGACGGGGGCGTCCACTGAGGAGGCCCCCTTTTCTGTGGTTCCGCCTCACCCCTCACCCCTTACCTTTTCTCATCCCTCCTTCACGGGCAATCCCTGAGACCCCTCGACCTCGCCGTCATTGCCGCCTATTTCGTCTTCACGCTGGCCCTGGGTCTCTGGGTGTCGCGTCGCCAGTCGTCGGCGGGCGACTACTTCCTCGGCGCTCGTGACCTTCCGGCCTGGGCCGTCATGCTTTCGATCGTGGCCACCGAGACGTCCGCCCTCACCGTGATCTCCGTGCCTGGGCATCGGGGCCCGCGGCAATCTCACCTTCCTCCAGCTCACCATCGGCTACTTCATCGGCCGCGTCGGCGTCGCCGCCTGGCTGCTGCCGGGCTACTTCCGTGGCGAGCAGGAGACCGCCTACCAGCGGCTCGAGACGGCGCTTCGGCCCGGAGACCCGGCGCATGACGTCGGTGGTATTCCTCGTGACGCGTTTCCTCGGTGACGGTGTGCGGGTCTTCGCCGGCGCCGATGCCGCTGGCGCTCGTCACCGGGTGGAGCATCCCGGCCGCGATCATCGTGATGGGCATCGCAACGCTGATCTACACCTGGTTCGGCGGCCTCAAGGCGGTGGTCTGGGCCGACGTGCTCCAGCTTGCGGTGTACGTCGCCGGCGGCGTCGCCGCGCTCTGTGCGTCGCGGCGCACTGGGCGGCGGGCTCGGCGCCGTGCTCGGCCCGGCGGCCGCGGACGCGGCAAGCTCACCGTCCTCAACCCCGCGCTCGACTTCACCATACCGTACACGCTGCTCGGCGGCATCGTGGGTGGTGCCCTGCTCTAGCGCCGCATCGCACGGCACCGACCAGCTCATCGTGCAGCGCCTGCTTGCAACGCGTTCGCTCGCGGGACGCGCAGGTTGCGCTCGTCGGGTCCGGCGTCGTGGTGATGCTGCAGTTCGCGCTCTTCCTGCTGGTGGGCATCGCGATCTGGGCGGCGGGGCTGGCGCCCGACGGCATGCCCGGCGACCAGGTGTTCCCCGGGTTCATCGTGCAGCACCTGCCCGCAGGGCTCGCCGGGCCTCGTGATCGCCGGAATCCTCGCAGCCGCCATGAGCAGCCACAGCTCCGCCATCAGCGCGCTCGCCTCGTCGGTAACCTACGACCTCTACGCCTCCATGACCGGCCGACGGGACCCGGTGCACCTGCTGCGTGTCGGGCGGCTTCATCTCCGCTGGTGTGGGGCATCGGCGCTCGTCGATCGCGGCGCTCGGCTTTCACGTCGCGGCCACGAAGGCCGACACGCCGGTCGTGGTGCTCGCACTTTCCATCGCGTCGATTACCTACGGCGCGCTGCTGGGCACCTACATCCTCGCCGGCCGCTGGCCGCGGGCCCGCACCCGCGACGTAATCTCGCCGTCGCCGTAACGGTGAGCGTCATGCTCGTGGTAGTGTTCGCATCACGCCTCGCCACGTCAGGCGGCCTCGACGTGGCTGGCACCGGTCGGCCGCCTGGCGTGGCCGTGGTACGTGCCGCTCGGCACGTTGCTGGCCGTCGGCACCGGCATCGCATCGAGCCTCATGTTCGGGATAACCGCGACAGGAGAAATTCCGTCGTGATCATCGTCGGCGTGGACGCTGGCGGGTCGAAGACTCGCGCCGTGGCGTGGAAGGATGGTGAGGCGGTCGGGCAGGCACTGGGAGGCGCCGGCGCGGTCCGCCCGGGGCGCGCACTGGCGGCCGCCGGCGTGATCGCCGAACAGGCGCGACGGGTACTCGCCAATGCCGGTGTGCTGCGCGCCGAGACGCTGGTGGTGGGGGCGGCGGGGGTCGGGCGTGAAGTCGAACGACGCGAACTTGCCCAGGCACTCCGCGCGGAGAGTCCGTGGCCGAGCGCGTCGTCGTCGTCAGCGACGTCGAGCTCGCCGAGGCCGCGGCATTCGGCGATGGCCCCGGCATCGTGCTCAGTGCGGGCACCGGCAGCATTGCCGTGGGCCGTGATGCCGCCGGTGAATCGTTCCGCCAGGGCGGATACGGCTGGCAGATGAGTGACGAAGGGAGCGGTTATGCCATGGGGCGGCTGGCACTTGTCGCGGTCGGTCGCGCGCGCGATGGCCGGGGAGAGGAGACGTCGCTGACCGGCGACCTGCTTCGGGTTCAGCGGTGCGAGGGGCTCGACGACCTCGTCCGCTGGAGCACGACCGCGTCAGTCGGTGAAGTGGCGGCCCTCGGCTCCATCGTCCTGTCCGCCGCGGCGGCAGGAGATATCGTGGCGGAAGGAATCACCGCGTATGCGGCCGGCGAACTTGCCGCCCTCGTCGCCAACCTGGCGGAACAGATCGTCGAGCCGCGGCCGGTTCCCGTCGCACTGGCCGGCAGCCTGCTTGGTCCGGGAAGTCCCCTGCGGGACAGGGTCCTCGCACTCCTCGACCGCATGCCTGTCGTGCGCGCACAGCAGATGCCGATTGATCCGCTCGACGGCGCGCTCCATCTCGCAAGCCGCGGCGCGAGGATGTTCCGGCTCTCCTGAGCCTCGTTTGACCCCACCAACCCACGCCGTGCGCTTCTACTGAAGCGGCGACCCGCTCGCTCGCCCGCGAAGCCGGCTATGGCGCATGCCATAGGTGAAGTAGAGGACAAGCCCGATGATCAGCCATATCCCGAATCGCTCCCAGGCGTGCAACGGAAGGCCCTTCATGATATAGACGCACGCACCGGCGCCAAGCAGGGCCACGGCGCCAACCATCGGCACGCGGAACGGCCGCGGGCGTTCCGGTTCGCGGATGCGCAGCACCAGCACGCCGAGGCAGACGATCGCGAACGCGGCCAGGGTGCCGATGTTGGTGAGGTCGTAGATCTCGTTCTCGTCGGCGACCAACGCACCGAGCCCGACGATGCAGCCGGTCACCATGGTGCTCGTCACCGGCGTGCGGTATTTCGGATGAATCTTCGCGGCCCACTGCGGCAGGAGGCCATCGCGGGCCATCGCCATGAAGATGCGCGGCTGGCCGTACTGGAACACGAGCAGCACCGCGGTCAACGCCACCACCGCACCGGCCGACACGATCCAGCTCACCTTCGTGAGCCCGGCCACCTGCAGCGCCCGGGCGAGCGGATCGGCCGCGCGCAGTTCCTGGTACGGCACGATGCCCCGTGGCCACCCATCCCACGATCACGTAGATGAGCGTGCAGATCGCCAGGCCACCAATGATGCCGATCGGCATGTTTTTCTGCGGGTCCTTCGTCTCCTCCGCCGCCGTCGAGATGGCGTCGAAGCCGATGTAGGCGAAGAAGACGATGGCCGCACCCTGGTGGATTCCGGTCCAGCCGTTCGGGCGCGAACGGCACGTAGTTGGCGGGGTCGATGTGCTGCACGCCCACCACGACGAACAGGCCAAGCACGAGGAGCTTGATCAGCACCATGATGTTGTTGGCGCGGACGCTCTCCTTCACGCCGTACACCAGGAGGCCGGTGACGAACGCCACGATCAGGAACGCGGGGACGTTGAGGAGAATCGGCACGCCGGCGACACGCGGCGCAGTCTGGAGCAGCGCGTGGACTTCGGGATTGGCGCTGAGGAGGGCCGTCCGGTAGCCATGGGTGAGCCACCCCGGCAAGTGAATTCCGAAACCGGTGAACAGTGAATTGAAGTAGCCGCTCCACGCGATGGCGACGGCGACATTCCCTACCGCGTACTCCAGGATCAGGTCCCATCCGATGATCCAGGCGATGAATTCGCCGAGCGTGGCATAGGAGTAGGCGTACGCGCTGCCGGCCTGTGGAATCATCGACGCCAGCTCGGCGTAGCACAGCGCGCACAGCCCGCACACCACGCCGAGCAGCACGAACGAGATGATGAGTGCGGGGCCGGCGCCGTAGCGCACTACTTCGCCGGACGGGAGGACCTCGCCCGCCGCAGCCGTACCGATGGAGGAGAAGATTCCGGCGCCAATGACGGCGCCGATGGAAAGGAGGATCAAGTCACCCGCGCCGAGGGCGCGACGGAGGCCGTGCAGGTTGTCGCTCTCGGGAACGAGCTCTGCGATCGGCTTCCGGCGGAACAGCTGGTTCACGCGTCGCTCCGGCCTGGAAGAGGAATCACTTGCTGGGCAAGAGAATATCCATTGACTTGGTGCCGGCCACGGCTTCACCCGATGGGGCCCGGGCCGGATGGAAACGGAAGGTCATCATGACCTCGTTCAGATAGTCGCGATACTTGGCGTCGTCGATGGGAGGCTGCATCGCCACCCGCTCGACCTGCCCGTCGGCGCGGACCCAGAAGGTCACCGTCACGGTGGTGCCCCGCAGTGCCTTGGGGGTCTGGCCGAATGGAAGGGCCCCACCCCGCCACTCCGGTGGCCGGATCACCCCACCCTCACCACCTCCGGTACCGGGTCCGGTACCAGCTCCGGTCCCGGGTCCCACGCCACCGCCCGTACCGCCCCCGGTACCGCCCCCTGCGCCGGGGCCGTCTCCCGCTCCACCGGTTCCCGCCGACGCCACGACCGTATCGGCCGAGGGCGCTGGCGTCGGGGTTTCCGCGCGCTCCTGGGGAACAGGCGGCGGTGGGACGGGTGGTGGCGGCACGACGGGTGCAACCGGCACCGGGACGGGAGCTTTCGAGGCCGGCGGCGAAATATAGACGAGCGTCGGCTGCTTGCCACCGCCTCCACCACCCCCGCCTCCGCCGCCCGGAATGAGGCTGGGCACGCCCGGCGCCGGTGTCGGGGCCCACAGTTCGGGGCCACGCCAGAGCACAAGCCCGATCACGACGACGTGCAGCAGCACCGCCACCGCCAGCGCAGCGCGCGACTCACGCTTCCGACGAGGATCGTCGGGAAGGTCGAGGTCGAAGCCGTCAGCGGGTGAGGGAGTCATGGCGGGTGAGAGTGATGACGTAACCTAAGGGGGAGGGCGCACACGCAGGTCGTGACGGCACGAGGCCTGACGGGGTGAAAAGCAGGAAGGGCGGAACGTACCCCATTTCCGCCCTTCCTCGCTTCACGGCCTCAACGCCTTCACCCTCTAGCGGTACGCTTCCTTCGGGCGTGAACCCGATGATCTGGATTCCCGCGCCCTTGGCGACGTCCATGGCCTGGATGACGTCCTGATAGATCCGTTCTGGCCCGGCTTGAGGAACAGCAGCTTGGCCGGGCGGGCATCGTAGATGGCGTGGAGCTGCGTGTCCAGCTGGTCCTTGGGTACCGGCTGCTGGTTGATCGCATAGCTGCCGTCGTCGCCGAGCTCCAGCACGATCTGGGTGTTGTTCTCCGACTTCACCTGCGTGTCCTCGATCGGCGGCGCGACCTGGACGCTCGATCGTCATGCGCGACAGCGGCTGCGTGATCATGAAGATGATCAGCAGCACCAGCAGGATGTCGATCATGGGTACGACGTTCGGCTCCGACGTCAGGCGTCGACGAGCCACCTCCTACCGACATGCCCATGCTACTTGCCCTCCTTCTTCTTCTTTGCCTCTTCGGCGGCGAAGAGCCCGCCGTCGCGGCTCGGTCACGGCGGCCATGACCCGGACGCCGGCCGTCCGGGCGATCTCGACGGCCTCCTGCACCGACGCCGTACTTGCAGCTGGTTGTCGGCCCTGAAGTACAGGATCTTGTCCTTGTCGCGCGCCGCGTACATCGCCTTCAGCTGGTCCTCGAGCGTGCCCTTGGCCACGGCCCGTCCGTTCGATGAAGTAGTTGCCCGATGCGTCGATGCCCAGGATCACCTCGTTCTCGCCCTCGGGATCGTGTCGAGGTTCGTGCCCTTGGGCATCGTCGCCTTGAAGCCCGCGGCGATCAGCGGCGTCACGATCATGAAGATGATCAGCAGCACCAGCATCACGTCGATCATCGGCATCACGTTGGGTTCCGACTTGACCTGCGACTGCCCGGCTGTGCCACCGACATGCCCATGGGTGGTCTGCCTTTCCGTGCGTGTGAAGGACGATCAGGGCTTCAGCCGCTGATCTGGCCCGCGCCGGTCACCGCCTTCTGGGCCTGGAACTCCTTGGTGAAGATCGAACGGCCGAACTCGCTGCCGACGCTCTTGATGAGGTAGTCGATCAGTTCCTTCGAGCCGTAGGTCATCTCGACCGTGAGGTTCTCGATCTTGGTCGGTGAAGTAGTTGTACGCCCACACCGCCGGGATCGCGACCATGAGGCCGAAGGCGGTGGTGATCAGCGCCTCGGCGATACCGGCCGAGATGCCGGCCAGGCCGCCGGACGCGCCCTGCTGTGCCATGCCGGTGAAGGCGTTCACGATACCCATCGTGGTGCCGAGAAGGCCGACGAACGGCGCCGTGGCGCCGACGGTGGCGAGCACCGCCAGGCCGCGCTTGAACTCGGAGAGCGTGATCAGCATCTGCCGCTCGACCGCGCGCTCGGCGGAGTTGATGTCCGCGGCGGTGATGGTCGCGCGATCACGGATCAGGGGCTTCACCTCGCCCAGCGCGCCGCCGAGCGACGCGGGACAGGTGGCCGGCCCGGTTCTTCTCGGCCAGGGCGATCGCCTGGTCCAGGTTCTCTTCCTGGATGGCGCGGGAGAACTGCGGCGCGAACTTGCGGGTCGCCGATTCGCTCTTCTTGATCTGGATGAGCTTCGTAATCATGATCGTCAGCGAGAAGACCGACATCAGGGCCATGATGAGGACAATGCCCTTCGCGAAACGCGCCCATCGTGGAAAAGAGATGCAGAAGATCGACACCCATCGTAGTAGCTCCTCGGTTCTGCGGTTGAACTGCAATCAGTCGATGCCGGGGTTCGGCGATGTTAGTTCTGTGCCTGGAACGAAATCCGCTGCTGCACCTGCTGGCGCACCGGCTCGCCCTTGTACCGCGCCGGCTTGTACACGCCCTTCAGGACGGCTTCCTTGGCCGGCTCCACGAAGGCGTCGTGGGTCTTCGCGAGGACCTTGAGCGAATTCGGCTCGACATGGCCCGTCGTATCCACGACGAACTGCAGGTCCACCGATCCCGCGATGCCGGCGCTCTGCATCACGGGCGGGTAACGCGGCGGCGGCCCGGAGATGCGCTGCGCGGGGTCGTCGAGCTGCGACGTCAGGAAGACCTGGCCCGAGTTCAACCGGCCCGGTGCCGCCCTCGATGCCCGCCGAAATGCCGCCCTCGACGCCCTTGCCCGTGAAATCCTTCGGATCGAAGGGCTTCGCGCTCAGGTCGACCGGCGGAATGTCCTTCGGGATGATGTCAGGCGGCACCACCGTCTGGAATCCCTTGGGCGGGGGATTCGCGGACACGACCACATCCTGGGGCGGCGGCGGCGGCGGCGGCGGGGTGGGCTCCGGTGGTTTCAGGAAGACCAGCGTGGTGTCGATGACCCGTTGCTTGATCTCCTCGGCGGCACCCTTCGTGGCCTCGATGGCCGCGAAGATGATGACGCCGTGAATGATCAGCGACAGGACCGACTGACCGAACGACTTCGAGCCCTTGCTGGACGACTCGATCAGGTTTTCGAACACTACCGCCCTCCTCAACAAGGTTGGTTAGCGAGTGCAGAAGAGGATACCGGCGGGAAATGGATTCGGGCTTCGCGCGAGATGACAAATTGGTGACAACCGAATTACAGGTCTGCGATAACTCCTTTGGAGCGGAATGTCGCTGTCACGACACCAGAGGTTTTGGTTCGTTTCGAGACTCCGCCAGGGGCAATACCACCGTGAACGTCGTACCCCGGCCGGGCCGGCTCGATGCCGTGATGGTCCCGCCATGCGCCTCCGCAATCCACTTGGTGATGGCGAGCCCGAGTCCGGTTCCCGGCCGCTCGCCGGTCCGCGACCGCGCCGGGTCCGCCCGCCAGAATCGGTCGAAGATGTGCGGCAGGTCACCGGAAGCGATGCCGATGCCGGTATCGCGCACGATGATGGCGGCCCCATCCGTTCGCGTCGTGAGGGAGAGTTCCACCTTTCCCTCGGCCGGCGTGTACTTGATCGCGTTGGTCACCAGGTTGAGCAGCATTTCCCGGATCCGTCGCCGGTCCACCATGACCCAGACCGGCTCCTTCGGCATGACCGTGGTCACCTTGAGGTGCCCGGACTCTCGCCGAGCATCCCGGCGGTCTCCGGGCCTCCGCCACCAGGTCCCGCAGGTCGCGTGCTTCGACCGGCAGCGGCGCCCGGCCCTCGTCCGCCCGGGCCAGGGTCAGCAGGTCCTTCCACCAGTTCGGTCATCCGGTTGATCTCACCGAGCGTCTCGTCGAGCGACTCGAGCAGCTCGGTCGGCGTCCTCGGATCGGTGAGGGCGCGCTCCACGCCGGCACGCAGCACCATGAGCGGCGTCTTGAGCTCGTGGCTCGCGTCGGCGGTGAACCGGTGCAGGCTGGAAAAGCTCTGCTCCAGCCGGGCGAGCATGCCGTTCAGTGTCTGGGCCAGCCGCGACACCTCGTCGCCGGCCAGGGGCACCGCGAGGCGGCGGTGCAGGCTCCGGCCGTCCGTGATCGCCTCGAGCTCGTCGATGATGCCCTGCACCGGGCGCAGGGCATTGGCCGGAGCCAGTAACCCGCGAAGACCGACGCCAGCAGGACGAACGGGGCGACCAGCAACATCGAGCGGAGGAGGACGCTCGCGTCCGAGCGCGCTCCGGTCGACCGGCGCGGCGAGGAGGACGGCGCCGATGGAGGTCCCGGCCGGTGCGCAGCGGGGCGATGGTAGCCCGCACTCGCGGCCCGACTGCAGTCGCAGGCGAGACCGAGCGATTGCTGGCCGTCGGCGGCTGCAGCAGCCCCGTGAAGGTCTGCAGGTCGGCGAACGGCAGCGCCGCGAGGGATCGGAGGTGTAGAGGATGCTGCCGTTGGTGTCGACGATGAGGAGGTAGTCGCGCAGGCCCTCGAAGTAGGCGGCAATCCCGGGGCGAGCGACGGCGAGCCTCCCGGGGGGACGAGGTCGCCGAGCACGCGATACGACTCGCTGAGGTACTGGACCGCCAGGTCGCGCTCGCCCGCCAGCTGCGTGTCGAGGCCGGAGATGCTCGGCTTGCGCAGCTCGTAATACACCGCGGCGCCGAACCCCCCGAGGGTCAGCAGCAGGGTCACCGCATAGCCCACGGTGAGCCGCGAGCGAATGCTGCTCATGTCAGGCCTTCACCGTATACCCACGCCGCGGACGGTGTGGATGAGCTTTCGCGCGTGGCCGGAGTCGATCTTCTTGCGCAGCCGGTTGATCACCACGTCCACGATGTTGGTGCCGGGGTCGAAGTGATAGTCCCAGGCGTACTCGGTGATGAGGGTGCGGGACATGACCCGGCCGGGGTGCCGCATCAGGTACTCGAGCACCGTGTACTCCTTGGGCGTCAGCTCGATCGGGTCGGCCGCTGCGCCGTACCTCGCGCGTGGCCGTGTCGAGCTCGAGGTCGCCCACGCGCAGCACCGGGGTCGCGGAGCTGCTGCGGCCGGCGCCCCAGCGCCTCGACCCGCGCCAGCAGCTCCTCGAAGGCGAACGGCTTGGTGACGTAGTCGTCGGCGCCGGCGCGGAGCGCCTGCACCTTGAAGTCCACCGCGTCCTGCGCCGTGAGCACCAGGATCGGCATCGTGAGCCCGCGGTCGCGCAGGGTCCGCAGCACCTCGAGGCCCGATCATCCCCGGGAGCCGGAGGTCGAGGACGATGAGGTCGTACTGGCCGCCGGAGGCGAGCCGGAGCCCCTCGAGGCCATCGTCCACCAGGTCGGCATGAAAGTGCTGCTCCTCCAGGCCCCGCTTCACGTACTGGCCGACGGTGCGGTCGTCCTCGACGACGAGGATCTTCATGCGTCGCCGCCGGGCGGCACGGGGAAGGAAGACGCGGAAGGCGTGCCGCCGGCCGGGAATGCGCTGTCCACCTCGATCCGGCCGCGGTGTTCCTCCACGATGCCATAGCAGATCGAGAGGCCGAGGCCGGTCCCGCGCCCCGGCGGCTTGGTGGTGTAGAACGGCTCGAAGATCTTGCGGGCGCATCGACGACGGGAATGCCCGTGCCCGGTGTCCTCGACCTCCACCACGACCTCGTCCGAGCGCCACCGGGTCGCCGCCGTCCGGAGGGTCAGCGACCGCCGCGGCTCCATGGCGTCGAGCGCGTTGAGCATCAGCGCCATGAGCACCTGGATCAGCTGCTCCGCGTTGCCGTGCACGGCGGCGGGCCCCTCGGTGAGCGACGTCTCCACCACGATACTGCTTGAACCGCTCATGGTGCTTGAGCAGGAAGAGCGTCTCCTCCACCACGCTGTTGATGGACACCGCCGCCTTGCGCTTGCCCTTGGGGCGGCTGAAATCGAGCAGCCCGTCCACGATCCTGGTGCAGCGATGGACTTCCTTCTCGATGATCTCGAGGTATTCCTGCAGCGGGATCGCCTGCTGCGCCCCCAGCTCGGCGACGCCGGCCTCGATCGCCGCGACGCAGGCGCCGATGGTCGCGAGCGGGTTGTTGATCTCGTGCATGACGCCGGCGGCGAGCTGGCCGATGGCCGCGAGCTTCTCGCTCTGCAGGATCTGCACCTGGATCGCGCGCCACTCGGTCACGTCCTCGCCGATGGTGATGACGTGGGTGATGGCGTCGCCGTCGAGGCGCATCGGGATCTTGCGTGGTGCGGAAGTAGCGCATCTCGCCGCCCTGCGGCACCTCGAGCTCGACCTGCTCGATGGCCCCGGTCTCGAAGATGCGGTCGAACTCGGCCTTGAGCTCGCCGGGCGGATGCCGCGTCAGCACCTCGAACACGGCGCCGGCCCACGGTGTCGGTCGCGCGGGATGCCCTGGGTGCCGGTTTCTCGCTTGCGATTCCAGACCTGGATGCGGTAGTCGCGATCCACGACATAGAGGCCGACCGGCAGGCTGTCGATGACCAGGGTGGTGAAGCGGCGCTGCTCCTCGATCTCGCGGGACTGTGAGGCCACCTCGTACGCGAGATCCTCGGACAGCTCGATGGCAGCGAGGAACGGCGACAGGACGTGTGCGACCACGCGGAGCACCACACCCGCCTCGGGCGCGGCGCCGTGCACCTCGAGGACGCCGAGGGTCTCGCTGTCGTGCACCAGCGCGAGCCGCTCTGCTCCCGGCGCCATTGTGGGCAACTGATCCAGCCGGGGCACGCGCGCGCCGCCGCCCATCGCCCCGCCACTTCCGATCCGCACAAACGTCGTCGCGTTCGGCTCGTGCACCCACAGCGCCACCGCCTCAGCGGGAAGCTGGCTGCGAAGCGTCTCGGCCACGGCCGCGACCGTCTCCTCCTGGGGCGCGCCGGAGTTGAGCCGCTGGGCGACGGCACCCACGATGGCGAGCGCGCGCGCCGAAAGCGAATCGGTCAGCGGTTCAGTCACGGTGACGCGCGGCGCGGGCCCGCGGGTGTCCGGATCGACGCCACGCCCACGTTCACAACGCGCCACGACCCGCCACTGCGCCGCAGGACAAAGTGCTCGAGGACCTCGCCATCATCGGGGCTGGGAAGCCGTACCGTCACCCAGGCGGCAGCCAGGTCGCCCTCCTGCCGAAGGTCGACGCGTATGACGCGCATCGCGCCAGGACTCGGGTCGCCCGAGGGGTCAACCGCGCTGGATCGGTGGTAGGCATAGATGAGCCGCTGGATTTCTGCCTGGTCCTTGCGGCTCCCGGTCGGCGTACGATCCTCGATCGTGCAGGCCGGCAGGATTGCGACAAGGATGAGGAGCAGGGCGATCCCGGACCGGCCGGGCAATGTGGAGCAGGAAATGGGGCGTGACCATGGGTGAGGGTTCGCGCTGGGCGCGGATCGTGTCAGGATAATACGAGTGGCGCTCGCGCCTCAATAGTAGGCGACGACTTCATGCTGGCCGGAAAAGGGAAAGCGCACCTCGCTGCCTCGCAGGCTGACGCCGTCCACCTCGACCAGGCCCGGACCCGGCGATGGCAGCCTGAGGCAGAGCGTAGGGACCGGGCCCTGACGATGCACCAGCCGGACGACCAGGGTGGTACGGCGCCACCGCAGCTCCAGGTCGAAAAGCACCGGCCCTGCCCGCACCCGTTCCGTGAGAAAGGTTCCGGTGGTTGCAGCCTCCCTCAGGTCGATCGTGAGCGTCTCGCTTGCAGCCGACCAGCTGGGGAGCCACCCGCCGGGAAGGGCGATGCTCACGCGCCGTTCCCAAGCGCAACGGGGCCACGTCTCACCGACGTGGCCCCGCACGATTCCCCATTCATTCGTGCCTCAGCCGAGCTTTGCCAGCTGTTCAAGAATCTCGGGGTTTTCCCGCCGGGAGCCTGGTGTCGCTTCCATGAACGTCCAGCGGATCACGCCCTCGCGGTCGACGAGCACATACGCGCGATTGGAGAAGAAGCGCTCCTCGAGGAGCGTCCCGTACCTGCGGGACACGTCGCGCTTGAAGTCACTCAGCAATTCAACGCCGAGGCTCTCCTTGCGCTTGAACTCGGCAAGGGTCGGCACCGAGTCGACACTGATCGGCAGGATGATCGCATCGCGGCCGGTGAACTTGTCGTAGTCCTCGGTGAATGCGCACAGCTCGGTGGTGCAGGTGCTCGTGAACGCCAGCGGGAAGAATGCGAGCAGCACGTTCTTGCCGCGAAGCGACGAAAGGGTAACATCCGCCCCCGACGTTGACGGCAGGGTGAAGTCGGGAGCGGAGGAACCAACCGGAGGAAGCGCCATGTATGTGGTGTAATCCAGGTGACAGGGTGTTACCGCTGCTCGAAGCGCTTCCCCACCTCACTCCAGTTGACCACGTTCCACCACGCGCCGACGTAGTCAGGGCGGCGGTTCTGGTACTTGAGATAGTAGGCGTGCTCCCAGACGTCGCAGCCGAGGATCGCCTTCTTCCCCTCCATGAGCGGGTTGTCCTGGTTGGGCGTGCTCTCGATGCTCACGCCGCCCTTGCCGTCGGCCACCAGCCAGCCCCAGCCGCTCCCGAATCGGCCCACGCACGCCTTCTGGAACTGTTCCTTGAATGGCGCAAAGCCGCCAAAGGCCTTGTCGATCGCTGCCGCGAGAGGGCCCTGCGGTTCCTTGGCGCCACCGGGAGCCATGATCTCCCAGAACATCGTGTGATTCCAGTGCCCGCCGCCGTTGTTGCGCACGGCACCACGGATCGCTTCGGGTACCGCTGAGAGGTCACCGAGGAGCGCGTCGAGAGTCTTCGCCTGGAGCGCGGCGTGCGGTTCCAAGGCAGTGTTCAGGTTGTTGACATAAGCCGCGTGATGCTTGTCATGATGGATCCGCATCGTCTGTTCGTCGATGTGCGGCTCCAGAGCGGCGTACTCGTATGGGAGGGGCGGGAGCGTGAAGGCCATGATGTTCCTCGCTGTGGGTGCGCCGGTGCTTGGTCGGGGCCGCGCGCGCGGCCAAATATGGACACCCCCGGGGGGGCGGTCAACATTTGTGAATTGACGTAGCGCTTACGTCGCATACACTTCCGATCGTCGCTTGATTCATCGCGCAACCGGGAGATGCCCTTGAAAGTCATTGGAGGCGCCATGGCCCGTTTCCAGGCCCGGCTCAAGCCCGAATACCGCCTGAAGTATCCCGATCTCAGCATCAACCTCTGGTACGACGTCGTACCGCTCTTCCCCGGACTGCGGGAACGGCGGCTGAACTTCATGGGAGACCGCATGGCACGGCTTCGCGTTGCCGGTGATTTCCGCGAGGTTCAGGCCGACCAGGTGGAGTTCCGCGAAGTACCCGACCCCGCAACACCGGGCACCAAGTGACCCCGATCCTCCTGCGTCGCCTCACGCGCACCGTGCTCGGCATCGCCGCTATCCTCACGCTGACCGTGGCGGCCAGGCCAGCGGCGGTCACGGAGATCGTGGTCTACAAGTCGCCCAGCTGTGGATGCTGCAGCAAGTGGGTCGACTATCTCCGGAAGCAGGGATTCACCGTGGTGACGCACGACACGAGCGGCATGACCGCCGTCAAGGCGGAACTCGGCGTTCCTGACGCCATGGCATCGTGTCACACGGCGATGGTGGGCGGCTACGTGATCGAGGGACATGTGCCGGCGGCCGACATCCAGCGCGTGCTCAAGGAGCACCCGAAGATCGTCGGACTGTCTGTGCCCGGAATGGTCACGGGTTCCCCGGGAATGGAGGGCGGCGCGCCCGAGCACTACAAGGTGTTCGCGTTCGATGCGAAGGGCGCGACGACGGTCTTCTCCAGCTACTAGTCGGTTCGGGCTGCGCGGTCCGGCGTCCGCAGCACGCCAACCACGACCGCAAGCAGCATCAGGACCGAGTACACCACCTCTTTCGCCAGCGTCGCCCGGAGCGCCACAATGCCACACGCTCCGGCGGCGAGGTAGGCCAGCCGTGCCGCCGTTCCCCGCATCGACGTGTTCAGTGCCAGCAGGCTGGCGACGACGGTGAGTGAGGCTCCCGCCCAGTAGACCGACGCGCTTCCACAGCCAATCGCAAAAAGGCCCGCTCCAGCCGTGATCGCCGGCCAGTTCGCCCTCGTCGCCGCCACCAGTGCAGCGAGCACCAGCCAACCGGCATAGATGGAGCGCCAATGCTCCAGGCCGTCCCCGACCATCGGCACGACCACCGCGATCAGCAGGATTGCCCCGAGCGGGGCAAAGCGTGGACCACCGGCGATCGCGCCGAAGGGCCAGACGCCGGCGAGTACAAGGGTCGCCGGCAGGAGCAACGAGGCAAGAAGGGTCTCACCGGCAGGACTGAACGGGGCGTCACGCAGCCCTTGCAGGGACCAGGCGTCCGGCCCGGCGACCGTGAAGACGAACCAGAGCGACGGGAGGAGCAGCAGGCCGAGAAGTGCCGGCATCCCCCACCGACGCAGAACGGCCGGGATACCAGAAGGTGTCGCCGCGCCCGGCGGCACTACGGCCGGAAACGCGTGAACCACGGCCGCGGGCCGGACACCATTCCAGGCCATGACGATCCCCACTGCGAAGAGCAGCAGCCCGCCGGCGAGCAGCGCGCCGTTGATCAACCGGAATGAGGGAGTTCCGTAGGGCACGCGAGACGCTGCCGCGGTCGCCAGCGCCACGAGCACGACCCCGATGATGCCCGGGCGAGCGGAAGCACCCGCCAGAAGCAGCGCAGCGACCGCGGCCAGCAGGTACGGCAGTGCGAAGAGAACGGGTGCAGGCATGGCGACAAGTGTAGCCAGGCGTTGTCGCCGACGCCGCTGCGGCAACCGTCAGATCGGGACGGCGAGCACCATGCAGGCAGCGGTGTTCACCAGGCGGCGCGCCAAACTTCCTTCGGGAATCGGCGGCGGGGGGCCACCCGGGCGTGACCCGATCGCCAGCACACCGGCTCCGGTCGCGACCTGCTCATGCAGGATCCCGGCAAAAACATCGCCATCGCGCACCTGGAACGAAGCCGCCGAGGCCCCGAGCGCCTCGACGATTGGCGTCACCATGGAGAGGATCATCCGGCACCGGGAAGATCCGTCCAGCGCCACCAGCCAGCGACCGAGATCCTCGTATCCCGAGGCCACGGAGAGTGACGCCACGTGACTTCGACGAGTCACGGCATCGGCCAGCCACTCTCCTGCGAAGCAGATCCTCGGCAACACGACGAGGTCGGCCTGAATACGCTCGGCGAAGCGCGGGATCTCGATCCCGGCCATCCCGGTGATCGGCGCCACGCGCTCGGCCAGCGGAAACACGGTGAGCCTGGCCCCCGTGGAGCTGGCGAGGCGCTGGGCGACCCGGAAGGCGCTTGCGGCCTCGGCGTCGGGACAGGCGGTCGCAACGATGTGAAGCGGTAGCGGCATGCCGACAGTGTGGCAGCCATCACGTGAACCCGAAGTGAAGGCGAGGTGAAACCTCCCGGTGGGACGCTTAAGCTTCCCTCATGACCTCCGGGGAGAAACCGACGGCGCAGGCCAGGCTCGAGCGCCTGCTTCAGGCGAACCTGTCGCTCGCGACCGAGATATCGATCGATCGCGTCCTGCAGAAGGTCACCGACGTCGCAGTGGAACTGATCGGGTGCCGCTACGCTGCGCTCGGCGTTCTGGGACCCGACGGACGCAGCCTGGAGAGCTTCACCACCACGGGGCTGTCCAGCGAGGACCGCCAGCTGATCGGCGCCCTCCCCCGCGGTCACGGCATCCTGGGCCTGGTCATCCGCGAGGCGGCCGTCGTGCGGTTGCCGGACCTCAAGAAGCATCCCGACTCCTACGGCTTTCCGCCCCACCACCCGCCGATGCACTCCTTTCTCGGGGTGCCGATCATCGGCCGCCGCGGCGTGTTCGGCAATCTGTACATGACGGAGAAGCTCGGCGGAGGCCTCTTCACCGATGAAGACGAATACGTCTGCCTCCTGCTCGCGGCACAGACGGCCGCGGCGGTGGAGAATGCGCGCCTGCATGGCGAGAGCGCCCGCCTGCTCGTGGAGGTCCAGGCGCTGCATCGGACCCGCGAGCGTTTCTTCGCGATGGTCAATCACGAGCTCCGAAATGCGATCGCCGGAATGTACGGCTGGGCAGAGATGCTGGTGCGGAAGAAGGATCCTGCCACGGTGCCGCGCGCGGCGTTCGAGGTCCTCGATTCGGCAGGCCAGGCAGTCGAACTCATCAACGATCTCCTCGACCTGTCACGTCTCGACGAGGATCGGCTCCGGCCCAACCTGCAGCGCGTGGACCCCGTGGCGGTTGCGCGACGCGCCGTGAGCCACGCCACGCCCGCAGCAAACCAGCGGCGAATCGAGCTCCGGTGCGAACTCTCGACCTTGCCGATGCCGACCTGTCTCACGGACGCGATGCGGGTAGAACAGATTCTTGGCAATGTGCTCAACAACGCGGTACGGCACGCCCCCGACGGCAGTGTAGTCATCCTGCGTGTCGGTGCCGAAGGCAACGAGTCGCTTCACTTCAGGGTGGAGGACGAGGGGCCGGGAGTGAAGGCGGACGACCTGGAGCGCATTTTCGATGTTTATGAAACGGAAGCCGGAGAGGAATCGCGTGGTGTCGGCCTTGGCCTTCCCTTGTCGCGGCGGCTGGCTCGACTGCTGGGAGGGGATCTTTTCGCCGAATCGAGCGTGGCCGGGGGCGGCCACTTCGTCTTGCGGCTGCCGCAGGCCGGTGGAATTGTGAAGTAACCTTCATGACGAGTTCCACGCCGGCTCATGCCGTCCAGCGGAATATTCCTCCCGGATTCCAATCAAGGTGGAATGCGCCGTGAAAGTGCTCCTGGTGGAAGACGACCGGAAGGTCGCGGGCTTCATCGAGCAGGGCCTGAAGGAGGAAGGGTATGTGGTCGACATCGCCGCCGATGGCGCCGAGGCGACCATGCTGGCGCACGTCTACCAGTATGACGTGATCCTGCTGGATGTCGTGTTGCCGAAGAAAACCGGATTCCAGGTCGCGCAGGAGTTGCGGCGGGAAGGACGCAACACGCCGATCCTCATGCTGACCTCGCGCGACGCGGTCGAGGACGTCGTGCGGGGACTCGATGCCGGCGCTGATGACTACCTGTCGAAGCCGTTCCGGTTCGACGAGCTCCTCGCCCGCATCCGCGCCCTGCTCCGGCGGGGCGGCGCCGAACGGCTCGAGATACTGCGCTACGGACCGATCACCCTGGACCGGCTGCGGCACCAGGTCACCGCCGAGGACAAGCCGCTCGACCTGACGAACAAGGAATTCCAGCTCCTCGAGCACTTCCTCCTGCACACCGAGGAAGTCGTCCGCCGCACCCAGCTCCTCGAAAAGGTGTGGGACATGCACTTCGATCCTGAGAGCAATGTGGTGGATGTGCATGTCGGCAACCTGCGGCGAAAGCTGCAGTCAAGCTGCGGACGTCAAATGATCCAGACGGTGCGTGGAGTCGGCTTCTCGCTCCGCGAGGACGCGGAGGCCGAGGAGAACTCAAGCCGGAGCGCATGATCCGCCGGGAGGCGTGGATCCCGGTCACCGCCCTTCTCGCGATCCTGCTCGGCCTCGCGTTCCTGCTGGGCGGCCATGCGCACCTCGCCCACCGCGCGTGGATGGCGGGCCTGTTGCTCACCGGCATTCCGGTCGTCTTGCACACTTTCCGCGGCATGTTGCGCGGTAAATTCGCCGCGGACGTCGTCGCCATGCTCGCCATTATCACGGCGGCCCTACTCGCAACCCCCCTGCCCGGCCTGATTGTCGTCTTGATGCAGACTGGCGGCGAAGCCCTTGAACGCTACGCCGAGGGTCGCGCGTCCGAGGCGGTGCGCGCGCTCGAGGAAGCCGCGCCCCGTCTCGCTCGACGGCTCACCGGCACAACCGAGGAGGAAGTGAGCGTCAGTGCGGTCGGGGCCGGAGACGAGTTGATCGTCCGACCGGGCGAACTGGTTCCCTGCGACGGAGTTGTGGTGAGCGGCCGGTCACACCTCGACACCGCGGCCCTCACCGGGGAGCCAATGCCACGGCTGGCCGAGGTTGGTACTGCCGTCATGAGCGGAATGTCGAACCTGGAAGGTCCGCTGGTCATTCGCGTAACTGCGGTAGCCGCGGAGAGCCAGTACGCCCGCATTGTCCAGCTCGTGCGGCATGCGCAGCAGAGCAAGGCGCCCATGCAGCGCCTCGCCGATCGCTATGCCGTCTGGTTCACTCCACTCACTCTGGCGGTGTGCGCCGTCGCCTGGCTTGCATCAGGCGACTCCAACCGCGTGCTTGCCGTGCTGGTGGTGGCCACCCCCTGCCCCCTCATCCTGGCGGTACCGGTCGCCGTGATCGGCGGCATCAACCGCGCCGCCCGCCGGCAGGTGATCTTCCGTTCTGGCCGCGCCCTGGAAGAGCTTGGCCGCACGACCGTCGCGGTCTTCGACAAGACCGGCACGCTCACACTTGGCCGTCCCGAAGTATCTGCCGTCTGGACGCGTGCGCCGTTCACCACACCTGACGTTCTGCGACTCGCCGGGGCGATCGAGGATACTTCGGGACACCTGCTCGCTCGGCCCGTGGTCTCGGCCGCACGGGCGCTGGTGCCAACACTCCCCGAGGCGACCGATGTGGTCGAGTCGGCCGGGCGCGGGATCGAAGGGATGGTGGAAGGGCGGCGGGTGCTGGTCGGGGCCGCCAGCCTGCTCCGGGACCGCCTGCCCGGCGTCACTGCCGAGATCGACGCGCTGGAGCACGAGCACCACGACGCCGGCGGCGCTGTGCGCGCCTTTGTCGCAGTCGATGGCGCTCTCGCCGGCGTCATCACCTATGCCGATGGGCTGCGACCCGGCATCGAGCGGTTCATGAGCGACCTGCGTGAGACCGGCATCCGCCGCATCGTCCTGCTCTCGGGGGACAGTGCCGCCAATACCGATGTCATCGCGCGCCAGCTCGGGGTCGATGAGGCATACGGTGACCTCCTGCCGGAGGACAAGGTGCGCGCCGTCGGCGACCTGGTCCGTGAGGGATTTCGCGTGGTGATGCTTGGGGATGGTACCAATGACGCGCCCGCACTCAGCACCGCGAGCGTCGGTGTGGCGCTCGCTTCCGGAGGGGGCGGCATCACCGCCGAGGCGGCCGATGTCGTCATCCTGGCTGATGATCCGCGCCGCCTGCTCGAGGCCATTCATTTCAGCCGGTGGACGGCACACGTGGCAAGGCAAAGTGTCCTCGCCGGTCTTGGACTCAGCTCAGTTGCCATGTTGCTCGCCGGCGCGGGATTCATCCCTCCCACGGCCGGCGCACTGCTTCAGGAAGGCATTGACGTCGCCGTGATCGTCAATGCCTTGCGCGCGGCCGGATCACGTCGCGACGGCCACCGCCCCCGCCCTTGAACCGGTCGAACCACGATCCGCTCCACCGCCGGGCCGCCACACGAATAGCGGTACGGACGCCGAGCGCAGGAGCTTGTCGGCCACGCTGCCAAGCAGGAGCCGGGTAGCTCCGCCGTGGCCGTGCGTCGCGAGGGCAATGAGGTCGGCCCCATGGCGCTCGGACCAGGTGGAGAGGGCCGCCACCGGATCGGTCGTCACCTCCACCGCGGTCTCGACGTGCAGGCCGCGAGCACGAAGCCCCTTCGCCAGGTCGTCGAGGTACTGCGCCGCCTGCTGCTCCAGGACGGACGTGACCTCGGTCTGCTCCGGTACGAGCATGACGGCCGGGTATGGCAGGTGCACCGGTGGCAGCACCACCACCGCACGATAGAGGATGTACTCGGCGCTGAGCACCCCGCCGAACTGCGTCACCGGTTCGAGTATCGCTTCGGCGAGCGGCGATCCATCGAGAGGCACGACGATGCGGCGCAGGAGCGATGCGGGTGGCGCGCCGCGCGGTGCATGCGGACGCAGGACCAGCATCGGCACCTCGAGCTGCCGCACCAGCCGGTCTGCAACGCTCCCGATCCAGAAGCGGCTGAATACACCCCGACCATGGGTGGTGAGGACGACGAGTTCGATCCCGCTGGTTCGCGCATAACCCACCAGCGCGTGGGCGACCGGCCCCTCGAGCAGCCGGGTCCGGACAACAATGCCGTTGCCGATGAGCGGGCGGGCCGCAGCCTCCAGGTAGGCTTCTTCCTGCTTCCGGGATGCAAGGTCGAACGACTGGTCGAGGAGGACTGGTTCGCCGTACACCGGCACGGCAGCCAGCGAATCGTGAACCAGTACAAGGTGCAGGACTGCCCCCGAACGCGAACAGATTTCTGCCGCCAGTGGCAGCGCCTGCTCGGCGAAGGATGAGCCGTCGAGTGGCACGAGCAGGGAGCGGTACATACAAGCCTCCAATCACGGGTGAGGCGGGCAATTCGGATCTGCCCGCTTCAACCCTACACTCCTGCCCGTGAAGGATTCCTGAAGCTGGAGGGAAGCGACTGATCGCCTAGCGCGACGGCAACCACCGAGAAGCCACCTCGGTCGGGAGTCCATTCCGGTCGACCGTAATGACGGCAAGGCGGAGCCGACCGCCGGGCGTGACATCGATGCGCATGAATCCGGCCCTTGCAAGCGCGAGCCATGTACCCTCGACCGGGCTCACGAAGTCAGTGTGGCCATAGTACCCACCGCCACTGATGAGCTGCAGGAGACCGGACGACATCTCGACCACCTGCTGGCTGTGGTCGTGGCCCGAGATGTATGCCGCTGGCGGCACATCGCGCAGTGCTGCATCAATCGAGTCGATCAGCCGTCGATATGTGGGGTTGGACATGTCCTGCCGCGAAATTCCGGCATTGCGCGCCGCAGGATACGCGGCACCGATGACCGGAAGGGGCAACCAGAGCCAGGATACCACATGATGCAGCGGAAAGAAGTAGTCCTTCCAGCTGAAGTAACCACCATGTTCGCCCCCGCTCACCAGGGGATGGTGGCCTGCGACCAGCGTCGCCTTGGCGTCGGCCCCGGCGAGGAGGGACCGCAACGAATCAAAGACGACAGCGGTGACGGCGCATCCGTTGGCCGGGCCCTCCGGTTTCGGACCAGTCTTGTGAAGCCACCATTCCGTGTCGAGCATGACCACGCGCACAGGCCCGATGTCCATGGCCACGGGCCCGGGGCACCCATTGCCTGGAAGCTGGACGACGCGCCCCTCGCCTTCATCTGCGACGATCTTCTCCGCCCGCAGCACGGCGCTCCAGCCGTCCGGACCCTTCCAGTCGTGGTTTCCCGGAAGGAAGATTCCCCGGGCGCCGGACCCGGCGACAGCCTTGACCTGTGCCGTGAGGCGGCGGCGCGCCTCCGCATAATCGCTGGCCGACGTGTCCGGAACTCCGCCGTAGTACACGTTGTCGCCAACGAAGAATGCTACGCTCCGGTCCGGAGCACGCATCAGCGCAGCGCTGAGGGCCTGGAGCACCGGCTCGCCATTGGAATCGGGACGCCCCCCGTCGCCAAGGAAGTAGAGAGAGGCGACGACGCTATCCGCAGGCAGGGCCGGCACCGGCGCCGTCTTCGGAAGGACATTCTGGGAACAACCGGTCAGTGAGACCGGTCGCGATACACGCAGCGACGATTGCTCGCACGTCTATCGGCCGAACAACGCGAGGTACTGTCCGTAACCCTCGGCCTCGAGCTTGTCGACCGGTATGAAGCGAAGGGACGCGGAATTCATGCAGAACCTCTGGCCGGTCGGCGCGGGACCATCAGCGAACACATGGCCCAGGTGACTGTCCGCGCTGGCGGAGCGCACCTCGGTGCGCGAGGCGAAGAGCTTGTGATCGGGGCGCAGGCGCACGTTGTCCTCTTCCAGCGGCTTCGTGAAGCTCGGCCAACCGGTGCCCGAGTCGTACTTGTCCAGTGAGCTGAAGAGGGGTTCCCCGGAGACCACGTCGACGTAGATGCCCGGTGCGTGGTTGTCCCAGTACTCGTTCCGGAACGGCGCTTCCGTCCCTTCGTGCTGGGTGACCTTATACTGTTCTGGTGTGAGCTTGCGCCGGAGCTCGTCGTCGGCCGGCTTCTTGAACGTCATGCCTGCGTCTCCCTTTCATGACGACATGGCGGGCGCACGTCGCCCGCGCCACGCTGAAGGGTAGCAACACCGGCGCAAAGTGGGAGGGACGATGTCGAAGCTGATGATCTTCATCGGCGCAACGGCAGGTGGGTGGATCGGCTGGTTCGCCGCCGAACGCTTTGGCTTCATGACGGCATTCATCGTGAGCATGGTGGGGACTGGCCTGGGCATCTACGTGGCGCGGCGGTGGTCGTCGAACTACCTCCCCTGAGAGCGAGGTTCAGGGTCGAGAGGCGAGGCCTCCTCTCGACCCTGATCGGAATCCTGCGACTTCAGGCGACGTTTGCGTTCAGCCCGAATGCCGTCGCTCCCTTGCCCGTCAGGCCGCCGACATAGTCACTGAAGGTCTGCTCGATCAGCAGCGAATTCTTCTTGGCCCGCTTGAACCACCAGATTCCCAGGAAGAAGAGCGGAATGCCGAGCGGCGCCAGGACGATGAGCATCGTCATGAGCACACCGCACACCATGCCCCAGATCCCGAACCACTTGATCGGGCGATAGTTGCTGGCGAACTCCTCCTTCGCCGCGAGCAGCACGTCAGGATCCTTCGAACCGGTGGACTTGAGGGCACCCATCACCTGCTCCCGGGTGAGCAGACTGAACTTCACCTGGCTGGTAAGCATCTCGACCTCCCCGCTGGCGGAAAATGGTTCTGGTTGTGGCCACACGATCACTTCGACTTGAACAACTTCCCGACCGCCTTCACCGCTCCCGCCGTGGCGTTCACCGCATTGGCAGCAGTCGAGTCACTCGCACTGGTTTCGGGAGCGGCACCATCATTCGAAGCGTTCGTCGAACCCGCAGCTCCCGCGTTGCCGGCCGACAGGTCCTGGTAGCTCACGGAGTACTCGCGCACCGAGCGCACCTGGCGGCTTGGGAGGATCTCCAGTTGCTGGAGCACGAAATCTGCGGTGTAGCTGGTCCCCACCACGGCACGGCCGGGACGGACGACGTAGTCGATGGTGAACGCTCGTGACTGGCCCGGGTTGAGCGTGAACTGGGGGTCGGCAGCACTGGCCGTGACGAGGCCGATGCCCTTCACGCTCTTGGCCGCGTACCGGTTGCCGGCATCATCGACGACGACGCCTGATCCGTTCTGCCAGCCAAGGACCAGGGGCTGAGCGGTCACGTTCGACACCTTCACGTTGAGGTGGACGTAGACGTAGTACGTCACCTTGCTCGTGGTTACCTGCGTCACCTCGGCGATGAACGGCCCGGCGCCGTAGCACCGGGGCTTCCCGGCGCAGGCATCAGGCACCTCCGCCGGCACCGCCGCAACCGAGCCACCCGTCGCACCTGCGCCGGCTCCGGTGGAAGGAGCAACCGGGCCACTCGCCGGTTGCGCCGAGGCGACGGATGCGCCGGCGGTGAAGCCATCAAGCTTGAGGGCGTACTCCTTGCCCAACCGGTACTGGTTGGCCTCCAGTGCATCGATCTGCCGCACTGCCAGCTCGACATCGTAGGTCGTGCCGAAGATCTGGCCGCGTTGCGGGGTCCACTGAAATTCCAGGCGCGCGTCGCTGGCCTCGCCGGGCTGGAGCGTGAACTTGGAGTCGAAGGTGTTGTTGTTGATTTCGCCGATGCCGCGAATCGCCCCCGGGCCATTCACCGTGTAGCGATTGCCCCGATCATCCGTGACGATCCCGGAGCCCTGCACATAGCCGAGGATGAGCGGCGTGGCGGTGCGGTTCTGGAAGCGCATGGTCACCGTGACCACCTTGGTCGCGCCCGATGCACTGGTGCGGAAGTCGGTCACGGTTGCCGCAAACGGTGTGACCTCGACGCAGTGCGGGTTACCGGCACAGATGGACGGGCCCGCCGGTGCCGCCGGTCTGGTGGACGCCAGCTTCGCGGGCACCGCCCCGGCGCCCGCACCTTGCTGTCCGGCGCACTTCTTCAGTGTCACCTTGTTGAGGGGGAAGCGCTTCGCAAGGTTCAGCTGGTTGATGCGGGCATTGTATGCCGCCGCCTGGGAATTGCCGGCCGGCAGTACCGGGGAGAAGTCCGCCTGTGCGACACCCTTTTTCTCCCCGACATTGAACGTCACCGTCACTGGCTGCTGGCCATCGAACTCGGTGATCAACACCGCGAGGATGCCCGTGTAGTCGGGGGCGAAATAGCCGGGTCCCGCCATCTCGATCCCTCCGATCTCCTGCTTGTCGGCACCATTGACCAGCGTCACCTTGTTGGCGCTCACGATTACGCGCGTGGCTGATTCGCAGGACCCCTTGGCCGGAACCCAGTTTCCCTGGTATTCGGCGGGCACCTGCGCGACAGCGGCCCCTGGGGTGGTGCCGAGCAGCGCCAGGAGGACGGCCGGGCCGCGCACCAGGCGCGGCGCGGCGGGATATATCGAGGTTGAGCAGGTCATGTTGCCTCCTGATTGCGCCGTGGCGGGCTCGCGACCGGGCGGGTCGCTCTCATTGCGTGGAACCCTGCCGGAAACCGTCATTTGCCGGGGCAAGGTTGCGCGAGCCGCCTGGGATGCCATACTAGGTTGGACCACGGTGCCGGCGGCTCGAGACAGGGAGGTCCGCCGAGCATTGCGCAGCCTTCGCGGGAATACCGTCATGAGCAGGCGAGATGGGCTGGAGCGCGCATCCTTCGCGGGTGACGGCAGTGCCGCGTCCGCTGATTCGCGCGCCCTCGATCACCTGTTCAGCGTCACCTATGAGGAACTGCGCCGCCTCGCGGCGAGCGTGAGCCGGGGAGACCCTGGCGCAACGCTGAGCCCTACGGCACTGGTGAATGAGGCCTGGCTCAAGCTTGCCGGCAGCCCGCATCTCGCTGATACCTCGCCGCTCCACTTCAAGCGGATTGCTGCCCGCGCCATGCGACAGGTCCTCATCGAAGCGGCGCGGCGACGGCACGCTGACAAGCGGGGTGCCGGTGCCATGGTGGTCACTTTCGATGAATCGATCGCCGATCCCGCCGGACGAAGTGACCTGCTCGAACTCGATGCAGCGCTTGAGGAGCTCGCACGACTGAGCCCGCGCCAGGCCATGCTGGTGGAGAGCCGCTTCTTTGGCGGCCTCGATGTGGCCGAAGCGGCAGCGGTACTCGGGGTGTCGGAGGCGACGGCGTTGCGCGACTGGCGCGCCGCGAAGGCATGGCTGGCGCGAGAGCTGCGCGCCGGGCACGCGGGAGGGAAGGCGCCATCGACGCTATAAGGTGGGAGCGGGTCCAGCAGTTATTCCACGATGCGGCCGGGCGGCCCGCCGCAGAGCGCCTGGCATACCTGAATTCCGCTTGTGCCGATGACCCGGCGCTGATTCCCGAGGTGCAGAGCCTGCTCGAGGCCGACGCCGAGGGCAATTCCCTGCTCGACGGTGGCCTGGCCCGCGCGGCCAGCGACCTTCTCGACGGCGGGGTCCCGGTCGCGCTTCGCAGCATGCGGTTCGGGCCCTACCGGATCATCGATGTCCTTGGCGAAGGCGGCATGGGCGTGGTGTACCGCGCGATGCGCGATGACCTCGGCAGCGTGGCCGCGCTCAAGATCCTGCGTGACGCGTGGCTCTCACCGGCCCGCCGGGAACGGTTCGCCAGCGAACAGCGCACCCTGGCGCAACTCAACCACCCTTCCATAGCACACCTCTACGACGCCAACTCCCTTCCTGACGGCACGCCATGGTTCGTCATGGAATACGTGGAGGGCTCGCCACTCACCGAATACTGCCGGGCGCACGCGTCGTCGCTGGCAGAGCGGATCCGCCTGTTCCGGGCGGTCTGCGAGGCGGTGCTGCACGCGCACACCCACGCCATCATACATCGCGACCTGAAGCCGTCGAATATCCTGGTGAAGGAGGACGGCTCGGTGAAGCTGCTCGACTTCGGGATCGCCAAGCACCTCGAGGCAGTCGAGTCGCCTGCGGACCACACCCGCACCGGCCTGCGGCTCATGACCCCGGCCTACGCCGCGCCTGAACAGATGCGCGGGGACCGCGTGGGGCTTCACACCGACGTGTATTCCCTGGGGATCATCCTCTATGAGCTGCTGACCGGCCGCCTTCCGTTCGACCTGTCGCACCGCACGCCCGACGAGGCCGGGATGGTCATCGCCGACTACGAGCCGGTGAAGCCGTCCGCGGTGGCGCGCGCTACCGCGAGCCAGGTGGGCGCGCCTGCCGCGTCGACCAGTCGGGGGTCCTGGGCTGATCTCGACGTGCTCTGCCTCACGGCCATGCACAAGGATCCCGAGCGACGGTATCGCACTGTGGAAGCGCTCATCCGGGATGTCGATCACTATCTGAGCGGCGAGCCACTCGATGCCCGCCCGGACAGCATGAGCTACCGGCTCAACAAGTTCGTTCGCCGGAACACGCGCGGCGTCGTGGCCGCGGCGCTGGCTCTGGCGGCGCTCGTGAGCATCGTCGTTTTCTACACGGTGCGCGTCGCCACGGCGCGCAACGCAGCCGTGGCCGAGGCAGCGCGGGCGCAGCGGATCCAGGGGTTCATGCTCAGCCTGTTCCAGGGCGGCGACAAGGAGGCAGGCCCCGCCGAAAGCCTTCGGGTGGTCACGCTGGTGGACCGCGGCGTCCAGGAGGCAGGCAGTCTCGTCGGGGAACCAGGCGTTCAGGCCGAGTTGCTCGCGACGCTGGGCGGCATCTATCAGCAGCTGGGCGATCTCGACCGGGCGGATTCGCTGTTGAGCGCGGCGCTCCAGCGGCGCATCGCCCTGCATGGCACCAACCACGCGGACGTGGCCGAGAGCGATGTCGCCCTCGGACTGTTGCGGTCCGACCAGGCGCGCTTCGACGACGCCGAGCAGCTGGTGCGCCAGGGACTGATCAAGAGTCGCGGCCAGTTCGCTCCGGATCACCCGCTCGTGGCGAGGGCGACCGCGGCGCTCGGACATGTGCTGGTGGAGCGCGGCGCATACGACTCCGCAGTGCCGGTCCTGGAGCAGGCGGTCCGTATCTATTCGGCGCCCGGCGATGTGACCCCGGCCCTCTCGAACAGCCTCTACGAACTGGCCAACACGCACTTCTACCTGGGGCACTGGGCGGTCGCTGACTCGCTCACCCGTCGGGTTCTCGTGATGAGTCGTGCCCTGCACGGCCGGCACCATCCCGCCGTCGCTGAGGACCTCATCAACCTGGGCGCCATCCAGTTCGAGGCCGGTCACTATGCCGAGGCGGAGCGCTATTATCGCGAGGCGCTGGAGATCAACAGTGGGTGGTACGGACAGGACAGTTACGTAACCGCCTCGACATTGACGATGCTGGGCCGGGCCATGGTGCGGGAAGAGAAGTACGACGAGGCGATCAGCACACTGCAGCAGGCGCTCATCATCCAGGAACGGGTTTTCGGGCCGGTGCATCCACGCGTGGCTTCCGCAGTGAATGAACTGGGCACCGTTGCGCTGCAGCGTGACAGGCTGGACGAGGCCGAAGCCGCATTCCGTCGCATGGCGGACATCTATGCGAAAGTCTACCCCGGCGGGCACTACCTCACGGGAACGGCGCTGTCCAACCTGGCGAGCGTCTACATGGCAAGAAAGGAACCGGCAAGGGCGGAGCCGCTCTATCGGCAGGCCATTGTCATCTACTCGACCGCCCAGTCGCCGGAACATCTCAACACCGGGATCGCGAGGATCAAGCTGGGTCGATCACTGCTGCGGCAGCGACGATTCGCCGAAGCGGCACAGGAGAGCTTCGCGGGCTACGAGATTGTTTCGAAGCAGTCCGACCCGGCGGTGGGCTTCCTGAAGAATGCCCGCAAGGACCTCGTTGCCGCCTATGACTCGCTCGGACAACCCGACAAGGCGGCGCGCTTCAGGGCAGAACTGGCCGACACCCTGCCCAAGGCCGCGACCGCCGTGAGCCAGAAGTAATCGGTCCGGAAGCACCAATGGCTCGCTCGGCCTCGCCGGTGGTGCTGCTCCCGGCGTGAGGGAACCGATCGCGGCGTGGTGACGTATCTTCCGGTACGCTCAAAGGAATACCGGAATGGCGGAGTCACCATACCCGCGCGTGCGGCGACACAACGGCCTCGTGCGCCTCACGCACTGGCTCAATGCGATCGTCCTTACGGGGATGATCGCGAGCGGCCTGCAGATCTACGTGGCCTTCCGCCACTTCGGCACGACGGTGACCCGGCTTCCGGTGCCCAATCCATTCGACGGCTATGTCTTTCCCGAGGCGGTCCGACTTGGTGGCTGGCTCGCGGGCGGACTCAACTGGCACTTCGCGCTCGCCTGGCCCCTCGTCATTACCGGACTCACGTACATCGGGTTCCTAGCTTTCACAGGGCAGTGGCGCGAATGCTGTTCCGCCCCCGTGATATCAAGCCGGCCATCGAGATGCAGCTTTACTACCTGCACCTCAGGAAGGAGCACCCGCTGCAGGGGAAGCACAACGCGTTGCAGAAGGGGGCCTACACGTTCATCGTGGCCCTCGGCGCCATCTCCGTGCTCAGCGGGTTCGCCATCTACAAGCCGGTCCAGCTATCCTGGCTCACGGCGCTTTTCGGCGGCTTCGAGTTCGCGCGCTACTGGCACTTCGTCGCCGTGTGGCTCTTCATCGCGTTCACATTCGTACATGTCGGCGCCGTGCTGCTGGCCGATCGCGCCTCGCTCCCGTCGATGATCACCGGCTGGTACCGCGGAAAGTTCCCCAGCCATGACTAGCCTCGACCGCCGTGACTTCCTCAAGCTCGGCCTTGTGGCAGGGCCGGCGAGCCTCGTCGCCGGCTGCGGCTGGGACGGCGGCCCCTTCGTGAAATCCAGGCTCGCGACGATGTCGCGCCTCAATGACTGGGTGGGCGAGAACATCCTGCAATCGAGTACCCGCCTTGCCCGGGTGTATCCCGCCACGGCACGGAGCTCGGTGATGCCGGCGTACCACATCAGCCGGGATGTGCCAACGCTCGACACGACGACGCCGTGGGCGCTGGAAATCGGCGGCGAGGTCAAGGCGCCAGCCGCCCTGACGCTGCAAATGCTGCAGCAGCTGCCGCGCATCACCTACACGGTGAAGCACCATTGCGTCGAGGGATGGACCGCAGTCGCGACCTGGAGTGGGGTGCCCTTCTCGGCCGTCGCCGCCCTGGTGCAGCCGACCGACCGCGCCCACTTCGTGCGTTTCGATTCGTTCGACAACGACTACTTCAACGGCTGGGACATGGCGAGCGCGATGCACCCGCAGACGATGCTCGCCTATGGCTTCAACGACCGGCCGCTCATGCCCGACCATGGGGCCCCGCTCCGGCTCTACTCACCGATCAAGCTGGGTTACAAGCTGACCAAGTACCTCACCAAGGTGACCTTTACGGCCGGGCGCCCCGGCGGATACTGGGAGGACCAGGGGTATCCATGGCTCGGCGGCGTTTGACGCCGCCGGCCTGACAGTTCCTGCACAAATCCCGCACATCTCGCGCTTGCGGGGGTGCCACGCCGGGCCGAGACTTGAGGCGTGACCAGACGAACGTCGAATGCCCCCCTGCTGCTGCTCGTCGCGAGCGTCGCCCTGATCGGTGTTGCCGCCGGTGTTGCCGTCGTGACGGCGTGGAAATCACGCGCGAATACGCGTCAGCTTCTCGGCGACTACGCGGCGTTCGCCGGATGGAGCTACCAGCAGCACCTGATGGAGGAATTCGGCACCACCCTCTGGAGCACGGTGGGACCGATCGGCCACAGGGAACCCCACAAGAACCCGGACGTACCTGCCGCGTACAAGCTGTCGATCTACCGGTCCGAGAACCTCAAGGATTGCCAGTGCGGCCCTGGCCCGGTGCCTACCACCTACTTCCGGTTCCGTCTCGGCAGTGACTCGCTCGACCTCGCCGGAGACTCGCTGGCCCCGGGTCTCGCAGCGCCGCTCGTGTCGTCCATCACGAGGTCGGCCCGCGCCGGCTCGGTGGCGGGACGGGAAGGCGCGATGGTGAACATCCCGGGCGCCCACCGGCTCGCGGGGTACGGTCCAATGCCCACCGAGTGGGGTGATACCCTGATCTATGGTTTCACCATCGATTCGGCGGAACTGGTCGCGACATTCCGGCGGGTGCTTGATGATGCCCCGTTGCTCCCCGCGGCCGTGACCAAGGGGCGGGCGAACACCGGGCTCTTTGCGCTCGAGGTTCGCGATCCCGCCGGCACGGTCTACTTCCGGTCTGCCGCGTGGCCGGATGACGAGCGTGAATGGCCGTTCATCTTCAGCGACACGATGCCGGCCCGCATCGCCGGGCTGGTCGCGCGCATCACCCTCGTACCTGCCACCGCCTCGACGCTCCTCGCCGGCGGTCTTCCCCGCGCACCACTGCCGCTCCTGCTGCTCATTGGCCTGATGGGCATCGTCGCCGCCGCGCTCGCAACCGCGCAGCTACGGCGCCAGGGAGAGCTCGCGCGACTGCGGAGCGAATTCGTGGCCGGCGTTTCGCACGAACTCCGCACGCCACTGGCGCAGCTCCGGCTCTTCCTCGACACCCTGCGCCTGAAGCGGTACGACACGCCGGAAGAGCAGGAATGGCTGGTGGGCCACCTCACGAGGGAAACGACCCGGCTCGAGCACCTGGTGGAGAATGTCCTCGCGGCGAGCCGCCTCGACCGTGGCATGCATCCCTCCGTGCCGCTGGTGCCGCTCGACCTCGGCGCCGAAGTGAAGGAGGCCGCCACGGCGTTCGCGCCTCTTGCGGCTTCACGGCGCGCGATCCTCGACACCGAGGTCTCCGAGGGGATCGAGGTGCTCGCCGACCAGGCGACGCTCCGTCAGCTGGTACTCAACCTGCTCGACAACGCGGTCAAGTTCGGCCCCGCGGGCCAGCATGTGCGCCTCTCAGTGAGTCGCAGCAACGGCAGCGCGCGCCTCACGGTTTCCGACCAGGGCCCAGGCGTTCCCGAGCGCGAGCGCGAGCGCATCTGGGAGCCGTACTATCGCGGCACCGATGAAGCGGCACGCGCGGTGGGCGGCAGCGGGATCGGTCTCTCGCTGGTGCGCGAAATTGCGGGCAGTTTCGGCGGCTCCGCGACGGTGGCGGCGGCAGCGGGCGGCGGCGCCGAGTTCAGCGTCACCATCCCGGTGGCGAACGGCGAGAGATCGTGAGCAGCGCGCGGCTCCTCCTCGTCGAGGACAACGCGGACCTTGCCGACGGCCTGCGCTACAACCTGGAGCGCGAAGGCTACGAGGTGAAGGTGTCCGGTGACGGCCGTGATGGGCTCGGGCAGGCGCAGCGCTGGCGCCCCGACCTGATCCTCCTCGACCTCATGCTTCCCGGCATGACCGGATTCGAGGTGCTCGATGCGATCCGCTCCGGCGGCGACCGCGTGCCCGTGATCATCGTGAGTGCGCGCGGCGAAGAAGCGGACAAGGTGCGGGGTTTTCGCCTCGATGCCGACCAGTACGTCACCAAGCCGGTCGGGTTGCTCGAGCTGCTGGAACGTGTGCGTGCCGTGCTGCGACGGAGCCAGGGCGGCGCCGGCACGGCGGAGTCGCGTCTTTCCTTCGGCCGGGTGAGCGTCGAGACCTCCGCGCGCATCGTGTCGGTGGATGAGCGTCCCGTGGCGCTCACGCCCAAGGCATACGACCTCATGCTCGCACTGGTTCGCCGGCAGGGTGCCGTCGCAAGCCGCGTCGAGCTGCTGCGAGAGGTCTGGGGCGCCGCGGGTGATGTGCAGACCCGGACGGTGGACTCCCACATGGCGGAACTCCGCCGCAAGCTGGAGGTCAATCCCGCCGATCCGGAGCATTTCCTGACGGTCTGGAAGGTCGGCTATCGCTTCGAGCGCTGAATCCTCGCCGGTCCCCACTCTCCGCACGACCTTCGCACAACTTCATCACCAAATCCCTCTCCGGGACACGTATTGTGTCGCGCACTCAATGACCCGGAGGTCACCATGCTGTCCTATTACCCCGCCCTGCTGATAGCCGCGGCCCTGCTCCTGCCCCGCCCGGTAGACGCGACGCCCCGCGACCGGATGCTCGTGTCGGCATCGTGGCTGAAGGCGCACCTCTCCGATCCCGACCTGGTGTTGCTCCAGGTAGGCGAGAGCGCGGAGTACGATCGCGAGCACATCCCGGGCGCAAGGTACCTGCAGCTGCGTGCGATCTCCGATCGCCCGGCGGGCGGCCTCTCGCTCGAAATGCTGCCGATCACGGCGCTCGACTCGGCCCTCGCCGCGCTCGGCGTCACCGCGGCGTCGAAAGTCGTGCTCTACTTCGGTTCCGACTGGGTGAGTCCGACCACCCGTGCGTGGCTCACACTGGAGTACGCGGGCCTGGGCGATCGTGCGGTCATTCTCGACGGGGGATTGCCTGCATGGAAAGCGGCAGGCTACGCAGTGACCTCCGAGGTGCCGGCGGCGCCGAAGGTCACGCGGCTCGTGACGACGGCTGATCCCGGAGTCGTGGTGAACGCCGAGTGGGTTCAGGCCCGCCTGACGCAGCCCCGCTTCCGCCTCATCGACGCGCGCGACCCGCAGTTCTACCAGGGCCTCGATGCGGGATCCGGCACGCGACCGGGCCACCTGCCGGGTGCCCGCAGCATTCCCTTCACCAGCGTGACGGACGAAGCCGGACGTTTCCTGCCCGACTCCGCGTTGCGACGCATCTTCAGGGAGGCCGGCGTGTCCCAGGGTGATGAAATCGTGGCCTACTGCCACATCGGCCAGCAGGCGACCGCCGTGGTCTTCGCGGCGCACCTGCTCGGATACAATGCGAAACTCTATGATGGTTCCTTCGAGGACTGGACCCGGCACGATGGGCTGCCGGTCGAGGGCGCGGTGGCGGCAACCCGTGGGGCACTCATCTCCACAGACCAGCTCGCATCCCGGCTCGCCGCCGACTCGATCACGGTGGTCGACCTGCGCAGCGACCTGAACGCGTACCTGGCGGATCACATTCCTGGCGCCGTGTACCTGCACTATGAGAACCTGCGTGTGACCGCCCAGGGAGTGCCAGCCGGTGTCCTGCCGCAGTCGGCGTATGCCGAGATCTGGTCCCGCATCGGGATCCGGCGCGACCGGCCGGTGGTGATCTACGCAAGTGGGGACGCACAGAACTTCAACGCGACCTTCCTTGCCTGGTTGCTCGCCGGGTTCAGGCAATCCGAGGTGTACGTCCTCGACGGTGGGTACGCGAAGTGGGCCGCGGAGGGAAAGTCACTCACGCGACTCTATCCGGAGATCGCGACGGTGAAGTACAGCAGCAATCCATACCTGCTCGACGTCATCGAGGGGGAGCACGTGCAGCACATGCTGGGGCAACAGGGCGTGGTGCTGGTCGACGTGCGGCCGGCGGACCAGTTCGGCGGAACCGCGGGAGCGCAGATGCGCCGGGGTCATATTCCCGGGGCGGTGAGCCACTTCTGGCACGACGACCTGGTCACGACGGGCTCCACCACCGTGTGGAAGCCCATCGAGACCCTGCGAGCGAACTACCTGGCGCAGGGCATCACCCCCGACAAGTACATCATCATCTATTGCAACACGGGAACCGAAGCGAGCCACGCCTATTTTGCACTCAAGCTGCTGCTGGGTTATCCGGATGTGCAGGTGTACGTGCCGTCATTCACTCAGTGGGCCGAGAATGCCGACTGGCCGCTCGAAGGAAGCGGGGCCGCTGCGCGATGAACACCTGCCGGCGAGGTAGCGCGCCCAGCGCGCGCTACCTCGCCGCGCTCTTCAAATACTTCTCGGGAATCGGGTTATTGGGCCGCTCGGCTTCCCAGAGGACCGTCACGACCCACCAGCGCTGCCCGTCATTGAAGAGCTGGATGCTGTTGATGCCGCGCACGAAGGGCGCGGGATCCTCCGCCTTGTGCCGGCTCTCATAGGTACTGAAGGCCTGGACCACACCGCCATACTCGTCCACCTGCCGCGCAATCTCGGTTTCGAAGAAGCCGTTCTTCTCCAGCATCGGCCCTGCGCGGGTGATGTAGTCCTCCACGCTCAATTGCCGGAGTGTCGGCACGCTGTCGGGACGGTAGACCGCGGGAATGAGCCGGGCCCCCGGCACGAAGAGGTTGCGCATCCGGTCCCAGTCCCGCTGCTGGCCGGCCGGCCCGGAAATGACCTCATAGAGCGCGGCGATAATGGCATCCATTGATTTCACGTCGCTGGCCCGTGGGCCCGGCGGAGCGGCCTGGGCCGCGAGGGGAGACGAAAACAGGACCAGAACGAAGGTCAGGAGCGCTCGGCGCATGGGCTTCCAGGGTGAGGGGATCCGAATGTCCGGTGTCGACGTATTGTAGGTACTACGGACCCATCCCGGGAGAAGAGTCGTGTCCAGCATCGATCCGGTTGCAGTAGCATCTCACCCGACTCAGGGACGTCGCGCGTTCGTTCTCAGTGGCATCGCTGCGCTGTCCGCGGGGACCTGGTACCGCCTCCTCGACGTGCACGCCGCCCGGGTGCCGTCCCCGGCCAAGGATGTCCAAATCGAGCGTTTCTCAGCTGCCGGGAAGAGTGAAGGTGTGGTCCGACTGCCGATGGTGGTCAAGACCGACGCGGAGTGGAAGCTGCAGCTTTCACCCGAGTCATTTTACGTGACCCGGGAAGATGGAACGGAACGCGCCTTCAGCGGCAAGTACGCCGACAACCACGCCGACGGGCTTTACCGGTGCATATGCTGCGACACGGCACTCTTCGATTCGAAGACCAAGTTCGAATCAGGAACCGGATGGCCCAGCTTCTGGCAACCGATCTCGGCGATGAATGTGACGAAGACGACGGACAGCAGCTTCGGCATGGTACGCGAGGCAATCGCCTGTACCCTGTGCGCGGCACACCTGGGCCACGTCTTCAATGACGGACCGCGACCCACTGGCCTTCGCTACTGCATGAACTCGGTGGCCCTGACCTTCGTGCCACGAGCCTGAGTCCGCCGTGATAGCGGCGCTCAATTGACGAGTCGGGCAATCTATCGCAACAATGGGGGCGATCCGTACACCGTCCGGCTCGGTGGCCGCTACATCTCCTAGCGCTTCAGGCGCTGGCCGTCATTTTCCGGAACAGGGACACCAGGAGCAGCAGCAGGCCGAATACGCAGACGATGACGGGGCCTGTGGGCTGGTCGAACTTGAACGAGATCCACAGCCCCGTCGCCGAGGCGGCCGCGCCCGCGATCCACGCGAGGATGGCCAGCAGGCCAAGCCGCTGGGTGAACTGGAACGCGATGGCGGCGGGCACGACCAGGAAGGAGAACACCAACAACACCCCGACGATCGGCACCGAGAAGGTGATCACCACACCGAACGACAGGTAGAACCAGAAATCCCACAGCTTCAGGTTCCATCCCCTGGCAACCGCGTCTTTCTCATGGAATGAAATGGTGAGGAACCGGCGCCGCAGTATCCAGTGGAGCACGCCGATCACCGCGTAGACTGCCGCCAGGCGTATGATGGTCGGCCAGGTGACCCACAGCAGGCTTCCCACCAGGATGTCCTTGATCGCTTCCCCGCCCCGCGCCGTATGATCAGCCACCAGGATCGCCGCGGCCGACGCGACGACGAACACGATCCCGATGATCGCCTCGTGCGGCACCCGGCCCTTCCCGTTGCTGCGGGTCGCCGCGAAGAGCGCCGCGCCGATGGTCGTGAAGCCAAGCGAGTACAGGAACCCACGGGTGGAATCGGGAGCCGTGCCCGCCAGCACCGCCACCGCCGAGCCCAGGGCGGCCATCTGGGCCAGCGACAGGTCGACGAAAATCACCTCGCGCGCCAGCACGTGAAGGCCGAGGTACGAATGAATCGCGACGATGATGAGGCATGCGGCCAGCGGCGGCAGGAAGAGGCTCAGGTCCATCAGTGCGCTCCCGCGGAAAAAGCGGAAGCCAATCCGCTGACCCAGGAACCGACGAGGTCGAAATAGGTCACGATCCCCGGGGCGCCGTCGGTGTTCTCCGCCACGATCACCGGCGTGGCACCGGTTCGCTGGGCCACCTGCTCGATCTGGCTCTTGCTGAAGTAATTGGAGGCGAAGAGCACCGTGATCTTCTTCTCCTTCATCAGGGCGATGATCTCCTGTACGTGCCCCGGCGTGGGCGGGATGCCCGGCTTCGCCTCGATGTAGTCCGCGCACACCACCTTGAATCGCTGGCTGAAGTAGGCCCATTCCTTGTGATAGCAGGCCATCTCCTTGCCCCGGAACACCTCTCCCTGCTTAAGCCAGCCGCCCAGCCGGTCAGCAAGCGGCTTCCCCTGGTACTTCGTGTTCGCGATGAAGTCGAGAAACTTGTTGCTGTGGAGCAGGTCATACACCGTGGGCTGGGTCAGGACCGTCACCAGGTCGGCCCCGACAGTGGCGATGAGCACCCGCTTCTCGAAGTCGAGCTCGCGCGCCGTGAAGTACGGCGCGTTTTCCGGTGAAACCCGGGTGAGGCCGGTGAGGATGTTGCGCGCGATGATGATCCCGTTGATGGGATCGGTGTGGATATGCGGGTTGCCGTCGGCGTGAATATCGCCTGCCGCCCGGTCGAGCGACGTCGGCACCTCCAGCAGGGTGATTCCGGTATAGGCCGTGACGTATCCCGGCCCGCCCTCCGATACCTTGCGGTTCCCCGCCCGGTCGAGCAAAGGCGGCACCCACAGCTCCAGGTCGAGTCCGGTCGTCACGAAGAGGTCGGCGTCGCGAAGGGCGGCGACGAAGCTCGGCTTCGGCTGCACAAAGTGCGGGTCTTCGTCGCCCAGCGCGATCGACATGACCGTGCCCTTGTCACCCACTACCTCCCGGGCGATGGCTCCATAGGTCGTGAGGCTGGTGACGATCTTGAGCGGCGCCGCGTGGGCAGGCGCGCCGGGTCCGACCATCAGGAACATGAGGGCTGCGATCAGCATGTAGCCATCCTTAGTAGGTCTCGTGCTTGTGGGGGCCGAGGGCCCATACGACCTGGAGCAGCGCCAGGTTTTGGTGTCCCAGGACACTGTCGTAGCGGTAGTCGTCCTCGAGGCGGAGGAAGACGAACTCGCTCTGCCACCAGGTGATCGTCGGCGTCAGCCCCCACACGGATGAGTAAGGACCGCGTGGTGCCTCCACATAGTCGTATCGCAGGCCCAGCACCCAGCGGCGGCTCGCCTTGTAGTTGATGTCGGCGTACATGCCATAGCGGTCCGTACTCTCTCCCAGTTCATCGGCATGGAACTGGTACCCCTCCGCGCGCAGCGTCAGGTCCTGCCGGGTCCCCGCATTCGGCGGGCGCCAGGTAAGGCGGAAGTCGACGCCAAGCACCCTGCTGCCGAGGGTGTCGCCCCTCGTGGCTCCGCCCAGGCCGGTGAAGCCGAGCTGCATGTAGGTGCTGCGCGAAAGCTGCCAGAAGTTCTTGAAGCGCCCCAGCAGGGTGGGCCGCCGTTCGCCGGCATACAGCGGCTCACTGGACACGGAAGTGCCCTGAAGCCACGCCTCATGCGTTCCGTGGACAATCGAGAACGGCAGCGGAGTATAGAGCGACAGGCCAACGCCATCGAGACCATCGCTGCCGAGGTAGAGGCGGTACACCAGCGGATACTCCGATTCCGGCAGCGCATGCAGGTGCCAGCGATTGAGCTCGCCCACCTCCTGGCGGAAGACGCCGGCATCCACCCGCAGGTGTGCCGGGAGGCCGGTCCAGTATATGTACCCCTCCTCGATGCTCACCTCGCCATCCTCGAATGACACGAAGATCTTGGTGGCTGAATAGGGATCGAGGTTGGCCTGAAAGGCGAGCTCGAATTCGCGCGGCACGACCTGCAGCGCTTCGCCCTCGGGAAACTGGAACTCGATGTCGCCGGTGGCGCTGATTTCCGGGTTCATGGCGGAGGCATTGCGCTGCTTCCCCACGAACTCGGTAGGCTGCTTCTTCGTCGTGTCGGCCGCGGCCTCGGGCGGCGGGCCCGACGCGGCCGCCGCTGCTGCCCGGATCGCGGCCAGGTCGTCGCCACCGCTGTCCGCGGGGACCGCGGCCGCAGCGGAGCAGCGGGCGGCGATCATGCGCTCGAGGCGGGCGTTGACCGCGGCGAGGCTGGCGGCAAGAGAATCTGTGCGCGGATCCCCCGCGGGAGCGGGCGGGATGACGACGGCCGGACCGGTGGGGCAGCCGCCCTGCTCCAGCGAGTCGAGGCGCGCCGTCATGCGGACGAGCGCTTGTTGCATTGAATCGCTCGCGACCGCCGTCGGCTGTTGCGCGTGCGCCTGCCCTGCCACCGAAGCGAGCAGGACGATGATGGCAACACTCGAGACCCGCGATGTCATGAAGCGAATACCGATCACCATGAGGAACCCTGCGAGGAGCCGGTCCAACCGGCATGAGGTAGCAGGTGAAGCGCGTGAATTGTTGCCGCGTCTCCCTTCCAGCGCCAGACCTGCCACCTCCGCGAAATCGGGCTGATGCCAAGTTGACCCGCGAGCGGCCGGAGGGGACAGAATGCGCCGCGCCGCGGCCGCGTTACGGGTCAACTTGTCCTGCCTGGACCACCCCGGTCGTTGTATCGATTCCGGAGCGAGCCTTGACTTTCCGCCTGCAGTGTTGAAATATCAGCACATGACAAAGCGAGCCGAACGCACCCCCGATGACCTGAGCCGCCGAGAGCGCCAGGTCATGGACATCCTCCACCGCCAGCGCGAGTCCACGGTGGCGGAAATCATGCGGGCGATGCCCGACCCGCCGACCTATTCGGCGGTGCGGTCCATTCTCCGCATCCTGGGCGAGAAGAAGCTGATCAGCCACAAGGAGGATGGCCCGCGCTACGTGTACTTCCCTGCCAGGCCGACGGAAAAGGCCCGCGAGGACGTGCTGGAGCACGTCGTGACCACGTACTTCGCCGGATCGACGGAGCAGGCAATGACCGCCCTGCTGCGCCTGTCGGACACGAACCTCAGCGAGGCCGACATCGAGCGGCTTCGCGACACCATCCGCCATGCCCGGCGGAGCGAGAAGTAGAGGCTATCATGGCACCGAGCGTGTCGATCATCCTGATCCTGCTGAAGGCGACCTGCCTGCTGCTCATCGCGCTCTGCGCCACGCTCGCGATGCAACGTGCGTCGGCCCGGTCGCGGCATGTTGTCTGGCTCGTGGCCCTCGGCGCCCTCTTGGTGCTGCCCGCGCTTGGCGCGTGGGGACCGCTGCAGCTGCGCGTCCTGCCGGTGACGCAACGGGCGGCGGGAAGTCAGGTGACAGGAATACAGGCAGCAGGAAGTCCTGCAGCAGCAAGTCAGTCAGCAGCAAGCCCGACTGTGATTCACGCTCCGGAATCCCGCGCAGCCCTGCCCTTCGGCCGGACCCTGCTCTCCACCCTGCTCGCGACCTGGGCGATCGTGGCGGTGGCCCTGCTCGCGTGGCTCGCCTGGGGTGCCTTCCAGGTGCGCCGCATCGTGCGCCGGGCCGAGGCCCTCACCGACCCGGACTGGCAGGCGTCGCTCTATGAGATCGCCGACCGGCTTGGCCTGGATGCCGCGCCGCGCCTGCTCCGCAGCGACGACGTGAAGATGCCGTTCGCGGCAGGCCTGATGGCACCGACGATCGTGCTACCGGCCGCGAGCGATGAATGGAACGCCGAGCGTCGCACCGCCGTGCTGATTCACGAGCTGGGCCATGTGCGGCGGCACGATCTCGTCGGTCACACGCTGGGGCGGATCGCCTGTGCCCTGTACTGGTTCCATCCCCTGGTCTGGACCGCCGCGCGGCATCTCCGCGCCGAGAGCGAGCGTGCCTGCGACGACCTGGCACTCGCCTTCGGAACGCGTCCCAGTGAGTACGCCGAGCACCTGCTCGACATCGTCACCTGTGTCCGTGACCATGCCACGCCCTCGGTGGCCCTGGCCCTCGCGCACCGCAAGGAATTCGAGGGACGGATGCTCGCGATCCTCAATCCCGAACTGCGCCGCAAGGGCATGGGGCGGATGGGCACGGCCGTCCTGGTCACATCGTTGCTCCTGCTCGCGGTAGTGGTGGGCGGTGCCATGCCGGTCGAGCGGGTGGCATTGCCCCTCGATAGCGAATTGGTCGCCCCGGCGGTGGAACCAGAGCCATCGCATGCGACAGACGCACCGCTGGCCGTCGCCGCGCCACCGATCGTTTCCGACTCGTCCCGAAAGGAACGGACGCGGGAGAAGCAGCAGACCCGCATCGAGGTGAGGACCGAGCAGGCCGTGACGCTGGCGAACGCGATTTCGACGCAGTCCACGACACAGAAGGCCACGGCGAGTGACAGCACCGACGACGAGAGGGCGGCAGTGCTCGCGAAGGCGCTCCGCACCGACTCCGATGCATCAGTCCGGCGCATCGCAGCTTGGGGCCTGGCCCAGTATGCCGAAATCGCCGTGGCCGCCGATGCACTGGTGGCGGCCGTGAACAGCGACGCTGATGAGTCGGTGCGCGAGATGGCGGCATGGGCTCTCGCCGGCGCCAACCGGAGCCCGGCGGTGATCCAGGCGCTCTCGAAGGCGGCCGCGCAGGACGCCAATCCCAAGCTGCAGTCGACGGCGGTGTGGGCACTCGGCTCCATGGGCAGCGAGTCGTCCGTCGATGTGCTCATCGGCGCGCTGGGCAGCGCCGACCCCAAGGTCCGCGCGATGGCCGCGTGGGGTATCGGCAACGCCGATCCACATAAGGCGCCCCCGGCACTGGTGAAGGCGCTGTCCGATCCCGATGCGGACGTGCGGAAGTCGGCGGCCTGGGCGCTGTTCAATATCCAGGACCCGGGCACCCTGCCCGCGCTCGAGGCAGCGTTCGCGAAGGAGACCGATCCCGCGATCCAGGCCGACCTCATTCGTGCGATCGGTGCCACCGGCGAATCGTCAGTGGACGCGCTCTCGCGACTGGTGAGTTCACCCGATGCCAGGATCCGGAATGCCGCCGTCACGGCGCTCGCAGGTGGTGGTGCCGGCGGCCCGTGGCCCATGCCGAAGCCACAGCCCCGGCCCTTCCCCTAGCGGTTGCCGGGCAGCACAGGCGCCGCGCGACGGAACACTGTTTCGCGACGCCCTTTTTCAGGAAGTGAAGTGCTGATTTTTCACCATACGCAACACGAATGCCTATGCCAGGAGCCGATATGCTGCGCAGCGTTGCCCTCACCTTGGCCGCCGTCCTCATCGCGCGAGTGCATGAACCGCGAATGACCACGGCCGCCCCGGGAGACCAGGACATCCACCAGCTCATGACCTCGGCGCGCAATGCGCCCGCGCCGCTCTGCGCGCTGGCCGTGGCCGCCGTCGGCGATTACGGATGGGGACGGTGGAGCGATGCCCCCGTGACACCCCTCGCGCCGGTGCGGCAACCGGGGGAGCGACGGGGCCGAAAGGGCCGTGATAGCGTTTCCACCGCGGACGTGACCTTCCTGTTCGAGAACCTGCAGATCGACGATGCGTGCGTGCGGGAACTCGCCGTCCGGTTGCTCGCGAATGCGGAAGAGAGCCAGGTTGCGACGGGACTTACGCAGCGTCTCGCCTCGGCAGACTCGTCGATCCGTGAGCTCGCGGCGTTCGGGCTCGGCCTGGTGGAACCGAAGAGTGCCGTCGATCCGCTCATGTCGAAGCTCAAGGACCCCTCCGCCGGTGTGCGCGCCAATTCCGCGTGGGCACTCGGCCGGATCGGCGACGGACGCGCCGTAACGCCGGTGACGCATGCGCTGACCGACAATTACGCGGTGGTACGACAGGCAGCCGCAGGCGCCCTGGGCCAGATGGACTCCGCGAGCGCCGTCCCGGCGCTGCTCAAGATCCTGCGGGAGGACGCCGATCCCTCGGTACGGCTCACCGTCGCGTGGGCCCTCGGCCAGCTCGGCTCGGAACAGGCGGTAAGTGCGCTGTCCCAGAGCGTGCAGGGAGACAAGGATGAGCAGGTGCGCGAGATGAGCGCCTGGGCGCTGGGTGAGATTGGTGACAGGAGCGCGGCGACGGCGCTTGCGGCTGCCGTCTCGAGCGATGCCAGCGACAAGGTGCGCGAGACGTCTGCGTGGGCGCTCGGCGAACTCGAGGCCAAGTCAACGGCGGCGGTGCTCGGCCAAGCGGTGGCGAGCGACAAGAGCATGCGCGTACGGGCTACGGCCGCGTGGGCGCTGGGCCAGTTCGACCTCACCTCCGCGCCAAAAGGCCTGATCGACGGGCTGAGCTCGCCTGACGATGACGTGCGGGTCGCATGCGCGTGGGCCCTCTCCGAAATCGGGGATGCCTCCGCCCTGCCGGCGCTTCGCACCGCGCTCGCGAAAGAGCAGGACCCGCAGGCGCAGAAGGCGGAACTGCGGGCACTCATCCACGCGGGAGAGAAGACCGAGCAGCTCACCCAGCTCCTCCAATCGAAGGATCCGGCCATCCGGAAGGCCGCGATCCAGGGCATCGCAGGAAACCACGGGGTCGATGTGTGGCCGTGGCCCCAGCCGCGGCCGCGGACCTTCCCCTGATACGTTTATCCTCTTCCTATCGCTGCCTTCAGGAACGGCATGAAGCTGATACGCACAACCTGTTTCACTCTCACAACGGGCCTGCTTCTCGCGGGTCCGCTCGCGTCCCAGGATGCCGCGGCACGCCTTCGTGTGCTCGATCGCGACCTGCCGGCCATCATGGACTCCGCCGCGGTGCCCGGCCTGATGCTCGTGGTTTTCGAAAACGGGCGAGTGGCGGCCACGCGGAGCTATGGTGTTCGCAGTACCGCCACGATGGTGCCCGTCGACAGCGAGACGGTGTTCGAGGCGATGTCGCTCACCAAGCAGGTGGTGGCCTACATCGCGATGCGGCTGGTGGAACAGGGCACACTCGACCTCGACCTGCCGCTGGCCCGGTACTTCCCCCACCCCGACCTGGATGATGCGCGGAGCCGGCAGGTTACCGCCCGCATGGTGCTGAGCCACACGTCGGGATTGCCCAACTGGCGGCCCGACGGTGGGCAGCTCGTGTTCAACAGTGACCCGGGAATGAGGTACGGTTACTCCGGGGAGGGGTACGTGTGGCTGGGCATGGTCATCGAGAAGCTCACCGGCCTTCCTCTCGCCGAGGTGGCTGCCCGCGATGTTTTCCAACCGCTCGGCATGACGCGCAGCAGCCTGGTCTGGGAGGAACGCTTCGCCGGCGACGTGGCGGTTCCCCATGCTGATGCTCCGGTCGCAGTGCGCACGACGGGCGGTGCCAACGCCGCGGCGAGCCTCCGCACCACCGGGCCCGACTATGGCCGTTTCATCGCAGCGCTCCTGGAACCGAAGGGCCTCTCGCGCGCGAGCGTCGCGATCATGCTGACACCAGTCATCGACGTGGCGCCCGGCGTACAGTGGGGCACCGGTATCGGCCTCGAACGGGGCGACAGCGGACGGGCTTTCTTCCAGTGGGGTGACAACTTCGGCTACAAGGGATTCCTGCTGGTGGATCCCGACCGGGACGCTGGGATCGCGTATATCGCGAACAGCGAGAGCGGCATGTCGGTGCGGTCGGCGATCCTCACGCGGATGATGCCTGGAACACATCCAGCCACGACATGGAACAACTACGAGCAGTATGATGCCCCGACGCGCCAGGTGCTGCTCTCGCTGATGCAGGCGCTCAAGGATGGGGGCGTGGCGGCGATGACGGCGAGGTACGCTGCGCTTCGTGCCAGCGAGCCGGCGGCGGCGTTCAATGAGGCCCAGCTCAACACCGTGGGATACCAGCTGCTCCGCTCCAATCGCACGAAGGATGCAATTGCCGTGTTCGAGCTCAACGTGCGCCAGTACCTCGAAGCCAGCAACCCGTATGACAGCCTGGGCGAGGCGTACGCCGCCGACGGCCAGGTGCAGCTCGCCATTGCCAACTACGAGAAGTCACTCGCCCTCGATGCCAACAACTCGAATGCCGTTCAGCAACTGGCGAAACTCCGAAAGCAGGCGACAGACGGCAAGTAACGCGCGGTTTACTCCCGCCGCCGGCGGCAGCTGGCCTTCAGAGATCCTGCCACCTAGTATCGGGCCATGAACGTCTTCGACTTCATGGCCCGCGACCTGTCCGGTGCGGAACGGTCGCTCGCGGAATGGCGCGGGCAGGTGCTGCTGCTGATCAACGTCGCGAGTGAGTGCGGATTCACTCCACAGTACGCCGGACTCGAGAATCTCTACCGCCGCCACAGGGATGCGGGATTTGCCGTGCTCGGCTTTCCCTGCGACCAGTTTGGTCATCAGGAGCCGGGAAACGAGGCCGCCATCGGCGCCTTCTGCCGTGACAACTACGACGTGACCTTTCCCATGTTCGCGAAAATCGAGGTGAATGGGCCCGGAGCGCATCCCCTGTATCGCCATCTCAAGAGCGCTAGGCGCGGGATCGCCGGAACAACAGCGGTGAAGTGGAACTTCACCAAGTTCCTGGTCGATCGACGCGGCGAGGTAGTGCAGCGCTTTGCCCCGTCGACGACGCCGGGGCAGATTGAGGGGTCCATCGTATCCCTGCTCGAGGGGATCGCACCAATACCCTGACCCGACCCCCATGAACCCGACACTGCGATTCTTCCAGCGCCTGCTCATCCTCGGCCTGGGCGCGGTCACCGTCTGGTTCGTGGTCTTCGTGGTATTCGAAGCGGCCGATCGCCGGATGCCGCTCGTGCTCGCCGTCGCGGCGACCTATGGCATCGCGGCGTATCTCATCTTTCCCAGGATCGTCCGGTTCGGCTACAAGCTCCTGAAGCGCCAGCATGTGCCCCGCTACACCGTCACCGGCGACGGTCTTCCCGGTGATCCCGTGAATCTTGTCCTCATTGGGACGCGCGAACAGCTGGGTCAGGCCTTTGCGGCCGCGGGTTGGTTCGGGGCCGATCCGCTCAGCCTCGAGAGCTCCTGGCGCATGACGTGGACCTTCATCCGGAACATCCCCTACCCCACAGCCCCGTTCAGCACGCTTTTCCTCTTCGGACGCGGCCAGGATGTCGGTTTCCAGAAGGCCATCGACAACAGCCCGCGGAAGCGGCACCACATCCGCTTCTGGGCGCTGAGCACGGATGTCGACCGGTCGGACGTGAAGACGGCAAGCTTCTGGCTTAACGCCGACCGGCCGCCCGATGGCGAGCGCGTACTCTGGGTCGGCGCCGGGACAAGGGATACCGGCCTCGGCCTGACCAGACTCACCTACAAGATCACCCATGCGACAGACTCGGACACCAACGCCGAACGGGACTTCGTGCTGGGCGAGTTGACGAAGCCCGGGGTGATTGGCGACGTGAGGGTGTACCAGGCCGGCGACGCGGTCGATGTCGGCAAGGTGAATCACTACATCACGGATGGCGAATTGCCCGTAGCCGCACTCAAGTGATGAAGCACGAGCACAACTCTCAAGCCACGCTCATACGGGCCGACAGCCTCGAGGGCGAAGGCCGGCAACGCCGATCGTGGTCGTTGCCGCCCGATCTCCTGTCCGACGCCGTACGCCGCCTCCGGGCCTCCGTGCTGATCTACGCACTTGTGTACTTCCTCGCGGGATTGCTGCCGGCGCTCCTGGTCCCGGAAATACGACGGGTCATGTTCGGGAGCACGTCGCTCTGGTTTCCCCCCATCCTGTCGATCGGCTCGGCCCTGGGCGTCGTGGCACTCGTCTCGAGCAACCGGCTGAGCCCGCTCGTCAAGCTCCGCATCGGGCTCGTGTTCGAGGTGCTCGGCAGCTTCGGTATCGCCGCCGCCGAGTACCAGGACGTCCAGGCGCCGATCATGGGCGTGGCGGGTATCGCCGGTTTCGGACTCTCCTGGGTCGTGACATGGGTGCTGCTCTTCAGTGTGGTGGTCCCCACACCACCCCTTATGACTGCCGTGGCCGCTGGCGCCTCTGTCTCCATGGTGCCGCTCACATATGGCCTTGGCATGGCGCTCGGCCACAACGTGGCCCTGAGCCCGCCCGTCTTCTTCTTCAGCCTCGTCTTTCCCTATTTCGTGGTCGTGATCATGGCCTGGACGGCCTCGCGCGTCGTCTACGGCCTTGGCACCGCAGTTCATCGCGCGAGGGAACTGGGGAGCTACAGGCTGGAGCGCCGACTCGGCGTTGGCGGCATGGGAGAGGTGTGGCTGGCACGGCACCGCATGCTGGCGCGGCCCGCCGCCATCAAGCTCATTCGGACCGAGCTCCTCGGAGGGGGCAATGGCCGGGGCCGCGAGATGGCGCAGCGCTTCGAGCGCGAGGCGCAGGCCACGGCACTCCTCCGGAGTCCGCACACCGTGGAGCTTTATGACTTCGGCACCGCGGCCGACGGCAGCTTCTACTATGTCATGGAGTTGCTCGACGGCTTCGACCTGGACCAGCTCGTCACCCGATTCGGGCCACTGCCGCCGGAACGCGTCATTCACATGCTGCGGCAGGTATGCGATTCGCTCGCCGAGGCGCACGAGGTGGGCCTCATCCACCGCGATATCAAGCCGGCCAACCTCTACGCCTGCCGCAACGGCCGGGAAGTCGACTTCATGAAGGTGCTCGACTTCGGACTGGTGATGGAGAAGGCCGATCACATGGTACCGGACGGGACGAGCAAACCCCAGGTTGCGGGAGGAACCCCTGCTTTCATGTCGCCTGAACAGGTGCTGGGCGACGAGACTGTCGACGCCCGGAGTGACATCTATGCGATCGGGTGTGTTGCGTACTGGCTCCTTACCAGTACCACGGTCTTCAGCGGGGAAACACCGATACAGACCATGATGATGCAGGTGAGCCTGGCGCCTGATCCACCATCGAAGCGAGGCGGGCGGGCGTTGCCGGCCGAACTCGAGGCGATCGTGCTGGCATGCCTGGCCAAGGAACCTGCGTCGCGGCCACAGTCGGTCGATGAGCTGTCCAGCCGACTGGCCGCCGTGCCACTCGAGCGCACCTGGGGCCGCGAGGACGCGATGCGGTGGTGGGCAAGCGAGGGCGGCAAGCGCGATGAGCAGGGGTGAGCCGCAAGCACTTTCAGGAGGCCAAGCGGAGCGGCACCGGCGGGGCGTGCGATGGCTGGCCGGCGCCGGACTGGCTGTCTACCTCATCACCACGATCTTCAACGTCGGGACCGTTTGCCCGTGCAATCAGAACGTGCCGTGCCACATCAGGCCGAAGCCATTCGATGTCGCGAGGGGTACTGGCGCCCTGAGCCCGAAGATCGTCAGCCGACCCGTGGCGAGCTTGGCCGAGGCAATGCCCACCGCGGCCGCAACCGCCACGTCACTCACCCAATGGTCGTTCTGGTAGACGCGTGCCCACGCCGTGCCGGTGGCCAGGGTATACAACCCAACCGTCGCCCACGGCTTGTGTATCTCCTGGGAAAGCGCGGTCGCGAGTGAGAACGCGACGACGGTGTGACCGGACCACATCGATGCGTTCCCGCTGAAAGGCTTGAAGTCCCAGTGATCATCAGTATCGCCCGGCCGCACTCGGCCCAGCGCGAGCTTGAATGCCTCGGTGACGGCTCCCGCCACGAGTATCGAGGCACCGACGCGGTAGCCTGCGTGCAGGAGGCCCGGCTGCTTCGCGGCGAGCCCGACGAGGATCAGGCCGCCCGTCACCGGCACCACGACTTGCCATTGACCGAAATAGGTCAAGGCGTTCGCAATGTCATTGGTGGTCGCGCTTCCGTGCGGGTCGCGCGTCCATTCCTGGACCGGCCCATCGACAACGGCCATGGTAAGTATCCCCGCCCCCACGACCGCACCGACTTCCCACAGCTTCAGGGCTGGTGGCTTCCAGCTGCTGTCGCCTCCGATGGCCGATGGTGGTAAAGCGGTCGCCGCGGCGCTGTCCTGCGCCAGGGCAATAGCGGGCGTTGCTGCGCCCGACACGATCAACAGGGCGGCAAGCAGTTGGCGCGAGGATGTGTTTGTCAGGGATGCCTTCGCAATGGATCACACATAGTGAGGTCAACGGCCAACAGCAGAGCGTACTACCGTTACATGATAGCAGGATTTCACCTTGCGCCCCCCTTGCCAGCCGTGCGGCGGGCGGCATCCTTACGCCGCCCGCCGACGTCAGGCGTGCCAAGGCATTCATTCCCCAGAGGCATCAATGCGCATCGTGCCCGCCCTGCTGCTCCCGTTCGCCCTGGTGATCGTTGCCCATGCCCGCTCAGCGTCGGCGCAGGCCGCCGCTCCCGGATATGCCATTGCCCGGCGCCTTCCGGTGGCCGGCGATCTGGGCTGGGACTACGTGGCATGGGACGCCAGCGGACACCGGCTCTTCGTGAGCCACGGCATGAAAGTAGACGTGATCGACCCGTCAGGTACCTCGCTCGGGGAGATCGCACCCACGCCGGGCGTGCACGGCATCGCCCTGGCCCAGCGGTCGGGGCGCGGCTTCATCACCGATGGGCGAACCGACTCCATCACAGTGTTCGACCTGAAGACCCTCGCCGTCGTCCGTACGGTGGCTTCGAGCGGCAAAGGACCCGACGCGATCCTGTACGAGCCCACCACCAACCGTGTCTTTGCCTTCAACGGCGAAGGCAGGAACGCCACGGTGCTCGATGCCGCGACCGGGGACCTGGTCGGCACGGTCGCGCTGGGGGGAGCGCCTGAATTTGGCGTCGCCGACGGGAAGGGCGTCGTCTACGTGAATATCGAAGACAAGGCCGAGGTAGTCACGATCGATGCGAAGTCACTGTCGGTAGTACGTCATGCCACCCTGGGCACGCAATGCACCGAGCCGACCGGGCTCGCCATCGACCGCGAGCGCCGGCGCCTCTTCTCGGTGTGCCACAGCAAGGTCATGGTCGTAACGAAGGCTGATGACGGCACCATCGTATCGACATTGCCGATCGGGGCGCGCGTTGACGGGGCCGCCTTCGACAGCACCGCCGGCCTTGCCTTTGCCTCCAATGGCGAAGGAACGCTCACCGTTGTTCGCGCCGGCGCGGGCGACCATTACGAGGTGGCGGAGACCGTCACCACGACGCCAGGGGCGCGCACCATGACGATCGACCCCGCGACTGGCACCCTTTACCTGCCGGCCGCGAAGCTGGGACCGCCACCGGCGGCGGGCGGTCGACCCTCGATTGTTCCCGGCACATTCGAGGTGCTCGTGCTGACTCGGCCGCAGCCGCACTAGCTGATCAGCTGACGGGAGGAACCCGGAGCGCCTGCATCACCTGCAGGACGACTGGGAGCAGGATCAGCGTCGCGGCGGTCGACAGTGCGAGGCCCCCGATCACCGCGATGGCGAGAGGCCGTTGCAGCTCGGCACCGGTGCCAAACCCGAAAGCAAGCGGGATCAGACCAGCGAGCGTGCACAGCGTCGTCATGAGGATGGGCCGCAGACGGATGCGGCCCGCTTCCAGGATGGCGTCGGACGCCGCCATCCTGAGTCGACGAGGTGCCTGGCAGCGTCCAGGAGAATGATCCCGTTCTTCACGATCAGGCCAACCAGCAGAATCAGACCCATGAAGCTGGACACGTTGAACGGCACGCCTGTCAGCACGAGTGCGGCGACGGCCCCGGTTACGCCCACGGGGATGGCGCTCAGGATACCGAGCGGGCCGCGAAAGCTGCCGAATTGCCACACCATGACGAGCAGGACCGCGCCCGCGGCAAGGAACAGCACACCCAAGAGCTGCCGGAAGGACTCCTGCTGGCTGGCGTACTGACCCCCGTATTCCAGGCGTACCCCAGGTGGCAAGGGCACCTTCGCCACCGCCTGGCGGATTCCACGCATCACGCTCCCGAGGTCCGACACGCTCGGGTCCACGGATCCCGTCACCTTGACCACCGGCATAAGGCTCTCCCGCAGGAGCTCACTTCCCACGAGGGTGTCCCGCACGGTGCCGAGGCTGCCCAGGGTTGCCCAGCCGTTCGGTCCCACGATGGGTAGCGCGGAGACGGCTCCAGGATCGAAGCGGACGCTGTCTGGAACGCGGACGCGAATGCCCACCAGCCTGTCCGGTTCCCTCACCTGACCGGCTTCTTCTCCAAAGAGGGCGCCTTTCACCTGCGAACCGACCTCCTTCTCGGAGAGGCCCAGCCGCGATACGCGGGCTGGATCCAGGACGACCTGCAGTTCGGGAATCTCGCCGTACACCCCATTGAAGAGGTCCTCGAGTCCCCGCACTCCCTCGATGGCGCTCGCCACTGAGCGAGCCGCCACCTCGGCGGTCGGCACATTCTGGTGAAAGAGCTTGATCTCTACCGGCTCCGGCGTGGCGGCGAGGTCGCCGATCAGGTCCTGAAGGATCTGGACGAACTCCACCCGCATCGAGGGGACCTGGCTCTCGATCTGGCGCCGCAGTCGCGCAATGACTTCGTAGACGGATGCACGGTGACCGCGCGGCATCAGCAGAACCGTCATGTCACCCTGGTTCGGTGCGGTCGCAAAGAAGCCCAGTTCGGCGCCCGTCCGTCGCGTGAACGCCTCGACGTCGGGATCGTTGCGGAGGATTGCTCGATCATCCCGACCTGCCGATCGGTCTCAGCAAGCGAGGTACCGGTGGGTGTCCAGTAGTCCAGGATGAACCCACCCTCGTCCATGTCTGGCATGAAGCCGGTGCCGACGATGCGCCCCAACCCGATCGCGCCCAGTGCGAGCAGCAGCCCGGCCGCAAGCGCGGTTCGCGGCCGCGACTGAGCCGCGCGCACGATCCGCAGGTAGTGCGCTTCCAGGCGACCGATGGAAAGAGGCCGCAAGCGGCGGCCGAACAACCCTCCCTCATGCTCCTTTCGTTCGACGGAGGGCACGGGGGGCCAGCATGGGGATGAGGACAACGGCATAGACCAGCGACAGCACCACGGCGATGCACAGGGCAAGCGAGAAGGACCGGAAAAATTGCCCTACCACCCCCTCGATCAGAGTCAGTGGCGCAAAAACCACGACGGTGGTCAACGTCGAGCTGGCGACGGGGCGGATGATCTCGCTGGTCGCCCGGCGGATCGTCTCGCCTGGCTCCGCGTCTGGCGCGAGCCGGAGGCGCCGCTCGATGTTGTCCACCACCACCACGGCATCGTCAATGATGAGCCCGATCGCCACGGCAAGGCCGCCGAGAGACATCAGGTTCAGGCTGTCTCCCGCCAGCTTCAATGCGGCAAACGTGCCGGCGATGCTCAGCGGGATGGTGGCCGCGGCGATGGCGGTTATTCGCAGCCTCCCGAGGAAGAGCAGGAGGACCACGACGGCAAGGATGCAGCCGAGAATCATTGCTTCACTGACGCTGGCTAGCGCGCCGCGCACCAGCGCACCCTGATCGTATACCGAACGGATCGTCACCCCTGCCGGCAGCTGGTGCCGCATGGAGTCGATGGCTGCAATGACCGCACGCTCGACCGCGAGCGTGTTCCCTGCCGGCTGGCGCGAAACGTTGACGAGGGCAGCCGGCTGCCCGTTCCCCGCGGCAATCTGGAAGCGATCCTCCGCACCGTAGGACACGACTCCAAGGTCGGACACACGCACAGCGTGATCGCTGGTCCCGCGCACAACCAGGTCTCCCACCGCCTCGGGCTTACAGTTGCCGCGTTGGTAAGACTGTCGACGGCAGGCGCGATGGCAATCACGCGCCCCTCTGCCGGCGCCGCGGCACCTTCCGGGAGGACATGTGCCACCTGCCCTACGCGGAGGAGGGCGAGCGGCGCCGCCGGCACTGGGCGACGAGATCGAGTCGCGATCCATCCACGATCTCGACCAGCATACCGCCCGACTCCACCCGCTCGCCGGTCTGCACGGCAACGTGCTGCACAGCACCGCGGATGGGACTCGCCACGCTGGCGCGCTTGAGGAGGGCCTTCGCCGCCCGAGCCGCGGATTCGGCGGCCGAGCCGATGCCTGCCGTTCCTGGAGCTGTTTCCGCGAGGTAATGCCCTGGGCATAGAGGTCGGACTGTCGCTGCTCGTCCTGTCGAGCCACCTCGCGGCCGCGCTGAGCTCCTCGGCCCGTGTCTGGAGCTCAGGAGAATCCAACTGAACGAGGATGGTGCCGGCGTTGACCGGTCGCCGACCTGAACGAACACGCGCTGCACCACCGCGTCCGCGGGAGATGTCAGCTGGGCTGCACCCCCCGGTACCGGCGTCAGTCTTCCGACCACGCGTACCTCGCTCGTGATCGTGTCCTGGAGGACGCTGCCGATCGACACGGGTACCTGAACCTCGGCGACGCCGCACGATCGCCACCCGACGTGCGACAGGCGGAGAGCGCCAGCATCGGGGCGGCCAGAAGAACGAACCTCACTGATCGATACCCAGCAGGCGATTCCATTCAGTGACGGCGTTCTGGTAGGTGAGCAGTTCGAGGATGACGCTGAGTGCTACTTCGCGCTCGGCGCGCAACGCGTCGAGCACCGGTACTACGCCCGTTTCACCGGCACGAAATGCGGCCGTCGCGCGTTCCCTGAGGCGGATTGCAGAAGGAAGGAGCGAGTCCTGCGCTGTGCGCGCCCGCTCGGCCGCCTCCCGGCGCCTGGTGGCCGCCTCCGACAGCCGCCGTGCGCCTTCGAGCCGCGCTTCCTGGGCAAGCCCCGCCGCTTGCTGCGACTGTGCGCGAGCGACAGCGGCTTCCCTTCCGCCCTGATTCCAGATCGGGAGAGGAATGGCCAGTCCCACCACGACGAAGGTCTTGCCTGGGTCCGCAGGGTCGTTCCATTCGGCTCCGGCTTCGATCGCCGGCATGGGGATCCGTGCGCGATCAGCACTCTGGCGCCGATAGTCTGCGGCAGTGGATTCCGCTACGGCGACTCGGACAAACGGCAACGCGGCGGGATCCGCCGGCACCAGCAATTCGTCATGGAGGCCTTCGTCGAGCGATCCGGCGGGCTGCAACTCACTGGATGGGCCAGACCATGCGATCGCCCGCGCCAGATTGCTCAGCGCAACTGTCAGGGCCTCTCTCGCGCGCGACACCAGTTGCCCCACACGCGCGGCCTCGAGTGCGACCTGATCGTCCTCGAAACGCGAGATGTCGCCACCGGCAAACCGGCGATCGGCGATCAAGCTCAGCGAATCTGCGATACGCTTTGATGCACGGGCGAGCGCGAGCGCCTGCTGGGCGGCTAACGCCTCGTAGAAAGAAAGACGCACCCGGCGATGATATCCGTCGCCGTCACCGTCGACTCCGCCTCGGCCCTGGTCACCACTGCGCCGGCGGCCGAGCGATTGCTTTCTCGCACCAGCAGCCAGTCGAAGGGCTGTGACACGGTGGCGTGCTGGCGCGGCGTGTTACCCGTGTACTGGTAGCTGCCAATCGGATTGCTGACCTGGCCCGCCACCCCCAGATGAGCCAGGGCTTCCTCTACGAGGGCGGCTGCCACGCGCGAATCACCGCGCAACTGCCGGGCACGGGACATCGCATCTGCAAGCGTCAGGGAATCCGCGGTCCGGCCCTGCAGGACCAGCATGCCGAGCAGCGCAAGGGTGTGCATGTCAGCTGGTAACGGTAGTGGGCGTATCGATCCGCGTTGGCGCCGCCGGAAGGACGAGCGTCACCTGGTTACGGTCGGCGGCTCGCGTCACCTTGATGGCTCCGTCGTGAACCATGGCGATCCACGCGAGAATGAAGAGACAGAGGACCACTGGGGTTCTCGGGTGAGGTGTCCGCGGGTACGATGGATAAAGCCGCCTCGATGGGGAAACCGGTGTTCTCCACCTGCAGCCAGATCTCCGAACCGCTTCGTATCAGCGCGATTCGCACCGGCGCTTCGGCAGTGCCATGACGGCAGGCATTCTCGATCATCTCTGCCGTCGCCTCATGGAGGAGATGGGGGTCACCGCGAACGGCTGCCTCGTCGATGTTGCCGAGCTCGAGCGCCTTGCCGAGTGCATCAGCTCGCGCCCGGTACAGATCGACGGTATCGAGGATCACCTGGTCCAACTCGACGCGCTCCTTGAGGGCCGGCTTCTCGCCGGCCTCCGCCTGCGCAAGCAGGAAGAGGTCGCCTACCCGCCGGCGGATCTGCATCGCGGCGCGTTGGACGCGTTCAAGAGCCTCCGTCAGCTCCCGGAGAACGCTCATGCTCCAGAGCCAGCTCGCTTTCACCGAGCACGAGGGTAAGTGGCGTTCGAATCTGGTGAGCCACCTGTCGCAGGAAATACTGGTTCTGTGTCTGAGCCGCCTGCAGCGGGTTCAGCACACGATTGAACTGACTCGCCACGCGATCGACCTCGTCGGCTGGCTCGCGAACTGGCAGCCGGGTGGAGAGATTCGCGGCACTGATGCCCGGCCGCGGCGTTGCCCAGGTCATGGATGGGACCGAGCGCCAGTCGTGACAGTACGTAGCCGGCGATGAGGGAGACGATGAGGGCGAGAGGGATGGCAACCAGCATCCAGCCGTTGAGTGCCTCCTCGCGCTCCTGCAGATCCGCGGTCGAGGCGGCTGCCAGGATGGTGAGTACCTGGCGATCGATCGACAGGGGAATAGCGACGATTAGAAGGTCACCTTCGTCATCGACGGGAACGGTGACGATGCGCGATCCCTCCCGGAACGGCGGGATGACGGGAACGTGCTCGAGGAGTGCGAGCTCACCGGTGGAACCGAGTACTGCGTCCCAGGGAATCCCTGATCGACGAAGGAGGTGGCGCTTCGCGGCCACTCGTTGACGGCCTCTGTGACAGCGTAGTTGAAGGGGTGCGACCTGGACCGACTCGGTGCGCTCGACGGACGATCGCCCGGGAGAACTCTCCCGCAGAGCTCGACAGGTCGGCGGACAGAGTGTCGCTGGCGCGTTGCCGGAGGTAGAAGAGAAGGGACAGCACCAGCAGCACGAGCGCGAGCGCAAAGGAGAGCGCGAACAGGCCCGTGAGCCGAAGTCGAAGGCGGCTAATTGGCATCCTGAGCCCGATCGCTGAGGATGTAGCCCGTCCCGCGAATCGTGTGGATCAAGGGGCGCTTCCCCGGCGTATCGATCTTCCGTCGCAGGCGCGCAATCAGCACATCGACCACGTTGCCGACGGGGTCAAAGTTGTCATCCCACACGTGATCCAGGATCTGACCGCGCGTCACGGCGCGATGCGGGCGCCGGAGCAGGTATTCCAGGAGCGTTCTTCTTCCGGGCTCTCGTGCTCGACACTCAGCACCTTGCCTGTCATGGCGTCCACCACAACTTCTTCAGAACCCGACTTGCCGGGAACCTTGATGTGAAGGAATACAGAGTTGATTCCTGCTCGATTTCAGCCTCCTGGAACACGCCATTAGGGCCTTTGGCCATGGGGATCGGCAGCGCCTACGCCGGAGTGACCTTCGCCTTCGCCTGAAGTCCCGGCGACTCTTCTTTCACCGTTGGAACTTGCTGGCTGCGCGCGGCAGTCGTGGAGACTGCCAGCAGGACCGCAGTGGTCAAGAGTATGCCATGCATGAGTTGTCCTTCGCTCGATGTTCTGGTTCCGGTGGACGCCGGCCCGATGATAAGGTGGGGTCATGACAGACTGGTGACAGGGCAGGACCCACAACCAACAAGGCTCCGCCGTGGAGGCGACCGCAGGCCTCTGCGGCGTGCTTGCCCTCGAGACCAGCGAAGTGCACTGTTAGCGACGCCCCACATGGCGAGGAACGTATGGCGGAGCCCGGTGATGTTGGTTCGTTGCGCGAGTCACTTGCACGAGAGCTTCTGCAGGACGAGGCGGTACTGTCGTTGGCGGAGCGCGAGCTGCTAGGCAACGTGCTCCAGCGGGGCCTGTCGGTGGCCTCCGGCGATCCGCAGCTCGACGCTGCTGTCGCGGAACGCCTGATCACCGCCGCCGCGGAATCACTGGGCGCGCGTATCCTGAATGTCCTGGCCCGTGAGATTCTCGCCCAGCTTGTTGAGTTGCGCCCGGTGGGACCCGGCATCGATCCGTTCCCACCAATCGGGCCGGGCCGCGTGCCCGCCGCACCGGGTCGTCCCATCGATCCAGGGGTCGGCCCATTCCCGTCACTCGGACCGGTGCGGATACCGGGCGCACCCGGCAGGCCTGCCCCCGGCTTCCAGCCTTGGATAGGACCAATCAGGACGCCGTCAGGGCCAAACGTCATTACGCAGGTGAGTCCCTCCAACCCGGGGAACCCACCCGGCGGCCAGGTGAGTCCATCCAATCCAGGCAACCCGCCGGGCGGGCAGGTGAGCCCGTCCAATCCCGGCAATGTCGCCGGGGGACAGGTGAGTCCCTCCAATCCCGGTAACCCACCGGGTGGTCAGGTGAGCCCGTCGAATCCGGGGAACCCGCCCGGTGGTCAGGTAAGCCCATCGAATCCAGGAAATCCCCCAGGCGGATTTGGGCTCCCTTCCCTGGGCGCCAGAGCAGCCCCACTGGGCGGCGGTGCTCGGGTGCCCGGCATCGGAACGCCGTTGGCTTCGAAGAAACAGGATAAGGCCGGGAAACCGAAGAAACGAAAGTAGGGGTTGCAGGCGGTGCAGCCGCTCGTCTTCTACTCGCTTCTCGGGCCTTCAGCACTTCACGCTGAACAACTTCTGAGAAGCGCAGCGAGTCTTCGCCGATGGAATCGTACCATCGCCGTGCGGGCATACCTCTTCGGCGAGGTCGCCCACACCCTCGACGGCGCACTGCAGCAGCTGGACGTTGATGTGCGACGTTCGCCGGCGGACAATCGGCTGGGAGGCGCGAACCATCCAACGCTGCACAAGTGGTTCAGCCTCGCCTCGATTGGTACGGATTTCCGGGGTGACGTACTCTACCTGGACTGTGACACAGTCCTGTTCGGCGACGTCGCCGAACTTTTCGAGCAGTACCCGGAGCATGACTGGTATGCTCGGGAGGAGGCGTGGGGCGTCGACGAGGTGGCCTGGGAGCAGGCATCGCAGACCCATACCGGCCGGTTCGTGCCGCCGTTCAACACCGGTGTATGCCTCATTCGGCGGGCGCTGCGTCATGCCATGTCCAGGCGCTTGCCGGAGCTACTCGACTTCCACGCCCGGCTGGAGGCCGCCCGACCGGACTCGCCGGCAAACGCCACGACATTGCCGCCGATCAAGTCTCCCACGACCAATACGTGGATCCACGAAGAGGTCGCGCTCTGGCTCGCACTGGGCCGCTGCCGTGGTATGACGATGGGTTACTTCAGGCCGGAGCACGTCATCCACAGCATGGAATTTGTTGATGTCGATCCCGCGATGCACGTGCCAATCGTCTGCCATCATTTCAACAACCACCGCGAGGCGTTCGATACGTGGATGCATCACAATGCGCGCGCGCTCAACAAGGGACCAGACGTGAGCGAGGCTGCGGCCCTTCCGGCGCTCGACGAAGCTCCGAGCTACCTCGAAGAGGGGCTGTGGAATTCCATCGAGCCGAACCGCGTCGCGACTGTGCGACTCAACCCCACCATCAGGCTGTGGCCGGATTCGGTCACCTTCACCGACCCCAACACCGGCATTGACCGGATATTCGCTCTCGGTTCCGATCTGCGCGACGTGCTGCAGGCACTCGCCAGCGGCACAGATGTGCTCGCGTCCATTCCGGAAGCCCTCCGAGAGCGACTGACGGCCGTTGGAGTGCTCGAACATCCCCGTCATGCCGCGCGCCGCCGTCGCACATGGCAGAACTCCATAGCGATGGCGCGTCGCCGTTTCCTGCGGAATGGCGTCGCGGAGCTTCCGCCGCTGCTCTCGCCGGTTCACCTCGCGTGGCTGAGGCGCCGCTACCGACACCTGGTGCGGGAGTCGCGGCTGGAGTTTGGCGACGAGCAGTGCCCGACGCGGTGGATTGCACACAACGAGGCGGCGGCACGCACGATCCAGGGTCTCCTCACCGGGATCGTCTCCGAGGTAGCCGGGCAGCAGGTCAAACCGTCGTATCTGTACCTCGGCTGTTATGAGGCGGGATCAGAGTTGCCGGAACACGTCGACCGCGAGCAATGCGAGTTCAGCATCACCATGCTGATCGACTACCTGCCCGACATCGACGGGGCATCTCCCTGGCCGATCTATGTTCGCTTGGCGAACAAGCCAGTCGCCGTTCGACAGCGCCTTGGGGACGCCTTGCTCTACCGCGGTCGGCGGGTGCCGCACTTTCGTGAACGCCTCGCCGACGGTCACATGTCCACCTCGCTCTTCTTTCATTTTGTCGCCAAGGACTTCGCCGGGAGACTGGATTGACTCTCACGAGCACTTCGTTCCTGGACGACCTGGCGCAGCGGATCGTGGCGCGCGAGCGCGATGAGCGCTCACGCGCTTCGGAGGTGACGCAGGCGGCACTCGCGATCATCGATGGAGCCGCGAACCCCGTCGGCCCCCTGGCCCCCGCATCGGTGCCGATGGGCGCGTGGTGGGAGCAGCCTGCGCCGGTCGTCCTCTGCGATGAGTTCCTGGCCCCTGCAGAGCTGGCAGCGCTGCGGGTGCACGTCTCGGCCGTCAGGGATGTCTTCAGGCCTGCGACCCTGATCAGCGGGGACTCGGACGCCATCTACATCGATACCAGCTTTCGTCGCTCCGAGACTGTCTTCGATCTCGGACACTTCGTGCCTCTCTTCGAAACACGCGTCTCCCGCTACCTCGACTTCGCCTGTGCGCAACTCGGGTGCCCGCTATTCACGCGTCCGACCTTCGAACTGCAGCTCACGGCAATGCCGAGCGGCGGGTTCTTCCGGGAACACGACGACAACAGCCATGCGAACAATCGCAGCCGCCGGCTCACTTTCGTCTACTATTTCTTCCTGCAGCCATTGAACTGGCATGGTGGCGCATTGCGCTTCAGTCCAACCAGCGATCGGCGGAGACCGCTTGACGTGCCTCCGGTCGAGAACCGACTCGTCTTCTTCAACTCGGCGCTGCGCCACGAGGTCCTGCCGTACTCTAGCGATTCCGGTGCGTTCGAAGGGGCCCGGTTTACCGTCAACGGCTGGGTCCATCAGGAGCAGTGGCCGTGAGAGCCGGCCACAACCGGTTCCGGAGGGCTCTGAGTCCGTTGACTGACGAGGACTTTCTCCGCGACTACTGGGAGTCGCAGTCGCTCGTCATCCCGGGTGGGGCCGACAAGCATGCGGCATTGCACTTTGATTTTGAGCGCTTTGTACTGGCGCTCGACAGGGTGGCACCGGGATCCGTGAAGGCAAGCAGCGTGTCTGTTACCGGTGAGGGCACGTACACGACCATCGCTGCCGCAGAGGCGCGGTCGTACTTCGACGCCGGCATGACGATCTGCGTTACCGGGATCGACCAGCATGTTCCGGAGCTGGCCCGGTTGGCCCGCGACACCAGGGAGGCCCTTGGCCTTGCCGGCGAAGTACTGTGCAACTGCTACCTCTCGCCGGAGGGCACTGGATTCGGCATGCATTTCGACGTCCAGTCCGTGTTTCTTCTTCAGATCGAGGGATCCAAATACTGGCAGTTTGCTGAGCGCCCCTCCATCGAATTCCCCCCGGAGGCTACCGACGCCCTGCCCACGCGTCGCCTCGACGAATACCGACGCCGGCATCCGGCCGTGGTGCTTCAGGATCCGGCTGACGCGCACTGGCTTGAGCACGACCTGCAACCCGGTGGCCTCCTGTACATGCCTCCCGGCACCTGGCATCGTGGACGCGCGAGCACCTATTCGCTGGCCATCACCCTCACATGCTGCACCCATGCCTTCTCGAGCGAGCTCACCAGGCTGCTGGAGAAGCACCTGTTCAGCAGCTCGGCATGGCGCCGTAACTTGCCCGCGGTGATCGGTGCGGGCCGAGGTAGTGGCCTGCCGATGGAAGTCGAGTCCTTTATCGACTCTCGCCTCGCCGAGCTTCAGGCGCTCGTCTCCGCACTGCGCCCGAGCGATTTTGCTTCGGACTGGCGTTCGCGCGTGGCCGGTCGGCAGGACTGATGGGGGATCTGTTGTGTCATCCAGAATTTCTGTCGCCGGAAGCATGCGCATTTCTCATTGACTTCTACAAGCGCAACATCGCGACCTTAGGGGGCCCGGATGTATCGCCCGCCTTTTCACATCGTGTGATCCGGTTTCGCAACCTGATCGAGGCGACGCCTCGCCATGCCGAGGTGGTGCGACTCATGAGCGTGACGCGGTTCGTGGCCAGCCAGCGGATTGCGGAGTACTTCCGCGAAAGCATAGTCCTGCCGGAGGAGAGCCAGCTTGTGGCGTGGCATCCCGGCACGCACCAGCCGCCTCATCGGGATACCCTCCGGTCGACGACGACCTACGTCGCGCTCTGTTACCTCAACGAAGGTTTTGTTGGCGGTCAGACATTCTTCCCGAACGACGCGGGCGTCGACCCGAAGGCTGGAATGATGATCTCCTTTCACGGTGCACGTCGGGAGCATGGCGTGACCATGATTCGATCCGGGGTACGCTATACCATGCCGATCTGGTTCACCGATGACCCGGCGGCGATCGAAGCGTGAGGCTCGTCCGACGACGGAAGGCATGAGCCCCTGACCGCCGTGTGGCAGTGAGGGGCTCGCGTGACCGATGGAGCCGGCCGGGATCGAACCGGTGCCCCCGCCGTGTCTCGGTCATCACGAGAGATTGTTGCTCCGTACGGTGGTCCTGCCCAGTCAATCACGTACAGCTGCGTCATTCGATCCACATGGCGCTCAACCTGTTGGCGGTCGGGACAGCGATCTGGGACCCGACGGTGGCGACGTGGATCGCGCGGGGCTGATGGCAATCGGGAGCGACCTGGGGGTGGTGGAAGAGAAGGTGCTGGCGGAGGCGTTGGGGCCGCTGTATCTGCAACATGGGCGGGACAAAGAGGCTATTGCCGGGGATACCGCGTCCTGCGGAGGTCACATTGTTCGACTACTTCGGGGTCACAGCCCTCCTGGTACTCGCGGCTTCAGCGACGTGGCTCGCCCTGCACGCGACACATGCACAGCGCCCGGCAATAAAGTGGGTTGGCCTTGTTCTCTCGAGCATAGTGGCTCTGGCCTGCACCGCGGCGCTCGTGGTTTCGCTCGTTGGCTACTACAGAATCAACTTCCCTCCCAATCGGCAGGCAGTAGCCGAAATACGGATTTCAGGTACTCCGGACCAGCTGGCGCGGGGAGCTCGCTTCGGCGCGCTTTGCGCTGGTTGCCATTCAGCTGACGGAAATGTCCCGTTGGTTGGGCGCAATTTCCTGCCGGACGGCCCCCCCATTGGCACCCTCTGGGCGCCAAACCTCACGCCGGCAGGCGAGCTTGCGAATTGGTCGGATGGCGAAGTGATCCGTGCCATCCGGGAAGGCGTGCACAAGAGTGGGCGTTCGTTGGTCGTCATGCCCTCCCCGGTCTTTCATCAACTGGGCGACGATGACGTCGAGGCGATTGTCGCGTACCTGCGTTCGCAGCCAGCGGCAGGGCCCAACACGCCGCCCACCTCGCTGAACGTCATCGTTGCCTTCCTGATCGGGTCAGGTCTTGCCGCTACCAGCGTACAGCCACACATCACCCAACCTGTGATCGCACCACCCGAGGAGGTTTCGGCCGAACGGGGCAAGTACCTCGTCTCGATCGCAGCATGCAGCCGGTGCCACGGGGAGCAGCTCACGGGCGGCGAGGCAGGTGACCCCGATGCCCCCGCGGGGCCCAACCTCAGGGCGATTCTGACGAAGTGGGAGGTCGAGGACTTTATCCGTACCATTCGGACCGGAGTAGATCCGTACAATCACACGCTCGCGGAAGGGATGCCCTGGAAGGAGATATCGGCGTTCGCCAGCGACACAGATCTCGGAGCGATGTACATGTATTTGCATGGCTTGCCACTCATAACGGCCACAGCTGACTGAAGGAAGCCCATCACGGAAGTCGCGATGAAGCGGCGTTCTGGTTCAAGGGGCCTTCGGTTCGCTTTATGGTGAGAAACCCACAACACACATCACCACACACGTGACCCCCACCTCCGGACTACCAGTCATGAGTGAATCGAAGAGGCAGTCGCGGCGCGCCCTGATCAAGACAGCAGCTGCCGCGGGATTGCTCACGGCATGCGGCGGCAGAAGATCGCACATCACGCCCCAGGAGGCCGCACCCGTCACGAACCTGACCCTTCCACCTCTCACCAGGGAAAGGCGCGACCAGCTCACGCCGGACCAGTTACTGGAGCTCGTGAAGGAAGGCAATCAGCGCTTCCGGGAGGGTGCCATGATCACGCGAGACTATCGCGCGGAGCAACGGGCCACCGAAAGCGGCCAATACCCTGGTGGCGTGGTGCTGGGCTGCATCGACTCGAGGGCTCCGGCAGAGATCATCTTCAATTTCGGGATCGGCGACCTGTTCAATGCCCGTGTCGCCGGCAACGTGGTCAATCCCGACATCCTCGGGAGCATGGAGTTCGCCACTGCTCTGTCTGGCGCCATGCTGGTTGTGGTCATGGGACACACGGCGTGTGGCGCCGTGAAGGGGGCGATCGCGGGCGCGAAGCTGGGTAACCTGACTGGCCTTCTAGCGAGGGTCCAGCCGGCAGTCGCCGCAACGACCTTCGACGGCGAGAAGTCGGCCGACAACATGGCGTATGTCGATGCGGTCGCGCGGAAGAATGCAGAGCTGATGGTCGGGAACATCCGCGAGCAGAGCAAGGTCATGGCTGACCTCGAGCAGGCGGGGCGGCTCAGGATCGTCGGGGCGATGTACGACATCGGCTCCGGGGTCGTCGAATTCGTCATGTAGCCTGCCCCACGGCAATAAGAAAAGGGCGGCCAAGCGCGTGGCGTTCATGCGCACTTCAAACACCAATTGCGACATAGAATCCGTCATCTAGTTTACAACTGATTGCACAACGCAACCAGACTGCGCGGATGTATCGCGTAAGGATAGGAAATGGGTATGGCTAAGCTCGTGTTCGGAATGAATCAGTCCCTGGACGGCTACGTCGACCATATGGCGTTTACGCCAAGCCCAACGCTCTTCCGCCACTTCATCGAGGAGGCTCAGGGGCAGGCGGGCAGTGTGTACGGTCGCCACATGTATGAGACCATGCGTTACTGGGACGAGGATCATCCGGAATGGGATGCAGAGGAGCGCGCCTTCGCGGCCGCCTGGCGGAGCCAGCCGAAATGGGTCGTCTCGTGCTCGTTGAAGTCGGTCGGTCCCAACGCCAGGCTCGTTGAGGGTGATCTGGAGGGCGCGATCCGCGAGCTGAAGGCCGAGCGCGACGGGGAGATCGAAGTTGCTGGCCCGCACCTGGCGCAAAGCCTCACCGAACTTGGGCTGATCGATGAGTATCGGATCTACCTGCACCCCGTCGTGGTTGGTCACGGCAAGCCATATTTCGCCGGACCCCGGCCGCCGCTCCGCCTTATGGCTAGTGATCGGATTGGCGAGGATGTGATCAGGTTGACCTACGTTCCTGCTTGATCTCGCGACTCGCCGCAACGAAAAAGGCCCTGCCCCGGAACCCGGAGCAGAGCCGACACTTACCGCGAGTGGAGCGGACCGGGATCGAACCGGTGACCCCCTGCTTGCAAAGCGCAATTTGAAGGCACACGCATTCTACAAGTTGTTGAACCTACGCGCTGTTCTGGGCATCGGCGTCGTGGTTCAGGGGCCCTCCAGGGCCCCTTATCGTGTGAAACTTCACAGCACAGGCGACCCCCTGCGTGCTGATGCAGGGGGTCAGCGCTACCCCACCTCTACGCACGTAGCCACGGCCTACAGCCCAGTGACTGAAACGAAGATGGTCGCGTCGCTCGCCTTCAGCTTGTATAGGCGATATTTGATCGCTGCCGTTCCAGAGTTCAGAAGCGCCTTCGCCTTACACCTGCGCTCCAGCTTCGCCTCATTGTAAGACACCTCAGAAGGAGCCTGTAGGGCAAGGAGTCGCAGGTTTACGAGCCGGGAAGCCACCCCGTTTTCGATCGCATCGCGTACTACTGACTCCGCAACTCGCGAATCGCAGACAGGAATTGTGGTGGCGGGCCTTGCGAGTGTTGCGCAATAGCCTACGCCAATGAGGCAAACGAACACGAGGAGCGCACCGGTGAGCACACCATGCCCTCGTTTCGCCGGTGTGCCTACGATGTCGGTCGATGTCCCGGCGGATTGAAGGCGCGAGACGCGCGCCGCCCTTTCCCGCCTCGCCACTTCCTCCTCGAGAATTGCCCAGGCTTCCGGGGGCCAGGCTTCGCCGCCCTTCATGAACGCCTGGGCAAGCTCCGCTGTGCTCAGTCGCGCGACATGCCGGCGGGAATCTTCGATTTCCTCGGGGGTCACCATTTCCTCCTACGGCGCCGCGCCTAACGATTGGTAGTTGCCCGCTAGAGAAGCTTCGGAATGAGGTCCTCAAGCCGTGCGAAATCGATTCGCCGGCAAGAAATGCTCGTGTTCATTGACCTTGTAATCACCGTCGCCGGCGAGGCGGAGCCGGCCCTCCTCTATTCGAAGTCTGATCTGTCCCCCTGACAGCAGGTAGCCGGTGGATGCGGAGGAGTGCAGGAAGACGCCGAACCATCGGTCACCGCTGGCGGTGAGCCGGTCGAGTTGGTTTCTAGTGAGTCCCCAGAAGCCAGGCTTACTGGCGCTCTCCTTAACATAGAGGACGGTTGACGGAGATGTGGAGAGCAGGATTAGGTTTGCAGACTTCTTGGCCCCGCCCGGCCACCTAGACACAGCGATGCCCCGCGAGCGAAGCAGATCGATGAGGGAGCGCTCGAATGCTGGAACAAGCCGCAATGCCATGGGTGGTCCGATGGGATATCTGCCGCGAAGGCAGCACTTCTGGACACGGCTCCGTGGATGCGCTACTCGACGAGCGGAAGTGGACTCGATGACGGGCAACTTCCCCGTTCACTCTATGGTGCGGTACTGAGCCCCGCAACTCTGCGCCTTGGGCGACTTACCTCAAGCTGCTCGAGGTAGCCGACCAGGTTCATCCGCTGCTCAAGTTGGCACTCGTACTCGCGGAGGGAACTGGTCGCCGGGTCTCGGCGTGGCGGAACCTCCGTTGGGATGACGTCGACCTGCAGGAAGGCACGATCCGTTGGCGCGCAGAGCACGACAAGGGCGGCTACGAGGATGTTCGCCCGATGAGTGATGCAGTGAGGGAGGCACTGCGCGAAGCCAGGAAGACGCAGAAGGCAATCGGGTCAGCACCCGTCTTCCCTGCCCCGAAGGATCCGACCAGGGCTTGTGATCGTCACCTGCTCGACAACTGGCTGAGGAAGGCGTTCGCCAAGACCGACGTCAAAGCAGGAACCGGGCGGGATGTGGCACACACTGCGCCGGAAGTGGGCCACGGAGCGGAAGGGCTACCCGGTGAAGGACGTGGCGGCTGCCGGCGGCTGGAGGGACGAGCGCACCATTCTCACGTCCTATCAGCAGTCCGACGCGGCCACGGTAAGGCAGGTGGTACTTCACCCGACGCAAGAGGCTCGTGGGTAACATGAGAGATCCTTTGGTGCTTCGCACCTCAGGATGACCGGCGGCACCCGTTAACTCACAACACCACTCACAACACTCTGCGCAGTAACAAAAAAGCCCCACCGTCGAAGTGACGATGAAGCTTTGAGTTACCGAGTGGAGCGGACCGGGATCGAACCGGTGACCCCCTGCTTGCAAAGCAGGTGCTCTCCCAACTGAGCTACCGCCCCGAAGTGCTGCGAACCTAATCAGTTGCCGCCACCGCCGGAATCCCTCTGCTTCGCCGTGCGCGAATTCTGTACAACATTCGCGCCTGGCGCCGGCATCTTGTCCGCGCAGAATAGCCAGGCGCCGACCGGTTCCTTGCCGATCGGCGCCATATGAGACGTGGGCTTCGAAAGGATGCAGGCGCTCCGACGCCAGACCGACGCGCAGGATCGCTCACCCTAGGCGTATCCCCGCCATCTCGGGCAGCCCGTCCTGCCATCGCCGAACCTGGCGCAGCCACTGGCAGTCAGCCTGAAACGACGGCTGCCTCACCGGGCCATGCGTCACCTCCTCGCGTCGACACGCCATACGAGTGGTTGGCCATTACGGTCCGCATCGAGCATGTGGCCGACCATTCCGCCACGCCGGTCGATGCCCGCCGCTTGGCAGCTATGGCCGACAGGACACGGCGCCGTCGCAACGCGCCCGTCGACGGTGGCCACGAAGGCAAATGATGGAGCAAGCGGCAAGTCCGGCGCGTCACCGATGAGTGTGCCGACGGCAAGCCCCGCGTCCGCGGTGGCCCGCCACCACACGTTTGTTCTGCATCGGGGCAGGTCGGTGGCAAGAAGCTGGACGGTGTCGCGGCCATTCCAGACCGCGGGCAGCTCGGTTTGCACCCCAGGGCTCCAGTAGGGGCAGGTGGAGTCGGCCAATGGGACCGACACTTGCCCGTACACCCGGCCGCGAGCATCGATCATCGCGCCCGAGCTTCCGTAGACGAACGACGACGGCTGCGGGAGCACGACGTATCCTTCCCCTCGGCTCCAGGTCGCCGCGAGGCCCAAGGCCTGATTACCGGCGTGGATGGTGCCCACCACCACCTCGCGATCGTTGAGTCCGCTGGCGTCGAAACGCTGGCCCGACGGTGGCTGCGGCAACGGCTCGAACTTCCCGAGACCGTTCCACAGGAAGTATTCTCGCGTGCCATAGGTGACGCTACCGTCTATCAAGAACGTTCCCCGATCGTTGGGCGGCGCCACCGGGCTGTAAGGTCGCCCGTCGGCGGGGAATCGGAGCCACGAGATGCGATTGTTCGCGTCGATCACGGCGACGAGCCCGTCGCCGTTCGTGTCCGGGTTCTGTACCAGCGCGTAGACCTCGTCGTGCCGTCCGATGCTGATCGGATGGACCGCCTGTCCATACGGCTTGGGGAGCGAGTCGTAGATACCGGTCGCGTACAGGCGGAACGCCTGCCGGCGTCCCGGGCCTAGGCAGAATTCGGCCGACCCCACTACGGTGCCGCGCTCGTTGACGCCCACCGGGAAGAAATTGGGACAGCCACTCGGAAGAGGAAGCTGCTCCGCCGGCGTGATGGCGAGAGTGGGCTTCGCGCGCGCATCGACGCCAAATGCGGCTGTGGGCGTAGTCGGAGAATCAGCATTACAGGAGGCGAGTATCGCTGCGGTGCAGATGTGCAAGAAGCGCTTTGCGCCTTTGAGGCCCTCCTCGGCTAAATCGTTCGAGTGAAGTTCTCATGGGTCCCTCCAGAAACCGTTATGGCCGTGTTCTTAGCGCATGGCGGCCTGTCCAACAAACTCGAATCGACGTGCGCTCGACGACCTGCGGGACAGCGAGGGCGCCGCCACCGCAGTGATCGCCAATGTCGCTTACACCCTGTGAACGCAAGGTGAAGATGCTCCGGAACCTTCTTCACTGGGCCACCGATGGATCCACCACGACGCGCCCCCTTTTCGATATCAAAAGAGCACTACTCCGAAGGGGAGATCGCGACCGCCGACGCGGGCGCGCGCAAGGTACGTGAACATTGCGCGAACATTCGGGATAACTCAGGTAAACAAAGAGCGCGGCGCAAACCTAATCGGGTCAACGCCACGCTGATTTCTAACGACTTAGGTTAACTCGAGATCGATTGCGGCCTCGTGGATCGGATTGCAAAGGAGGTGCTCTCCGAACTGAGCTACCGCCCCGACAGGCCGACACTATAACCACTTGCGCGCTTCACACAAAAGCTCATGCCCATGTCGGCCTGAACGTCGTGGCGCCTTGCGACAAGAAGGCTACCTTGCCGAGGATTGACGACCGCCTGATCGGATACCAACAACTCGCCTTGACCATGAGATGACAGGCGCGCAACCCTGTTGCGGCGTCCCCCGAACGAGAACCACTCCTTCAAGGGGGAGACCATGAGACACTCCGCGTCCCTGCTGGCCCTTGCCGCAATCGGCCTCGTGATGCTCGCCGCGTGTGACAGCGATGCCGGATCCCCGGTGCCGACCCATCCTCAGCCGCAGAGACCGTGGCGAGCGATGCCGCCAAGAGTCGAAACTACACCGCCACCAACCTCGGCACTCTGGTCTCCTACAGCGAGGCGCACGGCATCAATGCCGCCGGCACCATCGTCGGGTTCAGTGACGTGAACGCCTTCGACCTTCACGCTGTGCTTTGGGAAGGCAATGACATTCGTGATCTCGGCACGCTGGGCGGGGTGAACAGTTTCGCCTCCGCCATCAACGCGAACGGAGAGGTGGTGGGCTGGAGCGGGACCACGGAGGAAGCGTTGCACGCGTTTGTCTGGCGCCGTGGAGTCATGACGGACTTGGGGACGCTCCCCAACGTCTTAGCGAGCGCCGCCACGGCCATCAACTCCCGGGGGCAGATCGTCGGCCGGAGCATCGCCGTGGACGGCGAGATACGCGGGGTTCTCTGGGATCGCGGCAGGATCATTGACCTGGGCTCCCTTGGCGGCACAGACGGAGGCGGTGGCGCTCAACGACAGGGGACAGGTCGTAGGATGGAGTTCGAACGCGAGTGGCCTTCGCCATGCCTTCCTGTGGGAGGATGGCAAGATGACGGACCTGGGCGCGCTCGGCGGCAATGAGAGCCTCGCCAAGGGCATCAATGACGCGGGAACCATCGTCGGCCAGGTGACAACACAAAGCGAGAGCTTTTTCGGGTTCGTGCTGTCCAAGGGAACTGTCACCCGCATCGAGCCGCTGTCAGGCGGGACATACAGCGAAGCCCTTGCGATCAACGCCGCTGGCGACGTCGTCGGCCGGAGCCAGACGGCAAGTGGCGACGAGCACGCGATTCTCTGGAAGGACGGGCAGCTGACCGACCTCGATGCCGAGCGAGGGGGCCGCCTCAGTCGCGCCTTCGCCATCAACGCCCGGGGACAGGTGGCGGGCAACAGTTTCTTTCCCAACGAGGGGATCCGCGCGACGCTCTGGTCGAGGTAGGCGCTGCGAACACAGGAGAAGGGTGGCAGAGCGAATACTCGTCGACTCCCCGGAGCACCACGTGCGACTACGACTGATCTTCCTGCTCCTGCTCTGGCCGGTCACTGCCGTTGCCCAGGGGACCGATGGCAACGTCGTGCTCATCATGCTCGACGGCGTACGGTGGCAGGAGGTCTTCACCGGTGCCGACAGCCTCCTGATGCACTCGGAACATGGCGGCATCGACGACACCGTGATGGCACGACGCCAGTTCTGGCGCGCTACCGCCGAGGAGCGACGCCGGGTGCTCATGCCATTTCTCTGGGACTCAGTCGCCCGGCACGGCCAGATCCTGGGTGACGCGGCGCATGGGAGCGTGGCGCGAGTCACCAACGGATTCAACTTCTCTTACCCGGGCTACAACGAGACGCTCACGGGCCGCGGCGATCCCCGCATCAATACCAATGCCTATCCGCCCAACCCGAACGTCACGGTCTTCGAATGGCTCAATAGCCGGCCCGGCCTCGAGGGCAGAGTGGCCGCATTCGGCACGTGGGATGCATTTCCCCGGATTTTCAACCGCGAACGGGCCGGCATTCATCTCTGGGCCGGCTGGGAACAGCCCTTTCCGGCGGCGAAGGATTCCGCAGCCAGGCTGCTGAATGACCTCACCAGTACCACGACACGCATCTGGGACGACCTGTCATACGATGCCTTCATGCAGTTCGTCGTCCGCGACTACATCGCGCGCGAACATCCGCGGCTCCTGTTCGTTGGTTTCGGGGAGACCGACGTCTGGGCCCACGACGGGAAGTACGACAAGCTCCTTCGCTCGGCGCAGCAGGATGACGCATTCATCGCGGAGTTGTGGAGCATGATGCAGGGGATGCCGCAGTACCGGGACAAGACGACCTTCATCATCACGACCGATCATGGCCGTGGCGACGGGGCGAACGGCTGGCGCGACCACGGCAAGGACGTGCCCGGCGCCGACCACATCTGGATCGCGGTACTGGGGCCGGGAATCGCTCCGCTCGGTGCCCGTGCCGAAACACAAACGGTAACCCAGGGCCAGGTTGCCGCGACCATTGCCGCCCTGCTGGGCGCCGACTTCACCGCCGCCTATCCGACGACCGCGCCGTCGATGCTGGACCTCCTCAAGAAGCCGTAGCCGCCACCGGCCGGATGCCGCGGGGCTTAGCGCATCCCGTGTGGTAGCCGGTCCGGCATGTTCGCCAAATCCCACGCCGTCACCGCGAGCGCGGTCGTCGCCTGGATGAGTTGTGCCTGGTCGACGCGATCGTAGGTATCGAACTGGCTGTGGTGCGTGATCGTGAAGTAGTCGAGCGGGTCCTGCACCGCGAAGAAGCCGGGCACGCCGACATCGGTGAACGAGGCGTGATCCGAGTCACCCGATCGCTCGAGCGGCAGTTCCACGACGCCCAGGTCATTGAGTGGTGCGATCGCCTCCCCCATGAGGGCGCGACTGTCCTCCCTTCCCTGCAGCGCCCACCCACGCACCTTCCCCGTTCCAAGGTCGAGAATCAGCACCGCCTGCACGTTCGCCATTTCCGCCTGGTGCGCAGCTACGTAGGCCTTCGACCCCCAGTGCCCCTGCTCCTCGCCTGAGAAAAGCGCCACACGTATCGTCCGACGCGGCCTCAGGCCCGTCGCCTGGATCGCGCGGAGCGCCTCGATGACTGCCACAACGCCGGTGCCATTGTCGGTGGCGCCGGTGCCCAGGTCCCAGGAGTCGATGTGCGCGCCGACAATGACCATCTCGCTCGCGAGGTCCGACCCTGGAATCTCCGCGATCGTGTTGTACGCCTGCAACGGCGCCGTGGACGTGGTGCTGGGCAGGTTGATCTCCAGCGTGACCTTCTCACCGGTACCAGCCGCCTGGCGAATCGCGGCGAAATCCTTGGTACTCACGAATGCAAACGGCACCTGTGGCGACCAGGTACCAAGCCGCCACACCGGGCCACCGGTCATGGTGAGGCCCTCGCGCTTTCCCGCTGATGCGAGAAAGGCGGTGGCGCCCTCGTCACGAATGGCGACCGCCAGCCGATCCCTGACCGCGTCGAGGTTGAGGCTGTCGGCATCCCAGGGCGGCATGTCTCCGTAGATCACGATTCGGCCCTTGAACTGGCCGAAGTACTTCTCGAGGTCTCTTGCCGTCTTACCCGTCACCATGAGCACGTCGCCCTTCACCGGCCCAGGCGTCGGTTTGGACCAGGCAAGCGCCGCGAGCGTGATGGGGTCGCCGTTCTGGGTGAGGAATCGCGCCGAGGCAGGCCCGCGAGTCCACGAGCGACCAAAAGCGTATGCCTCGCGGTGCACATTCGCCGCGCCGCGCGCCACCAGGGTGCTCTCAGCCCACTGGTGGGCGCGCACCAGCTTGTCCGAGCCGGTGAGCCGCGGACCGATGTTGTAGGTGAGCCAGGCCAGGTCGCTCATGGCCCGCTGGTTTGCCGCGATCTCGCGAATGAGCCGGGCCGTCGCCGTCGTGTCGGAGGCCGCGACCGCGGTTGCCCCGGGGCGCGAGGCGGGTGGCGGTGCCTGCGGATGCGCAGGTGACGCAAGGAAGCTGAGCAGCAGCGCGGATGCGCCGGCGAGTCGGAAAGGCCGCATGCAATCCCGGTGGAATGGTGACTGGTTGGTAAATCGATGTCTGTTAGACGGCTCTCAGCCGGGAAAGGTTGCAGCTGGAGACGTTCAGGACGGTACAAGTCCCCGATACACCCTCATGAGCTTCTCGAGCGAGGACTCGATGCTGTAGCCGGAGGCCGCGCTGCGTGCGGCCTCCCGATCAGCCTGGAGCCGGGCAGGCTGGTCTACCAGCGTGTCGATCTTCCGGACCAGGTCTTCCCGGTTGCCCGATTCGAACAGGTAGTCCGGCGACAGAGCAAACTGCGGCGTAGCGCTCCGGGCCGAGTTCGCGATAAGGCAGGGAAGCCCGCACGCCTGGGCCTCGAGCACCGACATGCACTCCACCTCCACCTCGGAGGCGTGAACGCAGAGATCGCCTGCCCCGTACCAGCGGATCAGCTCCTCTTTCTTGAGGAAGTTGAATACCGGGGGATTGGGAAGGTCGCTTCCCTCGTGTTCCAGCTCCTCCCGCATCGGCCCGTCTCCCAGGATGACCAGTTGGATCTGGTCGCGACGACGCGCGTGCCGGACCGCATCAATGACGAGTTCGTGACGCTTCTCGCGTGCAAGGCGCCCGACCGACAGGAGCACGAACTTCCCCCCGAAGTCAGGCGCCCCACCCCTGGGGACGGGCCGGAACTCCGGCGGTACGCCGTTGGAAATGACCGATGCAGGCACCTTCAGGCCGCGGCTGGTTAACTCCCTCTCAGCGAACGCACTGGGGCAGACCACATGATCCGACCGGTCGTAGATCGTGCGCAGGAAGAGCCGGTACACCTGTTCCACCAGCCCCTGGTTTCGTACACCGATGTTGTACAGCAGGTGCTCAGCCTGCACGTGGAACGTCGACACCACCGGCTTGTGCAGGCGCCGCGCCGTCGTGATCGCCTTGACGCCGAGATAGAAGGGGAACTGGACGTGGACAATGTCCTGCGTGGCGATCGTGGCGTCGATGATCGCCGGCGCCGGCCAGGCAAACGGCAGCCGCATCTTCCGCATGATGTCGTTGGCAAACGGGATGTAGAACGGCTTGAGGACCACCTTGCCGGGGGCCGGTTCACCAGCCGCAAGGATGGTGACGGTGTGTCCTTGCTCTCGCAGGAGGTCCGTGAAACGGCGCGTCGAGATGACGGCGCCGTTCGCGGCGTCGTCCCAGGAGTCGATCACCATCGCGATCCGGAGTGGCCGATCGCTCACTTGCGCCGGTGTCCCGCCCGCTCGAGGGCCTCCCGGCGAGCGGCCTCTTGCTCCGCGACAAGCATGTACGCGACATAGTACTTGTAGATGTTGCGCACGTAGGTCACGGTTTCCCGGCCGATATCCTTTGCCGCAACCACCTCGACATTGTTGAACCACTTGTTCGGGTTGAGCCCCATTTCCCTTGCTTCCGTCCGGAGCCTCGCCACCCGAGCCGGCCCCGCATTGTAGGAGGCGAAGGCGAAGAGCGTCCGGTTGAGCGAATCCATCGGCTCATCCTTGAAGTACCGGTCGAGAATGAACCGCATGTACTTGCTGCCGGCATGGATGTTGGGCTCGAGATGCTCGATGCCGGAAATATCCACATTGGGATCGGCTGCGGTGCGTGGAGTGACCTGCATGACGCCGATGGCGCCAACCGGGCTCCGCATCGACTGGTCCAGGCGCGATTCCTGGTAACCCTGGGCAGCGAGCAGCAGGTGTGGGAAGCCGTACTGGTTGCCGTACTTCCGAAAGAGCTCCACCATCGAGCGGAACTGCGCCAGATTCTCCTTCGTCGCCGGGTTGGTAACGTATCCCGCGTCCCTCCAGTACCGCTTGTCCAGGATATTCCCGAAGGTCGTGCCCTTTGCGTGTGCCTCGGCGAACGCATCGAGGCTCTTCTTCAGTTCGGGACTCCTCTTCCGGATGGCCCAGGCAATCTTCCCGCCGGTGGCGAAGGTGACGCCAGGATGCACCGTCACGCTGTCATAGACCTCGCTCCAGAACGATGCGACGTGATCATCGACGATCGTTGCCGGGACCAGGCCGGCGTTCACCATTTCGAGGATATCCTCGTCCTCGAGCTGCTCGTCGGCCTTTCGTACCTTGATTGGCTTCGCTCCGGCCTTCGTGAGCGAGTCGTTCACCCGTCGCACTGACTCGAAGAAGCTGCTCGACTCGCGGATGAACACTTCCCTGCCGCTCATGTCGCCAATGGAACTCACGGGCTTCGCCGCAGGCCCGGTGACGAGCACCTCACTCACCCCCGTACGGAGCGGCGCGGTGAAGTCCACCGCGTTCAAGCGCTTCTCCGTGACGCTCAGGTTCGCGGCCGCGATGTCACCTCGCCCCTCGATCAGCGCCGGCAGGAGTTCGTCGCGCACCACCGGCACGAACACGATGGACACCCGCTTGTGACCCTGCTTCACCAGCCGCGCATTGAGTTCCTTCTCGTACTCCGCAAACCGGTCGTGGGTGATGCCCCGTTGCGTCCCACGGTCGAGGAAGAAGTTGGTGCGGCTCAGCGTGACCAGCACGCGGATGCGCCCGCGTGCGATCATGCCATTCAGGTCTCCGGTCCAGTGACGCAAGAGCCCCGGCGCGCCCGGGGTGCCAGCGCCGGGTGTCGCCGCCGAGGTATCGCCCGGCGCGGTTGCCACTGAGGTATCGCCCGGCGCGGTTGGCACTGTTGTATCGCGGGCAGCAGGGACCGCGACCTCCCGCCCGGCCGAATCAGCGGCTGGAGTGTGGTCATCGGACCCGCGGCGGCAGGAAAGCAAGATCGCCGTCATCGCCGCCAGGCCGGCCGCGCGATGCGAAGAACTCATGATGCGCTCAGCGCCGGCCGCCGGCGCCTCCCGAAGGCGTCGGCCGCGATTGCGTGGGCTGCCGGGGCTGAGATGACTGTGGAGCCCGGCCGGCACCGTTGTTGTATTTCTGTGTCTGCTGCTGGCCGCGCTCACGCGACTGATAATCCCGGGTGACGTCGGCCGGGACAGGCGCCGGCCGTGTCGCCGGGGTACCCGGCCGCGCCGGCGGCGTTGTCGGCCGCGTCGTTGGCGTAGTGGGACGGGTTGCTGGCGCCGCGGGGCTGGCTGTCTTCCACTGGTTGCCCTCGCGGGCCTGCCAGTTCTGTCCCTGCTTGCGGTAGATGTTGCCGTCCTTGCCGCCGACGACATTGTTGGCTCCGCCACTCACCGGGCGCGCGCTGGGTGGATTCATGCCGACTGTCGACGGCGGTGCGTTGCGCGCGCGGTTCTGCGGCTGCCCGTACAGGTTGCCCTGGCCCGCATACGGGGTCGGACGCGGCGCCCCCGGTGGCGGGCGGTAACCCGGCGGCGGGGGACGATAGCCCGGCAGTGGCGGTCGATAGCCGGGATACCCGTAGTATGGCGGCCGGTAGTACGGTGGCGGATATCGCGGCCGTCCATACGGACCATACCAGCCACCGTAGTAGCGCGGTCCGACCACCACACCGGCGTACAGGAATGGCGTGCCGTAGCCGAAGCCGACCGTCCATCCAGTCCACGGGTTGTATCGCACCGCCACACCATACGTCACCGGTGGCGGGTAGTAGACCACCGGCGATATGTACGCAGGGTAGACATAGCCGGTGCCGTACACGACGGTACCGTAGTACGGGAAAGCCCAGTTGTAGCCGGGGGTGTATCCCACGTACACGACAGTCGGCGTGGCCTGGTACACCTGCACGTATTTCACGTTATACACCGGCGACGATGGCGGAATCGTCTGCACCGCTTTCGGCACCGAGTCGCTCACGACCCACGGTCCCTTCGCCGACTTCGACGCGAACCAGACCGCCTGGTCGCAGGCGTAGTACATGTCGTTGATGCGCAGCACCTGGGTATCGGTGTTGGTGGCATACGCCACCGAGGTACCCGTCACCTGCTTGAACACTGGCGCACCGGCATACGACACCGTCAACGTCGCCGTCTTCCGATCGATCGCCGCCGTCTGCGGGATCTGCGTGTCCATCAGTGCTTCATCGGCTTGTGTCGTGCCCGGAACCGATGCGAGCACATCGGCCTCGGGCGATGCCGACGGGATCCTCGCGAAATCCGCAGGCAGCGCGTCGGGGCGAACAAACGTCCATGGTCCAGCGTCGGTGGTGGCGCGGAACCATCGGCCAGCGAGGAGCACGTACATCTGCGGGCTGTCGAGGGTGCGGAAGACGTTACGGTCGGTGTTGGTGACATAAAGCAGGTCGGTGCCGGTCACGGGTGCCCACTTGGCGGGTCCCTCAGTGACGATCAGCTCCGTGGGCGACGTGGCCACTACGATTGCAGGCGGACCGCCGGGCGGCGGGCTGGCTGACTGTACGGAGTCAGGCACCAGCGCCGCCACCTCGACCGGGATCTTCCCCTTCATGCTGGTCCAGGGCCCCAGCGCCGAACTGGCCGAATACCACAGCGGCCCGCCATTCAGGTAATAGGCCTTCACCTTTGCATCGAACAACACCAGCATCGGCGTGTTGACGGCCCGTTGCAGCTGTGAATTCTCAACCTTCTGCAGCAGCGGTTGTCCATTGTACAGGAGCAGCGCCGCAGGAGAGCTCGAGAAGACGATGGCAGGGGGAGTGGTATTCAGGCTGTCCGCCGAGCGCTGTTCCGCCGCCGCCTCGGCCAGGCTCGCCGTGAGCCGGTCGAGCGCGATCGTAAACTGCCATTGCGTCAACTTCGGGTTCACCATGGCGCGGGTGAGAAGCGCCTGATCGGCGCTCTCGCCCGTGAAACGGACATTGGTGATGGCGATCTGGTCGATATCGACGGTGCGGTCGTCGCGGTCCGTCTGCGCCCGCGCCGTGAACCAGACCACGCCGAACACCGGTTCCTTCGATCCCTTCGGCAGGACCGACACCGCGGCGCGGCCCGTCAGCGTAATGCCGTCGAGCCTGTCGGGCTGCGGCTGGTAGATGATCAGCGTGACCGAATCGGTCACGATTTCACGGGGCCAGCCGGTGTCGGCCTCGGTTATCTGCGCCTTCACCGGTGACGACACCATCGGCAGCATGACCGTAACCGCCACCGCCCACCAGCCCCACCCCGTCATGCGGAACATCCGACTGGCCCCCGCATGGCTGGGCGTTACTGGACGAGCGGAATCGCGTCAGCAAGCTCGTAGTTCACCGCGGCGCGGAGCTTGTTCTCGATCTGGTAGTAGCGCGCCACCTTCGTTGCCGGGAGAACTGCACCGAACTTGGACTGATAGCCCTTCATCAGGGCCACACGATCGCCTTCGATCGAAATGAACTCGTTCGTGAGCTGCGTCGCGACGGCATCGGTGACCGCCTTGGCATTGTAGGCAGTCGCGTACGACTTGATGGCATTGATGGTTCGGGTCGTGAGCTTGGAGAGCTCCGCCTGATAGGCATCGTACACCGGCCAGAAGGCAGCATTCTCCTCCGTGGTCAGCACCATGTTGGCGGCGACCAGCTGTCGCTTGTCCGCCCTGAGGGCGGCCCGGACGCTATCCATGCCGGGGGTCGGCGTGGCTCCGGCCTGTGCGAAGACGGGAGCGGCGGCCAGCAGACCGGCAAGGGCAATAACCAACGGACGGTAGCGCATGGTAACGGCTCGATTCATGGTTGAGGACAGGATGTGCATCAGAGTCAGCCGGATGGCTGAGCAGACCGGAATAAGATAGTCAGGTGCGGGACCGCCGCGACCGTGCCTCCTGGAAACGCGGGTGGACCCGGTCGAAAATGGCATAGACTACGGGGACCACGACCAGGCTCAGCACGGTGGAAGTCACCAGCCCTCCGATGATGGCGACGGCCATTGGCGCCCGCAACTCGGCCCCCTCCCCTAACCCCAGCGCGATGGGAAGCATGCCGAGGATGGTGGCCGACGTGGTCATCAGGATCGGGCGCAGACGGATCGGGCCTGCGGCGAGGATTGCCCCGCGCAGGCTCATGCCCCCCGCCCGCAACTGGTTGATATGATCCACGAGCAGAACGGCGTTCTTGTTGACGAGGCCCAGCAGGAAGATGAACCCCAGCAGCGATGCCATCCCGAAGTCGGTGCGTGATATGAACAACCCGAGCATCGCGCCCACGGCGGAAAGTGGCAGTGAAAGCGCGATGACCAGGGGATCCTGCCAGCTGTGAAAGAGGAACCACAACACCGCCACCACACAGAGGGTGGCGAGCCCGAGCGATATGACGAACTCGCCAAAGACATCGGCCGCCTGTGCCGACTCGCCACCGAGCGCAAGGGACACGCCTGGCGGCAACAGCGCCGGCGCAACCCGTTCCACCTCGCGCGTGGCGGCGCCGATGGAATAACCACCCACCAGGTTCGCGTTCAGGTGGGCAGCCGGCCGGCCCCCCTTCCGCTCCAGTGTTTCATGGCCGTCGCTGTCGGGAATGCCGGTGACTCTAACGTCGGCGACGCCCTGCAGTGACTTGAGGTGATCGGCTGCGCGCTTGGCCCCGATGGCCAGCGCTGCTCGATCGTCGCCAACCAGGGCAAGCTGGAGCGGCTTCTGTGCGATGATCGCCAGCAGCGGCACGTCCTGCACGCTCAGGTCGGTTCCTCTCTCGGGAGGAAGCCGCCGCCGGATTCGCTCCCGCACATCGCGAGTCGACACCCCGCGCCCGTGTCGTATCCGAACGTGAAGGATTGCCCGATCGTGATCTCCCCCGGCGGTTCCAGCCACCGCGAACACGTCTGCCACGCCGGGATCCCGCCGAACGAACTCCGCCACGCGCCAGGTGATCGCGTTGGTCGAGTCGAGCGACGTACCCCGCGGTGCCGCAATCACGACCAGGAAATCACTCCGGTCAAATCGCGGAATGAATCCCTTCGGGATCAGCGGAATGATCGCGACGCCTGCTGCCAGTGAAAGCAGGGCAAGCAGCATCACGATGGTGCGATGCTCGAGCGACCACGCGAGCAGGTCGCGGTACAGTCCCGCAAACCGCGGCCACCGTCCCTGCGCCAGCTCGCTTTCCTTCGACTGCGCCGGCCGGAGCCACCACGCCGAGAGCAATGGCGAGAGCGTGCGGGCGACGAGGAGCGAGGTCATCACCGCCGCCGAGATGGTGAGCCCGAAAGGCCGGAAGAAGATGCCGGTCACCCCGCCCATGAGACCCACCGGGAGAAACACGGCGACGATGGTGAGGGTCGCGGCGGTGACGGCGAGGCCGATCTCGTCAGTGGCGGCGATCGCCGCCACGTGCGGCGGATCGCCCCGGTCGATGTGTCGCTGGATGTTCTCGACGTCGACGATCGCGTCGTCCACGATGATGCCGATCACCAGCGCCAGCGCGAGCAGCGTCAGTGTTTCCAGCCCGAAGCCGGCAACCTTCATCACCACGAACGTGCCGAGCAGCGAGATCGGGATCGCCAGCGCCGAAATGCCGGTAGCCTTCCAGCTCCGGAGAAACGGGAAAATCACCATCACGGAGAGCGCGACCGCGAGCCAGAGGGCGTCGGTGGTGGCGCGCGTGCTGCCGCGGATGAAGTCGGCCTGGGTCATGGCCGGTACGGCGTGAATGTCCGGACTCATCCACTGCAGCCGGCGGACCACCGAGTCCACCTGGCGAACCACCTCGATGGTGTTGGCGCCCGCCTCCTTCACCACCTCGAGGGCCACACCCTGCTGTCCGTTGAGCCATGCCACGGTATGCGGCAGCGTCGTATCGACCGCAGTTTCCCCGAGCCTGGCAACCTCTTCGGGATCGACCCCGAGCGGCACCACGTGCAGTACGCCAGGCACCTTCTGGATCGCCGGCAGGAAGGTGCCGAGTGCCGTGCCCATCAGTTGTCCAGGGGTACGGTATTCGCCCATCAGCACGTACGTGACAACCGGGGACTCGTTGATGTCGATCGGGCGCGTGCTGGGCACCGCTCCACCCGGAAGCTCGATACCCGCGAGCGCCGAGTCCACGCGCCGCCGTGCCTCGCGGAGCGAGACACCGACCTCGAATTCCACGGCAACGATGGCCTTGCCCAGCGATGATGACGATTCGAGGCGCTTGAGATCGCGCAGCCCATGCATGCGCTGTTCGATAGGAAGCGTGATGCCGGCTTCTGCCGCCTGCGGCTGGAAGCCCGGCGCCTCGGCCGTCACCACCACGAGCGGAAAGGTGACGTCGGGAAAGAGCGCGAGACGCAGGTGACCGTACGCCCAGATGCCGGCGATCACGACGAGCGACCAGACCGCGATCGTGATGCGCGGATGTGCCAGGGCGAGCCTGGAAATGTTCAGGCGTTCGCGGAGGGTGGTGGCGTCGGACAATTTCACGGACCAGACTCTACCGGGCGAAACCATTGACGGCAACGGGTCGTCCGATCTGGGATGAAATCACCCATCGTGCTCCTCCGTGTCGGCGTTGCAATCCTCCTCTTCATTCATGGTGCGTTCCGGGCCTCCACTGGCGGTGTCGCCGGGTTCGGGGAATGGCTGACGTCACTTGGCTTCCCTGCGGGGGTGGCCTGGGCCTGGACCGTCACGTCGATCGAGCTCCTGGGTGCGCCCCTGATGGCCGCGGGAAAGTTTGTGGTTCCCATTGCGGTGTACCTCGCCTTCCAGCTGATACTTGGCATCGCGCTGGTCCATTTCCCCGAGGGATGGTTCGTCGTGGGCGGCGGCCGGAACGGCATGGAATACAGCGTCCTGCTCATCCTCTGCCTCGTGGTTGTCGCACTGGACGCCCGGCGGCAAAAGGCGTAGCCCGAGGCTAGATTGGGGGTCCCGAAACTCTCACGGAGGCATGCCATGGCGGAACCCACCGCCGAGCGGACGACTTCTGTCACCGAACTGGTTGCGGAGCGGCTGTATCGCGCCCGCACCGTCATCCTGAGCGGCGAAATCAACCAGCGCCTCGCCGCGAGCGTCAGCGCCCAGTTGCTTGCCCTGGCCGCTGACTCCCCCGACCCGATCACGATCTACCTCAACTCGCAGGGCGGTCACGTCGAGTCGGGAGACATGATCCACGACATGATCCGCTACCTCGCGCCGCGTGTCCGTATCGTCGGCACCGGCTGGGTGGCAAGCGCGGGCGCGCTCATCTTCGTGTCGGTGCCGCGTGAGGACCGTTTCTGCCTGCCGAACACCCGCTTCCTGCTGCACCAGCCGGCGGGTGGAGCGGGCGGCACGGCGAGCGACATCCAGATCGAGGCCAGGGAGATCCTGCGCATGCGCGACCGGCTCAACCGCATCTTCGCGCGGCAGACCGGACAGCCACTCGAGCGGATCGAGGAGGATACGCACCGGGACTTCTGGCTCACCGCCGAAGAAGCACAGCGCTACGGGATCGTGGGCAAGATCATCGGCAAGGCCACCGAGCTTGCGTAGAGCGGGCCGATGATCCTCGCGCCACTGGTGGACGGAGCGGCCAGGGGGGAGATGGGCGACATCATCCGGGCCGCGGTGGCGCCGGTGTTTCTCCTCTCCGGCATCGGTGCTTTCGTGCTGGTGCTGACCCAGCGCCTCGCGCGGGTGATGGACCGGCTGCACGCGGATGGGCACGACGCGGTACGCGATCCCCAAAGCCGCACGGTCCTTCAGCGCCGGGCACGGTACATCGTCACCGGCCTGCGACTCCTGACGCTCTGCGCACACATGGTGTCCGGCGTGGTCGTAGCGCTTTTCCTGGACTACTTCACCGACCTGCCGCTCGACAGGCTGGTCGCGGTGCTCTTTATCGCGGCGATGTTCCTGCTGAGCGCGGCCCTGTACTGTCTGCTGCGCGAGGTAGGCCTGATCAACCAGGGCGCGCCCGAGGATTCCTGACTCGCGAGGTGGTGACGCCATGCATCCACGATTGCACGAAGTCGAGGGCTTTCTCGATCAGCGGCGGCAGGAAGTCCTGTCGGCCGTCGCGAGCGTTCACGATGCGGACGGACTGGCGGTTCCACCCGGCACCTGGTCGGTAGCCGCCGTACTCGACCACCTCCGGCTGACCGAAACCGGCGTCTCCAAGCTGCTGCACGTGACTGTATCCCGCCTGCCCGCGGAGGCACGCGTGCCGGAAACCGAAACGGACTCGGTGCTGCAGCGGGTGGATCACTCGAGGCTCGGCAACCGAGATCGCCGCGTCGTTGCTCCCGCCATGGTGCAGCCGAAGACCGACCTCGCGCTCGCCGATGCCCTCGCAGGGCTGGAGGCGTCGCGCGCGGCACTCCGGAACTCGATTCGCGAGGCCGATGGCCTCGCGCTCGGCAACTTCAGCTACCCGCACCCGATGCTCGGCCCGCTGGACCTCTACCAGTGGCTTGTCTTCATCGGCCTCCACGAATCCCGGCATGCCTGCCAGATCCGCGAACTGGGCGAGACCCGTTTCGACCCGTAGCGCCGGCGGCGGGGACCCGGGCTTGACGTCCTGTCTAACCTTCAAGAAGGCGACACCAGTGGCGATGTTTCCGCGCGGTACCGCGGCGATCTTCCCCTTCCTTGTCCTGGTCTCTTCCGCCCCTGCCGCAGCACAGGCCCCGGCATCGCTGGAGTTGGTTACCGAAACGGGCACCACGACAGCGATCCCGCTCGATTCCCTCCGGCGCATGCCCCAGGTCGAGCTCCGGGGACAGATCCACGATGGCCCCGAGATCGTTTTCCGGGGGCCGACACTGGACGCCGTACTGGTCATAGCCGGTGCGCCCCAGGGTCGCGACCTCCGCGGCCCGGCGTTGCGGCTGGTGGTGCTGGCGGAGGCACGGGATGGCTACGCGGTCGTGTATTCGCTGGCCGAGCTGAGCCCCGATCTGGGTGCCCGGCGCGGCATCGTGGCCATCGAGCAGGACGGTCAGCCGCTGAGCGAGAAGGACGGGCCCATGCGCATCGTGCTCGAGGGAGAGAAGCGACCGGCGCGCTGGGTCCGCCAGCTGGAGCGGCTTCGGATCGTGCGGGTCGGAACGTAGGCCGGACCACAGTTACGAGTTGAATGGAGCTGGACATGACGGAACAGGCAGCAGGACCCACGACGGAAACCGCCCTCATGGGCGGCGGTTGCTTCTGGTGCATCGAGGCGGTGCTCGAGCGCCTGGAAGGAGTTTCCAGGGTGGTCTCGGGATACGCGGGCGGCAGGAATCCCAGCCCGAGCTATGAGCAGGTGTGCAGTGGAACAACCGGGCACGCTGAAGTGGTTCAGGTGGAATTCGACCCCGCCGTGCTCTCGTACCGGGACCTCCTCATCGTCTTCTTCGCGATGCACGATCCCACCACGCTCAACCGGCAGGGAGCGGACGCGGGCACACAGTACCGGTCGGTGATCTACTACAACAGCGAAACGCAGCGGCAGGTCGCCGAGGCGCTGATCAAGGAGTTCGATGGCGAGGGAATCTGGGGTGCGCCGATCGTGACGAAGGTCGAGCCGGCCCCGGTGTTCTACCCGGCGGAGGAGTATCACCAGCGGTACTACCAGCGGAACCCGAATGCCGGGTATTGCCAGGCCGTGATCGCTCCCAAGGTGGCGAAGCTGCGGCAGCGGTTCGCCCACCGGCTCCGCGGTGCTGGGGCGGGAGCATGAGCGACCCGGCAGCGCGCGGACCGGGCCCCGACACCCGACGCGCGCTGATCCTCATTTTCGGCATGCCGTTCATCCTGGGCGCACTGTACTACGGCTGGCTCACCATTGCGGTGCTGCGGACCCGGTTCACCTGGAAGGACATGGACTGGAACGCCGACGGCAAGACGAGCATCGGCGAGTTCTTCGAAACCGCGGACGTGATCGAGCGCCCCGTACAGCGCGATGGCCAGGACTGCGTCGAGCTGGTCTGGTCGCGGAAGGGCACCGTCCTGCGCGTGGAATGCAGCGGTCCCCTGCCCGGCTAGACCCGCCTACTTCGCCGCGGCCGCCACGGGGCTGCTCTTCGGCCTCCGCTTGAGCAGCGGCTTCTTCGGCAGCAGGTCCTTCTTCTCGATCTCGAGCCAGAGCCGGCCAAGGCCTTTCGCGTCGACGATGACGCCGTGCTGTACCGCGCGCACGCTCAGGGCGTGGGCATCGCTCACTGCCCCGCGGAGGTAGATGCCCTCCGCGAGCGGGCGGTTGATCTCCTTGTTCACGATCTGCACGAGTTCGGTCAGCAGGTCCGTCACCGGCAGCTTCGCCTGGCTGCGGACTTCGTCCAGGAGTGGCCCGTTGAGGAGCCACCCCGCCGCGCCCTCCAGGTAGCCCTGCGACTTCACGTCGAAGGCGAGGTCGGGCACCGTGATGAGTTTGGTGACCGAGTCGTAATAGGGGGTGCCCACCACATAGAGCGTTCCATCAGCCGCGCCGGAAATCGTGACCCCGAGCAGGATCTTGCCCATGCCACCGGGGCGGGCAACGATATTCTCGATCTTGATCCGCCTCCAGCCCTTCCCGATCGACTTCCCGGTGACTCTCTTCTCCAGGACCTTGTTGGCGGCCGCGTAGTAGAGTGTGCCCTCCATGAAGACGTCGACCGTGTCCACCACCGCCTTTGTCCTACCCAGGGGAGGCAGGGGTACCGAGTCGTTGGGCGGGCGTTCTCCGGCACGGATCCGGGGCTTGGCCTGCAGGTCAAGGCGGGCGGTGAGCGTGGAATCGGTCGCGGTGATCGGTCCGAGTGCCACCTCCTGCGGACGGATCCGGAACCAGAGCTTTCCCTTCGCGATCGAGATCGGCCTCTGCAACTTGCCCCACAGCTCATCGATTGGCTTCTCGATGCTGATCTTGCCGATCGTGGTGTCGAGCTTCGCCAGTTCCTTTTCCAGCACGCCGGTCACCCCGGAGATGATCTTCTCCGTCACGTCGATCTTCAGGAAGCTCACCTCGCACTGGTCCCGCTCGGTGGTCGTGGGGCGGCTGAACTTGACGAGGCGGGAGTTCGTCTTCAGGTGCCAGTTGGAGGTGACGTCGTACGTCGTGCTGACGATCACGTTGAGCCGCGGCTTCTCCTTCCCCATGCCGCACGAGACGTGGTGGGTCACGAGCAGCGGCTTGGCCCAGGCGTTGGCGCGATACTCGAAGGAGGTCGATACGGTGACGGTGTTGTCCTTGAAGCTGAACACGAGCGGCGTGCGCGTCAGCTCGGCGGCTACCCATACCTTCGGGCTCTGGACCACGAGCTTCCGGTCCGCCTTCTCCACGCTCCCGATGACGCGCGGGATGCGCTGCTCGATCTGTGCGATGAGCGGCCGGTAATCGAACACGATCGGCGCACTGACGTACGAGTTCGGTTGCGTATCCGCCGGTTCCGGCAGGTCGTCCACGCTCACCTCGGCCTCGGGAATCTCCAGCTTCTGGTGCGAGCACGCGGAGGCGGCGAGCACGAGGCACAGCGCGAGGACGAGGATTCGGCTCAAGAAATTCTCCGGAAGAGTCGCCGGGAAGATAACAACAAGGGACCGGACGCTCGCCCGGTCCCTTCAGGCAGGGAGGTCCTGCCTGCCACTACGGCGTCGACGTCGCCGGCTTCCCCTTCGCGAAGTCGCCGGCTTTCACGGTGACGAAGGCCGAAGGATCGACATACTTCCGGAACGCCGCCTGCAACAGTTGCGGGCTGAGTGCTTTCACCTTCGACTCGAGCGCGGCATCCCACGCCAGCGTTCGGCCGAGGAAGGCATCCTGCGCCAGTGCCGGGGCGAGTTCGTTGTCCTGCGAGCGCGAAAGTTGCCGCGACTGCAGGTAGCCATCCTTCGCCTGTGCCACTTCCGTGGCCGAGAAGCCGTTCTTCAGGACACTGTCGATGACGGCGCTGTAGGCGGCCTGGAGCTTCGCGGCATTCTCCGGCGCGTAGATCGCCAGGCCGATGAACTGCCCGTACTGGTCGAGCGGGCTCGCATAGAATTGCGAACCGGCGAAGTAGCTGAGTCCTTCTTTCTGACGGATCTGGGTAATGAGACGCGAGTTGAGGAACCCGCCCCCGACGATGTAGTTGGCCAGCTCCATGGCGGCAAAATCAGGATCGTCGTCCCTGAGCTTGAGTGTTTTCCCCGAGATGAAGAACGCGTTGGCCTTGTCGGGTGTCTCGATCGTGAGGTTGGTTTCCTTCACGTCGAACACCTGCTGGGGCACGCGCACGTACGGGGTCGGACTCTTCCAGTTTCCGATCGACTCGACCAGCAACGTCGTGACCTCCGCGGGATCGAAGTCGCCCACGATTGCCAGCTCGCCGCTGCTCCCGCCGATGAACTGGGCATAGAACCCCTGCGCGTCGGCCAGCTTGACCGCCGTGTAATCGGCCACCGATTCATCGAAAGTTGGCGTGTAGCGCGGATGCCCCTTCGGCCAGGGATTCGTGGTCCGGTTGTAGCTCTGCGAGCCCAGCGCGATCGGGTCGGACCGCTGCTGCTCCAGTGCCGCGAGGTTTTCCTGCCGGAGCGCCTCGAACTCCTTCGCATCGAACGCCGGCTCGCGCAGGACCGATCCAAGCAGCTGCAGCACCGCCGGCAGGTTCGGCCGCGTCGTCTCGATCGTCGCGTTGAGTTGCGTCGGGCCGCCGTTGATCGAGAGCTTCGCCTTCAGGCTGTCGAGGCGGTCCTTGATCTGCTGGCGTGACAGGGTACGCGTCCCGCGCATGAGCATGTCCACGGTCATGTCCGCCGTGGCCGCCTTGCCCGTGACACCCTCGAGGTTGCCGTAGTGCAGCGTGAGGGTCGCGTTGACCGACTGTCCCCGGGTCTTCTTCGGCAGGTAGACCGTCTTGAGTCCCGACGGCAGCGTGTCGCGGGTGATGCGCGGCTCGACGGCGGCGGGCGTCGGGTCGAACGCCTCGCCGGCGGCCACGGTCGCCTGGCCCCGATAGTCCTTCACCATCGCCGCGAAGTCGGGCGTCGGGGGAAGCGGCGCCCGATCGGGCTTCTCGGTCGGGATGAAGCGCCCGACCGTGCGGTTGTCCGGCTTGAGGTAGGTGCGCGCTACGCGCGCGACATCTTCAGGTGTCGCGGCCTTGATGCGATCCCGGTAGATGAAGAGCAGCCGCCAGTCACCACTCGCCGCCCAATTGGAAAGCGTCAGACCGACCTGGTCCGACTGGTTGAGCAGCAGGTCGATGTTCTTCAGGATGGTACCACGGGCCCGCTCCACCTCCTCGGCCGTGGGAGGCGAGATCGAGAGCGAGTCGAGGGTCGCGACCATGACCCGCTCGGCCTCGGCCAGGGAGCCATCCTTCCGCACCTCGGCGCGCGTCACGATGGTCGTGGGCTCGCGGAAGGCATAACTGCTGCTCGACACGCTGGCCGCGAGGCCCGGTGCGACCAGCGCCTTGTAGAGCCGGCCCGACGGCGCCGAACGGAGGATTTCCGACAACAGGGCCACCGCGGCATAGTCGGTATCGCCGGCCGGTGGGACCTTGTAGAGGGCCATCGCCACCTGCACGTCACCCACGCGCCGCAGCGTCACCGAGCGCTCGCCATCCTGTTCAGGATCCCGGGTGTAGGTGGGCCAGAGCACGTTGTCGCCGGTGCGCCTGGGGCGCGGGATGCCACCGAATTTCTGCTCCACCAGCTTGATGGCGGTGGCCGGGTCGAAGCGTCCGGCGATGACCAGTAGCGCATTGTCGGGCTGATAGTGACGGTGATAAAAAGCCTGCAACCGTTCGATCGGGACGTTCTCGAGGTCCGACCGGGCGCCGATGGTGGAATTGCCGTAGTTGTGCCAGAGGAACGCCGTGCTGGTGACCCGCTCCTCGAGGATGGAACCCGGGTCGTTTTCTCCCAGCTCGAACTCGTTCCGTACCACCGTCATCTCGGATGCGAGGTCCTTCTGCGCGATGAAGCTGTTGATCATCCGGTCGGCTTCGAGGTCGAGCGCCCATGCGAGGTTCGCGTCGCTGGCCGGGAAGGTCTCGTAGTAGTTGGTGCGATCGGTCCAGGTGGTGCCATTGGGATCGGCGCCATGCTGCGAGAGCTCCTGCGGTATGTTCGGGTGCCGCGGCGTTCCCTTGAACACGAGGTGTTCGAGCAGGTGCGCCATCCCGGTCTCGCCGTAGTTCTCGTGCCGGGACCCGACGAAGTAGACGATGTTGACCGTGGTCGTCGCCTTCGACTCATCGGGGAACAGCAGGACGATCAGACCGTTTGGCAGGGTGTACTCCGTGATGCCCTCGACGGTCGGTCCCTTGACCAGCCTGACCGGCGCTGCCTTCGCGGCGGCGGGGCGCTGCTGCGCGAAGAGCGGCACGGAGACGACCGAGGACGCCAGGGCAAGGAGCGAGAGGAGACGGAGGAACGAACGGGAGGACGTCATGGTCACTCTGGAGTTGGGTGGAGGCCCCGCCGGGAACGGGCATGAAGATGGGGGCGATGCGTCACGGCATGCCCCCTCATACGCATCGCCACCCCAACGGGTTGCAGCTACGGGCGGGAAAATCCCCCGCTGGGCCGGGCCTTGGGCCCCCGAGCGGTGCCATCCCGCAGCCGGACCATCGCCTGCTGGCGGGTCCTGACGTTGAGGCGCTGCAGCACCTGTTCGGCGTGGTGCCGGACGGTGTGGGTCGTGAGGTCGAGCATCTTGGCGATGTCGGCCGTCGTGTGCCCCTGCGCCAGCAGGAGGGCCACCTCCGCCTGGCGCGGACTCAGGCCGAATCGCTGCTGAACGTTGTCCGACGTGAGCCGCCGCGCCGCGCGGCGCTCGACCGCCAGGACGAACCACTCCGGTTCCGTCATCCCATCCAGCGTCACCGGCTGGAGCCTGACCCGCTTGCTGCCCCGAACGGCGCTCTCGCCCGCCTGCGGCACCCGGACCATCTCACCGCTGTCGTCCTTGACCAGTTCACCGAGCCGGGCCCACACGTCGATGATGAGGTCGTTTGCCGCCGGAGCCGGGAACGCATCGTGAAAGGCAGCGTTACCAGTCAGAATGGTCCGGTTGAGGTGCACTACCGCGATGGGCATCGCCAAGGCATCGAGCCCCTGTGCCAGGATATCGAGTTGCGCCTGACGCACGGCACTCATCGCCCCCGCCCCGTCCGCACCATGCTCTGCGCTGTGTGCCGTCACCGACCCCCTCCTGGCTACCCTGGGCCGATCGGCCCATATGTGATTACTCGAATGCGCCAGAGGCCCGCGTTCCGCAGGCCTCTTGACCGACTCGAATGCGGGCACGCGAAAACCGAGGCCAGCACAGGCCAAGTCACCGATGTACGACCCTTAGAGTCGTCACGTGGTGTGACAGTAGTGGTATGGCAGAAGCCTATGGGACGACACTGGCCAGCGCAACTGCTGTCTCATTGGCTGCGAAGTGGCGGATTGTACCGGGGCCCGGAACCGCGCTCGATCGGCAGATCCTCCCGCGCTGCCCACTCGGTCCAGGAGCCGGCATAGATCCGGACTCGTGGATAGCCGAGGAGGTACTTCAACGTGAAAAAGACATGGCTCGCTTCCGTGGCGCTGTTGCAGTACAGGATGATGTCCCGGTCGGGGACGATCCCCTCCGCCGCATACCGCGCCCGCAGGCTGTCTGCCGGACGAAAGACCCGCCCGAAGCCGACCGTCTCGAGGTCGTCCTGCCACCAGTGATTCACCGCGCCCGGCAAGTGCCCGAGCCGCATCTGGGAGCCGGCATCTCCGATGTACTGGTCGTGCGGGCGGGCATCGACGAAGAGGACGCCTGTCTGCATGCCACGCTGCACATCGGCCAGCGTGGCCACCTGGGCCCGGAAGGAGCGCGAGTTCCACCAGCGGCCCGCAGGAACCACGTCGGGATACTGGCGAGCCACGGTTCTTCCCTCGAACGACCACTTGGAAAACCCGCCGTCCAGCAGGTACACGCGCGGATGTCCCATCGACGCAAGGATCCACACCGCGAAGGTGGCGTCGATGTTCAGCGTTTCACCGGCGCTGTAGACGACGACCGGTACGGCCGGATCGAGGCCGAGCCGCTTGAAGAGTTCGCGATACCACGGCGCGCCGAGGAGCTGTACCGGCACGCCTCCCTTGCTGGCACGGAGTGTCTCGATGTTGAGGTACTGCGCCGCCGGAACGTGCCCCTTGAGGTAGGTCCATACATCGAGCCGCACGTCCAGCAGCCGCATCGGCACGCCACGCTCCTGCCAGGCCGCGAGCGAGTCGGTGGACAGCAGCCGCGGCACGCCGGGGGACTGCTGCGCCACGGCGGCGGGCACAGCCGAGCACAGTACCGCCACCATCGCGATCGCATGTCTCATCGGATGGAATCCTGGTCCGCACCGAGCCCCATGACTTCGCGCTCCATTTCGACGTAGACCCGGTTGGCATTCCGCCGAAGTCGACTGTTGAGTGAGACGGGCCGGCTCTCGTCCGCCGGCGGCAGCGACGCGAGTGCGCGGCCCATCGGCACGTTAGCCTCCACGGCGGTGCGCATCGCCGCGCGCAGGGCCGTGATGTAGCTGCGGGTGGAGTCGATCAGCGCCTGCGGATTCGGGACGATGCGACCATGACCCGGAACGATCACCTTCGGGTGCAATTGCTCGATCGCCTCGAGCACGGTCAGCAGCTCACCCGAACTGCCATCGATCACCATCGTCACTCCGTCCTCTACCAGCACGTCACCACTGAAGAGTATCCCGTCGTCGGGCAGCCAGAGCATGAGGTCGCCCCGCGAGTGCGCGTTCCCGGGATGCCACACCACCGCCCGACGCTTGCCCAGCCGCAGCGTGTCACTGCCCGTCACGGCACGATCAGGTACGTTGGCAAACGCGAACCCGAGCATCTCCTGCAGGCCGACCACCTGGTCCCAATCTGCCACCATCTGGTCAGGCCCGGCCTCGGCAGCGAGGACGTTCGCATCGGGGTGCGCGATGATGCTGGCACCCGCACGCTTCATCGCGATGGCACCAAACTGCATGTCGGGATGATGAGCGTAGAGCACGAACCACCGGATCGGCTCTGTCGAACGCGTGCGGATGGTGCGAACCACGGCGTCACCCTGCCCCGGGCTCGCCAGGCCACCAACCACCAGAATGCCACCGGGCGAGACCATGAATCCGGCGTTGGGACGACCCTCGACGCCCTTACCCGTGTCGCCTGCCACGACGAAGACACCGGGCGCGAGCTCGTGCAACGGATAGACGGTCGTCGCTGTGGTAGGTGAGAAGGCGCTGTAGCGCGGCTTGACCTGGGCGCCGGCAGGCACTGAGGCGACGACCGTCGCCGCGAGCAGGAAGGTGAGGCGGCGCGTCAGGAGGTGCTGAACGCGATCTGCGCCGTCTGTTCGAACACGGCACCCTTGTTGTCGACCCAGCGCATCGTGAGTGGCCCCTCACGATCGGCGACCAGCGTGAAGGTGACAACCGGGTCACGACTGATGCCGGACGTCCAGGTGAAATGAGCGACCTGCTGGCCCGCGTAGGTCACCGTCACATCCTTGATGAAGTATGCCGGGATCGGCTGGCCATCAGCCGAGCGGAAGAAGCCGGTGTCCATGGGATGCTGCACGATGGCACTCACCGCGATGATGTCGCCCTTCTGGATCCTCGCGGGCACGCGGATCCGCGCCTCGCCGATGGTCATCACCCGCACCCGTTGAGCGAGACGTTGACGCGCGCATAGTCGGCCCACACCTCGCCGGTGTTCGTCTCGACGATGGCGCGGACCCACGTCGTGCGCTTCATCTTGATCCGGAACTGCAGGGACAGCTTGCCCATGGCCGGCGTCACCTCGAAGGCCGCCAGGTGCGGATCGGGATTGTGGTCGACGATGAGGTGCACAGCCTTCACGTAGTTCCCCGCCGTCATCGGCAGGTCGGGCGCCTCGATGATCACAGGCACCACCCGGCCGTCCTCCGCCACGACCGGCATGTCCAGCATCACCTGTCCCCGGCGGATCGGCCGGTCGCCGAACAGGTCTTTGAGTATCTGCGCTACCTGTTCGTTCGGCACCTCGGGATCGGGATCGAACACCGCACCGAAGAGCGGGCCCGGATGCACGGCCTGGCCGGCGGCGACCGCGATGCCCATGGCCAGTCCCTGCTTGAGGAACTCGCGGCGTGGTGACTCTTCCGGGATGCGGGACATGGGTTGAACTTCGTCCCCGGCAATCGGGTATGTCAAGCTTGGATCCAGCTTGTAGGAGTCGTTACAACTCGTTAGTTTGCAAGGCCATAACGCCCACCCCTGCCATGGGCGCACCATCCGCAGTCGCGAGGCGCCGTGGACGCAGAGACAGTGCATCAGGTGTCCCTCTTCGAGAAGTGCCGGCAGTTCACCAAGGCACGCGAAATCCAGGCTGCGGGTCTCTACCCGTACTTCAAGCCGATCTCCGAATCCGAGGATACCGTTGTCATCATCGAGGGCCAGCGGCGCATCATGCTGGGCTCGAACAACTATCTCGGGCTGACGCATCATCCCAAGGTACTGGAGGCCGCCCAGAAGGCGTTGCACCAGTATGGCTCGGGATGCACCGGAAGCCGCTTCCTCAACGGCACGCTCGACCTGCATGAGACCCTGGAGCACGACCTTGCCGACTTCCTCGGCAAGGAAGCATGCCTCATCTTTTCCACCGGCTATCAGGCAAACCTCGGGCTCATCTCGGGCCTGATCGGCCGTGGCGAGGTGGTGCTGCTGGACAAGCTGGATCACGCCTCGATCGTCGATGGCGCGAAGATGTCGTACGGGGAGACCGAGCGCTTCAATCATGGTGACCTGGGGGGGCTCGAGCGGAAGCTGGAGCGGGAGCGGGACAAGGCGGGCCGGGGCACCATGATCGTCGTCGACGGGGTCTACTCCATGGAGGGCGACATCGCCGATGTGCCCAACCTTGTGCGCATCGCGCACAAGCACGGGGCGGCGCTCGCCATCGATGACGCGCACTCACTCGGCGTGCTTGGCCCCAACGGCCAGGGCACGGCGGCGCATTTCGGCATGACCGACGAGGTCGACATCATCGGCGGCACGTTCTCCAAGTCGCTGGCATCGATCGGCGGCTTTGTCGCATCGACGGACAGCGTCATTCATTACCTGCGGCATCACTGCCGGCCGCTCATCTTCACCGCCTCGCTGCCCCCGGCAAACACCGCCGGCGTCATCGCGGCGCTCGAGGTGCTGCGGAGCGAGCCCGAGCGCCGCGAGAGCCTCTGGGCCAACACCCGGCGCCTGCATGCGGGCTTCCGGCAGCTCGGCTTCGACATCGGACCGTCCGAGACCCCCATCCTCCCCGTGCTTATCGGGCCGCTGGAGAAGACCTTCATCATGTGGCGGAAACTCTTCGACGCCGGCGTCTTCACCAATCCGGTGGCGCCACCGGCAGTCCCGCCCTCGCAGTGCCGCCTTCGTACCAGCGTGATGGCGACGCATACTTTCGACCAGATCGACTTCTGTCTGGAGCAGTTCGGGCGCATAGGCCGCGAGCTGGGCGTAATCTGAGCCAGGTCATTGTCCGCCCGGTGCGCACGCGCCGGGACCTGAAGTCGTTCATCGATCTGCCCTACCAGCTCTTTGCCGGCGATCCCGTCTGGGTTCCGCCACTCCGCCTCGACATCGAGATGACGCTCTCCAGGAAGAAGAATCCCTTCTTCGAGCATGCCGAGGCGGAATACTTCCTGGCCGAGCGGAACGGCACGATCGTCGGCCGGATTGCCGCCATCGAGAATCGCCTCCACAACGAGACACACGGCGACCGTGTGGGCTTCTACGGCTGGTTCGATTGCATCGACGACCAGGATGCGGCGAATGCGCTCTTCACGACCGCCGAGTCATGGCTGCGCGAGCGCAAGCTCGACGTGATGCGCGGGCCCGCCTCGTTCTCCACCAACGACCAGTGCGGCCTGCTGATCGACGGCTTCGACACGCGCCCCACGCTGCTCATGCCGCACAACCCGCCGTACTACGTGGCGCTCACGGAGCGAGCCGGGTTCACCAAGGCGAAGGATTTGTTCGTCTACCAGGGCGGCGGTGCCGAAGAGTACGTGCCGGTACCCGAGCGCCTTGCACGCGGCACCGAGCTGATCCGGCAGCGTCAGGGCATCACTCTCCGGCCGCTGGATATGAAGGACTTCGCCGCCGAGGTGGAGCGGATCAAGGTCATCTACAACGCGGCGTGGGAGAAGAACTGGGGATTCATCCCCATGACGGATCACGAGATCGACCATCTCGCGAAGGCCTTCAAGCCGGTCGTGATTCCCGAGCTCGTGCCCTTCGCCGAGAAGGACGGGAAGATCATCGCGTTCGGCCTCGTGCTGCCCGACCTCAACTCCGCGCTGATCGGCAACCGGAGCGGCGGGTTGCTGCGCTTCCTGGCGAAGACCTTCTGGCTCCTCAAGACGCATCGCCTCCGACGCTGCCGCATCATCCTCCTCGGCATCCTGCCCGAGTGGCGCGGCCGCGGCGTGGACGCGATGCTCTACCACTGGATCTGGACCAAGGCGGGGGAGCAGAAAATCTACTGGGGCGAAGCGGGCTGGATCCTCGAGGACAACCCGGCGATGAACGCCGGCCTCGAGAAGATGAACTTCCGCGTGTACAAGACCTACCGCCTCTACGATCGCGCGATATGAAGGCGCTGGTCACGGGGGGCACCGGCTTCGTGGGAAGCCACCTCATCGATCGGCTGCTGGCGTCGGGTCATGAGGTGACGGCGCTGGTGCGCTCCCCCGCGAAGGCGGCGGGCCTCGAGGCGCGCGGGGTCAGGCTGGTGAAGGGCGACCTCCACGACGAGGCGGCGATCCGCGAGGCAGTGCGGGGCCAGGATGTGGTGTATCACGTGGCTGCGCTCGTGGCAGCGAAGGACGAGGCGGAGTTCTTCCGGGCCAACCGCGACGGGACCGCCAACATCGTACGCGCCATGGAGCAGTTCGCGCCATACGCGCGCCTGGTGCACGTGAGCTCGCTCGCCGCGGCCGGCCCGGCCGCTCGGGGAGTGCCCCGCACGGCGGAACACCCCGAAGCCCCGGTAACGATGTACGGCCGCAGCAAGAACGCCGCGGAACAGGTGGTCCGGCAGAGTCACCTGCCCTGGGTCATCGCCCGGCCACCGGCGGTGTACGGACCGCGCGACCGCGACAATTTCCTCCAGGTGTTCAAGCTCGTGCGATCGGGCTTTGCGCCGGTCTTCGGCGACGGTTCCCAGGAATTGTCCATGGTGTACGCACCCGACCTGGCGCGAGCGCTGGAGCTGATCGCCAGCACCCCGGGCATCGAGGGCCGGGCCTACTTCACGAACCACCCTGAAGTCGTCACCACCAGCGATTTCGTCCGCCGCATCGGCCAGCTGATGGGACGCGACGTGCGCATCATTCCCATTCCGCAACCGGCAGCGAAGCTGCTGCTCGGTGCCGCGGGCCAGGCGGCTGCCCTGATGGGCAACCGAACGATCCTCCGGGCCGACAAGGCACACGACTTCTTCTCGCCGGGCTGGACCGGCGATCCTGCGCAGTTGATGTCCGAGACGGGCTGGACCCCGGAGCATGACCTCGATCGCGGGCTCGCAGCGACGAAGGACTGGTACCTGGAGTCCGGTTGGCTTTCCCGGTAGCCCCGCCGCCGGAAGACGCGCCCAGGTGGCGCGCCGCAGAGATCTTTCTCGGCACTTACGCCTCCATCGTGACGGTCACCGCCGTCAGCCGGGTCGGCCTGTCCCGCGGCAACTGGCTCGTGGCCCTGGCCAATGTCCTGATCATCCTCTGCCTCTGGCTCTTCACCCGCCCCGGCCTGGGACCGACGGGGCGTGTCCTGCGCGAGGTGATGCCGCTGGTGCTCACGCTGGTGGGCTACGCCGCACTGGACGTGCTCAGTGGGGGTGGCCAGCTGCGGGCCCACGATGACGTCCTCCTTGCGTGGGAAGATGCCACCTTCGGGATGCAGCCGGCGCGCGACTGGTGGCGGGGCCACACCAGTCCGTTCTGGTCATCACTGCTGCACACCGTGTACTTCTTCTACTACCTGATCCTCGCGGCGCCGGCGCTCTTCTTCCTCCTGCGAGGTGACTGGCCGGCTTTCCGGCGGTTCTCCCGCAACGTGGTATGCACCTTCTGCGTCTGCTTCCTCGTCTTCGTGCTGTACCCGGTGGCCGGGCCCTACTACGTCTTCGAGCACCCCACCGGCCTCATGGTGGACAACCTGCCGGCTCACATGGTGTACGCTGCGCTTGCGTCGGGGAGTTCGTTCGGCGCGGCGTTCCCGTCCTCACATGTGGCTGCCACGACCGCCGCCGGCCTGGCCACCTTCAAGGGGAATCGCACGCTCGGGTGGATCCTGCTGGTACCGGTGCTGCTGATGCCGATCGCGACGGTCTACACCCAGATGCACTACGCGTGGGATGCGATCGCGGGAATTGCCGTGGGGCTTGTGGTGCCGCGGGTGGCGGCGAGGCTGGAGGAACGGCGTGAACGGTAAACGGTGAACGGTGAACAGGTCTCCCCGTTCACCGTTCACCGCTAACCGTTCACTGCATTGTTCAGTTGACCGTCAGCACACCCTTCATGCCGAGCGCCTGGTGCGGCGTGCAATGAAAGTTGTATGTGCCGGCGGGGAGCCCGGCAGTGTTGAGCGTGATCACCGCGTTCGGCTCCACCACCAGCGCGCCGGTCAGGGGACCCATCTTCGTGGCGCCGAGCGCTGCGTCGACCGCCGCCGCCGAGCCCGATGGTATGGTGGCCGCGTCAAACGCGACGTTGTGCGGGCCGCCGCTCTTGTTGTGGAACTTGATGACGTCGCCTGCTTTCGCCGTGATCGTCGCCGGGTCGTACTTGTAGGTGCTGCCAACCAGTTCCATGTTCACGTCGATCGTGGCACCAGTGGTGGCCGGAGCCGACGGCGCCATCGCCGGGGCGTCAGCTGCCGGTGCCGGGGCCGGGGCCGCCGCTTCCGGCGCGGCAGCGGCAGGCGCCTCCGCCTTCTTTTCGCCACCGCAGGCGGCCAGGACCAGCACCGCACCCGCCACCAGGAAATTTCCACGCATTGCTATCAAGCCTCCACAAGGGTGAACGACGGTTCCAACGGGTACCTCATTGTCGGACCGGAAAATAGGGCACGTGAAACGCTTCACAAGTCCGAGGTAAACCAGTAGTTTGGCCCAGATCCCACCCCGTACCTGATCGGAAAGCATGAGCGCTCCCCCAGGCTGTGAATCCCTCGGCCGTCAGTGCCAGGCGCTCGACGTGCTTCTCCGGATCGGGTCACTGGAGGAGGGTGTCACCTCCCTGGACCATGAGGCCACCTGGCTCCTGGGCCATACCGAGCGAATCACGTTCGGCGACGTCTGGACCGGCGATGGCGAGCTGTACGTCGATGCCGTGCTGCACGTACCCTGTAGGCACCTGAAAGGCTCTGCCGACGGCCGGTCCCGCTGCGCGGCGCACGGATTCGAGGGCCGAACGCCCCGGTCGCCGAAGGTGGCCGAACAGCCGAGGCAGCTGGGACGGGATCGTTTTCGAGTGGTGGACCGGATGAAATTGTCGAACCGGCATTTGCCACCCCCGCCGCGGTCGCTTCCCGTCCTTTCTGTCGCCTCCGCCAATCCATGTGAGGGCGCCCCCTGCCAGACATCCGACCACAAGCGGGGAGCGGCATGTTGCCGGGACCTGCAGGTGGAGATCATGTGCACCCGGAAGCAGCTCTTCCTGGAGGCCCTGATCCGGCATCGGAAGTCCCCATACCTCTGCAAGGTCGGGCGCGAAGGTGACTTTTCCATCGACGTGGAGATGATTTCGGCCTGCGGTTTCATCGAGACGGGCGGAGTGGCCTGTACCCTCCATGGAAGGAACCGGTCCGACGGGAGGACCGCAAAGCCAGACCTCTGTTTCGAATGGCCGCCCAAGGACAAGGGATTGCACCCCGGATGCGTGTTCCAGGGCCGGAAGAGGGCCAAAAGGGCAGGCTAGCGTCCCTGGACATGGGCGGACGGAGGGGGTGCCCTTTCCGGGGCGTCCGGAAATGTGCAAGTTCAAGCGGGGCTGGCGTCTATGTTGTGATTGAGCCCGGATCTCGTTGGTCGGCGCAGGGTCCCCGCTGGAGGGCCTGATGGCGGACGAACTCGAAGAACTCTACCAGACGACCTACACGGCCGTGGTGCGCTACCTGTATCGCAAGGTATGGGACGCCGACCGGGCCGAGGACTTGGCGCAGGAAGTCTTCATGCGGCTCCTGGCCCATCGACCCGAAAAGCCCCGGGCCTGGATTTTTGCTGTGGCCGCCAACCTCGCGCGGGATGAGGCCCGGGCGGCGATCCGTCGCCGTCGGCACCTGGTCCTGATGCAATCGGAGCCCGGCGTCATGCCCTCACGGGCACGCGACGCGGAGGAACAGGTCGAGGATGATGAGCAGAGCGAACAGGTGAAAGTCGCCCTGGGCACGCTCTCCGAGCGGGACCAGGAGGTTCTGTTGCTGTGGGATGCAGGCATGAGTTATCCGGAGATTGCCGAGCAGTCCGGTTTGGCGGTGGGAGCGATTGGTACGACGCTCGCCCGCGCCCGGCGCCGACTCGTCGAGGCACACGAACGTCAGAACTATCATGAGGCCGATGTCGCACATTCTTGAGGATGAACTGCACGCATATCTCGACCAGGCACTGAGCCGGTCGCGTTGCGTCGTGATCGAGAGCCACTTGGCGAGTTGTGCCTTCTGCAGCAGCCAGCGTGATGCAATCGCTTCCCTCCGCGACCAGACCACGCTCCTGCTCGGCACGCTGGCTCCGCCACGGCGCATTCCCGTCTCGCTGGAGGAACTCGACCGCCGGCGGCTGGCTCGCGAGCCACGCCGGCAGCGAAACCGGCGTGCCCTCTGGGCAGCAAGCCTGGTTGGTGCACTGGGCCTGGGCTATGGATTGCGGTCCGTCGGTGCGGTCGCGGGAATGCCCGACGTATCCCCGGTCCGGGTCGCGACGGTCACGGTCGAGTCCCAGCCGGCGACACCTGCCGCCGCGCCCGCTGCACCGTCCGCGATTTCCCCCTCGGTGACCCGCGGCCAGCCCCTCGCGGTTCGCCCGGTCGCTGTCGCGACCGAGGCACCAGTTCAGGAAGAACTCGTGCCGGTCCACGATGGCTCGGCACCTCCTTCCGTTGAATCCTCCACTTCCTCCGCCCTCCCACCCGACGCCGACGCTTCGCTTCAGGGCTACTGGCGCACGGTGCCGTGGGACAGGGCTCAGGATATGGCGGGCAAGGGTCCTGCCCGGGTGGAAGGTGTCCCGGTGGAAGAGGTCCAGGTCCAGCCGAGCCGTCAGGGTGGATCACCCATGATGGTGGTGGCGCAACGGCTTTCGTCGGGTGAAGTGATCCAGACGATCGAGGGTCCAACCGCCGATGTGAGCCAGCTGCTCTCGCGCCGCGGCGACGGCGGCCTCGATTCCGCCGGACGCCCGGCCGAAGCGCTGACCCGTGGCGACCGGATGCTGGTCGTCACCGGCGAGCTTCCGCCCGATTCACTCCGCGCGATGGTTCGGCGCGTGAATGCGGCGATGCGGGTGAGGTGAGGCGCACAGGACGGGTGGAATGAAATAGTGAGGGCGGCGACCGCATCGGATCGCCGCCCTCTTTGCTTCCGCCGCAACGCGCCCTACTTCTCCAGGTCCGCCTCGTGCACGAAATCCCGCTCCTGGTCTTCGTGATCGAAGGGTTCGAGCTCCAGGTGATGAACCTCCCGCTCCAGCGTTATCTCAGCCAGCCGGGGCGAGATCATGGGGAAGGTGCGGGCCCACAGGGCATAGGCCATGAGGAACAAGCCCAGGCAGAGCGCCGTCGGCGCCAGTTCCGGCAGCCCGAACTGGGGGCCACTCTCCTCGCTGATTGACGGCATGATCATCAGGTACCGCTCGAGGAACAGGGCCGAGAGGCTGATCACGGCCACGGAGCCCATGATCACCCGGCTCTTCTTCGGCTCCACGCCAAGGAGCACCGCGAACGGGATGAAGAACATCCCGAAGATCACGGCCTTGGCCACCGGGATCCAGGGACCCCAGAGGCGCGCGAACACGAAACCGGTCTCCTCCGGCAGGTTGGCATACCAGATCACCTGGAACTGCGCCCACATGAGGTAGGTCCAGAAGATGGTGAAGCCGAAGCAGAGCTTGCCCAGATCGTGTCGCTGCTTGCCGGAGATCAGGTCGTCGACCCCAAGGTGCTTCCCCCCATGGATCATGTTCAGCGCGAGCAGCATGTGCGCGCCGAGGAACGAGCCCATGAAATACCAGCCACCGAGCAGGTTCGAGAACCAGTGCGGTTGCAGTGCCATGATGCCGTCGAACGCCACCATCGTGAACACGAGCGCGTACACCATGACGTAGATCGGCCCGAGTGTCCTGAGCCGGTGGTCGACCCGCTCTTTGGCGCCTTCGGATCCATCGAATTTGCGGGTGAGTCGCTCGAACATGGCCCGGCGACCACCGGTGGCCAGCCCCTTGGCCGCGAAAACGTCGGGCAACAGGTCGGTGCGAATCAGCTTCCAGCCCAGCCAGTAGAGGATGAGCAGCCCGATGAAGATCCGGGCGAACATCACTCCGTGCGAGAGCCATACCTGCTTGCCGTGTGAAAGCGCGGGAAGCTGTTCCTGCATGGGGCCATAGATGTACGGATAGCCGACCGTGAAGACCAGCACGCAACCGAGGAGCGAGATCGGTGCGAAGGCCACCACCGCCTCGGCGAATCGGATCACCAGGCCCGACCATCGGGACTTGACCGTCTTCTGCACGGCCGCGAACGCGATGCTCCCACCGGTGATGCCGGTGAAATAGACCCAGTTGACGTGGAACATTTGCCACGCACGCGCGGCACCCTCGCCGCGAAGCGCGAGTGTGGAGAGCACGAGGCCGAGGAGCGCCAAGCCGAGTCCCACGCCCAGATGGATGTCGTAGCGGCCCGCCAGCGACGCCTCGACCAGCCGCTGCCGGAGCTTGCGCGGAGCCATCAGTTCTTGCCTCCGGTGGTAGCCGTCGCCGGCAGTGGTGACGCCGCCTGCAGGGCGCGCAGGTGGTTCACGATCGCCCAGCGGTGCGCCGGGCTCGGCACTTTGTCACCGTACCGGGGCATGAGTCCGCGACCGTAGCGGATGATGCTGTACAGGTAGCCATCGGTGTAGCCGCGTGCCTGTGCGGTAAGCAACGACGGGATTCCCACCATGCGCGCGGCGACCGGCCCGTTCCCCGCACCGCCGTGACCATGGCAGGTTGCGCAGTAGGTATTGAACAGCGTGTCCCCGCGCGCCTCTACGGTGGACGGAATGACCGGGAGGTCCGGGCCCGGGTTCGCCGCCTGGCCCCCGGTCGTCGTCGGGTTCTGCAGCTTGTCCGCGACCGCGACATCGAACGCATACGCGCCGACCCACGGATCACCGGTTTCCCAGCTCGCTTCACCCCCTCCGATGGGGACGGTTCCCTTGACCGTATAGCGTGGCACGTCGTTGCTGGAATAGGGCCGGATCGACCGCATGTAGATCATCTGGTCGAACCACGGAATGTGGTACCAGAGCTGGTCGGGCGATGGCACCGTGTTGTACCAGTAGTCGCAGCCGCCGAGCGACAGCGTGAGCGCCGCGAGTGCGACAGTGCGCCACACCGGGCTATGCCGCACGCTGCACCTCCACCGCCCCGGCTTCCTTGAACATCTTCTCGACCGCGGCAGCCTGGTCCGGGCCTGCCGGCATGAAGACGCCGATGCGGTCATCACTGAAGCGACCGTTGTACGTGACGCCCTTGTGCCGCAGGATCGTCGACAGGAAGAACACGCCGAAGAGCGTGCAGAGCGCCCCGATGAGCACCGTGAGCTCGAAGCCGATGACCACGAACGCGGGGATCGCCACGACCGACTTGCCGCCCACCAGGAGCGGCCAGTTGCGGTTCATCCAGATCTGCATGGAGAATGCCGCGGTGGTGCCAGTGAGCCCGCCGATGAGCGTGAAGAGGCGGACCGGGCTCACCCTGTGCCCGCAGGCCTCCTCCAGCTCGTGGCTGGGGTGCGAATAGAAGACGGTGATGTCCTTGCGCCCCTTCGCGCGCAGCGCGCGGATCGTGTCACAGGCGAGGTCGATGTGCTCGAACGACGCAAGGACCCCCGGGGTCACTTTCTTGGCCGCCATCAGTGGTGTCCCGCGCTCGCCGCGTGCTTGCGCGGCATGGGGATGAATTCCTTGATCTCCTGGATCGCCACGATCGGGAAGTTCTTGGCGAAGAGCAGGAACCACATGCCGAACCACCCGAACGACCCCGCGAGAACGCCCCAGTCAGCCCAGGTCGGGGTCAATTGGTCCCAGGCGTAGGGGACGTAGTCGTTGGACAGCGAGGACACGATGATCACGTAGCGCTCGAACCACATCCCGATGTTGATGAAGATCGAGATGACGAAGAGCGCCGTGAGGTTGATCCGGATCTTGCGGAACCAGAGCAGCTGGGACACGAAGCCGTTGCAGATGATCATCGCCCAGCCGCCCCACCACATGGGGCCGAACGCCCGGCGGAAGAACGTGGTCTGCTCGAAGGTGTTGCCGCTGTACCAGGCCACGAAGTATTCCATGCCGTACGCATAGAACAGGATCGTTCCCGTGAAGAGCGTCAGCTTCGACATGTTGTCGAAGTGGTAGTCGCCGATCATGTGCTCGAGCTTCAGGTGCTTCCGCAGCGGAATGAGCAGCGTGAGCACCATGCCGACGCCGGAGTAGATGGCGCCGGCCACGAAGTACGGGGCGAAGATGGTGCCGTGCCAGCCGGGAATCAGCGAGCTGGCGAAGTCCCAGGAGACGACCGAGTGCACCGAGAGCACCAGCGGCGTGGCGAGGGCCGCCAAGTACAGGTACGCCCGGGAGTAGTGGCGCCACTGGTTGTCGGTGCCCTGCCAGTTGAGCGCGAGCGCGCCGTAGACCTGCTTCCGCCAGCCCGTCACCTTGTCGCGCACCGCCGCGACGTCTGGGATGAGGCCGAAGATGAGGAACAGCGTCGACACCGTCAGGTACGTGCCGATGGCGAACACGTCCCACACGAGCGGCGACTTGAAGTTGGGCCAGAGATACCGCTGGTTCGGGTACGGCAGAAGCCAGTAGAAGATCCACTGGCGGCCGATGTGGATGATCGGGAAGAGCGCCGGCCGTCATGACGGCGAAGACCGTCATCGCCTCGGTGGCGCGGTACACGGCAGTGCGCCACGGCGAGCGGAACAGGAAGAGGATGGCTGAGATCAGCGTGCCGGCGTGGCCGATGCCGACCCAGAACACGAACGTGGTGATGAACACCGACCAGAAGATCGGCGGCTGGTAGCCGGCGAGCCCGAGTCCGTCGCGCAGGATGAGCGTGAACGTCACGACGCCGGTGAGGAAGAGGCCGACGGCCCCGGCCAGCATCAGGTTGTATCCCGTGGTCGCCGGCGAGAGGGTACCGACGACGTCACGCGTGACGTCGCCGTGCGTCTGGGTCGGGGGCGGCTGGGCGATCACGGCCATCAGGTGTGCTCCCCACCGCCGGAGGCGGCGTGTGCGACTGGCTCGCTGCGCAGCACCTTGGCCAGGTACGTCACCGCGGGCCGGACGTTGATTTCTTCCAGGATGTGGTAGCCGCGCGGGTCCTGCTTGATCCTCAGAACCGCGCTCTCCGGGTCATGCATGTCGCCAAAGGTGATGGCGCGCGACGGGCAGGCCTGCTGGCAGGCCGTCACCACGTCACCATCCTTGAGGGGACGGTCCTCGAGCCGCGCCACGTGCTGCGCCCCGCGGATCCGCTGCACGCAGAAGGTGCACTTCTCCATGACGCCGCGCGCGCGCACCGTCACGTCGGGGTTGAGCTGCAGGTTGAGCGGCTCGGGGAAGGCCTTCCGGTTGTACGCGAGCCAGTTGAAGTAGCGCACCTTGTACGGGCAGTTGTTGGCGCAGTACCGCGTGCCCACGCAGCGGTTGTACACCTGGCCGTTGAGGCCGTCGGGCGTGTGGTACGCCGCGTACACCGGGCAGACCGGCTCGCACGGCGCATTGTCGCAGTGCTGGCACATCATCGGGACGAATCTCGCCTCGATCGGCTCGCCGTCGGAGCCGCCCTCCCAGTAGCGCTCGATCCGCATCCAGCTCATTTCGCGGCCGCGGAGGACCTGATCCTCGCCCACCCATGCGATGTTGTTCTCGGCATAGCACGCGGTGACGCAGGCCGAGCACCCGGTGCAGCGCGACAGGTCGACCGCCATGCCCCACATGGAGTGCTCGCCCTCGTAGTTGCCGAGCCGGCGGCCCTCACCGTCCTTGCGGCCCACCTGTCCCTCGCGCCAGCCCTTCAGCGCCTCGAGCTCGCGCGGCGTGTTGATCTCGTGTTCCGGATGACCCGCCGCCTTCGCCGACTGCTCCAGCGTCATCCCCTTCGCCGCATAGGCGAGCGGCATGGCCTCGGCGATGCCGCGGCCGAGTTGCCGGGTCGTGCCCTCGGTCTTCGCCACCTTCCGGTAGGCATGGGTGCGCTCCACCTGCACCTTGACCGAGACATAGGGAACGAACGAGCCCGAAACCGGCCCGAGCAGGTCGAGATAGTTGACTCCGCGTCCCTTGGCGAACTCGCCCAGCTCGGTGTGCCCGAGCCCAAGCGGCATGGCGATCACGTCGGACCGCAGGCCGGGATAGATGTAGGCCGCCGCCTCGACCGAGCCGTGCGGCGAAGTGACCTTGAGTATCTCGCCTTCGCGCACGTTGATGCGCGCCGCGGCCTCGGGGCTCAGCTCCACCCAGGATTGCCACGTGATCTTGGTGACGGGATCGGGATTCTCGGCCAGCCAGGGACGGTTCGCCCCGCGCCCGTCGAAGTAGTGGGAGGTCGCATACGGCAGCAGGGTAAATTCGCCGGTACCCTCGAGCGCCGGCGCCGAGACGCTGACCGCCGGGTTCCCGAGCTTCACCGCCGCCGTCGGCGTCTCCTGGTACATGCCGCCGCGCGCCAGCGCCGCGCGCCACATCGCATCGCCGCCGCGGGAAAGCGTGACTGCCAGGCGGACTTCAGCTGGTCTTCCCACGTCGCGGCCGAGAACTTCGCCAGCGCACCACCGGCCTTCTGCGCCGTCTTGAGGAGGATGTCGCCGGGCGCCATCGAGTTGAACACCGGCGTCAGTACCGGCTGCATCAGGCCCCAGTAGCCGGCGCGGGCGTTGAGGTCGTCCCAGCGCTCGAGCGCGTGGTGGCTGGGGAGGAGCAGATCGGACGCCGCGGCCGTCTCGTCGAAGTACTGCGCGGTGGAGACCTTGAACGGCACCTTGGCGAATGCCTCGCCGAACTTCGTCGCGCGTGGCGCGGTGAAAACCGGGTTGGCCTCGTGCACCACCAGCACCTGGATCTCGCCGGTGCCGAGCGACCGCGACAGTGTCTCGAGCGCACCGAAGCCATCGCCATGGTCGAGATCGGCGCCGAACCGCACCGTCTGCCCGACATTGCCGGCAGCGTAGTTGAGCAGGTTCACCGCTGCGCAGAGCTCGGTGGCCCCGGCGGTCTGGCTGCCGATACCGCCCGCCACCGCGAGACTCGGGCTCGCCGCCGCGAACTCCTTCGCCAGTCGCGTGATCGTCGCGGCCGCCAATCCCGTGGCCTTCGACGCGTCCTCGACACTCACCGACGGCATGCCGGACACGCTGCCGCCACGCTCCTGCATCAGTACGCCGGCCATCGCGAGGGCAAGCGACGTCTCGGACCCAGGCACGACGGCATGCCACTCGTCGGCGTTGAGGCCCGTGAGCGACGCGCGCGGCGCGAAGTAGACATGCTTGGACGGTTCGCGCCCCTGCGTGAATCCGTGGGACTCGGCGTAGCCCAGCTGGTATTCGGTGGGAGAGCCGAAGGTCTCGAGGAAGTCAGCGCCGAAGGAAACGATGTACTTCGCCGCGCCGAAGTCGTACGCGGGGATCTCGTCGCGACCGAAGACACGGGCATTCGCTTCGCGCACCGGCTCGAGATCGAACGCCTGGTAGCGAACCACCCGGCCACCGGCGGCGCTGGTCCAGTCGCCGAGGAAGCTGGAGAAGGTGCCCCGCCCGGCGCCGGAAATGACGGCGAGCTTGCCGCTCGCAGCACCCACCTTCTGCGCCAGCATGGCGATCGCGTCGTCCCAGCTGATTTCCTTCCACGTGCCGCCCTGTTTCACCATCGGGGCGCGCACCCGCCCGGGGTTGTACAGCCCCTGCAGCCCGGCCTGACCGCGCGCACACAGCGCGCCCTTGTTGATCGGGTTCTCCGGGTTGCCCTCGAGCTTCACCGGACGGCCTTCGCGCACGCGCACGTGCAGGCCACATCCGGCATTGCACTCGGTGCAGGTGCTCGCGTACCAGGTCGGAATGCCCGGGACCTGGTCCTCGGACTGGACCAGGTATGGGATCAGCTTCTCGACCTTCTGCGTCGAGCAGCCGGACAGCACCGCCGCGCCGGCACTCGTGGTGCCCAGCACGGTGAGGAAGCGCCGGCGGGAAACTTCGGAAGACGGTTCGCGTTCGTCCGACATTCAGACTCCGAGGAGACGTGACGCTAGTAGTGACACGCCGTGCAATCGCGATTGACGTCGCGCGCGAGATGGCAGTTGATGCACCATCCCATGTTGTTGATGTTGTTGACCTTGTACACCTGCGGCATGCGCGTGACGTCGCCGTGGCATGCGGCGCAGGCATTCGGCCCCATGGCCTTGATGTGCTGCGAGTGCGGGAAGTGAACGTGACGCGCGAGCGAATGCACCCGGACCCACTCGATCGGCTTCTTCTCGGTCCACGCCTTCCGTACCAGCTGGATCTGCAGGTCGTTGGCGCTGTCACTGCCACCCACGATGAGGTGACAGCCCATGCACGTACCCATCGACGGAATGCCCGGCTCGGCATCGACCGCAACGGAGTAGTGGCAATACTGGCAGGTGATCTGGTACTGGCCGGCGTGGATATCGTGGCGGAAATAGACCGGCTGGCGCGGGCCCTTGAACGAGGCGGAATCCGCGGCGGTCAGCACGACGCTTGGCGGCGCCGACGGCTGCTGGGCCCCGGATGGCCGTCCGATGACCGCAAGCGCGACAATGGCAACCGCACACGTACCCAACGCTATCCAAGCCGACTTCCGCATTAGCGCTTCACCGCTCAGGGGAGGACCGACCGCGCGAATGTCGTAGCGGAGCGCCACGACAGAGACAAGATATCGAGCTTGTGAAAAAAATCACAAGGATGCGAAGAGCAAGCACCCTCGAAGGCCAGCTAAGGTACAGTCACCAATGGTGATAACACAACCCGGACCGGTCACAATGGAGCCTCCCGAGCAGATGGGGCGTCCGGAGGACTACGAGAGCGTCTCTGGACCTTCCCGGAGCCCCGGCCGCCGTCTCGTTCTCGTCCTCCAGGCTCGCCGACGTGGGCAGCTTCGGTGGCGATCCGGGAGGCCCGACCTCGGGAAGGGCAACACCCATCCGACGGAGGAAGTGCACCACCTCGATGCTCATGGCGCGGAAGAGCTTGGCCTCGCGCTGGTCGAGCCCGGCACGGAAGAATGTCTCCCGGAGGGACCGCACGACGTTGTCGTACTGACGCGTCTTGAAGAACTCGATGGCGCCCAGCGCGCGCACCCAGTCATTGAACATCAGCTCCTGCTCGGCAAGCGTCGCGGGCTTCGCGACCCGGCGCGGCTTCTTGAACGGCACCGCGTCGCCGCCCGCCGCCGTCCACAGCTCATAGCACATGACTGCGATGGCCTGGGCAAGGTTGAGCGAAGTGTAGGTCGGGTCGGTCGAGATGGTGACGAGGGTGTTGCAGGCATCGAGTTCGTCGTTGGTGAGACCATGATCCTCGCGGCCCGCGACGATCGCCACCGGGCCGCTCTTGCCCCAGTCGAGGAGTTCCGACGCGGCCTCGCGCGGCCGGATCACGCGGCGCTTGGCGGCGCGCTCCCGACCGGTCAGCACCATGACCTGCACGCAATCGGCCAGCGCTGGCTGGAGCGTGTCGAACACCGTGATCCGGGAAATGAACTCCGCCGTATTGTGGGCGACACCCTCGATGCGATAGGCGTCGAGTTCCACTTCCGGCGCGACGACCCGCATGCTCGTGATGCCGAAGTTGCGGCAGATTCGCACCGCGCTCGCGATATTCACGATGTCCTGGGGCGCGATGAGGACGAGGTGAACCGGCACTGGAAGGCTCAACCGCGGATCTCCACGCCCGCCTGCTGCTCAATGACCTTGATCGCCTCCAGGTAGTCCGCGCCATCACCCAGCGTCGCACGAGCCTCTCCATAGAGCTGGAACGCGAGGTCGATGACCGGACCTGCCACACCGGTCTCATCCAGCAACCCCGCCGCGATACCCGCATCCTTCTGCAGCAGGGTCAGCTTGAAGGTCTTCGGGAAGGCACCCGTCAGCACGCGTTCCGGTACCAGCGTCTCGCTCACGAACGAGCGGCCGCTCGATGCGTTGAGCACGTTCAGCGCCGTCCGCGCGGGCACGCCGGCCTTCACGAGGGCGGCGAGCCCCTCGCCCACCGCGAGAATGTTGACCGCCAGGAGCGCGTTGTTCACCGCCTTCATGGCGTGACCGGCGCCCACCGGCCCCATGCGCACGATCCGCGACCCGAACGCTGACAGGACCGGCGCAGCGCGATCGAAGAGCTGGGAGTCTCCCCCGACCATGACGGTCAGTGTTCCCGCCTCCGCGCCGTTGGTGCCACCGCTCACGGGCGCGTCGATGAAGCCGAACCCGAGCGCTTCGAGCCGCGCCGCGATGCGGCGGCTGCTGGCGGGATCGCCCGAGGTACAGTCGACGAGCAGGGCACCAGGCTCGAGGCCGGCGAGGACTCCGTCGGGGCCGTCGAGCAGCGCCTCCACTTCCGCGGACGTCGGAAGGCAGGTCACGACGATGGGCGCTCCCTGCACCGCCTCACGCGGCGTGCCCGCCGCGCGGGCACCGGTCTCGGCTGCCATGTCGATGGCACGGGCGCCGGTGCGGTTCCATACCGTGAGCGGGAAACGCGCGGCCAGACGAACCGCCATCGGCCAGCCGATCGCGCCCAAGCCGAGAAACGCGACCGCGGTCACCGCCCTGCCCCGACGCAATCAGCCATGGCGGCCGTCGTCCTTCTTCTTCTTGTGATCCCCACCGTCGCCCTTCCGCTGGCCCAGCTCGCGGTCGAGCAACAGCAGCGCGGGCCGGTCATCACCCACCATCTTCAGTTGCTCGACGATGAGTTCCGCCGTCTTCTCTTCCTCAACCTGCTCATTCACGAACCAGTCGAGAAAGACCCGCGCCGGGTAGTCCTTCATCTCCATCGCGAGGGCGTACAGATCGTGAATGCTCTTCGTGACCGCCCGCTCCTGCAGCAGCGCCTGCTCGAAGACGGAGATGGCGGACTCGAACTTCACCGGCGGCTGGGCGACGGCCGGCATTTTCACCTCGCCACCCCGGTCGAGCACGTGATCGAAGATCTTCATGGCGTGCAGATGCTCCTCGCCGGCCTGGGCGCGCATCCACGTGGCGAAGCCCGGCAGGTTCTGGTGCTCGAAGTGGGCCGACATCGAGAGGTACGAGAAGGACGAGTAGAATTCGTTCCGGATCTGCTCGTTCAGCGCATCCTGCATCCTGGGACTGATCATCGGACTAGACTCCTCGAACAGGGTCCGTGCCGGCAGCGACGGGCGCACCGGCCTGACCGAATATAGGTTCCCTCCATGCCCGCCGGTTGCCCGGGCCAGACCTTCGAAGATCCGGAGCCGCATCCTGAACAACTCCCGCGTCACCGCGCCGCGACTCGCCCTCGCGCTGCTCGGCTCGCTGCTGATCCTCTTCATCGTCGGCCCGCTGCTGCGGCTGCTGCTCATGGCCTCACCATCGAGCCTCGGCAGCGCACTCGCCGACCCGGAACTGCAAGCGTCGATCACGCTCACCGTCGCCTGCGCCACGGCCGCAACCCTCATTGCCGCGCTGCTGGGCGTGCCGCTCGGCTACCTCCTCGCTCGGACCCGGTTTCCGGGCCGTCGGCTGCTGAGCGGCATCGTCGACCTGCCGGTCGTGATTCCGCACCCGGTGGCCGGCATCGCGCTCCTCCTCTTTCTCGGGCGGCATTCCGTAGTGGGAGGCGCACTCGCATCGGTGGGCCTCGAGTTCGTGAGCCATGTGCCGGGCATCGTGGCGGGCATGTTGTTCGTGTCGGCGCCGCTGCTGGTGAGCGGGGCGCGGGAGGCCTTCGCCACCGTGGACCCGAAGCTCGAGCGTGTCGCAAGGTCGCTGGGCGACAACGCCTGGCAATGTTTCCGCCGCATCACCCTTCCGCTTGCCGGCCGGGGCATCCTGGCCGGAGGCATCCTGGCCTGGGCGCGGAGCGTCAGCGAGTTCGGTTCCATCGTGATCCTCACCTACAACCCGAAGGTCGCCAGCATCCTGATTTTCGACCGGTTCACCGCCTACGGCCTTCCAGCGGCGGTGCCGGCGGCGGTGCTGCTGCTGATGGTGGCGCTGGCCGTCTTCGCGCTCGTGCGCCTGGTCGAGCCGCGGGAGCACGAGTGATCCGGCTCGACGGCGTGCATGTGCGGGTCGGCTCCTTCGACCTCCACGACATCTCGCTGGAAGTGCCGACCGGAGGATACGCCCTCATCATCGGTCCCACCGGCAGTGGCAAGACCACGCTGCTCGATGCCGTTGCGGGGCATGCGCCGCTGGTCGCGGGACGGGTGTGGGCGCATGGCGAGGATGTGACCGGGCTCCCACCGGAGCAGCGACACCTCGGCATCGTCTATCAGCAGTACCACCTCTTTCCGCACCTGTCGGTGGGCGAGAACATCGCCTACGGGCTGCTCCGGAGGGCCGACGGTGCCCCCGAGGCGGCGACCCGGCGAGTGCACGCTCTTGCGTCACTGCTGGGGATCGACACCCTGCTCGACCGCCGGGTGCGCGGCCTGAGCGGCGGGGAACAGCAGCGGGTCGCCATTGCGCGGGCACTCGCGCCCCGTCCCAGCGTGCTGCTGCTCGATGAACCCTTCGCCGCCGTCGACCCCGCGACGCGCACCGTCCTGCGTCGCGAGTTGCGCGCGGTGCACGAGGCGGAGGGCGTCACCACGCTCCAGGTCACCCACGACTTCGATGATGCCCTGCGCCTGGGCGACATGGTCGCGGTGCTGGCAGACGGGCGGATTGTGCAGCAGGGCCGGCCGGAAGAGGTGTTCCGGTTCCCCAACTCGGCCTTTGTTGCGCGCTTCGTCGGCACCGGCAACGTCATTGCCGGTCATGTGCATCGGCTGGGAGCGCCCGGGACAGACGGACGGTTCGCGGCGAACTTCGTGAGTGGTGGTCTCGAGCTGCAGGTTGTCGCGGAACGTGAGGGAGCGGCGCACGCCGTGATACGACCGGAGGACCTGCTCCTGTCTGCGGCACCGCTTCCTGCGTCGATCCGGAACCGCTTCGAGGCTGTCGTGGTACGGGTCGAGCCCCTGGGACCGGTGGTACAGGTACAGCTGGCCGCCGGTCGCGACCTCGTGGCCGCGGTAACCACCGCCACGGCGACTGAGCTCGACCTTCGGCCCGGCGTCCGCGTGTGGTTAGGATTAAAGGCCACCGCCGTCCACCTCGTCTAGGAGCCGTCATATGCCATCATCCTCCCGACGAACCCTCGGCCTTGTCGCGGGCGCCGCCATCGCTGCAGCCGCGATCTTCCTTCTGCGCGGCAGCAACCGACCCGCGAGAACACCGGCCGCTGTCCCCGCCGACAGCGCGCCGGCCATCAGCGCGACACCATCTCCACCACAGGCGCGCATCTTCGCGACCATCGGTGACAGCGGTTCCCGGATCGAGGGCATCGCGGTGCACGACGGCAAGCTCTATGTGGCCGACTGGAAGGACGGCGGCGTGTACCGCGTCGACGCCGGTACCGGTGCCGTCGAGCGCGTGGGCCAGCTGCCGACCAAGCCGGGAGAGGCGCTGCTTGGGGTCGCTACCGACTCGGCCGGCAGTGTCTACGTAGGCGCTCCGGCCACGGGCCTCATCTATCGTATTGATGCCAAGCGGCTGGGCGCCGCGGACTTCAAGCCGCGGAGGGACGTCGAGGCGTTCGCATCCGGCGCAGCAGGAGCGAACGGGCTTGCCTTCGACGCCAATGGGCACCTGTGGATCTCGGGTGGTGAGGCGAACGCCGTCTATCACGTGGGACCGAAGGGCGGGAAGGCAAAGGTGTTCGCGAAGGGCTATGCCATGGTGTCGAACGACACCACGATGCCGGTGAGGGTCTACGTCACCAACGGGCTCGGCATCGATGCGGCTGGCAATGTGTACACCGGCAACACCGGTACCGGCGAGATCACCCGCATCCAGGTAAAACCGGGCTACGAGCGGGGGGCCATCACGACGGTGGCGAAGGATGCCCGGCTGCTCGGCGCCGATGGGCTGCTGGTCGACAACGCCGGCAACATCTGGGTGAGCGCCAACTTCAGCAACGCGCTGGCGCGCGTCTCGCCTGCAGGCGAGGTGACCGTCGTGCTGCACGACTCCACCGCCTCGGTGCTGCACTTCCCTGCCGAGCTCAAGCGCGTTGGCTCGACTTTCTACCTGACCAACCTCAACTTCACCGTCGGCGCCAACGCCGGGACGAAGTACAAGGGTGCCCAGATTGCTGCGGTCGACGTTCGCTAGGACAACCGTCAGTCCACCGTGCCGCCGCGCCTGATGCACGTGGACCTCGACGCCTTCTTCGTCGAGGTGTGCCGGCAGCGGAACCCGGAACTGCGCGCCATCGACCTGCTCGTGGTCGGCGGCCGGCGCGAATCGCGAAGTGTGGTGCAATCGGCATCCTACGGCGCACGCAAGTTCGGGGTGCGCGCCGGGATGCCGATTTCGCGTGCGGTGGCGCTGTGCCCAGGCGCCACCTTCTTCAAGGGTGAGTTCATCTGGTACCGCGACGCCTCGCGGCAGGTGCACGGCATCCTCGAACGGTTCGCCCCGACGGTGGTGATGTCCGGCCTCGATGAGGGCTACCTCGACTTCTCCGGCACCGAGCGGCTGCACCCGGTTTCGCTCCTCCCCGTCGCCCAGTCCATCCGCGACACCGTCCGCCAGGAAGCCGGGCTGGATGTGAGCATCGGCATCGGCCCCAATCGCATGGTGGCGAAGCTCGCATCCGATGCCGCCAAGCCGCGCGGGATCATGGAAGTGCGCACCGGATGGGAGGAGGGATTTCTCGCGGGTCTGCCTCTCCGCGCGATGCCCGGCATCGGCCCGGCGACGGCGCGGCGCCTCGCTTCACTGGGCCTGGATGACGTGTGGCAGGTGCAGCAGATGGCCGAGGCGCAACTCGCGCGGTTGATCGGCGACGAGGCGCGCCCGCTCAAGCTCCGGGCGCACGGCTGGGGCGGCACCGTGCTCCGCGGCGACCGCCTGCCCCGCTCGGTGAGCCGGGAGACCACCTTCAGCAGCGACGTGCGCGACCCCGATGAACTCGAGACCATGCTGCTGCTCTTCGTGACCCGCGTGTCAGCTCAGCTGCGTGACGAACAGCTGATGGCGCGCACCGTTACGCTCAAGCTGCGGCACGATGATTTCACCACCGTCACGCGCAGCGTGACCCTGGCCGAGGCGACCGACCTCGACCGGGAACTCTTCGAGGCGGTGCGACCGCTCTTCCTCACGGCCTTCAGCACGGTGAGACAACGGAACCGCGCCGTACGCCTGATCGGCGTCAGTGCCACCAACCTTACTCGGTCGTCGGCGCCCGACCTCTTCGAGGCGCCGCAGCGCGAACGTCTCAGGCAGTTGTCCCGGGCGGTCGACCAGGTGCGGGAGAAGTTTGGCGATGATGCCGTGGGACCGGCCGGAATCCTCGGCCTGAAGCGGAGCTGAGCTACTTCGAGACGCGTCCGCGCAGTGCGGTGCTGTCCCTGAAGTCCTTCTCGTCGAATCGCAGCCGCACCACTCCCGACGTGCGGTTCACCTGCGACCCCAATCCCTCGAACGTGGCGACGCGGCCGTTGGGCAGGATGGCGCGGACACTGCTGTTGCGGTAGAGCGGGAAATAGCCAAGCGGCACGCGCACCGCCCCCGGCGGGAGGCTGCACCGGCACGACTCCTCGGCCGTCGACCCGACGTTGATCCGCAGTGTCAGTGGCTGGCCCGTCGCATTCGTGACATACGGCAGGAAGACAGCCGGCGCGCCGCTGTCGGCACGGGCCTCGATGCGGATCTCGCGCCGGCGTGAGTCGAGCACCTGGGTGCGCTGCAGATCGCTGCCTGCCGCCTGGCCCTTCCCCGATCGTGGACTGATCGCATACCAGCTCACCGACAGCGACGGCATGCGCGGCACGCTGAACGCGCTCGAGTCGCCCGGTGACACCCGTCGCTCGGGTTCGCGGCCCACCACCACGCCGATGGGAACCGAGAGGCGGTTCACCATCTGCAGGGGCACGCGACGGTTCGCGAAGTACCCCAGCGCGGTCACCAGCACCAGCGCGGCACCAACGACGGTCAGGGTCGCACGCATGGCGCTCCCCGGCCCGGCGAAGCCCGCGGTCGTCAGCGTCTCCGACCGTAGAGCCTGCGCCATCTGGTCGGCCGACTGGAAACGTGCTGCACGGTCCTTCGCGAGTGATCTCACTATCACGGCGGAAAGCCAGCGCGGCACACCCGGGCGACGCGCATCAGGGGCAGGCACCGGCGCGGAGAGATGCTTGCGCACCACTTCCTGGCTGTCCGAGCCCTCGTATGGCGGCCCGCCCGTCACCATCTGGAAGAGCACGGCGCCGAACGAGTAGACGTCGGCGCGCCGGTCGAGGTCGGCATGCCCCATTGCCTGCTCAGGGCTCATGTAGGCCGGCGTTCCCACCACGAACCCCGCTTGCGTGGTGCCGGCACTCCCGTCGAGCCGCTTCGCAATGCCGAAGTCCACCAGCAGCGGACGCCCAGTCCGGGCGTCGAGCATGATGTTGTCGGGCTTGATGTCGCGGTGCACAAGACCCGACTCATGCGCATGCTCCAGCGCCGCCAAAACGCCAAGCGCAAGCGGCACGGCACGTGTGGCCGACATCGGTCCTTCGCGCTTCAGCGCGATGTTGAGGGGATCGCCCTCGACGAAGGGCATGGCGTAGTAGACGAGTCCCTGGCCTTCGCCCACGAAATGGATCGGCAGGATGTTGGGATGATCGAGTGCGGCAATGGCGCGCGCTTCCTCACGGAACCGGACGAGGGTGTCTTCCGCCCAGATCAGGTCGGGCCGGAGCACCTTCACGGCGAGGCGGCGGTCGAGCTGGCGGTCCAGCACCTCGTACACCTCGGCGAATCCACCGCTGCCGACGCGTGCCCGGACCTCGTACCCGATCCCCAGGGCTGCAGCGAGCCGCGCGGGGACGGGACTCGCTTGCGGCACGGCTAGCGCCTGGGTCACGGTGGGCTGGTCGTCCGCCATCACTTGGGCTCGGGAGAGAGGTTCCGGGCGTGCCGCGCCCGGCAGGGCGGCGCTCAGCGCGCCGGAAGGAACCCGCTGACAGGGCTCGAACTGCGGGGGGGCTTCTTCTTCTCCTGCGGTGGCGGTGGCGCCTCGACCACCGGTTCCGGCATCGGTGCCTCGACGACGGGCTCCGGCTCGACCGTGGCCACGGGTTGTTCGATCACCGTTTCGGGGGCCGGCGCAGTCACCCGCGCAGCGTAGGTGTTCGAGCGGGTTTGCACGGCTCGGCGCTCGATGACGCGTGCCGGCGCCGGCAGGTCCCGCTTCTCTACCCGCAGGGCAATCAGCCCGGAGCCTGGCTGCAGCCGGGCATCGAGTCCGTCAAAGACCGCCTCACGACCGGCGGCGTCCCGAACCCGCACGGTCGTGCCGGGCAGCAGGCGGTAGTAGCCCAGCCATGTTGGCGAAGCATCGGACGGAACGTCACACTCACAGAGCTGCTGTCCCGGGCGCGGCTCGACGGCGACGCGAAGCGACACGCCCGCGACGTTGGTGACACGGGGCGCGAAGTACACGCCGTTCCCTGCTGTCGACACATCGACGGCATGCCGCACCACACCGCGCGGATCGCGGTCGCTGAAGGTACCGCTGAGTTCTTCACCCAGTGCCTTCCCGTTCGCGGCCACCGGGCGCACGATCGACCAGCTGCCGGAGAGTTCCCGCCCGGCGGGCCACTCCAGGTGGAGGCTGTCGCCTGGATCCACGAGTTGCTGCCGGCCATCGCCCAGCGTCAGCCACACGGGACTCATCAGGCGATTGGTGACAACTACGGTCGCCGCGGGGGTCGCTGGGCGCGCCATCGCGCCACCGGCGATCAGTGCGAGGATCGCGGCGGCGGCCGCGAGCCAGAGACGCCGGCGTGGTGATCCCGCCAGCTCTGCCGGAGCGAATGACAGGGCCGCAGCGACGCCAGCCTTGCCGGGAGGGACCACACCAGCAGGTGATGGCGTCGCGAGGCCCGCGCGCAGGGCTTCCATGACGTGGCCCGCCGATGCGTAGCGGTCCGCCGGATCCTTGGCCATGCACCGGCGGATTACATGGTTGAGCCATGCAGGCACGCGCGGGTTGCGCACCGTCGCATCGGGCACCGGCTCGGAGAGGTGCCGACCCACGATCTCCTGCGAGGTCTTGCCCTCGTAGGGCGGCGCACCGGTCAGGAGCTGGAACAGCATCGCCCCGAATGCATAGAGATCGGCGCGCGCGTCGACGGTATCGCGGCCGAGCGCCTGTTCGGGACTCATGTAGAGTGGCGTACCGACGACGAAGCCGACCTGGGTGTGGGTCGAGATGCCGTCGAGGCACTTGGCGATGCCGAAGTCGAGGAGCAGCGGGCGTCCGGTCGCTTCCTCGATGAGCACGTTGTCGGGTTTGATGTCGCGATGGATGATCCCGTGCGCATGGGCATGTTCCAGCGCCTCCAGCACGGGCAGCACCATCGGGACGAGCGTCTGCGGGTCGAGCGGCCCTTGCGCCAGCAGCAGGTCGGCGAGCGTCGGCCCTTCCACAAATGACATCACGTAGAAGACGAGCCCCTGGCTGTCACCGACGAAATGGATCGGCACCGTATGCTGGTGATTGAGGCGCGCGATGGCGCGCGCTTCCTGCTTGAAGCGGGCGCGCATGCCGTGGGTCCATGCGACGTCCGGCCGAAGCACCTTCACCGCCAGCCGGCGATCGAGCTCGATGTCGCAGATCTCGAAGACGTCGGAAAAGCCACCCTGCGCCAGTCGCCGCACCACGACATAGTGGGCACCGAGCGCCTCGCTCAGCGCATGGATGAGTTCCGCGTCGCCCGGCAGGGGATCGTGCGGTGTGCAGGCACACGTAGACCCCCGCTCTCCACTACAGCGTGGACAGGTGAGGTGGGTCACCGGGCCCAGTTCTGAGGGCGCAGTCATCGTTGCATCGTGCATGGCAGGCTCCGGGGTGCCCTCTCGGACCCCAATTCACCAGCCGGCTTCCGCACCCCGCTGAGGGTATCCAAGCGCTGATTCCACGCTAAGTTGGACTGTCACTGTGAGCACAACACGAGCACCCGGAGACGGGGCCGTTGTGTCACAAAAATGCACAAAGGGTGCCACCCACGGTGCACCTCCGAGAGGCATGGAGGAAAGGACCCCGATGGAGCAGTTCAGCGGCCCGGGCAAAAGCCTGCTGCGGTTCCTCACTGAACCGTCGCACGTGAACTTCGGCGGCAAGGTGCATGGCGGGATGGTGATGAAGTGGATCGACCAGGCGGGCTATTCCTGCGCGGCACAGTGGAGCGGCTGCTACTGCGTCACGGTTTATGTCGGTTCGCTGCACTTCCTGAAGCCGATCATGGTGGGGTCCGCAGTGGACATGCGCAGCCAGGTCATCCATACCGGGCGATCGAGCATGCACATCTTCATCGATATCTTCGCCGGCGACCCGCGCGAGCGCGACACGCACCGGTGTGCCTATTGCCTCGCGGTGTTCGTGGCGCTCGGCCTGGATGGTCGCCCGATGCCGGTGCCACCCTGGGTGCCCGGGACGGAACGGGAGAAGGCACTCGAGCGCTATGCACTGCGCCTCGTGGAGCACCGGAAGCAGATGGACGCGGAGGCCGCCGAAATCCTGGGCGACGCAACGTAGGCGGCACGTAGCCTCGGGACAGGGCGTCGCAGCTCGCGGCGCCCGTCCCCTTTTCCGGTACTAGAAGGCATACGTGGCGCCAACGCCGATGGACGGCTGGGTGCTCGTGGGATCATCGATCTCGCCATAGTCATCCAGGCTGGAGAAGTCGATGCGGAACTCCGGCCGGATGGTCGCTTTCGGAAACACGTGAATGTTGAGCGTCGCCGTGGCGCTCCCGAATTTCCGCGCATCCGCCACAGCATAGCCCAGCACGCCCGACGTCCGCACCCCGTTCACATCGTTCACGTAGTCACCGCGGAGCGCGAGATCGAAGGACGCGGACAGCGTCTGGATGAGCCACAGCCCGCCACCCCACCAGGTCGCATTCTCGTCGGGATCCGGCAGCAAGCCCTGCTCCGCTCCCCAGTCAAACTGCGCCACCAGGGTCGTCTTCGTCCCCAGCTTGAACGTGCCCAGTCCCTCGAACCCGTACCGCATGTTGCTGTCGTTATCCGGCTGTTCCGCGCCGACGTACCCGAGGAGGCCGATCGTCACCGACGGACTCGGCGTGAGGCCCAGCCGGCCCATGAACGACAACGCGCTGTTGTTGTCCACGACGACGTCCCACCCGTTGATGAGGCGCAGCTGCGCATCCACCTTGGGCCCGAACTTGAAGTCGACGCCCAGTCCGGTGTTGGTGAAGTTCTCCAGGTAGACGAACTGGTTGCCCACATCGAGGTTCGGATCGAGGACGTCATCGATCACCTCGTACCCCATGATCGTCCACATCTTGCCCAGCTTGAACTGGATCCAGTGGTCGGTGCCTCCCGTGGGGACGTTCAGGACCACATACGCCTCGGTGAGGTCGCCATCCGGTCCCAGCGACAACCCCTGCGACTGGGTCACCGCCGCGTCCTGGCCAAAGAGCAGCTCGGCCCGCGCCCCCGCATCCAGCTTGCTGGTGTCGACCGGCTTGGTCAGGCCGAGCTCGAGGCCGTTCGCCATGAACTGCTTCTGGTAGCGGTCATAGAAGCGTCCCACCAGCATGTTGCCGGTTGCCGCAAAGGAGTAGGTGAAGGTCGAGGTCACGTACCCCGACAGGTACAGGGGCAGCGACCCCAGCTTGAGCCCCACGGTCTCGTCGACCGGCTGGGCGGTGGTGTCCGCCTTGACACTGTCGGGCTTGGCGACCTCCTGCGCCGTGGCCGTTCCTGCGATTGCGCCTGCGATCAGTTGCGCGAGAATGACCGGTCGAAAGCATCGGGCCATGGCGTTGTCCTCACTGCCTCCTCGCCTGAGGTGATCCCATGAGCCGAGCGGCGGGAGCTCGGCACATGGGCAAAAGAAGAATGCCCCCGCACGGACTGCGCGGGGGCATGAGGGGCACCGTACGAACCGGGCTCCTAGCCACTGCGCTCTGGGCGAATCGCCATCGCCGCGCCGGTATACCGGCGCGGCGTAGCGTTTCGATTGGAGCCGGCGTAACCGGCGCGAAGTGGCTTCTGCATGGCTTTCACAAGGTGGCTGGCGGGTGCAGTTTTGTCAATAATATTATGCAATATCAGCAATATTTATTCTGTTGGCAGGATTTCCACATTACCTGATTAAGTGGCTATCAGGCTCATGGCTAACGTGACGTGTAGCGCAGAAACCATTTGTTTTTAGGCAATTAGGCATTATCAGTACCATACGTATAGTAAATTTAGCTGCGATTGGTCTTATTGCGTTCATCCAATTCTGCACGTAATTTCATGCAGTTTATGCACATTACCACGCTCAGACTGGTGCCGCGATGAAGCTCATCAGCTGCATCATTCGCCCGGAACGCTTGGGCGAAGTTCGCGAGGCGCTGTTCCGGGCCGGGGTTACCGGCATCACGATCTCGCGCGTCAGCGGGCATGGCGGGGAGCGCGCCCTGGTGGAGACCTACCGGGCCACGGCGGTGTCCCTGGAGTTCCGGGAAAAGGTGAAGATCGAGATGGTGTGTTCCGAGCCATATGTGCAGCCGACGATCGACGCGATTACCGGTGCCGCGCGCACGGGGGAGGTGGGCGACGGCAAGATCTTCGTGGTGCCCGTCATGCAGGTGGTGCGGATCCGGACCGGTGAGCGCGACGATGCCGCCCTGACGCCGATCACCGCAGACGAGGTGCAGCGGCGCGCCCTGGCCCTCACCATGCGCTGACCCTTCCCTGTCGCCCGCCTTGCCGCGCAGGGCACGAGGGCGGGATCTTTCCGGGAGGCGAACCGCTCCCCTACCCCAAGCACACTTCCATGCCGCTCAACCAGCACAGCAGGGCCATCACCGAGGGCGACCAGCGCGCCCCGAATCGCGCGATGCTGCGCGCCGTGGGGTTTGGCGATGGTGATTTCGCCAAGCCCATCGTCGGCATCGCGAACGGCTACAGCACCATTACGCCCTGCAACGCCGGACTCGACGTCCTCGCCCATCGCGCCGAGTCGGCCATCAAGGCCGGTGGAGGCATGCCCCAGATGTTCGGCACCATCACAGTGAGTGATGGCATCTCGATGGGCACCGAGGGGATGAAGTACTCGCTGGTGTCACGCGAAGTCATCGCGGATGCCATCGAGACGGCCTGTGGGGCGCAGAGCATGGATGGCGTGATCGCCGTCGGCGGGTGCGACAAGAACATGCCGGGTGCCATGATCGCGATGGCACGGATGAACATCCCTGCGGTGTTCGTCTATGGCGGGACCATCAAGCCAGGCCACCACGGAGGCCGCGACCTCACGGTGGTGAGCGTGTTCGAGGCCGTGGGCCAGCATGCCGCCGGCAAGCTGGCGCGTGAGGAGTTCGATGCCGTGGAACGCAAGGCATGCCCCGGGGCCGGCAGCTGTGGCGGCATGTTCACGGCAAACACGATGTCGTCGGTTTTCGAGGCCATGGGAATGAGCCTGCCAGGATCCTCCACGATGGCAGCCGAGGACGCGGAGAAGGCCGAGAGCGCGGCGCAATCCGCCGAGGCGCTGCTTGTCTGCATCCGACGCGGCATCACGCCGCGCCAGGTGCTGACGCGTGAAGCGTTCGAGAACGGCATCGCCGTCTGCATGGCGCTCGGGGGTTCGACGAACGCGGTGCTGCACCTGCTCGCGATCGCGCACGCGGCGCACGTGCCGCTCGAGCTCGATGACTTCGAGCGCATTCGTGCCCGCGTTCCCGTGCTGTGCGACCTCAAGCCGTCGGGGCGCTATGTCGCTACCGACCTGCACCGTGCCGGGGGTGTCCCCGCGGTGATGAAGCTGCTGCTCGAGCACGGACTGCTGCATGGCGGCTGCCTCACCATTACCGGACGTACCCTCGCCGAGAATCTGGCCGACATGCCCGGCTCGCCGCCTGGACAGGAGGTGATCCGTCCGTGGGACCGCCCGATGTACGCCGAGGGCCATCTCGCAGTGCTTCGCGGCAACCTCGCGCCCGACGGCGCGGTCGCAAAGATCAGTGGCGTCAAGAACCCGAAGATGCGGGGGCCCGCCAGGGTGTTCGAGTCGGAGGAAGCGTGCCTTGCCGCCATTCTCGGCGGAAAGGTCCGGGCCGGCGATGTCCTCGTCATCCGGAGCGAGGGGCCGGTCGGCGGCCCCGGCATGCGCGAGATGCTTGCCCCGACCTCAGCCCTCATCGGCGCCGGGCTGGGTGACAGTGTCGGGCTGATCACTGACGGCCGCTTCTCGGGCGGCACCTATGGCATGGTGGTGGGCCATGTTTCGCCCGAGGCCGCTGTTGGCGGACCGATCGGGCTCGTGCGGGAAGGTGACTTCATCACGATCGACGCGCCGGCGCGCCTGCTGCAGCTTGACGTGGACGATGCGGAGCTGGCGCGGCGGCGCGCGACCTGGAAAACGCCAGAACCCCGCTACACGCGCGGGGTTCTGTCCAAGTACGCAAAACTGGTATCCAGTGCGAGCCGCGGTGCAGTGACCGACTGATGGTCCGCGCCTGCTCTACTTGCGCTTGATGGTGAGCGTAACGCTCGCCGCCGCCTGGACCGCCGTGACGCGAATCTCGTAGATGCCATCAGCGTACGCCAGGAGCTTGTAGATGGCACCGCCGCCACCCACACCACTCGACGGGCTGCCGGCCATCACCTCGGTGATGCGCGGCGACTGCACGCCGGGCAGGAGAGCGCGAGCACTCAGTTTCGCCCCGCCGCGGTTCGTTTCCGCGGTGTAGGTGGCGCCGGCGCACAGCAGCACGCGTCCGAAATCGGCCGTGCTCGCGAAGTTTTCGTTGAATACCAACCCCGACTTCTGCCCGGCACACGCGGCGGCGGCACTGCTCGCCGAGTCACCCTGTGCCACGGCTGTCGCAGGAGCCGCGACCAGCAGCGCGAGGACCAACCTTGAGGTTGTCATGGTAGGTCGAAGCTAACCCGTTCCCGACCACGTTGCCAGCCGCTGTTCAATGTTGGGCCATCGCCCCCTGGGCATCCAGCACGATGCCGTGAATGCGGTCTCCCATCTCGGTCGTGGAAAGCGGCCGCTCGCCATGCCGCGCGATGTCGGCGGTCCGGAAGCCGCGCTCGGCGACTTCATCTACGGCGCGCTCGATGATCTCGGCCGCCTGTGGCTGCTTGAGCCCGAACCGGAAGAGCATGGCCACCGACAGGATGGCACCGATCGGATTGGCGAGGCCCTTCCCGGCGATATCCGGGGCCGAGCCATGCACCGGCTCGAAGAGTCCGGGGCCGCTGCCGAGCGACGCCGACGGAAGGAGACCGAGGGAACCCGCAAGCACCGCCGCCTCGTCGCTCAGGATGTCACCGAACATGTTCTCGGTAAGCACCACGTCGAACGCCGAGGGCGATGCGATGAGTTTCAAGGCGGTCGTGTCGACAAGCAGGTGCTCGAGCCGCACGTCGGAAACTCCTTCGCGGTCTTCGTCACCGTCTCGCGCCACAACTGGGACACCTCCAGCACATTGGCCTTGTCGACCGACGTGACCAGGCCGCGCCGGCTCCTGCGCCGCCTCGAACGCGACCCGCGCCACACGTTCGATTTCGCTCGCGTCATAGGTCAGCGTATTGACCGCCCTGCTGCCATAGCGGCCCCGCGGCTCGCCATAGTAGAGGCCGCCGGTCAGCTCACGCACGATCAGCAGATCGACGCCGTGCAGCGCTCGGGCGCGGAGCGGCGAGGCGGCCGACGAGCGCCGGACGGACCCGAACCGGCCTAAGGTTCGCAAAGGCGCCGAGCCGCTTCCGCAGCGCGAGCAGACCCGCTTCCGGCCGGGCTTCGCGCGCCGCCTGGTCCAGTCGAGGGATCGCCCACTGCGCCCAGCAGCACGGCATCGCCTGTCGAGCGCCGCGCGAGCGTCGGCCGCCGGCAAGCGGAGACCCGGTGCCCCGCCAGGCCGCCGCCCCAACGGGATAGTGGTACCAGCTCCAGCCTGCCACCCGAAGCGGTCCGGCGACGGTGGCAAGACCCGCGTCGCCTCGGCGGTGACTTCGGGACCGATGCCGTCGCCGCGCAAGCACCACGACACGATAACGCGTCATGCGAGCCTCCCCAGTGCTTCCAGCCGCCGCTCGAACGCCGCGATCCGCGGCTCCGTCGAGCAGCGTCCGCCCGATCTCGTCGAGGCCCTGGAGCAGCATCTTGACGCCGGTAGGGCTCCATCTCGAACCCGGCACGAAAACCATCAGGGCCAGTCACGCATGATCCGCAGGTCCACCGTGAGCACGAACGCCTCGCCCCGCTCTGCCGTCGCGAAGAGCTTGCGCACCGCCGAGTCATCGAGCCGGCACGGCAAGCAGCCCGTTCTGGCAGCAATTGTTATAGAAGATATCGGCGAATGACGGCGCGATGACCGCCCGGAAGCCGTAGTCGCCCAGCGCCCACGGTGCATGTTCACGCGACGACCCGCACCCGAAGTTCGGCCCCGCCACCAGGATGCTGGCGCCCTGCGCCTTCGGCGCGTTCAGCTCGAAGGCCGGGTCGGGCGAGCCGTCGGCCAGATAGCGCCAATCGTGGAACAGTGCTTCCCGAACCCGGTGCGCTCAATGCGCTTCAGAAACTGTTTCGGGATGATCTGGTCGGTATCCACGTTGGCCCTCGGAAGGGTCGCCGCAAGTCCCGTATGGACCGTGAATGGCTGCATGCGCCAGCTTTCCTCCCGAGCATGGGGTGAACGGCAACGGCGAACGATGAACGTGGCCAGTGCGGAACTACCGCCCAGCGCTCACCGTTGTCCGTTCACCCGGCCGGTCGCCAGCTGCGACCAGCTCCCGCACGTCCACCAGCCGTCCCTCGATTGCCGCCGCCGCCGCCATCGACCGGGCTCATGAGGTGCGTGCGGCCGCCCTTGCCCTGTCTCCCCTCGAAATTGCGGTTCGAGGTCGAGGCGCAGCGCTCCCCGCTTCCCAGTATGTCGTCGTTCATGCCCAGGCACATGGAGCAGCCCGCTGTTCCGCCACTCAAAGCCCGCCTCGGTGAATATGCGGTCGAGCCCTTCGGCTCGGCCGCGCCTTCACCCGCTGCGACCCCGGCACCACCATGGCGCGGACGCCGCTGGGCGACTTTCCGCCCACGTATCACGACGCGGCGGCCGCGCGGAGATCCTCGAGCCGCGCGTTGGTGCAGGAGCCCAGGAAGACCCGGTCGACCTTCAGTCCCTCGAGGGGCTCGCCCGGCTCCAGGCCCATGTAGCGGAGGGCCCGCTCGAGCGGCACGCACGCGGCATCGGTCGAGCGCCGTCGCCGGGGATCGGGAATGCGACCGGTGATCGTCGGTGACCATCCCGGGACTGGTGCCCCACGTGACCTGGGGCGCCAGCGACGCGCATCGATGGTGATCGTGCGGTCGTAGCCTGCTCCGGGATCGGTGACGAGCGCCACGCCAGCGTTCGACCGCGCGCGTCCACGCCATGCCCTTCGGCACGCGCGCCCGGCCCTCGAGGTACTCGAAGGTGGTCTCGTCGGGGGCGATGATGCCGGCCCGGGCGCCGGCCTCGATCGACATGTTGCAGACGGTCATCCGGCCTTCCATCGACAACGCGCGGATCGCGCTCGCCCGTGTATTCGAGGACATGCCCCGTGCGCGCCGGCGGTGCCGATGCGCCCGATGAGCGCCAGGATCATGTCCTTGGCCGTGACGCCGTGGGCAGCGTCGCCCTCGAAGCTGACTTCCATCGTGCGCGGGCGCTGGACTGCACGAGGCACTGCGTCGCGAGCACGTGCTCCACTTCGCTCGTGCCGATGCCGAACGCGAGCGCCCCGAAGGCCCCGTGGGTCGACGTGTGCGAGTCGCCGCACACGATCGTCATGCCCGGCTGCGTGAGCCCCAGCTCCGGGCCGATGACGTGCACGATGCCCTGCTCGGGCGAGTCGAGGTCGAACAGGCTCGAGCCGAACTCGCGCGCGTTGCGTCGCCAGGGTGCGCACCTGCGCGCCGCGATCGGGTCGGCGATCGGCAGGCGCCGGTCGCCGGTGGGGACGTTGTGGTCCACGGTGGCGACGCGTGCGCTCGGGCCGGCGCACCCGCCGCCCCGCGAGCCGCAGTCCGTCGAACGCCTGGGGCGAGGTGACCTCGTGCACCAGGTGCAGGTCGACATACAGCAGCGCCGGCCCCCCCGGGCGCCGGTGGACGACGTGGGCGTCCCAGACCTTCTCGAACAGGGTCCGCGCGGTCATCGCCCGTGCGGCCTGTCGGCGGACGGCGTCGGCTGCGGCCTTCGCGGCGCGCGCGCCTTGCCTTCCTCGCGACCAGGGCATCATGACCCGCAGCGCGCGGCCCACCTTCTCGATCAGGTGGTCGTTATCGGCGCTTGCGCATGCGCTTGAAGTTCGGCCGCGCCGGCGCGGTTCTCGGCCAGCCACTCCCGGGCGAACGCCGCCGTCCTGGATCTCCTCGAGGATCTGCTGCATCTCCTTGCGGGTGTCGTCGGTGATGATGCGCGGCCCGCGCGTGTAGTCGCCGTACTCGGCGGTATCGCTGATCGAGTAGCGCATGAACTCCATGCCGCCCCGGTACATCAGGTCCACGATGAGCTTGAGCTCGTGCAGGCACTCGAAGTACGCCATCTCGGGCGAGTAGCCGGCCTCGACGAGCGTCTCGAACCCGCCTTGACCAGCGCGGTCACGCCACCGCAGAGCACCGCCTGCTCGCCGAACAGGTCGGTCTCGGTCTCCTCCCGGAACGTGGTCTCGATGACGCCCGCCCGGGTACAGCCGATTCCGAGGCGTAGGCAAGCGCATCGGCCAGCGCGTTGCCCGCTCGCGTCCTGGTGCACGGCCACCAGGGCGGGCACCCCCGCCCGGCCTCGATACTCGCTCCGCACCAGATGGCCCGGGCGACTTGGGCGCGACCATCGACGACGTCCACGTCGGCCGGGCGGCGCGATCTCGCCGAAGTGGATGTTGAACCCGTGGGCGAACATGAGCGTCTTCCCGGCGCGCAAGTCGCCTGCGCCACACCGTTCTCGTAGATCGCGCGCGCATCCTGGTCGGGCACGAGCAGCATGATGACATCCGCGGCCGCCGGCGGCGTCGGCAACGCGTGCGCACGTCCAGGCCCGCGGCCACGGCCTTCTCCCACGAGGCGCCCGCCCGGCCGGAGCCCGACCATGACCGTGCCGCCCGAGTCCCGCAGGTTGAGCGCGTGGGCGTGGCCCTGGCTGCCGTAGCCGATGATCGGCGACCGTGCGCCCGAGGACGGCGATCGGATCGGCATCAGCGTCGTAGAACAGCGCCGGAGCGTCGTTGGCGTCATGATGCGGAAGCCTCGGTGGAGTTTGTGGAGCGGCAGCGGACGCTCGGCCGGCCGCTCGCATGCGCGACCGCGCCGCTGCGCGCGACCTCGAGGATCCCGAACGCGCTCGAGCGGCCCGAAGGCACGAGAGCACGAACGCTTCGGGACCCGGTCACCTCGACCACGATCACCGTCGGGACCCTCGTCCACGACGCGCGGCGTGGTAAAGGCGCAGCACGTCCAGCAGTTCGCCGTAGCGGTCGGCCGGGGGCGCGGACGCTGAACAGCGCGAGCTCGCGCGCGACGGCGTCGGCCGGCCGGGAACGGCCGCGCGCTTCGCGCACGCCGAACATCTTCTGGAGCATGCTGCACCAGCCCGCTCGGCCGCTCGCGTCGTCGGCCTGCGATCATCGAAGTGAGCCTCGAGACGCCGGCGGTGACGTGCGGCCCGAAGGCGAGCTGCGCGACGGGAAGGTTCCGCCGGCGGAGTAGCCCGACGACGCGTTGAGCGTGAGCAGCTCGTCGTCGAGCAGCACCGATGATGGCATGGGGCTGCTCATGCGCGACACCGCCGGCGCCGGGGCCGGCTCCGCCTCGATCGGCTCGGAGAGCGAGGCGCCGGGCGGGATCATCGGGTAGACGTTGGCCTCCTGCTCGATGACGAACTCGACGAGCGCCGGGCCGGGTCGCGCGAGCGCCGCGTCGATCGCGTCCGCGATCTGCGTCCCGTTCTCGACCCGCCAGCCCGCGATGCCATACGCGTCGGCGAGCTTTACGTAGTCCGGGCTCCAGATCGGGCGTCGCCGAGTAGCGGCGGCCATGGAAGAACTGCTGCCATTGGCGCACCATGCCGAGGTAGCCGTTGTTGAAGATCGCCATCTTGACGGGCAGGCCTTCCTGCACCATGGTGGCCATCTCCTGCATGTTCATCTGGAAGCCGCCGTCGCCCGAGATCGCCCACACCGGCTCCCGGGGCGCGCCAGGTGCACGCCCGATCGCGGCCGGCACGGCGAAACCCATCGTGCCCAGGCCGCCGGAGGTGATGTGGGTGTTGGGCCGCTGGTAGGGGAACAGCTTGGCCACCCACATCTGGTGCTGCCCCACGTCGGCCACGATGGTGCAGTGACCGCCGGCGCTCGTCGTCGATGGAGCGCCAGGATCGTCTCGGGGCGAGAGGTCGCCCGAGAACTGCTCGTACGCGGGGCCGCACGAGGCGTCCGATCTCCTCCCGCCAGCCGGTCGCAGGTACCGCGGCTGCCAGCGCACGTGCCAGCGGTCGCGCAGAATCGGGCCGGCATCGCCGACCAGCCGCACGGCGACCGGCACGTTCTTGCCGATCTCGGTCGGGTCGAGCTCGATGTGCACGATCTTCGCATGCCGGCGCGAACCCGCGATGTTGCCGGTCACGCGGTCGTCGAAGCGCAGGCCCACCGCCGATGATCAGGTCGGCGTGCTGGATCGCCCGGTTGACATGCACCTCCCCGTGCATCCCCGGCATGCCGAGATGCAGCGGATGATCCTCGGGGAATGCGCTGATGCCGAGCAGCGTGGTGATCACCGGAATGCCGGTGTGCTCGGCGAAGCGCTCAGGTCCTCGGCTAGGCGTTGCCGAGAATGATGCCGTGTCCGGCCATGATCAGCGGCCGCTCGGCCTGGGCGATGAGGTGCGCGGCGTCGGCGAGCGCCCCGGCTCGGGCACCCGTGCTCGCGCGGGGCTACCGGCGCCACCGCGCGGGGCTCGTACGCAATGCTGCTGGTTCTGCACGTCCTTCGGGCACGTCGACGAGCACGGGGCCGGGCCGCCCCTCCCGCGCCACCGCGAAGGCCTCTGCGCACGGCGTCGGCCAGGGCTGGTGATGTCCTCCACCAGCACGCTGTACTTGGTGATCGGCAGCGTGATGCCGATGATGTCCGTTTCCTGGAACGCATCCCGTCCGATCATCGGCCGGGACACCTGGCCGGTGATCGCGACCACCGGCGAGTTGTCCATGTGCGCGGTGGCAAGCCCGGTGACGAGGTTGGTGGCGCCGGGACCCGACGTCGCGACGCACACGCCGGCCGCCCGAGGCGCGGGCGTAGCCGTCGGCGGCATGGGCCGCCGCCTGTTCGTGCCGCACCAGGATGTGCCGCAGCTCCGGGAACTCGGGCAGCGCGTGGTAGAACGGCATGATCGCGCCGCCCGGATACCCGAACATCACGTCCACGCCCTCCTCCAGCAGGACGCGGCAGAGGAGCTGGGCGCCGGTGAGCATCTCGGTCACGGTCACACGCCCCAGTAACTGTTACTGTCCAGCGCCGCCGCCTCGAGCGACTCGGCGTGGCGCGACTTGTTGAGGGCGTTGATCATGGCGCGGGCGCTCGCCTCGACGATGTCGGTGGAGGCGCTGTGCGCGCTGAAGGTGCGGCCGTCCACCCGCGCCTGCAGGAACACCTGGCCCACGCTGTCCCGCCCGGGGGTGACGCGAGCGAAGGTCAGGCTCACCACCTCGATCGGTCGTGCCCACGATCTCGCTCGACCGCGGCGAACGCCGCCGCGATCGGGCCGTCACCGCTCCCCGTGGCACGGCGTTCTCCCGGATCCATGGCCCGGCCGAGTGTCACGTCAGCGGTCGCGACACCGCTGCCACAGACCACGCGAAGAGACCGGAGCTGGAACTCCTCAGGCGCATCGTGAAAGCTCTCGTGCAGCAACGCCAGGAGATCCTCGTCGAGGATCTGCCGCTTGCGCTCGGCGAGCTCCAGGAATGCCTGGTAGATGCCGCCCAGCTGTTCGTCCTCGAGTTCGTAGCCCAGCTCCTGGTAGCGGCGCTCGAGTGCGTGCCGCCCGGAGTGCTTGCCAAGGACCAGAGTGGAGCCGGGCAATGCCGACGGTGTCGGGCTCGATGATCTCGTAGGTGCGGCCGTTCTGAAGCACCCCGTGCTGGTGAATGCCGGCTTCGTGCGCAAAGGCGTTCCGTCCCACGATCGCCTTGTTGGCCTGGGGGAAGGCGCCGGTGAGGTGGGAGAGCATCTGGCTGGTGCGGTAGAGCTCGCGCGACTCGATGCCGGTGTCGAAGGCATACTGCGAGGCGCGCACCCGGCCCGCCATCACGATCTCTTCGAGCGCCGCGTTGCCGGCTCGCTCACCGATGCCGTTGATGGTGCATTCGACCTGCCCCGCGCCCCCGCTGATTGCCGCGAGCGAGTTGGCCACCGCCAGGCCGAGATCGTCGTGGCAGTGCGCGCTGAGAACGATCCCCGCCGATGCGGGCACCCGCCGCCGCACGTCGCGGAACATCGTACCGTACTCCTCGGGTGTCGCGTAGCCGACCGTGTCGGGAAGGTTGATGGTGGTGGCACCCTCGCTCGATGGCCACCCCGACACACTGGCAGAGAAACTCGAGCCCGGTGCGACTCGCGTCCTCGGCGCTCCACTCCACGTCCTCGGTAAAGGACTTCGCGCGACGCACACTCTCACGGATCTTCTCGACGGCTTCCTCGCGCGTCATCCGGAGCTTGGCCTTGAGGTGCAGGTCGGAGGTGGACAGGAAGACATGGATCCGGCCGCGGGCGGCACCCCGGATCGCCTCACCGGCCAGGTCGATGTCCCGCTCCGTGCAGCGCGCCAGGGCGGCGATCACCGGGCCGCGCACCTGGGCGGCGATCTCCTGCACGCTCCGGAAGTCGGTCTCGGACGACGCCGGGAACCCGGCCTCGATCACGTCCACTCCGAGCACCTCGAGCTGCCGAGCGACCCGCACCTTCTCCTCGATGGAAAGGCTGTTGCCCGGCGCCTGTTCGCCATCCCTGAGTGTCGTGTCGAAAACAATGACCCTGCGCGTCATGCCATTCTCCCCTGGGGCGGAAACGAAAAGCGCCGCGAACCCGTTGGTCCGCGGCGCCGCTGCTGGTCTACGCGAGTCCTGCTATCGTCTCACTTTGCTCGCAACCGGCACGCCACGGAACCCATCCCGTCCAATAAGAAGGACCGGAAGGACACCAAGGAGGACCAGAAGCAAGCCGTAGAAATTCATGACGTCCGTTTCGGTGGTCAGGATCGGGAAACCGGGGGTCCCCGTACCAGCTGCATAAAAATACCCGTTCGCCGGACTGTTAGGGTACCCAAAACCCGGGTTCCCTGTCAAGGGCCCGATTTCCGGAGGTAAAAAACTGCGACGCGAGCATTGCCGCACGGACACGCCACTTGACCCATGCACGCGACAGTATAAGTATGCACCCATGATGATCGCTCGACTTCAGGTCCTTCCGGCCATTCTGGTCAATTCTCCGCGCTCGTTGGGAGCGGCCGGGTAGTTGAGCGTGCAGTAGTGCGCCCCCGGACCCCGCTCCCAGGCGAGCGGGGTTTTCGTTTTCGGGCCGGCCTCTCCGGCTTGCCCGTCGTCATCACCAGGAGGAAGCATGGCCGCACCAGGGCAGCGGATCCGCTCGGCCACCCCCGATCCCGACCGGCACGCGCACGCGCGCGTGGCGGACACCGCGGGCATGGACGTCTTCCGGGAGCATGACGCCTGTGGCGTCGGGTTTGTGGCGCAATCGTCGGGCGGCCGGTCGCACGAGGTGGTGCAGATGGCGCTCGAGGCCGTGGCCCGGGTGGCGCACCGTGGGGCTGCCTCGACCGACAACTCGGGCGATGGCGCCGGGCTGCTTACACAAGTCCCGCAGCGGCTCTTCTACCGCGACGCATACCGCCTGGGCCTGCGGCTCGAGGCGGGCCGCCCCTTCGCCGTCGGGGTGTTCTTCCTCCCGGTCGATCCCGAGGCCCTCGCGCAATCCGTGCTGCTGGTGGAACGGGTGCTCGAGGAGGATGGCCTGCCGTTCATCGGCTGGCGCGACGTGCCGGTCAACCCGTCGGCGCTCGGCGCCGGTGCGAGGCAGAGCCAACCGGTCATCCGGCAGGTTCTGGTGGGCCGCCCCGAGCGTGTCACTGATGACGACGCGTGGGAAAGGGCGCTTTACCTGGCCCGCCGCGCGATGGAGCAGCGGGCCGAATCGATGGGCCTTCCCGGCTTCTACGTGCCGTCCTTCTCGTGTCGCACCATCGTCTACAAGGCGCTGTTGCAGGGCACGCAGCTGCCGGCGTTCTATCCCGACTTCCGGTTCCCGGAGTTCGAGAGCGCGGTGGCAGTGTTCCACCAGCGTTACTCCACCAATACGCTGCCAAGCTGGCCCCTCGCGCAGCCCTTCCGCCTGCTGGCGCACAACGGCGAGATCAACACGCTCTGGGGCAACCGCAACGCGATGACGATGCGGACCCCGATGCTCAAGTCACCCCTGTGGGAAGGTCGTGAGGACAGGCTCAAGGACGTCGTCTGGCCGCATGGCAGCGACTCCGCGAGCCTCGACAATGCCATGGAGCTGTTCGTGCGCTCGGGGCGCGACCCGGTGCACACGACGATGATGATGATTCCCCAGGCGTGGGAGAAGTATCCCGACGTCGACCCCGCAATTCGCGCCTTCTACGAGTACCACCAGATCCTGCACGAGCCGTGGGATGGCCCCGCGGCGCTGGCCTACACCGACGGGCGCTTTGCCGGCGCCTCCGTCGACCGGAATGGGCTTCGTCCCTGTCGCTACAAGATTCGCCATGATGGACTGGTGGTAGTGGGATCCGAGGTTGGCCTGGTGGACCTCGAGCCCGAGGAGATCATCGAGACCGGGAAGGTCGGTCCCGGAGAAGTGCTCGTGGCCGACCTCGTGCGCGGCCAGGTGATCCGCAACCTGGACGCCAAGCGCGAAGTCGCCGGTCGGCATCCGTACGAAACGTGGGTGCGCCGGTATATGTCGGTGCTGGTGCCCGACCCGATTCGCACCCTGCCCGCCCCTGCCGGAGACGAGCTGGTAGTGCGCCAGCGGCTCTTCGGGTACGGCTTCGAGGACCTTCGTCTGGTGCTCGAACCGATGGCCAGCACGGGCGTGGACGCAGTGTGGAGCATGGGTGACGACACGCCGATCCCGCCGCTCGCCCGCACCCCGCAAAGCGTGTACGCCTACTTCCGGCAGCGGTTCGCCCAGGTGACGAACCCGCCCATTGATCCGCTGCGCGAGGCGATGGTGATGTCACTGCGCATGCATCTCGGACGCCGCGGGTCGCCGCTGGTGGAGCGCCCGAATGCGGCGGGCATGCTGCGCGTGGAGCATCCGGTCCTGCTGGCCACCGAGATGGCCGGGCTGCTCAACGTGCGGGGATTCCCCACCGAGATCATCGACGCGATCTGGGACCCGGCCGACGGGAATGAAGCCTTCACTCCGGCGATTGCATCGCTCGCGAGCCAGGCCGTGCATGCCGTGCGGGCCGGTGCCAAGCTCCTCGTGGTGAGCGACCGTGCCGCGGGCCCGACCCGCGCGCCGATCCCGATGCTGCTCGCGATCGGGGCGGTACGCCAGGAACTGGTGCGCACCGGTCTGCGCGCGCGGGTCGGGCTAGTTGCCGAAACCGGCGACGCCTTCGACATCCATCATTTCGCCTGCCTCATCGGCTATGGGGCCGAGGCGGTTCACCCATGGCTCGCGCTGGCCACGGTCGAATCGATCTTTGGTGAGGCAGAAGCGCCGAAGAAGCCCACCGATACACCGCGACCCTCTCCTGCTGAAGCGGTGGAACGCTATCGCGCGGCCGCCGAGAAAGGGCTGCTCAAGATCCTGTCGAAGATGGGCATCTCGACACTCTCATCGTATTGCGGTGCGCAGATCTTCGAGGCGCTGGGGCTCGGCCGTGAGGTCATCGACGCGGCCTTTTCCGGCACGACCTCGCCGATTGGCGGCGTGGGCTTCAACGAACTCGCCGAGGACGTGGTGGCGCGGCATTCGGCGGCCTACGCGGCGGCGCTAGACGGATCGGGACTGCCCGACTTCGGCCGCGTGCGCTTCCGGAAGGAAGGCGAGGATCATGGCTGGTCACCGCAGGTTGTCGTGGCGCTGCAGGCGGCGGTCAAGAACGGCACGGCGAATGACGAGGCATACGACGGCTTCCTGGCGAAGCACCGGGGCCGCCGCCCGGCCGGGCCGCGCGACCTGCTCGGCATCCGTTCCGGAACATCGGTGCCACTCGCCGAAGTGGAACCGGTCGAATCCATCAGGCGCCGCTTTGTGTCGTCTGCCATGTCGCTGGGTGCCCTGTCGCCGGAGGCGCATGCGGCGCTCACGATCGCGATGAACCGAATGAACGCGAAGTCCAACTCCGGAGAGGGCGGCGAGGATCCCGCACTCTTCCGTGTGGCGACCGGCGGCGACCGGCTCGACAACCGCATCAAGCAGGTGGCTTCGGCGCGTTTCGGCGTCACCGCCGAGTACCTGGTGCGGGCGGAGGAACTCGAGATCAAGATCGTCCAGGGGGCCAAGCCCGGAGAGGGCGGACAACTGCCCGGTCACAAGGTCACGGAGCTGATCGCGCGGCTGCGCCACGCGGTACCGGGAATTCCCCTGATCTCGCCACCGCCGCACCACGACATCTATTCCATCGAGGACCTGGCGCAGCTCATCACCGACCTGAAGACGGTGAACCCGCGTGCCCGCGTCGGCGTGAAGCTGGTCGCGGAGTCCGGCGTGGGTACCGTGGCCGCAGGTGTCTGCAAGGCGTACGCGGACTACGTGCTCATTGCCGGTCACAACGGCGGCACCGGTGCATCGCCGCTGTCATCGATCAAGCACGCCGGTTCCCCCTGGGAGCTGGGCCTCGCCGAGACCCAGGCAACGCTGGTGCGGAACGGGCTGCGTCACCGGATCGAGGTGCGCACCGATGGCGGGCTGAAGACGGGGCGGGACGTGGTCATCGCGGCGTTGCTGGGCGCCGAGTCGTACGGGTTCGGCACCGCGCCTCTGGTTGCCCTTGGCTGCGCCATGGCGCGGCAGTGCCACATCAATACCTGCCCCACCGGTATCGCCACCCAGCGCGACGACCTGCGCGCCAAGTTCAAGGGCACGCCGGAGCAGGTCATCGCCTATTTCACGCTCGTGGCCGAGGAGGTACGTGCGATTCTCGCCTCACTGGGAGCGCGCACCCTCGAGGAAGTGATCGGCCGGAACGACCTGCTCGTCCGTGTGGAGCATCCCGATGTACCGCGGGCGCAGCTGCTCGACCTTTCGATGCTGCTCGCGCCACCCAAGGGTGCGCCCTCGGTGACGCGGAAGCGTACCGAAGCGCGCAACAACCGGCCGGGACTGGTTTCGCTCGATCGCGAGATCATCGAGGAACTGACGCCGTACCTCGAGAGCGGGCTTCCGTTCTCCAGCCACTACCCCATCCGCAATCACCACCTCGCGGTGGGCGCTGGCGTGTCGGGCGAGATCGCGCGGCGGTTTGGTGATGCCGGGCTGCCCGATGGAAGGATCCGGCTCCGGTTCACGGGCAGCGCCGGCCAGAGTTTCGGGGCTTTCCTCTCCAGGGGCGTGCATCTCGAGCTCGAAGGCGAGGCGAACGACTACGTCGGCAAGGGGCTGTCGGGCGGCGAGATCACGATACGGCACTTCCGGCGCGCGGCCTATACGAACCAGTCGCACCAGCACCTCGTGCTGGGCAACACGGCGCTCTACGGGGCAACCAGCGGACTGCTGTTCGCTGCCGGTCAGGCCGGCGACCGGTTCGCGGTGCGCAACTCGGGAGCCACGGCTGTGATCGAGGGTGCCGGCAACCACTGCTGTGAATACATGACGGCCGGCATCGTGGTGGTCCTCGGGCGCGCGGGACGGAACTTCGGCGCCGGGATGTCCAACGGCCTCGCGTACGTGCTCGATGAGGCGGGAACATTCCATTCCCGCGTCAACGGCGACATGGTGGCGCTCGAGACGCTCGAGGAGGAGGACGAGCAGCTCCTGCTTCGACTCATCCACGCGCACGAGGAGAAGACCGCCAGTCCGCGGGCCAGAAATCTGCTCGTCGATTGGGACACCACGCGGTCACTCTTCCGGCGGATCGCACCAAAGAACGCCTTCGGGCTGATCTCCGCCACCCGGTCCGCGTTCCTGCGCCGCTCCCTGGTGGAGTTTGTGTCAGGCGAGGTGCGCCGCAGCGCCTAGTGATGGGGTTGCAGTATCCACGCGTAGAGTGCCGTGCCCAGCGTTGTCATCGCAGGTTCGGGGCCATCAGTCGTGCCTGGAAAGCTATGGCACGTACGTGTTCTTAAACCAGATGTTGGCGCCCGTAGTCGCGCTTACGGTAACAGTTGCGGTGACGGGCGCAGTGGTCCAGTGGGGATCCGGTATCGGAAGCTGGCTCGTAAAGCCGGCGCGGCAATCGGAGGTGAGGCAAGGATTCGTGTACACGAAGCCCTTGGCCATGCCAGTCCCCGGGCGATTTGATACAACGTCAATCGTGACCTGCTCCGTTCCCACGAGGCCGGAGGGGGCATGCCACACTTCACTGCAGATGACTTGAACGGCACCTGTCGAGTCTGCGTACATGAAGGGCGCGCCGATATTGGTGTAGCTGCGCGTGCTTGGCGCCACCACGCCGTCCACCGCTGATATTGTCGCAACACCGCCCAACCCATCGCCATCGTCCGTGAAGTGGTTGCTCGTGCACATGTAGACTGAGCCCGCCACTGGCGCCCAGAACAGCGGGCCCTGCACCGTGGTGCCGGTGGTCGTGTGCACATTGCCCGAAGCCGTGCCCGACAATGAGCCACCCTGTAGCGTCGCTGTCACCACGAATGATCCGATCGGCTTACCAGGTGTAAACAGGCCTCCGGCAGAGATGTTGTTTTCTGCAACTGTTGACGGCACTACAGTCGTCGACCAGGTCACGGCCACAGGTTGTGTGCCACCGTTGTCGAGGTGACCGATGGCCGAATACTGGATTGTGAAGGGCGCTTCGCCCCGCTTGATGCGCGCTCCGGCCGGCGTTACTTCAATCGAAACAAGATTCGGAGGCGGTGTGGCGATGGTGATGCTGGCCGAGCCGAAGATCGACCCTCCTGTGGCGGTGGCCGTCACCTGATACGACCCATCCGTCGCACCAGCTGTGTAGAAACCGGCGCTCGAGACCGCGCCGCCTGTGGTCGTCCAGTCCACCGGGATGGTGCCGGTGCTGTTGTCGCTGTAGTGCGCCGTCGCGGTGAACTGCGCTGTTGCCGTCGGTATCAGCGTGATCGATGCGGGGGCCACTGTGATGCTCGTCAGCGTAGGCGGTGCCGGTGTGATCGTCACAGCCGCCGTGCCGAACATCGAGCCGCCGGTCTGTGTCGCTGTTACTTGCCAAGCTCCCGCGGCAAGGCCGGCCGTGAACAAGCCCGCGGCATCGATTGTTCCGCCTGTAGCGGTCCAGGTGACGGCAACAGTACCAGTACCGCCGCCACTGTAGTGTCCCGTGGCGACGAACTGCTGGGTGGCTGCAGGCGCGAGCGAGATGGGCGAGGGCAAGACCGTGATGCTGGTGAGCACCGGTGGTGCGGCTGTCACCGTCACCGAGGCGGCCTTCGAAATCGAGCCACCCTGTTCGGTGGCGACGACCTGATAGGTCCCGGCAACGGTGCCAGCGGTGTAGACGCCGGCGCTCGACACCGTGCCGCCGGTCGCCGACCAGGTCACTGCGACACTCGTGGTGCTGCCGTCACTGTAGTGACCCGTTGCGCTGAATTGCTGAGTGGCGCCCGCCTGCATGGTGGCCGAAGCAGGCGAAAGATCGATGGATGTCAGGACGACGTCTGGGGGACCTTCACCGCCGCCGGAGCAGGCAGCGACGACGGCAACTACGACCATCAGGACAACGCCAAGGGCGCGGTGCGCCAGTCCTGCACGCCCGCGCCCAAGGAGTAGTTCCCTGCTGGTACTGATTACCATACCTCCTACCGGCAGTGGCCAGGGCCGATCAGGCCATTGTTGTAGTTGTCCAGCGTCGTCGCCCACGCGACAGCCTGAACCTTCTGGGCATTGTTCAGGGTGGTGCTATTCGCGGCCAGGCTCGAGAACAGCGCCTCGGCGCCGGCAATCGCTGCATCCACTTCAGGCGTGCTGGACGCGCCATTCAGGATGTTGAGCTTCGCACCCATGTACTGGTGCGCCAGAATGTAGAACTTGTTGCCGGCCGGAGGCGTCTGGAACACGGTATACCAGGTCAGGCCAGTGTTGAAGAACGGCGTATCCTCTTCACTCGGGCCTACCTGCTTCCAGCCATTGTCGTATGGGGCCGGACCACGGTCGGAGTGGGTCTTCCAGTATCCGATCGTCAGCGTGCAGCCTTCGTCCGTCGGGGGTGGCGGCGTGTCCACGGTCACGTTCTTGAACCAGATCTCGTACGCGGCGCCGTTATCGACCGGCACGTTCACTGTGGACGGACCCTCGGCCGGTGGGTTCGCATCCGGACTGGTAAAGTACACGTCATCGAACGCGGCGCCCGGGGTGCGCTTGACCAGTCGGTAGAACAGGAGCCCCGAGCCCGGCTCCGGGTCTTCGGTGACAGCAACCGTAGCACTGGTACCACCAGTCCAGATCTTCACGCACTGCGGAACGCTCGCCGGCGTATTGTATCCGATGAGCGTGTTGTTGCCGCCGCTGACTGCCGTGTTCAAGGTTCCGTCACCGGATACAATGGAAGCGGTAATCCGTCCCGACGTCACGTCGCCATTCGGCAGCTTGGTGACCGGATCGACGGAGAACTTACAGGCCCACAGTTCACCCTGACCTGCGGGAGCAGAGAGCGCCTGCGGGTTAGCGACAGGCTCTGTCGTGCTGTTGGACGTCGGGCCGTCGCTGGCACAGGCAGCGGCAAAGCCTAGGGTGGCCATGGCAAGGAATGCCGGCCCGTAATTTCGCGATCGCTGACGGGTCATGGTTGTTCCATTCTTGTAGAGGTTCCGACAAAATCCGAACTCGCAAGGCACGGCATAAAGGCTTATCAACATCCGTTCCGTGCGAGTCACTTTTTGACACTGTTAAGTTATATGACGATTGCTTAAGGACTTACGTGGTGCGGAGTCCACTGGCCGGGTCATTCGCATGTTGAGAGGATGCCCCAGATTGCTTCGGCCATGCCCCACTCGGCCCTGTCGCGTACCGCGACATCAGGTATACCACTTATTTCCCCTTCGGTCTCGCCTTGTACTTGGCTCAGAACATGCTAACTTGCTATGCAACAAGCAAAATAGGCCAAATGCCAACACCTCCCGACAGACGACGCGACGCCGCCCGGAGCCGCGAAGCGATCCTCGACTCCGCCGAACGACTGTTCGCAGCGCAGGGCTATGGCGCGACCAGCCTTCAGGATGTCGGAGCCGCCGCGGGAGTCTCCCGGGGAACGCCCTCCTATTTCTTCCGCAGCAAGGCTGAGCTCTACCGCGCCGTGCTCGAGCGGTCGTTCGGCCAAGTCCGCAATGCCGTCAAGAGCGGTCGGGAGCGCGCCCTCAAGAGCGGAGAGCCGCCGGACGTCGTGCTGGCGGGTGCCGTCGGCGAATACTTCGACTTCATCACCAGCCGCCCCGACTTCGTGCGGCTGCTCGAGTGGGAAGCCCTGCAGGGAGGTGGCCAGTTGGGTGAGCTCGCTCCCCACTTGGATGCCATTCACGAAGCTGTGGCTGCCATCGCCGACGAGCTCGGCTTCGGCGGCGACGATCGCCGCCAGGCATCGCAGCTGGTCCTCTCTATCCTTGCTCTCTGCTGCTTCCCCATCATCCACGCCCGGACACTCATTCCGGGAATGGATGGCTCCGCCGATGATCCCGCGTTTGTGACGGTGCGCCGTCAGCATGTCATCGACCTGGTGCGGCATGGCATGCGCGGACACCTCAACTCTGTCGTCTCCACCCCGAACCGGTCCGAGGCATCATGACCAGCGTCATTCCGGAAGCACCGCCCGTGGCACCCTCGCGCGCGCCGCTCGCCACCGAGCAGGAGGCGCGCGAGGTCGCCGAGGCGGCACGGGAGAAGGAATGGGCAAGCGCCAAGCTTCGTGCGGGAGTTGTTCGAGGGCACGCTGCGGCTCGACCTCATCCATCCGTATCCCGGCAATCGGACGCCGGCGGACGTTGCGAAGGCCGGCCGTTCATGGACCGCCTCGAGCGCTTCCTCGCCGAACGGGTCGACAGCGACCAGATCGACCGCGAAGGGAAGATCCCGCCTGAGGTGGTCCAGGGCCTTCGCGAGCATCGGCGCGTTCGGCATCAAGATCCCCGAGGAGTACGGCGGCCTCGGGCTGAGCCAGACGAGCTATACCCATGCCATCGGCCTGGTCACCAGCGTGGACGGCAGCCTCACCGCGCTGCTGTCGGCGGCCCAGTCCATCGGCGTGCCGCAGCCGCTCAAGCTGTTCGGCACCGAGGAGCAGAAGGAGAAGTACCTCCCGCGCCTCGCAAAGGGCGCGATCTCGCGCCTTCGCGCTCACCGAGATCGAACGTGGGCTAGCGATCCGGCGCGCATGCGCACCACCGCCGTGCTGTCGGAGGACGGGACGCACTGGGTACTGAACGGCGAGAAGCTCTGGTGCACCAACGGCACGGTGGCCGAGCTGATGGTGGTGATGGCGCGCACCGGGCCGAAGAAGATCACCGCGTTCATCGTCGAGGTGGACTGGCCCGGCGTCGAGGTGGTCCAGCGGCTCCATTTCATGGGGCTCAAGGGCATCGAGAACGGCATCATCCGCTTCACGAACGTCAAGGTGCCGGAGGAGAACGTGCTCTGGGGCGAGGGCAAGGGCCTCAAGCTCGCGCTCATCACACTGAACACCGGGCGGCTCACGCTGCCCGCGTCGGCCGTCGGCCGGCGCCAAGCGGGCGCTGCGAGATCGCGCGCGGATGGGCAGCCGAGCGGGTGCAGTGGGGCCAGCCGGTCGGCAAGCACGACGCCGATCGCCCAGAAGATCGGGCGCATGGCGGCCGAGATCTTCGCGATGGAGGCCGTCAGCCGACCTGGCCTCGCTGCATGGCCGACCGGGGCGGCGCCGACATCCGGCTCGAGGCCGCGCATGGCCAAGATGTGGAATACGGAGACTCGGCTGGCGGATCGTGGACGACACGCTGCAGATCAAGGGCGGCCGCGGCTACGAGACGGCCGACAGCCTCCGATCGCGCGGCGAGCGGCCCGATCCCGTGGAGCGGATGATGCGGGACTTCCGCATCAACCTGATCTTCGAGGGCTCGAGCGAGATCATGCGGCTGTTCATCGCGCGCGAGGCGGTGGACACGCACCTCAAGGTGGCGGGCGACCTGATCGATCCCGAAGGCGCCCATGAAGGCGAAGGTGAATGCGCTGCTCAAGTCGGCGCTGTTCTACGCGCACATGGTATCCCGGGCTCTGGCTGGGCTGCGGGCCGCTGGCTCGGTTACGGGGAGTTCGGGCGCGCTGGCCACGCACATGCGCTTCGTGGAGCGGCGCAGCCGGAAGCTCGGCGCGGACAATCTTTCACTGCATGGTCCGCTTCGGGCCGAAGCTGGAGAAGCGGCAGGCGGTGCTGGGGCGGCATGGTGGAGATCGGGGCGGAGCTCTTCGCCATGGCGGCCGCATGCTCCCGGGCGGCCGCGACAGGCCGGATGGGTCCGGCAAGGCGGGCAGCGACGCGGTGGAACTGGCCGACGCGTTCTGCCGCCAGGCCGGCCGGCGCGTGGACGAGAAGTTCGCCGCCGTGTGGCAGAACGATGACGTGGCTACCTACGCGGTCGCCCGGAAGGTCCTGGACGGCGGGTACAGCTGGCTCGAGCGCGGGATGGTCGGCACCCGGGGAGAGTGACCCCCGGCACTGCGGCCGCGCGACACTATATTCCGGCGGTTCACATCCACCGGAATGCACCAAATGGCCATTGCTGAAGGCAGAACAGTTCCCTTCACCGGGCCCGAGGCGATCGACGTCGCCGTCCTCGAGACCTTCCCGTACGAGGGCCCGGACCAGGAGATCGTCACCGAAACGCGCGAGTTCAGTGCGGTGTGCCCATACAGCGGGCTGCCGGACTTCGCGCTGCTGCGCATCACCTATGTTCCTTCGAACTGCTGTGTCGAGCTCAAGAGCCTCAAGTACTACGTCACCAGTTATCGCAGCGTGGGGATCTTCCAGGAACACGCCACCGCCCGCCTGGCGGAGGACCTCTTCCGGCTGCTCAAGCCGAAGCGGCTGGTGGTCACGACGGTCTACAACACGCGTGGCGGGTTCGATACGAGCTGTTCGGTGACGCTCCCCGCGTGAACGATCTTCTGGACTCACTCCAGGCCGCCCTCGGGTCCACATACCGGATCGAGCGCGAACTTGGTGGCGGCGGGATGAGTCGGGTATTCGTCGCCACGGAGACGGCGCTCGGCCGGCGCGTGGTGATCAAGCTGCTGTCTCCCGAACTGGGCGTGGGAATCAGCGCCGACCGGTTTCGGCGCGAGATCCAGCTCGCGGCCCGCCTGCAGCATCCGCACATCGTCCCACTGCTCGCCGCCGGGGAAGTGAAGCTCGAGGGGTCGAACACCACCCTGCTCTACTTCACCATGCCGTTCGTTGAGGGAGAATCATTGCGGGCCCGGCTGGCGAAGGGTCCGCTTCCCTCCGCAGAAGCCACGCGAGTGATGCGCGAGGTGGCCGATGCGCTCGACTACGCGCACCGGCAGAACATCGTCCATCGGGACATCAAGCCCGACAACATCCTGCTCTCCAACGGGCACGCCGTCGTCACCGACTTCGGCGTGGCCAAGGCGCTGAGCACCGCGACGTCAGTAGAGGGGAACACCACCGCCACCAGCGTCGGCACCGTCATCGGCACACCAGCCTACATGGCGCCGGAACAGGGTGCCGGCGACCCCGATGTCGGCCCGGCCGCCGACATTTACGCGCTGGGCGTCACGGGGTTCGAGATGCTGTCCGGCCAGACACCCTTCAAGGGCACCACTCCCCGGGCGATCCTCGCGGCGCAGCTCACCAGCGAAGCGCCGCCTCTGGAGACGATGCGGCAGGACTTGTCACCCGCCCTCCCGCCGCTCGTACGAAGACTGCTCGCGAAGGCACCTGAGGATCGTCCATCGGCCGCTACGCTCGTGGGCCTGCTGGACCACGTCGGCACCCCAGTGCCCGGGACGCTGGTGACCCAGCGGATGGCCATGCCAGGCGCATAAGCAGAGTTCAGAAGGGTTTGATCGCGGCAGGTGTGCTCGTGCTCATCGTGTTCGGTCTCAGCGCCACTGGCCTCCTGCCGATGCGCACGCTGGTGGCCGAGGGAAAGTTCCGCTCACGCGACCGGGTTGTGCTCGCCGATGTCGATGTTCCAGGTGACTCTGCACTCGGGAGTGCCCTGACCGAGGCATTGCGGGTGGACCTGTCGCAATCGGACGTACTGCAACTCCTGTCGGCATCGCAGGTGCGCTCGACCCTCCGCCTCATGCAACAGCCGGAGGACCGCACGCTCGGCTCGACCTTCGCCCGCGAAGTGGCGATTCGCAGCGGGGCCAAGGGCGTGATCGCGGGGCGCATCGAGAGGGTCGGCAGCCCAGATGATCGTCACGCTCCGGCTCGTTGCGCCGGAAACGGGCGATGATCTCGCCGCCTTCCGGGAAACAGCCAGGGACTCCACGCAGTTGTTGAGCGCCCTCGACGCCGTGACGAAGCAGATGCGCCGGCGTATTGGCGAGTCACTGGGCAAGGTGCGGGGCAGCCCGCCGATGGAAGCGGTTACCACCTCGTCACTGCCGGCGTTGCAGAAGTATTCGCAGGCCATCCGGGCATCCGAGCGCGGAGAGTACGAGCAGGCGCAGTCGCTGCTCCAGGAAGCAATCGCCATCGATTCCGGGTTCGCGATGGCATGGCGCAAGCTCGGGGTCTCCTACTCCAACCAGGGGAATATGGAGGCGGCGAAGGAACCGCTCACCCGGGCGTTCCGGTTCCGGGATCGCCTTCCCGACCGGGAGCGCTACATGGCGATCGGGAGCTACTACAACGCCGTCGGACTGGACAACGACAAGGCGGCGGCGGCATGGCGGGCCGCTGCTCTCCATCGATTCTACGGATGCCGTCGCCGCCAACAACCTCGCCCTCGCTCTTCAGGCGCAAGGCGATTCCAATGGCGGACGTGGAGTTCTTCCGTCGCGCGCTCACGGCGCCGCGACTCAAGCGTCGTGGGGTTCTCCAACCTCATCATGTCTTTTCTGAACGCCGGCATGATCGACAGCGCGATTGCGCTGAGGGCTATCGCCGAGGCGCGCTTTCCCGGCAACGTTCGTCTCCGCACTTACCGACGCGCTTCATCGCATACAAGCAGGGCAACTATGCGGAGGCCGAAAGGGTAGTGCGCGTGATGCAGGAACCGGGGGCGCCGGTCGAGCTTCGCATGTTTGCCTTCGGGGCTGCCCAGACCCTCGCAGCGACGCAGGGGCGCCTTCACCAGGCGACGGACGACGCGAGGAGAGTATCCGAACTGGCGATGAGCCAGGGCCGCAGCGAAGAGACCTACAATGCATTCATCGACATCGCAGTCTTGAACGCTGTATATCGCAATGATCCGGCGCGTGGAAAGCGCTACATCGATTCAGTCCTTGCGGCACGTCCGCTTGCAAGTGTCCCCGCGGAACAGCGGCCGTACCTCAACCTTGCCTGGACCTATGCCATGCTTGGAGACGTCACGCGGGCGCGGGCACTGATGGCCGATGCGGCGGCTGCCGCGGATACCACGCAGGCTTCGTGCATCCGAGCCGTACCGGCTACCAGATCCTCGGCACGATTGCCATGGCCGAGAACCGGCCGGCGGATGCGTTGAAGGAATACCGGAAGGTCAATGTCCGGTTCATCGATTGCCGCTCCTGCCTTGCGGCTGCCATCGGCAGGGCCTTTGACGCGGCAGGCCAGCCGGATTCAGCCATCACCTGGAGCGAGCGATACCTCGCGAGTGCCGAGGAAAAAAGGGCATTGGAGGATGAATACTCCCTCGGCCCCACTTACCGCCGGCTCGGTGAACTGTACGAGGAGAAGGGAGACCGGGCGAAAGCGGCGAGCTACTACCAGAAATTCATCGATCTCTGGCGCGACGCCGATGCCGATCTGCAGCCGCAGGTTGCCGAGGTGAAGAAGAAGCTGGCGAAGGTCATAGGCGAGAAGTGACCGGTGCCAGAAATACGTCGACCTGCGGCGTGAAGCCGATCCGGCGCTTCAGCCGCAGGTCGGCAGTAACGCTACTTCATCGCGACGCCCTTCGATGGCTTCATCGGCGTCGGCGGCGTTACGTCCTTCCTGGGTCCCCGCGCCAGCAGGTCCTGCAGGTTCGCCAGTTCCAGCGCCGTGACCCCCATGACAGCCGAGGCCTGGATCAGGTCACTCGGCACCGCATGATCGTAGGTGTCGACCTGCGAGTGATGCGTGTGGTTGTAACCGCGGGTCTCCTGGTCGAAGTTGAATCCCGGTACGCCGTAGGGAATGAAGGACAGGTGATCGGTGCCACCCTTGTTGGCATCGCGCACCGTCTTGGCACCGAGTGAGGTGACCGGCGCGAGCAGGTCGATCCACAGCTGCTCGAACTCCTTCCGCCCCTGCAGCGCCTGTCCTGTGATCATGCCCGTTCCGTTGTCGAGTACCAGCACCGCCTGGATCTTGTCAGCCTCGGCGGCGTGCTGTGCCGCGTACGCCGTGGAGCCGAGCAACCCCTCCTCCTCGCCGCTGAACAGGATGAAGCGAATCGTGCGCTTCGGCTTCACACCCGACTGCGCGATAGCGCGCGCCGCCTCCAGCACCACCATGGAACCGGTGCCGTTGTCGGTGACGCCGGTGCCGAGATCCCAGCTGTCGAGGTGTGCTCCGAGGATGACCACTTCATCGGGCTTGTCGCTGCCCTTGATCTCGCCGACGGTGTTGTACTGCTCCATCGGCTTGGTACCGATGGTGTTGGTGACATTCCCGGCCAGCACCGGCGGGTTGCCACGCTTGATGAGGCGATCGAACATCGCGTAGTCCTCATGGGACACGACGAGGTTCGGCAGCGGGCTCACGGAGTTGGGCGATCCGCTCATGTTCATGAGGCCCTGTTCCTTCGAGCCATCGGTAATGATCCCGAGGGCGCCCGCGGCCTTGAGCTGGTAGGCCCGGTCATAGGACGCCTGACGGAATTCCTGCATCGCCTTCGGGTCGCCCTGCAGCCGCTGGAACGTCGACGCGCGCTTCTCCTGCGCTTCTTTCGCGGCCTGCGAATCGGCGGCCGTCATCGGCGGCCCGTCCGGATTCCAGATGCTCGCTGGATCATTCAGCATGAGCCACTTGCCCTTCACCTTCGGCAGGTAGGCATTGAGGCTGTCGCCCGGCGTGCCGTTGATGCGGATCACCTCGCCCGTCAGCGTCTTGCCGCCCGTGCCGGCCGTCCAGGCCCAGCTGTGCGCCGTGATCGCGCGCGGAAAGGGCGAAACCAGCTTCAGGCTCGCATCACCGCGCTCCCAGGTCACCCCGAACGTGTACGACTCCAGATGCGCCTCCATGCCGTACGCCTTGAACCGTTCCATGGTCCAGTCGTTCGCCTTCTTCATGGCAGGCGAGCCGGTCAGCCGGGGGCCGATCATGTCGGAGAGGTACGCGAGGTTCTGCATCACCTCGGAGTGATTGAGCGCCTGGTCGAGCACGGCGCCGACTCCGGCCGTGTCCACCGAAATGCTCTGCGCCTGTGAAGCCGGCGCCATCGAATGTGCGAAGAGGAGCAAGGCAATCAACGAACGGGTCTTCATGGAGGCAGTCCTGTGGAATTCCTGGAATGTGGGCCTGGCTGCTGTAGGGGCAGAAAATAGGCCGGCGGCACGTGCCCCGCCATCGGGCGGTCCGTGGGGCATACGGGCGGGGGCCCCACGCTGTTTCAGGCCGGCTTCAGACACCGGGAGTGATGCTTTCTGCTCATTCAGAGCGAATCAATGCGCCCGGGCGACGGCCAGGCTCCGTTCCAGTCCCGGAGCAGCCATAACCTGCGGGTCGTCACCCGGGTCGCGCCCCGGCGCATGTCAACCAACTCGCCCTGCTCGACCGACCCGAAGTAGCCCGTCAGGGCGGTTATGGCGGGATCGGCGGCGCCGTCGGGCCGGTCGGCCACGACGAGCAGGAGGTCGTCTCCGGCCCGTGCCCGATCGGGGAAGCCCGACCAGTAGCGGTACTGGTTGTCCCGACCGCCGAAATTGAGGGAGAACACCTCGGGCCGCTCGGGCAGGTTGAACGCGAGCTCCGCCGCATCCTGGTAGCGATTGGCCACTACCCACGGCCTGCTCCCGGCTCCATCGGATACCGCATGCACTGCGCTGGCCAGGTCCGACCAGCCATACGCTCGAGCCGTGGGATCCCGCCCCGGGTCCACCGGAAAGACGGGCGTCAGCGATTGCAGATAGAGGACGGCCGTGAACAGGAATCCGAGGCCCAGGGCGATCCGGCGCCATCGCGATGGCGTTCCGGCGAAGTGGCTCGTGCCGAGGAGAATTGCGATCGGGATCCAGGCCAGCGCGGGCCAGTTGGCTTCGACCCGATTCCGGAGCGCGCTGTACGAGAAGAGCGCTGCCGTCACGAGGGCAACACTCGCGAGGAGCTTGGCCACCCTGCCCTCCCCGCGGAGGACCTGCTTGACCGCCAATGCGCCGAGCCCGAACAGCACCGGTGACGCGAGGAGCAGCTGCCCGCCCAGCAGTTCGAGCTCGCGGCGCCAGGCGCCATCATCGATGGAGCCACCCAGTCCGTGGCTCAATTGAAACCGGAAGGAGCTCCAGTCATGAAGCGCATTCCATCGCAGCACCGGCAGGAACACCAGGGCCGCCGCCAGCACCGCTGCGTAGGGCCCCGGCGTGCGAAAAAGGCCGCGCAACGACCTTGACGCCAGCATGCCGACGAGCAGCCCGAGTGGCAGGAGGATTCCGGTGTATTTCGAGGTCATCGCGCCGCCGGCGAAAGCGCCCGCCACGATCCACCAGGAGAGGGCCGAAGCCGGCGAACCCGCCAGCACCGCAGAGGTCACCGCCCAGAGCGTCAGCGCGGCGAAGACGAGAAGCGGCGCATCCGGCGTCGCGAGCACGAAAACACCGGACATCACCGGCAGGGCAACGAACGCCAGCGCGGCGGCATCGCCCGCTGCTCGGCGAAGCCAGGCGCGAGGCCGTCCTCATGACGGCCCAACCGGCGACGAATCCGGCAAGGACCGGGAACAGGCGAACGCCGAGCGGCGTATCGCCCAGCAGGAGGGTACCACCCCGGATGAACCACGCGATCGCCGGCGGATGATCGAAGTAGCCCGCGGCCAGGTGCCGCGACCATTCCCAGTAGTACGCTTCGTCGGGATGAAGGGGAACCAGTGCGGCCATAACCAGCCGCACCACCAGCGCGAGCACGAGCACCAGCGTGCCGATGGACGCCCGCGTCACGCGCGTGGGTCGGGAGGGGAGATCCGGGCGAGCTGGTCAGCCAGCCGCTTGACGGCGTTGAGGTCGACCTGGCGCGCGCCGAGGGCAATCCGCAGCGCCTCGATTCCGTCACGCGCACCGAGCAGGCCGGCGCCCACTGACGCTGCTGACGTCAGCGGCGCCGGGAGTCCCTCCAGCCAGGCGACCCCGGCGGCGGTGCGGGGCTCGGTGTGGGCTGCCCAGAGTGCGGCGCAGGTCGCACCGATCGCCGGCGAGTCCGAACCGGCCACGGCGTCGATGTTCTCGCGCCGCATCAGCGGAAGTCGGCGGACCGTCTCGAGCAGCAGTGCCGGTGCCTCGTTGTTCCGGAGCGCCTCGATCACGTCGGGAACAAAGTCCCGATGACCCTGCAGCAGGCGCGCCGCCGCCACGTTGACGGCGACGGCCCCCCAGGTCGACTCGGGATCGGGGTGTGTCAGGGCCGCGAGGTGCCAGGTCAGCGCCGTCACCGTGCGTGGGTTTTCGAATGCCAGCAACGCCACCGGCAGGAGGTGGAGGGGCAACGTCGGTCGCTCCCCGGCGGACCGGGCGTGGCGCGGGGCAGCGTTCTGCCGGAGATGCGCGAATCCCGCCCGCGAACCCGCATCGAGCGGTGCGTCGTCGCCGGCCAGCTCGGCCCAGCGTTGCGCCAGGCGCGCGAGGTCGGGATCCGCCACCAGCAGCTCGTCGGCGAGGGCGCGGCTTAGCGCGAGCCGCACCGGGGCACAGGCGGGTGTCATCCCGCGGCCGGCCCCGGCCGATTGGCCAAGCAGCAGGCCCGAGGCCCGTGAGGTAAGGGAGAGAGACAAGGATATTATCTTAGCCTGAACACCCAGCCGTGAGGAGCGCGCGTGTCCAAGGACAGCCTTTCGATTACCGACAACCGCACCGGCAAGAGCTACGAGCTCCCGGTCAGCGAAGGCACCATCCGCGCAATGGACCTGAGGCAGATCAAGGTCACCGACGAAGACTTCGGCCTCATGACCTATGATCCCGCCTTCATGAACACCGCGAGCTGTCGCAGCGCCATCACCTTCATCGATGGCGACAAGGGCATTCTCCGCTACCGCGGCTACCCCATCGAGCAGCTGGCCGAGAAGTGCTCGTTCCTCGAGGTCGCGTACCTGCTCTGCGAGGGCGAGCTCCCGAACAAGGCGCAGCTCGAGGCGTGGGAGAGTGAAGGTGCGCTTCCACACCTACGTCCACACCAACATCACCAAGTTCCTCGAGGGTTACCGGTACGACGCCCACCCGATGGGCATGCTGCTCGGCGCCGTAGGTGCGCTCTCGACCTTCTATCCCGATGCCAAGCACATCGACGACAAGGCCAACCGCTACCTGCAGCGGATCCGCCTCATCGCCAAGTTGCCAACCATCGCCGCGTTCGCCTTCCGCCACTCGCGCGGCCTTCCATTCGTCTTTCCGCGGAACGACCTGAGCTACATCGGGAACTTCGTGAACATGACGTTCGAGATCGGCGGGAAGCTGGAGCCGAACGCGGTGCTGCAGCGGGCGCTCGAGATCCTGTTCATCCTCCACGCCGACCACGAGCAGAATTGCTCGACCAGCGCGGTGCGGGCGGTCGGCTCGTCGGAAGTGGACCCGTTCTCTGCCGTGTCGGCGGGCATCGCCGCCCTGTATGGCCCGCTGCACGGCGGCGCCAACGAGGCGGTGCTGCGCATGCTCGACGAGATCGGCTCGAAAGCGGACATTCCCGGGTTCATCGAGAAGGTGAAGTCGGGGGCCGGCGAACGACTGATGGGCTTCGGCCACCGGGTGTACAAGTCATACGACCCGCGCGCCAAGCTGATCAAGAAGGTGGCGTACGACGTGTTCGAGCAGACCGGGCTCAACCCCAAGCTGGAGATCGCGCTGGAGCTGGAGCGCATTGCGCTCTCCGACGAATACTTCATCAAGCGGAAGCTCTACCCGAACGTGGACTTCTATTCCGGCCTCATCTACCAGGCGATGGGCTACCCCACGGACTATTTCACCGTGCTCTTCGCCCTCGGGCGGCTCCCGGGATGGGTGGCGCAGTGGGAAGAGATGCTGCTCGACAAGGAACAGAAGATCGCGCGGCCGCGACAGATCTACGTTGGCGCAGAGGAACGGAACTTCGTCCCGCTCGTGGCGCGGTAGCCGAAGCATCTATCGCAACAGGCCATGCCGGCCCGATGGGTGGGCCCAGGCCGCGAGCCGTGCAGTGGAAGTCACGGGTGTTCTGGGCGATGCCGATCGGCAATCTCCCGCTCACGACCTGGGCCCACCATTTCCGGCGGAAACCCGGTGATGCGAACACCAGTTGTACGCACTGGTTCCGCGATCGGATTGCATGGCTGACACGGGACGCGACACAGAGGGGGCGGGCCATGCTGGCCCGCCCCCCGTGTGCTTCACCCCGGCCCGACGATGTCAGCCTGCCGGCGTGCTCGCCTGCACCGACATCTCTCCCTCGAGATACGTATAGCCCTCGAGACCGGCGACGTAGTCCGCGATGAACGAGTTGGCATCCTGCCGCGACAGGTCCTTCGCGGCGCTCACCTTGCGGCGGAAGGTGGCCAGGAGGTCGGACGCGTGGAACTGCACGTAGTTCAGCACCTCGGTCACGGTGTCCCCGTGCACCAGGTCGGTGATCTCGTAGCCGCCGTTCTTGAGGCGCACGTGGATCGCATTGGTATCACCGAAGAGGTTGTGCAGGTCGCCCAGGATCTCCTGGTACGCTCCGGTGAGAAAGATGCCGAGGATGTACGTCTGGGTTTCCTCCCAGCGGTGCAGCTCGAGGCTCGGCTTCCCCTTCCGCCCGCCGACAAAGCGGTCGATGACGCCATCGGAATCGCAGGTGACATCCTGGATCGTCCCGCGGCGATTCGGCTTCTCGAGCAGCCGGTGGATCGGCATGATCGGAAAGAGCTGGTCGATGGCCCAGTTGTCGGGCAGGGACTGGAATACCGAGAAGTTGCAGAAGTAGCGATCGACCAGCGCCCCCTCGAGATGGCTTGCGATCTCGGGGTACGCCGTCGGATCCTCGGCGATCACCTCGGCGAGTCGCCCCAGCGTGGAGAGGTACAACTGCTCGGCGTGTGCCCGGTCGCGTAGCGAGAAGATGCCGCTGCCGAAGTACTCCTGCGAACGCTCCTTCGCGAACACTGCGTCATGGAACACCTCCTCCACGCGCTCGAGCGTGAGCGAGTCGAGGCTTTCCTTCATGTCCACGAGCAGCTGGTGGGGATCCTCCCCCAGCTCCGGCGCCGACGTCTCGTTCGGCGTCTCCACATCGATGACGTTGATCAGGAGCAGCGCATGGTGCGCCGTGATGGCGCGACCCGACTCGGAAATGACATTGGGCATGGGCACCTCTTCACTGCGACAGGCGGTGCCCAGGGTATAGATGACGTCGTTGGCGTACTCGCGCATGGTGTAGTTCATGCTGGCTGTGCGCGTCGAGCGTGACCCGTCGTAGTCGACGCCAAGGCCGCCACCCACGTCGACATAGCCCACTTCGAACCCCATGCGCCGCAACTCGACGTAGTATCGGCATACCTCGTCGAGTCCCGCCTTCACGAAGCGGATATCGGTGATCTGGCTGCCAAGATGGAAGTGCACGAGCTTGAGGATGCCGGCGCGCTTCAAGGCCTGCAGCCGGTCGAGCAGCTGCACCAGCTCCACCGGCGACAGGCCGAACTTGGACTTCTCGCCGCCGCTCTTGGCCCAGCGCCCCGACCCCTCGCTCGACAGCTTGATGCGGACGCCGATGCTCGGCTCGACCTGCATCTCGTCGGCCACCTTGAGCAGCACATCGAGTTCGTTGAGCTGCTCGATGACGATGATCACGTTGTGGCCCAGCTTCTGGCCCATGAGGGCCAGGCGCATGAACTCTTCGTCCTTGTAGCCGTTGCAGACGATGAGGTGGTGGCTGGAATCGCTGAGGCCCAGGATGGCCATCAGCTCCGGCTTGCTGCCGCACTCGAGCCCGACGCCAAATTCCTCGCCGAACTCGACGACTTCCTGCACCACGTGGCGCTGCTGGTTCACCTTGATCGGGTAGACCGTGGTATAGCGTCCTTCGTAGCCGAATTCCTTGATCGCGTGGGCGAAGTGCCCCGCGAGGGTCGCGATGCGCGACCTCAGGATGTCGGAGAAGCGCAGCAGCAGCGGGAGACCCACGCCCTGCGCGTCGAGGTCGGTGGCGAGCTGGTACAGGTCGAGCCCACGCTTGGGATCGCCATCGGGATGGACCGTGACATGGCCTTCGGCGTTCACCCGGAAGTAGCCAAGGCCCCAGCCGCTCATGTTGTAGAGCTTCTCAGCGTCCTTGGGCGTCCAGACCGGGGCGGCAACGGTGGTGGTGATGGTCGCCTCCTCTAGTGCGGCGTAAGATGCTTGCAACCGAGCGCAAAGTTAAACGATACCGTCGTCGCACGATACCGATTGCCGGCTCGAGGCCGCGGGGAAACCCGCCGCCCCGCTGTGGGGTACCGGGACCATGCCCAACCGCCTGATCGTTGAACGCACCACGCGGATCGAATGCCCGGTGGAGGAGGTGTGGCAGTGGCACACGCGACCCGGAGCGTTCGAGCGGCTGACACCGCCGTGGGAGAAAGTGCGACTCCTGGAGCGCACCGGTGGCATCGAAAACGGCGCGCGCGTCGTACTCGAGGTCAAGGCCGGGCCGGTTCATTTTCGCTGGGTAGCGGTGCACCGTGACGTGGTGGAGGGCAGCCGCTTCGTGGACGTCCAGGAGTCGGGTCCCTTCGCGACCTGGGCGCACGAACACGAGATGACCGCCGATGGTCCCGGATGGACGATCATGCGCGACTGCGTCACCTGTGAGCCGCCACTCGGGTCCGCGGGGTCGTTCTTCAGCGCACCGGTGATCCGGCACCGGCTCGAGCGCACGCTGCGGTATCGGCATGCCACGCTGGCCGCCGACCTCGCGGCACACGCGGGTATCACGCCGCGGCGCTTCGTCGTCAGCGGCGCCACCGGCATGATCGGCTCCGCCCTGGTTCCCTTCCTCACCACCGGCGGTCACCAGGTGACCCGGCTCGTGCGCCGGTCGCCGGCACCAGGCGATGCCTTGTGGGATCCTGACCGCGGCACGATCGACGCCTCCGTGCTGTCGGGAGCCGATGCGGTCATCAACCTCGCGGGCGCCAACGTCGCCGGAGGCCGCTGGACCGCCGAGCGAAAGCAGTACCTCATCGACAGCCGGGTTCGACCGGCGGGCCTCCTGGCCCAGGTGATCGCGCGCTCGGCACCACGACCACCGGTGTTCGTGTCGGTGTCGGCCAGCGGCTTTTATGGCGACCGCGGCGATGAGCCGCTGGGAGACGAGGCGCCCCCGGGGGCAGGGTTCTTCCCCTCCCTCGCCCAGGCGTGGGAAGGCGCGGCCGACCAGGCGATTGCCGCCGGCGTGCGCGTGGCCCACCCGCGGTTCGGTATCGTGCTGAGCCCTGCCGGCGGCGCACTGGGGAAACTCCTGCTCCCGTTCCGGGCCGGCCTGGGGGGGCGGGCCGGGAACGGCCGTCAATGGTTCGGCTGGTCGTCGATCGACGATGCGGTCTCGCTCCTCTACCTCGCCGCGATCAACCCGCACGTGCGTGGCGCCTTCAATGCCGTGGCGCCCGCGCCTTCCCGCAACTCCGATCTCGCCCGCACGCTGGGCCGCGTGCTCGAACGCCCCGCCCTGATCCCCGTTCCTGCCGCCGCCCTGAAGCTCCTGTTCGGCGAAATGGCGGAAGCCACCCTGCTCGCCAGCGCGAGAGTGTTGCCCGAACTGCTGCAGGAGTACCACTTCCACCACCGGCACATGCACCTCGAAGCGGCACTGCGGCACGTGCTCGGGCGCTAGCCCGTTAGAATTACGGCATGACGATGCGTCGTGCCGTGCTGCTGCTGTCGGGGGGCATGGATTCCGCCACCACCGGCGCCATTGCCAGGGAAGAGGGATTCGAACTCTTCGCCTTGAGCTTCCGCTACGGTCAGCGCCACGCCATCGAACTCGAAGCCGCGCGACGGGTGGCGGCCGCCCTTGGCGTCGCGCGTCACGCCATCCTCGACATCGACCTCGGCGTGTTCGGCGGCTCCGCCCTGACTGCCGGCATCGACGTGCCGAAAGACCGTCCGATCGCCGATATGGATGCGGCCATCCCGGTGACCTATGTTCCCGCCCGGAATACCATCTTCCTTTCCCTCGCGCTGGGGTGGGCGGAGACGCTGGATGCAAGCGACCTCTTCATCGGCGCCAATGCCATTGACTACAGCGGCTATCCCGACTGCCGCCCGGAGTTTCTCCGCGCGTTCGAGGCGATGGCGCGACTCGGCACGAAGATGGGCACCGAGGGCCGGGCCATCACCATCCATGCGCCCCTCATCGAGATGACCAAGGGCCGGATCGTCGAGAAGGGTCGTGAGCTCGGGGTCGATTTCTCGTTGACGCGCACCTGTTACGACCCCAACAGCCGGGGGGAGGCGTGCGGCCGGTGTGACGCCTGTCTCCTGCGCCTCAAGGGGTTTGCCGACGCCGGCATCAGCGATCCGGCGCCCTACGCCCGCGCATCATGAGCTACGCGGTGAAGGAACTGTTCTACACCCTCCAGGGAGAAGGGGCACAGACCGGGCGCGCGGCAGTCTTCTGCCGGTTCGCCGGGTGCAACCTGTGGACCGGCCGGGAAGAGGATCGTGCGGACGCCGTCTGCACCTTCTGCGACACTCAGTTCGTGGGCACGGACGGCCCCGGCGGCGGGAAGTTCGCCTCGGCTGCTGCGCTCGCGGATGCAGTGCTGGCCGCGTGGCCCGGGGGGGCCGGCGGCGTCCCCTACGTCGTCTGCACCGGCGGTGAGCCGCTCCTGCAACTCGATGCGCCACTGGTCGACGCGTTCCACCACCGGGGAATCACCGTGGCGGTCGAGACGAACGGCACCCAGGAACCTCCGCCGGGACTGGACTGGATCTGCGTCAGCCCCAAGGCGGCGGCGCCGCTGGTGCTGACGGAGGGCAACGAGCTGAAGCTGGTGTACCCACAGTCCCTGGCGATGCCGGAGCGCTTCGAGGCGCTGGCCTTCGACCATTTCTACCTCCAACCCATGGATGGACCCGACCGGGAGGCCAACACCGAGGCAGCTCTCCGTTACTGCCTTGCCCATCCCCGCTGGAAGATGAGCCTCCAGACGCATAAGCTTCTGGGGATTCCCTGACCATCCCGCGCCACCGACTGGACGGCTAGCCGCCCGCATGCACGGTTATTCCGATCGCATACATCACGCGTTTGCCTTTGCGGCCAAGCATTACGTGCCGCGCGCGCCGACCACCGGCAGCGCCGACTTCATCGCGCATCCCGGCAACCTCGCCGTCATCCTGAGCCGCTACAGCGCCGACCAGCCGACCGTGGTGGCCGGCATCCTGCACCTCGTTCTCGAGGAGACGCGCCCCGAGCACCGGGCCGGGATGGAGCAGAGCATCGGGATCAAGTTCGGGTCGGTGGTGCTCGCCATCGCGCGCGACGCGGTGGAGACGCGTTTCGATGCGCGCGGTACGGAGCTTCCCTGGCGCGCGGTGAAGCACGGCTACCTCGCGCACCTCGGGGTAGCCGAGCCCCGTGCCGTCGACATCTGCGTCGCCGATGAGATCCACAACGCCGGGCTGACCCTGACCGCGCTCCGGCGGCTGGGCGCCGAATATGTGCGTACAGTGTCGTCTGCTTCGTCCGAACAGACGATCTGGTGGTATCGCTCGCTGCTCGAGCTGCTGGAGGAACGGTCAGACTGGCAGCGGCCCGAGATGCTCGCGGAATTGCGCGCACTCAGCACGGACGTGGTGCGCGCGCTTCGCGCCCACGAAGACTGACCTTCCCCATTCCAGGATTCCCGTTGCGTAACCTGGTCCTCGCCATTGCCGCGCTCGGCGCGGTTGCCTGCATGGGCCTGCCGAAGGCCCCCGCACCCACGAACCCGGCCCGCTTCCTCTCCATCAATGACGTCTACCAGGCCGACACCCTGGCGGACGGCAACGGTGGCATGGCACGGCTCGCGACCCTGAAGCAGCGGATCTCGGCTGAGGGCCCGGTACTCTTCGTGCTGGCCGGCGACTTCCTCGGCCCGAGCCTGCTGAGCCGGTATTACAACGGCACACAGATGGTGCAAGCACTCAACGCGTCGCAGATCGACTACGTCACCTTCGGGAATCACGAGTTCGATCTCCCGAGGGACACGCTGTTGGCGCGCATCGAGGAGTCGACCTTCAAGTGGATCTCCACCAACTGCGTGCAGCCGGACGGCACCAGCCTGCCCGGTGTGGTGCCGTGGGATACGGTGCGGGTGTTCGGGAAGAAGATCGGGATCTTCGGGCTCACGCTGCAGGGGCCCTATCCCGACTACGTGAGGTGCGGTTCGCCCGATAGCGCTGCCGTCGCGGCCCTCGACACGCTCGCCGCGATGCACGCCGACATGATCGTCGCCATCACGCACCAGTCGCTCGCCGCGGACGTGGCCCTGCTCAACCGGGAAGGCCAGCTCGATCTCATCCTCGGCGGGCACGAGCATGATGCGCACACGGTGGCCGTGGGCACTCGCTACGTGCTCAAGGCGGACGCGAATGCCGTCTCCGCCCAGTTCATGACCATCTGGGGAACCAAGGGCGATTGGCGGGAGGCCCCCCGGCTGCTCGACGTGAAGCCGAACCTCCCGTCCGATACCGCCGTGCAGGTCGTGGTAGATCGCTGGCAGGACAGCCTGCGCGTGAAGCTGGGGACGAACTATGTGGTCGGTACCGTGCTGCAGCCGATCGATGCGCTCGATGCGCCACAGCGCCAGCAGGAAACGGTGCTGGGCGACCTCGTGGCTGATGCCATACGGCTCGGCACGGGATCCGAGATCGGCGTGATCAATGGCGGCGCGATGCGCCTCAACGAGATCATCCCGCCGGGTCCGCTCTGGTTCTACACCATCGAGGCGATCTTCCAGTTCGCCGACGAGACCAGGATCGTCACCGTCTCGGTCTCCGGGCAACGGGTGCGCGAGGTGCTCGAGAACAGCGTGTCGGAGCGCAATTTCGGGAGCGGCGGGTTCCTGCAGGTGTCGGGCATCAAGTTCATAGTGGATCGCAACCGCACGTCGGGCGCCCGTATCGCCGGTCCAGTCACCACATCCATCGGAAACACTCTGTACCCGGATCAGTTGTACCGGCTCAGCCTCCCGGCGTATCTCGCATGCCGCGGTGGCGACGGGTACAAGATCCCGGAGGCGGTCGAGGCCTGCGCCTCCGCGGCCTCGGGACCGCGCGTCGCCGACCTGGTCGTGGCCCATCTCGGCCAGAGACTCGGCGGCCGGATTACCCCGCCGACCGGCCCTCGTATCATCATCCGGTAACCGGGCTCGCAGCAAGCAGTTGTGTCCATTCCTGCGGACGGAATCCGGGGGCGGTAGCACGATACCGTCCGAGGGGGGTGTCGGTGTACCTTCCTGTTAATGACCGTCCCGCCGTCCACGTCCCTGCTGTCGCACCTCCCCTCCGCCTTCGCCGCTGCCTGCCGCAGCGCGCGCACGGATGGGGAGTTGTTTGAGCGCTGCCGCACGTTCCTGGTCCAGCGGTTCCTTTCAGAAAAAATCTGGTTCGTGATCACCGGACCCGCTGCGCCGATCCCGCGCGTGGGCCCGGTGGACGGCTACGACCAGGCAGTGCAGGTGGCGAAGCTCGCCAGCGGCGCCACGGAAGTGGCGGTCTTCGCCGACCCGACAATCGCCGGGGACCTTCGCGGCGTGGCACTGCCGCTGGTGATGGCGCTGTCCGTGGTCATCGAGCTTCGCACCATCCTCATCGAGCGGCAGGCAGCGCTGGACGACGCCGGCTTCCAGCTCCGTGCCTTGCGACAGGTGGCTCGACTGCTCAGTTCCGTGCACTCGACAGAGGAGACGGAGCAGCTCGTGCTCGACTTCATGGCCGAGGTGTTCTTCGCCTGGTGGGCCTGTCTCTACCGGCCCGACGGTGCCCACTATCACCCCAAGGTGTACCGCTCCCTGAACGACCGCCGCCGGCCCGCCCCCATCGAGCGCACCACGCTGGACGGAATGATCCCTGCCGGCAGCGCCGCACTGAGCGCACAGGAAGTCGGCGTGGCGCAGCTGGTCGGGCCGGGCGCGGAACTGGTCGTGCCGCTGGACGCCGGTTCCGAGCGCATGGCGGTGCTGGTGCTTGGCCCCCGCATCAGCGACAAGCCGTATGCCCGCGCGGAACTCGAACTTGCCGGCACGCTGTCGTTCGCCGCGGCGATCGCGCTCAAGAACAGCGAGCTCGTAGAGCAGCTGCAGAGCGCGGCTTCCACGGACGAACTCACGGGACTCTACAACCGGCGTGCCCTCGAGGAACGGCTTGCAGCCGAAATCTCCCGCAGCCTCCGCCACCAGCTCAATACCACGGTCCTGCTGCTCGACCTCGACTTCTTCAAGAAGGTCAATGATGACATGGGGCACGCCGCCGGCGACCGCATGCTTGTCGAGGTGGCCGAGGTGCTCCGACGCGAGTGCCGCACGCTGGACGTCTGCGGCCGACTGGGTGGCGACGAGTTCCTGGTGATCCTCCCGATGACGAAACCGGAGGAGGCGATGGTATTCGTATCGCGGGTGCAGTCCGGCCTGGCACGACTCGAGGAAATGCATTCCGAATTGGGCCGCTGCACCGCGAGCTTCGGGCTGGCGGAGTGCCCGCGACTCGGCACGTCGGTCACCAGCGTGCTGGCCGCCGCCGACGCCGCACTGTACCGCGCCAAGCGCAGCGGGCGGAACGCCGTCGCGATCGCCGAGGACTGAGGCGGTGCGGGAGGAGCGCTTCATCCTCCTCGGCGACGCCGTGTGGCTGGACTTCGTGAATACCGCGCGGGGTCGCCAGCCCAACCCACCCGACCGTCTCCCCGCCTTGCCCGCATGGGAAGCATGGCTGGACGCCCTGCAGCTTCCCCGGGCCACGGAATCATTCGACGAAGTCCGCGCCCTGCGGACGCACCTCATCGACCTCGCCGCGGCGCTTGCCACGAGCCAGCCGAGTCCATCGGCCAGTGTCCGCGCCATCAACGCCCTGCTTGCCTCGGTTCCCGGTTCCCAGCAGCTGGTTCGCGTCGCGGGCCACTGGCAGCTCACCTTCGCCCCGACCGGGCATCCGGGAGTCCTGCCGACGCTCGCGCGGATGGCGGCCGAGACGCTGGCACTGCCGGCCGCCGTGATCCGCATTTGTGAGGGGCCAACCTGCTCACTCTTCCTGCTGGATCGATCGCCGACGCAGTACCGCCGCTGGTGCAGCCTGGATCACTGCGGCCGCGGCATGAGGGTGGAGCGCCGCCGTGGCGGCCAGGGTTGAACACCCATGACGGACATAGCGGAATACTTCGCGACGGCTGAGATGGCACTGGGCACGCGCTATCGCCTTGAGCGCGTGATGGCCGCCGATGCGGAGCGGGTGCTCTTCGTCGGGATCGACCGCGTCCTGAACCGTCGCGTGAGCATCCGGATCAACATCTATACCGACGACGCCACACGCGCCTGGTTCCTGCGCGAGGCCGAGGCCCTGGCCCAGCTCGATCACCCCGCGATCCGTCACGTATACGATGTGGGCGTGGTGGGTCAGGTGGCGTACCGTGTGGGCAACTGGATCGACGGGGAAAGCCTCGAGCATGCGGCCCAGCGCGGGCCACGCCTGATCCCCACGGTGCTCACCCTGGCGCGCGATCTCCTGAGCGCGCTCGAACATGCGCACACGCAGGGCATCCTGTTCCGCCGTATCGTGCCCGCGGGCATCGTCCTCAGCCACGCCGGTCGCGGTACCGTCACCGACCTGCGATTCAGCAGCTGGACATTGCCTGCCGTGCCGCCGGACGTTCGACCCAGCGGTCTCTGCTTCATGGCGCCGGAGGTGCGGGACGGGCAACCGGGTGAACCGGCGAGTGACGTCTACACCGCCGGGGCCGTGCTCTACTACGCCGCCACCGGCACCGAGCCGGCACTCGACCCCGCGGCCATCAAGCGGCCTTCCGAACTTCGTCCCACCACGCCGCGCACGCTCGAGCGCATCATCGTGCGCGCACTTCGTGCCGAACCCGGCCGGCGCTACCTGTCGGCCGGTGAGATGCTGGAGGACTTCGCGTCGGAGGCGGGCACCGTCGAGACCGTGTCGGTGCGGCCGGCGGGCGCGCAAATCGATACCACGCGCCGACCATGCGGAGGAATGGGAGAAGCTCCTCCGCCGGGCGCTGGGCGACGACTACGAACTGCTCGACACGGTTGGGACCGGCGGGTTCGGGCGGGTCTATCGTGCGCGCGACCTGCATCTCGAGCGGGAAGTAGCGCTCAAGGTCCTTCATCCGGCGCTGACGCGAGACCTGGCGGGCGTCGAGCGCTTCCGCCGCGAGGCGCAGCTCGCCGCGAAGCTGCAGCACCCGAACGTGGTGGATATCTACGACATCCAGACACGTTCAGGCCTCCTCTGGTACACGATGGAACTGGTGCGCGGGCCCAACCTGGCGCAGCTGGTACAGCGTGAGGGCCCCTTGAGCGTGCCCCGGGTGATCCGGCTGCTGCGGGAAGCGCTGAGCGCGCTCGCTCAGGCCCATGCCCTGGGCCTTGTGCATCGCGACATCAAGCCGGAAAACATGCTCATCGCCCCCGGCGGCGGCCTCAAGATCACCGACTTCGGCCTGGCCCTCGCCCTCCGCGGTGGCCGCTTCGGAGGGGCCACGAGCCAGAGCGGGACGCCCCAGTTCGCGAGTCCCGAACAGCTGCTGGGCGAGAAGGTGGACCAGCGCAGCGATCTCTACAGCGTGTCGGCGGTGGCGTACTTCGCGCTGCTGGGACACGCGCCGTTTGAGGGAGTGACGCCCGAGCAGGTACTCGCGCGCCAGACCACGGACCAGTTTCCCGACCTTCGCAGCACGGTGCCGGACGTGGGTCCGGGCCTCGCGGGTGTCCTCGCAGCGCGCACTGCAGAGCGCGGTCGACCGCCGCTATGCCACGGCGACGGATTTCCTGCAGGCGCTGAATCGGGTGACCCGGCGCGGGCGGCTGGAACGGGCGCTGGACGTCATGCGGTGGCGGCTTGGCGCCCTCTGGCCGGGATCCTCTTGACTAACCCTGCCCGTGAACGACATTAGGTACAGCCGGTCCAGCCAGTACCGGCCCTAGAGGATCCTCCACAAACGTTCCGGGGCGCCAGTGCCCCGTTCAGGCTTCATGACACGGGACAGGCCCGTGGATCATGATGGAGCGACGCGGCGCCATGCTGCTTCGCGGTCACGTCACAACGAGGTCTGCTCCGATGGCTCGCGTTTCTGGCACGGTCAAGTGGTTCAACGATGCGAAGGGTTTCGGCTTCATCACCCCCGAGAACGGAGAGAAGGACTGTTTCGTTCATCACACCGCCATCGAGGCGGAAGGGTTCCGCAGCCTGGCCGAGGGTGAGCGGGTCGAATTCGAGATCGTTCAGGGCCAGAAAGGCCCAGCGGCCGAGAGGGTCACCAAGCTGGGCAAGTAGGCCGCCAGCAGCAGGCAGGCAAACGGAGGGCCGGCATCGTGCCGGGCCCTCCGTTTTTCTCGCCTGTCTGCCTGCCACGCTACTTGTGGCGGTAGGTCACCCGTCCACGGGTCAGGTCGTACGGTGAGAGCACGACGCTCACGCGATCGCCTTCGAGGACGCGGATCTTGAACTTGCTCATCTTGCCGGCGGCGTAGGCCAGGATCTCATGACCGTTATCGAGCAGGACGCGGTAGTTTCGGTCCGGCAGGACCTCGGTCACCACTCCCTCCATTTCGATCCCTTCTTCTTTCGCCATCCGGACTCCCTAAAGACGTGAATACATGAGGACGCAAGGACGCGCAGAAAACGGTCCAGCGACCCCTGTTCGCGGGGGTGAATCTTGCCTCCACAGCCCCGCGGCGCAACTCCGGCCGCGGTGAGCCCCTCAGGTGGCCGCCGGGACCTCGGCGCGCAGCCGATCGACCTGGTCCTCGACCAGCTGGACCAGTTCGCCGATGGTCTCGCCATCGAAGGCGAGCTGTGCGCCCGCCGCGGCCGTAGATGTCGGGCAGCGGGCGGGTGTTACCGAGGGCAAGGGCATCGCGGTACCGGCGCACCGCGTCCACCGGATCACGCAGGCTGTTCCGCCATACCTGCAGCGCGCCGAGCTGGGCAATGCCATACTCGATGTAGTAGAACGGGTACAGGAAGATGTGCAGCTGCCGGTACCAGCGAGCCACGCGCTCCTGTTCGAGGCCCGCCCAGTCCACACCCTGGTCGAACCGGCTGCGAATGCGAAGCCACGCCGCATCGCGCGCGGCGGCATCCGCCCCGGCCGGATCGGTGTAGATCCAGTGCTGGAACGCATCGACCGATGCCACGTGCGCCAGCGTGATGATCACGTCCTCGAGATGCTCGAGACGGGCGCGCCGCAGGTCGTCGGGCGCGAAGTACCCGAGTGGTCGCTCCAGATGCGGCGTCGACAGGAGTTCCATCGACATCGACGCGAGCTCACAGGCCTCCGATCCGGGATGCCGCTGCCAGACGAGCGGCAGGCGCTGCGCGGCGAAGGCATGGAAGGCGTGCCCAGCCTCGTGCATGAGCGTCATGACGTCGTCCATGAGCCCGACGGCGTTCATGAAGATGAACGGCCGCCCGCTCCAGTGGAGCGTGTCGCAATAGCCCCCCGGTGCCTTCCCCGTACGGCTGTCGAGGTCGAGCAGGCGTTCGTCGATCATGATCCCGAACTGGGCACCGAGCGCCGGATCGATCCGGTCGAACACCGCCCGCGCCCGGCCCGCGAGTTCGGTACCGTCACTGAACGGGCGCAGCGGCTTCGCGCCATACAGGTCGACGGCCACGTCCCACGGACGCAGCGAGGGCAGCTTCAGCACCTCGCGACGGTGTTGCATGAGCCGCGCCATAGGCCGGCATCACGTGACGCTCCACCGCATCGTGGAAGCGCTCGCAGTCGGCCGGCGAGTAGTCGAACCGCAGCTTGGCCTTGAACACATAGTCACGGAACGAGCCAAACCCGGCGTTGCATGCAACCTGCTGCCGGAGCCCGTACATGCGGTCGAAGAGGGGAGCGAGATCCGCCCGCGCGTTCATGTACGGCGCCGTGCTGGCGCGGAACGCGCGCTCGCGCACGTCCCGGTCGGGCTCCTTCAGGAATGGCGCCAGCTGCGGCAGGGGCAGCTCCTTGCCGTCCCAGGGCGCCGTCATGCCTCCCGTGATGCGCTGGTACGTGGCCGACTGCTCCTCGAGCTCGCTCATGATCGGCACGTTCACATCGCGGAAGATCTCGATGGAAGTCCGGAAGCTCCGCAGCGTAGTCTCCAGCGCCGGCGACGAGTACCCCGAGGCCACCAGCCGCTTCTGCAAGGCAACGCTCCGTTCCTCGGCCTGCGGCAGGATCTCCATGGAGAACCTGAGGTGGTCGGCCTCCGCGTCCTTGTCGCGGGTGTCGACCGTGTAGCGGATCATCGCACGGCTGGCGGCCTCGGTGAGCATCGCCTCGAGGCGTGACCAGTCGGAGAGCCACTGCTCCATCCCGGCGTCGTCCAGCTCCCGTGACGCGAGTGCATCAAAATGCGGGCGGATGTCGTTCCAGGAAGCCTTCGCCATGGCCTCGGGCGAGGCGGGCAATGCCGGCGTCATGCGTTCTCCGTGTCCGAGCGCGCCTGCCGGTGATACAACCAGGCAAGCGCCAGTGAAACGATACCGAGGATGAAGACCGATCCGATGCGATAGAATGCATCGAGGGACGCAAGGTCGCTGAACAGCACCTTCGCCACCGCAGCCGCCGCCACGCCCAGTCCGGCAACACGGAGGCGCGGCATGTCCCGCCTGAACCCGAGCAGTACCACGGCTGCCGCGAAGAGAATCCACCAGGCGCTGATGGATAGTCCACTCGCCAGCCGGGCCACCTCAGCGGACGCGAGCTCCTGGCGGCACAACTGGTCGAGCTCGGCGGTCACGCCCAGGAAAAGCGCCGTCGCAGCGGCGATGGCGAAGGCGGGCGCCAGCGAGTCCGCGGCGCGGCCCGCCCATGGCTCATCGCGGAGGCGCGAAGCAAGGTAAGCACCCATGGCCCCGACGCCCACGAGCCCCCAGGTGGCAAGCGCCCACGGTCCGGTGAAGGCCGGCTGTCCGTCGGTCCGGCCCGCGGCATCCGCGACCTGATAGGCGGCCGCCACAAAGGTGCCCGCAGTGGCCCAGAGGGCAGCACGCCATTGGCGCACCCAAGCCGCCCCCATCCAGGCCAGCGTCACCGCCAGCAACGCGCCGGCCGCTCTTGCACCGTTCCAGCGATCGACGATGGCGAGCACAAGCATGACCGCGCCGACACCGGTGAATGTCGCGCGACCGGTAATCCACCCCGCCACGACGTAGGGAACTGCGACGATCCCAGCCGACGCCCCATCGTGCGCAGCGAACCAGGACGGCGCCACCCAATCGAGCGCAAATGCCACCAGGAGTGGCGTGAGCACGAAGTACAGCCGCTCCCCCGCCCGCCAGCCGCGCACATGGGTACCGACCGGCTCGCCCTCATTGCGCGGCGTCCGCAATTCCAGCAGCCACACCGGCAACGCGAGCGCGAGCGCCGCCGCGAGCACCGGCCACCGGTCCCCAACGTCGAGTCGGTGCGCGGCGGCGGTGACCAGCGCCCAACCGCCGGAGAATGACGCGAGTCGCGTCTCCCACCAGTGTTCCCGAAGGCCGATCGCGAGTCCTCCAGTCCCGACCAGCGCCGCGAGACCAAGCGTGCCGAGCGGGTTGGCACCCGGCTCCGCCACAAAGCCGAGCCAGATGGTGCCGGCGGCAAGCAGGAACGTGGTGAGACGCCAGCGACGGAGCGAGCACACCAGGCCAAGGGTGAGCGCCGCCACCGCCAGGTAGAGGACCAGGAGGTTGCCGTTGTCCTGGTCCTGTCCAAGCAGGACCGGCGCCATGAGGAGTCCTGCCGTCGCTGTGGCCGCGAGTGCCTCCACGTCGACGGCCCAGGCGATTGCCGCGAGCGACAGGGAAACGAGCGCGAGCCCGGCGATACCGGTGGCCGGCGGCACGAACCCATAGAGGCTGCTTGCCGCCCACACCGCGAGGTAGCAGATACCGGCGCCGCAGCCGACCAGCGCCGCGCCATAGGTGCGATACCGGGGCAGCAATCGCCATCCGAGAAGACCGAGCCCCGCACCGGCCAGCGTGCCGGAAACGCAACGCACCAGTGGGGACACCCAGCCGCGATCGAAGGAGAGCTTGAGCAGGTACCCGGCCGCGAGCAGCAGTGCGAACACGCCGATCGCCAGCAATCCGCGCTGTCCCAGCCACGCCTCCGTGCCGCCCGGGAGCGAGAGCTGGGGCGGTTTTGGGAGGGGGAACATCGGGTTTGGGTGAGGCGGTACGGGCGGAGGCCTGGGTGGTGCTGGCCTCGCGGTGGTGAGGGCCTCCAGCTCTGCGACCCGCCGTTCCAGACGGACCAGTCGTTGCCGGACCTCTTCGTCGTCAGGCATGAATCGCCTTTCGCCGGGGCGGCACGACCGGCACTCGAAACGCCATCACCATCGCGACCCCGACGATTGCCGCGCCCAGCACGAAGGGGAACCAGATGTGGACCTGGAACGCCGCAGTGGCCATGAGCGGAGCCGCCACGCGCGACACCCCGCCGAATGTCTGCGCCACACCCATGAGAGTTCCGGTCTCCTCCCGATCGGCGCCCCGGGTCATGAGCGCGGTCGCGGAAGGAAACAGCAGTGCCGTACCGATCGGCACCATGGGCATGATCAGTACCAGCAGCCCGATCGACGATGCGAGGGGATACAGCAGCAGGCCAATGATGAGCAGCATCGCGCCGATGCGCATGGCCCACGTTTCGCCGATCCGGTCGACGATGGGGCCGAGGAAGATCGTTCGCATCACCACCGAGAGTCCGCCGATGTAGAGAAACCACGGGCCGATGGTCATGGCGGTCACGCTGAAGCGCGCACCAAGGAAGAGCGCCAGCACCGAGGTGAGGGAGGCGAAGGCGAGCATGCCGACGCTGTAGATCCACACCAGCCGCGACACCTGCAGCGTCGGATGCCGGAGGACCTGCCAGGCCGATTCCCACACCGGCTTGCGCACGATGGCAGCGCCGCCGCGATTCACGTGCGACTCGGGCAGCAGCTTCCAGGCAAAGCCGAAGTTCAGGACGCAGAGTGCCGCCGCAACGAACCCGGGCATGGCGCGGCCGCCGTGCGCCGCGACCGAGCCGATGACGGGTCCGAGCATCACGCCGGCAGAGGTCGCGGCCGACAACCACCCCAGGGCCCGCGCACGATCGCCCGGCTCGACGGAATCGGCGATGTACGCGTTGGCGACGCCAGTGGTGCCGCCCCCGGCGCCCTGGATGAGCCGCGACAGGAAGAGGAGCCAGAGCGAGTGTGCCAGGCCGAACACGACGTAGGCCATCGCCGATGCCATGAGACCGATGAGCAGTGCGGGCCGGCGACCGTACTTGTCGGACACGCGCCCCCAGAGCGGCGCCGAGAGGATCTGGGCCGCTGAAAACGCCGCGGTGATGATGCCGATCTCGAACGGTGATGCCTTCAAGTCCAGGGCATAGAACGGCAGGATCGGCAGCACCATCGCGAAGCCGATCATGTCCACGAAGCAGGTGGCAATCAGCACCGCCAGGCGGCGGAGCTGGTCCCGCGCGCTGGCCGGCACGGCCGGCATCGCAACGTCGCTCATCGGCCGGGCTCCCGCTCCGAGGTCGCAAGGAACACCGCCGCGCTCACGCACATCAGCACGACGCCATAGGCGGCCGCCACGCCGACGTCACTGGAGCGCAGGCTCCCCAGGATCTCGAGGGAGATGGGCCGTGTGTCATACGTGTACAGCAGTACGCTGGTCACGAAATCTCCAAAGCCGGCCACGAACGCGAGCGTCGCACCGGCCACCAGGGACGAGCGGAGGAGCGGGATGACGACGCGTCGCATGGTTCGCGCGCCACCGGCGCCGAGGGAGGCCGCCGCTTCCTCGTAGGAGGGATCGAGCCGCCGGTAGCCCGCGAGCAGCGCGCGACCGGAGAGCGGCAGGTTCCGCACGAGATAGGCGAGTGGAAGGATGATGGGTGTCCCCACGAGGATGAACCGCAGCGCCACCGGCGCGTTCACCGAGAATGCCGTGGCCAGTGCGATGGCGAACACGGTGCCGGGTACGGCCCATGGCAGCGCCACGAGCCACTCGAGGAACCGCGCCGTCGGCACCCGCTGTCGCACCACGAGTGCACCGACCCCCAGCCCGATCGCAACCGCGCCGACGGTGGCGGCGATGGCCATCCACAGGCTGGTGAGCAGCGGTCGCGCGCGGACGGGATCACTGACGAGAGTCACGTAATTTCCCAGCGTATAGGCCGGCGGGAGCGCCTCGTTCGTCCAGGTCCCCAGCGGCACCAGTGAGACGAGCAGCAGCGTGGCATGCGGGAGCAGGAGGAAGAGGGCCACCAGCCAGGCGACGCAGGAGAGCAGCGTCCGGGCGCGCCGGGACGCGATTGGCCGCGCTGCCGGAGGAGCACCCTTGGACCCCCCGATCAGGCCTTCGGCATCCACCCAGCGCACCAGCACGAGGCCCACCAGCGCGATCGCGGTGAGGGCCAGCGTTTCCACCATGGCCAGGCGGTCGTCGCCATTGAGGCGGGTGCTCACGATCTGGGTGGTCATGACGCGAAACCCGCCGCCAAAGAGGTAGGGCGCGCTGAATGAGGCGAGGGCGGAGAGAAACACCAGCAAACCCGCCCCGGCGAGCGACGGGCGCAGCAGCGGGAGGACCACCTTCGTGAAGGTGCGCCAGCGCGTGGCCCCGAGACTTTCCGCGGCCTCGTACGCCGACGCGTCGATACCACGGAGACCGGCCCGCACGAACAGGTAGAAGTAGACGTACATCGAGTACGCCTGCACGAAGAGGATCGCCCCGGCACCCTGAAGCCGCCACGGCGGATCGATGCTTCCGGTCACCTGTTGCACCAGCCGCGCCGCGAAACCGGTCTCACCCCAGAGGAAGAGGAACGACAGCACGCCGACGAGCGGAGGGAGCACGGCGGGCAGCGCGACCAGTTGCGCCAGCACGCGGCGCCCGGGGAAGTCGTAGCGGGTGAAGAAGACCGCCAGCGGTACACCGATGCACGCCGAGAGAACAACGGTCGCGAACGAGATCCACAGGCTGCCCCAGAGCGCCCGCCACTCGTTGGCACGGGCGACGAAGTCCCTGAATCCATCCAGCGTGAATCCCTGGGCGCCGCGCACGGCGTCGACGGCCACGATACCGATGGGATAGACAACCAGCCAGGTGAGGAGGAGTGCGAGAAACCCACCTGACAGTACGGCGCCGCGCGCCCGGCGATTCACCGGGACACCGCCGGGAAGAGGTGCATGCCCCCATGCCCCCGCCGGCTGGGCAGCACGCCAACCGACTCACCGACCTGGGCCGATCCCAGCGGCGCGGCCACTTCCACTTCGTGTCCCACGGCGAGGCGCACCCCGAAAAGTGAAGAGGCACCGGCAAAGCGCAGCGAGGTGATGATGCCCTGGGCTGCGCCATCGGTGCCGCTGGCGAACCGGAGCGCCTCGGGCCGCGCGTACAGGATGGCCGGCCCGTCGGTTTCCTGCCCCGTCTCCTGCTCGGGTGTAAGGGTCCACAGCCCACCTCCGGGAACCCGGAGGCGGAGGACTCCGGTGACACCGCGCTCCACGATGACCGGTAGGGCGCTCGCCCGCCCGATGAAGGTGGCCACGAATGGCGTGGCCGGGCGGCCATACAGTTCGGCCGGCGTCCCGAGCTGCTCCAGCCGCCCTGAGCGGAGCAACGCCACTCGATCGCCCAGCTCGAAGGCTTCATCCTGTTCGTGCGTCACCAGTACCGTGGTGATATCGATCCTGCGGATGACCTCCCGCAATTCGCGCCGGGTCCGCTCGCGCAGGGTCGGATCGAGATTCGAGAGCGGCTCGTCCAGGAGGAGGACACGCGGTTCCGGAGCCAGCGCCCGCGCCAGGGCCACACGCTGCTGCTGCCCGCCGGAAAGCTCCCCGATGTGCCGGCGCTCCAGACCGGCGAGGTCCACCTGCTCGAGTGCCTCGCTGACCCGGCGTCGCATGTCGCCGGCAGGCGCCCCGATGGCCTCGAGACCGAAGGCCACGTTCTGTCCGACATCGAGGTGGGGGAAGAGCGCGTAGTGCTGGAATACCATGCCGAATCGCCGGCGCGCCGCGGGCAGGGCCGTCACGTCGACGTTCTCGACCAGGACCCGCCCCGAATCGGGGTGCTCGAATCCCGCCAGCAGCCGGAGTGCCGTGGTCTTGCCACTGCCGCTCGGGCCGAGCAACGCCAGGACCTCGCCCCGCACGAGCGAGAGTGACAGCGCATCGACGGCAAGGTGTTCGCCGAAGCGGCGCGTGAGCTGGTCGAGCGCGAGAAAGGTATCGGCCGGCATCAGCGCTTCGCTTCCGCCCTGCGACCGGTGTTGCGAACGTGCTGGTCCCAGTAGGCCATCCATGCACTCCCGTTGCGCGCCAGCAGCGTCCAGTCCACCGATGCCACCTTCATGTCACGCATCACGGTCTCGAGCCATGCGGGAATCTCGTCACGCTGGAGGTCGGTGCGCGCGGGAATGCGGAACACCTTGTTCGCCGCCAGCACCTGGGCTTCGGTGCCACCGACGAAATCAATGAACGCCTTTGCGGCGTCGGGATGGCGGCTGCCACGTACCAGGCCGATGGCATCCTCGATCACCACGGTACCGCTCGAGGGAAAGACATAGCTGAACGGCATTCCCTTCGCCCTGCTGATGAGGATATCCGGCAGGTCCCACAGGGTGACGAGACCCTCGCGCCGCGCGAGCTTGGCGTCGAGGATCGCCGGATTCAGGGCGTAGGCCCGCGTCTGTGCATCCAGCCGGCGGAGCCAGGTCATCCCCGCCGCGGTGTCGCCGGTGGTGTTGATGCTTCGCTCGATGATAAGTCCCCAGATGGCGCGCATCGTCCCGCTCGCCATGGGATCGCGAATGAGCACCTCGTCGTGCCATTGCGGATCGAGGATGTCGTCCCAGTCCTTCGGCGCCTCGTCGGCCGTTACCGCGTTGCTGTTGTACGCGATCACCGCCGGGGTTCGGTACACGCCGAAGTAGAGATCATCAGGTCCCCATGCACTCGGGTCGGTGTGTTCCACCCACTCGGGCCGATAGGGCTGGAGCAGCGAGTCGCGCACCCCACGATCGAATACCGTGGTGGGACCACCAAACCAGACATCCGCCTGCGGATTGACCCGCTCGAACCGGAGCCGGTCGAGGATCTCCTGGCTGCCGAGGTCGAGCCAGCGGATGTCGATGTCGGGATGCTCCGCCTCGAAGGCGCGCTCGAGCAGCAACAACTGGTCGCGACCGTGCGGGGAGTACACGAGGACGGGCGTCCGATGATCGCTTCCGCACGCGAGGACGAACAGGCACAGGCCGAGCGGCAGGCGGCTCACGGCACGCCGTTCAGATTGTTGAGTGCCAGCAAGTTCGCGAACAAACGGTACGCGCCCGGCACGCCCGCCGGCAGCTGCCTGAAGAAGCTCAGTCCGGTGTACATCCATGTACCCTTGCCGACCTTCGCGATGAGCAGGCCACCCTCGAGGTTCGCCTCGCCCGGGTCGTGCATCTCCAGCACGGTGCGATACTCCGGTGCCCAGGCGCGGGCGAAGTACAGGCCACGCTCCTGCACCCAGCCTTCCCAATCGGCGGGACCGAGACGGTTCGGCATGCGGAGGACGCGCGCGGTGGAGTCGACCACCGTGACGACCGCATTCTCGTCGGTCACCCTGTCATGACCGCCCAGCAACGCCGGCGTCCCGCCGTTCACGGACTGCGGCGTGCTCACGGCGCGGTCCGCCGACCCCGGCGGGCGGCTTGCCACAAACAGCGGGAACGGGGCGTAGCCACCGAAGAAGAACCCGTACTGTTGGTACTGCACGATCACGAGGCCCCCTGCCCGCGCATAGTCGATCAGACGATCGCTGTCGTTCACCAGTGACGAGTCCGTCTCGTATGCCCGCGGGCCAACCACGATGGCGTCGTAGACCGAGAGATTAGCGCTCGCGAGCAAGGCGCCGTCGAGGATCTCGATCGGCAATCCGGCCACGACCAGCGCCTGGGGAAGCTGGTCCGCGGCCCCGCGGATGTAGCCGATGCGCTTCAGCGACGGCAGTGCAAGGTCGAGCATGGTCACGCGCGCGACGGCGGGCGTGAGATAGCTCCGGGCACGGATGTAGGGATAGCTGATCGTGACCCGGCCCTGAGCATAGCGATTGCCGCTGGCGTCCTCGGCAATCGCGCTGACGGAATAGGTGCCTGCCGCGACCTTCGGCGGGGCGCGGACCGGGAAACGCAGCTCGACCCGCTCGTTCGGACGCCTCAGCGTGAAGCGCTGCGACGCCACCGCGGGCCACCCATCGGGCAACTGCAGCGTCACCGTACCCGCCGTGGTATCGGACGCCCCGTGCACCAGCGTGACGGTGAACACCTGCGGGGTCGTGCGGCTCAGTCGCCAGGGCAACTCGTTCGGCGAGAGTTTCACGTCCACCCGCGGCACGATGTCCACGGGATCCCGAACCTCGCCGCGGGCCTGGTCGTTCCAGCGAAAGCTTCCCTCCCGCCAGATCCAGGCGGCCGACAGCGGTGCGGTGCCCAGTCCCGCTGCGACCTCGCTTCCCTCGAACGGCAGCCCCCGGTCGGCCGGCGTCGCGGACCAGTCGTAGAGGTTGCCGGGCGGCGAGGCGCGCAGGAAATACGGCTGGGTCAGTGGCCGGTCGGCCGGGACGCGCCCGGTATAACGCCATTCGAGACCGGTGCGTCCGCCCGAGGGCAGGCGTCGCACCTGCGGTGAAACCCCTCGCGCAAGCGGTGAGGAGCGGAAGCTCGGCGGCGCCTGGTTGAGCGGCACGCCGATCGCCTCGAGGACCAGCTCCATCGAGTCACCGGGCGCCGCGTGCGCCACGCTGGATCGTGCGTCGAACAGTGTGCCGGTGGCAGCCTGCCACGCCTCACCGAGGTGCCGCAACTGATCCTGCAGCTCGGGCACGGCGGCCCCCTGGGTCCAGGGTGTTCCCGCCAGGGGCACGAGAAGCTGGGCCGCGCGGAGCAGGCGCCGCGCCATGAGGGAATCAGCCGGCAGGCGCCGCACCATGAGGGAATCAGGTGCGTTCGCGCGACAACTGTCGATGAGCAGCAAGTATTCGCGCGTCCTCGTGCCGCCCACCGATGCGCGTACCGCGCCCAGCGTCGTATCAACCCCGGCCCAGAAGCCGAACTTCCCCTGCCCCGTGCCGTCCTGGAGCAGTGCCAGGCGCACGACGCTGGGCCCGATGGTCTGGAGCTGTCCCATGTCCTGCGAACGGTGCAGGCTGCGGCTGGCCATCGCGATCTGGTGAAACGTCTTGCCGACCGCCGGGTCGATTTCACCGCCATCGAGGGTCAATGTGGTGGCGGTAGTGTCGAAGCGCGTGCTGCGGTACAGCTTGAGCGGGGCCCACGCCGTCAGGCCCTCCTCCTGCTGGAGTTCCGGGAAGGCCCTGGAGTCACCCGCGACCCGGAATGCCTCGAATGCCGCCCACGCCGCCGCCTGGTGCTGTCCATGGCCGTCGCGCGGCGTGCCGCTGAAGATCGAGACGATGATCTGAGGGCGGAACCGCCGTACCACTCGTACCACGTCCTTCAGGATCGTGTCGCGTGGCCAGTGGGCCCAGGTGTCGTCGAGGTTCTTGGAGAAGCCGAAGTCGTAAGCGCGCGTGAAGTACTGCCCTGCCCCATCCAGGCGCCGTGCCGCCAGCAGTTCTTCGGTGCGCAGGATGCCGAGCCCCAAACCCAGCTCCGAGCCCACGAGGTTCTGCCCACCCTCGCCGCGATTGAGCGAGAGGTACGCGGCCTCGGCACCTTCGCCGCGGGTAAGAATCGTGAGCAGCTCGGTGTCTTCATCGTCGGGATGGGCTCCGATGACAAGAACGCGCTTGTAGTGACCAAGGAAGCGGAGGGCCTGGTCGAGCGCTACCGCGCCACCGGTCGTCGGGGGCCCGAGCTGGGCCTCGAGCGCCACCGGCGCGAGAATCAGGATGGCAATGAAAACGCAGCGGATCAGTTGGCGCAGACGTCCTCGCAGGAGCGGAGCGCCGGGAAAGTAACGGAACGGACGGCGGGCGCGGGACCCTCAGCGCAATGGCGCGGCTCCGAGCGGCGTCTGCCGCATCGATTCGCGCAATTCGGGATGATGATACCAGAGATAGATCCCGATGGCGATGGCAGCGAGCGTATTCGCGATGAGCACGCTGGAGAGCGGGAACAGCGAACGGGTCTCTTCGCGGAAGACCAGCAGAACGACGCAGAAGAAGAGCTCGAACGCCAGGAACACCTGCAGGAGCGCGTACCGCACGAAATGGTTCCTCACGGACCAGCGAATGAGGTGCGCGACAGCCATGCCGAACAGCAGGAAGACGAACACATGTGCGGCAGTGTAGAGAATGATGCCGGCGAAGTCGAGCTGGTCCACGTTGGGCGATGACCGGCCCATGAGGAGAACCTGTCCCAGGATGCTCGGCGTTCGAAGGGGATGTCCTGCGGCGGTGTCACGGGCAAGAAACCACAGCGCGACTACAGCAGCACCTATGAGACCGATCCAGGTCCCTTCCTCGCCCACCGGATCCTTCTGCTCGACAATCGGTGCAGACACGCGGCCTCGCTCGTGGGAGCTTCTCGTACAATACCGCTCCCAATTGACGAGTCAAGAGAAGCGCGGGCGAGCAACTCCTTCCTCGCGCACGAGGCGCAATGACGGCCGCTTGAGTTTGCTGCCCTGCAGGAATGCGACGACGAATGTCATGGTGGCGAGTCCTACGAGGCCTGCACCAAGCTTCAGCGCGATGCCGTGCAGCAGCAGCAGCATGCCAATCGAGAGCAGGATCGTCCCGAACCCGCGAACGATCTCGTCCCGATTTCGCCATCCGGTGCGACGGCCCCAGGCCCAGGCGCCCACGAGCCCCATGGACCCGACCAGCAGGATGACGTACCAGGCGAAGATCCAGAAGCGCAGACCAAGGATCTGGGTCTGCCAGACAGCGGCCACGGAAGGGTCCATGGGCCAGCTCCTGAAGATGATTTACGGCTGTTACGGGGATGAGACAACCACAATTTTAAGGGAGTGCAGGAAATTGCACCAGCCCTACCGCTCCCCCCGGACGGCCCGACAGGCGTCACAAGGGCACCAGGCCAGGAGCTTCTCGAACGTGTAGATGCCGGTACCGTGTCCGTCACTCCAGTGGACCTTGAGTCCGTAACTTCCTACCAGACCAACGGATAGGGGGCGGATATCCGCCGGCACTGATTCGGGCTTGAGGAGCGCTTTTCCGCTCATTTCTTCGACGCATTCGGCACAGGGACAGGACAGCCGCAGCCGCCGCGATTCATACAGCGCCGAGTGGCCCGCCTGGTCCCACTCGAGCAGAAGTCCATCGTCGCGGCGGGTGATACGATAGGGCATCACGGGTGTTTTCACGTACCATTTCTCCTCCCCGAAGGACAGATCCACGCGGGTGTTATCTTCGGTCAACGAGCAGCGACGATACCCATGCCTGGCGCAGGCTTCCCGATGAACTCCACGCCCAATCCGTTCGGATCACGCGGCATCCTCACCGTCGATGGCCAGGACGCGGTCATCTACCGGCTGCCGGAACTCGAAAAGCAGGGTCTCGGCCGACTCGACCGGCTGCCGTTCTCCATCCGCATCCTGCTGGAGAATGCCCTGCGCTTTGCCGGGCACGGAATCGTAACGGAGCAGGTGGTCCGGGACATCATGGGCTGGAAGCCGGTGGATCCCACCCGGAGCGAGATCCCGCTCATGCCCGCCCGGGTAGTCCTGCAGGACTTCACTGGAGTGCCTTGCGTGGTGGACCTCGCAGCCATGCGTGACGCCGTCGTTCGCATGAAGGGCGACCCCAACCGGATCAATCCCCTGGTGCCCTGCGACCTCGTGATCGACCACTCGGTGCAGGTGGACCACTTCGGCAGCGAGCGGGCGCTCGCGCTCAACGTCGCGCTCGAGTACGAGCGCAATCGTGAGCGTTACCAGCTGCTCAAGTTCGCCCAGCGTGCCTTCGAGAACTTCCGTGCCGTCCCGCCCGGCACGGGTATCGTCCACCAGGTCAACCTCGAGTTCCTGGCGCCGCTGGTGCAGGTCCGTCCGCAGCACGGCGAGCTCACGGCCTATCCGGACAGCTGCGTCGGCACCGACTCGCACACCACCATGATCAACGGCCTGGGCGTGCTCGGCTGGGGCGTTGGCGGCATCGAGGCGGAAGCGGTGATGCTGGGCCAGCCGTACTTCATGCTCATTCCCGACGTCATCGGCATGAAGCTGGTGGGCGAGTTGCCCCTGGGCACGACGGCGACCGACCTGGTGCTGACGGCGACGCAGATGCTGCGCAAGAAGGGCGTGGTGGACAAGTTCGTCGAGTTCTATGGCCCGGGCCTGTCGAGCCTGGGCCTCGCCGATCGCGCGACCATCGCGAACATGGCGCCGGAGTACGGTGCCACGATGGGCTTCTTCCCGGTGGACGCCGAGACGATCCGCTATCTCGAGCGCACTGGCCGCGACGCTCACACGGTGAAGGTGGCGGAGACCTACTTCAAGGCGCAGGGGCTCTTCCGCACTGACGCCACGCCCGACCCCGAGTTCACTGCGACGCTCGAGCTCGACCTTTCCACCGTGAAGTCGAGCATGGCGGGCCCGAAGCGCCCCCAGGATCTCGTGCCGCTCGACACGCTGAAGCGGAACTTCTACGTCAACCTGCCGTCGCTGATGAGTCCGAAGACGCCGGCGGCACGACGGGAGGTCGCAGAGGCCGCCTATTCGCGCTGGATGGGCGAGGGCGGCGGCAACGTCATGATCGGCCACCCGGAGACCGTGACGGAGGACCTGCCGCCGCAGGTCGCGTGCGAGCACGAGGGCGAGACATTCCACCTGCGGGACGGCTCGGTCGTGATCGCGGCGATCACCAGCTGCACCAACACCTCAAATCCCTCGGTGATGATCGGCGCAGGCCTCCTCGCAAAGAAGGCGATCGCGAAGGGACTCCGCACCAGGCCCTGGGTGAAGACGAGCCTGGCCCCCGGCTCCCGCGTCGTCACCGGCTATCTCGAGGGCTCCGGGCTGCAGGCGTCGCTCGACGAGCTTGGCTTCCAGACCGTGGGCTACGGCTGCACCACCTGCATCGGCAACAGCGGCCCCCTCCCTGAAGCGATCGGCAAGGCGATCGAGGACCACGGACTCGTCGCCGCCGCGGTGCTGAGCGGCAACCGGAATTTCGAGGCGCGGGTGCACCCGTCGGTGCGGGCCAACTACCTCGCCTCGCCGCTGCTCGTGGTGGCGTTTGCGCTGGCGGGCCGGATCGACCTCGACGTGGAGTCCGAACCGCTGGGCACCGGCACGAATGGTTCCCCTGTCTTCCTCCGCGACATCTGGCCAACGGCGCAGGAGATCAGGGACACGATGGCCGCGGCCCTCAAGCCGGAGCTGTTCACCAGCCGCTACGGCAAGGTGTTCGACGGCGACGAGGCATGGCAGTCGCTGCCGGTGCCGAGCGGAAGCCGCTATGCGTGGGACAAGGAATCCACCTATGTGCAGGAGCCGCCGTTCTTCCAGGACCTGAGCCCCGAGCCCAGGCCGCTCGCGGACATCAGCGGCGCCCGCGTGCTCGCGGTACTGGGTGATTCTGTAACCACCGACCATATCTCACCGGCGGGCGCCATCCCGAAGAATGGCCCCGCCGCCCGGTACCTGCTGGAGCATGGCGTCTCCCCGGAGGACTGGAACACTTTCGGCTCGCGGCGGGGTAACCACGAGGTCATGATGCGGGGTACCTTCGGGAACGTGCGCATCAAGAATGCGCTGGTTCCCGACCGAGAAGGCAACTGGACCGAGCACTTCGGAAGTGGCGAAGTGATGTCCATTTACGATGCCGCCATGAAGTACATCGCCAGCAACACACCGCTGGTGCTGCTCGTGGGCAAGGAATACGGCACCGGCTCCAGCCGTGACTGGGCCGCCAAGGGCACCGCCCTCCTCGGCGTGAAGGCGGTCATCGCCGAGAGCTACGAGCGTATTCATCGCGGTAACCTGGTGGGCATGGGCGTCCTGCCGCTGGGCTATGAGCCGGGCGTGACGCGACAATCGCTGGGGCTTACCGGCCGCGAAACGTTCAACATCAGCGGCATCGCGTCGGGGCTCACTGCCGGCGGACGGGTCGCCGTCACGGCGCGCGACGAGTCCGGCAAGGAAACGAAGTTCCAGGCCGTCGTGCGCCTCAACTCCCCGGTGGAAATTGACTACCTGCGTCACGGAGGGATATTGCAGCGGGTACTGCGACAGTTCGCCGGGGAAGCCGCATGACGTCATGAACCGGGAGTTCATCTTCTCGGACGTTGACGGCACCTTCCTCGATGAGGCGGGTGCCGTCCCGTTTGAGCCGGGCTGGCTCGAGGACGTCGCGAAATGCTGGCGGGTGATCTTCGCCTCCAGTCGCACGGCAACAGACCTGATGGCCCTGCAGCAGCGCGTGGGGTGGCGCGACTGGGCCATTGCGGAGGATGGATCCGTTCTGGTCTCGCCCTCGGGCACGGAAGAAGTGCTGGGAATCGGGCGCGACGAGATCGAGGCCCGTGCGCGACATGTGGGGGCGTGGGCGCAGATCGCCGAGCTGCTCCCCGTCACCACCGGGCTTCGGGTGGCGAGCGTGTTGCTGCCGCGGCTGGTGGCCGAGGATGCGGAGTTTGCGGAATTCCGGGAGCGCATCGTGTCGGCCGATCTTCGGTGCTCGGCCGGCGGGCGGTGGGCCACCCTCACGGGCGGGTCGAGCAAGGGTCGGGCGGCCGGTGTGCTCATGGCGCGCTTCAACACCGATGGTGCCGTCGCGGTGGGCAATGATGCGAACGACGAGTCACTTTTCCGCAGCGTGGCGCGGCCCTTCGTCATCCGGAACCATGAGGGGCATCATCCCCGTCTCGCCGTCATTCCCGGCGCGACCCTGTTGCAGTCACCCGGCCCGCTGGGCTGGAAGGAGATGATCGGCGTGCTCGAGCGGCGCTGATCGTCCCACGGAGGTCCGATGTCCACACCACGATGGACCATTACCGCTCTGACCATCCCGGGCCGCGAGAATTACCTGCGCCAGCTCATCCAGTCGCTCGAGGCGACAGTCATCCCCGGCGGCGCCCGGCTGGTCATCGTCTATAACCGCGCCATCCGCGACGAGCTCGCCGACGTGGAGCGTAGCATCCGGTCCTGGGTTTCCGAACTCGAGGTCGAGGTGCACTTCAATAACGGCGATCCTACGATCAGCGGCGGCCGCAACTACCAGCTCAACCTCGTGAAGAGCCCGCTGGTATGCTTCGTGGACGATGACGTGACGGTGCACGGCGACGCCTTCCTCACCATCGAAGAAGCGATGCAGCGGTTACCCGCGGGCCTCTTCGGGCTCCGTTCCTATCGCGAGGACACCGAGGAGCTGTTCAAGCCCCGTGACGGCACGTCCCACGTCATTACCGGGGAATTCCGCTATCAGTCCGTGCAGGGCATGCTGGTCGCGAGCTACACGAACCTGCTCCGGGACGTGGGCGGATTCAATCCGCGACGCCGCTTCTGGGGTGAGTGGACCGAACTCAACCTGCGCATGTGGCGATCGGGATTTCCCACCGGGCATGTCATGGAGGGCGGCTACCTGCGGCACTGGGAAAAAGCGCCCGACTCGCCGACCCGCAACATGGACGGGCGGGCCAAGCATGTGCTCTGGGGGCTGATCTGCACGGCACTCGAGTACGACGCCGTGGATATGAGCCACGCGACGGAAACCTTCTGGCGCCTGGTGCAGGATCGCTACCTGGCATACAGCTTCGGCGAGGAGCTGTCGCACCAGGAACTGCTGCGGGCCACGCTCGAACTGGTGCCCGACCTGTCGGCGGAATGGGCAGCGATCACGGCCTTCCGCGACGAGGTGGCAAAGCATCCATTCGACTTCAAGCCGTTCCAGCCGCTCACGGAGAAAGACCTCCAGCGGGTGCTGCCCACCGCACGCCGCCAGCTCCGCCGCTATCGATGGCTGGCGTGGCCCCAGCGAACGGCCGCCCGGAAGTTCGGGGCGGCTATCGGCAGGCTGCTGGTGCGGCCACCGCGGCTGGAGCTCGAACCCGAGGACTAAGAAGCGGGGGCATCCAGTGGATGCCCCCGCTTCTGTCTCGCGTGCCTCGTGCTAGGCGACGAGGTCCTTCAGCCGATCGCCGGTCTCGCCCTCGCGCAGCCGGAGCAGCGCCCGGTCACGCAGCTGGCGGATCCGCTCGCGGGTGACGCCCATCATGCGGCCGATCTCTTCCAGCGTGCGGCTGTTGCCGTCATCGAGACCAAAGTAGAGCCGCAGCACCTTCGCATCGCGCGGGGGCAGCGTCGCCAGCGCCAGTTCGATGTCGTGCGTCTGGCTGTTCTGCATCGCCGCTGTGTCCGTGCCTTCGGCATCCGCCGACGCAAACCGCTCCATGCGCTCGTTGCCGTCGCCGTCACGCGTCGGGTGGTCGAGCCGCACCGCCTCGGTGTTCAGGGCGGAGAGGCTGCGCACGGCTTCCACGGTCAGGCCGGTGGCACGCGCCAGCTCCTCGGTGGTCGGCATGCGACCCAGACGATCCTTGAGGAGCGTGGTGGTACGACCGAGACGGCTCAGGTCGGCGGTGCGGTTGAGCGGCACCCGGACCGGACGGCCATGGCGCGCGATCGCCGCCTGTACCGCCTGGCGGATCCACCACACCGCGTACGAGATAAACTTCACGCCGCGATCCGGGTCGAACTTCCGGGCGGCGGTCATCAGACCCAGATTGCCCTCGCCGATCAGGTCGACGAGCGGCACGCCACGATTCTGGAACTTCTTGGCGACCGACACGACGAAGCGGACGTTGTGACGAGCCAGGCGCTCCTGCGCCACGATGCTCCCCTTGAACGCCTTCCGCGCGAGTTCCATTTCCTCCTCGCGGTTGAGCAGCGGGACGCGACTGATCTCGTCGAGATACAGGTCAAGACTCTCGCGACCCTCGTCGACCGCGCGCGCAATCTGCGCCGGACGAACAGCCCTACGCTTCTTCTTCGGCGGCAGCTTTTCTTTCACTCTGACCAGCCTCCCTGGACTAGGGTGGTTCCTGCAGACCCTGGACCTGCGTCCTTGCAGAACCAGCGCCGTTTCTCGGCAGCGGTCAAAATAACGGCTAAACTGAGAAAAATCAATACTTTACGTAACCTGATGCCGTACTGTCACTTGGGCGGGTCACCATGCGTGGGGTCGCCGAGACTGCCTGAGACCTGCCAAATATGCAGGTTGGCAACCTTTGCCGAGGGCACGCTGGATCTACCCCACCGGCAGCAAAAAGTTGACCGCAGGAGACGCGCGGGGTGGGACTACATGCACGTGGCGTAACGGGTTAATCAGACCGCTTTCATCTCGTTGACGAGCTTGGAGAGCGTCGCTTTCGCATCGCCGTACAACATGCGGGTCTTGTCGTCGAAGAAGAGTGCGTTCTCGATGCCGGCGAAGCCCTTCCCCTTGCCCCGCTTGAGCACGAACACGGACCTGGCCTTGTCCACGTCGAGGATCGGCATGCCATAGATGGGGCTCGCCTTGTCGCTGCGCGCGGCCGGGTTCACAACGTCGTTGGCCCCGATCACCACGGCGACATCCGTACTGGAGAACTCGTGGTTGATCTCTTCCATGTCGAGCAGTTTCTCGTACGGAATGTTCGCCTCGGCGAGTAGCACGTTCATATGGCCCGGCATGCGGCCCGCCACCGGATGAATGGCGTACTTCACCTCCCCGCCCCGGCGCTCGACCTGGTCCGCCAGTTCACGGACGATCTGCTGCGCCTGCGCCACCGCCAGGCCATAACCCGGCACGACGATCACTTTCTGCGCATAGGCCAGCTGCAGCGCGGCATCCTCCACCGAGATCTCCTTCATCTCGCCAGTGACCAGCTCGCCGGCGGACTCGGGAGCGGCGCCGAACGCCCCGAAAATCACGTTGCCGAACGAGCGGTTCATCGCCTTGCTCATGATGATCGACAGGATGAAACCTGACGCACCATCGAGCGCGCCCGCGATGATCAGGAGGCTGTTGTCGATCGCGAAACCCGTGGCCGAGGCCGCGAGTCCGGCGTAGGAGTTCAGCAGCGAGATGACCACCGGCATGTCGCCACCGCCGATTGGCAGCACCAGGCTCATGCCGATGATGAACGCGATGGCGATCATCGCGTAGAAGACCATCTGCGCGCCGGGGTTCACGATCAGGTAGGCGAACATCAGCAGCGCCAGGATGAACACGCCGATGTTGACGGCGTTCTGCCCCTTGTAGGTGATCGGGCGCCCCGGCAGGATCTCCTGCAGCTTGCCGAACGCCATGAAGCTGCCGGTGACGGTGAGCGACCCGAACAGCACCTCGAAGCCGAGCGCGGCCATGATGGGGCGGGAGATCTCGATCCCGTCGCGCATGTGGGTGTAGTACTCGGCCACGCCGACGAGCGTGGCAGCCAGGGCGCCGAACATGTGCGAGATCGCGATACGCTGCGGCATCGCCGTCATCGGCACCCGCGTGCCGAGCGGCCAGCCGATCACGGTGCCGATGACGAGGCCCACGGCGATCCAGCCGTAGCTGATGATCTCCTGCTTCATCAGCGTGCCGACGATGGCGAGCAGCATGCCGACGGCGGCGTGCTGCATGCCCTTCCGCGCAGTCTCGGCCTTGGTCAGTCCCTTGAGGCCAAGGATGAACAACACCGAGGCCGCGAGGTACGTGACGAGGGTGAGCGATTCGCGGCCGAGGTTCACGTCCGTCGCCTCGATCACTTCTTCCCTCCGGTGCCCTTGAACATGCGAAGCATGCGATCCGTGATGATGAACCCGCCGACGACGTTGATCGTGGCGCAGATGACGGCGATGAATCCGAGAATGGTGGAGACGGGATTGTGTCCCCGGCCGGCGGCGACGAGCGCACCGACGATGGAGATGGCCGAGATCGCGTTGGTGGCGGACATCAGCGGGGTGTGCAGGAGCGGCGGCACCCGGGTGATGACCAGGAAGCCCACGAAGCCCGCGAGCACGAAGACAAAGAGCTTGAGGAACTGGTTCGCGAGCGCCAGGCGCTCGGGTGACAGCATTTCGGCCACAGGTTCCACCATCGTCATTCCTCCGATCAAGCCGGGCCGAAACGCACGGCGCCTGCGTGCGTCACGGCCATCGGTCCGGTGATCTCATCGGCGAGGTCCAGTTTCATCTCGGCAGTGGGTGCCAGGTGCTGCAGGAGCGTCAGCACGTTGCGCCCGAACATCTGGCTGGCGTGCAGCGGCACGCTGGCGGGCAGGTTGAGGGGCCCCATCACGGTGACCCCGTGCACCACGACCGTCTCGCCGGCGCGGGTCGCCTCGCAGTTGCCGCCCGTTTCCGCGGCGAGGTCCACGACCACGGCGCCCGGCTGCATCGTGGCCAGCATTGCATCGGTGATCAGCCGCGGCGCCGGCTTGCCGGGGATCTGCGCCGTGGTGATGACCAGGTCCATGGTGGGCAGGACCTTGCCGACCGCCTCCAGTACCTTCTGCTGCTGCTCCTCCGCCAGTTCCTTCGCGTAGCCGCCGGCGCCCTCGGCGGCCGAGCTGACCGCCTCGGCCTCGATGAAGGTGGCGCCGAGGCTCTGCACCTGTTCGCGCACGGCGGGCCGCACATCAAACGCCGAGACAATGGCGCCGAGCCGGCGGGCGGTAGCGATCGCCTGCAGCCCAGCGACGCCGGCACCGAGGACGAACACGCGGCTTGGCGCGAGCGTCCCGGCCGCGGTGGTGAGCATGGGAAGCAGCCGCGTGAGCTGGGCGGCGCCCAGCAGGACCGCCTTGTAGCCGGCCACGGTGGCCTGAGAGGAGAGCACGTCCATCGACTGGGCGCGGGTGATTCGCGGCACCAGCTCCATGGCGAGCGCCGTGATACGGCGGCTGGCGAGCGCCTCGAGCGTCGCGCGCTGGGCTGATGGACTCAGGATCGCGATGAGCACCGATCCCTCGGGGAGCGACGCGATCTCCGCTGGCGATGGTCGTTGCACCTTCGCGACCACATCGGCTCCGGCCACGGTGGCGGCGAACGAGTCGGCGAGCCTGGCCCCCGCCTTTTCGTAGGCCGCGTCGGGGGCGCCGGCAGCCGCGCCGGCGCCGCGCTCGACAGTGATGGAGTGGCCCGCCTTCACGAGTTTCGCGACGCCGTCGGGCACCAGCCCGACCCGCCGCTCATCAGGAGCGGTTTCCCGAGGAACTGCAATGCGCATGATGCTGCTCCGGCCGGAAAGGGACTGCAGGACCAACCAGACTACCTGCGAGATGCCTCCGGCGCCAGAGTCCGCGACGCGCAGCCGTACCGGCCGTCGCATGGACAATCACCGGGGCGGTGGGTATCGTCGCGGGCTATGACTGCAACCCGACGTCCGCCCACGGTTCACAAGTTCGGTGGTGCCTCGCTGGCCGACGCCACCGCGATGCATCACGCGGTGGCGGTCATCGAGGACCTCCCTCCCGGGCCCGCGGTAATCGTCGCGTCCGCCATGGCGGGAGTCACCGATCGACTGCTCGGCCTCGCGCGGAACGCGGCCGACGGCAAGCCGGGCGAGAGTGCCGATTTCGCGACCCTCCGCCGCCAGCATGTCGATGCCGCGCGCCAGATCATCCGCACCGCCGGTACGCGCCGGGTGGTGCTGGCGGCGATCGAGGCGTCGTTTGACGAGCTGCGGGCCCTTCTCGACGGACTGCGGGTCGTCCGCGAACTGACGCCGCGGACCAGTGACTACATCGCCGCGAGGGGAGAGCGACTGAGTGCCATGCTGCTCGCAGCGGCGCTCGCGGACACGCGGCGGCGGGTGCGCCTCCTCGACGCCGTCGAGCTGATCGTCACCGACGGGCACTTTGGCGCGGCTGCCCCGGACTTCGCCGCGACTGACAGGCGCGTCCGCCGGCTGGTGGGCCCGCTGCTCCAGCGCGGCGTCATCCCGGTGGTCCCGGGGTTCATCGGTGCCGGCCCTGGAGGGGACCTCGTGACGCTCGGGCGCGGTGGGTCCGACCTCACCGCGACGCTCCTGGCCCGCGCGCTTCGCGCATCGTCAGTCTCGTTGTGGAAGGATGTTCCCGGCTTCCTCACTGGCGATCCACGGCTGGTGGCGGACGCGCGCGTGATCCCCGAGCTGCATGTGCGGGAGGCCGCCGAGCTGGCGTACTACGGCGCCAAGGTACTGCACCCGCGCGCACTCATTCCACTGAAGGGCCGGCCGATCCCGGTGTACGTCCGCCCCTTCGCGAACCCGGCATCCCAGGGCACCGAGGTGTCCCAGCACCGCCGTCGCACGCCGTCACCGGTACGTGCGGTGTCCGGTATCGGATCGCAGGCGCTGATCACCGTGACCGGCAACGGGATGCTCGGCGTTCCCGGTGTCGCCGCGCGCACTTTTGAAACGCTGCAGCGCGCCGGCTTCCCCGTGTCGCTGGTCACGCAGGGCTCGTCGGAAGCCTCGCTCACCTTCAGCGTGCCCGAGGCGCAGGCCGCCCGCGTCGAGGCAGCATTGCTCAAGGAGTTCCGGGAGGAAATCGCGCGGCAGGACATCGACGGAGTGGAAGTGAGGCCGGGCATGGCCACGGTGGCGGTGGTCGGGCGCGGCATGGCGGGCGCGCGGGGGGTCGCGGCCCGGGTATTCGGCGCGCTGGCGCACGCCGGGATAAACATCATCGCGATCGCGCAGGGCTCGTCAGAGCTCAACATCTCCCTGGTCATCGAGGAGCGCGACGCCGCCGAGGCGCAGCGCCGCATCCACGATGCCTTCCAGCTGGCGAAGATCGGCGGCGGCACCGTCAATCCTCCGGAGCGGGTCGCGGTGGTACTGCTCGGATTCGGGCAGGTAGGCCGCACGCTGGCGCGGCTCATCCCGCGCGCCCGGCGACCCGGCATCCAGCTCGAGATCGCCGCGGTGATCGATCGCACGGGCTTCGTGTTCGACCCGGCCGGCCTCACGCCGCGGCGCCTGTCACAGCTTTCGCTGGACAAGGCGAAGGGCCAGCCGCTGGGACGGGCACGCGGCGGCGTCGCGTCCAACTCCACCGATGCGCTCGCTTTCATCGCGAAGCACGCACTGCCGCGGCCGGTTGTCGTGGATGTGACGGCGAACGACACCGCCGGCATCCTCCGGCACGTGCTCGAGACGGGCATGGACGTCGTGCTGGCGAACAAGCGGCCGCTCACCGACCGCCGTCCCGACGCCGATGCCCTCCTTGCCACCGCGCGTGCCCATGGCCGACGCCTGCTGTTCGAGGCGACCGTGGGCGCCGGGCTTCCCGTGATCGACACGGCGTGGAAACTGCTCGAATCGGGTGACCGCATCCGCCGCATCGACGGATGCCTTTCCGGCACGCTGGGCTACCTGCTGAGCGAGCTGGGTGCGGGACGACGCTTCTCCGTCACCGTGCGTGACGCGATGCGCCGCGGATACGCCGAGCCAGACCCACGCGAGGACCTCTCCGGCATGGACGTGGCGCGGAAGGCGCTCATCCTCGGCCGGCTGCTCGGCTTTTCCGGCGGCATCGATGCCGTGGCGGTCGAGTCCCTGGTGCCGAAGCGGGCGCGCGGCATGTCGTTGCCTGAGTTTCTCGATACCCTCGAGCGCTTCGACGACGACTGGGTCGAGCGCGTCGCGAGGGCGAAGGAACGCGGGCAGGTATGGCGCTACGTCGCCGCGGTCACGCGAGGGCGGATCCGGGTCGGCCTCGCCGCGGTGCCGCTGGAAAGCGCGCTGGGTGCGCTGCGCGGCACCGACAACCAGGTGGTGTTCACCACCGACCGGTACCGCCGCAATCCCCTGGTTATTACCGGCCCGGGCGCCGGCCTCGACGTAACCGCCGCCGGCGTCATGAACGACATCCTGAAGCTGGCGCCGCTTTGATGCGACTGACCGTCTTCGCACCCGGTTCGGTCGGGAACGTGGGACCAGGCCTCGACGTGCTCGGGCTCGCGGTGGCCGGGGCCGGCGACTGGGTCACCGCGGAACTGCTGGAGGTGCGCGGCATCGAACTCCGGGATCCTGGGCATCCCGACCTTCCCGTAGACCCCGCACGTCACAGTTCGGCCCTGGCGGCGTCCGCCGTGCTGCAGCGTGCCGGCGGCCATCGCGGCCTCGCGCTCTGGGTACTGAAGGGGTTGCCACTGTCCGGGGGGCAGGGCGGCAGTGCCGCCTCGGCGGTGGCTGGCGCCGTTGCGGCGAACGAATGCCTGGGCCGCCCGCTGGGCGTTCGCGACCTGCTGGAGGCATGTCTCGAGGCAGAGGCGGCGGTCGCGGGCCGGCACGCCGACAACCTCGCGCCATCGCTGCTGGGCGGCGCCGTACTGGTGCGATCGCTCGATCCACCCGACGTCGTCACGCTGCCGACGCCGACGGGCCTCACCGTGGTGCTGGCCCATCCGGACCAGCGCATGCGCACCGCCGACGCGCGGGCCGCGCTGCCGACCACCGTGCCGCGCGACGTCGCCATCCACCAGATGGCACAGGTGGCGGCGATGGTCGCCGCCCTCTACTCCGGCGACCTCGCGCTGCTCGGACGTGCGCTGGACGACCGGATCGCCGAACCGGCGCGCGCGCCGCTCCTGCCGGGATTCCTCGCGGCAAAGCGCGCTGCCCTCGAGGCGGGGGCGCTGGGTGCGTCGATCTCCGGCAGTGGACCGACGGCCTTCGCGCTGGCGAAGGGACAGGCGGCTGCCGAGCGCATTGGCTTCGCCATGGCGGCGGCCTACGCGGCGGCTGGCATTCAGTGCGTCATCCGCACCGACGTCGTCGATACCGGGGGAGCGCGGGTGGTATCGGGTCCGGGAGCGTTCGCATGAGCGACCTGCGTCGGAGCTGGCAGCGCTGCGCCGACTGCGGCCACGAGCTCGACGAGCTCGCCCGCAACACGAGGTGCACCGAGTGCGGCGGACTGCTCGAGATCGTGCACGCATGCCCGAGCCTCGAGGGCGAGGCGCTGCGCCAGCATTTCAGTACCCTGACGCCCGGCCCTGCCGGCGCGGCATCGGGCGTATGGCGGTTCCGGGACATCGTGCTGCCGACCGCGACGGCACCCGTGTCATGGCCCGAGGGCAATACCCCTGTGCTCGAACGGCCCTCAGTGCAACGCTGGACCGGAACGCCGCTGCTCCTCAAGCACGAGGGCATGAACCCGACGGGCTCGTTCAAGGACCGGGGGATGACCGTCGGTGTGACGCAAGCGCTGCGGATCGGCGCCACGGCCGTGGCATGCGCATCCACCGGCAACACCTCGGCGTCGCTTGCTGCCTATGCGGCGCAGGCGGGATTGCCGGCGCTGGTGTTCGTGCCGAGCGGCGGCATCGCCATGGGGAAGCTGGCGCAATCACTGGCGTACGGGGCGCGCACGCTGCTGGTGCGTGGGGACTTCGACGACTGCCTGCGACTGGTGGAGTCGGCGCATCGTGAGCTCGGTGTCTACCTGCTCAACTCGATCAACCCGTTCCGGCTCGAAGGGCAGAAGACCATCGTCCTCGAATTGCTGCTCCAGCTCGGGTGGCAGTCACCCGACTGGATCGCGGTGCCGGCGGGCAACCTCGGCAACACGGCGGCCTTCGGGAAGGCGCTGCGGGAAGCGAAGGCGCTGGGGCTCATCACAAAGGTGCCACGCATCGCCTCGGTGCAGGCCTCGGGCGCGGCCCCTTTCGCCACCGCCTTCGCCGAGGACTTCGCCGTGCGTCGCCGGGTACGGGCCGAGACCGTCGCCACCGCGATCAAGATCGGTGATCCCGCCTCGTGGGACCGCGCCGTGCGCGCCATCCGCGAGACGAACGGCGTGGTGCTCGCGGTGAGCGACGCCGAGATCCTGGAGGCGAAGGCCGTGATCGACGCGAGCGGCGTGGGATGCGAGCCGGCGAGTGCCGCCAGCGTGGCCGGCGTGCGCCGCCTGGTGGCGGAGGGCACCGTCCGCCCGGGCGAGCAGGTGGTGGCGGTGCTGACGGGGCATGTGCTCAAGGATCCCGGCATGCTGCTGCGCTATCACCAGGACACCGAACCCCCACCGGCGCGGGCGAACCGGCCGGTGGAGATCGATCCAGACCTGAAGGCGGTGGAGCGGCTCTTGCGCGGCCCCTGACCGGCGATCAGCTCTTTCCGCCGGACGCCTTCTTCACTTCAGCTCCCAGCAGCGAATAGCTCGTGGGATCAACCTCGCGGAACGGCGAGGCGACATAGCTCACCTTGCCGTCGGGTGCGATGACGAAGAGGATCCGGTTGTCCATGGACCACTTCGCGTTGAAGGCCCCGTACTGCTTGCCGACTGTTCCCCCGATGTCACTCAGGAACGTGAAGGGGAACTTTTCGTCCTTCGCCCAGGAGGCGAGGGTGCTGTCGGCGTCCGCGCTGATGGCGAGGAGCGTGACGTCCTTGCCGCCCCCGAACAGCGTCGCGTACTGATCACGGTACGCCTTCATCTGCACGGTGCAGCCGGAGGTGCGGGCCTTGGGGAAGAAGGCGAGCACCACGGTCTTGCCGCGAAGCGAGCTCAGCTGCAGCGGCTTCGCGAGCACACCGGCCGATGTGGCCCCGGGAAGGGTGAAGTCGGGCGCCATGGAACCGACGGCGGGCTGTACGGCCTCGGCTGGGGTGGGCGCCGCCTGTGCTGCCAGCGTCGACGCGCCGAGTACGATCGAACTGAACATCACTGTCGCTGCCCTCATGTCTCGCTCCTCCTCGAAGTCTTCACGTCTTCACGTCTTCACGATCTTCCAGATCATCCCGTTCTTGTCGGCCGAAATGTACACCGCGCCGTCGTCCGCCACGGCGACGCCGGAGGCACGGAGCCAGGTGTCGCCTTCGGTGCCGGTGGCGTAGGTGGAATAGCTGCCGGTCGGCTTCCCGCCGTCGAAGGGGACGAAGACCACGCGATAGCCGGCCTGCGGCAGCGGCGCGCGGTTCCACGACCCGTGGAATGCGATGTAGGCGCCGTCCTTCGAGAACGCGAGAGCCAGCGGCGCCCAGTGTGCCGGGAAGACCATGACGGGTTCCTTCATCCTGGCGCACCGCCCCACCTTCGTGCCATCCCCGCCGTATTCCGGGGCGAGCACGAGGCTCTTCACCTCGGTGCTGTAGTAGCAGTAGGGCCAGCCGAAGTCGTCACCCTGGTCGATGGCGATGAGTTCCTCACCTGGATTCTCCGCGTTGTATGCATCGGAAAACGGCCAGTTTGTGCTGAGCTGGTCGCGGCCGTTGGTGCCGCCGTACAACTGCGACGTACCGGGTCGAACGACGAGTGCGGTCGAGTTCCGGATTCCCGTGGCGTACCGGGAGCCGTCCGATTGTTTCTGCCCCGCACGCGAGGCGGAGAAACGCCAGATGCCCGCGCGCGTGTCCAGCTCGCGGCAGGGGTCGACCCCGGGAGACCCCTTGGTGCGATCCTTCTCCTGGCAGCTGTTGGTGGGTGATCCGATGTTCACGAACAGGGTGTCCCCGTCGAAGGCAATGCTCTTCGCCTGGTGACTGCCGTCGCCCGGGAGTCCCTCCGCGATCGTCTCGGGGTCGCCGGGCGGCTGCAGCTGGCCCGGCACGAGCTTCCACCGGACGATGCGATCCTTGAGCGCGAGGTAGAGGAACCCCTCGTGGAGCTCCACGTCGTTCGCACCCTTGGGCCCGAAGAGCGCGCGCTCGTCCGCACGCCCATCACCATTGGTGTCGCGCAGCGCCACCACGCCGGCATCGCCCTTGGCCATCGCGCCATAGACGATCCCGTCATTTCCCACCGTGATCTGACGCACACCCTCCAGTTCCCCGGCAACGATCACCGCGCAGAAGCCGGGCTGGAGGGTGAGTCCGCCATTGCCGTCGTCACAGGGCGCCGACGCCCGTGACGTGAGCGACGGCAACCATCCCGCCATAGGAGAAAACAGGAGAATCAGGGGGAGCAGCAGGCTGCGCATCAGTACTCCGCGGGTTGAGGGCCGGCGCGGTACCGATGCCGCGCCATAGGGGAAAATACCCCTGCACCACCGGGAGGTCCCCCATCCCACCCGGCGCGCAACGGGCCATCCCGAGGAGAAATACCGCATTTTCAGAGGGAAAACCCTATTGCGCCCCTGTGACAAGGTTGTACCTTGAACCCCGAGTGGTTGTGCAGGGCGAGTACAGGTACCTCCACTTTCACAGGAGAATTTCCATGGCAGTCAAGAAGAAGGCAGCGAAGAAGGGCGCGAAGAAGGCGGCCAAGAAGAGCGCGAAGAAGGCCGCGAAGAAGTCTGCACGCAAGCCGAATGCGGCGTTCATGAAGGCCGTGAAGCCGAGCGCGGCCCTCGCGGTGGTCGTCGGGACGGCTGGTCTGCCCCGCACGGAAGTGACGAAGAAGCTCTGGGCGTACATCAAGCGGAAGGGCCTGCAGGACAAGAAGAATCGCCGCATGATCCACGCGGACGAGGCACTCAAGCCGATCTTCAAGAAGGACCAGGTCAACATGTTCGAGATGACGAAGCTGGTCAGCAAGCACCTCAGCTAGTCGCTCGACAGTACACGCTCCGCAAGGGCGCCCCCGTCGGGGCGCCCTTTGGCGTTCTGCCCTCTCCATCTATCTTTGCCGCCCTATGGCCGGCGAATACATCTTTACGATGCGCGACCTCAGAAAGGTCGTGCCCCCCTCCCGCGAGATCCTCAAGGGCATCCATCTCGCCTTCTACCCGGGCGCCAAGATCGGCGTCATCGGGTCGAATGGCGCGGGCAAGTCGACGCTGCTGCGCATCATGGCCGGCGTCGACACCGATTTCCTCGGCGATGCGCGCCCGCTCCCGGGCACCAAGATCGGCTACCTGCCGCAGGAGCCGCAGCTCGACCCGACCAAGGATGTGCGCGGGAATGTCGAGGACGGGGTCGCGCACCTGCGGAAGATCCTCGACGAATACAACGACATCTCGATGAAGTTCGCCGAGCCGATGGACGACGCGCAGATGGAGAAGCTCCTCGACAAGCAGGGGCGGCTGCAGGAGCAGATCGACCATCTCGGGCTCTGGGAGCTCGACCACAAGCTCGACATGGCCATGGACGCGCTGCAGGTGCCGCCCGGCGACGCCGACGTGACGACGCTCTCCGGTGGCGAGCGGCGTCGCGTGGCCCTCTGCCGGCTCCTCCTCTCCGAGCCGGACATGCTGCTGCTCGACGAGCCGACCAACCACCTTGATGCCGAGAGCGTGGCCTGGCTCGAGCGGTACCTCGAGCAGTTCAAGGGCACCGTCGTGGCGATCACGCACGACCGCTACTTCCTGGACAACGTGGCCAAGTGGATCCTCGAGCTCGATCGGGGCGCCGGCATCCCGTGGGAGGGCAACTACTCGAGCTGGCTGGAGCAGAAGCAGAAGCGCATGGCGGTGGAGGAAAAGCAGGCCTCTGCCCGGCAGCGCACCCTGCAGCACGAGCTCGAGTGGGTGCGGATGTCGCCCAAGGCACGGCAGGCCAAGAGCAAGGCGCGTATCGCGCGGTACGAGGAGATGCGGGCCGAGGCGGAACGGCAGAGCGAGGGCAGCGTCGAGATCCTCATCCCGGTGCCGGAGCGGCTGGGCGAGGAAGTCGTGATCTCCAAGGGGATTTCCAAGGGTTATGGCGACCGCCTGCTCTTCGAGAACCTCTCTTTCTCCCTGCCACGCGGCGGTATCGTGGGGATCATCGGTCCCAACGGCGCCGGCAAGACCACCCTCTTCCGCATGATCGCCGGGCAGGAGACCGCCGACAGCGGCGAGCTGGTGATTGGCAAGACGGTGAAGCTGGCCTACGTGGACCAGAGCCGCGATTCGCTGGATGGCGGCAAGACCACCTATGAGGAGATCTCAGGCGGCCAGGACGAGCTGCTGTTCGGCACTCGCAAGGTGAACGCGCGGGCCTACTGCGCCGGCTTCAACTTCCGGGGCTCCGACCAGCAGAAGAAGGTGAAGGACCTGTCCGGAGGAGAGCGGAACCGGGTCCACCTGGCCAAGCTCCTCAAGAGCGGCGGCAACCTGCTGCTGCTCGACGAGCCGACCAACGACCTCGACGTGGACACGCTCCGCGCCCTGGAGGAAGCTCTCGAGGGTTTCGCCGGCTGCGCGGTGGTCATCAGCCACGACCGCTGGTTCCTCGACCGCATTGCGACCCACATCCTCGCCTTCGAGGGCGACAGCCAGGCCTACTGGTTCGAGGGCAACTACCAGGACTATGCGGCCGACTACAAGCGCCGCACCGGCCAGAGCGTGGACGAACCGCACCGCTTCCGCTTCAAGAAGCTGGTGCACTGAGCCCGTGAACGCCCTCGGCCAGCGCATCCCGTACCTCCCGACACGCATCGAGGGACTCAGCCGGCTCGCCACCAACCTCTGGTGGAGCTGGAGCCCGGAAGCGCGCTCGCTCTTCGCCACGATCGACCCGCGCCTGTGGCACCACATCCGGCACAACCCGCTCCTGCTGCTGCAGCAGATCGACCCGGCGCGCATCGCGGCCTGCGCCAGCGACTCGGCCTTCCTGCAGCGCTACGACGAGGTGATGGCGACCTTCCAGCGCCATCTCACGACCGATGACACCTGGCTCGCGCACAACCGGCCCGAGCTCGCCGGGCGCCCGATCGCGTACTTCTGCGCGGAGTTCGGCCTGCACAACTCGGTGCCGATCTATTCCGGCGGACTGGGGGTGCTCGCGGGTGACCACCTGAAGAGCGCCTCCGACATGGGCGTGCCCATCGTCGGCGTCGGGCTGTTCTACACCAACGGCTACTTCGACCAGAAGGTGAACCTCGACGGCTGGCAGACCGACAGCGATGAGGTGTTCGACCTGGCGGGCACGCCGATTCAGCCGCTGAGCGTTCCGTCGGGCGAGGAGTGGGTCACCGTGGTGGAGACGTCGGGCCGCCCGGTGCACGTGCGGGCGTGGAAGATGATGGTCGGCCGGGTGCCGGTGTACCTCCTCGACACGAACCTCGAGGTGAACGCCCCCGAGGATCGGGCGCTGATGAACAAGCTCTACGCGGGCGGCCCGCAGCTCCGCATCCGGCAGGAGTGGATCCTCGGCGTAGGTGGCGTGCGGGTGCTGCGCGCGGTGGGCATCGACCCGGCGGTGTGGCATGCGAACGAGGGGCACGCGGCGTTCATGTTCGTGGAGCGGCTGCGGGAACAGGTCCAGGCCGGCACCTCCTTCGCGGACGCCGTGTCGGCCGTGCGCGCGCGCAGCGTCTTCACCACGCACACGCCGGTGCCGGCAGGGCACGACTTCTTCGAGCTGGAGGAACTCGTGAAGGTGGCCGGGCCGGTATGGGAGTCGCTCGGGGTGGACCACCAGCCATTCTTCGCGCTGGGCGCGATGCCGGGTGACGAGACGAACTTTCACATGACGGTGTGCGCGGTGCGGCTCGCCGCGCGCGTCAATGGCGTGTCGCGCCCGCATGGCCAGGTGTCGCGGCACCTCTGGCGCAGCCTGTGGCCCGACCGCCCATGGGAAGCGGTGCCGATCGGCCACGTCACCAACGGCGTCCACTTGCCCACCTGGATGGCCAGCACCATCCAGGCGCTCCTCACCGAGCACCTCGGCGTCCGCTGGACCGACCGCCTCGACGACAGCGCGATGTGGGACCGGGTGCTCTCGCTCGACCACGAGAAGTTCTGGAGGGCGCACCTCGACCTCAAGGCGGTCCTGCGCGACTTCATCCGCGAGGATGCGCGCCACCGCTTCGCCGGCCAGCTCAAGGAAGCCGCCGCGGTAGTGGGCGCCGGCACCCTGTTCGACCCCGACGTCCTGACGATCGGCTTCGCGCGGCGCTTCGCGACATACAAGCGCGCCAACCTGATCTTCAGCGACATCGATCGACTCCGCCGGCTGTGCACCAATCCGGACCGTCCGGTGCAGGTGATCTTCGCCGGCAAGGCGCACCCGGCCGACACGCCGGGCAAGGAAGTGCTGCAGAGCGTCTACCGCTACACGCGCGACCCCAGCTTCGAGGGACGCATCGCGTTCGTCGAGGACTACGACATGCACATCGCCCACTTGCTGGTGCAGGGTGTCGATACGTGGCTGAACCTGCCCCGCGTGCCGCTCGAGGCGTCGGGCACGAGCGGCATGAAGGCCGCACTCAACGGCGTGCCCCAACTCAGCACCCTCGACGGCTGGTGGCAGGAGGGATACGATGGGCTGGGCGGGTGGGCTATCCCGACCGGCTCCGACGGCAGCAGCAGTGATGAGCAGGACGCCGAGTCGTGCTACCGGCTGCTGGAGGAGCAGGTGGTGCCGCTCTACTACACGCGCGACAGCCGGGACATTCCCCTCGGCTGGGTGGAACGGATGCGGCACGCGCTGCGCCTGGGTGGACGCCGGTTCACGGCCCATCGGATGCTGGCCGACTATGTCCGGGAGTATTATCTGCCAGCGTCCCGCGCCGACCTCGCGGGAGATGCCCCACCCACGGACTGAATACCTGGAGGCCTCGTGGCCGCCGACAAGCTGGACCGTCCCTCGCTGCCCGCCGTCGTACACCTGTCGGCGGAGTACTTCCCGTATGCGCGCACCGGCGGCCTTGCCGAGGCGGTAAGCGGGCTTGCGAGCTTCCAGCACCGCGCCGGCCATCGCGTCATCGCCATGCTGCCGCTGTACCGCTCGGTACGCGAGCTCGCCACGGGCCTGGTGCCGGCGGGCGATCCCTTCCCGGTCCAGGTGGGTCCCACCACCGAGCTGGCCCAGCTGTTTCGGGTCATGGGAGCAGGGCCCGGCCCCGAAGTCTACGCCATCGCCCATCCGCACTTCTATGACCGGCCCGGCATTTACGGCGACTCCAGCGGAGACTACCAGGACAGCGCCCGCCGCTTCGCGTTCTTCGTGCTGGCCGCCCTCGAGGCGCTGCCGCGGTTCGTCACGGGCCCCACGATCCTGCATGCACACGACTGGCACACCGCGCTGGCACCGCTGTATCTCCGCACCACGCACGCCCACCGCCCGGTGGCGCAGCAGGTGCGCACCGTGCTCGCGGTGCACAACCCGGGATACCAGGGCCACTTCCCCGCCTCGATGGTGCCCGAGGTGGGCCTGCCCTGGGAGGTGTACACCCATCACTGCCTCGAGTGGTACGGCCGCGCCAACATGCTCAAGGGCGGCCTGACCACCGCCAACCTGGTGGTGACGGTCAGCGCCAAGCACGCGGAAGAACTGCGCACCGACGAGGGCGGGTTCGGCCTCCAGGAAGTGTTCCAGGGGCTCGGTCCGCGGCTGGTCGGGATCACCAACGGCATCGACCAGTCGCTCTGGGATCCCACCAGCGACCCGCACATCACGGCGACCTACAATTCCGAGCACCTCGAGCCCAAGGAACGCTGCAAGGCGGCGCTGCAGCGGGCGTTCGGCCTGCCGCAGCGCAGGCACACCCCGCTGTTCGCCTTCGCGGGCCGCCTGGCCCAGCAGAAGGGACTCGACGTCATCTTCGCGAGCTATCACCTGCTCAACGTCGACGCCCAGTTCGTGTTCCTCGGCGGCGGCGAGAAGCGCTACGCGGACTCGCTGCTCGAGCTGCGGCGCGCCCTCCCGGAGAAAGTCGGCGTCGAGACGAACTTCAGCGACCGGATGGAGCACCGGCTGATGGCGGGCGCCGACATGTTCCTCATGCCCTCCATCTACGAGCCGTGCGGGCTCACCCAGATGCGATCGCAGCGGTATGGCACGCTGCCGGTGGGCCGGCGCGTGGGCGGCATCGCCGACACGGTGGAGGATGGCGTCACCGGATTCCTGTTCGACAAGTACGATGCCTCCGCGTTCCAGGAAGCCGCCTTCCGCGCGATGGGGGCGATGCAGGACCGCGGGCGCTGGATCGCGATGATGCGCACGGCGATGCATCGCGACTTCAGCTGGGATCGCGCGACGAAGCGCTATGCGGCGGTATATCGCGCGGTGCTGGCCCACTCATGAGCCTCGACTTCGTCCTCGCGCTGCACAGCCACCTGCCCTGGGTGCTCAACCACGGCCGCTGGCCGCACGGCTCGGACTGGCTTACCGAGGCGGCGCTGGACACGTACCTCCCGCTCATCGAGTCGCTCCAGGCACTCGAGCGCGACGGCGTTCATGCGCCCGTGACCATCGGGATCACGCCGGTACTCGCCAACCAGCTGGCCCATCCGCTCTTCCGCACCGAGGTCGAGGCGTTCTTCGACCAGCGGATCGAGGCGTGCCATGCCGCGCCCGAGTCGTTGCGCGGCACCGGGGATGCGCACCTGATTCCGCTGGCCACCTTCTGGCTGGAGCGGTACAACCGGCTGCGGAAGCTGTTCCACACGCTCGACGGGGACCTGATCGCGGCATTCCGCGGGCTCGAGGCACGGGGACGCATCGAGATCATCAGTTCCGCCGCGACGCATGGCTTCCTGCCGCTGCTTGCGCGCGACGAGAGCATCCGGCTGCAGCTCGCCGTGGGGGTGCGGGAACATCGCCGGCTCTTCGGCAAGTCGCCGTCGGGATGCTGGCTCCCGGAGTGCGCCTATCGCCCGCGCGAGCGCTGGGCCCCCTGGCCCACGGCGCCGGCCGCGTCGATCCGCCGCGGCATCGACGAGCACCTGGCCGACGCCGGGTACCGCTACTTCTTCGTCGACGCGCACCTCGTCACCGGCGCCAAGCCGCTGGGCCTCACCAGTGAGGGCAGTGACGGCCTCAGCGTCGCCGAGGCCAACGACGCGCTGGCGGTGGCACAGCGCTCGCCCTACCGGGTGTGGCGGGTGTCGCCGCCCGGGAAGGGCGCCGGGGTTGCCGCGTTCGCCCGGGATCCCAAGGCGTCGGCGCAGGTGTGGAGCCGTCACGGCGGGTATCCCGGTGACGGCGCGTACCTCGACTTCCACAAGATCCGCTGGCCCGGTGGCCTGAAGTACTGGCGCGTCACCGGCTCCTCGGTGGACATGGGGGCCAAGGAGCCCTACGACCCGCCGACGGCGGCGGCCCATGCCGACGCGCATGCCGCCCACTTCGCGCGGCTGATCGACGCCCTCGCCGCCGACGAGCCGCGCAAGTCGCCCGCGGTGCTGGCGGCCCCGTTCGATACCGAACTGTTCGGGCACTGGTGGTTCGAGGGCCCCCACTTCCTGGAGGAGACGTATCGTCTCCTGCCCGGGCATCCCGACGTGCACCCGAGCACCGCCTCGGCGCACCTGCAGAAGCATCCGCCCGCCGGCGCGTTGCGTCTGCCGGCCGGCTCATGGGGCGCCAACGGCAACTTCAGCATGTGGCTCAACGAGCAGACGGCCTGGACCTGGGAACGACTCTGGCCGCTGGAAGATTCCTTCTGGGATGTGGCACCCTCGGCGCTCACGGACCCGCTCAAGCGCACGGTGCTGGCCCAGGCAACGCGCGAGCTGCTGCTGGCCCAGTCGTCCGACTGGCAGTTCATCATCTCCACCGGCGCCGTGACGGACTATGCCTTCCGCCGCTTCAACGGCCACTGCGATGAAGCGGAGCGGCTCGTGTCGGCGCTGCGGCCGGGTCACGAAGGGGAGCTGCCGGCGGCGCTCCGGCTCGCCGAGGATAGCCGCCAGCGCGATGACCTTTTTCCCGACCCCCTTCCCGCCGTCGAGGCCGCGCTCGCCGGCACCCGCGCCCTGGCCCTCGACTAACCGAGCTTGATGCCACCACTCCGCTTCGTGATCGGGCTGCACCTGCACCAGCCCGTCGGGAATTTCGACCATGTCTTCAGCCAGCACCTGGACGATGTCTATCGCCCGCTGATCGACCAGCTGGAGAAGTCGAACCTCTTCCCCGCCGTCCTTCATCTCTCCGGGCCGCTCCTGGAATGGCTGGAAGCGAATGAGCCGGCCTACCTCGACCGCCTCGCTGTCCTCGCTCGCTCGGGCAAGCTCGAGCTGCTTTTGTCGGGGTTTCATGAGCCGATCCTCGTATCGCTGCCGCGCGTGGATCGTGTGGAGCAGGTTCGCTGGATGCGCGATGCCATCGCGAAGCGATTCGGTGTCGAGGCCACGACCCTCTGGCTGACGGAGCGGGTGTGGGAACCGGAACTCGCCGCCGACCTTTCCGATGCCGGCGTCGAGGCAGTCCTGGTGGATGACCGGCACTTCCTGGTGGCGGGGTTCGGCCGCGAGCAACTGCACACGTGGTACCTCACCGAGAGCGACGGCAAGCGCGTCGGCGTCTTTCCCATCGACGAGCGGCTGCGCTACCTGATCCCATTCCGGCCGCCGGAGGAAACCGCCGAGTACCTGCGCGAGCTCCATCGCACGGGACACGCGATGGCGCTCCTCGCCGACGACGGCGAGAAGTTCGGCGGGTGGCCCGGCACGAAGGAATGGGTCTACGAAAAGGGGTGGTTCGACCGGTTCGGCGTCGCGATCCGCGAGCTCGTCGACGAGGGCACGATCGTGCTCAGCACCCTCGCGGATGTGCTGCGCGAGGTGCCGTGTGGTGGTCTCGCCTACCTGCCCACGGCGTCCTACCGTGAGATGGAGGAGTGGGCGCTGCCGCCCGATCCGCAGCTGCGACTGGCGGCACTCGAGAAGGAACTGGGCACCGAACGGATTGAAGGCCCGGAAGGGTCGCTCGTACGGGGGTCCCACTGGCGCCACTTCCTGGTGAAGTATCCCGAGTCCAACCGCATGCAGAAGATGATGGTGGCGCTCTCCACGCTCTGTCGCGAGCGCGGCGACCCGGCGGATGCGCGCCGGGCCGTAGCACGGGCGCAGTGCAATGACGCCTACTGGCACGGCGTCTTCGGTGGGCTGTACCTGCCGCACCTGCGGAACGCGTTGTGGAATGAACTCGTGCGCGCCGAAGCGCTGATGCGGCAAGACGAGGAGCTCTCCTGGGAGGAGGTCGACCTCGACTGCGACGGATCGACGGAGATCTGGGTGCACGGCGCACACTGTTCCATCGTGGTGGCACCGGCCCGCGGCGGCGCCATCGAAGTGCTCTCCCACTTTGCGGCGGGGGTCAACTACGCCGATGTGCTGACGCGGCGGCGCGAGGCCTATCATGACGAGGCACTGTCCCGCGGACAGGCCACCGGGGCGGACGATGGCGAGGGCACCGCGAGCATCCACGACCTCGAAGCATCGCTCCGGCTCGAGACACGGCCAGCGCTCGACTCCCATGATCGCGCCATCGGCGTCGACCGCCTGCTGCCGGCCGATACCACCGCCGAGGGGCTCGAAGCCGGCACGGTGAAGGCGGCACGGAGCTGGGCCCGGGAGCGGATGAGCTGCACCGTGAGGAGCGTCGGAAGCGAGGTGCGCATCCTGCTCGCCGCAGCGGATACATCACTGGTGAAGGAGCTGCGCATCACGCCAGACGGCAGCATCACGATCAGCTGGCGCTGGGCGCCATCGGCCGCGCGCTGGTTCGCTACCGAGCTCTCGCTCGCCGGGCCGCTTCAGGCCGTCGCGGAGCCGGTGGCTGAGCTCGTGACTTACCCCATCGAGACGGTGGCGAAGTCGGAAAAGGGGTTCGACCGCACCCGCCAGGGCGAATCGCTCACCTTCCTCTGGCCCGCCTCCCAGGGCTCCGCACAGCTCATCATCTCGCCCGCTCACTGACCCGACGGCATGGCCCCTGATCGCTGGCAGCGCCTCCGGAAAGCGGTGGCGCTCGACCTGACGCCGCTCCGCGTGAGCCGCGACTATCGCCTGCTGTACATCGGCCGCACCGTGTCATACGCCGGCTCGATGCTCACGACGGTTGCCTTCCCCTACCAGGTCTACCAGCGCACGCATTCGACGCTCGCGGTCGGTCTGCTGGGCGCAGTCGAACTCGTGCCGCTCCTCATCATGGCGCTCGCGGGCGGGGCCTACGCCGACGCGCACGATCGCCGTCGCTTGCTCATCATGAGCGAGGTGGGCCTCGCGAGCTGCAGCCTGGTGCTCGTCGGGCTCGCCCTCATGACCGCGCCGCCGGTCTGGGCGCTGTTCGTGCTCGCCGCCATCAGCGCCGGGCTCAGCGGATTCCAGCGACCGGCGCTGCAGTCACTGACCCCGCGCCTGCTACCCGCGCACCTGATGCCGGCCGCCGCCTCGCTGGAGTCGTTCGGCAGCACTTTCGCCGCCATTGGCGGGCCGGCGATCGGTGGCATCCTCATCTCGACGGTGGGACTCGCGGCCACCTATGCACTCGATGCGCTGAGCTTCGCCATCTCCATCGCCGTGGTCGCGGCGATCCGGAGCGTGGCGCCCCCGGCCGACGCGGAACGCCCGAGCCTGGGACGCATCCTCGAGGGCTTCCGCTACGCCATGAGCCGGAAGGACCTGCTGGGGACGTACCTCATCGACATGAACGCGATGTTCTTCGGCATGCCCTACGCGCTCTTCCCCGCCATCGCGGAGCGACTGGGCGGGGGCAAGGTGCTGGGCCTGCTCTACGCCGCACCCGCGTTCGGCGCATTCGTCGCCAGCGCCACCAGCGGATGGACCAGCCGGGTGCACCGCCAGGGGCGGGCCATCGCCATTGCCGCGGCATTCTGGGGGCTGGCTATCATCGCGTTCGGGTTCACCACCACGCTGTGGCCGGCGTTCACCTGCCTGGCCCTGGCCGGTGCCGCCGACATGGTGAGCGCGGTGTACCGCATGACCATCTGGAACCAGACCATCCCCGACGGCCTGCGCGGCCGCCTCGCCGGGATCGAGCAGATCAGCTACATGAGCGGGCCACTCCTCGGCAATGTGGAGGCAGGACTCGTGGCGAGCGTGGCGGGCATCCGGGGATCGGTGGTATCGGGCGGAATACTCTGCGTGGCGGGCACGGCGGCACTCTGCTGGCTGCTGCCGGACTTCGTGAAGTACGATGCACGGACGTCGGTGCACCGGAAGTTGAAGCAGAGTGAGGTGCTGGTGAGGGGTAAGGGGTAAGGGGTGAAGGGAGTGGAGGGCATCATGGCCCCCTCACCCCTCACCGCTTACCCTTCACCGTCACCGTCGGTTACGGCGTCGCCGGCCCCGACTTCGGCTCCAGCTTCAGGATCCACAGCCCCGAGTTGATGTCGGGCACGTAGATGAAGCCGTTCTTCACCACCGCGCCCCAGGCGAAGGTGGCGCGCGGACGGTTGCCCTCCGCATCGGCGGTGAGGATCCAGCTGATCTCGCGGCCCTGCTTGAGCAGGTCTCCCTTGAGCTCGCCGGAAATGTCCACCGCGCGGGCACCGCCCTGGTAGTTGCCCAGGTAGAGCGTGTCGCCGGCGACCCAGATGTTGTGCACCCCGCCGTCGGTGGGCTCGTACCAGGCCACGATCTTCGGCTGCTCGATGTTCGACACGTCGAACACCGTCATGCGGCCGAAGGTGAGGTTGTTGCCGTCCTTGAGCCCGGTGGCCGCCTTGGAGGCATAGACCTCGTCGCCGACGAACACATAGTTCTTGTGCCGCCACGCGGTGTGCGTGCCCCGCGCGCCCAGGCCCCAGAGCTGCTCCACCCTCGTGTAGAGCTCCTGCAGGTCGTACTTGGCCTGTGACACGAGCACCGGCTTCTCCGGTGAGCCGCCCTTGATGCCGCTGCCGACATCGACGATCACGAGCCCGTCGTTCCAGTAGGAGAGGTAGGCCAGCCCGTCGACGACCATGATGTCGTGGAGGTAGCGTCCCTCCTCCGTCTGCTCCATCTGGAACCGGGCCACTTCATGCGGCTTGTAGGGATCGGTGATATCGATGACGCGCATGGAACCCGTCGCGTCGTCGGTGAGGTACACGTGGTTCTGGTAGACGTACGACGAGTGCACCCCGCCCTGCACGGTTTCCGTGTACTCGGCGATCGGCTTGGGGTGACAGGGATCGCTCGCCTCGAAGATGACGATGCCGTTCTTCCGGTCGGAGGCGCCCTCGCGCGAGAACGCGCCGAACCGGCCATCCTCGGTGGTCATCACATCGTTCACGATGCGCGCGTTGGTCATCATCGAGTCGACGATTTTCGGTGCCGAGGGTGTGGTGATATCGATGGCGTAGACCCGGTCGGCGATCGTGCTCAGGTAGACGCACGTATTCGACGGATGGACCCATGCTTCGGCAGTAGAGAACTTGACCGGCACGCGTCCCACGACCTGGAATCCGCGCCCGACCTTGCGCTTCGCCACTTCGATCGACCGCGTCGGCCGACGCGCCGCCCACGTTCGCGCTCACGGTGTACTTGCCCGGTGACTCCGCGACAAACGCCCCGTCACCGTCGATCGATGCCGATGCCTCGGGGCCACCCGCCTCCACCGTCCAGCGCACCGCCACGTCACCCAGCGCCTTGCCGCCAGCGCCGCGGACGTCCGCCTTGAAGCGGACCACGTCGCCGGTGAGCACCGATCCCTTGTCGGGCGTGAGCGTCACTTTCGACACCGGGCCGGGGAGGACCTGCACCGCGATGGCCTGCGTCGCGCCGGCGGCCTTCGCCGTGAGCGTCGCCGATCCCGGTGACACCGCCACCACGCGGCCATCGGGCGACACCTGCGCCACCTTCGAGTTGCTCGAGGTGAACGTCACCGGGTCATAGCGACGGTCATTCTCGTGGCTGTACGGCGTGCCGGTGATCGACAGGTGCGTGCCCACCACCATCCGCGACACCGATGGCTCCACCACGATGCGAGCCGGCGCCGACGGGATGACTTTCACGTCGGCCTCGCCGAATGCCGGCTTGCTCCCGGGCATCGATGCCGCCACGGTGACCCGCACCTTGCCGCGGTATCCCGCCTTCACCAGTCCCGTTTCGGACACGCTGCCCTCGTCGCCGCCGGTGAACCAGCGGAACGACGCGTCCGGCAGCACGTTGCCGTTGGCGTCGTACGCCTTCGCGGCGAGCTGCAGGGTCTGGCCCACGCCCAGTTCGGCGGACGCAGGAGTCACTTCGACACGTTCGATCAGCTTGGGTGGGGCCGCCGGCTTGGCGGGTGGAGGAGGCGCCACGGGTTGCTGAAGCAGGGCAAGCAGGGCGAGCAACATGGATCGATGACTCCGCGGAATTGGGACCTTGGCCGCCGGGAGGCGGATCAAGAGAGTAACCATACGGTCGCCCGAGCGGAACGGTTGCGCGTGCGGCCACGTGCGGCGGCGAGTATCTTTTCGGACATGGCACACACGGAACGCATCGTCCAGATCGGCCTGGTGCAGCAGCGCGCGTCAGCGAATGCTGCCACCGGCCTCGCGCGCGCCATCGAGGGCGTCCGCGCCGCCGCCGCCAAGGGCGCGCAGATCGTCTGTCTCCAGGAACTGTTCCAGGGGCCGTACTTCTGCCAGATCGAGGACCACCGCTTCTTCGACCTCGCCGAGGCGATCCCTGGCCCGTCGACCGAGGCGCTCGGCAAGGTCGCGGCGGAGCTTGGCGTCGTGATCGTCGCCAGTCTCTTCGAGAAGCGCGCCGAGGGCCTCTATCACAATACGGCAGCGATCATCGATGCTGATGGGCGCTACATGGGGAAGTACCGGAAGATGCACATCCCGGACGATCCCCAGTACCTGGAGAAGTTCTACTTCACGCCAGGCGACCTCGGCTTCCGGGCGTGGGACACGCGCTTCGGCCGAATCGGCGTGCTCGTGTGCTGGGATCAATGGTACCCCGAGGGCGCGCGACTCACGGCACTTCGTGGCGCCCAGATCCTGTTCTATCCCACCGCCATCGGCTGGCTGGTGCCCGAGAAGGCCGAGTTCGGTGCGCAACAAGCCGACGCGTGGGAGACGATCCAGCGGAGCCACGCCATCGCGAATGGCGTGTTCGTCTGTGCGGTGAACCGCGTCGGTCTCGAGGACGGACCCGCAGGAGGCATTGAATTCTGGGGCCGGAGCTTCGTCGCTGATCCTGGCGGGCGCATCATCGCGAAGGCAGGCGAGGGGGAAGAGGTGATCGTGGTGCCCTGCGACCTTGGCCGGGTGGACGTGCAGCGCACCCACTGGCCATTTCTGCGCGACCGTCGCATCGAGACCTACGGGGACCTCACGAAGCGGTTCATCGACGATTGATGTCGTCCACCCCCGCACAACTCGGCTACTCGATGCCAGCCGAGTGGGCGCCGCATCGCGGCACCTGGCTCAGCTGGCCGCACAAGGAGGCCTCGTGGCCCGGCAGGTTCGAGCCGGTGCCGGGCATCTTTGCGCGCATCGTGCAGCTCCTCAGCGACGCCGAGGAGGTGCACATCAACGTGAGCGGCCCGGAAATGGAGGAGCAGGTGCGCCGCCTCCTCCTCCCCGGGACCCGCCCGGCGAACGTCCGCTTCCACCATTTCCCCACCAACGACGCCTGGTGCCGCGACCACGGCCCGATCTTCGTGCAGCGCCACACGCCGAGTGGCGTCGAGCAGGCCATCGTGGACTGGGGCTACAACGCCTGGGGCGACAAGTACCCGCCCTATGACCTCGACGACGTGATCCCGAGCCGGGTCGGCACGGAGTACGGGATTCCGGTCTTTCATCCGGGCATCGTCATGGAAGGTGGATCGATCGACGTGAACGGCGCCGGCAGCCTGCTCACGACCGAGGCGTGCCTGCTCAATCCCAACCGCAACCCGCAGCTGTCGAAGCGGCAAATCGAGCAGTATCTCGAAGACTATCTCGGGGTGCGGCACATCCTGTGGCTGGGTGACGGCATCGAGGGAGACGACACCGACGGTCACGTGGACGACCTGACGCGGTTCGTAGACCCGACGACTGTGGTCACGGTCGTGGAGGAAGATCCTGCCGACACGAACTACGAGCCGCTCCAGGAGAACCTGAAGCGGCTCGGCTCGATGAAGGACCAGGACGGACGGCCCCTGAGGGTGATCACGCTGCCCATGCCACGTCGGCTCGAACATGAGGGCCAACGACTACCGGCGAGCTACGCGAACTTCTACATCGGCAACTCCGTGGTGCTCCTGCCGACCTACGATACCCGCCGCGACGGCGAGGCTATCGATACGCTGCAACGCCTCTTCCCAACCCGTCGCGTCGTCGGGATCGACTGCACCGACCTCGTGTGGGGCCTCGGCGCCTTCCACTGCGTGAGCCAGCAGTGGCCGGCGCTCTGACTCAGGACTTGGTCCAGGTCCCCACCAGCGCGGCGTGACGAACGCCGCACGGATCGGTGCTGCCCGCGCCGATCGTGAGGGTATTACCGCTCACCGCAAATGCGTACTTGGGCGCCGGCTGAGGACAGGCTGAGGGGCCGCCGTCCGCGGTCATGCTGAGGCTGTCGCCGACCACCGCGATCTTGCCAGTCATGTCGATGGCCGCCGGCCACCGTCCATCGGGAAGCGCGAGTGACGCCTTGCCGTTGCTTTCGATCGTCAGCACGACATCGCCCTCCCCCGCCATGGCTTTCGTCCACTTTCCGGCGATCGCGCTGCTCCCACCCCCACAGCCTGCCAGGGCCAGACCGACCAGCACGACGCCAGCGAACCACCCGGATGCGCGCACCATACGTTCTCCTGTGCTAGAGGTAACCCAGCCACCACAGATCGCGCCGGCGCTCCTTCACGCCAGCGAACCAACGACAAGCCGGATACAGCAGCAGCACCGTGAGGATCCAGATGCCGTAGATCACCGGCAACCCGAAGCCCCAGGTCTCCGGATAAAAGAAGAATGGATTGGTCACGAACGCGAACGAATGCCTCGACGCGAGGAGCGTGGCACTCGCCAGGCCATGGATAAGGTAGATGTGCGCAACGTAATAGAAGAACGGGACGCGACCGATGGTATCGAAGAACGTGGCGAACCACCCGCGCGCCCGTTCCAGCACGGGAAGCAGCAGGATCGCCGGCCCGAGCGTCATCATCAGGTACAGGAGTGACGGTGGATACTTCTCGGTGTTGAGGAACGACACCAGCGTCATGCCGGGGCGCGGCTCGACCTGCCAGGGTCGGGGATCACCGTAGAGGTTGCTCGCCCGGAGCAGGACGAAGCCCACGGTGATCGCGCCGCCGATGAAAAAGAGCACGCGACGCCGCGGCGGATCCGGGCGAACCAGCAACGGGGCAAACACATAGCCCACTGCCATCACGCCGATCCACGGAATCAGCGGGTAGATCACCGGCACCCGCGACACATGGAGGATGGACCAGACCCAGTCACGAACACCGGCGCCAATGAGCGTCGGGCCAGTCCACGTCAGTCCTATTCCATCCAGCAGGTTGTGCGTGCCAATCATGACCAGGCCGAAGGCAGCGATGAACCAGGCCGGGAGGTAGATCAGGCCGGCGAGCACGATCATCGACCAGCCGAGAACCCAGATGACCTGCACCCAGATCTGGGTGGCATAGTCGACGTTGAACGTCCACCCGAACCGGATCACCGTGAACTCGGCGACGATGAGCCAGGCACCTCGGGTGAGGAGGAAGCGCGCCAGCGCCGGGCGGGACTTGCCCCGGGCGGCAGCGAGCCCGGCGCCCACTCCGGCGAGGAAGACGAAGCTTGGCGCGCAGAAGTGGGTGATCCAGCGGGTAAAGAAGAGCGGGAGTGACGTCTGCGTGACGTCCTCGGGGCTGAACTGGATGTTGGTGAAGTAGTCACGCACGTGATCAAGCGCCATGATGACCATGACGATGCCGCGAAGGATGTCGACGGAGACGATCCGGCCGGCCACCATGGGAACACTGGCCGGGGACTCAGAGACGTCGATGATCGGACGTACCGCAGCAGCCAAGCAGCCTCAGTGGTGAGGTGTGAAGGCGCCTTAAGAATGAGAGAGAGTACCGCTTCGCGCCAGAGCGCAATGCGGAACAGCGTCAGGGGCGCGCGGCAAGGCCCCGGAGCACATGCCAGATCGTAAGCGCCGCCAGGCGACCGGTTTGTCCATCGCGGTCATACACCGGGTTGAATTCAGCGATATCGACCGAGCGAACGGTCCGGTGCCGGCCGCCTGCCTGGGCAAAGGCAAGCCATTCCGCCGGAGTGAAGCCGCCGGTGCTCGGGGCGCTCACGCCGGGCGCGAACGCCTGATCCACGGCGTCGAGGTCAAATGAAACGAAGGCGGGATTGCCAAGCTGGGCATACAGTTCGCGCATCACCGTGGGCGTTACCTCATCACGAAAGACGGCGCGACCACATTTCCGTACCAGTTCGAGGTGCGCCGCCGCCACCGCGTGTGGCTGCAGCCCGGCGACAGAATACCGGCGCAATGCGCCCGACGAGTGCTCGATTGCCTGGCGGAACGGCGATCCGGAGTGCGCCAGCCGGTCCCGCAACGGGCGGGCATCGGCATGCGAGTCCCAGCTGAGGATATCGACCTGCAGGCGCGCATTGACGTAGCCGAGAAAATGCCCGAAGGACGTCTCATGCCCGCCACCGAGGATGATTATGAAGCGTCCCAGCCGGAGCTGTCCGCCGACCACCTCACCCAGCGCTGCCTGGTCGGCGTCGAGGTTGCCGGTGAGCGCAATGTCGCCCAGATCGGCGGTGTGTTCGAGAAGCGTGGTGAAGCGCGTCGCGTCGCGGGCGTCCGGAGCAAGTCGAGCAAGCCACCGCCGGATCTCGGCCGGCCCGCGGGCGGATCCCGGGCGACCGCCGTTGCGCAGGACGCCCTCATCGGTGGGGAATCCCAGCAGGACGGCATGCGGCGCCTCGCCGGCGGCCACCGCACGTCCCATGATGTTCTCCACGCGCGGATCGGTGCGATCCCAGGGGGCTACGAGCGCCACACGGTCTCCCCGCCAATGACGGTTCGCACACAGGCATTCGCCTGCAGGTGATAGAGCCACTGCGCGGCATCGGGCACGTCGAAGATGCCGAAGTCGGCGTACTTCCCCGCCTCGAGCGAGCCGACCTCCGATTCCCGTCCCACAGCCCGCGCGGCGTAGATGGTGGCCCCCTTGAGTGCCTCTGCGGGTGTCATCCGCTGCAGCGTACAAGCCAGTGTCAATGCGAACGGCAGGTGAAAGCTCGGTGCCGAACCGGGATTGAAATCGGTGGCAACCGCCACGGCGACCCCCGCATCGATGAGTCGCCGGGCCGGCATCGGCGGCTGGTTCAGGTACATGGTCGCGAGCGGAAGGCTCACGGCGACCACACCCGCCGCGGCCATGGCGCCGATTCCCGCGTCTGAAATGTGCTCGAGGTGATCCGCCGAGAGCGCGCCGAGCTCCGCCGCAAGCGTGGCCCCACCACCATCGGAAAGCTGGTCGGCGTGGAGCTTGGGGCGCAGTCCGGCCTGGAGACCAGCCTCGAGGATCGCGCGCGCCTCCTCGATGGAGAATGCCGAGCGCTCGACGAACACATCACAGCACTCGGCGAGAGCCTCCCCCGCCACCGCAGGGATCATCTCGTCGATCAGGAGCCGCACATAGTCGGTGCGGCGCTCCCGATACTCCGCCGGCACGACATGGGCGCCGAGAAAGGTCGACACGAGCCGCGTCGGCTGTGATGCCGCGAGGCGACGGTAGACCCGGAGGAGGCGCAGCTCAGTATCGCGATCGAGTCCATAGCCACTCTTGCACTCGACCGTGGTGATGCCCAGTTCGCGCATGGCGGCGAGCCAGCCGCGCGCGCGACCCTCGAGAACCGCTTCGGACGCCGCGCGTGTCTGCCGCACGGTGGAAGCAATACCACCGCCTCGCGCCGCGATGTCGAGATAGGTGGCTCCCTGGATGCGCTGCTCGAATTCGTCGGCTCGCCAGCCGCCGAACGCGAGATGGGTATGACAATCGACGAGTCCGGGGAACACGGCCCTCCCCCCGGCGTCCTCCACCGGGAGGCGGGTGAGCGCGGCGGGCACCTCACCGGCGGGACCTGTCCAGGTGATGCGATCGCCATCCCAGGCCAGTGCCGCGTCGCGGACGACGTGAATGTCGGCCTGGCCGCCGCCGGCACGACAGGTGGCGAGAAAGCCGATGTTGGTGAGGAGCGGCAGTTCCCTACTCCCCCTGGTTGAGCATGGGAAGGTCGATCCCGCGCTCGGCCGCGGTAGTGATCGCTTCCGCGTAGCCGGCATCTGCATGACGCATGACCCCGGTACCAGGGTCAGCGGTCAGCACGCGCATCAGGCGGTCACCGCCCTTCTCGGTGCCATCGGCCACGATCACCATGCCCGAGTGAAGCGAGTAGCCGATACCGACGCCGCCGCCATGGTGGAGTGACACCCAGCTCGCACCGCAAGCCGTGTTGAGCATGGCATTGAGGAGAGGCCAGTCGGCAATAGCGTCCGAGCCGTCCTTCATGGCCTCGGTCTCGCGATTGGGCGACGCCACCGACCCGGTGTCGAGGTGATCACGCCCAATGACGAGCGGCGCCTGCACCTTGCCCTTCTTGACGAGCCAGTTGAACCGCTGTCCCATCTCCGCGCGCTCGCCATACTCGAGCCAGCAGATGCGCGCCGGCAGTCCCTGAAAGTGCACCTTCTCGCGGGCCTTGGCGATCCAGCGCGCAAGGTCGACCTTGCCCGGGAAGGTCTCGAGTACGGCATCGTCCGTCACCGCGATGTCCTTCGGATCCCCTGAGAGTGCCGCCCAGCGAAATGGGCCCGAGCCACGGCAGAACAGCGGACGGATGAATTCCGGTACAAAACCGGGAATCCGGAACGCTTCACTCATGCCGCGCAGGTCGGCCACCTGGCCGCGCAGGTTGTTGCCGTAGTCGAACGCAATCGCGCCCCGCGCCTTCAAGGTGAGCATCGCCTCCACGTGGGCGCACATCGAGTCGAGCACCGCCGCTTCATACCCCTTCGGATCCTGCTCCCGCGCCACGGCCGCCGAGTCGAGTGAGTAGCCGACGGGGATGTAGCCGACGCGCAGATCGTGTGCGGAGGTCTGGTCGGTGATCACGTCCGGCGTGATGCCACGGCGCGCGAGCTCCGGAACCACGTCGGCAATGTTCCCCACCAGGCCAACCGACAGTGGCGTCCCCCGGGTCTTCGCGTCGACGACCAGCTGCAGTGCGCGATCGAGGTCGGTCTCCATCCGGTCGCAGTACCCCTGCTCCACCCGGCGACGGATCCGCTCGGCATCGACATCGACGCCAAGAAACGCGGCACCGTTCATCGTCGCCGCGAGCGGCTGCGCGCCCCCCATGCCGCCGAGACCACCGGTGACAACCAGACGGCCGGCCAGAGTGCTGCCAAAGTGCTGGCGCGCACACTCCGCAAAGGTCTCGTAGGTACCCTGGAGGATTCCCTGTGAGCCGATGTAGATCCAGCTGCCGGCAGTCATCTGGCCGTACATGGTGAGCCCCATTGCCTCGAGGCGCCGGAACTCGTCCCACGTGGCCCACCGAGGCACCAGGTTCGCGTTCGCGATGAGCACGCGCGGCGCCTCGTCATGGGTGCGGAACACGCCGACCGGCTTGCCGCTCTGCACGAGCAGTGTCTCGTCGTTCCCCAGCCGCCGCAGCGTCTCCACGATTTTCTCGAAACAGGCCCAGTTGCGGGCCGCCTTCCCGCTCCCGCCGTAGACGACGAGGTCCTCGGGACGCTCCGCCACCGCAGGATCGAGGTTGTTGTGCAGCATCCGGAGGGCCGCCTCCTGGTGCCATCCGCGGCAGGAGATATCCGTGCCGCGCGGCGCCGTGAGGATCCGGCCAGAGGCAAGGGAAGTCATGTGCAACGTGCTCCTTCAAGCGTGAACCAGCCCCCCGAGGAGGCCTGAAATACCACAGCGCCAGGCGCTCCAAAGGATCCGGCGCGCGGCGCAAATATATCGCGGAAAGGGACCTCAGGGATCCGTGGAGCACGCTCGAGTAACCCCGTCAAAGGGGCTCCTGAGGTCGCTTGGGCTCCGTGGAGCTTATTGTCAGTAGCCCTCGAGGCAGGCCTGGACCAGCCCGGCAAACGACTATTACCCGGCCATGCAACCCTTTGGGACGGCCGGCGGTCCAACCCCATTGAAATGCAGAGCCTACAGCGTGGAGCCAGTACTCTGACCGAGCGCAGCCAGGAGCCGGGGAAGCGCGACGAGGAGACGGTCGAGGTCACGCTCGCTCAGAGCGGTGACAGCCGCGCCTTTGAGCGCCTGTACCGGCAGCACGTGAACCGGGTGCATTCCCTGGTGCGCCGGATGGTGCCCGATGCCGACGCTGAGGAATTGACCCAGGACGTGTTCGTCCGGGCCTGGCAAAAACTGGGGAGCTTTCGCGGCGAATCGGCGTTCGGCACGTGGCTGCACCGCCTGGCCGTGAACCTGATGCTGGAGCACCGCGCCGGGCTTGGGCGGGACCGGAAGCGCTGGAGCAGTGACGAGGCGGCCATCACCGACCAGCCCGCACGCCGACACACGATCGACGAGGGACTCGACATGGACGATGCGGTACGGCAGCTCCCGGACGGCATGAGGCAGATCTTCGTGCTGTACGATGTCGAGGGCTACCAGCACGATGAGATCGGACAGATGCTGGGCATTTCTACCGGAACGTCGAAGTCACAGCTGCACCGGGCCCGCATGGCCCTGCGACAGCTCCTGCTGCGCTGAGAGCGAAGGAACCATGACACACGACACCTGGATCGACCGACTCTCCGAGTACGTGGACGGCGAACTCGACACGAGCACGGCGCGCGCGCTCGAGGCGCACCTCGCAGGCTGCCCCGACTGCCGGGCGATTGCCGACGGCCTGCGCGCTGTCTCGGCCCGGGCCCGTGCGCTGCCGGTTGTGCCGCCCCCGTCGGACCTGTGGCAGGGTATCGAGTCGCGAATCCACGAGTCGGGAATTGTTCCATTTCGGCCCACGGCGCGACGAACCGGGCTCTTTGTGTCCTGGCCGCGCCTCGCCGCCGCCGGCCTCCTGCTTGGCGTGGTGTCCGGCGGCGCGGTCTACGCCGTGACCCGCTTCCAGGCACGCCCTGAGGTCATCGCCACGGTCCCGGTTACCCCCGCAGTCGGCACGCCGGGCACCGGTCCCACGGAATTGCAGGTTGGCGCGCAGGTGACGCAGTCCACGGCCAGGGCCGTGGCCGACCTCGAGATGATCCTCGCGTCGGAAAAGCTCGACAGCGCCACGGTGCGCGTCCTGACGCTCAACCTGGCACGCATTGACAGCGCCATTGCCGATGCCGAGCGGGCGCTCGCTGCTGATCCATCGAATGCCTACGTGAGCCGCCACCTGGCCAGCACGGCCAGGCGGAAGGTGGAGCTGCTCCACCTCGTGGCCGGCCTCACCCAGTCCCGCAGCTGAGGAGTTGCATGTGCTGATTACGTCATTGCTGCTCGCCATCGCCACGCTCCAGCAGGGCGCCGACACGACGCTGACGGTCCGGAAGGGCCAGCGGCTCGAGACGTCGGTGTATGCCGGGTCCATCACCGTGAAGACCTGGAGCCGTGATGCCATCCGGATCCAGGCGGATACCCGGCGGAAGGACCACCTCGACATCAGCGCCGATGGCTCGACCATCTCGATCGAGACGAGCGGCAAGTGGGGTCCTGCCGGCAACGCTGACATCGAGATCACCATGCCGGCCTGGATGCCGATCGAGTTGTCCGGCGTCGAGACCGACCTCTCGGTCGAGGGATGCAAGTGCACGGTGCACGGCGAGACCGTCCGCGGGTGACGTGACGGTGAAAGGCGGCGAGGGCAACGTGTCGGTCCAGTCGGTCGAGGGGTCGGTGACCGTCACCGACGTGAACGGGCGGGTGGAAGCCCAGTCGGTCAACGAATCCGTCACGGTCGAGCGGGTCACCGGCGACCTCGCGGTGCAGACCGTCAACGGCGACGTGACCATGGTGTCCATCAACTCGGGCAGCGTCGAGGCCAGTACCGTGAACGGTGACATCAGTTACGACGGCACCATCCAGAACGGCGGCCGCTACGAGCTCTCCACGCACCAGGGCGACATGTCCATCACGATGCCGGAGAACGCGAATGCCACCGTCAGCGTCAACACCTTCAACGGGAGCTTCGAGTCGGATTACCCGGTGACGCTGAGCGGAAAGAACCAGCGCCGGAAGTTCTCTTTCACGATCGGGAACGGCAGCGCACGAGTGGACCTGGAATCCTTTGGCGGTGACATCCGGCTGGCCCGGCCGGGATCTCGCACCATGAAGAGCAAGGGCACTGGAGAGGACGACTGACATGCCATGCCATTCGCACATCCTCACCGCCCTTGCTGCCCTGACCGTCTTCGTGACGCCGGGCGCCTCGGCCCAGCAGAAGAGTGATGACTCCTTTCACTGGACCGGCGTCATCGCCGCCGGAAAGACGCTCCGCATCCAGGACGTGAACGGGAGCATCAAGGCAACCGGAACCTCCTCGAAGGAAGCGTCGGTGTCGGCGGTGCGCCGGTCGAAGAAGAGTGACCCCAAGAGCGTGGAGATCCGCGTGGAACAGGACGGCGACGTGACCGTCATCTGCGCGGTATGGCCCAACCAGCAGGACGCCGACGGCTGCAATGAGCGCTCGCACAACGACAACGACCACGGCAGTCACAACGATGTCGATGTCGAGTTCACCGTCAGCGTGCCGGCCGGGGTCAAGTTCGAGGGTCGGACGGTGAATGGTTCCGTCGCCGCCGGCGGGCTGATCGCCGACGCCGAGGTGACTTCGGTCAACGGCGACGTGACGCTCGCCACCCGCGGCACCGGCAGCGCCGAGACCGTGAACGGCGACGTGCGGCTGACGATGGGTACTTCCAGCTGGACCGGAGACCTCGAGGCCAAGACCGTCAACGGGTCGGTAACCGTCGAGATGCCCACCCCCGCGAACCTCGACGTACGCGCCAATACCCTCAATGGCGACATCAGCAGCGACTTCCCCATGACCATCCAGGGCAAGATGTCGCCGCGCAGCATGCGGGGAACGATCGGCAACGGCGGACCGAGGCTCGAACTCTCGACGGTGAACGGGCCGATCGAGCTGAAGAAGGCCAACTGACCCGGACGCCCCGGCGGCAGCGCCCACGACTTTGGACGGCCAGCAGTTGCTGGCCGTCTTTCTTTTGTTTCATCACGTAGCAGAGTTGGACAAGGCGGACACAGTGTGTGCGAACAACAACGTTCACGTACGTCTAGGAGAGTAACTCACGCGAAACAAACACCGCGATCCCGGTGGCGCCGATGTGGCACTGGAAGGTCGAGCGACATGCGAAGAAACTGAATGCACTGTCGGCGCGCTATCGCGTCGAGTCGCGGAAGATCGGCTTCCTGGTTGAAACATTGCGGACTCGCGAGGACGCGGGCAGCCTGACCGAGAGGGCCATCGCGTGGGGCAACACGGCGCTCCTGGAGTACCGGGAAGGCACGCACGAAGTCGAGATGGCGTGGGCGGCACGCGATGTTCCCACCATGAACCGGGCAGTGCGTCGCATCCGGAGTGCGAGGAGCCTGCTGGAACGAGCGCTCGATGCGGGACGGATGGAATCGGCGTGACCGGAAGCACGAAGGGCCAACCGATCAGGTTGGCCCTTCAATCGAACGATGTCCTCATCGGGACGGCGGGATTTGAACCCGCGACCCCTGCAACCCCATTGCAGTGCGCTACCGGACTGCGCTACGTCCCGTCTATTGCCCTACAACAACTTACAACTTGCTTTCTTCTTCGCCTTCTTGCCTTTGTGGAGCTCTTGGCCGAGTTTCGGTGCCGCACCTGCCGTCCGGAACGCCGCGGCCTTGGCTACGGCATTCGCCGCGTCTTGGTCAGTAGTGATTGCGCAGCGGCGGAAGACATCGGCGTTTTGTGCCCGGTTACCTGGATGGGCTGCGCTCTCTGACGTCCTGCCTGCACCAACCGACGAGCGGCACTGCGCCGTGTGTAGTGCAACATTCTACCCTTGAGGCTCGCCTTAGTACAGGCCGCCTCCAGGCGCTGTAATGGCTCTTCAACGGGGCGACCTTCGGCCCCTTGGAGCGATCGCCCTTTACGCGAAAGGCTCGGCGCCTCTTGATCGCCTCGGCACTGTCGCCCGGGTATTCCTCCCGAAGGGGCTACGTTCCCCGAACACCGCTGGGTACGCGACCAGGACCGGGCAGCGACGGGCGCCTCTGTCCCGCTGACGCGCCCAGCCTCACCCTTACACAGTCGCAGTCCAGACCCTAATCTCCCCTGACCCCGATCCCCCTCTGAAGCGCCTAACTCGGGACACCTCAATTACAGTCGTCTGCGCTGTTTTCTGCTTTCCCGGACGCGATTTCCTCCCCCCGCAGTGTCATCGTTACACATCCCAAGACGGCAAAACTCGATACAACTATGACATGTGAGTTAAATCATTCTATTTAAACGAGATAGCAGTACAGTAATACTGAAAAAATTCGAAATCAATACGGTAGAGCACGTTCTGAAGGATGGCTTGCTCCTTGCTCTCGTCAGTCCCAGCAGGGAGCCTCTCGACTCCGGCACGCGTGCCGGCACACTGTAAACAAATGGGTTTAGAAGTGAACCTGAGTCCGCGGCCGAAACACTTCCCCGTGCTCCTCGTCGTTGCCTGCCTCTTGGCGGCAGCGCTTCCGGGCTGTGCCGCGCCGCCAGTCGACGGGCTCGATCCTCCGCCTCCGGCGACTACGGAAGTGCTCGCGCACGAGTGCCAGCGTCCCGGATCGGGATGGGTCTTCTGCGACGACTTCGAGTCCGACCGTCTCGCTGCCTACTTCGAGTACGATGCAGCCGACGGCCGCTTGTCCGCGCCCCCGGCGTTGGGGCTGAGTCCTCCAGTGGTATGCGCGGGGCGTACGCCACCACTCCGCAGACCTCCTCCGGCTCCCTGAAACTCGCCTTCGGGCGCACTCCCCAAGCGTACTTCCGGCCCGCGGATGCGGGGACCGCAACCTACCGCGAGCTCTACTGGCGCATCTATGTCCGCTATCCCGCCGACTGGCAGGGTGGCGGCGGCGACGAAGCTTTCCCGGGCGACCAGCTTCGTCTCGAGCGACACCTGGTCGCAGGCGATGATCGCACACGTGTGGAGCGGGGGCAGGGCCGCGACCTGGGATTACCTGGTCCTCGATCCCGCCTCCGGCACCGACAGCGCCGGCGTCGTCCGAACCACCACCTACAACGACTTCCCCACTCCGCTGGCTCGGCGCAGTTCGAGGCACGGTGGCGCTGTTCGCTCCGGCGTCACTTGGGCGCTGGCACTGTGTCGAGGCGCACGCCCGGCTGAATGACGCCGGCGCAGCCAACGGCCTGTTCGAGTCTTGGGTGGATGGACAGCTGGATGCCAGTCGCGAGGGGCTCAACTGGGTGGGCAGCTACGCCGCCTACGGCATCAACGCGGTCTTCATCGAGAACTACTGGAACGCCGGTTCGCCGGTGGTGCAGGAGCGGTACCTCGACAATCTGGTCGTCAGCACCCGGCGCATCGGCTGTCCCGCGTAAACAGGCGAATCACGGCCCGTCATAGCGGGCCACACCTCTTGCAAGGAGGCAGGGTGAAGTATCTTTCCAAGCTCTCTCGACGAATGGCCTCGATGTTGTGCCTTCCATTCTTGTTGGCGTCGCTCGCGGGGTGTCACCTCACGGAACCCCAGCCACTCACCGATGGACTCGAGCCCGAGGTGCCCGTCTCCGGGCCTCCCGTCGCGGCCACACGGTCGCGTGTGCCTCAGAACTGGAAATAGAGGAATCGAATCGACGGTTGCCAACGATCAGGGCGAGCGCCGCACCTGAGGTCGCTGCAAGCGCGATCCAGCCTCAGATCAGCGCCACTCGTGCTTGAGGTCGAACGCGTTCGGTCCGCGAATCGCCCGGTCCCACCAACGCTGACGGCCAGCAGCACCAGCGCTACCGCGGCGGAGCTGGTGCCGTCCGTGGGCACGAACATCCCTTGCAGCACCACACAGGCCATCCGGAAGTCGGTGGCGCGAAGGTACACAGCTTACCACCGCGGCCAGGAACATGGCGAGTTGGCGAAACCCGCGGGG